>NZ_JBEYTK010000021.1:0-2796 GCF_040643015.1 Micromonospora sp. NPDC047527 | reverse complement strand
CCGGATCCGCCACCATCGACTCCAACACCACCCGGAACATCCCCGCCAACCGCACCAACCCCGCCGAACCAAACACCCGCCCATCAGCAACGAGGCGAATCACGGTCGGGCTGGCACCGACGGACAGGACGAACTCGGTGGCGGCCACGTCGCTGGCGACCCGCCCGGCAACGGCCTCGTCGGCGTGCGTGGTGTGGCCGTCGGTCGTCGGCGCGGCGCCAGGTCCGTCCGCGTCTCCCCTCCCGGACGGGTCGGTACGAGGCTCGGTGTAGCCGAAGACGACGTCGATGGGGTGCGCGTCGACACCCGTCAACCGCCGCACCGCCGGCAACGGGAACCGCCGATGCGGCCACAACTCCACCTCACGGTCGAACACCGACCGCACCAGATCACGCCACGAACCCCCACCCCGCTCATGACCGAACGGCAACACATTGATGTACATCCCATGCACACGCTCCGCACCCCGCACCTCCGGCCGCGCATCACACACCAAACCCGTGTGAAAACGCCGCTCATCAGTCAACTGACTCATCACCTTCAAATGAGCCGCGTGCAGAACAGCCTTGACGGGTACGCCGAGACTGCTGGCGAATTGGCGCAACGCACCGTCCAGGTCGGCGATGTCCACCTCGGTACGGGACACCTGCCGCGGGCCGGAGTCGATCGCCTGGCTGCCCGGCAGGGTGAGCTTCGGCCTACCGGTCACCACTTCCCGCCAGTAGGTGGCGTCCGTCTCGGAGTCGAGCGCCGAGAGTTCGGCGGCCACGAAGTCGGCGTACCGGACGGCCACCTCGTCGGCCGGGGTCGGCTGCTCGCCACGCCGCCGCCGGTGGTAGCCGTCGCGCAGGTCGGCCAGCAGGAGGTTGAGGTCCCAGCCACCGG
Organism: Micromonospora sp. NPDC047527; assembly: GCF_040643015.1. NCBI lineage: Bacteria > Bacillati > Actinomycetota > Actinomycetes > Micromonosporales > Micromonosporaceae > Micromonospora > Micromonospora sp. NPDC047527. Next base: position 1,911 of record NZ_JBEYTK010000021.1, on the reverse strand, counting down.
TGATCAGGTGACTGACGGAGACGGTGAGCCACCAGGCCCGGTCGTCCTCGCGATGGACGGCCACCCGCAGCAGCGGCGGCGGCGTCGCCAGGTCGAACGGTCGCTCACGCTCGGCGGCGACGTACGCGGAATGGCCCGTCGCGTCGTCGTGCACAGTGACCGGCACCTGCGCCTCGGCGTGCACGAGCTGCATCGGCATCGAGTAGCCGGTCAGGTCGATCGAGGTGCGCAGCGTGTCGTGCCGGGCGACCAACTCGGCGAGGGTGGCGCGCAGCGGCTCGACGTCGAAGGGCAGCTCGTCGTGCACGGGCATGGTGTGCACGATGTGGTAGGGCGAGGCGCTCTCGTCCTTGGCGATCTCCACGGCCATGCCGACCTGGGCCTGCGTGGCCGGGTAGGCGTCGGTGAGGCCGGCAGGCAGCGCGGCCCGATCGGTGTCGGTCAGCAACGCGAAGGGCGCTACCGGCTCCCACGAATCCTCGACACCACCCAACGACGCCACCAGCCCGCGCACGGTCCGGTACGCGAAAACATCGCGGACACTCGTCGGATAACCCGCCGCCCGCAACGCCCCCACCAACGACACCGCCAGCATCGAATCACCACCGAGATCAAAGAAACTCGACTCGACACCAACAACGTCACGACCCAACACCCGCGCCCACACCGCAGCCACCGCGCGCTCCACCACCGACACCGGCGCCACAAACACACCCACCGACTCATCACCGAGCACCGGCAACGGCAACTGACGCCGATCCACCTTCCCATTCGGATCCACCGGCACCACATCAACCACCATCACCACCGAAGGCACCAACGCCTCCGGCAAAACCCCCCGCAACACCCCCCGCACACCCACCACATCAACACCCGAACCCACCGGCACCACAAAACCGGCCAACACCCGCCGACCATCAACCTCCACCACCGACGCCACCGCATCCCGCACACCCACACAGGACCGCAACGCCGACTCCACCTCACCCAACTCCACCCGCACACCACGCAACTTCACCTGCGCATCCAACCGACCCAGGAACTCCACACTCCCGTCCGACCGCCACGCCACCGCATCCCCAGTCCGATACAACCGCGACCCCACCAACCCAAACGGATCCGGCACAAACCGATCCGCCGTCAACCCCCCACCCCGCAAATAACCCCGACCCACACCCACACCACCGACGAACAACTCCCCCCGCACGCCGACCGGCACCGGCTGGAGTTCGTCGTCGAGCACGCGCAGGGTGAGGTTCGGGAAGGGGCGCCCCAGCGGCACGCGGGACACGTCGGCCAATTCGTCGGCGGTGCAACGCCAACTGGTCACGTCGACGGTGGTTTCCGCCGGCCCATAGGTGTTGTGCAGTTCGCAGTCGGGCAGCGCCGCCAGGAACGCCCGCGCCACGTCGACCGGCAGCTCCTCACCGCCGACCGCCACCGACCGCAGCGAGGTGCACCGCTCGATCCCCTCGGCGAGCAGCGCCGACACCATGCTGGGCACGAGCTCGATCGAGGTGACCGACTCGGCGATGATCAGGTCACGCAGGTACGCGGGGTCACGGTGACCACCAGGCCGGGCCACGACGATCCGCGCGCCAGTCGACAGGGCGGCGTACACCTCGGCCGGTGAGACGTCGAAACCGATCTCGGTCTTCTGCAGGAGCACGCCGTCGGCACCGAGGCGGTTGATGGTGGGTGCGACGTGGGCGGTCCGGTTGACCAGGCCGGCGTGCGTGACCATCGCGCCCTTCGGCCGACCCGTCGAGCCCGACGTGAAGATCACATAGCAGGCGTTGTCCGGACCCACCACCACCGGCACATCCTCAGCAGACTCACCAGCCCACAACCCCGGCCGATCAACCAACACCACCTCAGCCGACAACCCCGGCAACCCCGCCACCAACCCCG
>NZ_JBEYTK010000020.1:0-3037 GCF_040643015.1 Micromonospora sp. NPDC047527 | reverse complement strand
CCCCTGTGTTGGCTTACCCCCGGTGAGCTCTCCCCATCGGGTGGGGGGGGGGGCCCCCCCCGCCCCCCCCCCCCCCCCCCGGCCCGGGGGGGGGCCCCCCCCCCCCCCCCACGTCCCGAAACGCCGAGTGGATCTAGCGCTCGCGGTGGCGTGTCGGTGGTGCGGACTAGGCTTGCGGGCGTGGCTGACCCCTCGACCTACCGTCCCGCACCCGGCACGATCCCGGAGTCACCGGGGGTCTACCGCTTCCGCGACGGCACCGGCCGGGTGATCTACGTCGGCAAGGCGAAGAACCTGCGCAGCAGGCTCAACTCCTACTTCGGCGATGTGTGGAACCTGCACGAGCGCACCCGGCAGATGGTCACCACCGCCGAGTCGGTGGACTGGATCACCGTCGGCACCGAGGTCGAGGCGCTCCAACTGGAGTTCACCTGGATCAAGCAGTACGACCCCCGGTTCAACGTCCGCTACCGCGACGACAAGTCGTACCCCTACCTGGCCGTCACCCTCGACGAGGAATACCCCCGGCTGCAGGTGATGCGCGGCGCCAAGCGCAAGGGTGTGCGCTACTTCGGGCCCTACTCGCACGCCTGGGCGATCCGCGAGACCCTCGACCTGCTGCTGCGGGTGTTCCCCGCCCGGACGTGCTCGACCGGGGTGTTCAAGCGGGCCGGCCAGGTCGGTCGCCCCTGCCTGCTCGGCTACATCGGCAAGTGCTCGGCGCCCTGCGTCGGCACCGTCTCCGCCGACGAACACCGGGCCATCGTCGACGGGTTCTGCGACTTCATGGCCGGGCGCACCGACACCATGGTCCGCAAGATCGAACGCGAGATGATCGAGGCGAGCGAGCAGCTGGAGTTCGAGCGGGCCGCCCGGCTGCGCGACGACGTGGCCGCACTGCGCCGGGCCATGGAGAAGCAGACTGTGGTGCTCGGCGACGGCACCGACGCGGACGTGGTCGCGTTCGCCGACGACCCCCTTGAGGCTGCCGTGCAGGTCTTCCACGTCCGCGACGGCCGCGTCCGCGGCCAGCGCGGCTGGGTCGTGGAGAAGACCGAGGACCTGACCACCGGCGACCTCGTCCACCACTTCTGCACCCAGGTGTACGGCGGTGAGCACGGCGAAACCGACGTACCCCGGGAGTTGCTCGTGCCCGCGCTGCCCGCGGACGCCGACGCGCTGGCCGAATGGCTCACCAACCACCGCGGCAGCCGGGTGTCGCTGCGGGTGCCGCAGCGCGGCGACAAGCGGGCACTGATGGAGACGGTGGAGCGCAACGCCAAGGACGCGCTGGCCCGGCACAAGCTCAAGCGGGCCGGTGACCTGACCACCCGAGGCAAGGCACTGGACGAGATCAGCGAGGCGCTCGACATGCGTACCTCGCCGCTGCGCATCGAGTGCTTCGACATCTCGCAGATCCAGGGCACCGACGTCGTCGCCAGCATGGTGGTCTTCGAAGACGGTCTGCCCCGCAAGAGCGAGTACCGGCGGTTCATCGTCCGGGGCGCGACCGACGACCTCTCCGCGATGTCCGAGGTGCTGCGCCGCCGCTTCGCCCGCTACCTCGACGCGCGGGCCGAGACGGGAGAAGTGGGTGTGGAGTCCGCCGACGACCCAGCCGCACCCGGAGGCGCGGTCGATCCGCAGGTCGGCGTCCTGGTCGACCCGACCACCGGGCGGCCCCGGAAGTTCGCGTACCCGCCGCAGCTCGTGGTCGTCGACGGCGGCGCGCCGCAGGTCGCGGCGGCCGCCCAGGCCCTCGCGGACATGGGGATCGACGACGTCGCGCTGTGCGGCCTGGCCAAGCGGCTGGAGGAGGTGTGGCTCCCCGACGACGAGTTCCCGGTCATCCTGCCGCGCACCTCCGAGGGGCTCTACCTGCTGCAACGGGTCCGTGACGAGGCGCACCGCTTCGCCATCACGTTCCACCGCCAACGCCGCTCCAAGCGAATGACCGAGTCGGCGCTGGACACCGTTCCCGGCCTGGGGGAGGTACGCCGCAAGGCCCTGCTGCGGCACTTCGGCTCGCTCAAGCGACTCTCCACCGCCAGTGTCGACGAGATCACCGAGGTGCCCGGGGTGGGTCGGCGTACCGCCGAGGCGATCCTGGCCGCCCTCGACAAGGACACGGCGGCGAACGACGAAACAACAGCGACGCCAAGTCCGTAGCCTGCTGGCCCGCCCGTCCCCGTGCCTGCCCGCTAGCCTGCCTGCCTGCGGTCTGTCCGTGTGCCCGGTTTGTCGTGTGCCCGGTCTGTCGTGTGCTCGGTCTGTCGTGTGCCCGGCTCCGTCTGTCGGTTGTTCGCATGATCGTGCTCGATCCTGGTTGTAGCGGCCTCGTTCCCTGGGTGAGGGCCCTGTTTCCTGGTTCGAGCACATGGGTTGGTTGGTGCGCGGCCTGGGGTTCCGGCCGGTGGAATCCCGTGCTTCCCGGCCTCTCCGGTCCGCAGCCCTCCCGGGCGAGCGTCGCCGTCGCGCAGCGGCGTCGTTTGGGGTGGGCGTCCGGTTGGGCGCTTGGCGGCGTCCGAATCCTGACAGCGAGCGCTTGATCGACTCCATGTCGCCGATGTGGGGGTATCCGGGACGCTCTGATACCGCGATATCGGCGATACGGAGTCGATCACCGCCCGGCGCCGGGTTCGGCGGGCCGGTTTGTCGGGTTTGGGGTCGGGGTCCCGTGGTCGGTGGCACGCTGGCGGCGGAATGATGGGCCGGGCCGGGTGGTTGTACAGGGGGTAACCACGACAGTCGCGGCCCCCGGCCCGACCGCGTTGGCCGCCGGGGAACATCCACCCGACCGGCCCGGTTACATCCCCCTGGACCACCCGAGCAGCCCTCCCAGGCCGCCGGGCAGATCCCCCGGAGCGCGGTGGAATGAGTCGCCGGCCCCGACAGTTACATCCCCCTGGACCACCCGAGCAACACCCCAGGCACGTCGGGTGAGATCCCCCGGAGTGCGGTGGAATGAGTCGCCGGCCCCGACGGTTACATCCCCTGGACCACCCGAGCAGGCCCCCCGGGCCGCCGGTGAGATCCC
>NZ_JBEYTK010000019.1:0-4067 GCF_040643015.1 Micromonospora sp. NPDC047527 | reverse complement strand
ATCCCCCCCCCCCCCCCCCCCCCGCCCCCCCCCCCCCCCCCCCCCCCACCAGCCCGGCCGGGCGCCCGCCCCCCCCCCTCCGCCCCCCCCCCGCCGTGTTGGTGGATCGGGTGACAGCCGTCCTGAGCTGGGTGCCGAGGAGTGTCGCCCGACCACCCGGATGAGGGTCGCGGGTCGCCCCCAGGTGGGAAAGAAGTGACGACCCGGATACCGGGCCTTGACGCGGCACCGGCCTGCCAGGCACGCTGACACCAGCAAGACACCGCGCTTGCGACGGCCACGATGTGGGTATGACAGCGGCGGCACCATCGACCGCAGCATCCCGAGCGGCCCAGCGGGAGCGTTGCGTTCTGAGCGGCCCGGCAAGCCCCGGTTCACGGGGGCCGAGGCACGTTCCGCAACGACCTGTGGGTTGGGCTGGACAGCGGTTAGCCTCTCGGCTACACTGCTAGTTTGCGCTGCCTTCCGACTAGACCCCTGCTCGGAAATGTCCGGTTACGGATATTTCTGGTGGGGTCATTGGAGTGCACGCGTACCAGCCGTTCTGCAGCACCGGTCCTCGGAAGGACGCATCTTGGCAGCTTCCCGCCCTGCGAAGACCAGTCGTACGTCGAGCGCTTTCGCGCCCCGCCGAGTTTCATTCGGCAGGATCACCGAACACCTCGAGGTCCCCAACCTCCTCGCCATTCAGAACGAGTCCTTCGACTGGCTCGTCGGCAACGAGGGTTGGCAGGGCCGGTCGGCGGACGACCCGCACGCACGCTCGGGTCTCGCGGAGATCCTCGAAGAGATCAGTCCCATTGAGGACTTCTCCGGCACCATGTCACTCTCCTTCTCGGCGCCGCGCTTCGACGAGGTCAAGGCCTCGATCGAGGAGTGCAAGGAGAAGGACCTGACCTACTGCGCTCCGCTCTTCGTCACCGCGGAGTTCACCAACAACACCACTGGCGAGATCAAGAGCCAGACGGTGTTCATGGGCGACTTCCCGATGATGACGCCCAAGGGCACCTTCGTCATCAACGGCACCGAGCGCGTCGTGGTCAGCCAGCTCGTCCGGTCTCCGGGTGTGTACTTCTCCAAGGAGCCGGACAAGACCTCCGACCGCGACCTCTCCAGCGTCAAGGTCATCCCGAGTCGGGGTGCCTGGCTGGAGTTCGACATCGACAAGCGTGACACGGTCGGCGTACGCATCGACCGCAAGCGTCGGCAGGCCGTCACCGTCCTGCTCAAGGCCATCGGATGGTCGGCTGAGCGGATCCGCGAGCGGTTCGGCTGGTCCGAGCTGATGATGACCACGCTCGAGAAGGACCACATCGCCGGCCAGGACGAGGCCCTGCTCGACATCTACCGCAAGCTGCGCCCTGGCGAGCCGCCGACGCGCGAGAACGCCCAGACCCTGCTCGACAACCTCTTCTTCAACCCGAAGAGGTACGACGTCGCCAAGGTCGGGCGCTACAAGTTCAACAAGAAGCTCGAAGTCGACGTGCCGATCACCACCGGCACGCTGACCGAGGACGACGTTGTCGCCACCGTGGAGTACCTGTGCCGGCTGCACGCCGGTGAGGATGGCTACGAGGCCGACGACATCGACCACTTCGGCAACCGGCGCCTGCGGACCGTGGGTGAGCTGATCCAGAACCAGGTTCGGGTCGGCCTGTCCCGGATGGAGCGGGTCGTCCGCGAGCGGATGACCACGCAGGACGTCGAGGCGATCACCCCGCAGACCCTGATCAACATCCGCCCGGTGGTGGCGGCGATCAAGGAGTTCTTCGGGACGTCGCAGCTGTCCCAGTTCATGGACCAGACCAACCCGCTGGCGGGTCTTACCCACCGGCGCCGGCTGAGCGCGCTCGGCCCGGGTGGTCTGTCCCGGGAGCGGGCCGGCTTCGAGGTCCGCGACGTGCACCCGTCCCACTACGGCCGGATGTGCCCGATCGAGACGCCGGAAGGCCCGAACATCGGCCTGATCGGCGCGCTGTCCACCTTCGCCCGGGTCAACCCGTTCGGCTTCATCGAGACGCCGTACCGGAAGGTCGTCGACGGTCGGGTCACCGACCAGATCGACTACCTGACCGCGGACGAGGAGGACCGGTTCGTCAAGGCCCAGGCCAACGCGCCGCTGCAGGCCGATGGCACGTTCGCCGAGGACCGGGTGCTGTGTCGTCGTAAGGGCGGCGAGACCGAGGACGTCGTCCCCGGTGCCGTCGACTACATGGACGTCTCGCCCCGGCAGATGACCTCGGTCGCGACCGCCATGATCCCGTTCCTCGAGCACGACGACGCCAACCGGGCACTGATGGGCGCGAACATGCAGCGCCAGGCGGTGCCGCTGGTCAAGGCCGAGGCGCCGCTGGTGGGTACGGGCATGGAGTACCGGGCCGCGGTCGACGCTGGCGACGTGGTGGTCGCCGAGGTCGGCGGTGTGATCGAGGATCTCTGCGCCGACTACGTCACCATCCACCAGGACGACGGCCACCGCCGGACGTACCTGCTGCACAAGTTCCGCCGTTCCAACGCCGGCTCCTGCGTCAACCAGAAGCCGGTGGTCTTCGAGGGCGACCGCGTCGAGGCCGGTCAGGTCATCGCCGACGGGCCGTGCACCGACGAGGGCGAGATGGCGCTCGGGCGCAACCTGCTCGTGGCGTTCATGTGCTGGGAGGGCCACAACTACGAGGACGCGATCATCCTGTCGCAGCGCCTCGTGCAGCAGGACGTGCTCACCTCGATCCACATCGAGGAGCACGAGGTCGACGCCCGGGACACCAAGCTCGGCCCGGAGGAGATCACCCGCGACATCCCGAACGTCAGCGAGGAAATGCTCGCGGACCTCGACGAGCGCGGCATCATCCGGATCGGTGCCGAGGTCGTCCCCGGCGACATCCTGGTCGGCAAGGTCACGCCCAAGGGCGAGACCGAGCTGACCCCGGAGGAGCGCCTGCTCCGCGCGATCTTCGGTGAGAAGGCGCGCGAGGTTCGGGACACCTCGCTGAAGGTGCCGCACGGCGAGACCGGCACGGTCATCGGTGTGCGCACGTTCTCCCGCGAGGACGGCGACGAGCTGCCGCCGGGTGTCAACGAGCTGGTCCGGGTCTACGTCGCCCAGAAGCGCAAGATCCAGGACGGCGACAAGCTCGCCGGCCGGCACGGCAACAAGGGCGTCATCTCGAAGATCCTGCCGATCGAGGACATGCCGTTCCTGGAGGACGGCACCCCGGTCGACATCGTGCTCAACCCGCTGGGTGTGCCGAGCCGGATGAACATCGGCCAGGTGCTGGAGACGCACCTCGGCTGGGTGGCCAAGACCGGTTGGAAGGTCGAGGGCGACGACACGGACTGGAAGCGGCAGCTGCGCTCGATCGACGCGCACGAGTCCGAGGGGGACACGAACGTGGCCACCCCGGTCTTCGACGGTGCCCGCGAGGCCGAGATCTCCGGCCTGCTGGCGTCGACGCTGCCGAACCGTGACGGCAACCAGCTGATCGGTTCCAGTGGCAAGGCGCAGCTGTACGACGGTCGCTCCGGCGAGCCGTTGCCGGACCCGATCGCGGTCGGCTACATCTACATCCTGAAGCTCAACCACCTGGTCGACGACAAGATCCACGCTCGGTCGACCGGCCCGTACTCGATGATCACGCAGCAGCCGCTGGGTGGTAAGGCGCAGTTCGGTGGTCAGCGTTTCGGTGAGATGGAGTGCTGGGCGATGCAGGCGTACGGCGCCGCGTACGCCCTGCAGGAGCTGCTCACGATCAAGTCCGACGACGTTCTTGGCCGGGTGAAGGTCTACGAGGCCATCGTCAAGGGCGAGAACATCCCGGAGCCGGGCATCCCGGAGTCGTTCAAGGTGCTGCTCAAGGAGCTGCAGTCGCTGTGCCTCAACGTTGAGGTGCTGTCCAGCGACGGTGTGGCCCTGGAGATGCGCGAGACCGACGACGAGGTGTTCCGGGCCGCTGAGGAGCTGGGCATCGACCTGTCCCGGCGCGAGCCGAGCTCGGTCGAAGAGGTCTGAGGTGAGCGGTCGGGGGCCGGTACGCCGGCCCCCCACCCCCCCCCAGAAATATCAGTACAGA
>NZ_JBEYTK010000018.1:0-4591 GCF_040643015.1 Micromonospora sp. NPDC047527 | reverse complement strand
ACACCCCCCCCACCACCCACCCCCCCCCCCCCCCCCCCCCCGCCCCCCCCCCCCCCCCGCCCCCCCCCCGGGGGGGGGGGGCCCCGGGGGGGCGCCCCCCCCCCGCCGTGACGCGATCGTGCCGCGGCTCACGAGCCGGACACAGCGCTGGTGGAGCTCAGGTCACTTGAGGGTGACCTTGGCGCCTTCGCCCTCGAGCTTGGCCTTGGCCTTCTCGGCGGTCTCCTTGTTGACCTTCTCCAGGATGGCCTTCGGCGCGGACTCGACCGCGTCCTTGGCCTCCTTGAGGCCCAGGCCGGTCAGCTCACGCACGACCTTGATGACCTGGATCTTCTTGCCACCGTCAGCCTCGAGGACGACGTCGAACTCGTCCTTCTCCTCCTCGACGGGAGCAGCAGCGGCGCCGCCGCCAGCCGCGGCAACCGCGACCGGAGCCGCAGCGGTGACCTCGAAGGTGTCCTCGAACTGCTTCACGAACTCGGAGAGCTCGATCAGCGTCATCTCCTTGAACGCGTCGAGCAGCTCGTCGGTGCTGAGCTTCGCCATGTCTGGCGTCCTTTCTAAAGGTTGTTTAAGAACGTGGGTGCGCCGCGCGGCCTCAGGCCGCCTCGGCGCCCTCCTGCTCGCGCTTCTTGTCCGCCAGGGCGGCCGCCGCGCGGGCGGCCTTGGAGAGCGGAGCCTGGAACAGGGCCGCGGCCTTGCTCAGGTTGCCCTTCATCGCGCCGGCCAGCTTGGCCAGCAGCACCTCGCGGGACTCCAGGTCGGCGAGCTTCGTGACCTCGGCCGCGGAAATGGCCTTGCCCTCGAAGACACCGCCCTTGATGACGAGCTTCGGGTTGGCCTTCGCGAAGTCGCGAAGCCCCTTCGCCGCCTCGACGACGTCGCCCGAAACGAAAGTCAGCGCGGTAGGACCGGAGAACAGCTCATCGAGGCCGGTGATGCCCGCGTCCGTCGCAGCACGCTTCGCCAGCGTGTTCTTCGCGACCGTGTAGCTGGTCTCGGCGCCGAGCGAGCGCCGCAGCTGGGTGAGCTGGGAGACCGTCAGACCGCGGTACTCGGTCAGCACGGTGGCGCCCGCGCTACGGAAGCTCTCGGTCAGCTCAGCGACGGCCGTGGCCTTGTCGGCCCGGATCGGCTTGTCCGCCATGTCCCTCCTCTCTCGTTACTCGAGGCTGGTCCCCGTCTCGGCCGGAGCCGGAACGTCAGGCGAGGGCAGCGCGACAACGAAAAAGCCCCGGCGCAGGGCGCACGGGGCGAGGGCCGGCGGATCGACATGGTCGGCGGACCATGCTCACTGCCGAGTTACGCTTGCCGCCCTACGCGGGTCGCCCGTGTGTCGCGGGACCTTCGACCGTGCCGGAGCACGGTGACCAGCGGTCTCTGGGTGGTTCCTCATCCGTGAGAACACGGATGACGTTTGAAGAGTACGCGCCCACGCCACCAGCACCAAATCGCCCCTGGTGAGCCAGGTCACCGTCGCCCCGGCAGCCCTTCGCCCGGTCAGCCCTCGGCCCGGCGCCGCCACAGGTATCCGCCGGCGACCGCGGCGCTCCAGGCCACCGCCCACCCGGTCAGCCCGAGCAGGGTGAGCGCGGCGGCATCGCCCGCGGTGGTCCGGGCCGTGGCCATGATCGGCGGCGCCAGCCAGGGGACCACCGAACCGCGCAGACCGAGCACCACCGCGCCGACGCCACCGACGGCCAGCACCGCGACACCGTACCCGGCGCCGCCGACCGACGCCCGGCTGGCCAGCGCGCCAAGGGCAACCGCAGCGGGTACGACCAGCAGGTGCGCCCAGAGCCCCAGCGCGAGCCCGACCGGCACCGACCGGTCCCCCGGATCGACCGGGCCGGTGACCCCGCCAACCAGCCACGGAAAGAGCAGCGCCACGGCCACCGCCACCATCGCCGCCAGGCCAGCGGCGAGCAGCCCCGCAGCCCGCTCCCGGGCCACGCCGACCGTCACCTGGGCGAGCCGACGCTGCACGTCCGGCTCGATGTCCAGCAGGATCTTGGTCTGCCAGGCGAGCACCGGGAAGAGCACCACAGCGGACACGCCGTACGCCTCCGCCGGCTGGGCCCGGCCGCCGCCGTACAGCGTGCCGAGCGCGACGAGGCCGGCGAGCAGCGGCGCCAACGCCCGCCCGGTACGCAGGAAACCGGCCAACCGCATCCGCACCAGGGCGTTCATCGGGCCTCCCCCACGGTCGGCTCGACAATCGGTTCGACGTCCACGGCTGCCCCCGGATGCTCCGGCACGGGCTCACCGGCCGGCCGGACAGGCGTGGGCTCGGGTCGCGCCTGTGGTGCGGCGATGGAGGTGTCGGCGCGTACTCGAAGAATCTGGTGACCCTCGGCCCGCAACCGGGCGAGGGTGCCGGCGACCCGCGCGGCCGGCACCGCGACCTCGACCACCGCGATCGCCTCGCCCGGCGACGTCTCCTCGGTCAGCGAGCCGTCGGCCACCGTCCAGCGACGCGCGCCCGGCAGCCGGACCGTCTCGCCCCGGTGGTCACTGACCAGGACGGCGCCGCCGCCGGCCACCACCTCGTCGATCAACTCGGGAACCAGGTCGCGGGTCGCGGCGTCCAGGCCCTCCCACGGTTCGTCGAGGACCAGCAGGCCCGGCGGTCGCAGCATCGCCTGAGCGAGGCCCACCTTCTGCGCGGTGCCCTTGGACAGTTCCGGAAGCCGCACCGCGCGGAACGCGCCCAGCCCGAGCCGCTCCGTCCAGACCGCCACCGCCTCGTCGGCGGCCGTCCGACCCAGGCCGGCCGCCCGGGCCATGCCGGTCAGGTAGCGGGCCACCGTGAAGGGCTGCTCGGCCGGGAAACGCTCCGGCACCCAGCCCACCCGGGCGGGGCGGTCGGCGACGCGACCCCGGCCCGGCCGGAGCACCCCGGCGGCCACCTGGAGCAGCGTCGACTTGCCCACCCCGTTGCGACCCAGCACGACCGCGACCTCGCCCGGACCGAGCCGCGCGTCCACGCCTCGCAGCACCCACGGCCCACGCCGGTGGTACCGCAACCAGACGTTCTCCAACCGCATGGGGCCGAGACTGCCACACCACAGACGCGCCGGGGCGCCGCCACGGTGGTGGCGGCGCCCCGGTGGAGCGAACTGTCGGATCAGGCCTCGGCCGCGTCCTCACGAAGGTTCTTCACCAGGTTCGGGTCGACCGGAACGCCCGGGCCCATCGTGGTGGTCAGGATGACCTTGCGGAGGTACTTGCCCTTCGCTGCCGACGGCTTGGCGCGCAGCACCTCGTCGAGCACCGCCGCGTAGTTGTCGACCAGCTGGGTCTCCGTGAAGGAGGCCTTGCCGATGATCAGGTGCAGGTTGGAGTGCTTGTCCACCCGGAAGGTGATCTTGCCGCCCTTGATGTCCTGCACCGCCTTGGTGACGTCCATGGTCACCGTGCCGGTCTTCGGGTTCGGCATGAGACCGCGCGGGCCCAGGATCCGCGCGATCCGGCCGATCTTGGCCATCTGGTCCGGCGTGGCGATGGCCGCGTCGAAGTCGAGCCAACCACCCTGGATGCGGGCGACCAGCTCGTCGGTGCCCACCTCGTCCGCGCCCGCCGCGACGGCCTCCTCGGCCTTCGCGCCGCCGGCGAACACGATCACGCGGGCGGTCTTACCGGTGCCGTGCGGCAGGTTGACCACGCCGCGGACCATCTGGTCCGCCTTGCGCGGGTCGACGCCGAGGCGCATGGCGACCTCGACCGTGGCGTCGAACTTGACGTTGGTGGTCTCCTTGGCCAGCTTCACGGCCTCGGCGGGGGTGTAGAGCTTCGACCGGTCGATGACATCGGCGGCCTTGCGGTAGCTCTTGCTGCGCTGCATTGCTGATTACTCCTGTGGTCTCTGGCGGGCCGCTCGGCGCGAGCCCTCCCACGGTCGGGTCGTCGGCGGGGCCGACGTCAGTCGTTGACGGTGATGCCCATCGACCGGGCGGTGCCGGCGATGATCTTCTCGGCCTGGGCCAGGTCGTTGGCGTTGAGGTCGGCCATCTTCTTCTCGGCGATCTCACGCAGCTGGACGCGGCTGATCGAGCCGACCTTCTCCGCCTGCGGAACGCCCGAGCCCTTCTGCACACCGGCAGCCTTGATCAGCAGCCGGGCGGCGGGCGGGGTCTTCAGCACGAAGGTGAAGGACCGGTCCTCGTACACGCTGATCTCGGCGGGGACGATGTCGCCCCGCTGGGACTCGGTCTGCGAGTTGTAGGACTTGCAGAACTCCATGATGTTCACGCCGTGCTGGCCGAGCGCGGGGCCGACCGGCGGCGCCGGCGTGGCCTGGCCCGCCGGCAACTGAAGCGTGAACGTCTTGACGAGCTTCTTCTTCGGAGGCATGTCACTTCCTGGGGCTTGGAGCTGGGAAAATGCGGCTGTCGCCGCCCTCGGAGCGCGCACGGTCAGCGCGGTGCGACAGCGGCGACATTCAAGAGTAGCGCAGGCCGCAGCCCACTCGTCCGCCGAGGTCGAGCGGGAGGGCGTACGCCGACGTCGGGGGGGGGGGGGGGGGGCCCCCCCCCCCCCCGTGGATGTTTTTGGGCCTGAGGGAGTGGACAACACATGAAAAACACTCAAA
>NZ_JBEYTK010000017.1:1697-3491 GCF_040643015.1 Micromonospora sp. NPDC047527 | reverse complement strand
GCCGGGTTTGGTGTGGGGCTTGTGGGTTGTGGGTTGGTCGTTTGTTGAGAATTGCACAGTGGACGCGAGCATCTTTGTGGTCAAGTTGTCAAGGGCGAACGGTGAATGCCTTGGCACCAGGAGCCGATGAAGGACGTGGGAGGCCGCGATAGGCCTGGGGGAGCTGTCAACCAAGCTGTGATCCCAGGGTGTCCGAATGGGGAAACCTGGCACCAGTCATGTGGTGTCACCCACACCTGAACACATAGGGTGTGTGGAGGGAACGCGGGGAAGTGAAACATCTCAGTACCCGTAGGAAGAGAAAACAATTTAGTGATTCCGTGAGTAGTGGCGAGCGAAAGCGGATTGAGGCTAAACCGGCTGCGTGTGATACCTGTCAGGGGTTGCGTGGTCGGGGTTGTGGGACCCTGCTGAACAAGCTGACACTTGTTCGAGAAGTTACAAAGTTAGTGGCTAGTCGAACAGTCTGGAATGGCTGACCGTAGACGGTGAAAGTCCGGTAGGTGAAAGTTGCTGACCTTCTGTGGGTGTTCCCGAGTAGCGGCGGACCCCTGAAATCTGCCGTGAATCTGCCAGGACCACCTGGTAAGCCTAAATACTTCCTGGTGACCGATAGCGGACGAGTACCGTGAGGGAATGGTGAAAAGTACCCCGGGAGGGGAGTGAAATAGTACCTGAAACCGTTCGCCTACAATCCGTCGGAGCCTTGCGGGGTGACGGCGTGCCTTTTGAAGAATGAGCCTGCGAGTTAGTGGCATGTGGCGAGGTTAACCCGTGTGGGGGAGCCGTAGCGAAAGCGAGTCTGAATAGGGCGATTCAGTCGCGTGTCCTAGACCCGAAGCGGAGTGATCTAGCCATGGGCAGGCTGAAGCGCGGGTAAGACCGCGTGGAGGGCCGAACCCACCAATGTTGAAAAATTGGGGGATGACCTGTGGTTAGGGGTGAAAGGCCAATCAAACTCCGTGATAGCTGGTTCTCCCCGAAATGCATTTAGGTGCAGCGTCGCGTGTTTCTTGCCGGAGGTAGAGCACTGGATGGTCTAGGGGGCCCACAAGCTTACCGAAATCAGCCAAACTCCGAATGCCGGTAAGTGAGAGCGCGGCAGTGAGACTGCGGGGGATAAGCTTCGTAGTCGAGAGGGAAACAGCCCAGATCACCAGCTAAGGCCCCTAAGCGTGTGCTAAGTGGAAAAGGATGTGGGGTCGCATAGACAACCAGGAGGTTGGCTTAGAAGCAGCCACCCTTTAAAGAGTGCGTAATAGCTCACTGGTCAAGTGGTTCCGCGCCGACAATGTAGCGGGGCTCAAGCACACCGCCGAAGCTGTGGCATTCACATTTTATCCTCGCTTGGACTTGATTCCTTGTGCAGGTGTGTGGATGGGTAGGGGAGCGTCGTGCCGCGAGTGAAGCAGCGGGGTGACCCAGTTGTGGACGCGGCACGAGTGAGAATGCAGGCATGAGTAGCGAAAGAAGGGTGAGAAACCCTTCCGCCGGATGACCAAGGGTTCCAGGGCCAGGCTAATCCGCCCTGGGTGAGTCGGGACCTAAGGCGAGGCCGAGAGGCGTAGTCGATGGACAACGGGTTGATATTCCCGTACCCGCGAAAGAGCGTCCCTGATGAACCTCGTTGTGCTAACCACCCAAACCGGCTGCGACCTTCGGGTCAAGGTTGGGGAGCGTGGGAACCTGGCGGGTAGTAGTCAAGCGATGGGGTGACGCAGGAAGGTAGCTGAGCCCGGCCGGTGGTTGTGCCGGGGTAAGCGTGTAGGCCGTGTCGTAGGCAAATCCGCGACG
>NZ_JBEYTK010000017.1:0-1600 GCF_040643015.1 Micromonospora sp. NPDC047527 | reverse complement strand
ATAGGCTGAGACGTGATGCCGAGCCGATTCAGGTGAAGTCAGTGATCCTATGCTGCCGAGAAAAGCCTCTAGCGAGTTCTTAGCGGCCCGTACCCCAAACCGACACAGGTGGTCAGGTAGAGAATACCGAGGCGATCGGGCGAACTGTGGTTAAGGAACTCGGCAAATTGCCCCCGTAACTTAGGGAGAAGGGGGGCCGGAGACGTGAAGCCCCGCGCGGGTGGAGCGTTGTATGGCCGCAGAGAGCAGGGGGAAGCGACTGTTTACTAAAAACACAGGTCCATGCGAAGAAGTAATTCGATGTATATGGACTGACGCCTGCCCGGTGCTGGAACGTTAAGGGGACCTGTTAGCTCTTCGGGGCGAAGCGGAGAACTTAAGCGCCAGTAAACGGCGGTGGTAACTATAACCATCCTAAGGTAGCGAAATTCCTTGTCGGGTAAGTTCCGACCTGCACGAATGGCGTAACGACTTCCCCACTGTCTCAACCACAGGCCCGGCGAAATTGCAGTACGAGTAAAGATGCTCGTTACGCGCGGCAGGACGGAAAGACCCCGGGACCTTTACTATAGCTTGACATTGGTACTCGAATTAGCTTGTGTAGGATAGGTGGGAGCCGGTGAAACCTATACGCCAGTATGGGTGGAGGCAATCTTGAAATACCACTCTGGTTGATTTGGGTATCTAACTTCGGACCGTTATCCGGTTCAGGGACAGTGTCTGGTGGGTAGTTTAACTGGGGCGGTTGCCTCCTAAAAGGTAACGGAGGCGCCCAAAGGTTCCCTCAGCCTGGTTGGCAATCAGGTGTTGAGTGCAAGTACACAAGGGAGCTTGACTGTGAGACTGACAGGTCGAGCAGGGACGAAAGTCGGGACTAGTGATCCGGCACTTGCGAGTGGAAGCGGTGTCGCTCAACGGATAAAAGGTACCCCGGGGATAACAGGCTGATCTTCCCCAAGAGTCCATATCGACGGGATGGTTTGGCACCTCGATGTCGGCTCGTCGCATCCTGGGGCTGTAGCAGGTCCCAAGGGTTGGGCTGTTCGCCCATTAAAGCGGTACGCGAGCTGGGTTTAGAACGTCGTGAGACAGTTCGGTCCCTATCCGCCGTGCGCGTAGGATACTTGAGAAGGGCTGTCCCTAGTACGAGAGGACCGGGACGGACGAACCTCTGGTGTGCCAGTTGTCCTGCCAAGGGCACGGCTGGTTAGCTACGTTCGGAAGGGATAACCGCTGAAAGCATCTAAGCGGGAAGCCTGCTTCAAGATGAGGTATCCCACCCACCTTGGTGGGGTAAGGCCCCCAGCTAGACGACTGGGTTGATAGGCCGGAAATGTAAGCCCGGTAACGGGTTCAGTTGACCGGTACTAATAGGCCGAGGACTTGACTACTAAGCTGCTACGCGTCCACTGTGCAACTCTAGACAAACGAACAACAAACCCCTGTTGTGTGGTGTTGTTTGATATGTCTATAGAGTTACGGCGGTCATGGCGGAGGGGAAACGCCCGGTTACATTCCGAACCCGGAAGCTAAGCCCTCCAGCGCCGATGGTACTGCACTCGTGAGGGTGTGGGAGAGTAGGACACCGCCGGACAATCTT
>NZ_JBEYTK010000016.1:0-13003 GCF_040643015.1 Micromonospora sp. NPDC047527 | reverse complement strand
ATCCCTGGACCCCACCGGAGCAGGCAGAACCCGATGGACGATGCGCTGGAAACCCGCGTTGAACGCCTTCGCCATCACCTTCAGCGACCGCTTCCCAGCCGCTGAAACCTACTAACCAAGATCGCCGGAAACACCCTTAGCGAGGCTCTGTCTCACATTCGGTGGTGACCGAAGGTAATCGATGTCGTTGAGGTCATGTGTGCAAGATCGATGATCTGACGAAGATGGTGTTCTCGGGGTTGTACCCGCTGGTGATCGATGACGTCACGGACGAGGGCGAGCGGATTCTGGTGTGGGCTCGGACTCCTGAAGGTACGGTGGCCTGTCCGGGCTGTGAGGCGGTGACGGGCCGGGTGCACGGGTATCACCAGCGGACCGTCGCGGACGTGTCGGTGGATGCCCGGCCGGTGGTGGTGCGGGTACGCGTGCGCCGTCTGGTGTGCCCGACGCCGGGCTGCCGTCAGACGTTCCGGGAGCAGCTTCCGGGAGTTCTGAACCGTTACCAGCGCCGCACTGGCCGGCTGATCTCCCAGGTCGCTGTCGTGGTGCGTCAGTTGGCTGGTCGGGGAGGCGCTCGGGTGTTGTCGGCCCTGGCGATGGTCGTCATGTCCCGGCACACCGCTCTGCGGGCGCTGCTGCGCATACCGCTGCCTGAGCGGCGGGTGCCCCGCGTACTCGGGGTTGACGATTTCGCCTTGCGGCGACGTCAGCGTTACGCCACCGTTCTGATCGACGCGGTCACCCGTGAGCGCATCGATGTGTTGCCCGACCGCAAGGCCCACACGTTGGAGACGTGGCTGCGCGAGCATCCCGGTGTCGAGGTGGTGTGCCGGGACTCCTCCGGCGCCTACGCCGAAGCAGTCCGCCGCGCGCTGCCCGACGCGTTGCAGGTCGCGGACCGCTGGCATCTGTGGCACAACCTCGCCGAGGCCGTGCGCAAGGAGGTCACCGCCCACAGCTCATGCTGGGCCACCGCCGGCCCGCCGCCGCAGGAAGGCATACGGGCGGTGACGACCCGGCAGCGGTGGCAGCAGGTCCACGACCTGCTCGACAAGGGCGTCGGCCTGCTCGAATGCGCCCGCCGGCTCAACCTCGGCCTCAACACCGTCAAACGCTACGCCCGGATCAGCGAACCGCAACGCCTGGTCCGCGCACCGCAGTACCGACCCACCCTCGTCGACCCCTACCGCGAGCACCTGCGCCGGCGCCGGGAACAAGACCCCGCCGTCGGTGCCACTCAACTCCTCGCCGAGATCAGGGAACGGGGCTATACCGGCAGCCTCAACCTGCTCTACCGCTACATCACCCAAGGCCGGGTCGAAGCCGACCGCCCAGCCTTATCGCCCCGACGCCTCACCCGCTACCTGCTAACCGACCCTGACCAGCTCAAAGAACATCAGCGGACGCTCGTCGACGCTCTGACCGCTGCCTGTCCACAGATGACCGCGCTGGCCGGCTTCATCGGCTCGTTCGCCGCGCTCCTCACGCCCGCAGCCGGCAACGACGACCGCCTCGACTCGTGGATCACCGCGGTCAAGGACACAGACCTGCCCCACCTGCACACCTTCACCCGCGGCCTCGGCCTGGACCGCAACGCCGTCAACGCCGCCCTGACCCACCCCTTCCACAACGGCGGCACCGAAGGCGTCAACACCAAAACCAAACTGATCAAACGACAAATGTACGGACGCGCCGGCTTCACGCTCCTACGCCACCGCATCCTGCTCGGCTAACCAGCACCCTCCGTCACCACCGAATGTGAGACAGAGCCTTTAGCGAGACAGCCCCCTCGCTTGCGGAGCAGGTCGAGGTTCGCGCGGCCATACATCTGTCGTTTGATCATTTTGATTCGGTTGACGTGTCCTTCGACGACGCCGGAGCTGTAGGGAAGGGTCAGGCCGTTGAGGACGGCGTCGTGGTCACGGCGCAGACCAGCGATGAACGAGTGCAGGTCGGGCTGGTCGTCTGCGGTCACTGCGGTGATCCAGGCATTGAGGCGGTGCCCGTGGCGGCCGGTGAGGATTTCCGCGAACGCGTTGATGTGGTCGGCAACAGCGTTCAGGTGCGGACAGGCGGCACGGATCGTGGCAAGGCCGACTTGGTCGTCGGGGTGCAGTGCGTCGGGGTGGCGCAGCAACCAGGCGGTGATCCGGCGAACTTTCGGCGGCCGGGGTCGGGCTGGTGGTGGCGTGGCGACAGCTCGTAGGGGTTGCAGGTAGGTGCGCAGGGTGGTGGCACTGCCGCGGTAGCCACGGGCGCGGATCTCGGCGAACAGTTCGGTGGCGTTGGTGATGCCATCGTTGAGGCGTTGGTGCAGGTAGTCGAGGTGGTCGTCGAGGATGCTGGGCCGCCCGGCGCGAGGTTTGGCCAGGAGCTCATCGACACTGCCGGCGCGGGCGAAGCGGCGCACGGTGCCGCGGGCGAGGTCGAGTCGCCTGGTGATCTCCCGGATGCTGTGGCCCTCAGCCCAGAGCACCTGAACCTGCTCATAACGGCGCCGGGTTCGAGGCACCAACAGTCCCTGCTCTGCCCGTTGGGCAGTGGCATCGACGGCAACCTGGACCGGGTCCTGCGTGGCCGTCAGTGCGGGCTGCGGCGGCGCGGTGGTGAGGCAGCCGTGGTGACGGGCGACGGTCTTCTCGACGTGTTCGGCGAGGTTGTGCCACAGATGCCACCGGTCGGCGACCTGGATAGCCTGCGGCGCACCGGTGCGGGCGCCCTCGGCGTAGGCGCTGGCGCGATCTCGGCAGATAACCTGCACGCTCGGATGCTGCCCCAGCCAGGTGGCGAGGGTTGCCGCTTCCCGATCGGGTAGCAGATCGATCGGCCGGCGGGTGTCGACGTCGACCAGCACCGTCGCGTAGCAGTGGCCTCGGCGCAGGGCGAAGTCATCCACGCCCACCGCGGTGAGCCTCCCGACCGGCGGGTCGGGCAGGGCGCGGACCAGCCTCAGGACACTGCTGCGGCTGGTCACCAGACCGAGGCGGCCGGCCAGCCGGGCACCCGCTCGACCGGCAAGCGCCAGCCCGATCTTCTCCAGCATCTGACGAAGCAGCGGACTACGCCGCCCATACCTGCAGGTCAACCCGCTGACTTGCTCGTCGAACGTGCGGACCGGGCAGCGCACCGTGTCGCAGAAGAACCGGCGGACCCGCAACCGGATCTCCACCGGCTGGCCAGCCACCGCGGCATCGCTGAGTCGACGTTCGTAGCGGCTGTGAACCCGCCGGGCCCGACGCCCACAACCGGTACACGCCGCACGACGGGCTCGCGCTCGCGCCCATATCCGCAGGCCAGCTGACTGCCGATCCACTCGCTCAACCACGACAGGTGCCAGATGAGGCAGGACCGCAACAAGATCAGCCGATCGCACGACGCACCCTACACAGTGGACTTGGCACCCCGAGCCGGGTCAGTCCTGATCACGGAAAGTGGGCCAGATCCTGAAAACTGACCCCGTGGAACCCACCCGGAACAGAGGGGTCAACTTTCAGCCGACGTTGACATACACCGCGTCGAAACCAGCTGCTACCAGGATGAAAAGGCTCAATGGTCCACATCCCTCGATGGTTCGTCGTGCTGACATACCTGCGTCGGACCGCTATGAGAGGCACTCAACTGCCGCCGACCGTGCATCGGCCCTGTCCGGCCGCCTGCCACGGTGGGCAACTTCTGCCCGGCGTCCTGTCCTGCCGAAGGGCGTGCATGGGCGTGGTCGACTACGTAACGAAGTCGTCTGCGCGGGGGTCGGCATCCCACCCAAACCGAGCCAGTTCCCGAAGGACGGCTCGCGCACGAGGAGTCCAGAAAAGCAGAACCTGATCACGTTCTGCGATCCGGAAGGCTACCGCGAATGCAAGAGCCCAATGCGTGGCCACGATCGGGCCGTGTGGCGTTGCGGTTACCTCAGCGAGTAGCAGCACGTCGGAACCGGCCCGCGACGAAAGAGTCAACCTGCTGTCCTCGACCCAAAGGCATACCGACGGCCAACGTAACCGCTTGATGACGCGCCGTGAATCGCCGTGTGCAAAGTCGCGATGATCGATATATGTGAGTCCACCACGTGCAAGCAAAGTCTTGGAAGTCATTACGGGATGATATCCGTACAGTCTGATAGGTCGGCCCCCGTCACCGTCGGCAAGCCTCAGTAGTTCCACAGGAACACTGAGCCTTTTCCAAGCTGGTCTCGCTACTCATGGCGGGTGTGGCAGGCCCGGTGATCGATGGGTGCGAGGCTCCAGGTAGGACAGATGTCGACCAGGACTCGAAGCCCCGACCGGGAGCCTCGCCATGCTGGCCTACCCCGCCGCGATTCCGTTTCCAGGGCGGACCCTCAACCACCTCGCTGAACGCATCCGTGGCCACCGTATGCAGCGCCGATCCCGATGGCGTCGTCTGGAGGGCCGGCCGGCAGGCGCTGCTGGCTCTGGCCCATCTGCGCAACGGGGACACCTACACCCGCCTCGCGGCCGACTTCAAGATCGGCGTGGCCACCGCCTGGCGCTACGTCCAGAAGCCATAACGCTGCTCAGCTCGGCAGCCGACGACCTGAACACCGCGATGCGACGCCTCCGGCTGCTGGCGTACACGATCCTGGACGGCACGCTGATCCCGATCGACTGGGCCGCCGAGCAGAAGCACTACTACTCCGGCAGGCACAACGCCACGGCGTGAACATGCAGGTCATCGCTGACGCCGCCGGCCGGCTCGCGTGGGCATCACCGGCACGCGGCGCGGGCAGCAGCGCGGCTTGGCCGGGATTTTCCTGGTCTTGAGCGTGGCGATGGCCCGTTCGCCGCGAGGCTCCCGGTCGGGGCGTCGGATCTTGGTCGACTGCTGTCTTACCTGGAGCCTCGTCCTCATCGATCTCCGGGCTCGCCGCCCCCGCCCTGAGCTGCAAGGTCAGCTTGGAAAAGGCTCAGTGTGGGTGCATACGGCGGTGGTGTCGTGCTCGCGGCCGGGTCGTACCTCGGAGGTCCAGATCGGCCAGCCGTCCGCGACGGTGATGATCTGAATGTCGCCGTCGTGGTTGTCGCGCTTGGCCGACCGCCATAGATCCACGCACGGGGTGGGCCCTGGGGTGCGGCAACTACGATAAGCGCTGTCTTCCTCAGTCCTCATCGATGTTGCGGACGTGGCCGTAGTCAGAAGGCTCGCTCTTCCTTGATCAGCTCGACTGAGGTGCGCGACCTTCAGTCACCTTCGAAATGCCGGATATCGCCTGCTTCGTCCTTCTGCATGGGAGAGTAAGCATCGTGACGACGGATCATCCGGCATTTGCGGCGACAGACCCGGGGTACGCCGCCGCCCTGGACACGGCTGAGCGTCTGCTGGGCTTCCGCTTGGAGCGCTTTCTTGGCGCCACCCCTGGTGAGCCAGCTAACGGCGCAGACTTCAAACGGATCGCGACGATGCACGCCTTTGGCGACGTCTGGCCGCGCACCGAGCACCTAGATACACGGACGCGGGCACTGGTGTCCGTCACCATCGCGGCGACACTCGGCGTCCTGGAGCCCCTCCGTGGTCAACTCCGCATCGCGCTCAACGCCGGCGCTACCAAGGAAGAGATCGCCGAAGTCTTTCTTCAGGTCGCGGCCTACGCTGGCGTAGCACGCGCGTTCGACGGCTACCAGGTCGCGGCCCAGGTCTTCGCAGAGAACCCGGAACGCTCAGACCCTGGTAAGTAAGGGTTTCAGGGGTGTTGGTGGTGTGCGGGGCGGCGGGTCCGGGGGCCGCAGTGCGCCCGACGGGCGGTGGTCGAGGTGGTACGCGCCCCGACGGCGCCCTGAAGCCTTGAACTGGCACGATATTGAGCCATTTCGAGCAAGGGGCTGACTCCTGACGGGCGTCATGTGGTGCGATCATGATCGATGTGGAGGATGGTCAGCGCGGCAGCGACGATCTTCCCGATCCGCCACGGGTTGCGGCTGACGTTGCGCAGCGCTTTAAGGTCATCTTGAGTAGCGAGTTCCCGCGTTCGCCGATCGCGCGCAGGCTGTTGTGTGCCTTGTTGAACTGCTGCTGGACGAGGGTGAGCCGACCGTTCTTGGGCTTCTTGAAATGCGACGGTGACAATGTCGGCCAGCCCTTCGTAGCCAGATCGCCGAGGGTGCGCAGGTCGGCTCCGTCCGCGGTCAGGGAGGGCAGGATCTCGGTGTGGGCACGTACGGCGGTGGTGTCGTGTTCGCGGCCGGGCCGCACCTCCGAGGTCCAGATCGACTAGCCGTCGCCGACGGTGATGACCTGGACGTTGCCTACCGCCGTGCTGGGCATGCTTACCGGATCACCGCAGATCGACACCCGTTGGCCCCGAGGTGCGGCACCGATCGGTCTCGACCAGGATCCCGTCGATGTTCACATAGTCGTAGTCCGTCGAGACGCCGATCTGGTTGTCGGTGGCGAGCTGGCGCATCCGGGTGCCGTCGAGGAACCAGCGTCGAGGAACCAGCGCAGCACCAGGATCGCCTGGTCGCGGCAGGGCAACGAACGAGTACCGGCCCGGGTGCCCCGGCGGGTGCGTTCGGCGGCCAGCACGCTTCGTCGTCTCGGGCTGCATCCCGACCAGCCGACCGCGACGGTTACCGGGCCGACCCCGCCCCGTTGGTGGCACGCCGAGGCGGAGCGCAACGCCCGGGATGGTTACCGCTAGACCCAACCGGTCGCCGGCTCCGCCGCCGAAGCGGTTCGGACAGTGCCTGCCCGTCAGCTTCGCCCGATGCCGCGCAACAGCGCGTCGACGACCAGGTCGGCGGCGGGTGCGGCGGCCAGGTCGGGAAAGTTTTCCGCGGTGGCGTTCACGAGTTGGTCCAGCAGCGTCCTGGCCCAGCCCGGTGGCAGGTCGGCGCGGAGTAGCCCCTCGTCGGTGGCGCGCTGGATGAACCGGTCGAGCCGCTCGCCGAGTTGCTTGCTCCGGGCCGCGGCCTCGACGTCCATGTTCATCATTGGCTTGAGGACCTGGATCGACCAGCGCCGGATGACCGGGATGATGCCCTCCACATAGCGGTGCAGGGCCACCGCGACCGGCGCCTCCGTCAGCCGGGCGTCGTCGAGCGCGCGCTCGGAGGCGTCGAGCTTGGCCTGGTAGACCCCGGCGAGCAGGGCCTCCCGGGTGGCGAATCGGCGGTAGACGGTGCGCCGGTCGACGCCGGCCGTGGCAGCGATCGTGGCGATGCTCGTGGCCGGATCCTGCGCGAGTAGTCGAGCACCCACGTGGAGGACCGTGTCGAGGTTACGGGCTGCGTCGGCTCTCATAGTGCCGTCAACTCTACCCCTGTGTGGCAGGTCACGCGGCTAGCTGCACACCTTGGTGGCGGAACCCAAGATAAGTGCTACGGTCGTGTGGTGCCTAGCCGCACAACACGTCACATCGTTGTGCCCCTTGATGATCGCGACGCGGAACGCGTACGCGGCGGGGCCGCAGTCCAGACGCCGATCACGAATCGGCGCAAAACCAGCAATAAGGGAGTAATCACCGTGATTGTTCACGACAAGCTCTACGTTGGTGGCCAGTGGGTCGCGCCCGCCGAGGGCGGCCTGCTCGACGTCCACTCGCCGCACGACAAGTCGCTGGTGGGGCGGGCCGCCGAGGCCTCACCGGCCGACGTCGACCGGGCGGTCGCCGCCGCGCGCAAGGCCTTCGACGACGGGCCGTGGCCCCGGATGACGCCGCAGGAACGCCAGGCGGTCATCGCCCGATTCAACGAACTACACGCGGCGCGGGCCGACGAACTGGCCGCGTTGATCACTTCGGAGAACGGCTCCGCGTCGTGGTTCACCCGGTGGACGCTGCACGCACTGGCGGAGCAGACCGGCGCCTACCTGCGGGCCGCCGAGGCCTTCGGGTGGGAGGAACGGGCAACCGAATCCGGCCCGCTGATCCGGCGCGAGCCGGTCGGTGTGGTCGCCGCGGTCATCCCGTGGAACGCCCCGCACCAGTCGGCCCTGGTGAAGATGATTCCGGCGTTGCTGGCGGGCTGCACGGTCATCCTGAAGGCCTCGCCCGAGACCGCGCTGGACGCGCTGGTACTGGGCGAGATCTTCGAGCAGGTTGGGCTGCCGGAGGGCGTGGTCAGCATCCTGCCGGCGGGCCGGGAGACGAGCGCGTATCTCGTCGCGCACCCCGACGTAGACAAGGTCGCCTTCACCGGATCGACCGCCGCCGGGCGCACGATCGCGTCCGTGGCGGGCCAGCAGCTCAAGCGGGTGAGCCTGGAGCTGGGCGGCAAGTCCGCGACGGTCATCCTGCCGGACGCGGACCTCGCGGCCGTGGTCGAGGGACTCAAGTTCCTGTCGTTCGGCAACAACGGCGAATCCTGCGTCGCGCACACCCGGATCCTGGCCCCGCGCAGCCGCTACGAGGAGGTCGTCGAGGCCGTGAAGACCATGACGGAGAGCCTCGTCGTGGGAGACCCCGCCGACCCGGGTACGTGGATCGGCCCGATGGTCCGCGCCGACCAGCAGCAGCGGGTCCGCAGCTACATCGAACTCGGCATCTCCGAGGGGGCGCGTCTCGTCACCGGCGGTCCCGAGGTGCCGGAGGGGCTCGAGGGCGGTTACTACGTACGGCCGACGGTCTTCGCCGACGTCGACAACGGCATGCGCATCGCCCAGGAGGAGATCTTCGGACCGGTCCTCGTCGTCATCGCGTACGAGGACGAGGACGACGCGGTACGCATCGCCAACGACTCCCCGTACGGGCTCGGCGGTGGGGTGTGGACGGCCGACGTCGAGCGTGGCCTGGCGCTCGCCCGCCGGATCCGTACCGGCTTCTTCACCGTCAACGGCGCCGACCCGGGCTTCGACGCGCCCTTCGGCGGCTACAAGGGCAGCGGTGTCGGCCGCGAGTTCGGAGCCGTCGGCCTGGCCCAGTACGTGGAGCACAAGACCATCGCGGTCTGAGTAGGAGCGCTGTCCGCTCCCCACCACCGAGAACTGGAGTTTTTTCGTGGCTCGGACCACCACCCGTACCCCCTACCGGATCACATTCGCCATCCTCGCGGCCGGCGCCGGCTTCTTCGCGATGCTGCAGTCGCTCGTCAGCCCGGTGCTGTCGACGATCCAGCACGACCTGCACACCTCGCAGAACACCGTGACCTGGGTGCTGACGGCGTACCTGCTCTCCGCGTCGGTCTTCACGCCGATCCTCGGACGGATCGGTGACATGGTCGGCAAGGAGCGGATGTTCGTCGTCTCCCTGGTCGCGCTCATCGCCGGCTGCCTGCTGGCCGTCATCGCGCCGAACATCGGCGTGCTCATCGTGGCCAGGATCGTGCAGGGTGTCGGTGGTGCCGTCTTCCCGCTGTCGTTCGGGATCATCCGGGACGAGTTCCCGGCGGCGCGGACCACGTCGGCGATCGGGGCGATGTCGGCCCTGCTCGCCGCCGGCGGGGGACTGGGCACCGTGCTCGCCGGGCCGATCGTCGGCGCCTTCGGCTATCGTGGGCTCTTCTGGATCCCCATGGTCATGCTGATCGCGACGGCCGTGGCGGCGCACTTCCTCGTACCGGAGTCGCCCGTACGGACGCCGGGCCGGATCAACTGGCTCGCCACCGTACTGCTGTCCGGGTGGCTCGTCGCGCTGATGCTGGCGCTCAGCAAGGCCCCGGCATGGGGTTGGACCTCGGGTAAGGTCCTCGGTCTCCTGCTCTTCGCGGTGCTCGTCCTGGTCTCCTGGGTGATCACCGAGACCCGTTCGACCAACCCGCTCATCGACATGCGGGTGATGCGCCTGCCGGCGGTGTGGACCACCAACCTGGTCGCGCTGCTCTTCGGCGCGGGCATGTTCGCCATCCTCGCGTTCCTGCCGCAGTTCGTGCAGACCCCGACGGTCGCGGGCTATGGGTTCGGGGCCAGCGTCACCGAGGCGGGGCTGTTGCTGGTGCCGATGCTCGTCGCCATGTTCCTGACCGGCATCGTCAGCGGCCGGATGGAGCGGATCCTCAGTGGTAAGGCACAACTCGCCGCGGGCTCCGCGTTCAGCGTGGTCGCGTGCGCCCTGCTCGCCGTGGCCCACGACGCACGCTGGCAGATCGTGGTCGCCTCGACCGTGTTCGGGATCGGCATCGGCCTGGCATACGCGTCCATGACGAACCTGATCGTGCAGAACGTCTCGGCCGCGCAGACCGGTGTGGCGGCGGGGATGAACGCGAACATCCGGACCATCGGTGGAGCGATCGGGGCGGCCGTGATGAGCAGCATCGTCACCGGCCACCTGCGCCCGGACGGTCTGCCGTACGAGTCCGGGTTCACCCACGGGTTCGAGATGCTGACCGTCACCTCGCTCGCGGCAGTGGTGGCGGCGCTTGTCGTGCCCGCCGTCCGCCGAGCGTCCCGCACGGGCGCGAGCGGTGTGGCACCGGCCCCGCTGGTCGCGCGGCGTGCGTAGGCGAGGGCGCGTCGGACCAGGGGCGGCGGACGGGATGTCACCGAATCGGCCCTGGTCCCGTACGCCGACCAAGTAGCGTGAGCCGCGGTTCACGTGGAATGAGATTCGATAATGAGCACCCCCCGACGCGCGCCACGATTTCGGCGATTGTTTCCCGTCGGATTCGCAGGCGGCGACGGTGGTCTCGTCCAGTTGCAGGAAGATGCCCTCGCCGCGATCCTCGGTGGCCGGCACCCAGGTGGGGCGGCTGTCCCGGGTGAGCTTAACGAGAGCCAGCAGTTGGGCCAGCAGGACGGCGACGGCGACCATGATTGGCGCACGTTCCAATCGCCGAGTCGAGGGCCTGCGGGTCGGCGTTGGTGCAGACCCGCCAGATCGTCGAACCGCTGTATCACTACTCATCCCCGCCGCCGTCGCCGCAGCGAGCGCCAGGACGACCGCTGTCGACCCCGGCCCGGCGGCGACCGGTTTTCCGACACCCGACCAGCAACGCCAGTGGGCTACGGCACACCCGTCACCTCGCCAAACGGCACCGCCGATAACGGACCAGCAACTGGGAATGTCAAACTGAACGACGACGAAGCGCCGGCAAGGACAAGGTCCGTGAGAAGACCCCGTCCTGCCGGAGCTTCTCGCTCAACACGCCGAAGCAGCCGTACCACGACAGGTCGTTCTACAGCAACGCTCTTGAAGTGGTCGTGCGGTGAGGGGTGACCCGTAGGGCGCCTAGCGTGCCGCCGCAAACCGGCCATGGTTGCACACCGAGGAGTATTCGTGTCGGTACAGGACAAGCTTGAGTCGATCTTCACCTCGGTGGTGCGGCGCAACCCTGGCGAGTTCGAATTCCACCAAGCGGTGCGGGAGGTGCTCGACAGTGTGGCGCCGGCCCTGGAGAGGCATCCCGAGTACGCCGACGCGAAGATCATTGAGCGGATCTGCGAGCCGGAGCGGCAGATCATCTTCCGGGTGCCATGGGAGGACGATCGCGGTGAGGTCCGCATCAACCGCGGCTTCCGGGTGGAGTTCAACAGCGCACTAGGCCCGTACAAGGGAGGTCTTCGCTTCCACCCGTCGGTCTATCTGGGGATCGTGAAGTTCCTCGGTTTCGAACAACTGTTCAAGAACGCGTTGACTGGCATGCCGATCGGCGGCGGCAAGGGGGGGTCGGACTTCGACCCCAAGGGCCGCTCCGATCGGGAGGTGATGCGGTTCTGCCAATCGTTCATGACCGAGCTATACCGGCACATCGGCGAGTACACGGACGTGCCAGCCGGCGACATCGGAGTCGGTGGCCGAGAGATCGGTTACCTGTTCGGGCAGTACAAGCGGATCACCAACCGGTACGAGTCCGGGGTGCTGACCGGCAAAGGCCTCAGTTACGGCGGTGCCCAGGTGCGCCGGGAGGCTACCGGCTACGGTGCGGTGTTCTTCGCCGAGGAGATGCTACGCGCCGATGGCGGCGACAGCCTCGACGGAAAGCGGGTGGTGGTCTCCGGCTCGGGCAACGTGGCGATCTACGCGATCGAAAAGGTGCATCAGCTCGGTGGCATTGTGGTGGCATGCTCGGACTCCTCTGGCTATGTCCACGACGAAAAGGGAATCAACGTCGAGGTGCTTAAGCAGGTCAAAGAGGTCCGCCGGGCACGGATCGACGAATACGTCGAGGCCCATCCGCACGCCACGTTCGTCGCCGGTCGCCCGATCTGGGAGGTGCCCTGCCACGTGGCGATCCCCTGCGCGACGCAGAACGAACTCACGGCCGCCGACGCGCTCAGCCTGATCTCGGGTGGCTGCACCACCGTGGTGGAGGGGGCTAACATGCCCACCACGCCGGAGGCGGTGCGGAGTTTCGCCGAGGCCGGGGTGCGGTTCGCGCCCGGTAAGGCGGCCAACGCCGGCGGAGTCGCGGCAAGCGCGCTGGAAATGCAGCAAAACGCCAGCCGCGACTCGTGGACCTTCGACCATTCTGAGCAGCGGCTGCGGGAAGTCATGCAGACCATCCACGCCCGCTGCTACGCCACCGCCGACGAGTACGGCATGCCGGGCAACTACGTCGCTGGAGCCAACATCGACGGCTTCCGGCTCGTCGCCGAGGCGATGCTCGCCCACGGCCTCATCTGAGACGGCGGCGTACCCGTAGCGAGGATGCTGGGCAGGGCCGGGGAATCCCGCGCCCTCATCCGCCGATCCCGCCCATTACGACGATTCTCACCCAACGCCGTTAATTCCGATCTCCTGCCGGAGTATTAGGAAAGCGTGGACGAGTAATGGGTCGAGGATCTGCTGCTACCGACGTAGACGCTGCGCAGATGGTCAAAGCGATTGGTCGTCGTCATCGCGCTGTCGGTGCGGTGGTAGCGGCGGGACTGCGTAGATTTCGGCTCTGTCTCACATTCGGTGGTGACCGAAGGTAGTCGATGTCGTTGAGATCATGTGTGCAAGATCGGTGATCTTACGAAGGTGGTCTTCTCGGGGCTGCTGCCGCTGGTGATCGAGGACGTGACGGACGAGGGCGGTCGGATCTTGGTGCGGGCGCGGACTCCCGAGGGGCCGGTGGCCTGTCCGGGCTGCGCGGCGGTGACGGGCCGGGTGCACGGGTATCACCAGCGGACCCTCGCG
>NZ_JBEYTK010000015.1:61757-62134 GCF_040643015.1 Micromonospora sp. NPDC047527 | reverse complement strand
CCGACTCCGCCAACCCCAACACCGCCTCCTACGACGTCACCATCGACCACCTCGCCGACTGGATCGCCACCCGCGGCTACGCCACCAGCTGACCCACCCACCACGCACCACCGAAGGGCCGGACCCCACCAAGGGCCCGGCCCTTCGTCGTGGGATTAGCCAGCGGCCAGGACGAGCCGGGGGCCTACCGACCGTAGGGCCGGACCCAACCGGGGCCCGGCCCTTCACCGGCATACACGCCAGCCGGCCGCGAGCACGGGCCGGGACCACACGGTCCGCGGGCCCTTTGGAGCTGATGCCGTAAACGATTCAACGCCTCGCGCTGGGTGAGTCCGACTCGCATGAGCCGAGAGGATCGGGATCGCACGCGAGCCAGG
>NZ_JBEYTK010000015.1:0-61661 GCF_040643015.1 Micromonospora sp. NPDC047527 | reverse complement strand
CAGGTGCACGCCCGCACGCGAGCCAGGTGCACGCCCGCACGCGAGCCAGGTGCACGCCCGCACGCGAGCCAGGTGCACGCCCGCACGCGAGCCAGGTGCACGCCCGCACGCGAGCCAGGGCACCCGCCGCACGCGGGCGGCGTCGAAGAAGATGCGCCGAATGATTCGTCTACGACATCAGCTCCAAAGCACGCCAACCCCATTGCCCCGATCCGGTCGGGTCCAACAGCGGACACGCCGTGACCAGGCAGTCACCCAGTCGCCCCACCGGACGAGGCGCGGCCGACAACAAACGCACACGCCCCGACACCCATCCGCCGAGCCGGCTGACGCCCACTGGTCAGCGTCAGCCGCCGAACGCGGGCCACATGGCCGCCGGGCGTCGGCGGCCATGTGGCTGCGGGGCCGGACACGAGACCCCGGGGGTGATCAGGCCGGGCTGGTCTCGGCGGCGAGGACGGTCAGGATCTGCTCGCCGTACTTGGCGAGCTTGCTCTCACCGACCCCGCTGACCCGCGACAGCTCGGTCAGCGAGGCGGGCGCGTCGCTGGCGATCTGGCGCAGGGTGGCGTCGTGGAAGATCACGTACGCCGGGAGGCCCTGCTCCTTGGCGGTGGCCGCCCGCCAGGCGCGCAGCCGTTCGAAGAGCGACGCGGCGGCCGGCGTCAGGTCGGCGACCACGGTGGCCGCGCCGCGCGGCTTTGACGAGCGACTCGAGGCGGGCCTCTCCGGTTCGCGGCGCATTGTCACGACACGTCGGCGGCCCAGCACGTCGGCGCTCGCCTCGGTCAGGGCCAGCGTGCCGTAATCGCCCTCCACGGCGAGCAGCCCTTCGGCGAGCACCTGCCGGACCACGCCGCGCCACTCGGCCTCGCTCAGCTCGGTGCCGATGCCGAAGACGGTCAGCGAGTCGTGACCGTGCTGAGTGATCTTGTCGGTCTGTTTGCCGAGCAGGATGTCGATGCAGTGCCCTGCGCCGAACCGCTGGTTGCGCTCGCGGTCCAGCCGGAAGACGGTGGAGAGCAACTTCTGGGCGGCGACCGTGCCGTCCCAGGATTCCGGTGGGTTGAGGCAGGTGTCGCAGTTGCCGCAGGCCGCCGTCGTGGTCTCGCCGAAGTATTCGAGCAGTTGGACCCGCCGACAGCGCACCGTCTCGCAGAGCGCGAGCATCGCGTCCAGGTGTGCGGCGAGGTTGCGGCGGTGGGCGAGGTCGCCGTCCGACGTCTCGATCATCTTGCGCTGCTGGACGACGTCCTGGAGCCCGTACGCCAGCCAGGCGGTGGACGGCAGCCCGTCGCGGCCGGCGCGGCCGGTCTCCTGGTAGTAGCCCTCGACCGACTTGGGCAGGTCGAGGTGGGCGACGAAGCGGACGTCCGGCTTGTCGATGCCCATGCCGAAGGCGATGGTGGCGACCATGACCAGGCCGTCCTCGCGCAGGAAGCGCTGCTGGTTGGCGGCGCGGGTGGCCGCGTCCAGGCCGGCGTGGTACGGCAGGGCGGCGATGCCGTTGGCGGTGAGGAACTCCGCCGTCTTGTCCACCGAGGCGCGGGACAGGCAGTAGACGATGCCGGCGTCGCCGGGGTGCTCGTCGCGCAGCAGGGCCAGCAGTTGCTTACGCGGCTCCCGTTTGGGCACGATCCGGTACTGGATGTTGGGCCGGTCGAAGCTGGCCACGAAGTGCCGGGCGTCGTCGAGATTGAGGCGGGTGGCGATCTCGGTGCGGGTGGCGCTCGTCGCGGTGGCGGTCAGCGCGATGCGGGGGACCTGCGGCCAGCGCTCGTGCAGCATCGACAGCGCGAGGTAGTCGGGCCGGAAGTCGTGCCCCCACTGGGACACGCAGTGCGCCTCGTCGATCGCGAACAGGGAGATGCGCCCCCGGTCCAGCAGGGCGAGGGTGGATCGGACGCCGAGCGCCTCCGGGGCCAGGTAGAGCAGGTCCAACTCGCCGGCGACGAAGGCCGCCTCGACCCGGCGCCGAGCGTCGAGTGTCTGGGTCGAGTTGAGGAAGCTGGCCCGGACGCCGACTGCGGTGAGCGCGTCCACCTGGTCCTGCATGAGCGCGATCAGCGGGGAGACGACGACGGCGACACCGTCGCGGACCAGGGCCGGGATCTGGTAGCACAGCGACTTGCCGCCGCCGGTGGGCATGAGCACCAGCGCGTCGCCGCCGGACACGACGTGGTCGATGACCTCCTGCTGGAAGCCGCGGAAGGCGTCGTAGCCGAACACCCGGCGCAGCACCGGCAGCGCGCCCTCGGTCCGCAGGTCGGTGGGGGAAGCCATCCGGGGAGTCTACGAGCCCACCCCGACACCGCCCGCCCGGCGCACCCGGGGTGCCCCGGCCGACGTTCCCGGTCGTCCCCGCGACGCATACCCGTCGCGACGCGGCCGGGGAGATAGAGTCGCTGATTGACCATTCGCGGCCGATGGCGGTCGCGGCGCCACGGCTTGGGGGTACGGGTGAGCGAGGCGCGCACAGCCGCTGACCGGATCGACGACCCGGCGGCGACCGACGGGCAACCGACAGCCGAGTCGGAGACCACCCTCGTGGTGGTCACCGGGCTCTCCGGCGGTGGCCGCAGCACCGTCGCCCGGGCGCTGGAGAACGTCGGCTACTACGTGGTGGACAACCTGCCGCAGGCGCTGATGTTGGACATGGCGGAGCTGGCGTTCAAGGCCGGCGGCGCGGCCCGGCGTACCGCGATGGTGCTGGACGTGCGCTCCCGCGCCTTCTCCACCGACCTGGTCGGGGCGATCCGTGAGCTCAAGGAGCGCGGTTTCTCGCCCCGGGTGGTCTTCGTCGACGCCGACGACGAGGTGCTGATCCGACGGTTCGAGAGTGTCCGGCGCTCGCACCCGTTGCAGGGCGACGGGCGGTTGGCCGACGGCATCGCCGTGGAGCGCGGGTTGTTGGAGGAGGCCCGCGACCAGGCTGACGTGATCATCGACACCAGCCATCTCAACGTCAACCAGCTTCGTCGGCGCATCGAGGAGCTGTTCGGCGGCGAGGACGCCCGCCGGCTGCGGGTCACCGTGCTGTCGTTCGGCTTCAAGTACGGCCTGCCGCCCGACGCCGACTTCGTGTTGGACGCCCGGTTCCTGCCCAACCCGTACTGGGTGCCGGAGCTGCGGGAGCACACCGGGCGGGAGGAGGCGGTCAGCGCGTACGTGCTGGGCCAGGAGGGCGCGGACGCGTTCGTCGGCTCGTACGCCGACCTGGTCAACGCCACCACCACGGGGTTCGAGCGGGAGGGCAAGCGGTACCTGACGGTGGCCGTGGGCTGCACCGGCGGCAAGCACCGCAGCGTGGCCATCGCCGAGGAGCTGGCCGGCCGGCTGCGTCAGTCCGGGCTGGCGGCCAACGCCCAGCACCGCGACCTGGGGCGGGAATGACGGCGCGCAGGGTGGTGGCGTTCGGCGGTGGGCACGGGCTGTCCGCGTCGCTGCGGGCGCTGCGCCACTGCGCCCCCGAACTCGACCTGGACATCACCGCCGTGGTCACTGTCGGTGACGACGGTGGTTCCAGCGGACGGCTGCGCGCCGAACGGGGCGGTCTGCCGCCGGGCGACCTGCGGCAGGCACTTGTCGCGTTGGCCGGTGACCATCCGGCCACCCGACGCAGTGCCGGGTTGTTCCAGCACCGCTTCGCCGGCGCGCTGGCTGCCGACGTACCACAGGGGAGCGTGACCGACCCGAACCCGGCGGCGGCCCGCGCTGACGGGCTGGCCGGGCACGCGGTGGGCAACCTGGTGCTCTGCGGCCTGATGGAGTTGCTCGGGGACCCGGTGGCGGCGCTGGAGCACGCGGGGGCGATGCTCGGCACGGTCGGTCGGGTGCTGCCGATGTCGCGTCAGCCGGTCGACATCGAGGCGCGGGTGCGCGGCGCGGACCCGGCCGCCCCGGACGAGGTGTGCACGGTACGCGGCCAGCACCAGGTGGCGGTCACCACCGGGCGGGTCGAGTCGCTGCGGCTCACCCCGGCCGCCCCGGCGGCCTGCGCCGAGGCCCTCGCGGCGATCGGCGCGGCGGACTGGTTGATCTTCGGGCCGGGCAGTTGGTACACGAGTGTCCTGCCGCACCTGCTGGTGCCGCAGTTGGCCGACGCGATCGTGTCCAGCTCCGCCCGGCGGCTGGTCACCCTGAACCTGGCTGCCGAGAAGGAGACCCTCGGGCTCTCCGTCGCCGATCATCTCGCGGCGCTGCACTGGTACCTTCCCGAGCTCAAGGTGGATCTCGTGCTCGCCGACGCCAAGGCGGTGGGTGACCCCGAACCGGTCGAACGTGCGGCAGAATCGCTGGGTGCCCGCCTGGTCCTCGCCCCCGTCGCCGTTACCGACGGCACTCCCCGCCATGATCCGGCTGCCCTGGGCGCCGCGCTGGTGCCTGTCCTGGGTGCCGATCGTTAGACACGTACGTAATCTCCGGCGACACGCCGGAACAGGTCCGTGAGGGGACGCACAATGGCGATGACGGCCGCGGTCAAGGACGAGCTGAGTCGGGTCGACGTGCCCAAGCCCTGCTGCCGGCGGGCGGAGATGGCCGCGCTGCTGCGCTTCGCCGGCGGGCTGCACATCGTCTCCGGCCGCGTGGTGGTGGAGGCTGAGCTGGACACCGGCGCGGTGGCGCGCCGGTTGCGCCGGGAGATCGCGGAGGTCTACGGCTATCCCAGCGAGATCCATGTGCTGGCCTCCGGCGGGCTGCGCAAGGGCAGCCACTTCATCGTCCGGGTGGTCAAGGACGGCGAGGCGCTCGCGCGGCAGACCGGCCTGCTGGACGTGCGCGGCCGGCCGGTACGCGGGCTGCCCCCGCACGTGGTGGCGGCGAACGTCTGCTGCGCCGTGTCGGCCTGGCGGGGGGCGTTCATGGCGCACGGCTCGCTCACCGAGCCCGGCCGCTCCAGCGCACTGGAGATCACCTGCCCCGGCCCGGAGTCGGCGCTGGCGCTGGTCGGTGCCGCCCGCCGGATCGGCATCACCGCGAAGAACCGTGAGGTACGCGGGGTGGACCGGGTGGTGGTCAAGGACGGTGACGCGATCGCCGCGCTGCTCACCCGCATCGGCGCGCACTCCAGCGTGCTGGCCTGGGAGGAGCGCCGGGTCCGCCGTGAGGTGCGGGCCACGGCCAACCGGCTGGCCAACTTCGACGACGCGAACCTGCGCCGTTCGGCGCGGGCGGCGGTGGCCGCGGCGGCCCGGGTGACCCGGGCACTGGAGATCCTCGCCGACGAGGCGCCCAACCACCTGACCGACGCGGGCCGGCTGCGCCTGGAGCACCGGCAGGCGTCGCTGGAGGAGTTGGGGGCGCTGGCCGAGCCGCCGTTGACCAAGGACGCCATCGCCGGGCGGATCCGCCGGCTGCTGGCGCTGGCCGACAAGCGAGCCCGCGACCTGGGCATCCCGGATACCGAAGCAGCCGTCACGCCCGACATGCTCGTGGTCTGATAGGGCGGTAGGGCCGCACGGTGCGTCCGGGGCACGACCCGGCGCAGCGTGGTCCCGCACGCTCGGATATGGTCGCTGAGTACGGCAAGGGGGCCGACACAGGCACTCCTCGTCGTGCTTACCGCCTCGGGCGGTCAGGTCCTCAGACCGCGGCGGGGTGGCCGAGATGAACCGTCAACGGCCGGCTCCAGCGGTCGGCGCACACCACTTCGCCGGCCCGTTGTCGCAGCCGGCGGACCAGAACGCGAGGAGATGGGACCTGTGACCATCCGGGTTGGCATCAACGGCTTCGGCCGGATCGGCCGTAACTTCTTCCGGGCAGTGCTGGCGTCGGGCGCCGACGTCGAGGTCGTGGCGGTGAACGACCTGACCGACAACGCCACGCTCGCCCACCTGCTCAAGTACGACAGCATCCTCGGTCGCCTGCCGCACGAGGTCAAGGCCACCGCCGACGAGATCACCGTCGGGGGCAAGACCATCAAGGCGTACGCCGAGCGGGACCCGTCGAAGCTGCCGTGGGGCGACCTCGGTGTCGACGTCGTCATCGAGTCGACCGGCTTCTTCACCGACGCCACCAAGGCCAAGGCGCACGTCGACGGCGGCGCCAAGAAGGTCATCATCTCCGCTCCGGCGAAGAACGAGGACGTCACCGTCGTCATGGGTGTCAACCACGACACCTACGACCCGGCGAAGCACACCATCATCTCCAACGCTTCGTGCACCACCAACTGCCTCGCTCCGATGGCGAAGGTCCTGCACGACACGTTCGGCATCCAGCACGGTCTGATGACGACGATCCACGCGTACACCCAGGACCAGAACCTCCAGGACGCGCCGCACTCGGACCTGCGTCGGGCCCGGGCCGCCGCGCTGAACATCGTGCCGACCTCGACCGGCGCCGCGAAGGCCATCGGCCTGGTGCTGCCGGACCTGAAGGGCAAGCTCGACGGGTACGCGCTGCGGGTGCCGATCCCCACCGGCTCGGTCACCGACCTGACCGTCAACGTGGGTCGTGAGACCACCGTGGACGAGGTCAACGCCGCGCTGAAGGCCGCCGCGGACGGCCCGCTCAAGGGCATCTTGGTCTACAACGAGGACCCGATCGTCTCCAGCGACATCGTCACCGACCCGGCGTCGTGCATCTTCGACGCGCCGCTGACCAAGGTGGTCGGCAACCAGGTCAAGGTCGTCGGCTGGTACGACAACGAGTGGGGCTACTCCAACCGGCTCGTCGACCTGGTCAAGTTGGTCGGTAGCTCGCTGTGAGCATCCGGACCCTCGACGATCTGCTCGCCGAGGGGGTGTCGGGTCGGCGCGTGCTGGTACGCGCCGACCTGAACGTCCCGCTCGACAAGCAGACCGGTGCCATCACCGATGACGGCCGGATCCGCGCGGTGCTGCCGACCCTCGGTGCGCTGGTCGAGGCCGGCGCCAAGGTGGTCGTCTGCTCGCACCTGGGCCGCCCGAAGGGCGCTCCGGCCCCGCAGTTCAGCCTCAGCCCGGTCGCTGGGCGGCTCGGCGAGCTGCTCGGCGCGCCGGTGCACTTCGCCACCGACACGGTCGGTGACTCCGCCCGCTCCACTGTCGAGGGCCTGGCCGACGGCCAGGTCGCCCTGCTGGAGAACCTGCGTTTCAACGCCGGTGAGACCAGCAAGGACGAGGCCGAGCGGGGCGCGTTCGCCGACCAGCTCGCCGCGTTCGGCGACGCGTACGTCGACGACGCGTTCGGCGCCGTGCACCGCAAGCACGCCAGTGTCTACGACGTGCCGGCGCGGCTGCCGCACGTCGCCGGTCGGCTGGTGCTGCGCGAGGTCGAGGTGCTCTCCACGCTCACCAGCGAGCCCGAGCGGCCGTACGTGGTGGTGCTCGGCGGGTCCAAGGTCTCCGACAAGCTGGCGGTGATCGAGGCGCTGCTGCCGACGGTCGACCGGCTGCTCATCGGCGGCGGGATGTGCTTCACCTTCCTCAAGGCCCAGGGCCTGGAGGTGGGCACCTCGCTGCTGGAGGAGGACATGGTCGAGACCTGCCGCAACCTGCTGGAGCGGTCCTCGGGCAAGATCATGCTTCCGGTCGACGTGGTGGTCGCGGACGCGTTCGCGCCGGACGCCGCGCACGACACGGTCCGCGTCGACGGCATCCCGAGTCACCGGCTCGGCCTGGACATCGGCCCGGAGACGGTGGCCGGCTTCGCCGCCGCGCTGTCACAGGCGAAGACGATCTTCTGGAACGGTCCGATGGGCGTGTTCGAGATGGCGGCGTTCGCGGCCGGCACCCGGGGGATCGCCGAGGCGATCACCAAGGCGGACGCGTTCAGCGTCGTCGGTGGCGGCGACTCCGCCGCAGCGGTGCGTGCCCTCGGGCTGGACGAGTCGAGCTTCAACCACATCTCCACCGGCGGCGGCGCCTCCCTGGAGTATCTCGAGGGCAAGGCCCTCCCCGGCATCGCGGCCCTGGAGAACTGAATGGCGAGCACGACCCGTCGGCCGTTGATGGCCGGCAACTGGAAGATGAACCTCAACCACCTCGAGGCCAACCTGCTCGTGCAGAAGCTGGCCGCGAGCCTGAACGAGAAGCAGCTCACCGAGGTCGAGACGGTGGTGCTGCCGCCGTTCACCGACCTGCGCACGGTGCAGACCGCGGTGGACGGGGACAAGCTGCTGATCGGCTACGGCGGGCAGGACCTCTCCCCGCACGCCGGGGGCGCGTACACCGGGGACATCTCCGGCGCGATGCTCGCCAAGCTCGGCTGCACGTACGTGGCGGTCGGGCACTCCGAGCGGCGGGCCTACCACCACGAGGACGACACGGTGGTCAACGCCAAGGTGAAGGCGGCGCTCACGCACGGCCTGACCCCGATCCTCTGCGTGGGGGAGGGGCTGGACGTCCGCGAGCAGGGCACCCACGTGGCGCACTGCTCCGACCAGCTCGACGGGGGCCTCGCCGGCCTCACCGCCGAGCAGGTCCGCCAGGTCGTGGTCGCGTACGAGCCGGTGTGGGCGATCGGCACCGGCAAGACGGCCACCCCGGAGGACGCCCAGGAGGTCTGCGCGGCGGTCCGTCAGCGGCTTGCCGAGCGGTTCGACCAGGAGACCGCCGACCAGGTCAGGGTCCTGTACGGCGGCTCGGTCAAGGCGTCCAACGTCGCCTCGATCATGGGGCAGCCGGACGTGGACGGTGCCCTCGTGGGGGGCGCCAGCCTGGACGCGGAGGAATTCGCGCAGATCTGCCGGTTCCCCGAGCACATCGCCCGCTGATCGCTCGCTATCCTTGACACCGCCCGTCCGCCGGTCGGTGCCGCCGTGCCCGATCAGACCGGGCGAGGATCGCTACGAGAGGACTGCCCCCAGCCATGCCGATCTGGTTCGCATACACGTTGATCGTGTTGCTGGTCATCACGAGCATCCTGCTCACCTTGCTCATCCTGCTGCACCGCGGCAAGGGCGGCGGTCTGTCGAGCATGTTCGGCGGTGGCGTCAGCTCCAGCCTCGCCGGCTCCTCGGTCGCCGAGAAGAACCTGGACCGTTACACCGTTCTGGTGGGCGTTGTCTGGTTCGCTGCCATCGTCGGGCTGGGGCTCTGGCTTCGCCTCCAGATGAGCGGCGTTGCCTGAGCAGGCTCGTCAAGCCGTACAATCTGCGCGCGGTCCGTCACCTCGACGGGCCGCGCGCAGGCTTTTCTCCGCTGCACACCGCGTCGCCCGCCGCCCATCCCTGACGGCGGCGGGTCCCCTCCGACGACAGGAGCGAGCAGCCGTGCCAAGTGGCAACGTCATCCGAGGCGCCCGGGTCGGGTCCGCACCGATCCGCCCGGACGAGCGACACCATCCCGCCCCGCGACGGGACGTCACCTACTGGTGCCGCAACGACCACCGGACCGACATCCGGATCGCGGCGGAGGCCGCGGCGCCGCCGGTGTGGGACTGCCCCCGCTGTGGGCTTCCGGCCGGCCAGGACGAGCAGAACCCACCCGGTCGGGTGCGCGCCGAACCGTACAAGAGCCATCTGGCGTACGTGAAGGAGCGGCGTACCGCCGAGGAGGGTGAGGCGCTGCTGGCCGAGGCACTCGCCGCGCTGCGCCGCCGCCGGGGCGAGTGAGACGCAGGGCCCCTCGCGAACGAGGGGCCCTGCGATTCGATTCAGCGCAGGCTGCGCAGGCGGGCGGGCACGTCGACGGCCGCCGCCCGGTCCAGCAGCCAACGGGTACGGTCCACGCCGTGGACCCCGGCGGCCGGCAACTGCACCGGACCGGCCCCGGCGAGCGCCATGCCCACCGCGCGGGCCTTGTCCGCGCCACCGGCCACGAGCCAGATCTCCTCGGCGGTGTTGATCGTCGGCAGGGTGAGCGTGGTCCGCACCGGCGGCGGCTTCGGGCTGCCCCGCACCGCGCTGACCGGCCGGGTCTCATAGTGCACCGGGTGCCCCGGGAAGATCGAGGCGATGTGCCCGTCCTCCCCGACGCCCAGCATCAGCACGTCGAAGTGCGGCAGCGCGGCGGGCCGGGCGGCGCGGGCCAACTCCTCCGCGTACAGGGCGGCGGCCGCCTCGGGGTCGTTGCCGGCCGGGCCGTCGGACGCCGGCATCGGGTGCACCCGGGCCGGGTCCAGCGGCACCATGTCCAGCAGGGCGGCGCGGGCCTGGGTTTCGTTGCGCTCCGGATCCCCGGCGGGCAGGAACCGCTCGTCGCCCCACCACACGTCGACCCGGGACCAGTCCACCGCGTCGCGGGCCGGCAGCTGCCCCACCGCGCGGTACACGGCCGCGGCGACCCGCCCACCGGTGAGCACCACCGAGGCCTCACCCCGGTCGGCCTGGGCGTCGAGCAGCTTCACCAGCAGCCGAGCCGCCACGGCCTGCGCCAGCAGGTCGGCGTCGGCGTGAACGGCGACACTCGCCTCACTCATCGGTTGTGCCTTCGTTTCCCGACCGCACGCGGCGGTCGCTGTCGCATCGTGCCGGGGCGGGCTGCCCCGGAGGTGCCGGGGCGGAAGCCGGGAGCGTCCC
Source organism: Micromonospora sp. NPDC047527 (assembly GCF_040643015.1). Classification (NCBI taxonomy): domain Bacteria; kingdom Bacillati; phylum Actinomycetota; class Actinomycetes; order Micromonosporales; family Micromonosporaceae; genus Micromonospora; species Micromonospora sp. NPDC047527. The sequence continues at coordinate 51,220 of NZ_JBEYTK010000015.1, read as the reverse complement.
GGCCCCGCCCCGCTGTCGTGCTCCGGACGACCGGGCTCAGCGCTCGCTCGTGCCGGTGTGCGCGGTCACCCCGGCCTCCGCGCGCTGGGCGGTCGCGGGATCCTTCCAGACGTGCACCCGCTGCGGAGAGCGCTGCTCCAGCCCGCGCAACCCGACGGTCGCGCCCAGCGCCTCCGCGTACACCTGGTCGGCGTCCAGGCGGCGCAGTTCCTCGGCCAGCTCGTCACCGAGCGGGCGGCGGACCAGCGGCAGAGCCCGGTCGTCCTGGCCCGTCCGTCGGAACACGGCCATGCTGTCCTCGCGGGTCAGCGTGAGCTGGTCGCCGTTGGCGCAGCTCAACTGCACCTCCCGCATCCGGGGGAACTCGTTGGTGTCCACCCGGCGGGGGGTGATGCCCAGCCGGCTGGACAGCCAGCCGACCATCAACTCCGCGGTCGGGTCGCTGGACGGCGCGACCACTGTCGCCTCGGTGACCTTCGCCTGGGTGGTGTCGAACGCCCCGGCGACGAGGGTCCGCCACGGGGTGATCCGCGTCCACGCCAGATCGGTGTCACCCGGCGCGTAGTCGTGCGCCCGCTGCCGCAGCGCGGCGATCGGGTCGGCCGCCTGCGCGCTGTCGGTGATCCGCCGGTCGGCGACCACGCCGAGGAAGTCGGTGGCGATCTCCGCCGGAGGCTCACCGTGCCACCAGGTCACCACCGGTACGTCCGGCACCAGCAGCGGCATCACCACCGACTCGGCGTGCAGGGCGAGCCGCCCGTACATCCGGGTGACGACCGCCTCGCACGGGCCGAGCCGGCCGCCGACCACGATCTCCGCGTCCAGCCGGTTGCGGTCCCGCTCGATGTCGGAGCGGACCACCACCAGCAGTCGGCACGGGTGAGCGGCCGCAGCGATCGTCGCCGCCGCCTCCGCCTCCCGCACCCGCTTCTCGTCCACCACCACGATGAGGGTGAGCGCCATCCCGCTGGCCACACCGCCGGCGCTGCGCCGCTCGGCGGCGAGCGCCTTGACCACCTCGTTGCCGGTGGTGTCCCACAGCCCGATCACTGGAGCCTCCTGGTCTGCTCGCTCACGCGCGCCGCCACGCCCGGCCCTCGCGGGCCAGCATCTCGTCAGCCGCCCGCGGCCCCCACTCGCCGGCGCGGTACGGCTCCGGCTTGGTGCCCTCCCAGGCATGCTCCAGCGGGTCGATCACCTGCCAGCTCTGCTCGACCTCGGCCGCGTCCGGGAACAGCGTGCGGTCGCCGATCAGCACGTCCAGCACCAGGCGCTCGTACGCCTCCGGGCTGGACTCGGTGAACGCCTCGCCGTACTGGAAGTCCATCGCGATGTCGCGGACCTCCATGGTGGTGCCGGGCACCTTCGAGCCGAACTTGAGCACCACGCCCTCGTCCGGCTGCACCCGGATCACCAACTGGTTGTTGCCCAACGACTCCATGTCGGCGTCGTTGAACGGCAGGTGCGGCGCCTTCTTGAACATGATGGCGACCTCGGTGACCCGCCGGGGCAGCCGCTTGCCGGCCCGGATGTAGAACGGCACCCCGGCCCAGCGGCGGTTCTGGATGCCCAGCCGCACCGCCACGTACGTCTCCGTGGTGGATTCGGCCGGCACGCCGTCCTCATCCAGGTAACCGACCGCGCGCTCGCCGCCGACCCAACCGGGCAGGTACTGGCCGCGGACGGTGTCCCGGGCCACGTCCTTCGGCAGGGTGATCGCCTTGAGCACCTTCAGCTTCTCGGCCCGGATCTCGTCGGCGTCGAAGCTGGTCGGCTCCTCCATGGCCACCAGAGCCAGGAGTTGGAGCAGGTGGTTCTGGAGCACGTCGCGGGCGGTGCCGACAGTGTCGTAGAAGCCCGCACGGCTGCCGATGCCGACGTCCTCGGCCATGGTGATCTGCACCGAGTCGACGTACTTGGAGTTCCACAGCGGCTCGAACAGGTTGTTGGCGAACCGCAGGGCGAGGATGTTCTGAACCGTCTCCTTGCCCAGGTAGTGGTCGATCCGGAAGACGTCCTGGCGGGTGAACACGTCGTCGACCAGGTCGTTGAGCGCCTTGGCCGACGGCAGGTCGTTGCCGAAGGGCTTCTCCACCACCACCCGGCGCCAACCGCCGGACTTGTCGTTGTCGGCCATCCCGGTGCGGGCCAACTGCTTGAGCACGACGGGGAACGCGGCCGGCGGGATGGAGAAGTAGAACGCCGCGTTGCCGGTGATGCCGTGGGTCTGACGCAGCTCGTCAAGCGTCGACGCGAGATGGTCGAAGGCGGCGTCGTCGTCGAAGGACCCGCCCACGAACTTGATGTTGCCGGCCAGCCGCGCCCAGACCTCGTCCCGCCAGGGGGTACGGGCGTGCTTGCGGGCCGCCTCGCAGGCGAGGGTCTCGAAGTCGCCGTCGCCCCAGTCCCGCCGGGCGAAGCCGAGCACCACGAAACCCGGCGGCAGCAGCCCCCGGTTCGCCAGGTCGTAGACGGCGGGCAGCAGCTTCTTACGGGCCAGGTCGCCGGTCACCCCGAAGATCACCAGAGCGCACGGCTCGGGGATCCGGGGCAACCGGCGGTCCTGCGGGTCGCGCAGCGGGTTCACGCCGCCTTCTCGCTCCGCGTCAGTCACATCGTCCATCCTCACGTTCGCAGCTCACCGGCCGCGTCGAGCAGTTGGGCGATGCCGGCGGCCCGGTCGGTCAGGTGCAGCCACAGGACGGGCCGCTCCCGGCCCGCGAGGGCCTGCCGGTCCCCGGCGGCCTGCGCCGCCTGCAGCTCCCCGAAGGTGTACGGCTTGCCCGGCACCGCCAGGTCCTCCGCGACCGCGCCGGTCACCTGCAGGTAGCTGCCCACCTGCGGGCCACCCTTGTGGTACTGGCCGGTGGAGTGCAGGAACCGTGGCCCCCAACCGAAGGTGACCGGACGGCCGCTCGCCTCGGCCAGCAGCGGCCGCAGCCGGGCCGCGTCGGCGTCGGCGAAGCGGTCCAGGTACGCCATCGTGGCCAGGTAGCCGTCGTCGCCCAGCCCGTCGAGCAGCCAGCGCAGCACGCCGGCCAGGTCACCCGGGGCGCCCTGCGGCGCGTACACCTCGATCGCGCCCTCGGTGAACGACGGCGACTCCGCCGGCAGGCCCGAGGCCAGGAGCTTGTTGGTGTTCTCCTTGGACTCGGTGACGTTCGGCTGGTTGAACGGGTCGATGCCGAGCACCACGCCGGCCACGGCGGTGGCGTACTCCCAGGCCAGGAACTGCGCGCCGAGCGGGCCGTTCACGGCCACGTCCGGGTTGGCGCCGCCGCCAGGCACGTCACCGGCGCCCAGCGCGCCGCCGTAGCTGACGGTCAGCACGTCCGGCCCGGTGGCGCCCGGGCTCTGCGGGGATTCCACCACCACCGGCAGGATGCCCACCCCGGCCTTGCCGGTCGACTCGGCGATGAGTTGCTCGGCCCAGTCGCCGAGCCCGTCGATGCCGGTGCCGTCGGACACCAGCGCGACCTTGTCGCGGGCCAGCGTCGCGGCGGCACCGAGCGCGGCGCCCAGCGCCAGCGCCGGGTTGTCGCGGTCCCCGGCGAGGGACTGGGCCAGCGCGTCGGCCTGGTCGAGCAGTTCGGCGATCTCGACCCCGGCCAGCGCGGAGGGGACCAGCCCGAACGCGGTAAGCGCCGAGTACCGGCCGCCCACGTTCGGGTCGGCGAGCACGGTGAACGCGCCCATCTCGGTGGCGGTGGTCGCCAGCGGCGAGCCCGGGTCGGTGACGATGACGAAGTGCCGGCCGGCCTCCGCCTCGCTCATCCCCGCGTCCAGGAACGCCTGCCAGTAGGCACGCCGGTGGCTGTCGGTCTCCACCGTCGAGCCGGACTTGCTGGCCACCACCACGACGGTGCGCTCCAGCCGGTCACCGAGGGCGGCCCGGACCTGGCCCGGGTCGGTGGTGTCCAGCACGGTCAGCGGCCGGCCCAGGGTCCGGGTGATCACCTCGGGGGCCAGCGACGAGCCACCCATGCCGGCCAGCACCACGTGGTCCAGGTCGGCCAGCTCCGCGGTCAGCTCGGCCAGCTGCGCCAGCAGCTCCCGGCTGTGCCGGTGGGTGTCCACCCAGCCGAGGCGGATCTTCGCCTCGGCCTCGGCGTCCGGACCCCACAGGCCCGCGTCCTTGGCCGCGAGCCGACCCGGAACCCCGGCCTTGACCAGCGCTTCCCGCGTCGAGGCGGGCGCGGACTTGTCCACCGCGTCCGCGCCGTGGACGGCGAGACCACCGGCGGCCTCCACGGGCCCTGCGAGAAGGTCACTCATGCGTTACCACCGGCCTTCTCCGCGGCCTTCGCGTTGCCCTTGGCGGCCTTGTTCGGTGCGCCGGTGCCCTTCGCCGCCGCCTCCAGTGACTTGCGGACGCCGTCGAGCAGCTCCTGCCAGCTGGCCTCGAACTTCTCCACGCCCTCGCGCTCCAGGGTGGCGATCACGTCGGCCATGTCCACCCCGACCGACTCCAGGTCCGTGAAGACCGTCCGGGCCGCGTCGTAGGCGCCGGTGATGGTGTCCGCGCGGGTCTCGCCATGATCGGCGTACGCGTGGATGACCGACTCCGGCATGGTGTTGACCGTGCCGGGGGCGATCAGCTCCTCGACGTAGATCACGTCGCGGTAGTCCGGGTTCTTCGTCGACGTGGACGCCCACAGCGGCCGCTGCGGGTGCGCGCCGGCAGCGGCGAGCGCCTTCCAGCGGTCGGAGGAGAACACCTCGGTGTAGCGCTCGTACGCCAGCTGGGCGTTCGCGACAGCGGCGCGCCCCTTCAGTCCTAGCGCGCGCTCTTTGCCTGCGGTGTCGGAAGCCTTGTCGGCCATCCGATCCAATCGCTTGTCGACCTCGGAGTCGACGCGGGAGACGAAGAACGACGCCACCGAGCCGATGGTGGACAGGTCGTGCCCGTTGGCCTTGGCCTGCTCCAGGCCGGCCAGGAACGCCTCCATCACCGCCGAGTAGCGGTCCAGTCCGAAGATCAGCGTCACGTTGACACTGATGCCCTCGGCGAGCGTGGCGGTGATCGCCGGCAGCCCCGCCTCGGTGGCCGGGATCTTGATGAAGAGGTTGGGCCGGTCGACCAGCCACCACAGCGCCTTGGCCTCGGCGACCGTCCGGTCACTCTCGTGCGCCAGGCGCGGGTCCACCTCGATCGAGACCCGCCCGTCCACGCCGTCGCTCCCGTCGTACGACGGGCGCATCACGTCGCACGCCCACCGCACGTCGTACGTGGTGAGCATGCGCACCGACTCCTCGACCTCCACGCCACGGACGGCGAGGTCGCGCAACTGCCAGTTGTACTCGTCTGCGTCGCTCAGCGCCTTTGCGAAGATCGTCGGGTTGGTGGTGACCCCGGCGACGTGCTTCTCCCGCCGGAGCTGGTCCAGCCCACCGGAGCTGAGTCGTACCCGGGACAGATCGTCGAGCCAGACCGCCACGCCCGCGGCGGTGAGTTCGTTCAGCTTGTCGGTCATGCCGTCCACGCTCCCTCAGTTGCCGGTCGTGAAACCGGTGATGTCGCCCACCCGGGCCAGCGAGGCGTGCGCCGCCGCCACGATCCGGTCGGGGGTGAACCCGAACTGCTCGAAGAGCACGGTGTGCGGGGCGCTCGCCCCGTAGTGCTCCAGGCTGACGCTCTCGCCGAGGTCACCGACGATGCCGCGCCAGGACATCGCGATGCCCGCCTCCACGCTCACCCGTGCCTTTACCCCGCGCGGAAGGACCGACTCCCGGTAGGCCTCATCCTGCTCGTAGAACCACTCCTGGCAGGGCATCGACACCACCCGGGTCGGGGTGCCGTCGGCCTCCAGCCGCTCCCGGGCGGTCAGGCAGAGCTGCACCTCGGAGCCGGTGCCGACGATGATCACCTGCGGCTTGCCGTTGGACGCCTCGGCCAGCACGTAGCCACCCTTGGCCACGCCGTCCGCGCCACCCAGCACGGCCCGGTCGAGGGTCGGCAGCGGCTGACGGCTCAGCGCCAGCGCGGTCGGCCGGTCGGTGTGCTCCAGCGTCATCCGCCACGCCCAGGCGGTCTCGTTGGCGTCCGCCGGGCGGACCACGTCCAGGCCCGGGATGGCGCGCAGCGCGGTCAGGTGCTCCACCGGCTGGTGGGTCGGGCCGTCCTCGCCCAGGCCGATCGAGTCGTGCGTCCAGACGTACGTCACCGGCAGCTTCATCAACGCGGCCAGGCGCACCGACGGACGCATGTAGTCGCTGAACACCAGGAACGTGCCGCCGTACGGGCGGGTGCCGCCGTGCAGGGCGATGCCGTTCAGGATGGCGCCCATGGCGTGCTCGCGGATGCCGAAGTGCAGCGTGCGGCCGTACTCGTGGCCCGGGAAGTCCTTGGTGGCGTGCGTGGCCGGAATGAACGACGGCTCGCCCTTCATGGTGGTGTTGTTGCTCTCGGCCAGGTCGGCCGAACCACCCCACAGCTCCGGCAGCACCGGCGCGAGAGCCTCCAGCACCTTGCCGGACGCGGCGCGGGTGGCCACGCCCTTGGCGTCGGCGGGGAAGGTGGGCAGCGCGTCGGCCCAGCCGTCCGGCAGCACCCGGCCGGCCATCCGCTCGTAGAGCGCCGCGCGCTCCGGGTTGGCCTTCTTCCAGGCGTCGAACGCGGTGGTCCACTCCTGCTGCGCCTCGGAGCCGCGGCTCATCACCTGCCGGGCGTGGCCGAGCACCTCCTCGTTGACCTCGAAGGTCTGCTCCGGGTCGAAGCCGAGGATCTGCTTGGTGGCCTTCACCTCGTCGGCGCCGAGCGCCGACCCGTGGATCTTGCCGGTGTTCTGCTTGTTCGGCGCGGGCCAGCCGATGATGGTGCGCAACGCGATGAAGGAGGGACGCCCGGTCTCGGCCTTGGCCGCCACCAGCGCCCGGTGCAGGGCCTCGGCGTCCTCGTGGTAGTCACCCTGGTCGGCGTCACCGCTACGCCAGTCGACGGTTTGCACGTGCCAGCCGTACGCCTCGTAGCGGGCCGCCACGTCCTCGCTCTTGGCGATCCGGGTGTCGTCCTCGATCGAGATCTCGTTGTCGTCGTAGACCACGGTGAGGTTGCCCAGCTGCTGGTGCCCGGCCAGGGCGCTGGCCTCGTGGCTGATGCCCTCCTCGATGTCACCGTCGGAGACGATGCACCAGATGTCGTGGTCGAAGACCGACGTGCCGGGCTCGGCCTCCGGGTCGAACAGGCCGCGCTCGCGGCGGGCCGCCATGGCCATGCCGACCGCGTTGCCGAGGCCCTGCCCGAGCGGGCCGGTGGTGGTCTCCACGCCCGGCGTGTGGCCGTGCTCGGGGTGACCCGGGGTGAGCGAGCCCCACTGCCGCAGCGACTTCAGGTCGTCCAGGCTCAGCGGGTAGCCGGACAGGAACAGCTGGATGTAGAGGGTCAGGCTGGAGTGCCCGGCGGAGAGCACGAACCGGTCGCGGCCGGCCCAGTTCGGGTCGGCCGGGTTGTGCCGCATCACGCGGTTGAAGAGAAGGTAGGCCGCGGGCGCGAGGCTCATCGCGGTGCCCGGGTGGCCGTTGCCGGATTTCTCCACGGCATCCATGGCCAGCACGCGGACGGTGTCGACAGCCCGGCGATCGAGGTCGGACCAGTTGAGTTCGGAGTGCGCGGGTCGATTGGCAGCCACGATGGTTGTGCTCCTCGGCAGATGGGCGGAACCCTCACTGGTGACCTTATCGAGCGTGACTAAACGTCCGCCCGGGGATCTCTGCATGGTCTGCGGTACGGGATCGGGCGCTGAGTCGTTCAACCCGGTGGTGTGACGGCTCGCACCGTTGTCGGGTCGGCCGGGCAGCCAAAACGACGACGCGTAGTGTGTGGGTCGGTGTGCAGGCCCGCAGCGGTCCGCCGAACCAATCTCCCCAGGCCGAGGCCGGAAGGTGGCAATCCGTGAGCATGATCACCGAGCGCCCCGCGAGCAATCCCGCCGGGCAGCCCCCGGCGCGCTCGGGCGAGCGTCCGGTGGCGCGGCGGAACGTGCGCGCGGTCGTCTCGGCGTACGTGGCGCTCACCAAGCCGCGGATCGTGGAGCTGCTGCTGGTCACCACCATTCCGGCGATGATGCTCGCCGAGGGGGGCCTGCCGTCGCTGTGGCTGATGGCCGTGGTGCTGATCGGCGGCTCGCTCGCCGCCGGCGCGGCCAGCGTGCTCAACTGCTACATCGACCGGGACATCGACCAGTTGATGCGGCGCACCAAGCGTCGGCCGCTGCCGGCGCACACCGTGTCGCCGCGCAGCGCGCTGGTCTTCGGTCTGGTGCTGGCGGCGATCTCGATCGTCCTGATGGCGGCGTTCACCAACCTGCTCGCCGCAGGGCTGACCCTCGCCGCGATCGTCTACTACGACGTCGTCTACACGATGTGGCTCAAGCGCTCCACCCCGACGAACACGTTCTGGGGCGGCGCCTGCGGTGCCGCTCCGGTGCTCATCGGGTGGGCGGCGGTGACCGGCTCGCTGGCTCCGGCCGCCTGGGGGCTGTTCGCGGTGGTCTTCTTCTGGCAGATGCCGCACTTCTACCCCCTCGCGATGAAGTACAAGGACGACTACGCGCGGGCCGGCATCCCGATGCTGCCCGTGGTGGCCTCCACCCGCCGGGTGAACGCCGAGATCCTGATCTTCGCCTGGCTCACGGTGCTCACCTCGCTCGCCGTCTGGCCGCTGGGGCTCAGCGCGATCTACGGCGTGCCGACCCTCGTGGTGGGCGCCATCTTCATCGTCGAGGCGCACCGGCTCTGCCGTCGGGCGACGCGCGGCGAGGCGGTCAAGCCGATGCGACTGTTCCACTGGTCGACGACGTACCTGACGATCGTCTTCGTGGCCGTCGCGCTCGACGCGCTGATCTGACGCGCGCCGCGCGGTCCCCGCGCGCTCGGCCTTCGACGGCGCCGGGAATCCCGTTACTAGTCATGGTGATGGATGAGTTGTCCTGGTTTAACGTCACATCAGAGTAACTTTCGCCATGAGTCGGATCGACTCAACCTGCGGCCTGTCGAGGTCGATTTGACCGGGAGGTTCACGGGTAAAAGTCCGGATATATCCGGGCAGACAACCTGTGCTCTTCCTTAAACCTGTAGGTAATTGGCATCACAAAAGCTTCATGGTTCTCGCCCGCACGAGTGGAACTCTGCTTAGGCTTCGCGTCATGGCAGATGGTTCCGATACGACGCTGACGGCCGAGCAGACCACCAGCGACCAGGCACCGCAGGGCTTGGTCGCGGGCCTCAAGTCGTTCGCCGCCGGGCACGGCGGCGCGAAGGCGGTCATCGAGTACGTCGGCAAGCGTGGCGCGCGAATCGTTCTCGTGGGCTCCGACGGTGAGTGGGGCGACCAGTTCGCCGACGACACCGTCACCGCCCGGGAGGCGTGCGCCAAGGCGGGAGTCACCGTCGAGAACGCCTGGGAGCGTGAACTGATGGACCAGATGCGTCCGAGCAACGACCTCTGGCGGTCGATGGCCCGGCGCACGATGGCCCGCTGAATAGACACCTGAATTGACCAACCACCACCAGTCGGCCCGGGGGAAACCCCGGGCCGCTCTCGTTACCTGTGCCGAGCTGGCAGACCTGGACCCGGACGACCGGCTGGTCCTCGCCCCGCTCGCCGCCCGTGGCGTTGCCGTCGAGCCCGCGGTCTGGGACGACCCCGACGTCGACTGGCCCGCCTACGACCTGGCGGTGCTCCGCTCACCCTGGGACTACGCGCTGCGCCGCGACGAGTTCGTCGACTGGGCGGCCTCCGTCCCAGCGCTGCTCAACCCGGCCGACGTGGTCCGCTGGAACACCGACAAGCGCTACCTGGCCGAGCTGAGCGCCTCCGGGGTGCCGACCGTGCCGACGTCCTGGGTGGCGCCGGGGGAGGCCTGGCAGCCGCCCGCCGAGAGCGGCGAGTACGTGCTCAAGCCCGCCGTCAGCGTCGGCAGCCAGGACACCGGCCGCTACGACCTGGCGGACCCGGAGCACCGGGCCCTGGCCACGGCGCACGTCCGCCGGCTGTCCGACGCCGGCCGGGTGACCATGGTCCAGCCGTACCTGCGCGCCGTCGACACCGAGGGCGAGACGGCACTGCTCTTCCTGGCCGGCCCGGACGGGCTCACGTTCAGCCACGCGATCCGCAAGGGCCCGATGCTGACCGGGCCGGATCTCGGCCCGGAGGGGCTCTACAAGGCCGAGGAGATCAGCGCCCGCACCGCTCGACCCGAACAGTTGGCGGTGGCCGAGAAGACCCTCGCCGCGGTGCCCGGCGGCACGCGGCGGCTGCTCTACGCCCGGGTCGACCTGATCCCCGGCCCGGATGGTGAGCCGGTCCTGGTCGAGCTGGAGCTGACCGAGCCGTCACTCTTCATCGGGTACGCCGACGGTGCCCCCGATCGCCTCGCCGAGGCCATCGTCACCCACCTGTCCCGCCGCCACTGAGCCGCGCCGGCCGGCTGCCGAGAGTGTCGGTAGTCCAGGATCGCCCACGTTGGCGCGGGCCCGCGTGGGTCAGGCGTTGACCGGGACCGGGGCGGCGGATTCGGTCGGGGTCGTCTCGGGTGCCGGCGCGGCCGGACGGCGCTCACGCGTCGACCACTGCACCGAGAGGGTGGCCAGCAGCACCAGACACGAACCGAGCATGTGCGCGCCGACCAGGATCGCCGGCACGTGGGTGAAGTACTGCACGAAGCCGATGACGCCCTGGCCCAACTCCACCGCGAGCAGGACGATCGCGGCCCGGGTGGCCCGCTGCGCGCCGACCGCGCGGAACGCGAAGATCAGCGCCACCGTGAGGCCGAGCAGCAGGAAGACGCTGTCGGCATGCACCTGGGAGATCGACTCCGGGTCGAGCCCGTTGCGGGCCGCGCCGTGGTCGCCGGCGTGCGGGCCGCTGCCGGTCACCCAGGTGCCGATGACCAGCACGGCGACGCTGACGCCGGTGGTGATCCGGGCGAGGGTGCGCAGAGGCGTGGGAACCACGGCCACGGTCGGGCCGTCCGGGTCGCCGATGCGTCGCCAGAGGGCGTACGCGGCGGCGATCACCGCCATCGAGGCGAGGAAGTGCAGCCCGACCACCCACGGGTTGAGGTTGGTGAGCACGGTGATGCCACCGAGCACCGCCTGGGCGGGAATGCCCAGGAAGACCGCGACGGCCAACGCCAGCAGCCCGGGCCGGCGCGGGCGGTGTGCCAGCACAGCCAGCAGGGTGGCGAGCGCGATCAGGCCCACCGCGAAGGTCAGCATCCGGTTGCCGAACTCGATCACCCCGTGCACGCCCATCTCGGCCGTGTTGACGTACGAGGTGTCGGTGCACCGGGGCCAGGTGGGGCAGCCGAGGCCCGAGGCGGTCAGTCGGACGGCCCCGCCGGTGACGACGATGCCCACGTTCGCGATGATGGAGGCGAGCGCGAGGCGGCGCAGCAGGATGCCGGAGACCGGACGGACGAATCGGTTCACGGCGCAAATCCTACGCACCGTAGTGATCGAGGTTCGTCCGACTCTGCCGGCTCGGTGGTTCGGATCACCGGGACCCGGGTTTGCGACCCTCCAGGTAATTACGTAACGTTGGCGTTGTGAAAAACGCGGCGGCGCTCTCCGGGCGACAGCCGACGGCCGCAGTGGCCGTCGGTGCGGCCCCGTCCGCTCCCGTCGTGACCACGCCTGGCCCGTTCGGCGGCACCGCGGCGACCGAGGTCTCCACCCGCGACCGGGTCACCCAGCTGCTGCTGGAGCGGGGTGCCACCACCGCCGCGCAGCTCGGCCTGGCGTTGGGCCTGAGCCCGGCGGCGATCCGCCGGCACCTGGACGCGATGCTCGCCGACGGCGACGTCGTGTCCCGTGAGCAGACGGTGCTGGGCAGCCGCGGTCGGGGGCGCCCGGCCAAGGTGTTCATGCTGACCGAGGCGGCCCGGGGTCGCTGCGGCACTCACCACTACGACAACATGGCCACCGCCGCGCTGCGCTGGATCGCCCGCAGCGGTGGCTCGGACGCGGTCGAGGCGTTCGCCACCGAGCAGGTGTCCGCCCTGGAGTCGCGCTGCCGGGCCGCCATGGAGGACGCCGGCGACGACCCCCTCGCGCGGGCGGAGGCACTCGCCGGAGCGCTCACCTCCGAGGGTTACGCTGCCAACGCGACCACGATCGCCTCCGGCGGTCAGCTCTGCCAACACCACTGCCCGGTGGCTCACGTGGCCGCCGAGTTTCCCCAGCTGTGCGAGGCCGAAACCGCGGTGATCTCCCGCCTGGTCGGCACCCACGTGCAGCGCCTGGCCACCATCGCGCACGGCGACGGGGTGTGCACCACGCACATCCCGACCCAGCCGAGCCGCGCCCAGTCCGGTAATCCCGTCACCACTGTGAGGACAGATAGATGACCGAGCAGATCGTCCAGCCACTGACCCAGGAAGAGCAGCTCGCCGCCCTGGGCCGCTACGAGTACGGCTGGTCCGACTCGGACGCCGCCGGGGCGGTCGCCCAGCGCGGCATCAACGAGGCCGTGGTGCGGGACATCTCGGCCAAGAAGAGCGAGCCGGCCTGGATGCTCGACCTGCGCCTGAAGGGTCTTCGGCTGTTCGGCCGTAAGCCGATGCCGGCCTGGGGCGCGGACCTCACCGGCATCGACTTCGACAACATCAAGTACTTCGTGCGGTCCACCGAGAAGCAGGCCACCAGCTGGGAGGACCTGCCCGAGGACATCAAGAACACCTACGACCGGCTGGGCATCCCGGAGGCGGAGAAGCAGCGGCTGGTCGCCGGCGTCGCGGCGCAGTACGAGTCCGAGGTCGTCTACCACAAGATCCGTGAGGACCTTGAGGAGCAGGGCGTCCTCTTCCTGGACACCGACACGGCGCTGCGCGAGCACGAGGACGTCTTCAAGGAGTACTTCGGCACGGTGATCCCGGTCGGCGACAACAAGTTCGCCGCGCTGAACACCTCCGTGTGGTCCGGTGGCTCGTTCATCTACGTGCCGAAGGGTGTGCAGGTGGAGATCCCGCTGCAGGCCTACTTCCGGATCAACACGGAGAACATGGGCCAGTTCGAGCGGACGCTGATCATCGTCGACGAGGGTGCGTACGTGCACTACGTCGAGGGCTGCACCGCGCCGCTCTACTCCTCCGACTCGCTGCACAGCGCGGTCGTGGAGATCATCGTCAAGAAGAACGCGCGCTGCCGCTACACGACCATCCAGAACTGGTCGAACAACGTCTACAACCTGGTCACCAAGCGCGCCGTCTGTCACGAGGGCGCGACCATGGAGTGGGTCGACGGCAACATCGGCTCCAAGGTGACCATGAAGTACCCGGCGGTCTACATGACCGGCGAGCACGCCAAGGGCGAGGTGCTCTCGGTGGCGATGGCCGGCGAGGGCCAGCACCAGGACGCCGGCGCCAAGATGGTGCACGCCGCGCCGCACACCTCCTCGACGATCATCTCCAAGTCGATCGCCCGGGGCGGCGGCCGCACCTCGTACCGGGGTCTGGTGCAGGTGCTGGAGGGCTCGCACCACAGCCGGAGCACGGTCAAGTGCGACGCGCTGCTGGTCGACACGATCTCCCGCTCGGACACCTACCCGTACGTCGACATCCGCGAGGACGACGTGTCGATGGGGCACGAGGCGACCGTCTCCAAGATCAGCGATGACCAGCTCTTCTACCTGATGAGCCGGGGCCTGAGCGAGGACGAGGCGATGGCCATGATCGTCCGTGGCTTCATCGAGCCGATCGCCAAGGAACTCCCGATGGAGTACGCCCTGGAGCTCAACCGCCTGATCGAACTCCAGATGGAGGGCGCGGTCGGCTGACGCCGGCTGATCCCTTCCGGCCGACCTGACATCGTCGTGGCAGAACAGAACAGACCAAGGAAGAAATGACTACCCAGGCATCCGCGCCGCCGCCCAGCACCAAGTCGCAGGCGCTGCGCTCGTACGACGTCGCCGACTTCCCGGCCCTCACCGGCCTGGAGGAGGAGTGGCGTTTCACCCCGCTCAAGCGCCTCCGCGGCCTGGCCACGGCGGACACGTCCGCGGCCACCGGTCGGGGCGTCACCGTGGAGCACCCGAACCTGCCGGCCGGGGTGTCGGTGCGGCTCGTCGAGCCGACCGACGCCAGCGTCGCGTCGGTGCTGGTGCCCGTCGACCGGGTCAGCGCGCTGGCCCACGGTGGGGCGGCGCGGGTGGCGCTGGTCGAGGTGGCGGCCGAGGCCGTCGTGTCCGAGCCGGTGGTCGTGCGGCTGCTGGGCGCGTACCCCGAGGAGCTCTCCCTGGCCCGCACCCAGGTGCAGGTGGGGCGGTTCGCGGAGGCCACTGTCGTGTTCTCCCAGGAGGGCTCGGTCACGCTGGCCGACAACGTCGAGGTGACGGTCGCCGACGGGGCCAAGCTGACCCTGGTCACCGTGGCCGACTGGGCCGAGGACGCGGTGCACGCGCAACACCTCAAGATCAAGCTGGGTCGGGACGCCCGGGTGGTGCACATCCAGGTCACCCTCGGCGGCGACCTGGTCCGGCAGTTCACCAGCGTGGAATACACCGGCCGCGGTGGCGAGGCCGAGCTGTACGGCGTCTACTTCGCCGACTCCGGCCAGCACCTGGAGCACCGGCAACTGGTCGACCACAACGTGCCGGACTGCCGCAGCTACGTTGGCTACCGGGGCGCCCTGCAGGGCGCGGACGCCCACACCGTCTGGGTGGGCGACGTGCTCATCCAGGCCGAGGCGACCGGCACCGACACGTACGAGATCAACCGGAACCTGCTGCTCACCGACGGCGCGCGGGCGGACTCCGTACCCAATCTGGAGATCGAGACCGGCGAGATCGCCGGCGCCGGCCACGCCAGCGCGACCGGCCGCTTCGACGACGAGCAGCTGTTCTACCTGATGGCCCGGGGCATCCCGGAGGCCGAGGCCCGCCGCCTGGTGGTCCGCGGCTTCTTCGCCGAGCTGATCAACAAGATTCCGGTGGAGTCGCTGCGCGAGCGCCTCGGCGACGCGATCGAGGCCCGGCTCACCAAGGCCGGCGCCTGATGATCCGGATCTGCTCCACCGAGGACGTGCCGAAGGGCACCGCGATCAGCGCGGATGTCGACGGCACGCCGATCGCGCTGGTGCACGGCGAGGACGGCGAGTTCTACGCCGCGTACGACGAGTGCTCGCACGCCGCGGTCGCCCTCTCCGAGGGTGAGGTCGACGGTTGCACGCTGGAGTGTTGGCTGCACGGCTCGCGCTTCGACCTGCGCACCGGTGAGCCGACCGGGCTGCCCGCCACCGAACCCGTACCCGTCTACCCCGTCGAAGTCCGCGACGGCGACATCTACCTCAGCCTGACGCCGAGTAATGGAGTGACCCGATAATGAGCACCCTGGAGATCCGCGACCTGAAGGTGTCGGTCAAGCTGCCCGAGGGTGAGCTCAAGCCGATCCTGGATGGGGTAAACCTGACGATCAATTCGGGTCAAACCCACGCGATCATGGGCCCGAACGGTTCCGGCAAGTCCACCCTGGCGTACTCGATCGCCGGCCACCCCAAGTACGAGATCACCGGTGGTTCGGTGACCCTCGACGGCGAGGACGTGCTGGCCATGACGGTCGACGAGCGCGCCCGCGCCGGCCTCTTCCTGGCCATGCAGTACCCGGTCGAGGTGCCCGGCGTCTCGGTGGCCAACTTCCTGCGTACCGCGAAGACCGCCATCGACGGCGAGGCGCCGAAGCTGCGCACCTGGGGTGGCGAGCTGCGCGGCGCGATGGAGCGCCTCCAGATGGACCCGGCGTTCGCCCAGCGCAACGTCAACGAGGGCTTCTCCGGTGGTGAGAAGAAGCGGCACGAGATCGTCCAACTGGAGCTGCTCAAGCCGAAGATCGCGATTCTCGACGAGACCGACTCCGGCCTCGACGTGGACGCGCTGCGCGTGGTCAGCGAGGGCGTCAACCGGGTCCGCGACAACGGCGACACCGGCGTGCTGCTGATCACCCACTACACGCGGATCCTGCGCTACATCAAGCCGGACTTCGTGCACGTCTTCGTGGCCGGCCGGATCGTCGAGCAGGGCGGCCCTGAGCTGGCCGACAAGCTCGAGGCCGAGGGCTACGAGCGGTACGCCGCCGGGGCCGGCACGGCCAAGGCCTGAGCGGGAGAGGCGCTGCCGAGATGACCAGCATCGCGATCCCGCAGGGGATGCCGCAGTACGACGACGTGCCGCGTTTCGACGTGGCTCGGGTGCGCGCCGACTTCCCGATCCTGGACCGGGAGATCAACGGCCACCCACTGGTCTACCTCGACAGCGCCAACACCTCGCACAAGCCCCGGCAGGTGCTCGACGTGCTCACCGAGCACTACGCGCGGCACAACGCCAACGTGTCGCGCTCGGTGCACACGCTGGGCACCGAGGCCACCGAGGCGTACGAGGGCGCGCGGGCCAAGGTCGCCGCGTTCATCAACGCGCCGAGCACGGACGAGGTGGTGTTCACCAAGAACTCCACCGAGGCGATCAACATCGTGGCGTACGCCTTCTCGAACGCCTCGCTGCGCCCGGACGGTGACCCGCGGTTCCGGCTCGGCCCGGGCGACGAGGTGGTGATCTCCGAGATGGAGCACCACTCGAACATCGTCCCGTGGCAGCTGCTCTGCGAGCGGACCGGCGCGACCCTGCGCTGGTTCCCGGTCACCGACCAGGGCCGGCTCGACGAGTCCGGCCTGGACGACCTGGTCACCGAACGGACGAAGATCGTCTCGCTGGTGCACATGTCGAACATCCTCGGAACGGTCAACGCGACCTCCCGGATCACCGCGCGGGTCCGTGAGGTGGGCGCGCTGCTGCTGCTGGACTGCTCGCAGTCGGTGCCGCACCTGCCCATCGACGTGGTCGACCTGGACGCCGACTACATCGTCTTCACCGGGCACAAGATGTGCGGCCCCACCGGCATCGGTGTGCTCTGGGGCCGGGGTGAGCTGCTCGCGGCGATGCCGCCGGTGTTCGGCGGCGGCTCGATGATCGAGACGGTCACCATGGCCCGGTCGACGTTCGCCGCGCCGCCGGCCCGGTTCGAGGCGGGCACCCCGCCGATCGCCGAGGCGGTCATGCTCGGCGCGGCGGTGGACTACCTGACCGGGATCGGCATGCAGGCCATCCAGTGGCACGAGAAGGAGCTGACGGCGTACGCGCTGGACGCCCTCGGCTCGGTGCGCGACCTGCGGATCTTCGGCCCGACCGTGCCGGTCGGCCGGGGCGGCACCATCTCGTTCGCGCTGGGTGACGTGCACCCGCACGACGTGGGCCAGGTGCTCGACTCGCTCGGCGTGCAGGTGCGGGTGGGCCACCACTGCGCGAAGCCGGTGTGCAGCCGGTTCGGTGTCCCGGCGATGACCCGGGCCTCGTTCTACCTCTACACCACCACCGAGGAGATCGACGCTCTGGTGGGCGGTCTGGAGCAGGTGCGGAAGGTGTTCGACTGATGGTGCAGCTCGACCAGCTCTACCAGGAGATCATCCTGGACCACTACAAGCATCCGCACGGTCGTGGCCTGCGCGACGCCGACGACCCGGGCGACCAGGTCGCGGAGGCGCACCACGTCAACCCGACCTGTGGCGACGAGGTCACCGTCCGGGTCGCCACCGACGGCACCGTGCTGCACGACATCTCGTACGACGGGATGGGCTGCTCGATCAGCCAGGCCTCGGCGAGCGTGTTGCACGAACTGCTGCGCGGCCGGGAGGCCCGGGAAGCTTTCGGGGTGCACGAGGCGTTCGTCGAGTTGATGTCCGGTCGTGGTCAGGTCACGCCGGACGAGGACGTACTCGGTGACGGGGTGGCATTCGCGGGCGTGGCCCGCTATCCCGCCCGGGTCAAGTGCGCGCTGCTGCCGTGGATGGCGTTCAAGGACGCCGCGGCACGCGCCGGTGTGGGCGCGAGCCCGGAGGTGAAGGCGTGACCGTGCGTCAGCGAGCGAATGACACTGTGGTGCCTTGTGGCATCACGAAGCGATGCGGAGGGACGGCATGAGCGAGAACACCGCTACCGCGGCGACGCCGGAGGCCGGTGACGCCACCGCGGCACCGCAGACCGACGCCGTGACGACCGACGGTGCCACGGCGATCGACGGTGCTCTGACGACCGACGGTGCCGTGACGACCGGTGCCGGCGACGCCGCCGCCCCGGCGGGCGGCGTCAGCAAGGCCATGATCGCCGACATCGAGGAGGCGATGAAGGACGTCGTCGACCCGGAGCTCGGCATCAACGTGGTCGACCTGGGCCTGGTGTACGGCGTGCACGTCGACGACGAGAACGTCGCGACCCTGGACATGACGCTCACCTCGGCGGCCTGCCCGCTGACCGACGTGATCGAGGACCAGACGCGGCAGGCGCTGACCACCGGCCCCGGCGGCGGCCTGGTCAACGACATCCGGATCAACTGGGTGTGGCTCCCGCCGTGGGGCCCTGACAAGATCACTGACGAGGGCCGGGACCAGCTCCGTTCCCTCGGCTTCAACGTCTGAGCCGACCCCGGTCGGCACCATCGAGCGCGGCACCCAGCCTGGGTGCCGCGCTCGACGCGTTTCCAGCCACGTTCGAGCGCCGTCCCGTGCCGCGCTGCCCGGCTGATGGCCGGCCGGTGGCGCGCTCGGGCGGGCCCAAGCGAGCCATGATCGCGCAACCTGATTCGGTCGGACAGGGGACGGCGGAAATGCGGTGGCGTCAGTCGGCCCGAGCCGCGCAGGATGAGCGGGTGATCGAGGCGTACCGGATGCAGCTTCCTGTCGGCGCGGCCATCGCCGCGTGTCGACAGCGCACGCTTGCGGGCCGCGCCTCGACTCGGCACCGACGACCGTGACCGGGGCGTTCCTCGCCGGCCTCGTGGCCGGCTACGGCGTCGCCATCCCGGTCGGCGCGATCGCGGTGCTCATCCTGGGGCTCAGTGCGCGTACCTCGTTTCGGGTCGGCGCGGCCGGGGCGCTCGGCGTAGCGACCGCCGACGGCCTGTACGCGGCTGTCGCCGCCGTCGCCGGCGCGGCTGTCGCCGGTGTCGTCGCCCCGGTGGCCGGCCCGCTGCGGATAGCGGCCGCCGCGGTGCTGCTCGCGCTCGCCGCGCACACCGGGTGGCGCGCACTTCGGCCCGCGCCAGCGACCGAGGGGCGGAGCCGTCGCGGAATGGACACTCCGTCGCGCGCCTTCGCCGGCATCCTGGCGTTGACCCTGCTCAACCCGGCGACGGTGGTCTACTTCGCCGCGCTGGTCCTCGGCAGGGGCGATTCCGTCGATTCCGGTGGGTCGGCGGCGGTGCTGTTCGTGCTCGGCGCCTTCGTGGCCTCGGCGAGTTGGCAGCTGCTCATCGCCGGCGGCGGCACCCTGGTCGGCCGGCTCCTCACCGGCTCCCGAGGCAGACGCGCCACCGCCCTCACCTCCAGCGCCATCATCGCCGCCCTGGCGCTCACCGTCCTCCTCCAAACCTAAGCCCCTGCCCCCTACCCCCTCGGCCCGCGCACTCACCGCGCGCCTCTCGGCCCGGTGATCATGAAGTTAGCGTCCCCGATGACGGCGTGTCGCGACGCTAACTTCATGATCACCGGCGCGGGCGCGGCAGGGCGGGCGGTGTGGGGTGGGGTGGGGTGGTGCCGTAGGTTCGGGTTATGTCGAGTCGACCCGCTGCCGGTGGTGGTCGCTGGGTGGAGGTCGATCCGGTCCGGCTCGGTCGTTGGGTCGACGGCTTCGCGGAACGGCACGGCCCGCCCACCACGACCATCCAGGGGTACGGGCTGCTGCTCACCGCCCCCGACGGTGCCACCGCGGAGTTGCACGCCCCGCCCGGCGCGGAGCTTGGCGGCGACCTGCCCGACTTTCTCGCCGCTGCCGCCGCGCCACGGCGGATCGGGCTGTTGCTGGCGCGCAAGAGCGCGGTCGCGATGGGCGTGGCGGCGGGGGAGGGCCTGGTGGTCTCCAAGGTGGACAGTCGCTACGTGCAGGGGCGTACCGCCGCGGGTGGGTGGTCCCAGCACCGCTTCGCCCGCCGGCGCGACAACCAGGCGAAGGCCGCCCTCGGTGAGGCGGTCGAGCTCGCGGTGCGGCTGCTGCTGCCGGAGGCTGCCACGCTCGACGCCGTGGTGGCCGGAGGTGATCGGCGTACGGTGGACGGCATCCTCGCCGACCGACGCCTGGCCCCGCTCGCCGCGCTGCGGGCCGAGAGGCTGCTCGACGTTCCCGAACCCCGACACGCCGTGCTGGTCGCCTCGGTGGCGGCTGCCCGGGCGGTCCGCGTGTTGGTCCGAGATCCCGCCCCGCCCGCCTGACCTGCTGGGGCGCCGGCGCATGCGGCGAACCCGCGCCCGGTCATGTGAAAGGGCGCCCCAACGGCCGGTCCCGGCCGTCGAGGCGCCCGCGTCGGCGCGATCGACCCGTCAGAGCTGGTCGGTGCCGAAGGTGTCGCAGGTCTTCGGGTCGCCGCGGTCGTAGCCCTGCTGGAACCAGCGCTGCCGCTGCTCCGAGGTGCCGTGGGTGAACTGGTCGGGGTTGACCTGCCCACCGGAGCGCTGCTGGATGCTGTCGTCGCCGATGGCCTCGGCGGCCCGCACGGCTTCGCTGATGTCGGTCTGGGTGATCGACTTGAACAGCGGCTCCTGGCCGGTCTTGTCCTTGCTCTCGGTGGCGTACTTGGCCCAGGCGCCGGCGTAGCAGTCGGCCTGCAA
Organism: Micromonospora sp. NPDC047527; assembly: GCF_040643015.1. Lineage (NCBI taxonomy): Bacteria > Bacillati > Actinomycetota > Actinomycetes > Micromonosporales > Micromonosporaceae > Micromonospora > Micromonospora sp. NPDC047527. The sequence goes on along the minus strand of NZ_JBEYTK010000015.1, from coordinate 30,580 downwards.
CTCCAGGCGTACGGAGGCGGAGCGGGGGCCGCTCTGGTCGCCCCGACCGGCCTTCTCGTTGGTGCCGAGCAGGTTCTGGACGTGGTGGCCGTACTCGTGGGCGAGCACGTAGGGCTGGGCGAACTCGCCCTTGGCGCCGAACCGGGAGGCCAGCTCGTCATAGAAGCTCAGGTCGATGTACACCTGCCGGTCGGCCGGGCAGTAGAACGGGCCGACGCCCGAGTCGGCCTGCCCACAGCCGGTGTTGACCGCCGCCTGGAAGAAGTTGGTGTCGGTCGGCTCGTACTTCCCGCTGCCCAGCTCCGGGTACGCCTTCTCCCAGTAGCCCTGGATGCTGTTGACGAAGAGCACGTTGCGGCAGCGTACGTCGTCGAAGCGCCCGGCGTTCTCGCGCGAGCACAGCTGCTCCAGGTCGGTGCCGCCGGCCTGCCCGCCGCCCTCGTCGCCGTTGGTCATCGCGTTCAGGCCGAACCCGCCACCGAGGAGCGCGAACAGGACGGCCACCACGATGCCGATCAGGCCGCCGCGCCCACCGCCTCCGGGCAGCGGAATGCCGAGGCCACCGCCGCCTCCACCGCCCCGGCCCCGGTCGTTGACCTGGGACGTGTCGAGTTCGGCCCGCTCGTTGAGTTCCATGCTGACCCCGATCGCCGTATGCCGGTGATTGTCGTTTTGATGTCGTTCTGTCATTGCACTGCCGGATGGGGTCCGGACGGCAATTTCGATACCCGATGATCTTGATTGGTAATCCGAGAGGGGCGTCCAGCGGCGCCCGGTACACTTGTCGGGTGCTGCGCTGCGAAGGCTGAACCGCCCCCGCGCCGTCGGGCCTCTTGACCCCGCCGGCCGTTTCGCGTGCCCCGAGTCAGCCTTCCGGACCCCGAGAGCGAGCCCCGAACAGATGATCACTGCCACCGGCCTGGAACTGCGTGCCGGTTCCCGGATCCTGCTGTCCGACACCACCCTGCGCGTGCAGCCCGGTGATCGGATCGGCCTGGTCGGCCGCAACGGCGCCGGCAAGACCACCACCCTCAAGGTGCTCGCCGGCGAGGGCCAGCCGTACGGCGGGCAGATCGACCAGCGCAGCGCCATCGGCTACCTGCCGCAGGACCCGCGTACCGGCGACCTCGAGGTGACCGGCCGCGACCGAGTGCTCTCCGCTCGCGGCCTCGACGTGCTGATGACGCAGATGCAGGAGATCGAGGCCCGCCTCGCCGAGGACACGGACGAGAAGCTGGTCCGTCGCTACGGCGCGCTGGAGGACCAGTTCGCCGCCCTCGGCGGGTACGCGGCCGAAGCCGAGGCCGCCCGGATCTGCGCCAACCTCGGCCTGCCGGACCGCGCGCTCGCGCAGACCATCGGCACCCTGTCCGGCGGTCAGCGGCGGCGCATCGAGCTGGCCCGGATCCTGTTCCGCGACGCGGGCGAGAACGGCGGCGGCATCCTGCTCCTCGACGAGCCGACGAACCACCTCGACGCCGACTCGATCACCTGGTTGCGGGGCTTCCTCGCCAACCACAAGGGCGGCCTGATCGTGATCTCCCACGACGGCGCGCTGCTGGAGTCGGTGGTCAACAAGGTCTGGTTCCTCGACGCCACCCGTTCCGTGATCGACGTGTACAACCTGGGCTGGAAGGCGTACCTGGAGGCACGCGAGACCGACGAGCGGCGCCGCCGCCGGGAGCGGGCCAACGCGGAGAAGAAGGCTGGCGCGTTGATGGCGCAGGCCGACAAGATGCGGGCCAAGGCCACCAAGACTGTCGCGGCGCAGAACATGGCCCGCCGTGCCGAGAAGCTGATCTCCGGCCTGGAGGAGGTGCGGGTCGCCGACCGGGTGGCCAAGGTGCGCTTCCCCAGCCCGGCGCCGTGTGGCAAGACGCCACTCACCGCCACCGGCCTGTCCAAGTCGTACGGGTCGCTGGAGATCTTCACCGACGTCAACGTGGCGGTCGACCGGGGTTCCCGGGTGGCCATCCTGGGGCTCAACGGCGCAGGCAAGACGACCCTGCTGCGGATGCTCGGCGGCCTGCTCACCCCGGACACCGGCGAGGTGCACGCCGGGCACGGGCTGCGGTTGGGCTACTACGCCCAGGAGCACGAGACGCTGGACGTGGAGCGGACGGTGCTGGAGAACATGCGCGCCGCCGCCGTCGAGCAGTCCGACACCGACCTGCGCAAGATCCTCGGCGCGTTCCTGTTCTCCGGAGACGACGTGAACAAGCCGGCCGGGGTGCTCTCCGGTGGCGAGAAGACCCGGCTGGCCCTGTCCACCCTGGTCTGTTCCGGCGCCAACGTGCTGCTGCTCGACGAGCCGACGAACAACCTCGACCCGGTCAGCCGGGAGCAGGTGCTCGACGCGATCGCCAACTACCCGGGCGCGATCGTGCTGGTCACGCACGACCCGGGCGCGGTGCTGGCGCTCAAGCCGGATCGCGCCATCCTGCTGCCCGACGGCGACGAGGACGCCTGGAGCGACGACCTTCTCGAGTTGGTCGAGCTGGCCTGAGCACGTTCGGCGGCCTGCTCGGCTGATCCTCAGCCAAGCAGGTCGACGATCCGGCCGAGCACGCCGGAGCTGACCAGGATCACCACCCCGATGCCGACGAAGATCGCCGGCACCAGCCAGTGGCCGGCGCGCTCGACCAGCCGGACCACCTGGGGTCGCCCGCCCAGCCAGGCCCCGGCCGCGCACCACAGCGCGATGAGCAGGGCGAAGACCAGCAGGAACACCGCGCTGTCGGCCACGCCGAGGGTCCGGAACACGGGTACGTAGACGGCCACGTTGTCGGCGCCGTTGGCGATGGTCACCCCGGCCACACCGAGCATCCCGGTGACGACCGCCGGGGCCTCGTCGTCGGAGGGCCGCAGCGCGCGGACGCCCAGCGCGATCGGCAGCAGGCCGAGGAGCCCGGTCCACGGGTCCGGCACCACCAGCAGCCCGGCGGCGACCACGACGCTGGCCAGCGCGAGCGCGCTGATGCCCAGATACTGCCCGGCGACGATCTGCCAGGTGTGGGGTCGACCGGTGGTGCGGGCCGCGACGAAGAAGAGCGTCAGGATGACGACGTCGTCGATGTTGGTGGCGGCGAAGACCACGGCCGCGCCGGCCGCTGTGCCCAACAGGTCGATCACGACCGAAGGCTACGGGCCGCCGGCCCGGGTCGCCGCTCGGCGGTGTGCCCTACCCGAGCGGTACGTGCGGGCCGATTGCGAGGATCACTCTATCGGGAACCTGACATTGCATAGCGTGTCGGTTGGCGAAGAGTTGATATCTGGCGCATGATCGTTCGAGGCGGTCTAATAGGTGTGACCGTATCCGAACCGCACAGTCTGGGACGTGAGGACACAGTATGGCAGCCACTGGCACAGCCACCAGCACTGAGAAGGGTCGCCGGATCGTCGGAGCCGAGCGTCAGACGCTCGCCAAGGACCTGGTAAAGCGGTACACCTCGGGGGAGAGCATCCGGGCATTGGCGGCCTCGACCGGCCGATCCTACGGATTCATCCACCGAGTGCTCACCGAGTCCGGGGTGCAGCTGCGCCAGCGTGGCGGCGCCCGGCGCCGCAAGAAGGCGTGACCCGCCCCCCAGCGTCGTCCATCAGCGCCGCGCCCCGGGCCGCCCGGTGACCGCCGAGGCGACCGGGGTTCGGCTGGCCTGCGACGGGCCGGTCGCCACGGTGACGTTGTGCCGGCCCGACGTGCTCAACGCTCAGACGCCCGCGATGTGGCGCGCGATGAGCGACTTCTCCCGCGACCTGCCCGGCGACGTGCGGGTGGTGGTGGTCCGTGGCGAGGGGCGTGCGTTCTCCGCCGGCCTCGACCTCGCGGTCGCCGGCGCGTCCGGCCCCGGGTCGTTCGCCGAGCTGGCCACGCTGCCCGAGCAGGAGTGCGCGGCCCAGATCGCCGAGTTCCAAGCGGGTTTCACCTGGCTGCACCGGCCGGATGTCATCTCCGTCGCGGCCGTGCAGGGCCACGCGATCGGTGCCGGGTTCCAGCTCGCGCTGGCCTGTGACCTGCGGGTCCTGACCACCGACACGAAGCTGTCGATGGCCGAGGTGACCCTCGGTCTGGTGCCCGACCTGGCCGGCACGAAGCGCCTCGTCGAGTTGGTCGGCTACTCCCGGGCGCTGGAGATCTGCGCGACCGGCCGCCGGCTGGACGCCGCCGAGGCGGACCGGATCGGGCTGGCCACTCTCGTCGTACCGCCCGCCGAACTGGACGGCGCGGTCAGTGACCTGACTGCGGGCCTGCTCGCCGGTGCCCGCGACGCGGTGGTGGAGATCAAGGCGTTGGTGGCCGGCGCGGCCGGACGCTCGCACGCCGACCAGCAGCGCGCCGAGCGGGAGGCACAGACCCGCCGACTGCGGGACCTCGCCGGCAGGGGAGAATAGTAAGGACCGTCCGGGAAGATCCGGGTTACGACCGAGGTTGTCAGAGTCGTCGGGAGAATTGACCTGACGGTGCGGTCCGCCCGACGACCCGGAGGTGAGCGATGTCCAACCACATGTCCGGCGGTGGCATGGCCGGGTGGAGCATGCTCCGGTCGATGCGCAACCGCGACGAGGTCTCCACCCACCGGCTCAAGAGCGGGGTGGCCCGCCGCATCGTGGCGTTCGCCCAGCCCTACCGGCGCGACATCATCGTCTTCCTGGCCACCGTGGTGCTGGCCGCCATCATCGGCGTGGCGACCCCGGTGCTCGCCGGTGACGTCATCAACGCGATCAACCGGGGTGGCACCGAGGCCGGCCGGCTGGTGATCCGGCTGGCGCTGTTCATCGCCGCGCTCGCTGTCGCCGACGCGCTGCTCTCGCTGGCCCAGCGCTGGTATTCCGCCCGCATCGGCGAGGGCATCATCCTCAACCTGCGCACCCGGGTCTACGACCACGTGCAGCGGATGCCGTTGCAGTTCTTCACCCGCACCCAGACCGGCGCCCTGGTCAGCCGGCTCAACAACGACGTGCTCGGCGCCCAGCGAGCGTTCACCTCCACCCTCTCCGGCGTGGTCAGCAACGTCATCCAGTTGGTGCTCACCGCTGCGGTGATGTTCACCCTCTCGTGGCAGATCACCGCCCTGTCGCTGGTGCTGCTGCCGATCTTCATCATTCCGGCCCGCCGGGTCGGCCGGCGTCTGGCCGACATCACCCGCGAGGCGTACAACCTCGACGCCAAGATGAACGCCACCATGACAGAGCGGTTCGGCGTCGCCGGCGCGCTGCTGGTGAAGCTCTTCGGCCAGCCCGAGATCGAGGCCCGCCGGTTCGGCGACCGCGCCGAGCGGGTCCGCGACATCGGCATCCAGTCCGCCATGTACTCGCGGACGTTCTTCGTGGCGATGCTGCTTGTCGCCTCACTGGCGCAGGCGCTCACCTACGGTCTCGGTGGCTGGCTCGCGGTGACCGGAGGCGTCAGCGCCGGCACCGTGGTGACGCTCGCGCTGCTGCTCACCCGCCTGTACGGGCCGCTCACCGCGCTCTCCAACGTCCGGGTGGACGTGATGAGCGCGCTCGTCTCCTTCGACCGGGTCTTCGAGGTGCTCGACCTGAAGCCGGGCATCGTGGAGAAGCCCGACGCGGTGCCCGTGCCGCGCGGCACCGGCCGGGTCGACTTCCGCGACGTGCGGTTCCGCTACCCGAGCGCCGCCGAGATCTCCCTGGCCTCCCTGGAAGAGGTGGCCACGCTCGACCGGACGGTCAACGAGCCCGTGCTCAAGGGCGTCTCGTTCAGTGTCGAGCCGGGGCAGATGGTCGCCCTGGTCGGCCCGTCCGGCGCCGGCAAGTCGACGTTGTCGATGCTGATCTCGCGGATCTACGACGTGACCGACGGGCAGGTCCTGGTCGGCGGGGTGGACGTCCGCGACGCGACGCTCGCCTCCCTGCGCGACGAGATCGGCGTCGTCACCCAGGATTCGCACCTGTTCCACGAGACGATCGCCGAGAACCTGCGCTACGCCAAGCCGGACGCTACCGACGACGAGATCTGGGCCGCGCTCGCCGGAGCCCAGGTCGCCGACCTGGTCCGGTCGCTGCCCGACGGGCTGGACACGACGGTGGGGGAGCGCGGCTACCGGTTCTCCGGCGGCGAGAAGCAGCGCATCGCCATCGCCCGCCTGCTGCTCAAGGCGCCGTCCATCGTGATCCTCGACGAGGCGACCGCACACCTGGATTCGGAGAGCGAGGCCGCGGTGCAGCGGGCGCTGGCGGTGGCACTGGCCGGGCGGACGGCGCTGGTGATCGCACACCGGCTCTCCACCGTCCGCGACGCCGACCAGATCCTGGTCCTCGACGGTGGGCGGATTGTCGAGCGGGGGCGGCACGACGAGTTGGTCGCGGTCGGCGGGCTCTACGCCGAGCTGTACCGGACCCAGTTCGCGGTCGCCGACTCGCCCCGGCCCTTCGTGGACGCGACCGGCACCGAGCCGGTGGTCATGCCACTGGGCACGTACGTCGCCGACGAAGCGATGCCGCCGGCCGCAGCCAACTGACGTCCCGCCACGACACCGGTCGCGTCCGGTGTGGCGTGCGTTGATCGACTCGGGTTCCTGGAAGTCGGGGTGTCTTGGTCGCGTCGACAGCCCGACTTCCTTGAAACCGAGTCGATCAGCGCCGTTCCGGCAGGCCGGTCGCCACCCGCAGCTCGGCGAACGCCAGACCCAGCGTGACCGGGGTGAAGTGCGCGTTCAGGCCGCTCGGGTTGGGCAGCACCCACAGCCGCGCGCCGGCCAGGGGCTCCGGCTGTGGCCCGAAGGTGGCCTTCGGGCGGCCGAAGCCGATCCGGTACGCGGTCACCCCCACCACCGCCACCCAGCGCGGCCGGTGCCGGGCCACCTTGTCGGCCAGGATCGCGGCGCCGTCGAGGAGTTCCTCGGTGGTCAGTTCGTCGGCACGTGCGCTGGCCCGGGCGGCCATGTTGGTGATGCCGAGGCCGAGTGCGGGCAGCTCGTCCTGTTCGCTGGGGTGCAGCAGCCGGGGGGTGAACCCGCCCCGGTGCAGCGCGGGCCAGAACCGGTTGCCGGGTCTGGCGAAGTGCCAGCCGGTGGCGGCCGACCAGAGGCCGGGGTTGATGCCGACGAAGAGCACCGTCAGGCCGGGCGCGAGGACGTCGGGGATGGTCCGATCAGCGGCCGCCGCCAGCTCCGCCCGGGTCGGCCGGGGATGCGCGCCCGAGCCGGCGGCTGTCACAGCCCGCGCAGCGCGCCACCGTCGACCGGCAGGGTGAGGCCGGTCAGGTAGCTCGCGGCGGGGGAGAGCACGAAGGCTGCCACCCGGCCGAACTCGGCCGGGTCACCGATGCGCCGCAGCGGGATGGTGGCCTCGGCCTCGGCGCGGGCCTGCTCGGGGTCGCCGGTGGCGGCCAGGAGCTCCCGGTTGCGGTCGGTCATGATCCGGCCCGGCAGCAGACCGACCACCCGTACGCCGCGCGGGCCGTAGTCGTCCGCGATGTCCTTGGCGACGCCGACCAGGCCGGGCCGCAGGCCGTTGGAGATGCCGAGGCCAGGCACCGGGCTACGGGCCGAGGTGGAGAGCACCAGCCCGATCGCGCCACCCTCGGGCAGCGCGGCGGCGACCGTGCGCGCCGCGCGGACGGTGCCGAGGAAGACCGTCTCGAAGGAGTGTCGCCACTGGTCGTCGCTGATCGCCGCGGCGTTGCCGGCCGGTGGGCCGCCGACCGAGATCAGCGCGCCGTCGAGCCGGCCGAAGTGCTCCCGTGCCGCCTCGACGAGCTGCGCCGGGGTCTGCGGATCGGCCAGGTCGGCGGCCAGCCCGACCGCCCGCTCCGGCCCGCCCAGCTGCTGCGCGGCAGCGGCCACCGCGTCGGCGTCCCGGGCGGAGAGCACCACCCGCGCCCCGTCGGCGACCAGGCACTGCGCCGTCGCGTAGCCCAGGCCGCGGGACGCGCCGGTGAGCACGTACACCCGGTCGGTCAGTCCGAGATCCATGCGGCCGATCCTGCCGCATCCGCCGCGCCGCCCTCAACGGGGGCCGGTGGGCGCGGGGCGGGGCGCAGCAGGCGTACCCGGCCGGCGATCTGCACCGCGACGGCGCCGCCGGCGCGGCCCACGGCCGGCAGTCGGCGCGGACGCGGCGTTGCACGCCCGTCGTAGCGCTGGCCCGCCTCCCGCACGGCCAGCTCCTCGGCGCCCGCCGGGGGCAGCGCGTCCCGCTCGCGCAGGGCCTGGGCCAGGTCCCAGCCGTCGCGCAGGGAACCGGCGGTGGGGCGGTCGGCGGCCCATTCGGCGAAGGTCGGCCACCAGGCGCTGCCGAGACCGGCGGCGAGCAGCGGCCAGTGCCGCGCCACGTCGCCGGCACGCTTGCGCAGCAGCGCCGCCCGGGTGGCGGCGAGCGGCCCGGGGGCGAACCCGGCCGGCGGCGGACCCCCGGCGACCAGCGCCGCCACCAACTCCGCCTGCCGCTCGGCGAGACGGCCCACGGGTGGGCGCGGGCCGGTGGGCGGGGACGCGCCGGTCATGTCACGGCCGGGAAGCCCGCGGCCAACGCCAGGGCGTCGAGTTCGGCGCGCAGCTCGGCGGCCGGCGGATAGCCGCCGTCGCGTTCCAGCAGCAGCGCCGGTGGTCGCTGCCGGTCGCAGAGCGCGCCGACCAGCTCCAGCACCGCCGGCGGCACCGCATCGGTGTGCGTGTCGTGGTAGAAACCGCCGTGCTCCGCCCCGCCGGCCACGTGCACGTAGCCGATCCGGTCCAGCGGCAGCCGGTCGAGCAGCGCGACCGGGTCGGTGCCACGGTTGCGGGCGTTGGCGTGCACGTTGGCGACGTCCAGCAGCAGCAGCGCGCCGGTGCGGTCCAGGATCTCGGTGAGGAAGTCGGCCTCGTCCAGCTCGTCGTCGGGCCAGTCGACCAGCGCGGCGATCGGTTCCAGCGCGATCGGCACCGGCAGCTCGGCCTGCGCGCGGGCCACGTTGGCGCAGACCGCGTCGACCGCCTCCCGGCTGCGCGGCAGCGGCAGCAGATGCCCGGCCTCCAACCCGCCGGCCCGGACGAAGGCGATGTGCTCGCTGACCAGCGGGGCGTCCAGCCGCTGCGCCACCTGAGCCAGGTGGGCGACGCGGGCCGGGTCGACCGGTTCGGCGCCGCCGAGGGAGAGCCGCACCCCGTGCGGTACGACGGTCACGGCGCGCTCGCGCAGCTGCGCGAGGCCCGGCGGGAGTGGCCCGGTGGCGGGCACCGACTCGGCCACCACCTCGGTGAAGCGCAGCCCGGGCAGCTCGGCCACGAAACCGGCGATCTCTGGGCGCCAGCCGATGCCGACGCCGTACGGGCCGGTCATCCGCCGCACCCACCACCGCCGCAGCCACCACCACCGCCACCGCCGGAGTCGCCACTGCCGCAGGAACTGCCGGCACTGCCCGACGAGCCGCTGCTGGAGCCCGACGACCAGCCGCCGTTGGCCATGGCCTGACGCTGGATCTCGGCCTGCTCGGCGAAGCCCGGGTCGATCGCCCAGAGCGACGCGGCGCCGTACAGGGCCACGCCCATCGCCGCGCCGGCCGCGCCGTAGGTGGCGTAGGCGGGGGCCGAGCCGGGAGCCAGGTGGGTGTGCTGGCGGCGCAGGTCGCGCAGCGCGGCCCGACCGGCCCGGGTGATCTGCGGCACCCGCCAGAGCAGCAGCACCGCCACCAGCACGCCGACCAGTGTCGCTGCCAGGTAGCCCACCGGCCGATCGTTGAACAGGCCGGCGGCCAGCCGCACCACGCCGAGCACCAGCAGGGCGGCGAGGAACCGCACCCACAGCCGTGCGGTGGCCCGCCGGGCCGGTGTCGGCAGCAGACCACGCTCTTCGAGGCCGTTGCGGAGCTGGTCGAGCGCGGTGCGTACCCGCTGCTCCTGGCCCAGGTCCCGGGCCCGGGAGCGCTGGTGGGCCGCCCAGTGGATGGCCTGGTCCAGCGGGGTGAGGCCGGTCGGCGCCGGGCCGGTGGTGAGCAGCCGGCGGTCCGGTCCGACACCGATCGCGCCGCTGCCCCGCAGCCCGCCGAGCGCGGCGTGCACGGCGAGTGCGGGACCACCGTTGAGGTACGCGGCCTGTTGCGCGCTGAGTTGGCCGGCGAAGGCGTCCCCGGGCCCGGCGCCGAGGCGGACCCGGTGCCACACCGCGAGAGCGACGACCACGGCGATCGCCACCAGGTAGTACCGGAGGAACGTCGGGCCGGCGACACCCCAGGTGTCGCCCGACGTGGCTTGGACGATCATCGGCTGCTCCTGTCGCCGCAGGGGATCGGCGGCCTCATTGTGGAGCACCACCGCCACGCGGCGAAACGGGCTCAGCGGCGGCGGACGGCCTCCTCGACGAGGTCGAGCACCGGGCCCAGGTCGCCGGCCGGTCGGCCCATCGCCAGGTGCAGCACCAGGCCGTCGTAGGCCAGCTCCAGGAACCGCGCCAGCACGTCGATCGGTACGTCCTCGCGCAGCACCCCGGCGTCGCGCTGGCGGGCCAGCCGGTCCCGGGTCGCCTCGGCGATCGCGGCGGACCGCTCCGTCCAGCGCCGGGCGAACGCCGGGTCGGTGCGCAACCGGCGGGACACCTCCAGCTGACTGCCGAGCCAGCCGGTGGTGTCCGGGGAGACCGCACGGGCCAGCAGATCGCGCATCACCTGCACCAGACCGTTGCGGGCCACCGTCTCGACCATGACGGCGGCGTCGTCCTCGGCGACAGCGAGGAAGAGCGAGTCCTTGTCCCGGAAGTGGTGGAAGATGGCGCCCCGGGAGAGCCCGGTGGCCTCTTCGAGGCGGCGGACGGTGGCCCCCTCGTAGCCGTGCCGGGCGAAACACGCCCGCGCGGCGGCGAGGATCTCCTGCCGGCGCGCGTCGAGCTGGTCCTGGCTTACTCTGGGCACACGTCGATCGTCGCAGGTCGCGCCCCGCCTTGCAAACCGTACGTACGGCTTGTATTTCGCCCGGGGTTGGCACCGTTACCATCGCCGGGTGACCGCTGCCCCCACCGTGCCCGCCGCGCCGCTGACCGTCGCCACCGTCCAGGCCACGCCGACTCCCGGTGACGTCGCCGGCAACGCGAGCGCCGCCGCCGAGCTGGTCCGACAGGCGGCCGGGCAGGGCGCCCGGGTGGTCGTCCTGCCCGAGCTGTACCTGTGCGCGTACCACCCGCCGACCCTCGCCGCCGACCCGAACGGCACCGACGTCGTGGCCGACCCGACCGGAGCGGTCGCCGACCTCCGGCTCGACCCGCTGCGCGACGCGGCGCGTACGGCCGGGGTCACCGTGGTGGTCGGGGCCGCGGTCCGGCACCCGGACGGCCGGCGGACCATCGGCGCGCTGGTGGCCGACCGGGCCGGCGTCGTGCGGGTCGGGTACGACAAGCAGCAGTTGTGGGGCGACGAGCGCGAGCTGTTCACGCCCGGCGGGCGGGGCGCCACGCTGCTCGTCGACGACTGGCGGCTCGGGTTGGGCATCTGCTACGACGGATGCTTCCCCGAGCACGGCCGCGCCGCCGCGCTCGACGGCGCGCACGCCTACCTGTGCCCCAGCGGCTACCTGACCGGCTCCGAGCACCGCCGGGACCTGTACTACGCGGCGCGGGCCCTGGACAACACGATGTTCGTGGTCTTCGCCAACGCGGTCGGGGGCGACGACCCCTGGCGGTTCAACGGCGGCGCGGCGATCTACGACCCGCAGGGACGGACCCTGGCCCGGGGTGCCGACGAGGGCGCGGCGGTGCTGCTGGCGACGTTGGACCCGGCCGTGCTCGCGGCCACCCGGGCAGCCCATTCGATGCTCGCCGATCGACTGCCGAGCCAGGGCGGCCCACGGGTGGCGCTGACCGGCTGAGTCCGAGCCAGGTCGAAACACACGGCATCTGTTGGCGGACACGTCGGTCCCGTAGGGTGCCCGAGTGCCACTGCTCCTGCTGGACCTGGACAACACCCTGCTGGACCGGGCCGGGCCGTTCCGCCGCTGGGGTGAGCGCTTCCTGGACGGCATCGGCGCGCCCCCCGCCGACATCGACTGGCTGATCTCCCTCGACGCCGACGGGCTGACCGACCGCTGGGATCTGGCAGATGCCATCCGGGACCGGTACGAGCTGCGCATCCCCTCGATCGACCTGGTCGAGGAGCTGCACGACGGGGTGGTGGAGCAGACCCGGCTCGACTCGCTGACCGCCTGCGCGCTGCGGATAGCCGACGACGCCGGCTGGGTGCCGGTGGTGGTCTGCAACGGCACGGTTCGCGTCGAGGACGCCAAGATCCGCCGGACCGGCCTGGACCGCTACGTCGCCGACTGGGTGATCTCCGAGGAGGCCGGGGTCAGCAAGCCCAACCCGCGGATCTTCGCGCTCGCCGCGCAGCGGGTCCGGATGCCGCTGCGGGGCGCCTGGGTGGTCGGCGACAGCCCGGAGGCGGACATCGGGGGCGCTGCGGCCGTCGGGCTGCCCAGCGTCTGGCTGCACCGGGGACGGACCTGGTCGGACGTCCGGTTCGCGCCGAGCCGCACCGTGGACGGTCTGATCGCCGCGGTCGCCACGGTGCTCGCGAGCTGACCCACGGCGGGTCGGTGCGGCGCCGGGGTAATTCGGTTGACCGTTTGTCGGGGTCGCCGCGAGGATGGGCGGCGCATCGTGCACCCGGGCGTTCGCCCGGTCGAGGAGAGGGGGTCGGTCATGGCCGTCTTCGCAGGTCGCTTCCAGCTGCCTTTCTCAGCCTCGACCAAGGGAACCTCACCACAGTGCGCGATCATGACCTTCCGGCGCTTCAGCGCCGGACTCGCGGCAAGAGCCGCTTCGACGACGACGAACCGCAGTATCTGAAGCGCGGGCGGCCCACCGAACTGCCCGCCGACCCCGACGACGAACCCGACCCCGACACGGGCGAGCGGTGGTCGTCCTGGGACGACGCCGTACACGGGCCCGAACCGCACCCGCAGTGGCTGGTCACCGAGCTGGCAGCCAAGGACACCGAGCTGGGTGTGCTGAAGACCGGCAAGGAGGCGGACGTCCACCTCGTCCGCCGGGCGGTGCCCGACACGGACCGTTCCTGCCTGCTGGCCGTGAAGCGGTACCGGGACGCCGAGCACCGGATGTTCCACCGCGACGCCGGCTACCTGGAGGGCCGCCGGGTGCGCCGTTCCCGGGAGAACCGGGCGATGGCCGGCCGGACGGCCTTCGGCCGGCAGATGATCGCCGGGCAGTGGGCGGCGGCCGAGTTCGCCGCGCTGGCCCGGCTCTGGGAGATCAACGGCGGGCACGACCGGATCGCCGTGCCGTACCCGGTGCAGGTGCGCGGCACCGAGCTGATGCTGGAGTTCGTCGGTGACGCCGAGTCGGGCGAGGCCGCGCCCCGGCTGGCCCAGCTGCGGCCCGGTCCGTCGGCGCTACGCGACCTGTGGGATCAGCTGGTGGAGGCGCTGCGGGTGCTGGCCCGGGCCGGCTACGCGCACGGCGACCTGTCGCCGTACAACCTGCTCGTGCATCGGGGGCGGCTGGTCGTGATCGACCTGCCGCAGGTGGTCGACGTGGTGGCGAACCCACAGGGGCCCGAGTTCCTGGCCCGCGACGTACGGGTGGTCGGCGCCTGGTTCGTGGCGCGGGGGTTGACCGCCGAGCAGGTCGACCCGGGCGAGCTGACCGGGGAGCTGCTGCGTGAGGCGGGCCTGCGCTGACCGGGACGGATCGGGCGAGCCTGGCCGCCCGACCCGCCCGCGCCACTCACTGGAGGTAGCGCTCCACCTCGGGCTTGGGTCGTTCGCCCTGTGCGTCGGGGTCGCCGTGGGTGTCCCGGGCGGCCCGGCGGCGGCGCAGCAGGTCCCAGCACTGGTCGAGGGACTCCTCCAGGTTGCGTAGCCGCTCGCTGGTCTCGCCCTCGGTGCCCGACTCGTGGGCCTGGGCCTCGGCGCGCAGCCGGTGTTCCTCGTCGACCAGTTCGGAGATCCGGTTCAAGATGGTCTTGTCGTCCATGCCACAGAGCCTGGCACAGGGTGCCCGGCGTCGCCCGGATTCGCAGGGACCGGTGCGCCCCGACGCACCCGCCGGGGTCTGCTGGCCGGGGCGGCCGGTGGGGCCGTCGCGCCGGGCGGCCCGCGACACCCACCGAAGCCGGGCGTCCAGCGTCCCGGCACTCGGGACCGCGGGCGACCGGCGGCGCAGGTCAGGACGGCGGCCGGGCGGGACGGCCTCGGGGCAGATTCGGTTGCCTGGGTCTACCAGCGCGACCTGCACCGGAGCCGCGTTACGACCGTCCACTAGGGACATCACGACCTCGTCTGCGACGTGGCGAACCTGGCGTGGGCATGGAAATCTCACCGGTCAGAGGTCTAGAGGTGCCCCGGATTTGGTGAGATGCTGTCCGTCGCCCAGAAGGTGAAAGTTCCACAGCTCCGACCGGCCGAAGTGGACAACTCAGGCCGGCGGACCGACGAGGAGACGCCATGCCCCAGGTGTCCGATGCCGGCCCCGCCCCCGTCAGCACCGAACCCCGGATGATCCCGCTGCGTCGCGTCCTGCCCGCGCTGGTCCGCGACCCGCTCGGCGCGCTGGTCGGCTTCGCGGACGACGCCGCCGGGGAGGTCGTCCGGCTCAACCTCGGCTCGTTCCGCCCCTACCTGGTCAGCCATCCGGAGCATCTGCAACGCGTCCTGCGGGACAACGTTGCCAACTACACCCGCGACGGGGACGGTCTGCTCTGGCGGCCGGTCCGCCGGATCGTCGGCGACGCCATCCTGGTCGCCGAGGGCGAGGTCTGGGAATCCAGCCGGGGCGCGCTGCAACCGCTGTTCACCGCGAAGCGGGCCGAGACGCTGGTCGACAAGATGGCCGAGGCGATCAACGAGGCCGTCGACGAGTGGCTGGAACCCGCCCGCGAGGGCCGGCCGATCGACGGCGGCGCCGAACTGACCCGGATCGTGCTGCGCACCACCATGCGGGTGCTCTTCGCCGACCGGATCTCGGTGCCCGACGCGCTGCGGATCAGCGCCGCGCTGGACACCCTCACCACCGCGATGCTCCCGCGCCTGCTGGTGCCCTTCGTGCCGTACGCGGTGCCGATGCCCCGCGACCGCGCCTTCAACGAGGCGGTACGGACCATCGACGAGGTGGTGCTGCCGATCATCCGGGAGGCCCGGGCCCGACCCACCGACGGCGACGACATCATCTCCACCCTCTGCCGGCCGCGCGCCGACGGCAGCGAACCCGACGAGTACGCGATCCGCGGCGACGTGGTGGCCATGTTCTCCACCGCCACCGAGACCACCATCGCCCTGCTCTCCTGGCTCTGGCCGGTGCTGGCGTCCCGGCCCGACGTGGCCGAGCGGATGACCGACGAGATCGAGCAGGTGGTCGGCACCGAACGGGTCCGCCGCGAGCACCTGCCCGAGCTGCGGTACGGCCGGATGGTCCTCGACGAGATGCTGCGGCTCTACCCGGCGGGCTGGATGATCCCCCGGACCGCGGTCGGCGACGACGTGCTCGGCGGTGTGCGGATCAAGGCCGGTGGCACCGTGCTGGTCAGCCCGTACGTCACCCAGCGGATGTCGACGTTCTGGGACGACCCGAACAGCTTCGATCCGGAGCGCTTCGCCCCGGAGCGGCCCCGGCGGCCCTACCGCTACTCCTACTTCCCGTTCGGCGGTGGGCCGCACCAGTGCCTCGGGCAGTACCTGTTCCTGCTTGAGGCGCAGCTCATCGTCAGCACCGTGCTGAGCCGCTACCGCTTCCAGCTGCGCCAACCGGCCGACCTGACGCCCCGGATGGGCGCCTCGCTGCAACCCAAGCAGCGGGCCGAGCTGATCCTCACCCCGGTCGCCCGGCCGGTCGTGCCGTGACGGGCGCGCCGTGGCCGGTGCAGACCGGTCCCGATCCGGTCGCCGAGCAGGGCCGGGTGTGCGCGCTCGCCGTGCGCGGTGTCCGCGATCTGCAGGGCGTCACCGCCGCCCACCCGGAGCTGTTCGACGCGGCACCGTTCGACCCGGCGCTGCTCAGCTCGGTGGCCACCGTGGTCGCCTTCATCGCGCCGTGGCACACCGCCGCCGAACTGCGGATCACCACCCGTACCGTGCTCTGGGTCTTCGCGGCCGACTGGCAGATCGACTACCTCGCCCGGTCCGTGGACGACGTCCGGCAGGTGGTGACCGACTGCCTGGCGGTGGCCGACGGCGCGGCGCCCCCGCCGGGGCGACACCTGGCCCGGCTGCTGGCGGACCTGCGCGACGAGCTGGCCACCGTGCCGGCGTTCGCCCGGCTGCGCCCGATCTGGCGCGACGAGTTGGCCCGGATGCTCGCCGCTGCGGCTCGGGAGTGGGACTGGAAGAACCTGCCGACCGACCCGACCACCGGGCGACGCCTGCCGGACCTGGACCGCTACCTGGAGAACGCCGACAACTCTGGCAGCTCCTTCGTCAACGTCACCCACTGGATCGCCACCGGGGACGACAAGACGCTTGCCCAGCTGACCGACCTGCTGGACGCCGGACGTGGCGTACAGCGCGTGCTGCGGCTGGTCAACGACCTGGCCACGCACGGCCGGGACGCCGAGTGGGGTGACCTGAACGCCCTGCTGCTGGTCGACGACCCGGCGCAGGTGCACGCCCGGTTGGCCGAGCTGACCACCCGCGCCCGTCGCGACCTGGCCGCGCTCGCCGAGCGCTGCCCCCGCCAGGCCGACTACCTGCACCGGCAGATCTCCTTCACCGGCGGCTTCTACCAGGTGTCGGACTTCTGGGGGGAACGCGATGAGTGACGGTGCCTTCCGCGTCCTGGCCGACCCCGCCACCGGCCGCGACCCGGCGACCGACGCCGCCCGTGAGCTGATCGCCGGCCTGGCGCTTCGGCCGTGGGGGCAGGTGGCCGCCTCGGTATACGAGAGCGCCCGCCTGGTCGCCGACGCGCCCTGGCTGCCCGGGCACGACGAGCGGATCGGGTTCCTCCTGCGCGCGCAGCGCCCGGACGGCGCGTGGGGTCCACCCGAGGGGTACGCCCTCGTGCCCACGCTGAGTGCCACCGACGCGCTGCTCGCCGCGCTGGCCGACGGTGGAGGGACCAGTACGCACCTGCTCGCCCCGGCGGCCAGAGGGTTGGCGGTGCTCAGCGGCCGGCTGCTCGCCGCCGACGCGCGGACGCTGCCGGACACCCCGGCACTGGACCTCATCGTCCCGGCGCTGGTCGAGTCGATCAACGACCGGCTGGACCGGGTGACCTGGGAGCAGTTGCCCACCCCGCCGCTGACGCTGCCCCCGGGCCTCGGGGTAGACCGGCTGCGGGCGGTGCGGGCGGCGGTGGCCGCCGGGGCGGCACTGCCCACGAAGCTGGCCCACTTCTACGAGGTGCTGGGCGCGATGCCCACCGACGCCGGCCCCACCCTCACCGCCGTCGGCGCGTCACCGGCGGCGACCGCCGCCTGGTTGAGCGCGGCCGGCCCGGACGCCGGCCCCAGCGCCCACGCCTTCCTGCGGGAGTTGATCCGGGACGGCCGTGGCCCGGTGCCCTGCCCGACTCCGATCACCGTGTTCGAACGGGCCTGGGTGCTCAGCGGGCTGAGACGGGCCGGCGTCGCGGTCAACCCGCCGGCCGCCGTGTTGGACACCCTGACCGCCGCCACCGCCGCGACGGGCGTGGCCACCGGCGAAGGGCTGCCCACCGACGCCGACACCACCTCGGTGGCCCTGGACGCGCTGGCCCGACTCGGCCGACCCGCCGACCCGGCCGGGCTGTGGGCGTACGAGACGGCGGACGGCTTCTGCACCTGGCCGGGGAGCGAGGACGGCTTCTCGGTCACCACCAACGCGCACGTGCTGGACGCGTTCGGCCAGCACGTGGCGGCGTATCCCGACGCCGACGCGCGATACCACCGGACGGTCGGGCGGCTCAGCCTCGTGCTACCCGAGCACCAACTCCCGGACGGCCGCTGGCAGGACCGCTGGCACGCCTCCCCGTACTACGCCACGGCCTGCTGCGTGCTGGCGCTGGCCGAGTTCGGTCGGGGTGGCGCGGCGGCCGAGGCCGTGGACCGGGCGGCCGGCTGGGTGCTGGCCAACCAACGCGCCGACGGCTCGTGGGGACGGTGGGCCGGCACCGCCGAGGAGACCGCGTACGCCCTGCAGGTGTTGCTGGAGGCGCCGACGGGTGCGCCGCGAGTCGCTGACGCGGTGGCCCGGGGGCACGCCTACCTGCACCAACCATCCGGTCCCGAGCACCCTCCACTGTGGTACGGCAAGGAGCTGTACTGTCCTACCGCCATCGTCGCCTCGGCGGTGCTCGCCGCCTGCCGGCTGGCAGCCGTTCACCTCGCGGGCGCCGACCGTTCGGTGGTGGATTGTGGTTACCAGGCAAGAAAAACAGCGACTTGAGGGGTTGTGTGGACACTGCTAGCGTACGCAGAGCCTCAGCCCCGTATGCCCCGCCGTGGCGGGGACGTCGTCTTCCATGATCACCCGTTGATGAGCTGAGTCAACGCCCGGCCTGGGACGGTTCAATGCGTTCTCGCGGTACGAGTATCCGCACCAAGGTTGTCGCCCTCCTGCTCTCCCTGGTCGCGCTCTGGATGTTCGCGGCATGGGTGACCCTGCGGGACGGCTTCAACCTGCTCGGTGTCCAGGTGATCAACAGCAGGGTCTACGCGCCCAGTGAGCCGCTGCTGCGGGAGCTCCAGCTGGAACGGCGGCTGACCCAGGCGTACCTGAGCAACCCCGACGCCGAGCAGCGGGCGGCGTTGGAGGCAAAGCAGCGCGAGACCGCGAAGCTGGCGGGCGACTTCGCCGACTCGGTCCGCAACTGGCAGGTCGACGTGGCCGGCAGCTCCGCGCTCGACGCCCAGCTGAACGCGACGATCACGCGGATCAACTCGCTGGAGCAGACCCGCGCGCAGGTGCTCGGCCGCTCCGTGGACCGGGTTTCCGCCGCCGACGCCTACACCGGCGCGATCGAGTCGATCTTCCAGGTCTACGACGTCACCGGCAGCCTGGACGACAAGGCGATCGCCGCCGACGCGGCCGCCCTGATCCAGCTCAACCGGATGAAGGAGCTGGTCTCCCAGGAGGACGCGCTGCTCAGCGGCCTGTTCGGCAACGGACGGATGAGCGGGCCGGAGTACGCGCGCTACGTCGCCCTGGTCGGCTCCGAGCGGTTCCTCGGCGAGGAGACCCGGTCCCGGCTCAGTGACGCCGACCAGCGCCGCTACCAGCAGCTCGTCGAGGGCGAGGCGTTCACCCGGCTGCGCGCCGTGCAGGACAGCATCATCCGCGAGGGCCGCCCCGCCACCCAGTTGCCGATCAGCGCCGAGCAGTGGCGTGGCACGGTCGAGCCGGCGCTGGCCGACGTGAACGACGTGGTGGTCGCCGGCGGTGAGGGCATCGTGGACCGGGCGACAGGCGTCGCCGTGATGGTCGTCGTCCGGTTGGTGCTCGCCACCGGCCTGGGCCTGCTCGCCGTCATCGCGTCCGTCGTCGTCTCGATCACCACGGCCCGCACCCTGCTCCGCCAGTTGGAGCGGCTGCGGGAGGCCGCCTGGCAGCTCGCTGACGAGCGGCTTCCCCGGGTGGTGGAGCGACTCGGCCGGGGCGAGGAGGTCGACGTGGCCACCGAGGCGCCTCCGCTGGAGTTCGGCACCGACGAGATCGGCCAGGTCGGCAAGGCGTTCAACGCGGTCCAGGAGACCGCCCTGCGCACCGCCGTCGAGCAGGCCGATCTGCGCCGCAACGTCCGCGAGGTCTTCCTCAGCCTGGCCCGGCGCACCCAGGCGCTGGTGCACCGCCAGCTCACCCTGCTCGACGCCATGGAGCGGCGGGAGCACGACGCCGAGGAGTTGGAGGACCTGTTCCGGGTCGACCACCTGGCCACCCGGATGCGGCGTAACGCCGAGAACCTGATCGTGCTCTCCGGCTCCACCCCGGGCCGGGCCTGGCGGCGCAACGTCCCGATGGTCGACGTGGTGCGTGGCGCGGTGGCCGAGGTCGAGGACTACACCCGGGTCAACGTGCTGCCACTCGGGCCGGTCTCCCTCGCCGGCCGGGCGGTCGGCGACATCATCCACCTGCTCGCCGAACTCATCGAGAACGGCCTGTCGTTCTCCCCGCCGCACACCACCGTCGAGGTCCGCGGCCAACTGGTGGCCAACGGGTTCGCCATCGAGATCGAGGACCGGGGCCTCGGCATGAGCGAGGAGGACCTGGCCGCGGCGAACCACCGCATCGTCGACCAGTCCGAGCTGAACCTCGCCAACGCCGCCCGCCTCGGCCTCTACGTGGTGAGCCGGCTGACCGAGCGGCACGGCGTGCGGGTCCGGCTCAAGGAGTCGGCGTACGGCGGCACCACCGCCGTCGTGCTGATCCCGCTGGAGCTGGTCAGCGAGAACGGGGCCAGCCCGGAGGACTCCGGCGCGCTCCCGACCGGGCCGGCCATCGCGCTACCGGCGGCGTCGACCCCCGGTGGCGACGCCGGCCGCCCCGCTCTCCGCTCGCCGGTCGCGCTGGCCGCCCCGGCGGTCGACAACTCGGCACCGGGCACGAGCGCGCCGCAGCCGGTGACCCCTGCGGCTCCGGCAGTGGCCGGCAGCGCCATCGAGACCGGGCAGGTCGACGGGGGCGACGCGGACGTCGTACTCCCCACCCGGCAGCGGACCACCCCGGCCACCGGGACGCCGGGGCTGCCCACCCGGGCCCGGCGCACCCCGGGCCAGTCGGCCCTGGAGGGGCCAACGGTCGCCACCGGCCTGCCCGCGATCGACCGGGCGGGCCCGGCGTCCGACGCCGGCGAACCGGGCGCTGACGGCGGGCCGGTTCCGGCCCGGTCAGAGACGGACCGGACCGGATCCGGCCTGCCGGTCCGGATTCGGCAGGCGAACATCGTGCCCGAGCTGCGCGACGACCCGGCGGCGACCGAGTCCGACGAGGAGGACGTGGTACGCCCACCGGACCAGGTGCGCCGGATGATGAGCTCCTACCAAAGCGGCACCCGACGCGGTCGCACCGACGCGGCACGACTGCTCGGCGGAGCGTCCGGCTCGCCTGCGGCGACGCCCGAACCCACCGACGAGGAACCGCAAGCCACCTGACCGAGCGCCGGCGCTGCGGTTCCCGCGCGGTGTGACGGTCAGACCCAAGACGAGTACGGCGCAACTGCCGGGCGAGAAGAGGACGACGAAGTGGCCCAGAAGACGGCTTCGAGTGCCGACCTGACGTGGTTGCTGGACGATCTGGTGGGGCGGGTGAAGCAGGCCGAGCACGCGGTCGCGCTCTCCTCCGACGGGCTGTTGATGGCTTCCTCGCAGGGGTTGAACCGGGACGACGGCGAGCACCTCGCGGCGATGGCGGCCGGAATCCAGAGCCTGGCCCGGGGCGCCGGCAAGCGCTTCGGTGGCGGCCAGGTGCAGCAGACCATCATCGAGATGCAGTCGTCCTTCCTGTTCGTCACCGCCGCCGGCCGCAACGCCTGCCTGGCGGTTCTGGCCACCGAGGACGCCGACGTCGGCCTGATCGCGTACGAGATGGCGATGCTTGTCACCCGGGTCGGCAAGTACGTGGCCTCCCCGTCCCGAGACAACGTTCAGCCGGCCGGCGAGCGGTAACGGCCATGACGGTGCAGGGAGAGTCCGCGGACCATCAGTGGGTGGACGACCATGCGGGCCCGGTGGTCCGTCCATACGCGGTGACACGCGGGCGGGCCCGCCCGGTCACCGGCACATTCGACCTGATCTCCCTGGTCACCGCGACCCGAGCCGACGTCACACCGGAGGCCGGTCTCGGACCCGAACACCTGGCGATCGTCGGCCTGTGCCAGCGAATACAGTCCGTCGCCGAGATCGCCGCCCACCTCGACCTGCCGGTGGGCACCATCCGGGTGCTCCTCGGCGACCTCGCGGCCCGCAGCCTGGTGCAGGTACGCGAACCACAGACCACGGCCGGTCTTCCCGACAACAGCATCTTCGAGGCGGTAATCAATGGACTACGGGCACTCTGACCGGCCGGCGGGAGCGACCCCACTGCCCACCGCGATCAAGATCCTGGTCGCCGGTGGCTTCGGTGTGGGCAAGACCACCATGGTCGGCGCGGTGAGCGAGACCCGGCCGTTGCGCACCGAGGAGGTGCTGACCGAGACCGGGGTCGGCATCGACGACCTGTCCGGGGTGGAGGGCAAGACCACCACCACCGTGGCGATGGACTTCGGCCGGATCACCATCAGCGACGACCTGGTGCTCTACCTGTTCGGCACGCCCGGTCAGGACCGCTTCTGGTTCGTGTGGGACGAGCTGGCACTGGGCGCGATCGGGGCGGTGGTGCTGGCCGACACCCGCCGGCTGGCCGACTGCTTCCCATCGATCGACTACTTCGAGGGTCGGGGCACGCCGTTCGTGGTGGCGGTGAACTGCTTCGAGGGCGCCCGGCAGTACCGGCTCGACGAGGTGCAGACCGCTCTCAACCTGGACCCGGGGGTGCCGGTGTTGCTCTGTGACGCCCGCCAGCGCGAGTCCAGCAAGGAGGTGCTCGTCACCCTCATGGAGCACGCCATGAAGACCCGCGAGGCCCGCCGCCGCGCCGCCGCCGGGGGCTGACCGACGGCCCGGGGAAATTTTTCGGCGCCCGCTGTCCGGTACGGCCCTGGCCGAACGTCATGCTGGCGACACCTGGACACACGAGGGAGCGCCAGATGAAGTACATGATGTTCGTCTGCACCGACAGCGAGCCGGACACCGACCCGACCGACCTGCCCGACGTCGAGAAGTGGGTGGCCGACAATGACGCCCGGGGCCGCCGCCTCACCGGCGACCAGCTGGCGCCGACCAGCGCGGCCACCACGGTCCGGGTACGCGACGGCGAACTGCTCGTCTCCGAGGGGCCGTTCGCCGAGACCGCGGAGGTGATCGTGGGCTTCGACCTGCTCGAATGCGCCGACCTGGACGAGGCCATCGAGGTGGCCCGCGCCCACCCGATGGCACGGGAGGGGCGGCTGGAGTTGCGGCCGCTCATGACCCTGCCCGACTGACCGGATGGCCGGGACCGAAGACCCGGCCGGCGCGCACGACCCGGCCGGCGCGCACGACCCGGCCGGCGCGCACGACCCGGCCGGCGCGCACGACCGGGCCGGCGTCCGCGACAGGCACGGCGCGCATGACAACGGTGGCGTCCGTGTCAGCGCCAGCGCCAGCGCCCGCGACAACGCCGGTACGCACGACAGGGCCGGTGGGCGCCACAACGGGGGTGTGGCCGCGACGGCGCAGGCCGTCGCGGCTGCCGGCACCCACGCGTACCCACGAATCGTCGCGACCCTGATCCGGGTGACCGGCGACTGGGCGCTGGCCGAGGACTGCGCCCAGGAGGCGCTCACCGCTGCCCTCGAACGCTGGCCGGCCGACGGCGTGCCGGCCAACCCGGGCGGCTGGCTGATGACAGTCGCGCGCAACCGGGCGATCGACGTACTGCGCCGGGCCGCCGTGGAGCGCCGCAAGCTGCACGATCTGGCGGTGCTCACGGCGGCCGACGGGCAGCCCGACCCCGAGGCGGGGCAGGACGTGGTGGACGACCGACTGCGGCTGATCTTCACCTGCTGCCACCCGGCGCTGGCCATCGAGGCCCGGGTGGCGTTGACGCTGCGCACCGTCTGCGGGGTGCCGACCGCCGACATCGCCCGCCTCCTGCTGGTCAGCGAGTCGACGATGACCCGACGGCTGACCCGTGCACGGACCCGCATCGCGCAGGCCGGCATCCCGTACCGGGTGCCGGCCGGGCCGGCGCTGGTCGAGCGGCTGCCCGGTGTGCTCGCCGTGCTGTACCTGCTGTTCACCCGGGGCTATCTCCCCGACGGCGAGCCGGCCTTCGCCGACGAGGCGGTCCGGCTGGCCCGGCTGCTGGACGCCCTGATGCCGGGGCACTCCGAGGTGGCCGCGCTGCGGGCGCTGATGCTGTTTCAGCACTCCCGGCGCGACGCCCGTCGGGACGCCGCCGGTGACCTCGTCCCGCTCGACCGGCAGGATCGCCGCCGATGGGACGACGCGTCCATCGCCGAAGGGCTCTCCGCGCTGGCCCGGGTCCGGCACGATGGGCCGTATGCGTGGCAGGCCCGCATCGCCGCCTGCCACGCCACCGCCGAATCCGTCGAGGCCACCGACTGGCCGGGGATCGCGCGAGCCTACGACGCGTTGATCGGCATCCGGCGCTCCCCGGTGGTCGCGCTCAACCGGGCGGTCGCGCACGGCTACGCGTACGGGCCGGCCGTGGGGTTGGCGTTGCTTGACGCGGCCCGCGCCGGGGGCGCCCTGGACGGTCAGCCCCTCGCGGTGGCCGTGGAGGCCGACCTGGTGGCCCGGCAGGGTGACCGGCCGCGCGCTGCCACCCTGTTCCGCCGGGCGGCAGAGGCGGTGGGTTCCACGGCCGAGCGTCGCGCCCTGCTGGCCCGGGCCGGCGAACTCACCACGTAGCCGCCCGGCCGGGCTGACCTGCCCGGCGTGGCCTGCTCACCGCGCGGGCCGGGACGGCTCGGTACGAGACGTCGGCTACCGGGTGGTCACCCAGCAGATGCGCGAGGACCTGCCCGCCGAGCGGCCGCCGTCACAGGCGGGTGGCGGTCCGCACGAGGCCGGCGAGCGCCCGGGACCGGCTGTGCGGCGGCCAGGCGATCACGGTGGTCACCGCGGGCGCGTCCGGCACCGGCACGGCTGCCAAGTCGGCGAGCAGCAGCGACCGGCAGGACTCCGGCAGCACCACTGCGGCGCGGCCGAGCGCGATGTGCTGGAACAACTGGGCGTGGTCCCGGACCTCGGGGCCCGGACCGTCCGGATACGACCCGTCGGCCCGGGGCCAGCGCGGCATCGGCAGGCCGGGCAGCGTCTCCACCTCGGCCATCCGCAGGTGTGGCCGTCGGGCCAGCGGATGTCCGGCCGGCAGGACCGCCACCTGCTGCTCGGTGACCAGTTCCTCGGTGTCCAGGCCGGTCGTCGAGTCGAACGGCAGGTGCAGCAGCGCCACGTCGGCCCGCCCGTCGCGCAGCAGCCGTTCCTGTTCGCCGATGCCGCACAGCAGCACCTCGACGGGGACCGCGTCCGGCTCGGCCGCGTACGCGTCGAGCAGTTTCGGTAGCAGCTCGCTCGACGCGCCCGCCTTTGTCACCAGAACCAGCCCGGGGTCGCCGTTCGTGGCCTGACCGGCGCGGCGGGTACGGCGGTCGGCGGCCTCCACGGCGTCGAGGGCGGCTCGGCCCTCCCGTAGCAGCACCGCACCGGCCGCGGTCAGCGTGACGCTGCGGCTGTCCCGTTCCAGCAGGGTCACGCCGAGTCGCCGTTCGAGTTGCCGGATCGCCCGCGACAGCGGCGGCTGGGCGATGCCGAGGCGGCGCGCCGCTCGGCCGAAGTGCAGCTCCTCGGCCACGGCCACGAAGTAGCGAAGCTCCCGCGTCTCCATCCCGCCACCGTATCGCCGGATCGATACCCGCCGGGTATCGCCCGCTACTCAGGTGGTGTTGGAGGCCCGTATGCCGCGCGGACAGGATCGACGACATGAGCGAACGAACGATCGCGCTGGTGACGGGCGCGAACAAGGGCATCGGGTACGAGATCGCGGCGGGCCTGGGCGCGCTGGGCTGGCGGGTGGGAGTCGGCGCGCGGGACGATCAGCGCCGGGAGACGGCGGTGGCGAAGCTGCGCGCGGGCGGCGTGGACGCGTTCGGCGTACCGCTGGACGTGACCGACGACGCGAGCGTGGCTGCCGCCGCCAGGCTGCTGGAGACGGAGGCCGGCGGTCTCGATGTGCTGGTCAACAACGCGGGCATCACCGGTGGTGAGCCGCAGCACCCCGTCGGGGTGGACATCGAGACCGTGCGGGCGGCCGTGGAGGTCAACGTGATCGGCGTCGTGCGGGTGGTCGAGGCGATGCTGCCGCTGCTGCGCCGCTCGGCCTCGCCCCGGATCGTCAACATGTCCAGCGGCGTCGGGTCACTGACCCGGCAGAGCGCCTCGGCCGGCGAACATCAGACGGGGCCGCTGTCCGTGGCGTACGCGCCGTCGAAGACCATGCTCAACGCGGTGACCATCCAGTACGCCCGGGCGCTGGCCGACACCGACATCCTGGTCAACGCCGCCTGCCCGGGTTTCACCGCGACCGACCTCAACGCCTTCCGGGGCGTGCGGACCCCGCAGCAGGGCGCGGCGATCGCGCTCCGGCTGGCGACGCTGCCCGACGACGGGCCGACCGGCGGCTACTTCGAGGACGCGGGCGTGATCCCGTGGTGAGGGTGGCCCGTCAGCACCACATCACCGGGTTGCCGGTGGCCACCGACGCCGCGCACAGCCGGCGTAGCGGCTCCACAATGTAGGCGAAGTCGTCGCCCGACCGGCTCCGGATCCGCACGGCGAGCCGCTCGGGCGGCGGCGCGCACCGGTTTCCGGCGGCTCAGGTGACTGCGAGCAGCACGGCCTCCCCGCGCTCCGCCCCGGTGCGGTAGAAGTCGCGCAGCGCGGTGAAGTGCGGCAGCAGGTAGTTGTCGAACTCATCGTCGCCGTCGTCCCAGATATGCGGGTAGATCTCGGCGTCCGACAGGGCGGCCGGGTCGTAGCGGTCCCGCAGGGTCGCCTCGTCCAGCGTGCCGAGCCCGGCGGCCACGGCGCGGACGACGTCCGGGGTGAGCAGCCGGGCCGGGCCCATCCCGAGATCCGGGCCGATCGGGTCACCACCCAGGATGGCCGGCCCGACGTCGCCCCGGATCTCGTACGTGTCGCCGGTCAGCAGGTAGTGCAGCCCGTGCCACGCCTTGTCGAGGTCGAGCTCGTCCGGGCCACCCTGGAACAGGGTGCCGACCTTCTCCGGGTCGGCGAGCACCGCCGCCAGTTCCTCGGCGGACAGCCGGCGTGCGTTGAAGATCATGCCCACGGGGTTGCCTCTCGGGGGTGCCGGTCGGAATCGGCGGCAGCGTAGCGCGAGCGTCCGACAGGCGTGCCATTATCCGGGCACCCTCGGCACGGTGGAGGCATGACCGAACCGACACCGACATCGGCGTACCCATGGGTGGTGCTGCCGCTGACCGGCCACCGCGCGTGCGGTCCGGCCTGGCGCTGCGCGCCGTCGCGCTCCGGCTGCGATGGTCCACGGTACGACGAGGGCCGCTCCCCGCCGGAGCGGGAAGCGGCCCTGTATCAGCCGTACGCGATCAGTTGGCGATCATGCGGCGCAGCACGTACTGCAGGATGCCGCCGTGCCGGTAGTAGTCCGCCTCACCCGGGGTGTCGATCCGGACCACGGCCTCGAACTCCACGCCGCTGTCGGTCGTGACCGTCACGGTGCGCGGCGTCTCGCCGTCGTTCAGGGCGGTCACCCCGGTGATGGTGAACATCTCGGTGCCGGTGAGGCCGAGCGACTCGGCGGTGGTGTCCACCGGGAACTGCAGCGGCAGCACGCCCATGCCGATCAGGTTCGAGCGGTGGATCCGCTCGTACGACTCGGCGATGACAGCCCGGACGCCCAGCAGCATGGTGCCCTTGGCCGCCCAGTCCCGCGACGAGCCGGAACCGTACTCCTTGCCGGCCAGCACGACCAGCGGGATGCCGGCCTCCTGGTAGGCCGCCGAGGCGTCGTAGATCGAGGTCTGCTGGCCGGTGAGGTGGTTGACGGTGAAGCCACCCTCCACACCCGGGACCAGCTGGTTGCGCAGCCGGATGTTGGCGAACGTGCCTCGGATCATCACCTCGTGGTTGCCCCGCCGGGAGCCGTACGAGTTGAACTCGTGCCGCGGCACGCCGTGCTCGGCCAGGTACTTACCGGCGGGGGAGTCGGCCTTGATCGAGCCGGCCGGCGAGATGTGGTCGGTGGTCACCGAGTCACCCAGCTTGGCCAGCACGCGGGCGCCCGAGATGTCGACGACCGGCTGCGGCTCGCGCTGCATGCCCTCGAAGTACGGGGGCTTGCGCACGTAGGTGGAGTCGTCGGCCCAGGCGAACGTGTCGCCGGTCGGGGTGGGCAGCGACTGCCACTGCTCGTCGCCGGCGAACACGTCGGCGTACGCCGCGCTGAACCCGGCGGCGCCGAGCGCCTGGGCGATGACGTCCTGGATCTCGGCGCTGTTCGGCCAGATCTCGCGCAGGAAGACCGGGTTGCCCTCGGTGTCCTCACCGATCGGCTCGTTGGCCAGGTCGATGTCCATCGTGCCGGCGAGGGCGTAGGCGACGACCAGCGGCGGAGACGCAAGGTAGTTCATCTTGACGTCCGGGTTGATCCGGCCCTCGAAGTTCCGGTTGCCCGAGAGCACCGACACGACCGACAGATCATGCTCGTTGACCGCGGCGGACACCTCCTCGGGCAGCGGACCCGAGTTGCCGATGCAGGTGGTGCAGCCGTACCCGACCAGGTTGAAGCCGAGCTTGTTCAGGTACGGCGTGAGGCCGGCCCGCTCGTAGTAGTCCATGACGACCTTGGAGCCCGGAGCCAGTGTGGTCTTCACCCACGGCTTGCGGGTCAGGCCCTTCTCCACGGCGTTACGGGCCAGCAGGGCCGCCCCGATCATCACCTGCGGGTTGGACGTGTTGGTGCAGGAGGTGATCGCGGCGATCACCACGGCGCCGTGGTCCAGCTCGTACTCGACGCCGTCGGCGCCGGTCACGCGGACCGGGTTGGTGGCCCGACCGCCGGCGCCGACCGCCGCGGTTTCCAGGTCGCGCGGCTCGTCGGCCGGGTCGCTGAACTCGTTGGCCGGCGGGTCGCTGGCCGGGAACGACTCGGCGCTGGCCTCGTCGGCCGGGCCGTTGGCGCCGCGCGGCAGCTCCTCGCGGGCCACGCCCGGCTTGAGGTCGCGCTCACCCACGGAGTCGTCGGCGACGTAGTCGGTCAGCGCGGAGCGGAACAGCGTCTTCGCGGTGCCCAGCGGCACCCGGTCCTGCGGGCGCTTCGGGCCGGCGAGCGACGGCTCGATGGAGCTGAGATCCAGCTCCAGGCGCTCCGAGTAGGCCGGCTCGGCCTCCGGGTCGTGCCAGATGCCCTGCTCCTTGGCGTACGCCTCGACGAGCGCCACCTGGGCGGCGTCCCGGCCGGTCAGCTCCAGGTAGCGGATGGTCTCCGCGTCGATCGGGAAGATCGCCACCGTCGAGCCGTACTCGGGGGACATGTTGCCGATGGTGGCCCGGTTGGCCAGCGGCACGGCGCTCACGCCCGGGCCGTAGAACTCGACGAACTTGCCGACCACACCGTGCTTGCGCAGCATCTCGGTGATGGTCAGCACCAGGTCGGTGGCGGTGGTGCCGGCCGGCATCTCGCCGTGCAGCTTGAAGCCCACCACCCGGGGGATCAGCATGCTGACGGGCTGGCCGAGCATCGCGGCCTCGGCCTCGATGCCGCCGACGCCCCAGCCCAGCACGCCCAGGCCGTTGACCATCGTGGTGTGCGAGTCGGTGCCGACGACGGTGTCCGGGTACGCCTGGCCGTTGCGCTCCATGATCGTACGGGCCAGGTACTCGATGTTGACCTGGTGCACGATGCCGGTGCCCGGCGGGACGACCTTGAACTCGTTGAACGCGGTCTGACCCCAGCGCAGGAACTGGTAGCGCTCCTTGTTGCGCTCGTACTCCAACTCGACGTTGCGGGCGAACGCGTCCTCGCGGCCGAACAGGTCGGCGATCACCGAGTGGTCGATGACCAGCTCGGCCGGGGCGAGGGGGTTGACCTTCGTGGCGTCGCCGCCGAGGTCGCGCACGGCCTCACGCATGGTGGCCAGGTCGACCACGCAGGGCACGCCGGTGAAGTCCTGCATGAGCACCCGCGCCGGGGTGAACTGGATTTCCACGCTCGGGGCGGCGTCGGGGTCCCACCCGCCGAGCTGACGGATGTGTTCGGCGGTGATGTTCGCGCCGTCCTCGGTCCGCAGCAGGTTCTCCAGGAGGATCTTCAGGCTGTACGGCAGCCGATCGTGGCCGTCCACCTTGTCGATCCGGAAAATCTCGTAGCTCGCGTCTCCGACGCGTAGCTGGGTCTTCGCACCGAAGGTGTCGAGGCTCGCCACGTCGTACTCCTTCACACCAGCGACCGTGAGTAGTCCTGAGCAGTCTGTCGTACCGGCCGAGGTGCCGCCGAGGTTAGGTAACACTTACAGCCGATCCGCTCTCGAATAAAACCGTACGTCCGTCTTGCTAGTTACGCAACCCGGGCCGCCTCTGCCGCCCCTCCTCACCCCTAGCCTCCTAGGACGCGCTACGGGGTGTGCGCGGTGCCTCCGGGCGTGGGCCGAAGAGGGTGGCCATCGCCAGCGACCAATCGAGTACGTGGCCTCGTGGGCGATGCCGTTGTCTGGTGCGGGTCGGACTCTCGCGGCGGTCGGCGCGCTGGATCGCTTCACGACAGCCGACGCGTTGAATCGTTTACGGCATCAGCTCCAAAGGACCAGCGGACCATGTGGTGCCGGCTGTGCTCGCGGCCGGCTCACGTGTATGACGGTGAAGGGCCGGGCCCTGGGTGGGTCCGGCCCTTCGGTCGGTTGGCCAGGTGGGCCTGGCTCGTCCTGGCCGCTGGCTAATGGCATGACGAAGGGCCGGGCCCTTGGTGGGGTCCGGCCCTTCGGGGGTGGGTGGTGGTGGGGTCAGCTGGTGGCGTAGCCGCGGGTGGCGATCCAGTCGGCGAGGTGGTCGATGGTGACGTCGTAGGAGGCGGTGTTGGGGTTGGCGGAG
>NZ_JBEYTK010000014.1:0-63072 GCF_040643015.1 Micromonospora sp. NPDC047527 | reverse complement strand
CGTGAGGGTGGTTACCAGGGTGGCGGTGACCGTGGTCGTTCCGGTCCGTCTCGCGAGGGTGGCTTCCGTGGCGGCGACCGCGAGGGCGGCTTCCGTGGCGGCGACCGCCGTGAGGGTGGCTACCAGGGCGGCTCCCGGCCTGGTGCACCGCGTGAGGGTGGCTTCCGTGGCGGCGACCGCGACGGCGGCTTCCGCGGTGGCGACCGTCGTGAAGGTGGTTTCCGTGGTGGCGACCGTGATGGTTCGCGCTCGGGTGCTCCGCGTGAGGGTGGCTTCCGTGGTGGTGACCGTCGTGAGGGTGGTTACCAGGGCGGGGGCGACCGTGGTCGTTCCGCTCCGTCTCGCGAGGGCGGTTTCCGCGGCGGCGACCGCGACGGCTCCCGTGCTCCGCGTGAGGGCGGCTTCCGTGGTGGCGACCGCGAGGGCGGTTTCCGCGGCGGCGACCGTGAGGGCGGCTTCCGTGGTGGTGACCGCCGTGAGGGTGGTTACCAAGCTGGCGGTGACCGTGGTCGTTCCGGTCCGCCCCGCGAGGGCGGCTTCCGGGGTGGCGATCGCGAGGGTGGCTTCCGTGGTGGCGACCGTGATGGTTCGCGCTCGGGTGCTCCCCGTGAGGGTGGCTTCCGTGGCGGCGACCGTCGCGAGGGCGGCTACCAGGGCGGGGGCGACCGTGGTCGTTCCGGCCCGCCCCGCGAGGGCGGCTTCCGTGGCGGCGACCGCGACGGCGGCTTCCGAGGCGGTGACCGCCGTGAGGGTGGTTTCCGTAGCGGGGATCGCGACGGCGGGTTCCGCGCCGACGACCGGCCGCGTCGCGAGGGCGACTTCCGCCGCGACGACCGTGGCGCGGGCTCCGAGTCGCCCGAGGGCGGCCGCAGTTCGGCCCCGACGTTGCCGGATGACATCGTCGCCACGGACCTCGACAAGGACGTACGCGCTGAGCTGCTCTCGTTGAACAAGCCGGTCGCCGAGACGGTGGCCCGGCACCTGGTCGCCACTGGCCAGCTGATCGACGAGGACCCGGCCGAGGCGCTGGCGCACGCGCTGGCCGCCCGCCGGCTCGCGTCGCGCATCTCCGCCGTCCGTGAGGCGGTCGGCTTGGCCGCGTACCACGCGGGGGAGTGGCAGACGGCGATCGCCGAGCTGCGCACGTACCACCGGATGAGTGGATTGCAGAGCCACCTGGCGGTGCTCGCGGACTGTGAGCGCGCTCTGGGTCGTCCGGAGCGGGCCATCGACCTGTTCCGTGGCGCCGACCGGGAGAAGCTGGACCAGGCCGTCGCGATCGAGCTGCTGATCGTCGCCGCCGGTGCCCGGGGCGACCTCGGGCAGAAGGACGCCGCGGTGGCGATGCTCCAGGTCCCGGACCTCACCAGTGAGGCGACGGTGCCGTGGACGGCCCGGCTGCGTTACGCGTACGCCGACGCGCTGCTCGCGGTGGGCCGGCGTGAGGAGGCCCGCGAGTGGTTCTCCCGCGCCGCCGACGTGGACACCGAGGGCGAGACCGACGCCGCGGAGCGGCTGCTGGAACTCGACGGCGTGGTCATCGAGGGCGACGACGAGGACGAGACGGTCGAGGAGACGGTCGCCGGTCCGGGTGCCCCCGGCGCCGTGCCGACCCAGCCCGACACCGAGCTGATCGACGACGACGACGACGACGAAGACGACGACGACGACGACGAAGACGACGACGACGACGACGACGAAGACGACGACGACGAAGACGACGACGACGAAGACGACGACGACGAAGACGACGACGACGAAGACGACGACGACGAAGACGACGACGAAGACGACGAAGACGACGACGAAGACGACGAAGACGACGAAGACGACGAAGACGAAGACGACGAGCCGGCTGCTGAGGATCGGACTCCGGCAGCTACCGAGGGCGACGCGGTGAACGGCGACGTGGCCGCCCCGGCCCGGAGCGACGAGTCGGAGTCGACGCAGCGGTGAGTACGGACGCCGGGGAGCGGCTGGTCGACGGGTACACCCTGGTCGTTTTCGACCTGGATGGGGTGATCTACCTGATCGACCGGCCGATCCCCGGCGCGGTCGACGCGGTGGCCCGCCTGCACGCCGAGGGGCGGGCGGTGGCGTACGCCACCAACAACGCCTCCCGGCGGTCCAGCGACGTCGCCGACCTGCTGACCGGGATGGGCGTGCCGGCCCGGCCGGAGGAGGTGCTCACCTCCGCTGCCGCCGCCGCCGAGTTGCTGCGCGACCGGCTGCCCGCCGGCGCGCCCGTGCTGGTGGTCGGCGCGGAGGCGCTGCGCGCCGAGCTGCGCGCGGTCGGGCTGACCCCGGTCAGCCGTGCTGACGAGAAGCCGGCCGCGGTGGTGCAGGGCTACGGCCCGCAGGTCGGCTGGGCCGAGCTGGCCGAGGCGTCGGTCGCGGTGCGGGAGGGCGCCATCTGGGTCGCCACCAACACCGACCGGACCCTGCCCAGCGCACGCGGACCGCTGCCGGGCAACGGCTCGCTGGTCGCCGTGCTGCGTACCGCGTTGGATCGGGACCCCGACCTGGTGGTCGGCAAGCCGGAGTCGGCGCTGTTCGAGACCGCCGCCCGGCGCAGTGACGGCGGGCGGACCCTGGTCGTGGGGGACCGGCTGGACACCGACATCGAGGGTGCCCGTCGCGCCGGGCTGGACAGCCTGCTCGTGCTCACCGGCGTCAGCGGCGTACCCGAGCTGCTGGCCGCCGAGCCGCAGCGGCGCCCGACGTACGTCGCGCGGGACCTGGCGGGGCTCTTCGACCCGGCCGCCGCCGTGCGCGTCCCGGGCACGACGGACGCCGGCGGTTGGTCTGTGACGGACCACGACGGGACGGTGGAGCTGACCGGTTCGGGCCGGCCGCTGGACGCGCTGGCCGCGCTCTGCGCGGCGGCCTGGTCGGCCCCGGCGCTGCCGAAGATCCGCGCCGGGGGGCCGGACGCGGCCCACGCGTTGGAGAGCTTCGGGCTGCCCACCGGCGACTGATGGGGGCGCTCGTCAGAGCAGTTTGCGCAGTTTCATGAGATCGAACGGATTGGCCTTGATCGACACCCGGCGGGAGGTGACCGCCTTGGTGACGTCCAGGTCACCACGGACCAGGGCGAGAAGGTCGTCGCTGGACGTGCTCAGCGCGATCTTGGCCTTCGGGTCGTCGCCATCGGCCAGCTCGACCAGCCGACCGCCGCTGATGCGCCCGTGAAACGCCGTTTCCAGGTCGGTGATCCGGCAGGCCAGCGTCCGCTCCAGGTCGACTTTCTCGCGCACCGTCTCGGCATTGCGGTCGAGGCGGGTGGCCAGGTCCTGCAACGCCTGCCGGCACTCGTCAACGCTGGCCACATCTCCCCCTCGCCGATCACCATGCCGTCCCCGGCACCGTACCGCACGGGACAGTCCGGGGTGCCCGGTAGCGTGACACCTGCACACCCCGCCCGATGGAAGGACTCAGGCATGCAGGACGCGTGGCGCGCCTACCTCGAACTGGCCATGGGCCTGGCGGAGGCGCCCCGGAAGAAAGCCCAGGACGCGGCGCGTCGCCTCGTCGGCTCCGGCGGCGCGACCGCCGCCCAACTGCAGGCACTCGGCGAGGAGTTGGTCACCACCGGCGCGGCCAACCGGGAGGCGCTGACCAAGCTGGTCCGCTTCGAGGTCGACCGGGCCCTCGGCGCGGTCGGTCTGGCCACCGCCGACGAGGTGGCCGAGCTGACCCGACGGGTCCGCGACCTGGAACGGCAACTGCGCGAGGCACGAGCCACCGAGCCGGCCACGGGATCCGCCAGCGGGTCCGCTGCTCCCGCCGGCCCCACGCCGCAGCCCGACCCGACCCTCGCCGCGCAGCCCGGCACCGGCCTGGTGCCCTCGGACGGCCCGGCGGGCGCCCCGGTCTCCGCGCCGGTGGCCAAGAAGGCCGTGGCCAAGAAGGCGGTCGCGAAGAAGGCCGTCGCCAAGAAGGCCGTCATGAAGAAGCCGCCGGCGACGATCAGCACCACCGACGACACTCCGACCCCAGCGGTCATGCCGGCCAAGAAGGCGGTCCGCAGGCGGCGTCCGGCCGGTGACTCGTGAGCGATGGCGCCCGCCCCGGGCATCCGCCCGGCATCCGCCCGGGACCGCCGACCGCCGCCCGGCCCGGCCCGCCACCCGGCGGGTCGTACGCCACCCGCCCGGCCCCACCGGTGAGCGCCCGCCCCGGCCCGCCGGATTTCGGGGAGGCCGGGGACGACTCGGCGCGGCACCCGGCGGTGGACGCCGCCGTACGGGCCATGGCCAACGCGGCGACGCTCGCCCCGGCCGACCAGATCGCGCAGTACGAGGCGGCCTACGAGACGCTGCGGGAAACCCTCGCCACCATCGACCAGACCTGAGCGGGACGACCAGGCCTGACAGACCGGAGAACCACCCATGGCACGTCGCAACCGGCTGGACGCCGAACTCGTCCGCCGCGGTCTGGCCCGCTCTCGCGAGCAGGCCGCCGCGTTGGTGGAGGCCGGCCGGGTCCAGTTGCGCGGGGTGCGGGCGCGCAAGGCCGCCGCGATGGTCGACCCGGCCGATCCCCTGCTGGTCACCGGGGCCGACCCGGCCGAGGAGTACGTCTCAAGGGGCGGCCACAAGTTGGCCGGCGCGCTGGCCGCGTTCGGCTCGGGTGGGCTGTGCGTGGCCGGGCGGCGCTGCCTGGACGCCGGCGCGTCGACCGGTGGCTTCACCGACGTGTTGTTGCGCGCCGACGCCGCCGAGGTGGTGGCCGTGGACGTCGGCTACGGGCAGCTCGCCTGGTCGCTGCGCACCGACGAGCGGGTCCGGGTTCTGGAACGCACCAACGTCCGTACCCTCGAACCGGAGGCGATCGGCGGGCAGGTCGACCTCACGGTGGCTGACCTGTCGTTCATCTCGTTGCGGCTGGTGCTGCCGGCGTTGGCCGGCTGCACCCGCGACGACGGTGACCTGGCGCTGATGGTGAAGCCGCAGTTCGAGGTCGGCAAGGAGCGGGTCGGCGCCGGCGGTGTGGTCCGCGATCCGGCGCTGCGCGCCGAGGCGGTGCTCGACGTGGCCGCCGCGGCGGCGCAGCTCGGCCTCGGCCTGGCCGATGTGGCGGCCAGCCCGCTGCCCGGGCCGAGCGGCAACGTGGAGTTCTTCGTATGGTTGCGCCGAGGCGCGCTATCGATCGACCCGCAGTGGGTGCGGGCCGTGGTGGCGGCCGGGCCGGACGGTCCGGCGACGGACGGCGACGTGCCGGACGTGCCGGCGGAGGAGGTCGCAGGGTGAACGCGTGGAGCGAGCGTCCCGCAACGGTGCGTGGGACGCGCCGCCGCGGTGGGGCGATGGCGGCGGCCTGCCGCCGGGTCGTGCACAGGTGGTCGGGCCGGTGAGCCGGACCGCGCTGCTGGTGACCCACACCGGTCGTCGGCGCAGCACCGAGCACGCCCGGTCGGTCGCGGCTGACCTGATCGCCGCCGGTTTCGAGGTGCGGGTGGTCGCCGAGGAGGCCGAGGATCTCGATCTGCCCGGCGTCCTCCCGGTCGTCGGCCCGGAGGCCGCCGAGGGCGCCGAGATCGTCTTCGCGCTCGGTGGGGACGGCACCTTCCTGCGCGCGGCCGAGCTGGCCCGGCCGGCGAAGGTGCCGCTGCTCGGCATCAACCTCGGCAAGGTCGGCTTCCTGGCCGAGGCGGAGATCAACGACCTGGACATCGCGGTACGCGACGTGGTCGAGCGCAACTACACCGTGCACGAGCGGCTCACGCTGGACGTCACCGCCGAGTTCGACGGCGGCCCGACCATCGAGTCCTGGGCGCTCAACGAGATCAGCGTCGAGAAGGGCGAGCGCGCCCAGATGCTCGAACTGCTCGTCGACGTGGACGGGCGACCGCTGTCGCGCTACGGCTGCGACGGCGTGGTCTGCGCGACCCCCACCGGCTCCACCGCGTACGCGTTCTCCGGCGGTGGGCCGGTGGTCTGGCCGGAGGTGGAGGCGCTGCTGCTGGTGCCGATCAGCGCGCACGCGCTGTTCAGCCGCCCGCTGGTCACCGCCCCCACGTCCACCTTCGTCATCACCGTCGACCCGTTCACCACCCTCGCGGTGCTCTGCTGCGACGGCAGGCGGGTCTACGACCTGCCGCCCGGCGCCCGGGTGACGGTGCGTCGGGGCGCCCTGCCGGTGCGTATCGTGCGGCTGCGCGCCCGCCCGTTCACCGACCGGCTGGTCGCCAAGTTCGGGCTGCCGGTGCACGGGTGGCGCGGCAGCCGCCAGTGACCGTGGGGCACACCGTCGGTGCACGGCGGTTGTCCACCTGGCGACATGTCGCCGCTGCGGCGGCCGACGGCTAGTGACCTGGTGCTGCGTCGCGCCGCAGACTCCGATCGGTCCTCATCTACGGATGGCGGGCCTACCGGAGTGAAGGAGCGCATCGCATGCACTGGTCCCCCCGCTGGCTCACCGTCGGCGTGCTCGGCGCGCTGGTGGTCGGCCTCGCCGCACCGGCTTCCGCCGAGCCGCCCGGCCCGCCCACCGGCCCGAGCCTGGGCGGCCCCGCCCCGGGCGCCGAGCCCGTCCGTATCACCCTCATCACCGGTGACCAGGTGGAGCTGGCGCCCGCGGCCCCGGGTCGGGTCGCCGCCACCGTCCGCCCCGGCCCCGGGCGCGAGCGGATCATCTTCCAGACCCTTGAGGTCGACGGCGGGCTGCGGGTGCTGCCCAGCGACGTCCTGCCGTACGTCTCCAGCGGGGTCCTCGACGCGAACCTCTTCGACGTGCAGGAGTTGGCCGCCGACGGTTACGGCGACGCCGCGCAGGGCTTCCTGCCGCTGATCGTGCGCTACCAGGAGCCTGCCGCCGGCCGGGTCCGGCCGCTCGCCGGCACCACCGGGGCCCGACCGTTGGAGAGCATCAACGGCGCGGCGCTGCGGGTGGGCAAGGGCGACCTCGGCGGCCTGTGGACGACGTTGCGGGGAGCGCCGGCGCAGCGCGGCACCGGCGGCGCGCCGACGCGTCTCGGTGCCGGCGTCGCCCGGGTCTGGCTGGACGGGCGGGTCCGTCCCGCGCTGGAGCACAGCGTGCCGCAGATCGGCGCGCCGGCGGCCTGGGCGGCCGGCCGGGACGGTGCCGGCGTGAAGGTGGCGGTGCTCGACACCGGCGTCGACAGCAGCCACCCCGACCTGGCCGATCGGATCGTCGAGGCGCGGGACTTCTCCGGCAGCGGCAGCGCCCGCGACGGCCACGGTCACGGCACCCACGTGGCGGCCACCATCGCCGGCAGCGGCGCGGCGTCCGACGGGCTGCGCAAGGGCGTGGCGCCCGGCGCGCGACTGCTGGTCGGCAAGGTGCTCGACGACGGCGGCTCCGGCAGTTCCTCGGCCATCATCGAGGGCATGGAGTGGGCAGCCCGCTCCGGCGCGAAGGTCGTCAGTATGAGCCTCGGCGGAGAACCCACCGACGGCACCGACCCGATGAGCCTCGCCGTCAACGACCTGACCGCCGAGACGGGTGCGCTCTTCGTGATCGCCGCCGGCAACGCGGGCGAGCCGCGTACCGTCGGCTCGCCCGGCGCGGCCACGGCGGCGCTCACAGTGGGCGCTGTCGACCGCAACGACAACCTGGCGACGTTCTCCAGCCGTGGCCCACGCCTGGGCGACAACGGCCTCAAGCCCGAGATCACCGCGCCGGGCGTCGGCATCGTCGCCGCGCGGGCCGCCGGCACCACGATGGGTACGCCGGTGGGCGACGCGTACACGACAGCGTCCGGCACCTCGATGGCCACGCCGCACGTGTCCGGCGCGGCGGCGATCCTCGCCCAGGAACACCCCGACTGGCCCGCCGCGAAGCTCAAGGACGCGCTGGTCAGCACCACGAAGGCCAACCCGGCGCTCACCGTCTTCGAGCAGGGCGGCGGTCGCGTCGACGTGCCCCGGGCGCTCCAGCAGCAGGTGTACGCCTCGGCCACCGCCGACTTCGGCCGGGTCAGCACCGGCGGTGCGGCGGTCGAGCGGACCGTGACGTACACAAACGGCACGAAGGCCGCGCAGACCCTGCGGCTGGCGTTGGACCTGCGCAACGTCGACACCGGCGTGGCCGAGACCGACGGTGTCTCCGTCGCCGGTGAGGTGACAGTGCCGGCGGGTGCCAGCGCGGCGGTGCCGCTGCGCGCCGACCCGGCGAAGCTGGCCCGTGGGCCGCACGGTGGCTGGCTGGTGGCGACCGGCGCGAACGGCGTCGCCGTGCGTACCCCGGTCGGGCTCACCGTCAGCGGCCCGCTGCACGAGGTCACGGTGAAGGTGCTGGGCCGGGACGGTCAGTTGACGCTGTCGCCGGGGTTGACGCTCTTCGGTGAGCAGCCCGAGTCGGACTACTGGGGTTGGTGGCCGGGCGAGGGCACCCTGCGGGTCGAGGAGGGCACGTACCTGCTGACCGCGATGGTCGAGCACGGCGCCCCACTGGACGAGCAGTTGACGGAGGTCATCGAGCCGGAGTTGACAGTCGACCGGGACCTGACGGTGGTGCTCGACGCGCGCAAGGGCACGCCGGTACGCATCGAGACGCCGAAGCCCAGCGAGCAGCGGGCCACTCTCAGCTACTACGTGCACCGGGTGCTGGGCAACGGCCGGCAGATCGACCACGGTGTGATGGCTTTCAGCGCGGTGCAGCAGGTGAACGTCAATCCGACCCGGCGGGTACGTCAGGGCGAGTTCGAGTTCGCCTCGCGCTGGCAGCTCGTCGCGCCGATGGTGGACGCGAAGATCAGCGGGGTGTCCGGTCCGTCGGACATCAACCTCATGGGCACCTCGCCGGCGCCGACGGGCCGGCGCAAGCTGCCGCTGGTCTGGGCCGGCACCGGCAGCCCGGCTGAGCTGACCCGGGTTCGGGGAGCCGCCGCGCTGCTGACAAGCGACCCGGACCGCTCCGAGGAGGAGCAGGTCGCCGCGGCCGCGGGGGCCGGCGCCGCAGCGGTGCTGATCGTCCGGCCTGCCGACTTCAGCGCGTGGACGGTGTGGCGACCCGACGGGGACCGCCTCGCGATCCCGTCGATGGTGGTGGCGTACGACGACGGGCAGCGGCTGATCGCGGCGGCCCGCAAGGGCCGGACGACGCTGGACCTGACGTTGACAGTGGACAGCCCCTACCTCTACGACGTGTGGCAGGTGTCGAAGGACCGGGTGCCGGAGCGGGTCGTGCACACGGTGACGGCGAAGAACACCGCCGAGGTGACAGCGAGCTACGGCGACATGGGCGCGGGCTGGGCCACCGAGCAGCGGTTCGGCTGGCGTCCCTGGCAGGAGTTCTCGTGGAACGACGACCAGCGCCTGGTCCGCAACGGCACCACCCGCCAGGAGTTCGTCAGCTCGGGGGACAGCTGGTGGCAGCACCGGGTGCTGCACAAGTCGATGTTCATGCAGTGGGGGCAGCTGATCGGCGGTCTGACCCAGGAACCCCGGCGGTACGCCGCCGACGACCGGGAGGTCGAGACCTGGCACGCGCCGGTGGTCCGTCCGGCCGTACCGGCCAGCGGGGCGAAGGTGCCCAGCCGCACCGGTGACAACCTCGACCTGCGGGTGCCCGAGTTCGTCGACGCGGCCGGCCACGTCAGCGCGGGCGGCGCCAGCGAGGAGTCGGACACGGTCCAGGTCCGGGTCAGTCGCGACGGGCGGCAGATCGCCGACCTCTCCGACGGTTGGGCGTCGGTGCCCACCACCGCCGGGTCGGCCCGCTACCGCCTGGAGATGACCACCCGGCGGTCCTCGCCCGCGTGGCGTTACGCGACCCGCACCGAAACGGCCTGGCAGTTCAGCTCCGCCCGGCCGGCCGGTGACGCCACCAAGCCGCTGTCGCTGCTGCAGGTGGACTACGAGGTGCCGGCTGACCTGCTCGGCACGGTACGCGGCAACAAGCCGCACCAGCTGGGCCTGACGCTGCGCCAGCCGGCCGGTGTTGCCGCGCCGAGCGGCACCAGCGTGACGGTGCAGGTCTCCTTCGACGGCGGCGCCACCTGGCGCACCGTGGCGACCAAGGGGTCGGGCACCCGGTACACGGCAACTGTGCCGGCCGGGCGCGGAACTGTGTCGCTGCGGGTGCACGCCGCCGACCGGGCCGGCAACACCGTCGACCAGACAGTGCTCGAGGCGTACGGGCTGCGTTGATCCTGGACAGGGGCGGGACGGCCAGGTGCCGTCCCGCCCCTGTGCGCGTTCAGAGCCAGCCGCGCCGGGCGACCTGGAAGGCCAACCCGGGTCGCGTGTCCACGCCGGCGGCGGCCATCAGGTCGGCGATCCTGCGCTGCACGGTCCGCCGGCTCACCCCGAGTTGGGAGGCGATGGACTTGTCCGGTACGCCGGCCACGAAGAGCGACAGCAGCCGTGCCTCGTCGGCGTCCGGCTGGTAGCTGTCCGCGTGCCGGCCGTCGGCGTCGGCCCGCCGGCCGTCGGTGGCCGCAACGCCGAGCGGGTCGTCCAGCCGCAGCCGGGTGGCCACCCGCCAGTGGCTCTCGAAGAGGGCGAGCAACGCGTCGAGCAGTTGACTGCGGCCGATCACCGCGGCGCTCGGCTCGCCGCCGTCGCGGTCGGGCACCAGTGGGCAGATCGCGGTGCGGGCGTCCACGATGGCCAGCCGGACGGGCAGGCGGTCGAGGACCCGGGCCTGCTCGCCGGCGGCGACCCCCTTGGCCAGGTCGGCCAGCGCGCCCGGTTCCAGCAGCAGATCCCGCTCGTAGATGGCCCGGTAGCTGACCCCGCGGGCCAGCGCGTCGAACTCCTCGACGTTCTCCGGCCCGGCCATGGCGAGGGGGTTCGCCCGGCAGAACCAGAGCACCTCGGTACGCGCCGAGTTCTGGAGGTCACGCAGCCGGTCCCGCAGCACCCGGGTGCCGCTGATCACCTCGACCAGGTGGTCGACGTGGTGGCGGCGCAGCCCGGAGCGGTACTCCTCGGCCAGTTGGGTGACCCGCCGCCGGGCGGACTCCAGGTCCTCCTGGCGGCGCAGCAGCGTCGCGCCGAGGGCGACGTCCGGGGCGGTCGGGCGCAGCGGGGCGTCCGGGTCGCTGTCGGTGGGCTGCACGAGACCCTTGGCCCGCAACGTCTCGACCTGCTCGAGCACCTGTGCCCGCGGCCGTCGCAGCTGGTCGGCCAGCTCGTCGACGCGGGCCGTGGTGAGCTGGAGCAGGCAGCGGTAGAGCTCCTCCTCGGCCGAGGTCAGGCCAATCACGTCCAACACGGGGCAAGACTGTACGTCGCCTGCGTGTCGGCCCTGCCGGGGCCTGTCGGGCGGGCCGTCGGCGGGCTCGTCGGCTGGTCACTGTCGGCCCACACGTCTACTGTCGGGTGCTGTGCTGGAAGAGCTGCGCATCACCGGACTCGGCGTCATCGAGGACACCACGCTGCCGTTGACCGGCGGGATGAACGTCATCACCGGCGAGACCGGTGCGGGCAAGACGATGGTGGTGACCGGCCTCGGTCTGCTCTTCGGCGGCCGGGCCGACGCGGGGCGGGTCCGTGCCCAGCCGGGCCGGGCGGTGGTGGAGGGGCGGCTGCGCCTGCGCGGTCGGGCCGCCGACGCCGTGCACGCCCGGATCACCGACGCCGGTGGCGAGCCCGACGAGGACGGGTCACTGCTGTTGAGCCGCACGGTGACGGTGGAGGGCCGCTCGCGGGCCCACGTCGGCGGCCGGAGCATGCCGGTGTCGATGCTGGGTGAGGTCGGTGAGCAGGCGGTGGCCGTGCACGGCCAGTCCGACCAGCTGCGGCTGCTGCGCCCGGCCGAGCAGCGGGGCGCACTCGACCGGTTCGCCGGCCCTGCGCACGAGAAGCTGCTCGACGCGCTGCGCGAGGCGTACACCGGGTGGCGGCGGGTGGTCGACGACCTGGCTGACCGGCGGCGCAACGCCCGCGAGCGCAACCAGGAGGCCGACCTGCTGCGGCTCGGCCTCGACGAGATCACCCGGGTCGATCCGCAGCCCGGTGAGGACGACGAGCTGAAGACCGAGGCGCAGCGGCTGGAGCACGCCGAGGGCCTGCGGACGGCCGCGCAGGTGGCCCAGATGTGTGTGGCCGGCGGCGCGGAGGCGGCCGACGAGACACCGGACGCGGCGGCGCTGCTCGGCACCGCCCGGCGCACCCTCGAGGCGCAGGCCGGCACCGATCCGGCGCTCGGTGAGCTGGCGGCCCGGCTGGAGGAGGCCGCCACGCTCGTCACCGACGTCTCGGCGGAGCTGTCGACGTACCTGGCGGCGCTGGACGCGGACCCGGCCCGGTTGCAGCACGTCTACGAGCGGCGGGCCGCGTTGCGGGCGTTGACCCGCAAGTACGCCGACGACGTCGACGGGGTGATCGCCTGGGCCGAGCGGGCGCGTACCCGGCTGTCCGATCTGGACACGTCCGACGATCTGCTCGACGAGTTGGCCGCTGAGGGGCAGCGGTTGGCCGTCGAGGTGGCCGACCTGGCGTCGCGGGTGTCGGTGTCCCGGCAGGAGGCGGCGGTCCGCTTCGCCGACCAGGTCACCGTCGAGCTGGCCGGGCTGGCGATGCCGCACGCCCGGATTGAGGTGGCGGTGCTGCCGCGGCCGGCGGGGCGGGCCGAGCCGACGCTTTCGGTCAACGGTGTCGAGGTGGGTGTCGCCCCGGACGGCGGTGACGAGGTGGAGCTGCGGTTGCTGGCCCACCCGGGCGCGCCGTCGTTGCCGTTGCAGAAGGGCGCGTCGGGCGGTGAGCTGTCCCGGGTGATGCTCGCCATCGAGGTGGTGTTCGCCGGTTCGGGTGGCCCGCCCACGCTGGTGTTCGACGAGGTCGACGCCGGGGTTGGCGGTCAGGCCGCGGTGGAGATCGGCCGCCGGCTGGCCCGGCTGGCCCGCACCCACCAGGTGCTGGTCGTCACCCACCTGCCGCAGGTGGCGGCGTTCGCCGATCGGCATCTCGTGGTGGCGAAGGACACCGGCGGCGCGGTGACCACCAGCGGCGTGCGGGTCGTGGAGGACACCGAACGCGCCCGGGAGTTGGCCCGGATGCTCGCCGGTTTGCCGGACTCTGATCTGGGTATCGCCCACGCGGAAGAGCTTCTCGCAGTGGCGGCGAAGGAAAGGCGGTTGTGACGCCGCGTATTGTGAGCGCAAGCACACCGGCTTGTGCCGGTGTGTGCTTCCCTGGGTAGGCGGCCCTGCTCAGGCATGTCGCGACAGAAAAGCCTGCCTCACATGCCAGGATGGTCACGATGCGTCTACCCACGTTGCGCCGGAACCGACACGCGGAGCCGGGCCGAGTCCTCGGCACCGCTCGCCTCGACCGCCGGACAAAGCGCCTGGTCGGCCGGCTGCGTCCGGGTGACATCGCGGTCATCGACCACGTCGACCTGGACCGGGTGGCGGCCGATTCGTTGGTCGCGGTCGGTGTCGGGGCGGTGCTCAACGCCAAGCCGTCGGTCTCCGGCCGTTACCCGAACCTCGGGCCGGAGGTGTTGATCGCCGCGGGCATTCCGCTCCTGGACGACCTGGGGGAGGGCGTCTTCGAGCGGATCCGCGAGGGCGACCAGGTCCGCATCGAGGGCAACACGGTGTACGCCGGTGACGAGCCGGTGGCGCACGGCGCCCTGCAGGACGCCGAGTCGGTCGCCAAGGCGATGTCCGACGCCCGGGAGGGGCTGTCGGTGCAGTTGGAGGCGTTCGCCGCCAACACGATGGACTACCTCCGTCAGGAACGCGACCTGCTGCTCGACGGTGTGGGCGTACCGGACATCGAGACCCAGATGCAGGGTCGGCACTGCCTGATCGTGGTGCGCGGCTACGACTACAAGGCCGACCTGGACGTGCTGCGCCCGTACATCCGGGAGTTCAAGCCGGTGTTGATCGGCGTGGACGGCGGCGCCGACGCGCTGGTCGAGGCGGGCTACACCCCCGACGTGATCATCGGGGACATGGATTCGGTCACCGACGACGTGCTGCGCTGCGGC
This sequence comes from Micromonospora sp. NPDC047527, assembly GCF_040643015.1. Lineage (NCBI taxonomy): Bacteria > Bacillati > Actinomycetota > Actinomycetes > Micromonosporales > Micromonosporaceae > Micromonospora > Micromonospora sp. NPDC047527. Next base: position 49,164 of record NZ_JBEYTK010000014.1, on the reverse strand, counting down.
GCCGAGGTGATCGTGCACGCCTACCCGGACGGGCGGGCGCCCGGCCTGCCCCGGGTCAACGGTCTCGGTGTGCCGGCGATCACCTTCCCGGCCGCGGCGACCAGCGAGGACCTGGCCATGCTGCTGGCCGACGAGAAGGGCGCCTCACTGCTGGTCGCGGTCGGCACCCACGCCACGCTCGTCGAATTCCTCGACAAGGGTCGCGGCGGCATGGCCTCGACGTTCCTGACCCGCCTGAAGGTCGGCGGCAAGCTCGTCGACGCCAAGGGTGTGAGCCGGCTCTACCGGCAGAGCATCTCCGGGTCGTCGCTGCTGCTGCTCGTGCTCTCGGCGATCGCGGCGATGGCCTCGGCGGTGGCCGTCTCCACAGTCGGTAAGGCGTACCTGGGCGTGGTCGCCGAGTGGTGGGACAATTTCGTGTTCCAGCTGTACCGGCTCTTCTAGTTCCCGACCGATCAAGAGGCTGCAAGCGTGATCAACTTCCGCTACCACGTGGTGTCCCTCACCGCGGTGTTCCTGGCTCTGGCGATCGGGCTCGTGGTCGGCACAGCCGCCCTCAACGGCCCGGTCGCCGACTCCCTCAAGGAGCAGGTCACCGGGCTGCGCAAGGACAACCAACAGTGGCGCCAGCAGGTCAACAGCATGGAGAAGCAGCTCGCGCTCGAGGAGGAGTTCGCCGAGCAGGTGTCCCAGGTCGTCCTCCCGGGCACCCTCACCGGGCGCCGGGTCGTGGTGCTGAGCCTGCCCAACGGCCGTGACCACACCGAGGGTGTGCTCAAGAAGATCCAGCAGTCCGGCGCCACCGTCACCGGCCGCGTCGACCTGCAGGACAAGTTCATCAACCCGGACAACAACTCCAACCTGCTGGAGCTGGCCGTCACCGCCGCCCGGCCGACCGCGCAGACCACCGGCCTGCCCGGCAACGGGCACGGCGTGGAGACCTCCAGCGCGCTGCTGGCCAGCGTCCTGCTGGACCGGCCGCAGGGCACCGCGCCGGTCAGCGACGCCGACCGGCGGGCGGTGCTCGCCGCGTACAACAACGCCGGTTATCTGACCACCGACAGCAACAAGGTCACCGGGCCGGCGGAGGCCGTCGTCGTGGTCAGCGGCCAGCCGTACGTGGACAAGGACTCCGAGCGGCGCGACGAGTCGGTGGTCAAGGTCGTCGAGCAGTTCGACCGGACCGGAGCGATCGTGGTGAGCGGCAACGGCTCCGCCGGCGGCAACGTCGTGGCCGTGGTGCGCGGCGACCCGGTGCTGTCGCAGACCATCTCCACGGTCGACAACGCCAACACGGTGCAGGGCCAGTTCGTCAGCAGCCTCGCCCTGGCCGAGCAGCTCACCGACAAGAAGGCCGGCCAGTACGGCGTCGGCGACAACGCCGCCTCCGGTCTGTTGCCTACACTGCCCAAGTGAGCGAACGACGTACCCGCGTGTCCGTAACTGACGAGGTGGTGCGTGAGCGAGCGCAGCGAGTGAACCTCAGGCGCAGTAGGGCGGCGTCCCACGCCGCTGCCGAGCGGAGCGAGGTGGTGGCGTGAGGGCCCTGGGTCGACTGCTGATCGCCGGCGCCGGTGCCGCCGCCGCCCGGTACGCGCTGCGGGAGGTGCGTACCTCCCCGGCCGGGCCCACGCTGGAACGCACCAACTTCCGGGGCCGGACGGTGACCCTGGCCGCCGGGCCGGCGCTCGCCGCCGGTGCGACCGCTGCGGGCGCGTTCGGTGCCACCAGCGCCGCCTCCGGTGGTGCCGCCCTGGTCGCCGGCCTCGGCGCCGGCGGCGTCGGGCTGTACGACGACGTGGTCGGCTCCCGGCCGGAGCAGAAGGCGGCCAAGGGCTTCGCGGGCCACCTCGCCGCGCTCCGCGAGGGCCGGGTCACCGCCGGCATGGTCAAGGTCGTCGGGGTGGGCGCCGCCGGCCTGGGCGCCGCCGCGCTGCTCGCCGCGGACCCGCGGGTCGCCGCGCATCCGCGCCGCCAGCGGCACGGCGCGTTCGGCCGGGGCGTCGACGTGCTGCTCGGCGCCGGGGTGATCGCCGGCACCGCCAACCTGCTCAACCTGCTCGACCTGCGGCCCGGCCGGGCCATCAAGTCCGGCCTGCTGCTCGGCGCGCCGCTGGCCGGTGGCCCGCACGGCGGGATCGCCGCCGGTGCCGCCGGTGCCGCCGCTGGCCTGCTCCACGACGACCTGTCCGAGGACGTCATGCTCGGCGACAGCGGCGCGAACGCGCTCGGCGCGCTGCTCGGCGTCGCGCTCGCCGCCCGGAGCGGCCCGCTCGGCCGCGCCGGGCTGCTCGCCGTGCTCGCCGGCCTCACCGCCGCCAGCGAGAAGGTCAGCTTCACGGCGGTGATCCAGCGGACGCCGGGGTTGCGGGAGCTCGACGCACTGGGCCGGCGCGCCGACTGACGTGACCAGACCGGCACCCCTCGCCGGCGCCGGCCGGCTGGCCGGGGCAGCCGCGCTCATCGCCGTCCTCACCGTGCTCAGCCGGCTCGCCGGCTTCGGCCGTACCGCCGTGTTCACCTGGAGCTTGGCCCCCACCGACCTCGGCGGCGCCTACGTGGTGGCCAACGCGGTGCCGAACTTCATCTTCGAGATCGTCGCCGGTGGGGCGCTGGCCAGCCTCGTCGTGCCGCTGCTCGCCGGGGCGGTCGAGGTCGGCGACCGGGCGGCGGTGGCGCGGACCACTGGCGCGTTGCTGACCTGGACGCTGGCCCTGCTGGTGCCGCTCGCGCTGCTCGTGGTGCTGTTCGCCGGGCCGCTGATCGGGACGCTGGGCGACGGCCTCACCGCCGCCCAGCAGCAGAGCGGCGCCCGGATGCTGCGGGTCTTCGCACCGCAACTACCGCTGTACGGCATCGGCATCGTGCTCACCGGAGTGCTCCAGGCGCATCGCCGCTTCGCCTGGCCGGTCCTCGCCCCGCTGCTGTCCAGCCTCACCGTGATCGTCGTCTACCTGGGGTTCACCGCCAGCCAGGGCCGGCTGGCCACCGTCGGCGGGGTGAGCGCCGACGGCGAGTTGCTGCTGTCGGCGGGCACCACCCTCGGAGTGGTGGTGCTGTCGCTGTCGCTGCTCGTCCCGGTCCGCCGGCTGCGCCTGGGGCTGCGGCCCGGGTTCGGGTTCCCCGGCGAGGCGCGGGCCCGGGTCGGTGGGCTCGCGGTGGCCGGCGCGGTCACCGTCACCACCCAGCAGATCGCCCTGATCGTCAGCCTGAACCAGGTCACCTACGGCGCGGCCACCAACCCGGGCGTCTACAACCTGGCCCAGACCGTCTACCTGCTGCCGTGGGCGGTGCTGGCCGTGCCCCTCGCGGTGGCGGCGTACCCGACCCTGGTCGCCGCCCAGGCCACCGGCGACGAGGACACCTACCGGGCGACCCTGGCGCCGGCGGTCCGGGGCGTGCTGCTCTTCGGCTGCCTCGGCGCGGCCGCGCTGATCGGCACCGCCGGGCCGGTCGGGCACTTCTTCTTCCCCGCCGCCACCGCGCCGACCGCCGCCGCCGCGATCATCGGGTTCGCGCCCGGCCTGCTCGGCTACGGCCTGTTCGCGGTCCTCACCCGGGCGCTCTACGCCCGGCGGGAGACCCGGGCGGCGACCGTCGCCACCGCGATCGGCTGGCTGGTGGTTCCCGCCGCCGTCCTGCTGCTCGGCGCGCTGCTGCCGCTGGGGGACCGGGTGCTCGCGGTGACGGCCGCCAACTCGGTCGGCATGCTGCTGCTCGGGGCGCTGCTCGTCGCGGCGGTGCTGCGCAGCGCCGGGCGTCCCGCACTCGCTGGCGCGGCCCGCGCCGGGTCGGCCGGTGTGCTGGCCGGGGTGGTCGCCGCGCTCGCCGGGCTGGGCCTCGGCCGGTTGCTCCACTCGGTGGGCGACGGCACCCCGACGATGGCCGCGGCACTCGGTCAGGGCATGCTGTCCGGAGTTCTGGTCGGTGTCGTGTTCCTCGTCGTGGTCTGGTTCGTCGACCGACGGGACGTACAGCCGCTGCTGCGCGGGGTGGCGCGCCGGCTCAAACGGCGAGGATCGCGGGACCGGACCGGCACGTCGGCGCCGGACACGGCGCCCCCGGAGCGGGGCGACGGGAAGGAGACGGCGGTTCGGTGAACGCTGTGAACGGGGGACCGACGGGGGTCGCGATGACGGAGCCCAGCCTGCCCACCCGCTGGACGGGGACGGTGGCGCTGCTGCTCGCCTCCAGCACCGGCGGGGTCGGCCAGCACGTCCGCTCGGTGGCGCGCGGCCTCGTCACCGCCGGCGCCACCGTGGTGGTCTGCGGGCCGGCGGCGACCCAGGAGCAGTTCAACTTCACCGGCGTCGGCGCGCGCTTCGCGCCGGTGGAGATCCCGGCCAGCCCCACCCCCGGCGACGCGCGGGCGGTGCTCGTCCTGCGGCGGGCGCTCGCCGACGCCCGGGCCGACGTGGTGCACGCCCACGGCCTGCGCGCCGGGCTGGTCGCCGTGCTGGCCCGCCCGGCCGCCCCGCTGATCGTCACCTGGCACAACGCGGTGCTCGCCTCCGGGCTGCGCGGCGGCGTCTCCCGCCTCGTCGAGCGGGTGGTGGCCCGGGGCGCCCGGGTGGCCCTCGGCGCCTCCACGGACCTGGTGCAGCGGGCCGCCGCGCTGGGCGCCGCCGATGCCCGGCTCGCCCCGGTCGCCGCGCCGACCCTGCCCGCCCCGCACCGCCGTCGCGCCGCCGTCCGGGCCGAGTTCGGCGTGCGACCGGACCAGCCGCTGATCGTCTCGGTCGGCCGGCTGCACCCACAGAAGCGCTACGACGTGCTGATCGACGCCGCCGCCCGCTGGCGTACGCGTACCCCACCGCCGGTCGTGGTGATCGCCGGCAGCGGCCCGGCGTACCTGCCGCTGGCCGCCCGGACCTCCGCGGCCCGCGCCCCGGTGACCCTGCTGGGGCACCGCACCGACGTGGCCGACCTGCTCGCCGGCGCCGACCTCGCGGTGGTGACCAGCGACTGGGAGGCCCGGCAGCTCTTCGCCCAGGAGGCGATGCGGGCCGGCGTACCGCTGGTGGCCACCGGGGTGGGCGGCCTGCCGGAGCTGGTCGGCGACGCCGCCGCGCTGGTCCCCGCCGGTGACGTGGACGCGGTCGACACGGCGGTACGCGCGCTGCTGGACGACCCGCAGGCGCGGGCCGAGCTGGGCCGGCGCGGCACCGAGCGGGCCGCGACGTGGCCCACCGAGGCGGACACGGTGGCCGCGCTGGCCGCCCTGTACGCCGAGCTGGCGGCGGACCCCACCGGTCCGGCGGCCCCGGGCTCCGACGCGCCGATGACAGGACACCGGTGATGCTGCGCCGCCTCGCTCCCGCGCTGCTGACGGTGCTCGTGGTGGCGCTGGGGGTCGCCGCGCTGTCCGCCCGACCGCCCCGGGGCGCCCCGCAGCGCACGGCGGACTTCGTGGTGCTCGCCGGGGTCGCCGGGCTGCGCTGGGAGGACGTGTCCGCGCAGGACACCCCGACGTTGTGGCGGATGGCCCAGGACGGCTCGATCGGCTCGCTGTCGGTGCGGTCCGCGCACCGGCCAACCTGCCCGGTGGACGGCTGGCTGACCCTGGGCGCCGGCAGCTTCGCCGGGTGGAACGGCAGCCGAATCGCTGGCGGCTGCCCGCCCGCCGGGGTGGTCGTGGAGCAACCGGACGGCATCGGCGCGAACCTGCCCCAGCAGGAGAGCGTGGTCCAGTACAACCAGCAGCAGCTGCCCTGGGGCACCGTGCCGGGGTCGCTGTCGGAGTCGGTGCGCTGCTCGGTCGCGGTGGGTCCCGGCGCGGCCGTGGCCGCCGCCCGACCGTTCGGCCGGGTCGACCGGTACGCCGCCGGGCTGCCGGCCGATCCGAGCGCGCTGCTCGGCTCGTGCGTGCTGAGCATCGTCGACCTCGGCACGGTGGACGGGGTCGACCCGGCAGCGCGCGCCGAGCAGGCGCGGGAGGCGGACGCCCAACTGGCCCGGGTGCTGGCCGCCCGGCCGCCGCGGTCTCTGGTGCTGGTCGCGGGGATCTCCGACACCGCGCAGCCGTCGCGGCTGCACGTGGCGGTCGCCGACGGGCCGGGCTGGGAGCGCGGCTGGCTCACCTCGGCCAGCACCGGCCGGGACGGCTACCTGCAACTTGTCGACCTCGCGCCGACCGCGCTCGCCGCGTTGGGCCGACCGATGCCGGAGCGGCTCTTCCTCGGCCGGCCCGCCATCAGCACCGGTGAACGCACCGGCGACCTCACCGACGCGATAAACGCGCCGGCCGACGCCGACCGGGAGGCGGCCGCCCAGCGGACCGTCTCCGGTGGTTTCTTCGCGCTGCTCGCCGGGGTGCAGGTGCTGCTGGCCCTGGCGGTGCTGCCGTTGCTGCGGCGGGCTCGCCCGCACGCGGGGCCGACCGGCCCGACCCGGGTGTCCGCGCGGGTCGTGGGGGTGGTGGAGGTGTTGCTGGTCGCGGCCGCGCTGACCCTGCCGGCCGCGCTGCTCGCCGACGCCGTCCCCTGGTGGCGCGGCGAGCACCCCGGGTGGCTCTTCGCCGGGGTCACGGCCCTGCTGGTGGCCGGCGGCACCGCGGCGGTCCGGTTCGCCCCCGGGTACGCGAACACGCTCGGCCCGTTCGGCGCGGTGGCCGGCCTCACCACACTCGTCGTCGGGTTGGACGTGTTCACCGGAGCCCGACTCCAACTCAACGGCGTGGTCGGCTACTCGGCGTTGCAGGGCGGCCGGTACTCCGGGCTGAGCACGGTCGGGCTGGGGGTGTTCCTCGCCGGTGCCCTGCTGACCGGCGGTTGGCTCGCCCAGCGGGTGCACCGGGGCTGGCGACCGGCGGTGATGGTCGCCGTGGGTGGCCTCGCCGTGGTGGTGGTGGGCAGCCCGTACCTGGGCGCCGACCCGGTCGGGGCGATCGCGTTGACCGCCGGGCTGAGCGTGGCCGCGGTGATCAGCGCGGGCGGCTGGTTGACCATCAGCCGCCTGGCGTGGGCCGCCATGGCCGCCCTGGCGGTCGGGATCGGCTTCGCCGTGGTGGACCTGCGCCGCCCGGCGGCCGAGCGCGGCAGTCTGGGACGCTTCCTGTCCGCCGTGGGCGACGGCACCGGCGGGTTCACCGTGCACCGGTCCAGCACCGCCAACTTCGAGACGCTGGTGAACAGCCCGTTGACCGTGCTGGCCCTGGTCGGCGCGCTGGTGGTGTGGTTCGCCCTGCTACAGCCCTGGGGTGGGCTGATGCGGCTGTTCGGCATCTACCCGGCCGTGCGGGCCGCGCTGGCGGGCACGGCGGTCGCGGCGGTGCTCGGTGGCCTGCTCGACGGCGCGGCACTGGACGTGGCCGGCGCCGCCGCCGCCCTGGTGGTGCCGATGGCCGCGCTGGCGTCGCTGCGGGTCCTGGGGCACGCCGCGGACCGGACCCGCCCCGGCACGGGCCGTACCCGTGATGACGGCGCCGACGACGATCGAGGCTCCGGCGGCGCCGGCCCGGCCGGTGGGGGCGACGGTCCGACGGGCGGCGGAGGGCCCCTCGGGGCGGTGCACCCCCGGCCGATCAGCGGCCCACCCGCCAGCCCACCACGGTCCGTGACGCCGCCGCTCACTCCCGCCCCGGACACCCTGGACGTCCTGGACGCCCCGGACCGGCCGGACGCCCCGGACCGGCCGGACGCCCCGGACCGGCCGGACGCCCCGGACGGGTCGGCGCGTCCGGTCACGGACGGGGCCGGTGTCGACGCGCCGCCGACTCCCGAGCGTCCGGCGGACGGCGCGGCCGGGTCGCCCGTCGCCCCGGCGCAGCGCCTTTCGAGTGACCCGGAGCCGCCCGCGCGGGCCGACCGAGGATCGACCGGGGTTGCCGCTCCCTGACCCTCGGGCGTCGTCGCGGTGGCCCGGTGGTGGCCCACCCGGGGTGCGGCCTGCGAGTACCCGCCGTAGAGGTGTTACCGTGGAATCCCGTGGATCGCGTGATCACTTTGGTGATCGAGCACGGCGGTCTGCATGACCGCGACAGACGACACGGGAGCAGGCCTTGGCCCCATCAGCACGGACGACCAGGCACATTTTCGTCACCGGGGGCGTCGCCTCCTCGCTGGGTAAGGGCCTCACCGCCTCCAGCCTCGGCAATTTGCTGACCGCGCGCGGTCTGCGTGTGGTGATGCAGAAGCTCGACCCCTACCTCAACGTCGACCCCGGGACGATGAACCCGTTCCAGCACGGCGAGGTCTTCGTCACCGAGGACGGCGCCGAGACCGACCTCGATGTCGGGCACTACGAGCGTTTCCTGGACCGGGCGTTGTCCGGCAAGGCGAACGTCACCACCGGCCAGATCTACTCCGATGTGATCGCCAAGGAGCGGCGCGGCGAGTACCTCGGTGACACCGTCCAGGTCATCCCGCACATCACCAACGAGATCAAGTCGCGGATCCTGGCGATGGGCGACCCGGACGACGACGGCGTCCTGCCCGACGTGGTGATCACGGAGGTCGGTGGCACGGTCGGCGACATCGAGTCCCTGCCGTTCCTGGAGGCGATCCGCCAGGTCCGCCACGACCTGGGCCGGGACAACTGCTTCTACCTGCACGTGTCGCTGGTGCCCTACCTGGCGCCGTCGGGTGAGCTGAAGACCAAGCCGACCCAGCACTCCGTGGCGCAGCTGCGCAACATCGGCATCCAGCCGGACGCCATCGTGCTGCGCTGCGACCGGGAGATCCCGGCGAAGCTCAAGGAGAAGCTGTCGCTCTACTGCGACGTGGACACCGAGGCGGTCGTCGCCGCACCGGACGCGCCGAGCATCTACGACATCCCGAAGGTGCTGCACCGCGAAGGGCTCGACGCGTACGTGGTGCGCCGGCTCGGGCTCTCGTTCCGGGACGTGGACTGGGCCAGCTGGGACGACCTGCTGGAGCGGGTGCACCGGCCCCGGCACACGGTCACCGTCGCGGTGGTCGGCAAGTACGTCGACCTGCCCGACGCGTACCTGTCGGTGAGCGAGGCGATCCGGGCGGCCGGCTTCGGTCACCGGGCCCGGGTGCAGCTGCGCTGGGTGCCCAGCGACGAGTGCGTCACCCCGGCCGGCGCCGCGGCGGCCCTGGCCGGCGTGGACGGCATCCTCATCCCGGGCGGGTTCGGGGTGCGCGGCATCGAGGGCAAGATCGGCACCGCCCGGTACGCCCGGGAGAACGGCATCCCGCTGCTCGGCCTCTGCCTCGGCCTGCAGTGCATGACCATCGACGTGGCCCGGCACCTGGCCGACCTGGACGGCGCCAACTCGCTGGAGTTCGACGAGCAGGCCGCGCACCCGGTCATCGCCACGATGGCCGACCAGGAGGACATCGTCGCCGGCAAGGGCGACCTGGGCGGCACCATGCGGCTCGGGGCGTACCCGGCCACGTTGACCGCGGGCTCGATCGTCGCCGAGGCGTACGGCAGCACGGACATCAGCGAGCGGCACCGGCACCGCTACGAGGTCAACAACGCCTACCGGGACGCGTTGACCAAGGCGGGCCTGCACATCTCCGGCACCTCGCCGGACGGTCGGCTGGTCGAGTTCATCGAGTTGGACCGGAGTCTGCACCCGTTCTTCGTGGCCACCCAGGCGCATCCGGAGCTGAAGAGCCGCCCCACCCGGCCGCACCCGCTGTTCGCGTCGTTCGTGAAGTCCGCCGTGGCGTACTCGCAGGCCGACCAGTTGCCGGTCGACCTGGACCCGGCGACGGAGGCCCCAACGGCGCGCAAGGCCGCCCGCAACGGCGCGTCGACGAAGGCCGGATCCCCGTCGTGAGCGGCGAGGTGACCGCGTGAGCGCCGTCGAGCACCGCTACGAGGTGCGCTCCCGCGAGGAGCACTACCGGGGGCGGATCTTCGACGTGGTCAGCGAGGAGGTCACCATGCCGGGCGGCGGGACCGCCCTACGGGACCTCGTCCGGCACGTCGGGGCGGTGGCCGTGGTCGCACTCGACGACGCCGGCCAGGTGGTGCTGATCCGGCAGTACCGACACCCGGTCGGGCGGCACCTGTGGGAGCTGCCGGCCGGGCTGATGGACGTCTCCGGCGAGGAGTTGCCGGCCGCCGCGCTGCGGGAGCTGGCCGAGGAGGCCGACCTCACCGCCGGGCGAATCGACGTGCTGGTCGACCTGCACAGCTCGCCGGGGTTCACCAACGAACTGGTCCGGGTCTACCTCGCCCGGGACCTGGCCGACGTGCCGGCGAGCGAGCGCCACGAGCGCCACGACGAGGAGGCCGACCTGCAGATCGTCCGGATCGACCTGGACGAGGCGGTCGGCATGGTCCTGGCCGGCGAGATCACCAACGCCTCGGCGGTGGCCGGTCTGCTGGCCGCGGCCCGCGCCCGCGACACCGGTTTCTCGGCGCTGCGCCGGGCGGACACGCCGCTGCCGCGCTGAACCACCACCCCGCTGAGGGGTACGCGCGAAAGGGCCCCGCGGCAAGCCGCGGGGCCCTTTCGGCGATCGAGGTGGGGGATCAGTCGCGCAGCGGGCGGCCCTGCGCGTCCGTGCCGCCGTTGACCAGGATCATGATGCCGTCGATGACGCCCCAGAGCGCGCCGACGCCGCAGGTCACGATGCTTACCACGAGCTGGAGAACAGCGATCTTGGTGTGTCCGGTGTAGAACCGACCGGCACCGAAGGTGCCGAGCAGGATGCCGAGGATGCCCGCGACAACCTTGCTCTTGTCGGACTGGCCCGAGGCGTACCCGGGCTGATAAGGAGGAGTGGTCATGGGCGGACACATTAGTGATCCACTCAGCCGCTGTCCGCATACACGCCCGACAGATGGGACGATAATGGCGAACACTGTCCTGACGGCTGAGGTGGGATCACACCGCCGGCCTACGGTCGCTGCCCTGACACACCGTCAGGACACCCGAGCACCGGATGTCACAGTGCTGGCTCTCGGTGGGGCCGGGCGCGCCTAGACTGCCGCCGACGGGACCGGTGGACCGTGGCGGCAATGGGGCCGTCGCGGCACCGAGCAGTCGGGGGAAGCCGCCCCGGAGAGAGGTGTCTGCATCGTGAAGGTCGGAATCCCCCGCGAGGTCAAGAACCACGAGTACCGCGTGGCGATCACGCCCGCGGGCGTGAACGAGTTCACCCGCAGCGGCCACCAGGTCTTCGTCGAGGCCGGCGCCGGGCTCGGCTCCAGCATCACCGACGACGAGTTCGCGGCGGCGGGCGCGAAGATCCTGGCGACCGCCGACGAGGTGTGGGAGACCGCCGAGCTGGTGCTCAAGGTCAAGGAGCCGATCGCCGAGGAGCACCACCGGATGCGTGCGGGGCAGGTGCTCTTCACCTACCTGCACCTGGCCGCCTCCAAGGAGTGCACCGACGCGCTGATCGACCGCAAGGTCACCGGCATCGCGTACGAGACCGTCGAGCTGCCGGACCGCTCACTGCCGCTGCTCGCCCCGATGTCCGAGGTCGCCGGCCGGCTCGCCCCGCAGGTAGGCGCCTTCTACATGATGCGTACCGGCGGCGGGCGGGGCGTGCTGCCCGGCGGTGTCTCCGGTGTGTACGCGGCCAAGACCGTCGTCATCGGCGCCGGCGTCTCCGGCATGAACGCCGCCGCCATCGCGCTGGGTCTGCAGTCCGAGGTGCTGCTGCTGGACAAGAACGTCGCCCGGCTGCGCCAGGCCGACGCCATCTACCGCGGCCACCTGCAGACCGTCGCCTCCAACGCGTACGAGGTCGAGCGGGCCGTGCTCGACGCCGACCTGGTCATCGGCGCGGTGCTGGTGCCCGGCGCCAAGGCGCCGACGCTCATCTCCAACGAGCTGGTCTCCCGCATGAAGCCGGGCAGCGTGCTGGTCGACATCGCCATCGACCAGGGCGGCTGCTTCGAGGACTCGCGCCCCACCACGCACGCCGACCCGGTCTACAAGGTGCACGAGTCGATCTTCTACTGCGTCGCGAACATGCCCGGCGCGGTGCCGAACACCAGCACCTACGCGCTGACCAACGTCACCCTGCCGTACGCCCTCGAACTGGCCAACCAGGGCTGGCGCGAGGCGCTGCGCCGCGACCCGGCCCTCGCCCTGGGCCTGAACACCCACGACGGCCAGGTCACCTACGGCCCGGTCGCCGAGGCGCACGGCATGGACGTGCTCCCGCTGGCCGACGCGCTGGCCTGAGCGGTGGCGGGCTGACCGGCAGCACGGACTCCGCCGGCGTGGGCGACGAGCCCACGCCGGCCCTGCGTCGTGCCGTGCGCGGCTACCTCGACCACCTCACCGTCGAACGTGGCCTGTCGGCGAACACCCTGGCCTCGTACCGCCGGGATCTGGACCGCTATCTCACGACGCTGGCCGCCGCCGGCGTCGCCGACCTCGCGTCGGTCGGCGCCGGCGTCGTCGAATCGCATCTGGCCCGGCTGCGCGCCGGCGACGACGCGCACCCGCCCCTGGCGGTGTCGTCCGCCGCCCGCGCGGCCAGCGCGGTACGCGGCCTGCACCGCTTCGCGCTGCGCGAGGGTCTGGCCGGCGCCGACCCCAGCCGCGACGTCCGACCGCCCACCCCGCCCCGCCGGCTGCCCCGCGCGCTGCCGGTCGACGACGTGGTCCGGCTGTTGGAGACCGCCGGGCCGATCACCGCGACCGGCGACGACGCGCCGCTCGCGCTGCGTGACCGCGCGCTGCTGGAGTTCCTGTACGGCACCGGCGCGCGGATCTCCGAGGCGGTCGGCGCCGCGATCGACGACCTCGACACCGACGAGGGCACGGTGCTGCTGCGCGGCAAGGGCGGCCGGGTGCGGCTGGTGCCGATCGGCGGATACGCCGTCGAGGCGGTCCGTGCCTACCTGGTCCGGGCCCGCCCCGGGCTGGCCGCCGCCGGGCGCGGCACCCCGGCGGTCTTCCTCAACGCGCGTGGGGGAGCGCTGTCCCGGCAGGGCGCCTGGGCCATCCTGCGCCGCGCCGCCGGGCGGGCCGGCCTGCCGGTCGACGGGTCCGCCGCCGTGTCCCCGCACACCCTGCGCCACTCCTACGCCACCCACCTGCTCGACGGCGGCGCCGACGTGCGAGTGGTCCAGGAACTACTCGGCCACGCCTCGGTGACCACCACCCAGGTCTACACGCTCGTCACCGTCGAGCGGCTGCGCGAGGTGTACGCCACCGCCCACCCGCGCGCCCGCGGCTGAACCCCGGCCGGGGTCGGCGCCGACACGCCGGGCCGGTGCCGAACGACCTGCTGGTCGGTGGCGTACAGTCGGCATCGGCGCGGACCTCCTGGGGCGATACGACCGGGGTGCGCAGCGGCGCCGCGAAGGACGTCGGACGGCTCCGACGCCGGGTGGGTCGTCGGGAGGGGGCAACGAGCACATGGCTGGCAACGGTGACCGTGCCGAGACCTGGACGTCGGAGCTCCGCGAGCAGCAGGCCACGCTCGGCGCGGACCTCGGTCCTGCGGACCCGGCTGCCTACACGATGCGCAAGCCCATCCCTGAACCGATGCCCACCGATCGGCACGGCCCGGCGCGCATCATCGCGATGGCCAACCAGAAGGGCGGCGTCGGCAAGACCACCACCACCATCAACCTGGGCGCGGCCCTCGCGGAGTACGGCCGCAAGGTGCTGCTGGTCGACTTCGACCCGCAGGGCGCGCTCTCGGTGGGGTTGGGGGTCAACCCGCACAACCTCGACCTGTCCGTCTACAACCTGCTCATGCAGGACGACGTGACCGCCGAGGACGTCCTGATCAAGACCGACGTGGCGGGCCTGCACCTGCTGCCGGCCAACATCGACCTCTCCGCCGCCGAGATCCAGCTCGTCAACGAGGTCGCCCGGGAGATGGCCCTGGCCCGGGTGCTCCGCTCGGTGCGCAAGGAATACGACTACATCCTGATCGACTGCCAGCCGTCGCTCGGCCTGCTGGCGATCAACGCGCTGACCGTCGCGCACGGTGTGCTCATCCCACTGGAGTGTGAGTTCTTCAGCCTGCGCGGTGTGGCGCTGCTGCTGGACACCATCGACAAGGTGCGTGAGCGGCTCAACTTCGACCTCGAGCTCGAAGGCATCCTCGCCACCATGTACGACAGCCGCACCACCCACTGCCGTCAGGTGTTGCAACGGGTGGTGGAGGCGTTCGGCGACAAGGTCTACCAGACGGTCATCACCAAGACGGTGAAGTTCCCCGAGTCCACGGTGGCCGGTGCCCCCATCACCACGATGGATCCGGCGTCGTCCGGGGCGCGCAACTACCGTCAGCTGGCCCGCGAGGTGATCGCCGCCCAGTCGGAGCGGTAGCCGGAACGCCCGGTGCCCACCCCGTGGACTACGGTCGTCCGGTGACCGCGCCACCCCTCGACCCGCCCGAGGCCGCTGCTCCGGCCGCGGTCGACGGTGTGCCGCCCGCCGACCCCGCCGCCACCGGGTTCACGGTGCGACTGGCCAACTTCACCGGCCCGTTCGACCTGCTGCTGCAACTCATCGGCAAACACAAGCTCGACGTCACCGAGGTGGCCCTGCACACGGTCACCGACGAGTTCATCGCCTACATCCGGGCCATGGGCGACAAATGGGACCTCGACGAGGCCAGCGAGTTCCTGCTCATTGCCGCGACCCTGCTCGACCTGAAGGCGGCCCGGCTGCTGCCCTCCGCCGAGGTGGAGGACGAGGCGGACCTCGCCCTGCTGGAGGCACGGGACCTGCTCTTCGCCCGGCTGCTGCAGTACAAGGCGTACAAGGAGGCGGCGGCGCACATCGCCGAGTTGGAGGCGGTGGGCGGCCGGCGGTACCCCCGGGCGGTCAGCCTGGAACCCCGCTACGCCGAGGCGCTGCCCGACCTGGTGCTCGGCATCGGTCCGCAGCGGCTGTTGAAGCTGGCCGTCAGGGCGATGACCCCGAAACCCGTGCCGGAGGTCTCCATCGCCCACGTGCACATGGTCCGGGTCAGCGTCCGGGAACACGCGGCGATCCTCGCCTCCCGCCTACGAAGGGCCGGCACCGCGACCTTCTCGCTGCTCTGCGCCGACTGCGAGGCGACCCTGGAGGTGGTGGCCCGGTTCCTGGCGCTGCTGGAGCTGTACCGGGAGGGCCTGGTGGCCTTCGTTCAGGAGCAGGCCCTGGAGGAGCTGACAGTCCGCTGGACCGGCCCGACCGACGGCGAGACCGAACTGCATGTCGACGAGTACGCCGGCACCCCCGCCGATCCGGAAGCGGGCTCGACGGCGGCGCCGACTGGCGAGCCGCAGCCGGCGCTTGCGCCTGAGCCGGCGCCGATTGGCGAGGCCGGGGGAGTGGACGGGACGGGAATGACGGAGGGCGAGCGCAATGAGTGACGAGCAGCGCCGGGATTCCCTGGCCGACCAGGCCGCCGCCTGGATCCCCCCATGGGAGCGCCCCCGCCAACCGGCCCCCACCCCCGAAGCCCTCGAATCGCCGGGCGCCCCCGAAGCCGTCGACTCTCCGGGCGCTCCCGAAGTCGCCGCGTCTCCCGAAGCTGTCGAGTCTCACGAAGTCGTCGAGTCTCCCAGCGCCCCCGCGGCTGCCGAGTCTCCCAGCGCCCCTGAAGCTGTTGGGTCTACCGGCGCCGCCGAACCCGGCGAGCTTGGCGAAGAACGCGCCACGGGCCGACCCGGACCGGCGTCCGTCACCGCCCCGCCGGTGGCCCCGGAAGATATTGGAAGCAAACTGCCCCTCCAGGGGCCGGATTCTTCCAAGATCTCGGGCGAGCCTGGTGCGGGCGAGCCGGGTGCCGGCGGGCTCGGGGTGGGTGAGCCTGCGGGGGAGTTGGGCGGTGCTGAGGGCGTACCCCGGCGGGAGGTGGCGGGGCGACGGCGGGTGACGGTCGTCACGCAGCCCGCGCCGGAGTTGGCCGACGCCGAGCTGCGCGGGGCGCTGGAGGCGATCCTGCTGGTGGTGGACGAGCCGGTCAGCGAGCTGGTCCTGGCCCAGGTGCTGGAGCAGCCGGCCGAGCGGATCGGGCCGATGCTCGACGAGATCGCCGCCGGTTACACCGCCGCCGGGCACGGGTTCGAGCTGCGGCGGGCGGCCGGCGGTTGGCGGTTGTACACCCGACCGGAATACGCTACGTACGTCGAGCGGTTTGTCCTGGACGGGCAGTCCGTGCGGCTGACCCAGGCAGCGCTGGAGACTCTGGCTGTGGTCGCTTACAAGCAGCCGGTGACCCGGTCGCGGGTCTCGGCCATCCGGGGTGTGAACTGCGACGGTGTCATCCGTACGCTGGTGAGCCGCGGTCTCATCGAGGAGTGCGGCACCGAACAGGACAGCGGGGCCTTCCTGTACCGGACCACCACACTGTTCCTGGAGAAGCTCGGGCTGAACACCGTCGACGAGCTGCCGCCCCTGGCCCCCTTCCTGCCCGACGACGTAGAAGAGCTTGCTGATGCGACCCGATAACCGTTCCCCCAAACCCGACGCGCCCGTCTTCGAGGGGGCGGAGCGCCTGCAGAAGGTGCTCGCCGCCGCCGGCGTGGGCTCTCGGCGCGCCTGCGAGGACCTGATCTTCCGTCGCCGCGTCACGGTCGACGGGCGCGTCGCCAAGCTCGGCGACAAGGTCGACCCGGCCATCGCCGTGATCCACGTGGACGGGGAGCGCCTCCAGGTCGACACCCGCCTCGTCTACGTGGCGATGAACAAGCCGCGCGGGGTGGTCACCACCATGGCGGACGACAAGGGCCGCAACGAGCTGGCCGACTTCATCGGCAAGCGGCTGGACCAGCGGGTCTACCACGTCGGGCGGCTCGACGCGGACAGCGAGGGCCTGCTGCTGCTCACCAACGACGGCACCCTCGCGCACAAGCTCATGCACCCCTCGTACGAGGTGCTGAAGACCTACCTCGCCGAGGTGGTCGGGCCGATCCCGCGCAACCTGAGCAAGCGGCTGCTGGCCGGCATCGAGCTGGAGGACGGGCCGGTCAAGGTCGACTCGTTCAAGGTGGTGGGCACCCTGGGTAAGAGCGCCCAGGTGGAACTGAGCCTGCACGAGGGCCGCAAGCACATCGTCCGGCGGCTGATGGACGAGGTCGGGCACCCGGTCACCCGGCTGGTGCGTACCTCGATCGGGCCGATCCGGTTGGGCGACCTGCGCACCGGGCGTCTCCGGCGCTTGACCAACGCGGAGGTCGCCGCCCTGTTCAACGCGGTGGGTGACTGACCCCACGGGTTCCGGGTACGGCTGCCGGTAGGCTCCGTGACGGCCGAGACGCGGCCGTCCAGGTGGCGTGGATCGCCTCCGGCGGCGTCGCACGCGGGTCCGACGCGGACCCCGGGCATGATGGATAACGATGGACAACCGCTTGCGGCGCCGAATCACCGGGCGTTCCGCGAGGTACGGGCTGAGGAGGACACGGTGGAGGAAAACGTACGGGCCGGGCGATGTGTGGTCGCTGTGGACGGGCCGTCCGGTTCGGGTAAGTCCACCGTGTCGCGGCGGCTAGCCGCCGGCATCGGTGCGCGCTACCTGGACACCGGGGCGATGTACCGGGCGATCACCTGGGCCGTGCTGCGCTCCGGCGTGGATCTCACCGACACCGCGTCGGTGGCCAAGGTCGCCGGCGAGGTCAACCTGCGCATCGGCACCCACCCGCAGGGGTACGCCGTGACCATCGACGGCGTGGGCGTCGACACGGAGATCCGTGGCGCCGAGGTGACCGGGGCGGTCTCCGCCGTCGCCGCGGTACCGGCCGTCCGCGAGCTGCTGGTCGCCCGCCAACGCGAAATGATCGCCAACGCCGGTCGGATGGTGGTCGAGGGCCGTGACATCGGCTCGGTCGTGGCGCCGGACGCCGACCTGAAGGTCTTCCTGACCGCCTCCGAGGCCGCCCGTGCGGCCCGGCGCAGCGCTGAGGACGCCGCCGACGTGGCGGCCACCGCCGCCGACCTGGCCCGCCGGGACCGGCTCGACTCGACCCGCAAGGTCAACCCGCTGGCGCAGGCGCCGGACGCTGTGGTGCTGGACACCACGGAGCTGGGCATCGACGAGGTCGTGGCGCGGCTGCGTGACCTGCTCACCGAGCGGGGCGTGGCATGAGTAGCGATGGCGGTGGGTGGGTCGAGCTGCGGGAGCCCGACGTCGCCGTAGAGGAGCAGACCGGCCCGCAGCCGGTGGTGGCCGTGGTGGGCCGTCCCAACGTGGGCAAGTCCACACTGGTCAACCGGATCATCGGCCGCCGGCAGGCGGTCGTCGAGGACATTCCCGGTGTGACCCGGGACCGGGTGCCGTACGACGCCCAGTGGAACGGCCGGGCGTTCACCGTGGTGGACACCGGCGGCTGGGAGCCCGACGCGAAGGACCGGGCCGCGGCCATCGCGGCGCAGGCCGAGATCGCGGTGGTCACCGCCGACGTGGTGCTGTTCGTGGTCGACGCCATGGTGGGCTCCACCGACGTGGACGAGGCCGCGGTGAAGATGCTGCGCCGCAGCGCCAAGCCGGTGATCCTGGTGGCGAACAAGGCGGACAACACCTCCATCGAGATGGAGGCCACGTCGCTGTGGTCGCTGGGCCTCGGTGAGCCGTTCCCGATCTCCGCGCTGCACGGCCGGGGCTCCGGCGACCTGCTGGACGCCATCCTCGCCGCGCTGCCCGAGGCGCCGACGATCGTGGAGAACCGGCCGCGCGGGCCACGGCGGGTGGCGCTGGTCGGCCGCCCGAACGTCGGCAAGTCCAGCCTGCTCAACCGGTTCTCCGGCGAGGAGCGGGCAGTCGTCGACTCGGTCGCCGGCACCACCGTCGACCCGGTGGACAGCCTGGTCGAGATCGGCGGCCAGACCTGGCAGTTGGTGGACACGGCCGGGCTGCGCAAGCGGGTCGGCAAGGCCAGCGGCACCGAGTACTACGCGAGCCTGCGTACCGCCGGGGCCATCGACGCCGCCGAGGTGGCCGTCGTCCTGCTGGACGCCAGCGAGCCGATCAGTGAGCAGGACCAGCGGATCCTGTCGATGGTGACCGAAGCCGGCCGGGCGCTGGTCATCGCGTTCAACAAGTGGGACCTGGTCGACGCCGACCGTCGGTACTACCTGGACAAGGAGATCGACCGGGAGCTGCGCCGCATCCCCTGGGCGATCCGGTTGAACCTGTCGGCGATGACTGGCCGGGCCGTGGACAAGCTGGCCCCGGCGCTGAACAAGGCGCTCGCCAGCTGGGAGACCCGGGTGCCGACCGCGCACCTCAACCAGTGGTTGACCGCGCTGGTGCAGGCCACCCCGCACCCGGTGCGCGGTGGTCGGGCGCCGCGCATCCTGTTCGCCACCCAGGCCGGGGTGGCGCCGCCGCGGTTCGTGCTCTTCACCACCGGCCCGCTGGACGCCGGCTACCAGCGCTTCGTCGAGCGCAAGCTCCGCGAGGAATTCGGGTACGAGGGCAGCCCCATCGAGATCTCCGTCCGCCCCCGCAAGAAGCTCGGCCCCGGCGGCCGAGGCAAGGCGCACGGCTAACCTTTTCGCACGGAAATGCCGGATGGACCACCTGGTCCATCCGGCATTTCCCTACCCCACCCTCCTAGGACGCTGTAGGGGTTGTGTGGTGGTCCAGTGATCCCGCGACCCGGGTGGGGCCTGTGCGGACGAGCAGAGGCTGCTGCGCTAAGCTGTACCGGCTGTCGCAGGGGAAACCTTGTGAGGGCGGGACGTGGCGCAGCTTGGTAGCGCACTTGACTGGGGGTCAAGGGGTCGTCGGTTCGAATCCGGCCGTCCCGACGCAGGTCAGAGGGCTGATCCGAATATCGGGTCGGCCCTTTCGCCGTTCTGGGGACCAAGATCAGTCAAGTGGAAGCGTGCCTAGCGCTGCTTGACCGGTGGTCAAGTCTGAAGTGTCCAGCCGGGATGGCTGCCGAATCGCTCGTTCTCTGGATCAAGGCGGCCCGCAAAGCGGGCCGCGCCGGCCGGCCACGCTTGAGAGTTCTCCTGCCGCGCTACCGCCCCTGCGGACCCGATCTCGTTCACGTCATCTGTTGATCACGCAGAGGTAGCTCGGTGCCACGCAGACTGTCCGGTGATGCCGCTACCAGGCGAGTGGTCGTCGCTGGTAGAAGAGCCCTCCGGACGGGCCGTCTGAGGGCAACGTCGCGAGCCATACGAAGGTGTCCGCAGCTTCATCAGGCGTGGATTTCGCCTTCCCGTAGGCCAGTCGGGTGTCGACCTTTCCCGGAGACGCCGCGTTCACCAAGATGCCGTCGTCCTTGAGTTCAGCTGCGAGGATGCAGGTCAGGGCGTTCACCCCAGCTTTCGACACGCGGTAGGAGACGCTGCCGGTTCCCATTTCGCCAAACGTGCCCATGTGGCTGGTGACGTTGACGATCCGGCCGTACCCGTTCTTTCTCATCTCGGGGATGGCTGCGGTGCAGCAGCGCCAGGTCCCCATGATGTTGGTGTCCAAGGTGGCTCGCACCTTCTCGATATCGGCGCTAGCCGCTGCCTGACCTCGGTCGATGGCGATGCCAGCGTTGTTCACGAGAATGTCCAGCCGGCCGTACTGGTAGCCCACGTCGGCCATGGCACGAGCGACGCTTGCCGGATCGGCGATGTCTAGTTGCTGGCCGGATGCAGAGAGTTCATCCGCAAGCAGCTCGTCGGCGGCCCGATTGGCGGCCTCCTCCGTGCGGGCTGTTACGACTACGTGGGCGCCGGTCTCGGCTAAGCCGCGGGCGATGGCCTTGCCGAGTCCGCGGTTGGAGCCGGTGACAACTGCGACCCTATTGGCCTCATTCATGTCAGCAGACTACGCACGCACTCATCCAACTCTCCTGCGGCGGGGTGTCGATGCGCCACGAGACGACCATGGATGTCGAGCAAGCGGCGATGGTTGCGCACGGATCGGGTGGCGACGACATCTGGGGCAGCTTGGGCGACGAGGCTGCACGCCTGCTCGACATCTCCGAGATTGAATACGGAGTCGGCGCGCCAGATCAGGTAGGTTGCGCGGTCGCGGCTACGCTCGGCCGGTTGGAGTGCGAGGGTCTGCTTAAGCCAGTAGTCGCTGGCTTGGTGGCGCTGCAGGAGCAGGTAGCAGGCCGCAACCTGGGCGGAGTACTCCGCCTGATCAAAGTAGCTGGCCCAGGCCGGGCTTGCTTCATCGTCAGCGCGTGACATCTCTGTGTCGGCCTCTGCAAGTCGGCGCTCGCACGCTACCGACTCACCAAGCACTGCATGTGTGCGAGCCAAACGCGTAGTGAGCATCGCTCGTACGCGGGCGGGTGCATCCTTCGCCCCAGCCCGCGCAGCGTCGGCCAAACGGAGGGCCTCGGTGGGACGTTCAGTGTCGACCCTCTGAAGGCTCATGCACTTCAGGATGTTCGCGCCTGCCGCGCGGTCGGCTGCAGAGTGGGCAGCGTGTAGGGCGGCAAACCAGTAACGCTCGGCTGCCGCGTGGAATCCTGCATCGAAACTGGCCCAGCCAGCGATTCGCCCCAACTCGGCGGCGACAACCAGCAGGCGATTGCCGGCAACCTCCGAGTAGCTGCTGTGGCGCAGGAGATCCGTTACCAGCCGAAGCTCGGCGTCAACCAGAGACCGCACGCTCCCGCCGCCGAGGCTGGCGTCCATGCGGCGCAGGGCCGGCAGCCGCTGTTCAAAGCAATCTAGGAGATCTGCGTCGACGCGGCCTCCCACAAGCGCCGCGTTGATCTTTGGAGACTCGGTTGCGAGCCACCGTTCGGCTATCGCGGCAGCTAACCCGGCCTTCATGATCAGAAACCCTCGGCGATCTAGCACTGCTGGTCCTGCAGTGTTGTCAAGTAAATCCACTGCTCCCTTGACGGTCCAAGTTGTTGACGCGCTGATCGCGGGACCGGTAGGGAGCCAGTGAGGCCAACCGAGCGCCTTAACTGTTTGCCTATCAACGCCGAGTTCGTCGGCCAATGCGACCTGTGAATCCTCATCCGGCACCACGCCCCATCGCTCCCAGCGCCAAGCCTTCTCGCGCCGGGCGGCAGTGTTTAGACGGCGCGCGATGACATCGACGAGATCTTGCTGCGTCCAGCTTCGCTGTTCTCGAACGTAGCTCAACGGATGCACCAAGAGTTGACTCCGTGGCGATGGTGCCCGCGTCATCCTGCCTCCCCGGTCGTCGCCGTCACTCTAGTCCGGTCCGGTCAAAGAAACGTGCTCTCAACTGCGGAAACTGCTCGGATGTGGCATGAGACAACAGCGAGACAACAGGCTAAGCGTCGATTTGCTCTGGTCGTTCGGCTTTCCTGAACGGGCCAGTCCGTTTCGGTGTCGACCGGTCGCTGTCGGTGATTGGCCCGGTCAGAACTGAGGTCGCCGGGCTCGGCGGTGAGCAGGGGTGGTCCGCCCCAGAAGTGCTGGCGAGCCTCCTGCAGATGGATGTGCCGAGTCGGGGGCCGAGAGAAGGGTGGCATAGAGATGCGCCGGAGAAAGTGGTTTGTTCCGGCCGATGATCGGTCGTTCGACCCCGTGGGCAGCAACGTGACGCGGCACAGGGCTATCGAGGCGCGGGTAGAGACGTGCACGCACGTTCGTGCCGTACCGGAGGGTGTGGTTTCGCCTGTTCTGGTCGAGCGGGTAGCGCCGGGGGAGGTGCTGTGGCTGGGGCCGGCTTCCGTTGTCGGGTTGTCGCTGGAGGCCGCTGGTGACACCGATCTGCTGTTGGCGGCCGGCGGTACCGGTCTTGCGCCGCTGCGGGCGCTGGTCGAGCAAGTTGCCGCGTCGCCGGGCGGGCGGCGGGTGACGTTGGTGGTGGGCGTGCGGACGCTTCTGGACCTTTACGACGCGGTCGCGTTGGACAAGCTTGAGCAGGCGCATGGTGACTGGCTGACGGTGGTGTTGGCGTTCTCGGATGACTGTGATGTGGAACCGGCCGCGCAGGGGGATCTGCTGAGCGTGGCGTTGTATCACCACCGGCCAGGGCAGGCGGTCTTCGTCTCTGGCCCGCCGGGGCTGGTGGAGACGGCGCGGCAACGTCTGCCCCTGGCGGGGGTTCCGTCGGACAGGCTGCACCTCGCCACCACCTTTCAGCGCGCGCTCGACTCGGCTCGATGGATGTCCCGCCAGCGGGCTGCACACTCGCCGGAGCCAGAGGCAGCGGACGCGGCTGTTGCCAGCAGCGGCTCGAGCCGATCCGCGAGGGACGCGACATGACGTTTCCGAAGACGGTGATCCGCCGCGCGGCCGTCGAGGACATCGACCCTCTGTCGAGGGTCGTGGCGGACACGCTGATGGCGCAGCCCACGGCTGCCTGGCTGGTTCCGGATGCAGCTGAACGTACCGGTGTTCTGCTCGGCTACGCACGACTTCTGCTGATGCGCGGGTTGAACGAGGGCCAGGTTGTCGCGACCAACGACCAAGCCGCTGTGTCGGTCTGGTATTCGCGGTTGGAGCCGCCCGCGCCGGCTGCCTCGTGGGTGTATGACCTGCAGCGGATTCTCGGATCGCACGCACCCCGGTTCGCGTTGTTGCACGCCTACGCCGATGCCGTTGTTCCGCATACTCCGCATCACTATCTGGCGCACTTCGGGGCTCGTACCGGGCAATGCGGTGCGGCCCATGCCGTGCTGTCCAGCTACCACCGCGAGCTCGAGCTTCCGGCGTACGCGGAGGTGAGCGGCGCCTGTCCGCGAGAGAGCATGATCGCTCGGCTCGGGTATGAGCCGCGGTCACCGGTGTTGTTGGAGCCCGGCGGGCCGGTGCTGTGGCGGATGTGGTGGACCTCCTCTGGCGACCGGGGGCCCGACGGGTTGCCGTGCCGAGTGCGAGCGCATCGCTTCGCCATGCCGGTGTGTCGGCGCGTCGTGCCGGCAGCGTCGCCTCGTTCTCCCTGAGGCCTGACCACACCCCCGTTTGTTGATCACCTGCTGGCGATGACCTCGCGGCGGGTCACCCTCTCGCACCCCGCTATCGAAGGAGGCACCCTCATGCTGTCCGCTCTGACCCGTTTAAGGGCTCTGGCGCCGCCACGTCGCCTGAACGCCGGACGGTGGCTGCGGCCGTCGTCGTCCTCCGCGCAAGCCGATGCCGCCGTCACGGACGCGGGAGACGTGACGTCGGGCGAGTTCGCGTGGGGGTACGCGATTCGGCGCGACTGGGCCAGCGGCTCCCATGATCTGTTCGGTTTCACCCCTGACGTCGAGACTGCGCGGTGTCGTCTCGATCATGACCGGGGCTACTGGCGTCGCGGCCCGGTCCGACCGGCGGCGGTGTACCTCGTCGCGGCGAATGTGACCGACGTGTACCGGCACCCGGTTGACGGCTGCCGGCTTGCGGGATGCCCGGACTCCCCGAATCGGGGGCAGCGGTGAGGGCGACGCATATGCAGGTAGCGCTGGCGCGCCGGACGTTGACTCCAATGGGGTTGTGGGTGTTCGGGGCGGCGGCGTCGGCTCCGATGGTGGTGCTCGCCGGAGGCATCGTCGCCACGTACGCGACCACCCAGGTGACGGCACTGCCGTTGGTGTTCGTGCTCGTCGCCGGGGTGGTGGCGTTGCTGGCGGTGGGGTACACGGCGATGGCCCGGCAGGTGGGACACCCGGCGGCCTACTACGGCATCCTCGCCAACAGCCTCGGACGCGGTTGGGGTGTTGCCGCCGGCCTGGTCGCCCTGGCTGCCTACAACTCCATCCAGATCAGCTTGTACGGGTTGTTCGGGGCGACTTTGGCGACCCAGCTCGGCGGGGTGTGGTGGGTGTGGGCGGGACTCGCCGTGGCGGTGGTGGGGACATTCGGTGTGCGGGCGATCGTGCTGTCCACTCGGGTCCTGGTGGCCGTGCTGGTGGTGTCGCTGCTTATCGTCGCAGCCTTCGTCCTCGCAGGCGTGGGTCAGCCGGCGGGCGGGGAGCTGTCGTGGGCGGGCTTTGACGCCAGAGGGCTCGCGGTTGGTGGCGTCGGCGGCGCGGCGGCTTTCGTTGTGGCGGCGTTGATGGGCGTTGATGTTCCGGGCTCGATGGTTGAGGAAGCCGTGGACCGCCGGTCGGTGGGCCGGGCCACGATCGGCGCGGTGATCGTCCTCGGCGGCGTGTACGCCCTCGCGGCGTGGGCGATGGGCGTGGCAGTCGGCCCCGGAGCGGTCGGCGAGGTGGCCGCTGACCCGGCGGGCGGGTTGCCCTTCTCGATTCTGGAACGCCTCGGCGGCTGGTGGGTTCCGCTCGCGGAGCTGGTTCTCGTGCTGGCGATCGTCACCTCGAAGCTCGTCTTTCACAGCGTCGTGGCCCGGTACGTGTTCGCCATGGCGCGCGAAGGAGTCCTGCCTCCGGGGCTCGCGCGTACGGGCAGCGCGACCCGGGTCAGCGCGCCGCGCGGCGGCTCGTTGACCCAGACGGCCGTCGCCTCGGTGGTGGTGGGCGCGTTCGCCCTCGCCGGGACCGACCCGATCGCCGTGATGTTCACGTGGCTGTCGACGCTGGGCGCGCTGGGCTTGTTGTGCCTGCTGCTGGCAGCGTCCGTGGCCGCGTTGACCGCACCGGCGGGCGTGCGCGGCCCGAGACCGGGGATGTGGGAGTGGCGACTGGCTCCCGTGCTGGGCGTGGTGGGCGGGCTGGTGCTGCTGGGCCTGATGGTCGGCAACGTCGGCTCGCTGTTGGGCGCCGCCCCGGGGTCGCTGTATCCGTTGCTGTTGCCTGCGATCCTCGCCGCGTTCGCTGTGCTTGGCGGGCTGTGGGCGGGACATCTGCGGCAGTCCCGTCCGGAGGTCTACGCCGGCATCGGCCGGGGCACCCCGACGACGCACGCCGTCCCCGACGCGATCAACGTCTCGATCTGACGAGGGAGCGACGATGATGACCCACGCCCCCACGCCACCGCAGTCAGGCAGGCACTACAGCGCTGGTCCAGTCGAGGGCCGATGGCGACAGGAACACCCGTCGGCGGTCCCGCCCGCCGTTGGGCAGGGGAATCCGGCCTACGGGCCAGGGCATGCCGCCCATCGGCCGGGGACGGGCTACGGGACGGCGCACACACCCGCCGACTACCCCCGGCCGCCGGACACCACGCTCACCCCGGCCCCCACTGCCTATCCGGTGCCGCCGCCAGCGCCCGCCTCGGCATACGAACAGGGACCCAGCGATGACACGGTGCCGTCGGAAGTCCGCCGGTGGGCCGACCTCCGTAAGCAGGTCGCGTACCGATCCAAGCGGATCAACACCGGCCACATGGTCGAGGCCGATCAGCGGTTCGGAGGGCGCGACGCGCTCGGCCCACATGGCGTGATGTTGTTCTTCGTCTCCGACGCGCCGGCCGAGCCGCACGGCTACCGGCTGCACACCGCCTACCGGCTATGGCTGGCGTCCCCGGACGCAGACGACCTGCCCCACCTGCTGGCCGACCTCGCAGGAGTGGCCCGAGACAACATCACCCGCGCCGCCTCCCTCCAGCGCCGCTGGCACCCCCTCGGCCCGGACGGATCGATGGTCAACGGCGGGGACATGAGCCTGCCGGAGCACGCGACCTACGTCGGTGCTGGGGTCAGCACCCTCGACTCCGACCAGGGCCGCTGGTACCAGCTCGCCCACACCCTGCGGGACCTGCCCGCCACCGGGCACCGCCTGTCGGTCTTCGACCTCAAAGGCCAGGCGTACGTGTTGCTGACCGACGGCACCGCCATGCACATCGACCGCGACCCACACGCGCGCCTGGGCGTGGACGGCATCCGCTGCAACCGCACCCTCGACCCGGACCGCGTCACCTACTACAACCGGCACGAACACCTGACCGAGGACGGCGACGACGCCACCCGGGCGGTGTGGCGGCACCTCGGCGTCCTGCACCACACCCTCACCGCGCACCTGCACGGGCGGCCGGCGTGACCCACACTCTGCACCTCGCCGACGCCGCTAACCTGAGCCGCGCACCGATCGACATTACGGCCGTCCTTGACCACCTCGTCCGCGAAGCCGACGCCGCGGCGGCCACGAGCATCGGGTTTCCCGGCGCCGTGGACCTCGACCACACCGAGGTCATGAACCGCCTCGGCGGCAGGCTGTGGAACAACATCGGCGACCCCGCCGACGAGGGCGGAATCGCTCACACCCGGGCGCTGGAACGCGCCGTCATCACGTGGGTAGCCGACCTGTTCGCCATGCCCACAGACGACCGGTGGGGCTACGTCACCACGGGCGGCACTGAAGGCACCCTCTCCGCCCTGCACGCCGCGCGCCGGCGCGAACCTACGGCACGGATCTACTACTCGGCTGCCGCCCACTACTCGGTGGCCAAGGTGGTGCGTCTGCTCGGCGCTCACGGCGTCCCGATCCACGCGCAGCTCGACGGGGAAATGGACTACGCGCACCTCGCCGAGCAGCTCCACAGGAGGCGCCGCTTCCCGGCCATCGTCGTCGCGACCGCCGGCACCACCATGACCGAGGCGGTCGATGACACCAGCCGCATCCGCGAGGTCCTCGACGCACACCCCACAGACGGGCACCTGCACGTCGACGCGGCCCTGTCCGGCATCCCCCTAGCCCTCGACGGCCGGCTGCGCCTCGACGACGCCAGCGGCATCGGCAGCGTCGCGATCAGTGGCCACAAGTTCTTCGGCACACCGACGCCCTGCGGCCTCGTCCTCATTCGCGATCACCTACGCACCACCGGCAGCCGCATCGCCTACACCGCCACAGCGGACACCACCATCACCGGCTCCCGCTGCGGCCTGTCGGCCGCCCTGCTGTGGCACGCCATCGCCGCCCACGGACGGGAAGGGCACCGCTGGCGGGCCGACGAGGCCCGCCGGCTCGCCGCCTACACCACCGAGCAGCTCAACGCTGTCGGCTGGCCCGCCTGGCGACACCCGCACGCCTTCACCGTCGTCCTCCCCACACCACCCGATCCGGTGCGCGAGAAGTGGCTGCTCGCCACCGACGACGACACGAGCCACCTCATCTGCATGCCCGGGATCACACCCGGCCAGGTCGACGCCTTCGTCGCGGACCTCGCCGCCGCCATCCGACCGCGATCCCGACCGATCCCGCGACCCCGACCCGCGCAGGCATCACCGGCCAACGCCTCCGCGCACTAACCACACCAGCACCAGCATCCTGAGTGACGAAGGGCAACCATCATGACCAGCGGTTACGTCTTCCATCCCGAGTACCTGTGGCACGACACCGGCACCAGCGCCGGCCTGCTGCCCGCCGACCCGACCGCCGGTGTCCAACCCGCCGTGCACGTCGAGAACCCTGAGGCGAAGCGACGCGTCCACGAGCTGATCCACGCCTCCGGACTGCTGGGCGAGCTGATGATCATCGAGCCTCGCCGGGCCACCGTCGCGGAACTGACACGCGTCCACACCGCCGCCTACGTCCAGCACATCAAGACCCAAAGCGATCTACGCGGCGGTGGTGGTGACGCCGGAGACGGGTTCTCCCCGGTCGGTCACGGTAGCTACGACATCGCCCGCCTCGCCGCCGGAGGGCTGATCGAACTCGTCACCGCCGCCGTCCACGGCGACATCACCAACGGCTACGCCCTGGTCCGCCCGCCCGGCCACCACGCCACCGCAGAGGCCGGGATGGGTTTCTGCCTGTTCAACTCGATCGCCGTCGCCGCCCGCCACGCCCAGGCCGAACTCGGGCTCGCCCGGGTCGCGGTCCTGGACTGGGACGCCCACCACGGCAACGGCACCCAAGCCATCTTCTACGACGACCCGAGCGTGCTCACCATCAGCCTGCACCAGGCCAACTGCTTCCCACCCGACTCCGGCTGGCCCCACGAAAACGGCACCGGCGACGGCACCGGCTACGCCCTCAACGTGCCCCTGCCACCGGGCAGCGGCCACGCCGCCTACCTCCACGCCATGCACCAGGTGGTCCTGCCGGCGCTGGATCGCTTCGCCCCCGACCTGATCCTGCTCGCCAACGGCTTCGACGCGGGCGTATTCGACCCCCTCGCCCGGCAGATGCTCACCGCCGCGTCCTACCGCGAGATGACCCGCCTGCTCGTCGGCGCCGCCGACCGGCTCTGCCACGGCCGGCTCATCGCCGCCCACGAAGGCGGCTACAGCCCCTTCTACACCCCGTACTGTGCTCTCGCGTTCCTCGAAGAACTCGCCGGCACCACCACCCACGTCACCGACCCCCTCGCCGCCGTCGTCGCCGGCTACGCCGCCGAACCCCTCACCCCCCAACAACAAGCCGTCATCGGCGAGGCTGCGCAACTCCTGCCCCGCATCCAGACGGTCGTTCCGTCCGCCTGAGGAATGACCAGGACCTGGGATGAGCACCAGCACCAGCACTCTCGCCGCCGTCACCGCGACCCTTCTTGTCGCGGCGGTCCCGGCTGCAAGACGAGCCCCGGAGTCCTGACCCGCACTCCACGAGACCAGGGCTGGGGAGACCCGAGATCCTTCAGCCCTCACCCGTAGTCGCCGCGAGGCGGCTACCCGACCGGCCGCCGTGTCAGGGGTGACCACGGATGGCCGGTCACGGGCCGGCGGCAGCGAGGCACCCCCGTCCCCCTGCCGCCGGCCACCCAGCCCCGAACCGCACACCGGCCGCATCATCGACGCCGTCCAAACCGTTGCCAGCGGAAGCAAGGCCCAACGTGCCCCGATCCGCTTGAGGAAGAGGAAGTAGCGAGTGAGCCAGACAACCGACACAAGATCCGCCGCGGACCGCGCCACTGAGCTGCGCGCCGCCCTCGTAGGCAACCTGCACGCCCAGGGCAAGATCACCTCGGAGCTGGTGGAGACGGCGGTGCGTCAGGTGCCGCGCGAGCGGTTCATGCCCGCCGGCACCGATCTCGATGTCGCCTACGGGTTCGACAACTCCGTGGTGACCAAGCGCGACGAGCACGGTGTGGCGATCTCGTCGGTGTCCGCGGCCTACATCCAGGCGAGGATGCTGGAGCAGGCCGAACTCGCGCCGGGCATGACGGTGCTGGAGGTCGGCTCCGGTGGGCTGAACGCCGCGTACCTCGCCGAGATCGTCGGCCCTGGAGGTCGGGTCGTGAGCATGGACATCGACCCGGAGGTCACCGACCGAGCCGCGGCGCTGCTCGAGGCGAACGGCTACGGCAGCCGCGTCCGGGTCCTCGTCGCCGACGCGGAGCATGGCGTGCCCGACGAGGGGCCGTTCGACGCGATCATCGTGACCGTCGGGGCGTGGGACATCGCCCCCGCCCTGCTCGACCAACTACGCGAAGGCGGCGTGATCGTCCTGCCCCTGATCATGAACGGCGTCACGAGGACGATCGGCTTCCGCCGCGACGGCGACCACCTGGTCAGCAGATCGGTGGAAGTCGCCGGGTTCGTACCGATGCAAGGCGACGGCGCGCACCCGGACCGGGTGTTTCTCATGCCTGACACTAACGGCCGGCACGTGCGGATCCTGTTCGACTCCGACGTGCCCGATCACCTGGACCGTCTCGACGGCGTCCTTGCCGGCGAGCGCGCTGAGCTGTGGTCCGGCGTGACGATCGGCAACGGGGCCTCGTTCGCCGACCTGCACCTTTGGTTCGCGTGGTTCCTGCCCGGCTTCTGCCGCCTCGCTGCCGACGAGGGCACCGACCTGGCTGCCGAGCGCCTCTGGTTTCCCTTCGGTGTCGTCCACGGCGCGGGCTTCGCCTACCTGGCGTTGCGGCCTGCGCCCGAGGGGGAGGGGTTCGAGTTCGGGGCCCGTGCCTTCGGCCCGGACGGCGAGCGGGCCGCCGCCGCGATGGTCGAGCAGATCCGCGCCTGGGACCACGACGGGCGCGACGTGGAACCCCGCTTCGGCTACTGGCCCGCCGACAGCGGCCACACCCACATCCCCTCCGACGCCGCCGTCATGGACAAGACCTACGGCGTCATCTCGATCTCCTGGTCCTGATGACCAGGTGGCACCACCACAACCCCTCCAGGGAAGGAGAGTGATGTCGATGGCTCCGCCGACTGCGGTCCTCGACGCCCCGCCGATCGACACCGAGGTCGTCACCGACGGCGACTTCGTGCTCGACATGCGGGTGGTCGGGGCGACCACGCCGCTGGTGACCATGGCGTGCAGCACGAGCGACGGCTGCGGAAGCAGCTGCGGCACCAGCGCCTGCGCCACGTCGTCCTACGACCCGGCCTGATTCTCGGGCCACGCAACGCAGTAGCAGTGCCGCCGGAGCCCGCGCTGTGCGGGCTCCGGCGGCCCCACCCCTTCCTCGCGGCAGGAGGCGTCCGAATGCTGCCCCAGCGCTCTTTCCGACCGGTCGGCCCGGTACTGGTTCGAGCTAGCACCGACCCGGGTGACCTTGCCTGCGAGCCGGGAGTGGACCTGATCGGCCCCGCGGCCGGCGCCGAAGCTGGTCTCGCCTGGTTGGCCGAGCAATGGGCTAGGCCGGATGTCCGCGACGGCATCTCGCTGGCCAGCCCCGACCTGGCTCGTAGGGTCGACCAGCTCATCTCCGGCGGTGCGTCGAGTGCGACGGCCGCCACCGTCCGCCGGGCTGTCCTCGCAACGTGTGGCTACCTACTGCGGTGGCAGCGGCGGACCACTCCGTTCGGGGTCTTCGCTGGTATCACGACCGCGACCGTCGGTCCTGCCTCCGCCAAGCTGGGGGATCGGCACCGAGCGGTGGCGCGGGTAGATGGCGAATGGCTCACGCGCGTCGTGGACCGGCTGGAAGCCCATCCTGCTCTGCGGCAGCGCTTGCTCGTGGTGGCAGACAGCGCCGCTGTCGTGCGTGACGGTCGCGTTATCGTCGCCACTCGGTCCCCGGTGGGGCAGCGGACGCCGGGAATGCTGCGGGAGACGTCTACCAGGAACACGGCAGCCGTAGGGCTGGCTCTACGGCTCGGGGCGTGCCCGATTCGCCTCGATCAGCTCCTCGCACGGATCGCTCACGAAGCGCCTCAGGTGCCGGTCCCCACCGTCGAGGCGATGCTGCATGGCCTGATCGATGGTGGTTTCCTCATCACCAACCTTCGCCCACCCATGACCGCCGTGGATGGCCTGACGCACGTCATCGACGTCCTCAGCAGCGTCGGTGCGGCCGACCTGCCCGAGGTGGCGAGCAGCCTCGACCGGCTTCGCGCGATCCGCCAACTGCTGACGCGGCACAACGTGCAGGTAGACGGCTCGGAGGCGCTGCTCGTCCGGGCTGCGGCGACCGAGCCGATGACTTCGCTGGCGCCCGACGCAGAGCATCAGCTCGCGATCGACATGCGCCTCGACGCCCAGATCAGCATCCCGCCGCCGGTCCTGGACGAGGCGGCCCGCGCCGTCGACCTGCTGATGCGCCTGAGCACGCAGCCTTTCGGGACGGTGGCGTGGTTGGACTACCACGCCCGCTTCCGGGAACGCTACGGCCCCGGCGCGCTGGTGCCCGTGCGGGAGCTGCTCGCCGACTCCGGCCTCGGCTACCCGACCGGGTTTCTCGGTGCGCCGCGCGCCCGTCCCGCCTGGCGGGTCATTACCGAACGTGACACGCACCTGCAGGCCCTCATCCAGCAGTCGCTCCTCAACGGTGCCGACGAGATCCGCCTCACCGACGCGGACGTCAGGGCGCTCACCGTCGGCGATCACCGCACCGCCGTTCCGCCACCTCGGGTCGAGCTGGGCTTCGCCGTGTACGCCACCACCACCGACGCCATTGGCCGAGGCGAGTTCACGTTGCAGATAACCGGCGCCCCCCGCACCCCGTCAAGCATGGTCGGCAGATTCGCCTACCTTCTCGACGCGACAGAGCAAGCGCAAATTACGACCTCGTTCACCGCTGAGGCTGACGAGGCCGTGACGGCGCAGCTGTCGTTCCCGCCTCGCTTGCCGCGTAATCAGAACGTCACGCGCGTCGGCCGCATCCTGCCCATCGTGCTGCCGCTCTCCGAACAGCCGGACGAACCGGACATCCGCCTGGACGACGTCGCCGTAACGGTCGACGGCGAGCAGATGTACCTCGTCCACCGGCCCACCGGCTGCCGGATCATCCTGCACATTCCGCACGCCCTCGACACCATCGTGCAGAGCCCGCCGCTAGCCAGGTTCCTCGCCGAGGTCGCCGACGCCCGCAGCATCGCCTTCGGCCCGTTCGATCACGGCGCAGCCACCCGCAACCTGCCCTACATCCCCCGCATCCGCCACGGCCGGGTCATCCTCGCCCCGGCGCGCTGGCTCCTGACCTTCCGCGACCTCCCTCCCCGCACGGCAGGTGATGTAGGGGACGCCGAAGACCTGTGGGGCGTGGCCCTGGCCGACTGGCGGAGACGGTGGCGCGTACCCGGCCGCGTCGTGGCCTGCCACAGCGAGCTACGGCTTCCCCTCAACCTGGACGACCCGCTCGACCGCGCACTCCTTCGAGCCCGGCTCAGCGGCGTCGACCGACTCGAACTCCGCGAAGACGCCCCCATCGAGGGCCACGGCTGGACCAACGGCCGACGGGTCGAATTCCTTACCGTGATGACACCAACCGCGCCGCCGGCCCGACGCCTTCCCATTACCGCACCCCCAGGGGAGACGCTGCGGCCCGGTACCTCCGCCGTTCTCCACGTTCAGCTCATCGGCGCGCCGGCCCGATTCGACGAACTACTCACCACCCACCTACCACGACTGGCTGACCAGTTCGCCGGCCTCGGCCTCCAACGATGGTGGATCAGGCGACACCGCGACACCATCCGCGTCGAAGCCGACCAGCACCTGTCCCTGTACCTCCGGCTCGCCGAACCGGCCGCAGACACCGCCGCCTGGACGGCCCTGGCCGAGTTCGCCGACGACCTCGCCGCCCGCGCGCTGCCCGCCCACCTCATCCTCGCCCCGTACCACCAGCACCCCGCCCGCTACGGGCACGGCCCCGCCCTGGACACCGCCGAAGAGGTCTTCGCCGCCGACACCACCGCCGCCATCGCCCAACTCCGCACCGCAGACAAGGCCGGCATACCAGCGCAGGCACTCGCCGCAGCATCCATGGCACGACTCGCCGCCGCCTTCGCCCCCGACCCCCACACCGGCTACCGCAACCTGCTGGCCTGCCTCCAACAAGCCACCGCACCAGCCGAGCGCGGGATCACCGACCTGGCCCGTCAGCTGGCCGACCCCACCCGCGACTACCACGGCCTACGGGCAATGCCCGGCGGGGACACCACCGCCGCCGCCTGGCATGCCCACGACCACGCCCTGGCGGCCTACCACACGTGCCTACTGCCGCAACGCGACCCCACCACCGTGCTGCGAACCCTCCTGCACGAGCACCACATTCGCGCGGTCGGCGTGGACCCCGACTTCGAGCGCGCCACCAACCACGCCGCGCGAGCCGCAGCCATGCGCTGCCTGGCAACGGCAGAAACCCAATGACCGCCGCCACCGAGCAACCCAACACCACGGCGGACGAAGCCAGCGGCCAATCGCTCGCCACCGGCGGCGCCGGGCCTGCCCTCCTGGCGATCGAGCAGGCACTCAACGGGAGCGGCACCTGGAGGCGCGCGCACCGCCTCGTCACACAGGTCGCCGGCGGACCCATCGATGCCGGACGTCACGCCGGCCTGTATTACGGGGCACCCGCCATCCTGTTCACCCTCAACGCCGCCACCACCGACGGCCACGACCGGTACGCCGCCGCCCGGCAACACCTCACCCTGCACGTCCGGCGGCTCGTCCGCGAACGCCTCACCGACGCGGACAACCGCCGACGACACGGCCAGGCCGCCGCACTCGGCGAATACGACCTTTTCTACGGACTCACCGGGCTCGGCGCACTCCTGCTTCGGGACCTACCTGACAGCGACGAACTCGCCGACCTACTGACCTACGTCACGCGGCTCACCGAACCCCGCACCGACGACGCGCAGCAACTGCCCGGCTGGTGGGTCAACCACGACCCCGACCCCATGATGCCTACCCCCGGAGGCCACGCCAACCTCGGAATGGCCCACGGCGCCGCTGGCCTGCTCGCCCTACTCGCCCTCGCACTACGCGACGGCCGTTACGTCGACCGGCAGGCTGAGGCGATCGAGCGCCTCTGCGCCTGGTTCGAGCGGTGGCAGCAACACAGCACCCACGGCCCGTGGTGGCCACAGTGGCTCACCCGCGACGACCTCCGCACCCGCCACCCAGCACAGGATGGCCCCGGCAGGCCCTCGTGGTGCTACGGCACGCCCGGCATCGCGCGAGCCCTCCAACTCGCCGCCATCGCCACCAACCAACCCGCTCGCCAGGCGGCAGCCGAAACGGCACTCGCGGCCAGCCTGACCAGCACTCCACTCGACCAGCTCACCGAACCCGGCATCTGCCACGGCGTCGCCGGGCTCCACGCGACCACCTACCGGGCGGCCCAAGACGCCCGCACATCGGACATCGCCGCCCAGCTTCCCGCGTTGGCTGAACGCCTCCGACGCGTCCCCAGCCCCGACCACACCGGATTCCTCACGGGCGGCTCCGGCTGCCTCCTTGCGTCGGAAACCGCGCGCACGAACACACCTCCTCGTACCAGGTGGGACGCATGCCTACTGATCGCCTGACCCTCAACCCCCATCGGATGACCGCCGTCGTGGAGGCGGTCCTCGGGGGCACTCCGATGATCACCGCGGCTGCCGAGGCCGACATCGACGCCGACGACCTCGACCTCGCCGTGCAGACCTACCGCGCCGCCGGACTCACCGCTCTGCAACGCCGCCACGATGCCGCCTGGCTCCATGCTCACATCAGGCCGGTCGACTGGAACACCGCCGAGACCGCAATCCGGACGCACGTCGCTCCGCACCTCAACCAACTCGACGGGCAGACTGGCTGGTGGTTCCTACGCAAACACCCGTACTGGCGGATCCGCATCCGCGGAGCACATCCCGAGGCCGTACGCGCACTGCTCGATCACCTCACCACCAGCGGCGTCATCGCCGGCTGGAAGCCAGGGATCTACGAACCCGAGACCGGAGCGTTCGGCGGAGACACCGCCATGGCCATCGTGCACGAGCTGTTCAGCGCCGACAGTCGGGGAGTCCTCGACTACAGCGGGCAGCATGCACCCCCGATCGGCCGCCGCGAGCTGTCGCTACTGCTCATCCGAACCCTGCAACACCAGGCGGGACTCGACTGGTTCGAGACAGCGGACGTTTTCGACCAGGTAGCCCAGATGCGCCCCGCCCCCGCAGCCGCCGACACCAACCGCGTCGACCAGCTTGCCGCCCAGATGCGGCCCCTCCTCGCGCTCCCGGCCGACGCGATGTTCGCCCCCGGCGGGCCCTGCAGCGATGCCATCGCCTGGCACGCAGCCTTCGCCACCGCCGGCCGCCAGCTCGCCGACGCCGGGCACACCGGACGACTTCGCCGAGGCATCCGCGCCGTTCTCGCCCAGATCGTAATCTTCCACTGGAACCGGCTCGACCTACCGGCCCACGCACAAGGAATCCTCGCCCGCGCCGCGACCGCCGCCATCCTGCCCAGGAGCTGACCATGTACCACGCCAGCGTCGCCGCCGCCCTGCGCTACTTCCCGCTCCTGGGCCGCCCTCGCCCCGACTGCCCAGCCCTACCGCTGCGTCTCAAAGAGATCGCCGACTCCGCCGAAACCGCGATCCAGAAGCGTGAGCACGGGATGCCCGACGCGGCACACACCCTCAACAAGGCAGCGCTCATCGCCAGTGACGCCGGCATGACTGACCTCGCCCGAAAGCTGTGCTGGCGACACATCAACGCCTACCGCCGCAAGGGCCGGCCGCTGTCGATCCTCGAAGCCCGCTACATGCTCGAACCCGTCCTCAACCTGGCCCGTCTCCAGATCCGCGCCGATCACGGCGGGCCAGCACTGCGCCTCCTGGAGGCCATGTACGACGCCGTCACCCACCGCACCGACCTGATCGTGGATGACCACGCCCTGCCTACCGCCACGCTCGACGGCGAAGCTGGTGAACGCCGCAAGCTGCGCGAGTGGGTGTGGTTGCAACTGCTCGGCGAAGGCATTCGCATCCTCGCCCTCAGTAACCGCTGGGTTGATGCCGCTGCCCTGGCTCAAAAGCACAACGGCATCGGCGGTCACCTCATGGAAGGACGCCAAGCGGCCATCATCGCAGCCTGCAACCAGGGCAAGCCCGATCAGGGACGCAGGATGCTCGGTAGCAGCACCCTCACCCAGCCGTGGGAACACCAGGTAGCTGCCTGCCTTTACCTGATCTGCGCCGCGCCCGCAGCCGCAGGTACCAGCCACCACCTCACGACCGCCACCGAAAATCTTGCAACGCCGATACCCGCACGCAACTACGCGTCCTACTGCACACGGCTCGGACTCGCCATCGCGATCCTCGCCAGTCCTACTCGCGCCGAACTCGCGGCAGACATCCTGCGCCGAACCGCACAGAGAGCCATCGATTCCAAGGATGGCTACGCCGCTCGAGACATCCTCAGCTTCCGTGAACCCATCGGCGGCATCACCCCAGAGCAGCGAACCGATCTGTGCCGCACCGCCGCCGACGCGGGCCTCGCACCTGCAGGGCTCCCGGATAGGGGCTTGGAGCAGGTTTCCCGAATAACGGCCCTGGCTGAATCGGCCTTGGATGCCGCACTTTATGGATCGGCGCCCGGCTCGAGGAAGTCGGCAACGCCGCGTGGTTCGAGGTAACTGAGATCGCGGGGATCGCCGCCCCAAGGAATTGCCGTCGCTCATCGCCGAAGCTGCCGGATGGATGCCGCAGCTCGTCCGCGGGCGCCTCGGCCACTACGTCATCTGAACAAGCGCCGGGCGAGACTCTAGTACTGCAACGGCAGTAGGCGAATCGAGTTCGGTTCGCGTTCGTTGGCCTGCCTGTGATTGACGTTGATGTCGATCGTTGGCATGGGGAGTTGGACCGGTTGCATGCCCGTATCGGGCCTCAGTCTCGCCGTTCGAGACCACGGTGGCGTGCGCGTCAGTACCTGGGCGGGCTGATTTCGGCCTGGGTCGTAAGAACGGCTGGACTCTGGCTGAGCAGGCCGGGGATGTGTCGCCGGATGGGATGCAGCGGTTGTTGCGGTGGGCGGACTGGGACGTCGACGCGGTCCGTGACGATGTGCGGGACTACGTGGTCGAGGACCTCGGCGACCCGGGTGGTGTGTTGATCGTTGACGACACTGGGTTCCTGATGAAGGGCACCCGGTCGGCGGGGGTGCAGCGGCAGTACTCCGGCACCGCCGGGCGGACAGAGAACTGCAAGGTCGGGACGTTCCTGGCCTACCGTTTCGTGAAGGGCCAAGCGCTGATCGACCGGCAGCTCTACCTTCCGACGTCGTGGACCGATGACCGGGACCGGTGCCGGGCGGCTGGGATCCCGGACGAGGTGCAGTTCGCCACGAAGGTGCAGATGGCCCGGGACATGCTGGGCCGAGCGTTGGACGCCGGCGTGCCGGCCGGGTGGGTGACGATGGACGAGGCCTACGGCCAGTCGAAATCGTTGTGGGTCTGGTTGGAACACCGGGATGTGGGTGATGTGGTCGCGACGCGCCGCAACGACGACATGATCACCACCACGATGGGTCGGGCCCGCGCCGACGACCTGATCGCCGCTCTCCCTGATCGGACGTGGTGCCGGCTGTCCGCCGGGGCCGGCGCTCACGGCCCGCGCGAGTACTGGTGGGCGCGGGCCCCGGTGCGTATCTGCTGGCAACCCGGTCGCGGGCACTGGCTCCTGGCCCGGCGAAGCATGACCATCGGGGAGATCGCGTACTACGTCTGTTACGGGCCCCGCCTCACCCGCCTG
The DNA here is from genome assembly GCF_040643015.1 of Micromonospora sp. NPDC047527. Taxonomy (NCBI): domain Bacteria; kingdom Bacillati; phylum Actinomycetota; class Actinomycetes; order Micromonosporales; family Micromonosporaceae; genus Micromonospora; species Micromonospora sp. NPDC047527. The sequence continues at coordinate 10,658 of NZ_JBEYTK010000014.1, read as the reverse complement.
GTCGACCTGGCCCGCATCGCGGGGGCACGGTGGGCGATCGAGGAGTGCTTCCAGCAGGCCAAGAACGAAGCCGGCCTCGACGAGTACCAGGTCCGCGACTGGCGGGCCTGGTACGCCCGTGTCACCTTGTCCATGGCCGCCCACGCCTGGCTGTCCGTGGCCCGATCCCTTACCGCAAAAGGGGATCCGACGCCCGCGACGGCATGATGATCGGCCACACCGTACCGGAGATCCGAAGACTGCTCACCGCACTCGTAGTCCGATCAACTCACCCACCAGAGCAGGTCTGGGCCTGGTCTCGATGGCGCCGACGACGCCAACACCAAGCCCGAACCTGTCACTACCGACGACACGGCTACCCCTGACCAACTGCCGTTGCAGTACCAGCACACGACGAACCTGCTCGACACCAAGTTGTCGTACCTGCGTGCAACGATAGGCGGCGCTGATTCTCGGGGGTAGTCTCCTTGATCCACAGAGTCTGCGACGACAGGGGGAGTTCGTAGTGACGGAGAGTAGTCGCAGGGAGCACATCCGGCGCGCCCTTCTCGAAGTACGCGACCGGCAGGACCGTGGCAACAACGAAACCTACCGGTTGCCACTTCGTGGAACCATGGTCCTCGACGTAATAGACGTTCCCCTGAGCGTGCTCATCCTGAACGGCGACAGCTTCCGGATTGCCCCGCAGTTGGAAGATCATCCGCGACGTGAGCTGGTTAAGAGCGACCCGGAGTCGCCGGGAGCCCAGGCCGTCATCGCGGAGTTGGTGCGGGCTGCGCACCGGCGCGCTGATGACCTGAAGGAAAACCTCCTAGACGAGGGTCAGACCCAGCCAGGCGTTATAACGCGTGACGGCAAACTCGTCAACGCCAATACGAGATGTGTGCTCCTTCGAGAGCTGGCCCGGGAAGGCAAAGCGGTTCCGACCACTTTGCGCGTGGCGGTTCTCCCCGGCGACGTTACCAATCATGAGCTCCTCGAGCTTGAAATGGTGCTGCAGCAGCAGGTCGAGCTCAAAGACGAATATCGTCTTATCAACAGACTCATGATGGTGCAGCGACTACATGAAGAGAACTTCACCGACGATCAGATCGCCCGCAAACTCCGTAAAGACGGCAAATCTGGCACGCGAAATGGGGCGCAAAAGATTAAAGAGCAGCGAGAAGTGCTCCGCTTGATGGAGCGAGCTCGCCGGCTGCTATCTAAGCCGCTGCCAATCACGGATTTTGACTCCGAGGTTGACCAGTACCAAAACTGGGCCGAACTGCTGAGAGAGACAGCCCGCATCGAGGCAAGTGAAGGGTCTGAGGCAGCCGATCTCCACATCCGACGCTGGCTTATTGCCTACTTCTCTGGGATCAACTCCGTGCATAAGCTGCGTAACGCCATGGGTGACTGGGTGGAGAATGACGGGGTCGTCGACGGTGTCCAGGAAAGTCCAGAGTTAAGGTCCATACTCCAGTCGGCGGAGATTGACGCCTCATCCGCCGGAAGTAGGAACCCAACGTCGCAAAGGGTGCCGGCAGGTACCGAGGGGGACGAGGCCAGCCTGTCGCCACCGTCGCAAGACTTGTCGAACTTGGATTTGCTGGGCACTTCGGATCCGATAGTTACGCCGCAGGCTAAGTCAGTAGCCGCCATACTCGAAGTCGTGGCAGCCGCCCATAAGGCCGGAGACGAGCCTGTGGCATTGCCCGACGGCACGGAGGTCGCCGGCTCAGAAGTGAAGGAACAGGTGCGGGGCGTTGTCCAAGTCGCCCTTAGCCGCGCTCGGCAGCGTCGTGACGCCGGTGGTCGGTTAATAAAGCCGATCAGCGAGCTGGAAAGATCCCGAGCTGCCTTGGCCAGCGCACTAGAGGCGTTGCGAGAGGTTGCCTCCGACTCGTCCTTCAATCAGGGTCGGAGGGCCCGGCAGCTGGTGGATGAGATTGCAGAGATGGCAGGCTCGATGGTGGCTATTCTTGAGCAAGAACGCCATGGCCGCCCAAGCCGCGAGTCGGTCGAGGCGGCGAACTGACGATGACGATCCAGAATTCTGCGCCCCGCCTTGAGATGCAACTCGGCGGCCCGCCTCCCCGCGTCATCCTGCAGCGCATTGGCATTGACGACGGGCCTTGGGACGACATCGGCCTTCTGCTATCGGAGGAGAGTGTCCAACCTGGTCAAGTCATGCTGGTTAAGCCCGATCGCCTTTTAACAGAGCGTCGTCGGCTGCGCGGGATCCTAAATCGTTACGGCATTAATCTAGTACCGAACGAGCCGGTCCGGGAGCTACTCGGCAGAGCAGTAGCTGATGATCGCGCGTTCGCTGAAGCCATGCGTAATGATGGCCTTGCTGTATCGTCGCTTGACCCGTGCTCAATCACAGTGAATGGCAGAACCTTCACTCGTGCATTGAGACACTTCCAGTTGCGCGATCTTAGTAAACTGGCTGGCTTGGCACACGGCGCAAACTTCTCTGTGCCCGGAGCCGGAAAGACTACGGTGACGTACGCGCTTCACCATCAGCAGACACATCTCCACCGCGTCAACCGGCTATTGGTAGTCGCGCCACTCTCTGCATTTGGGGCGTGGGAAGAAGAAGCTCAAGACGTCTTTGCGCCGGCGCTGTCGATCGGGCGTTTTAAGAACGGACGAATCCCAGACGCCGATGTCATCCTAATCAACTACCAACGCCTATCAGGTGCCCTTACTCGGCTAACGACGTGGATGAGTCGTCATCGGGTCCACCTAGTAATCGATGAAGCGCATCGTGCCAAAAGAGGTGCTGCAGGGAACTGGGGGCGTGCCTTGCTCGAACTCTCAACCTTGGCCGTAAGGAGGGACATACTGACGGGAACACCCGCGCCGAACCACCCTAAAGATCTTCGTGCCCTGCTCAATATTCTTTGGCCAGGTGGCGCCGCTTCAGAGGTGTTGCCCGCGGCAGCATTGCAGAATGATCCGCCGATGACCGCAATGGCCGATGTAGCTCGGACAATCCAACCCATGTACGTGAGGACAAACAAGGAGGAGTTGCAACTCCCTGCGGTTCATATCACGCCAGTCCGTGTTCGCCTCAACGGCCTTCAAAGAGACATCTACGATGCGATGCTGAATCGCTACGCGGGCATCTTCGACCTTGATCGTCGTGATAGCGCGATGTTCTCGCAACTAGGCGAGGTGATGATGTACCTGTTGCAAGCGGCGTGCAGCCCGAAGTTGCTGTCAGCGAGCGCTGACCACACCTCGAGTTACAGGTACCCACCACTGTCAATCCAGCCGGGCACGAGTCTGGCCAGGCTACTCGAGCGCTACGACTATCACCAAGTGCCAGCAAAAATCGGACGCGCCTGCGCTATCGTGCGCGATAACTATATGCTTGGAAGAAAGACGTTAGTTTGGTCAAACTTCCCTCACAATCTGCTTACTCTCGAGCGTCAACTGGGAGCCCTGCGCCCTGCCTTGGTGTATGGCTCCGTCCCAAGCGACCCGGACGCTCCGCCTGGTGTCCGTACACGAGAGCGAGAGCTGGATCGGTTCCGCAACGATGACGATTGCATGGTGCTCCTTGCCAATCCGGCCGCGATGTCCGAAGGCGTGAGCCTGCATCATACATGCCACGATGCGATTTATATCGATAGGACCTTCAACGCTGGTCAGTACTTGCAGTCGCTGGACCGGATCCACCGTCTTGGATTAAGGCCGGATGCCGTCACCCGCATAACACTTCTCATCGCTGAGGATACGATCGACGAGCGAGTGGATCGCCGTGTCGAAGAGAAGACTCGTCGATTGTCGCAAATGCTGAGCGACCCCGGTCTCGTACAGATGGCGCTTCCCGATGATGAAGACTACGGTGACGCTCTCGACGATCCAGATGACCTCGAGGAGGTCCTGCGTCACCTCGGCGAAGCCTCGGCCTCGGCTGACGGCGATGCAGACTAGCCGCTACTCGCGTTTCCAGATTGAAAGCGCTCTCGCGGTGGCGCGCTTGATTGATCGGGCAGGCAACGACACTGAAACAGCTCGCCTAACCTATGCTCATGCAACAACTGACGGAAAGCAGAGCAAACAAAATCTTGCAAGCGGCCAGGACCTGCTGATAGAAGCGGGCCTACTGTCGGAAGTAGATGGCCGCGTGTTGCCCAATGACGACTTATCCATTCTATGCAAGATTCCCCCTCAGGAGGCTGTTGCCCTCCTGGATTGCCTCTTGTCTACCTATCCCGAGCCGGACAATGACGAAAGAAATAGTTTCGCCTTCCTTCCTCACGCGGCTAGCGGAGACTGGCGGACGGCCGACGTGTATCGCGAGGAGCTCGGGGCGCTCGGCGAAGAGCATGTACTGAATGCATGTAGGGCAGAGCTTGAAGAGCTCGGCCGGCCGGACCTATCCGAGCAGACCCAGCGGGTCAGCCTCGTGTCCGACTCTTTGGGTTATGACATCTTCGCGCCCAACCTTCAAGGACCTGGGCGCAGGCTCGAAGTAAAAACCCAAGGCGGTCGTCCGCGAGAGGCTTTCCGTTTCTTCCTGTCCCGCAACGAATACGAGGTTGGACGTCGGGACGGCAACTGGGCAATAGTTTGTTGCGAGCTTGCCGTCGAAGGTGTCCGAATCGTCGGATGGTGTAGAGCGCTGGCACTGACGCCGTACCTGCCGGTGGACCGGAATGGACGATGGACCGAGTCCCTAGTTCACTTACCTGTCACGGTTCTTCACGCCGGCTTGCCGGATGGTGTGTAGTGCCACAGATTGTTGATTTTCGGGTTGAATGGCGCTACTATGCGCCGAACTAATGAAACAAACTTGACCAACCCCCTAGTACAAGCAAGTAAGGACCCTACCGCGTGTCGACGCAAGACGCATCTAAGCCTGACGGCGATGGAACTCAGCCCGGTGGCGATGCTGTCCCAGCCGAGAGGAAACTGCGAACTTGGCCGTCCTCGGTAACGGAAGTCGCTCGTTGGTGTCGTAAGTCCAAGGCTATCGCGATTCCAGCTGGCGACGTGATGGGCGCAAACGAGAATGAACGGAGTCAACTCGCGGCTCTGGGGGGCGTTGCCGCTGCAATCGCGAGACGTTCGAACCCGGATATGGACTTCTCGAGTTTCCCCCATCACGTGCAACGCTGGCTTCTTTCTGCGCCTCAGCCTTCGCCCGATCTTGTGGACGCTCTGTGTCTCGATCTTGATGGGAAGTCGGACCCTCTAGCGCTGATCTATGAAAGGATCGTTTCTGGGCCTCGACGCCGACGTCTCGGCACGTTCTTCACGCCAGCCGCAGTGCTGGACTACATCAGCGAGCTGGTTAAAGACCTTCCGAAGGCTCCTCGTGTTGTTGCCGACCCGGGAGCGGGTGTCGGCGCCTTCTCGGCAGCGGCCTTGCAGTGGTGGAAGAAGGCAGAGGTCCACGCAGTCGACGTGAATCTCGTGACGTTGGGGCTATTAGCGACTCGCCCCGGCGTGGCACAGCACGGCGGAAGCCGCGAAGCAACGCGATTGAAGATCAGACACGAGGACTTTCTTGAGTGGCTGACAACTCGCTGGGGAGAGTTGGATGGGCCTCGCCTGATTCTTGGGAACCCGCCTTACACCAGGCATCAACTGCTGACCTCGTCAGAGAAGGAAGCGGCACAAGCGGCGGCTGGTGAACTGAGCCCCGGCGCAAGAGCTGGTCTTTCAACCTACTTCCTTGCGGCTGCCTTGGCCTCTCTGGCGCCGGTCGACTCGTTATGCTTACTGCTGCCGGCTAATTGGCTTGAGGCAGATTACGCCAGATCGGTTCGGAAGAGAATTTGGGAGTCGAGCAGACGGGATGTTCAGCTACATCTCTTCCCCAATGATCTCAATGTATTCCCGAGCGCGCAGGTGGCGGCGATGGTGATATTTGTCGGGCCACAGCGGCGCACTGCGCAGACGCTGAAAGTTTATAACGTCACAGGCAGTCTCGAAGAAGGCTTTCGGCGAGGAGCTCTAGGTGAGATAACTCGGAACGGCCCTGTCCCGGCGAGCTTCAGTCCGAAGCGGCTCTTGTCCACCTCGCGAGCTAGTCGAGGAGTATCCGTGAAGTCGACGGTTCCGTTGGCTTCGGTCGCCGTCGTTCGTAGAGGGGTTGCGACTGGGGCTAACACCTTTTTCCTACGCACCAGCGAGGAAATGGGCTTGCTTCCGGCGGGATCCTGTGTACCGGCAATCAGCAGATTGCGGTCGCTCGAGGGTGACATTCTGGACGCAGCTTCCCACGGCAAGCTCGGCGAGGATGGCGTTAGATGCTGGCTCCTTGACCTCGACGAAGATAAGGCACAAGATCCTGCGCTAAAGGAGCTTATAGCTAGCGCTGAAGAACAGCGAATCCACGAGGGTCACCTTTGTAGCAAGAGGAAGCCCTGGTATGCTCTTGAAAAGATTATCGCACCTGACATTCTTGTAGGCCCAATGGGTAAAGACCGGTTCAGAATCGTTGTCAACCAGATCTTTGCTGTCCCCACCAATACCCTTTACGGACTCCGACTTAGGCGGAGAAGCGGGGAGTCCAGTGTGAGGGCCGGGATAGAAACTCTAGCTGCGTGGCTAAGGAGCGATGACGGGCAACTCGCAATGCGTGCGTCTGCCCGCAATCATCATGGCGACGGGCTTGTCAAACTTGAGCCAGGCGCCTTGGGGCTAGTCGAAATTCCTCAAGACCTGCTAGTCAATTGAGCCGGCTCTTGGGCGCTGCTCCGCTTTGATAAACTGTGTTTCGAGACAAGTTTGACTTGGTGAAGTCGCTATGGGCCGAAAGCTTGGCGGATTCGCTACGGTGTGATCTCGGTGTGCTTCATGCGGAATGAGCGGAACATTGCCCGAACTCTTTTTAGAATCATGAAAATCGTCATCAGAAGGTGCAGTCCAACAAAGACTATTAGCGCCGAGGGGCTTCGCCCGAGCGGCTTATCGGTTTCTGTGAACATGACGACGCCGCCCAGAATGCCTGTCAGAAGGATACCAACGAGGACTGCGTAGCTGACATTGGCTCGCAGTTCGTCCGCGAGTTGGTCGACGACGCCTCGCACTTCCCGCGGCAGTGTGTCGGTAGCGCGAGCTGTGAGATCAAAAATTAGAACGAAGACGTTGAAGATTAAGCCAGTGAGGATTGCGACCGCTGCTAGCAAGTCGGGCACATTGCGCGCCCTGCCATCCAGGAACCACGTCACCAGCGCGATCACCGTAGGTGGCCCGAGGTACCCAAGGTAATCGGCAGGGCGACGTTGCTTCGTGTCGAAGTTGCGCAGTGTGTCATAGTGGTCTTGCACCAGCACCAGCGCTGAGAACTTACTGCTTTCCCTCCGTCGCATGGGTCAACTCCTCCTGCGGCACCGTGAGGTGGATCTTGAGCGCTTCTTCCGACCAGGTTCCAGTGTCCCATCCGGCTCCGACAGTTACGCCCACGGTGGTTACAACATCGTTGATGGTCTTCAGCACCTCGCGATAGAAGGAGTCATCGTCAGGTGGGGTGTTCCCCCTCGCTAGGTCGTAAACGAAGGATGGAACGCGGTCAGCGGTCACCGTGAGTGTCGTGTTGCGATCTCCCACCGTTAGAGCAACACTTAGCTCGTCAAAGTCGATGCCTCCCATATGCAACAGTCGTTGGCGCGTGCTGTCGTCTTCGCCACGCAGCTTTGCTATCAACCTCTGCTGAAACTGCTTGACCTTGCCGGGGGTAATTCTAAGCTCTAGTCGGCCTGCTTCTGCGTCTTCGGCGGAAAGCTCAACGGCGTTGGCGACGTCAGAGGTCAGACCACGACGGCGCAGTGTGATCTGGCGAGCCTGCGCCTCTTCAAGGAGCTTGACTAGGCCGTCTTCGTCCGCGACCGCGTCGATACTTAGGACGTGATTATCACTGAAGGCCCGGAACCGGCGGGAGAGCTCAGGCGCCAGCAATGTTTTGGCCCCCACGCGACCATGGACCTCCATGGCCAGTAGTCCGGTAACAGAATTTCCTGGTGCGACCAGCACACCTCTTAATGTGGTGTGCTCAATGTGTCGGCCATTGCGCGTAAAGACTATCGTGTCTTCGTCGTCGCGATCATAAAATTCGGACGACTGTCCACTGTTCCCCACCCTGACTGCGAAACGTACCGTGCGGCCGAACGGAGTCACACGCTTGACCTTCAGGTGGCGATCCTTGCTGCTCACGCCTTCGGTCTGCAGCCCGCGGAGTATCCCGTAGAGGATAGGCAGGGCATCTCCGGTGCCGCCATCGAAGGCTCCAAGAGGTTCAGCCGTGGCGCCGTGGCGATGAACGTTGAAGGCAAGAAGGGAGAAACCGTACTTCGTCATACCTCGGCTCGTCACTCTCGATCTTGAGGCGTCCATGCTCGGCAACCGGGGGCCCGGATCACTACTAGGATCGACACTTTACGGCAGTTGGGGAGCACTAGTCGACTCCGGTGGCTTGGGTGGCAGCACCGGGCTCGCTGTGGCGGTCAGACGGAGCTGGACCTCATGGCTTCACCGGGCTCGTCGCTCCCGCCATGAGGGTGAAGGATGACAGGATCTGGATTATTGACCAAGAAAAAGAGTTGACGCTCTGGGGTTGCTAGCGCCTGATCGGCTACTCGAAAGGGAGCGGCGCTCCAGTCGTCAGCGCACCAGGGTGTGTCCCGGCTTTGCTCACTTCGTGGCGTCGCTTGGTTGGAGGTGTTCGCCCGGAATTGTCACGTGGAACTTGAGAAGTGGTGTGCGTGATTCACTTAGTGCCGTCTCCCAAATCCGTTCCCCGCCAGAAGCCACCTCCGTTCTCCACGCCGAGAACTACGCTAGGTGTTGGTGATCAACGACAAGCGGTGAACGGCGGCCGTTGGCATTCGCACAGGCCAGCACTCGATCGTGCTGACTACGTAGCAAGTCCGTCGGACAGGGCGAGTTCAGGATCGAGAGTCGTTGAATACTGCTGTTGACGTCGTGACGGCCCAGGATGGGGTCATGAGTCGTGAGAAGGGTCCGCGTTCGGGTGGTCCGCGGGCACGCCGGTCGTTTACTCCGGGGCAGAAGTTGGAGTTGTTGGCCGCCTACGAGCAGGCTGTCGCGGCTGGTGAGGGTGGGGCGTTTCTGCGGCGGGAGGGTTTGTACTCGTCGTTGATGTCGGAGTGGCGCCGGGCGCGGGACGCAGGGTTGTTGCAGGGCGAACCGGCTGGTGAGACGGTCGGGCGGCCCAGCGCGGAGCAGGCCGAGATCGCCCGGTTGCGGCGTGAGTTGGCGCAGGCTCAGGCGAGGCTGGCGCGGACGGAGACGGCGTTGACGATCATGGGAAAAGCGCGCGAGCTCTTGGAGGACATCTCCAGGAGCGAGCCGGACGGTCCGGACGTGTTCGGGCTCGGCAAGCGCTGATGGACGCCTTCGGGGAGCTGATCGGTGCGGGGGCGACGACGCGGGCCGCGGCGGCGATGACCGGGATCGCCCGGTCCAGCGTTGACCGGGACCGGCGCCGGCCGAGTCCGTCACACCGGCCGCGTCCGGCGCCGGCGAACGCGCTCACCGCGGCGGAGCGGGAGCACGTGTTGCGGCTGCTGGACAGCCCGCAGTTCGTCGACGCCGCTCCGGCGCAGATCTACGCGGCCCTGCTCGATGAGGGCGTCTACGTCGGCTCGATCGCCACGATGTACCGGATTCTGCGGGAACACCGGCAGGGCAGAGAACGTCGCCGGCTGGCCAGGCATCCGGCCCGTCAGCGCCCGGAGTTGGTCGCCGACGCGCCGCGGCAGGTGTTCAGCTGGGACATCACGAAACTGGCCGGCCCGGTGAAGGGCACCTACTTCGACGCCTACGTAATGATCGACATTTACTCCCGGTACATCGTCGGTGCCCGTGTGCACGCCCGCGAGTCCGGTCCCCTTGCCGAGTCAATGATGCGCGAGGTGTTCGGCGTTCACGGCGTGCCGCACGTCGTGCACGCCGACCGCGGCACGTCGATGACGTCGAAATCGGTGGCTGACCTGCTCGAAGACCTGACCGTGACCCGGTCACACTCCCGGCCGAAGGTGTCCAACGACAACCCGTACAGCGAAGCCTGGTTCAAGACGTTGAAGGACGCGCCGGTCTTCCCGGACCGGTTCGCGTCCCTGGCCCAGGCCCGGGCGTTCATGGCCGACTTCGTGACCTGGTACAACAACTGCCACCGACACTCCGGGATCGGCCTGCACACCCCCGCCGAGGTCCACCACGGCCGCCACCACACCGTGCGCGCCGGCCGAGAGGACACCCTCGCCGCAGCCCGCGCAGCACACCCGGAACGCTTCGGCGCCAACCGGCCCTTGCCCAAGATCCTCGATCTGCCCAAACAGGTCTGGATCAACAAACCACAGCCGGAACCTCAAGCCGCATAACTCCCGCTGGCCTCAAATCCTTGACACGTTCCGGCCTCCTGGAAAACACCATCGGTAGCTAGGCTCGCGGCCTCTCCCGAGGCCGGCGGCACTCGCCGTCGCCTGCTGATCGACAGTTCCCTGTCGACGCCGCGTGAAAACTGGATCTGGCCCACTTTCCGTGATCGGGATTGACCCGGGTCTGTGGATCTAAGGGTGTTTCCGGCCTGACCTGCCAGGCGTTGTGCCTGGTGAGGAGGGTGCCGTGATGACCGCGACACTGAACGACCAGACCGGACGGAAGAAGCGGCCTGAGCCGTCGGCGGAGGCGAA
>NZ_JBEYTK010000013.1:0-93798 GCF_040643015.1 Micromonospora sp. NPDC047527 | reverse complement strand
ATGTACGGACGCGCGGGCTTCGCTCTCCTGCGCCATCGAATCCTGCTCGGCTAGCCAGCACCCTCCGTCACCACCGAATGTGAGACAGAGCCGAAATCTACGCAGTCCCCCGTCGCTGAATCGTTCTTCGCCACGATCAAGACCGAGCTGCTCGACCGACGGCCGTGGCTGACCCGCGCCGCCGCCCGTGCGGCGATCTTCGACTGGATCGAGGGTTGGTACAACACCGGCCGTAGGCATTCCACCCTCGGCTACCTCAGCCCCAGCGGGTACGAGGAGACCGCCTATTCCCGCAGGCCAACCCGCAGGGTAGCGTGAGATCAACTTAGCGACACTTCCCGATCAATACCAGTAGTCGACGTCGCCTGTATCCTCCGAAGCTATATAAGCTGCTATCCATCGGTTGTTCGGGAGGTAAGAGTTGCGCAGACCGCGACCCTCGTTGATTGGCCTCACCTTCGTTTCGATATCCGCCGTCCTCATCCTGCCTGCGATCATCAACGTCGCTACTTCCGGGATGCCGGAGTCTTGGGGTCGTTACACCTGGATCGCGTGGCCGGTCGCGATCGTGTTGGCGCTGCTAGTGGCGGCAGATATGCGCGGAGAGCGCCGGCCTATGCCGGCAGGGGCTGATCCGGCCCTGCTGGATCGTGCAGCTGGCGACCTAGCTAATGTAATTGAAAAACAATGGCTGGCAGAGGCGGCGGTGTGGGCATTGAACCAGCCGGAGCCGATCAGGATTCCCTGGGCTGCCGCGAAGCGTAGTCTATCCGCGTCGCGCTCCATGATTCGAACAGGCCGGTTCACAAGAATTGATGGTCGACGAATCCCTTCGGCTGGAAGTCACGATAAAATAGCCGACGTCTTGCTGTGCCTCCCCAATCGGCAGATGGTCATATTGGGCACGCCGGGAGCAGGCAAGACCAGCATTGCTATCATACTCGTACTCGATCTACTCGGTCGGCGCCGAAACGATGAGGTGCCTGTTCCGGTGTTGTTGCCAATTTCGTCTTGGCGATCGGATCGGGAAGATCTGCTTACTTGGATCTCTCGACGGATCAAGGAGGAGTATCCGGGACTCGCCAATACTAACAAATATGGCGCGGACGTCGCTAGGCGCCTTATCGACACTGGGTTAATTCTGCCAATTCTTGACGGGTTGGATGAGATGCCTCCGGCCATACGTGCTTCAGCAATCGAGGGTATAAGCATAGCGACTGGTGATGCGTTTCCTTTCGTTCTGACCTGCCGATCAGAGGAGTACGAGCAGGCAGTCCTCGGTTCCACTCGGGTCCTGAGTAGGGCATATGTAGTAGAGATTCGGCCAGTTGAACCAGCGGCAGCTAGAGCTTACCTGTCGAACGCGCGTCTCGCCCAGGATGATCGCTGGAGCCCTTTGTTGCTGGAGCTTCAGAATAATCCGATGGGTCCGTTGGCGTCGGCATTGTCGACACCGCTCATGGTTTGGCTGGTGCGAACGATATATTCATCCCCCGAGTCTTGTCCTGCAGAAATGGCTGACCTAAGTCGGTTTCACAATCGGCAGGCTATAGAGGACTACTTGCTTGACGCATTGCTTCCGGCAATCTATGCGCCTCGGTCAATCATGCCGACGGGACAGATGGTCCGGCGGTATAGAACCGACCGCGCAATCGCCTGGCTTACCTTCTTGGCCTGCCATCTAAATCAGGAGGATAGCCGCGACCTTGCCTGGTGGCGGTTGGAGCGCGCTGTTTCTCGCATCGTTTTGGGCGTACTGGCTGCAGCGCCGATTTTGTTGGTGGTTACTCTGGCTCCGTTGATGTTCTCGCTGGTTTCGGCGTTGCGTACCGCGGATGTCATCGCCATAAGTATGGCAATCGTGCTGGGTCCTGCGACCGCGCTTGCTGTTTCCCTTGCTGGCCCGCCTGTTTTGCCAGCGAACTTGATAGGTCCAGTCCGTGGCCAACCTCGCTGGTTGCGCACGCTCGCAGGTCTGGTTGTTGGTGGTATCTCGGCCGCCCTCGTCGGGCCATTTGGCGGTCTCCAGCTCGCCGTCGGTGTTGTTGCTCTCTTCCTTGTCGGAGGCGTGCTGCTAAGCATGTTGCACGCGCCGGACGCGGTTCGAGTGAGCGATCCGATGACGATCTATCGACGAGACCGTGCAGCGATGCTGAGCCTCGCTGCAATTTGTACTTCTTTTGGAACGTTAATCGGAGTAATCGCAGGTCCCGATAACATCTTCCCGGCCTGGCTAGTGTTATCAAGTGGTGGCGCCTTCGCGTTCGGCTCGTCTGCTTACGTTCTAGCGAGGTCTCGGCAGCCAATAGCAATGGGACCCTTTCTCTCGACTCTTGGTCGCCATCCTTTGATCGGCGTGCTCCTGCACGCTGCTTTGGGTGGTGCAGTCGGTGGCATCTTGGGTAAGATGACCGCACAAAGTGTAAGCGGAGCGGTTGTAGCAATCATTGGTGCAGTGTTCTACGGCGTCACTATTGGCTTCGTCGTAGGGCTATCGCTGACTGCCACGGGCTGGTTTATCCTTGCCCGAGGTTACCTAGCGGCGCATGGGCGTATTCCTTGGCGACTTATGGTCTTTCTTGATGATGCTCACCACCGTGGTGTGCTTCGGCAAGCAGGCGGGTTCTATGAATTTCGCCATGCTCGGTTACAGGATCGCCTAGTACTCCAGCAGGAGATCCGATTCAGGGTTCTGTGAGGGCTTGTCGGGCGTAGTGGCTGGTCTTGGCTGTGGCTTGATGCCGGCGCCGGAAGATGGACCAGGTGATGACGTCGAGGCGTCGGGTGGGTTCGATGATCAGGGCGTGGAAGAGCCGGCGGAGTTCGTTGACGGTGATTGGCATCAGGCTGTCTGGGCTGGTGGTGTTGGTCGTTGCTGCGGCGGCCAGGAACGCGTGAGCGGCGATGACGAGGGTGGTCCAGCGGTGCCAGGCTTTCCAGCGGCGGTGTTGGTGCTGTTCCAGGCCGAGGCCGGTTTTGGCGGCCTGGAACGATTCCTCGATGCTCCAGCGTCTGCCGGCGACGGCGACCAGGTGGTGCAGCGGGACGAGGTCGGGTAACCAGCAGCGGTAGAACGCCAGTTCACCGGTGGTGCGGTTGCGGCGGAGCAGGAGCCAGTGGTGGCCGTGGTGCTGGTCGGCGGCCAGCCGGCAGGGTGACGAATGCCCAGTCGTAGTAGCGGTGGCCTTTCGCGCCGTTGCTGGCGGAGATCCGCTGCCACGCCCGCTTCGGCAGGCCGGCGGCGATCTGGTCGGCCCGTTGGACACCGAGTCTGGTCGGGACTCGGTGCGAGCGGGCGACCGCGAGGACGTAGCCGAGCCGCTGGTCGCGTAGCGCGGCGGCCAGGTGGGGGTCGCCTCCGTAGGCTTCGTCGCCGGCGACCCACCGATACGGCAGTCCGCCGACCACAGCTGTTTCGATGAGCGTCGTGCCAGCTGCGGTTTCGTGGCGAAGCCGACGGTGTCGGGCACCCCGGCCTCAGCACGTCGAACGGGGTCCTCGGTCCACGATTTCGGCAATTAGAGGGCGACGGCGACCAGGGTGTGCCCGAGCGGTGAGGCATACGACAGGTGCACGGCGAGCTGGCAGTTCTCGATCTTTCCGGCGGTGCCAGAGTACTGCTGCCGTTGCACCCCGACGGTGTGCACGCCCTTCTTCAGATCACCGGTCTCGTCGATCAGCAGCACACCATCGGGGTGCCCGAGACGAACCGCAACGAAGTCCCGCACGTCAGCACGGACCAGAGTGTCGTCCCACCTGGCCCGACCGATCAGGTCCTGCATACCGCCCGGACCGTCGTCACCGACGTGCTCCGCAATCGTCCAACAGTTCTTGACCGGCAACGGCGCCAGCAACCCAGCCACGAAATCCCGGACTCGACGCCGAGGCTAGGGCCAGCCAAAACGCGTTCCGATCATGTCCATCAGCTCGTCGAACAGCCCAGACCACCGCCGGGCGTCTACTCTGTACGCGGCAGCCACCGCCGTATCCTGTTTGGTCCACACAACCTCGGGCTCGACGGTGGCTGCTCGCTGTCCACGGACAAACCACACCGTCACGCAAACCAAACGGATCTCCTGCTGGAGTACTGATATGTAGAGCAGTTTGTCAAGAGGGAAGGCGGGGATGGCGTCCCTGGCGGCGCACCAGCGAGAAGAGATCAGGCCCGGTCCGGTTGGACTGGGCCTGACCCCTTTTTCTGACCCCTACGTATAAACAAGCTTGTCCGTGGTCGAGCACTGCGCCTGGCGGGTCACCTCCACGTAGATCGGCTTGGTGATGGCCGGGGTGCTGTGCCCGAGCACGTCCTGAATCCGCTCGATCGGCACGCCCTGTTCGTAGAGGAGCGTCGCGCACGAGTGGCGCAGGTCATGGAAGCAGACCCGACGAAGCCCGGCCAGCGCCAAGAGCCGGACGAAGTGGCGGTTCAGGTTCCGCGGCTCGATGGGTATCGATGCCGGTAGTGAAGACCAGGTCGAAGTCCTGCACCGGTCACCGGTGACCTTCCGTTCAGCCCGATGCGAAACCCGGCTGGGGGTCGTGTCCTGAACGCGACGACGGGTGGCGTGCCGGCCCGGCCGGCACGCCACCCGCAGGGGTCGGTTGGGTCTGGGTCAGCTGGTCCGGCAGGTGACCGTCGGCCAGGTCCAGTTGTTGTTGGCCATGATCGTGATGCCGAAGTTGTTGCCGTTGCCGTTCGGCCTGGCGGTGACGGTGCCCGAGTTGCCGCTGAGCGAGGCGTTCCAGCTGTTCTGGATCCACTGGCCGCCATTGAGCCCGAGGCTGACCACCCAGTTGTTGGTGCCGCTGACCGCCACGTTCAGGTTGAACCGGTCACCCCACCGCTCGGCAGCCGACAGCACTGCGGTGCAGTTGCCGTTCGCGGGCGGGGTGGTCGGACTGGTGGTCGGCCCGGTGGTGGGGTTGCCCCCGCCGCCTTCCCAGACGTTGATGTCCGAGCTGCCCTGGCTCTGGTAGCCCTCGGTCGCCATGACCTGGTAGGCGTGGTTGCTGCCCAGGTTCAGGCCGGCGCGGGCCCAGGCGTCGAAGTGGTTGGCGGTGGTGATGGTGCCACTCGAACGCTTCTGCTGACGGACGCTCCAGTACTGGTAGAACGTCTGGTTGCCGTCGATCGACGGGGCGTTGACCCGCTGGCTGCGGAGGATGTCGTAGGTGCCGCCGTCAGTGGTGACCGTACCCAGCCGCTGGGCGCCGCTGCTCGGGTTGTAGCTGCCGAAGTTCTCCACCACGTAGTACTCGATGAGCGGGTTCCGCGTCCATCCGTACAGGGCGAGGTAGGTGTTGTTGTTGCCCGGGTTGTAGGTGCCCGAGTAACTGATCGTCCGTCGGCTGCCGGTGGCCCAGCCCTTGCCGCCGACCCAGTTGTTGGTGCTCCTGTCCCAACTGCTGCTGTACCGGCCGTCGGCGCGCAACGTCATGCTGGCGTTGCCGCTGTCCTTCCAGAACGAGAAGTAGTAGCCGTTGTGTGTGCCGGTGAGGTTCGAGGTGAGGGTCCGGTCGGCCTCGGCGTGCGCGTTGGGGCTGGCGATGAACGTGCCGGTGACGGCGAGCGCCGCAGCGCACGCGGCGCTGAGGAGCAGCCGCATGCGACTGCTCTTTCGCGGCCTGGTCGAGGTGTCCTTCATGTACGTGTTCCTCCTCGTGACAGCTGGTGGTGGCCAGCGCCGCGATGTGACCCCGCAGGCTGTCGGTGGCCAGGTGCGGCAGCCGGTCTTCGGCGTATCCCCCGTGGTAGGTGGACGGCCCTCCTGTGCGACCGAGACGGGTCGCGGTGAACCAAGATCATTGAGGGACATCGATGGCAATCGTATGGCCCCGACTCTGAGCCCGTCAATAATTTCCGAAACGTTCCCGGAACACTTTCTTGGTGACGTGGTGTCTCAGGTAGCTCCAACTGGCTGCCAGCCTTGCTCATCGTGCTCCGCATGGTCAGCCGTTGTCGGGGGTGGGAGCGGTGATCCGCAGCCAAGCCACCGAAACTTTCAGTCCGGGTCGGGCCTTGGCCGTGCCAGCGAGGGCGGCGCTCTCTGCACCGGACCTGTCGCTCAGCCCGCCGCGAATCAGTTGGAGATCGGCAAGTCCGGCAGGTACCTCTGACGAAACAGCGATCATCCCCATACCCAAGGACTCGCAACCGCCCGGACTGGCCGGAACAAGAGCCTCCCGGCCAATCAGCGTCTATGCCAGCCTGCGGCGGCAGGATTTGCCCCGCAGGCCCGAGCGGCGGCAACCAGACGCATCAGCGAGCGATCGGGCCACCGGGCCTGCGGCACCGTATGTCCGGGCGCTGGTAGTCGCACGGTCGTCACGTGCGGCAAGCAGTGGGCGTATCGGTGGGTGCTCCGCAGGTGCTCGGTTGCCGTGGACCGACCGGCATCCATCTGGACACCTGGTCTCATGTTTCGGCGGATTGAGCTCTTGGTGGGAACAGTTGGACTACTGCGACGCTAGCGGACGTAAGAGTCGGTCAAGGTCAATCTCTTAATCCGCGGGTTCGGGGTTCGAGTCCCTGGCGCACCAGCAATTAAGGCTCTGGTCAGGTGGTTCACCACCTGACCAGAGCCTTTTCACGTCCGTCCGACGACGGTCCTTCGGTGGGTGCTCGGGAGCCGTTGGATCGGCATCGGCGGGACGCGGTGCGGCGCCAGCGGACAGACCCATGGATCAAATGGATGCGCTACTGCCAGTGCGTCGATGTCCGCCCAGGGGCAAAACACGTTTGGCGGATCACGGCGACCGCTGCTAGCTTTCCGGAGGCCGTGCGAGAGACCGAGGAGGTGGTACCCGTGAACGTTTCGACATGGGTGCTCCCCTCTGGGGTCACGGTCGGGCGATAGGTCGTCCGGGAGCGCCGTTCGCGAGCACTCCCGAAAGGCACGACCATGCGATTCACTTCTGAACAGCGCCTCGATGACGGCGTCCTCGAACGCGAATTCACCCTCGGCGAGATCCCCGGCATCCTGTGGACGCCTACATCCGCATCCGCGCCGGTTCCGCTGATCCTGCTCGGCCACCCCCCGCTCGGACTGCAGAAGATGTACCCCCGCCTGGTGGCGCGGGCCAGGCGCGCCGCGGCGGATGGCTTCGCTGCGGCTACCATCGAGCTCCCCGGGAGCGGTGACCGGCCCCGTTGGGCCGCCGCCGAGCGGGCCCGCGCCGACCTGCGCCGGGCTATGGAGGCCGGCGAGCCGGTCAGCGACGAGATCATCGACGCCCTCATCCTCCCGCTCGTCGACAAGGCGGTCCCGGAATCGCAGGCCACCCTGGATGCGCTCCTGTCGCTGCCCGAGATCGGCGGCCCGGTCGGGTATTCGGGGGGAGTGATCTCCGTTGGCATCCGGCTCGCGGTGGTCGAGCCGCGCATCGTGGCCGCCGCCTTCTTCGCCGGGAGTTTCGTGCCTCGCACCATGTTCGAGGAGGCCCGACAGGTCACCATTCCGCTGCATGTCCTGCTGCAGTGGGACGACGAAGGGAACGACCGGCAGGCGGCCCTGGACCTGTTCGACGCCTTCGGCTCCAAGGAGAAAACGCTGCACGCCAACATGGGCGGACACACCGGTGTCCCGCAGTGGACAGGGGAGGACGTGGCCGGGTTCTTCGCCCGGCATCTGCGCTAGCCGCTTGCGACCGTATCCGCACTTTCTGAACCGTTGTGCGGGGGCGCAGGGTTTGACCCCCGCTTGACCCCAACCGCAGGCAAGGCCGGCTCGAACCAGCACCCTGCCCACACTGGACAAAGCGAGGTCCCGCCGTAGCTGGTTGTTCGAGAGGCAGCCGCGGGTTCGGGGTTCGAGTCCCTGGCGGCGCACCAGCAACCAAGGCTCTGGTCTGGTGGTTCACCACCAGGCCAGAGTCTTTTCATGTCTGTCCGACGACGGGTGCTCGGTGGGTGCTCGGGAGCCGTTGGACCGGATCGGCGTCGGTGCGACGCCAGCGGACAGGCAGGCCGCGCCGCTTTAGCGCCTCGCGGCTAGGGGGAAGCTGGTGTCGCCCCGGGGCTTGGGGCCGCGTCGAGGATGTGTCCGGCGCCACAGCAGGTACGCGGTGCCGATGACGGCGACGCCGATGACGGCGTTGAGGAGCATCGGCCAGGGCCCGCGCTGCGGGCGGCCTGCGCTGCGGACGGTCAGGTCGGGTAGCAGGCCGGTGGCGAGGTGCAGGTCGAAGAGCTGGCAGCTCTGGAGGCCGATCTCGCAGGTGCTGCCGGTGTCGAAGCGGGCCAGGGTTCGGCGGGTGCCGTCTCCGAGATTCACCTCGGCCAGTGCCGCGTGGCCTGCGGTGTTGATTGTCGCCACGAGTACGCTGCCCGCCGAGCGCCAACCGAGCAGTTGCGCGACGTCGGGGACGGGAGCGGGTGGTGCGCCGGTGCCCGCGACGGGCACGAACGTGACGTCGCCGACCTTCCACAGGAACGTGCCGTGGTGACCGGGCTCGCCGCCGGTGGTGCCGTTGAACGGGCCGTCGCCGATCCACGGCACGGTGGCGAGGTGCCTGCCGTCCGGTGACCAGCCGACCTCGGCGGCAAGTTCGCGCCCACCCGGGATCGGGACGCTGCCGTGTTCGCTGCCGTCGAGGTCGACGAGGTGGGCCACCTGGCCGACCTGCACGGCAAGCCGGCGGCTGTCCGGCGCGAACGCGGCCGTCCATGCCGGCGTGATGGCCGGCACCGCGGTGCTGCGTCCGGTCGACAGGTCGAGCAGGCGCAGCGTACCGGCGCGGGCGACCTCGGCCTCGACGACGCCGACGGTGCCGAACTCGGCGGAGTTGGTCAGGGGTGCGCCGCTGTACGCGACGTGGCGGCCGTCAGGGGACCAGGCCAGCAGCCGTACGCCTACCCGGTCACCGAGCGGGATCGACCGGCGCTCTCCGGTGGTCAGGTCGACGAGGACCAGGTCGCCGGTCGCGCCGCGGTCGTCCCCGAGCAGGACGCGGGTGCCGTCCGGAGAGAGCAGGGCCGAGGGGCGGTCCCGCTCCTCCATGGCGTCGACCCGCCGGTACGTGTCCCCGTCGGACCCGACGACGAGCGGTTGGAACATGTTGAACGTCTCGCCGTTGCCGTAGCCGTAGAGGGCGATCGCGCGGCCGGGTGGAGCCGACGTGACGGTGCTGGTCAGCACCGAGTACCCCGCGAAGCGGTCCGGCAGGCTCGGCCCCGTCGACGAGCCCGCTGGCTGGACGGGCAACCCGACGCCGGGCACCACGAGGACGGCCAGGACGAGTACAACGACCGCCCACAGCGCCGCGGTCGCGATCCGGTGGCGCCGCACCGAGCGGCGACCTCGGACGAGTACGGCATCCAGGTAGCCCGGCGGCAGCGGCGGCGGGTCGTCCGGCAGGGTGGCGAACAGGTCTCTCATGGCGTGTCCGATCCTCCCGGCACGTAGTTCGGCAGAAGGCGGCGCAGCGCCGTGATGGCGTACGAGGTCTGACTCTTCACGGTAGTCAAGCGTTCATAGAAGCCAGTTACAGAATTTCCCTTCCGCCGCCGCCCATGGGAACGGTCAGCCGTCGCCCGTCGCCAACTCACCGCCGGTGCAGCCCTCTAAGAGGTCCTAACAAAATGATCTCTGACTCTTTCGTCCGTTGTGGAGGGCGATCTACGATGTCGGGTCGTGAGGCGTGGCGAGCAGCCGCCGTGGATCGTGCCGGACGGGCTGTGGCAGCGCATCGAGCCGTTGCTGCCCAAACCTGAGCGCAACCCACGGCACCCGGGACGCAAGCGGATCCCGGATCGGCAGGTGCTGTGCGGGATCTTGTTCGTGCTGCACACCGGCATCCAGTGGGAGTTCCTGCCCCAACAGCTGGGGTTCGGTTCCGGGATGACGTGCTGGCGGCGCCTGGAGGAGTGGAACCGGGCCGGGGTGTGGCAGCGGCTGCACGAGCTGCTGCTGGCCGAACTGCACGGCGCCGGCAAGCTCGACTGGTCCCGCGCCGTGATCGACTCCTCACACGTGCGGGCCGCCCGACGTGGCCCAAAAGCGGCCCGAGCCCGGTCGACCGCGCCCGCCCGGGCTCGAAGCACCACGTCCTGACCGAGGGCGCCGGCATCCCCCTGGCCGTGTCGCTGACCGGCGGCAACCGCCACGACGTCACCCAACTACTCCCGCTGCTCGACAAGATCCCGCCGGTACGCAGCCGGCGCGGCCGACCCCGCCGGCGCCCCGACCACCTGTACGGCGACCGTGCCTACGACCACGACAAGTACCAGCGAGCTGTGCGAGCCAAAGGCATCCGCCCGCGCATCGCCCGCCGCGGTCAACCCCACGGATCCGGACTGGGCGCGGTCAGGTGGGTGGTCGAGCGCACCGTCGCCTGGTACCACGGCATGAAACGGCTACGCATCCGGTGGGAACGCCGCGACGACATCCACGAAGCCTTCCTCGCCCTGGCCACCTGCATCATCACGTACCGACACGTCGCACGACTTTGTTAGGACCTCTAAGAGGGCGTCTGATTCACGTATTTTGCGGGTGATGCCGTCTTCAGGTGTCTCGCCAGGTTGGGGTGGTTTCGTTGGTGATGCGTTTGGTGAGGTTGTCGATCATCGCGATGCGGATCATGCTGGCGGAGTTAGCGGGCCGGGCTTCGTAGTCACGGGTGAGGCGGCGGTGGAGCATGATCCAGCCCAGGGTGCGTTCGACGACCCATCGGCGTTTGACCACGGAGAATCCTTTGACCTGTGGGTCTTTGGTGACGACTTCGACGTCGATGCCGAGGGTGGCGCCGTGTTCGATCATTCTGTTCTTGAAGCCGGCGTCGACCCAGGTTTTGGTCAGGTCTGGGTGGGTGGCTTTGGCTTGGTCGAGCAGGTTGATGCCGATGGTGTTGTCGCTGGTGCTGGCGGCGGTGACGATGACGGCGAGGAGCAGGCCGAGGGTGTCGGTGACGATGCCGCGTTTGCGTCCGATGATCTTCTTGCCGGCATCGATGCCCTGGGTGGGCAGGGGTGCGTTGGTGGAGGTCTTCACGCTCTGGCTGTCGATGACACAGGCCGACGGCTGCGTGGCGCGTCCGGCTTTGGTGCGGGCCAGGCCGGTGAGTTGGTAGTTGAGCTGGGTGAAGATGCCTTCCTTGCTCCAGGCGGCGAAGTAGCCGTAGACGGTGGCGTGGGGCGGGAAGTCGTGGGGCAGGTAGCGCCAGGCGATGCCGGTGCGGTTGACGTAGAGGATCGCGTTGAAGATTTCCCGCAGGTCGTGGGTGGCGGTGCGTCCGCCGACGCCGGCGTCGGTGCGGGCCTGACGCCAGGCGGTCAGGCGTGGTGCGATCAGCGCCCAGCGGGCGTCGGACAGGTCGGAAGGGTAGGCGGGTCGCTCAACCATGCCGAAGGTCTACTGTGGATCAGCCGTGGTGGATCGCACCTGGAGTCCGACGATACGAGGGCTTTTCTGAACCAGACACGTTCTGCGGGATGAAGCTGGCATATCGATGCGGCATCAGTCAGGGCAAATAGTGCCGATGATGATGAGTCGGCTGCTCTTCTGGCCCGGCATTCGGCGGGCCGAATGCCGCCAATCGCACGCAGACAAGATCAAAACGCCCAGTAAGAGGGCCTTCCTCTTGAGGGAGGGAAGTCGCTGCTCGAGAGCCAGCCACACAACCTTCGTCACCGCCCAGTTGATGTTGAGAGCGCATCGGGCGGCGTTGCTGTTCTTCGACCCGCCCATGAAGATCGCCATGACGCGATCCCCGTCGAAGCTGCGGATCTCGCCGCCGCGGGACTTGATGACCCGACAGGTGGCGTCCAGGTAGGCGCGGACGACCTTCGCGGCGGTCTTCGGGTCGAAGTCTCTCGCAAGACCCGTGGAGTTGGCCATGTCGGCATACAGGTAAACGGCGTCCACCTCACCGCGCCGTTCTTCAAGGTGACCGTGTCCGTCGTCGGCACCACGGTGCCGGTGCGAACGTTCCAGTCTGCGTTCACCACCGCCGCCACCGCCGCGGTGATGTCTTGCGTGACGCCCATGCTGCCTCGCCTCGGTTCAACATGTCATGCGATCCGCGACAGCGGGCAGGGGCACACGGCGGATCACGAGGGGGTAGTAGCGATCAGACCAAGCAAGGTCAAAGACGATCGACACGATACAACGCCGTCTCGCGTTTCCGCTGTTCGGCCTAAACGAGAGGCCGTATGGCGTCTAGCGACCCAGTAGGGCTCTGGCCCGAACCTGCGGGTCGGTGCTGAGGGCGGCGTCGGCGAGTTGATGGATGCGCCAGTACAGGCTGAGTCGGCGTGCCCCGGTTGGGTGCGGCCGGTGGGTGAGGGAGAGCGTCTGGGTGGGGTCAGGCAGTTGGAGGCGGACTGCGAGGCGGGCCAGGTCGGATAGGGGGTCGCCGCAGGCGGCGAGTTCCCAGTCGAGCAGCAGTCCTTCCGGGGTGTGGAGGAGGTGGCCGGCTTGTAGGTCGTGGTGCAGCAGTCTTGGCTCGATGTCGAGGTTGGTGGTGTTGAGTTCGCGGTGGATGGCGGCTGCGGCGGGGGCAAGGTCCGGCGCTGCGTTGGTGTAGGTGTGCAGCCGGTTGTGGAGGTAGGCGCGCCAGGTCCGGTAGCGGGGTGCGCCGGCGAGGCGGCCGGCGTGCGGGCCGGGAATGCGGTGGATGGCGGCGAGGGGTTCGGCGATCTTGGTCGAGAAACTGGTCGGCGGGCACGGGTGGGGCATCGATAGCGGTTTGCGCGGTCCAGGCCGGTGTTGCGTTCGGGTCGGCGCCCAGGAGTCGGGGTGCGGGGGCGTGGTGGGCGGCGAGGAGGGTGAGGGCGGCGGCTTCGTTGGCGGCGCGGGCGACGTTTCCGTAGTGCTTGAGTACGTACGGCGTCGGCCCGTCGACGTACCAGACTCGGTTGGACTGGCCGGTGGTGAGTTCGCGAGCGGTATCAGGGATCTGGCCGTCGAGTGCCGCCATGGTGGTTGTCAGGCGACGTCGCCGAGGTAGCCGGTGTGCGGGTCGCTTCCGGCCAGCGTGGCGATCAGTTGCCGCAGGGCGCGGGGCAGCAGGTTGAGTTCGGGCACCTTCTCCAGTTCGACCCACTCCAGTCCGGTCTGCAGGTCGTCCCTGGCGTGGCCGCTGAGCGGTCCGGGCGTTCCCTCTGGTGTGCAGTGGAAGATCGCCTCGATGCGATGCGTGTCGGCTTCGGTGTCGGCGTGTTCGTGGTGGGCGCCGATGTATTCGCGTAGCCAGAGCAGGCTTATCACCTGCACGGTCAGGCCGGTCTCTTCATGGACCTCGCGGCGTGCGGCGGCGTCGAGGGGTTCTCCCGGGTGTTGGCCGCCGCCGGGCAGGAAGTAGCAGTCCATGCCTTCCCACGTGGCTCGTTGAAGCAGGACGCGCCCGTCGTGGATGACGACGGCTTTGGCGGAGGTGCGGATGGTCGGGGTCACGGGCTCGGCCACGAAGTGGTCTCCACTCTTGCTCGACGTGGGCGGGAGGGCGTCAGCGTTCAGTCTTGCCGAAGCCGCGGTGGCGTCTTGCGATCTTTTGGAAGATCATTTTCCAGGGGCCGGCCATTCGGACGAACGGTTGGAGCGGGCTGGTGGCGATCACGGTGGCCGGGTGGTTGGGGGATGCCAGCGGTAGCTGGTCGGTGGGGCGGGGCGGGCGGACAGCGGCGTGCAGCGCGGGGGCGAGGGCGAGCAGCCGGGCGGTGAGCAGCGGGCCGTGGAGCAGGATGCCGAGGGCAGCGACGGCGGCCCACGGGGGTCCTGCCGACCAGGCGGAGGCGATGGCTGCGGCTGCCAGGGGTGCGCCGAGCAGCCAGGCGGCTTCGTCTGCCCACTCTCGCGCGATCAGGAGGGCCTTGGCCGGATGGGTGATCGTGGCGGGCAGGTGGGCGACGGCTTGGGCGTGCCGGTCGGGGCGGGCGGAGGCGGTGAAGGCGAGCGCGTGGAGGTTGGTCACCCCGGTGGGTTCGGTGTAGGGCTCGTCCAGGACCGCCACCGTAGTGGTGCTCAGGTCGGCGCCGAGCAGGGAGAATCGGTGTCCGATGCCGAGGTCTTCCATCGGTTCGGGGAAGCCGCCAGGCGCGCGGATGGCGGGAAGGTGGACAGCCATGCCGCAGCCCACGGCGTAGATCATGGGGCGCAGCAGCGTGCGCAGCCACCCTGGTAGCGGCGAGCCGGACAGGTGTGCGTGGAGGTGGAGACGGGCGAGTTCTATGCCGAGGGACCGTCGTAGCTGGTACACCCATTCGCCGGTGAGGAGCAGGCCGACCGGCCCGTTAGGGAAGGGGCGGCGGGCCAGCAGCGGCAGTCTCTGCTGCTGGATGAGGGCCGGGGTCTTGCCGATCGGGGTGGCGGTTGCGGCGGCGAAGGCGTACAGAGTGCGGGCGTCGGGGATCGCGTCGGCGTCGTACACCACGACGAACGTCGACTCGGCGTCGCCCGTTTCGTGCCAGCCGAGCGGGCCGAGCGCTTGATCGAGGTGGTCGAGGGCGAAGTTCAGTTGGCCGGCCTTGCGCCCGCCGACGTCGGGTTGATGCAGGTGCACCAGCGGCAGCCGGTCGGGCGGCTGGTTGGCGGCGAGGGCAGCGACGACCTCGGCGGTGGTGGGTTCGGTGTCGAACCGCTCGGTGAGAATCGTCAGTCGTTCGGCGTGCGGGGTGGCGTTGACGTGCTCGGCGACGACGCGGCACTGAGCGGCCGGGAAGATCCCGCGTAGGTGCTCGGGCCGCAGCGGCTGATGGGCGGCCAGCGGTGGGAGTTGGCTGCGGTGCCGGGCGCGGGCGGTGGTCTCGCGTTCGGTGGTGATCACGACGACGGCGGCCCGACGGTGCGGGTACGTCAGCGCCGTGAAGGCAGCGATGGTTTCCGGGGCGACGCTCTGCTCGCGCAGCATCGGCAGCAGGACCACCAGCCACGGCGCCTGATCAGGGTCGACGGGCGGTGGGTCCGGCGCGGTTAGCAGCCAGCGGGCGCACGCCTCGACCGCCACGCTCAGCCACAGCGCGCGGGCCACCAAGGCGACCAGCACCACGGGAACGACTATGTGCAGCCAGACCTCCGTAGCGCTCATTGCTGTTCCAGCAGCCGGTAGATGGCTCGCATCTGGTCGGCGACGAGCGGCCAGGCGAACGTTTGCGCCCGGTGTCGGGCGGCGCTTCGCCGTGCGGCGTGATCAGAGGTGCCGGTCTCGGTGAGGATGGTCTCGACCGCGTCCGTGGCGGCGGTGGCGTCACCGGGCGGGGTGAGCACGACCGCCGGGCTGTTCCCTGCGTAGTGTGAGATGCCGCCGACGTCGGTGGCGACCACGGGGGTGCCACAGGCCAGCGCCTCCAGCAGCGCATTGTTGGCGGTGGCGTCTTTCAGCGGCAGCAGCAGGACCGCCGCTTCGCGGTAGAGGCTGATCAGCGCCGGCTCGCTGATGCCCTGCAGGACCCGGGCTGCCGGGTGCCAGGCGCGGCGGTGGGCCTGCCGGGTGACGACGGTCAAGTTGATGTCAACGCCGTGCCGGCGGTGCAGGCGCTCGTGCACCGTGTCGAGTACGGTCCAGTCCCGCAACCACCAGCCGACCGTCAACACCAGCGGCCGATTGATGGAGACGTCGTTGGCTGGGGTGAACGCGGAGATGTCGATACCGTGCGGCACCACGTGCACCCGCTCGGCAGGAACAAGGTCGGCGAAGAAATCCTGCTGGCGCGGGTCGACAGTGATGATCTGGTCGGCGTGCGCGGCGACGGCACGCCACCTGGCGGGCGGCATGAGAGCTGCCAGCCGTGCCGGGGGCCGGTGGTAGGTGACGGCGGTGGACCCTTGACGGTGGCGGGAGAAGTAGAACTGCTCATCCCCGTACAGCACGTGCGCGGGACCGCGGGCGGCTAGAAGCGCGAGGTCGGTGGCGCAATGCTCGACCGGGTAGAACGGCAGCGGGCAGCGGCGCCGAAGCATCTGGTGCGCGCGCCGGGCCGCTTGCTGGGCGAGGCGTCGGGTGGGCGGCGTGATCCGGCGGACCTCGGGCAGGTGGTCCAGCAGCCGGTCGTAGCCGCTGTGGGCGGCGTGCCAGGGCACGCGGACAACTGAGGCGATCACGTGTCAGCCTCCTGACGGGCGAGTAGGCCGTGGGCTCGCAGCCGGGGCCTTACGGCTGCCGGATCATCGAGGCGCAGGACCGGCAGATTGCCGGCCGTGAGCGGGTGAAGGTGTTGTTCCCAGCGGCGGCGGTGCCGGTGATGATGGACCGGCCCCCACCACAGAATCGAGTCGCGCGAGACCAGGTGCCCGAAGGTCTCCCGGTTTCCCGCGAACAGCTCTTCCCCCGTGACGGCGCGCCGTATCGAGCGGCGGATCAACCGCGGCAGGCATGTCCGTAGGGGCAGGTCGAGCCAGATGGTCAGCTCGGCGCGCTTCAGCAGGGTCTCAGCGACGTTTCCGCCGTAGTTGCCGTCCGCTATCCACGCCGTGCCGGCGAGCGCACGCCGCACGGCGGCGTGGAAGTCAGCTGCCGCGACAGGGGTCCATCCCGGTCCCCAGAACAGTTGATCGAGGTCGACGTGGTGCAGGCCGGTGTGCGCGGCGACAGCGGCGGCGAGGGTGGACTTGCCGGAGGCCACTGGCCCGACCACCGCGATCCGTTGAGGCATCACGTCAGGCCCTTCGTCACCGCGTCGGCAATCTGCAGCAGCAGGCCTGGGGTGCGCACGCCGACGGTCACCCTCATCACCGGCACCTTCGCGATCAGGGCCTCCAGGCAGCTCGTGCCCTGGCGGCTTAGCTCATCGAGGCTGCGGGTGCGCTCGGCGAACCACGGGTGGAGCCAGTCTTCGTCGTGGGGAGTGCAGCCGACAGCGGAGAGCGCCGCGCGGGCCAGCGGTGCGCCACAGAGCGCCAGGCGCACCTTCCGGCTGTCGTCGCTGAGCTGTGGGAGGACAACGAGCCGAAGTGGGGCGCTGTCGCGCACCCGGGCGGCGAAGGCGTGGGCGAAGTCGCGCGGAGAGCACGCGACCTTGCGGGCGTGGCCGAACTCCGGTGGTAGCCGCCGAGGCGATGGCAGGTCGTGGCGCGGGCCGAGCGCCGACAGGGTGCCGTCCGCGATGCGCACGGAGATCGGGACGCCGACCACCCGCTCGGCGTCCCCGGTGATCACGGCGCGGTCGGCGGCGATCACGTCCGCTTGGCGGTACGCGCCCAGCGCGGCCAGCACGGTGGTCTTGCCTGCCCCGGACGGGCCCGCGATCAGCACGCCGCGGCCGTCGACCGCCGCGGCGGCGGCGTGGAAGGCGGTCCAGCCGCGACCTTCGGCGCAGCGCAGGACGACCTCGCGGATGACCCGCATGGCGTACCGCTGACCGTGTTCGGTCCCCGGATGCAGCACGACGTGCAGCCGGCCCCTCGCATCCCGCGCGTACAAGTGATCCTCACGCAGGTGTGAGTCGGGGTCGGGCCGCCACCAGGAAACCCTCCCTACTTGGGAGGACCGGTACGGCTCGCCGCGGAACGGCAGCACCGCCCGCGACCGGCTCGCCTGCAGGTAGGTCATCCGGGCGTAGAAGAAACCTTCATCGTGATGGACGCGGATCGGCGTCAGATGCCCGCACGCCGGCGCCGGGTCTGCGTCCGGGATGAAGCTCCGTAGGTGGGCTTCCTGGGTGCCTCGGAACGCCTGATCGGTGTGGACGCTGAAACTGTGCCCGGCGAACGAGACCAGCTCGCCGTCCGTCGCGGCGTTCACGAGCGGCTCCTGACCGCCGCCGTGACCGCGGGCGTGTCGAGCAGTTCCTCAGGTGTGCCTTCCACCAGGCGGCGGGCGATGTCGATGCCCATCTTCACGGCGTGGTCCATGTTGCCGATCTCGTAGCGCCACGTGCCGAACCGCCCCCGCGGGTAGATCCCGCGCTGCTCCATCCACGGCATCACCTCGCCCAAGGCCGCGTCGCGGCCGAGGGTGGGCACCGGGTAGGCATACGGAATCACCTCCAGGTGAGCGCTGGCCAACGGGGCGTGGGCGGGGACGAGGCCGTGGCGGCGCAGCGCCTGGTCGCAGGCGTCGATCAAGGTGTCTCGGTCGAGGTACGTGCCTTCCGGCAGGGAGGTCTCGGTCATCCAGGAGCTGAAGATGTGGGTGCCCGAGCCGGGGACGTTCGCGGGCGCGTACTTGCCGAAGTTGGTGGCCCGGTAGAACGGCACATCTGGCTGCGGGAAGTACATCCACGACCGGACGTCGGTGGTGGGCGCCCGATAGCCGAGGCCGACCATGGCCACGGTGGTGTGGCGCAGGCGTTCGGCCGCCGCCCGCACCTGAGTCGGAGCCCCCGCCGTCATCGCCGCCAACTGGTCCAGCGGTCCGGTGGCCACCAGATGGTCGTAGGCGATGCGTTCGCCATCGGCCAGGATCACCGTCCGGGCGGCGGGGTCGACAGCGGCCACACGGGCACGGGTGCGCACACGTGAGCCGAGACGAGCGGCCAGGCGCCGGGGGATCTCCCCTGTGCCGCCGGAGATGGGGAACGCGAAGGTGGCGTTCGGCCCCCACCGGGACGGGCGTTGCACGGCGGTGGCGGTCGGGGTTTGGTCGAGGTCGACCGGTGCGACGCGTTCGGCCACCCAGGAGGAGGACATCAGCTCAGGCGGCGTGGCCCATACCTTGGTGTTGTACGGGCCGAAGAACCTCTCCACCAGCGGCGCTCCGTAGGTTGCCCGCAGCCAGGTCGCGAAGTCGGCATCTGCGACCACGCTGTCCTCCCGGGCGGCGAGGGCCAGCCCGTCGAGGCAGGCCGCCGCGTCCTGCGCCGGAAGGCGATGCACGTGCTGCTGGAAGGGGTAAGGGATCCACCGGTCGTGGAAGCGGATGAACGAGGACCGGTCGTGGCGCAGAAGCTCTCCGCTGCTGAACAGGTCGGTCAGCAGCCGGTCGAACTCCCCGAAGTGGGAGAAGACGACGTGCCCACCCAGGTCCCAGGTGAAGCCCGCCGAGTCGGTCACGGACGAGGCGAGCCCGCCTGCGGTAGCCGCCGCCTCCAGGAGGAGCCAGTCCGCGTGACCCAGCCGCGCCAGCTCGCCCGCGCAGGCCAGACCACACAGCCCTGCCCCGAGGATGACGATCCGGCCGGGTGCTCGGGCCAGCGGGGGCTGCTGCGCCGGGTGGGCCGTCGCAATGGGCTGGTCTTGTGCCAGCAGGGCGGGGCGAGCGGTGGTCAGCGACACGGCTACTCCTTCTCGGGCGACCGGAGGCGGATCGAACGGACCAGCTGTTTGGGCCTTCACGTCGATGCGGCTCATCCGCGGGTGGCGGTTGTCGCCGACCGACGGCGCCAAGGTGCCCTCAGGCGCAGGGTGGGCCTCCCTCGCGCAGCGGCCGGTCAGCACTCACCCGTCCTCGTGGTGATGGCTCTTGGTGACGCAGTCCTGCCACATGCGAGCGAGGTGCTGGGTCATGCGGGCGGTGGCGGGGTGTCCGGGATGCTCGCGGCGGTGCGTGGCGATGGTGTCGGCGAGCAGGTTCCGGGCGGCCTGACAGTGGCCGAGGTCGTGCAGGACCAGAGCCGTAGCGGCGTGAACGGCGAGGGTTCGGTGGCCGTGCGAGCCGTCGCTGCTGGCGAGGTGCTCGCCGAGCTGCCGATAGAGGTGGTAGGCGCGTTGATGATGGCCGGCACTGCGGTGAGCCGCAGCGAACAAGTGCAGGGCGTGCAGGCTGCGCCGGTCCGTGCTGCCGTAAAGGTGATCGGCGCTGTGGTGGGCGTACCCGGCCCAGGCGGTGGCGGCGTCGAGCTCGCCGAGCCGCAGGTGCAGTTCGGTCAGGAGGATGGCGGCTTCGGCATACACCGGGTGGGGCGGGGCGGTGGCGGGGTCGATGCCGGTGAGGCTGTCGTGCAGGAGGCGTCGGGCGCGTAGCGGATCGCTGGAGGCCAGGTCCCGGGCGGCGGCGATACGCTGCGCGCGCTCGGTCTCCCACCGGTCTCCACTAGAGCGGGGAACCGCGCGCCAGGCGAGGGTGATATCGCGGGCGGTGGCGCCGACGGTGACGCGTGTCAGGACGCGGTGAGCATGCATGGCGGCCACGTATGGAGGCGTGGGTGTCCCCGCTGAGGAAGGAACGATCCGTGGCGCGTGTCGCAGAATAGCTCGACCGACATAATCGGCAATGACGACGACGTCGACTGGTTCTCGCCAGCAGTCCTCTCCGCACCGATACACCCGTGCCGCGTCGGCTGTCTCGTCCTGGGTCAGCGGTTGGCGGCACAATTTGCAGTGCAGCAGCCCAGGGAACAAAGAGACCTCCCACGGGCCGGTGCCGTCCGCCGCTCGGTCCGCCTGCTGCGCCTGTGGAGCGGTGGCTTTGGTAACCCATTTCTGCACTAGGCGGGGATCGAGGTCCAACTGGCGGGCGACGGTGGTGACCGCGCCGTACGCCTTAACGGTGCGGGCGGCGGCAACGCGCTGGACGACGGCGTCCACGAGGTCGGGCGGGTATCTGCGAGGGAAGGCCATGATCTGTCCGTTGAGGGGTGGACGGGTTAGTAACTCGGCAGCCTGCGGCAGCACTCCAAATGGGGGTAAGCCGGGCGGCTTACGTATCAGGCGTGCTGGTCTTGCCAGCGGTTGCCGACCGGCCGCGCGGGGTTGATCGGCATGGGGCTGCTGGCATGGGGCGCGTTGCGGCGCATGGGGTGCAGGCTCAGTCCGTTCGGCGCGGTGAGGGGCGGGCGGAGCGTGTATCCGTAGCGTGCGAGCAGGTGCTCCGCTTCTGTGGGAACGGCGGTCCAGGACGGCAGGTCGAGGCGGTCGAGGCGGGCGCGGTGGTGGGCTAGCAGGGCGCTGCCGCGGCCATCCTTCTGATGGGCAGCGCCGACGGCGAGGAGCGCTAGGTGGTAGTGCGGTTCGGTGGGCTGTTTCTGCGCGATCAGTCCCTCGATGGCGGTGAAGCGGTCAGCGTGGGATCCGGCGGCCTGAACGAGGCGGGTCGGGTAGTTGGCTGGTGGCGGGATCGGCCGGTAGCGGTGGAAGCCGACGATGGCGGCGGTGCAGTCGTCGGTGAGGTGGACGTCGCCGAAGAACAGGGCGTGCTCGGCCCAGATCACCAGGACGTCGGTCAGCACCTGGCGCCGCTGCGTCGGATCGGGCACCAGCCAGGCGCCGAGCGCGGTGGGCTGTAAGGCGTCGGCGATCAACGTGGCGACGGTCTGCCTGTCTGTCCAGCGGGCGGCGCGGATACGAACGATTGAGTCCACGGTGTTGTCGTCTCCCTCGGCGGTCTATCGGTAGGTGGCGGTGGCGAGGTCACCGATCGCGGCGTCGACGGCGGCGGTGATCTCCCGGATGGGGCGGTGGTGCTGGGCGGCGATGGTCTTCAGGTGGGCGGTGAGTGTGGTGGTGTCGTCGTCGAGGTAGAGGTGGTCGGCGAGGCCGAGGACGGCGACGAGTCCGGCGAGCGCGGCGGTGTGGTTGTCCGGTTGTTCACGGCCGGCGGCGAGGTAGCGCAGCCGGGCGCGGGCGACGACGGCCCACTTGGTGTCGGTGGCGAGGTAGGCGTCGGCGCGGATTAGGCCGCCGAGGCGGCGGCGGGCGGTGTGGCGCAGGATGCCGGCGGCGACGAGTCCGGCGCGGGTGCGTTCGTACAGGTCGTCGGCGAAGCTGCGCAGGAACGCTTTCACGGTCGGGGTGGCGCGTGAGTAGCGGATTGTGGCGAGGGCGGTGTCGGCGATCAGGTCGCCGACCGGCTGGTCGGAGTTCAGGCGTAGCCACCGGTCGGCGGCCGGGCGGTCGTCGTAGGAGTCGAGGGTGATCCGTCCGGCGAGGAACAGGTCGATCAGCACTGCGCCGGCCATGCCGAGGGCCAAGGCATGGCGGTGCAGGTGCGGCTGGCCGGTGTCGTCGTGGTGCCCGAGCAGGAACAGCTCGTCGCGCAGCGGCAGCCGGGGTATCGACGCGGTCATGGCATCCGCCCTTACCGTCGGCCGTCGAGGTGGCGCAGCCGTGCGTGCGCGTCACGGTAGGCGGGCAGCGGGCGCGGGAGCAGCGCCTTTTCGATGGCGGCCAGGACGGTGTAGTTGGGGTCGCAGACGTTGCCGATGGGCGCCCGCCCGGCCTGCGAGATGAGCTGGTAGGCGTCCAGGGTCTGCAGACCGCACAGGTCGACGGTCCAGGCGGTGAGGTCCTGGTGGGCCATGCGGTAGGCGTCCTCCAGGGGGCGGGCGCAGCCGACCGACATGATCGCCGTGTCGGTTTCCAGGCGCGGCCAGGCGGTGTCGGCGCCCTTGATGACCTCGACCGCGAGGGTGGTGACGGTGGCGATCTCCACGCCGACGCCGCAGGCCTCGCCGTGGCCTTGGCGGGCGTGGCCGTCGCCGAGGGCGAGCATCGCGCCGTGCACGTTCACCCCGAGATACAGGGTGGTCCCGGCGCGCAGTTCGGGGGTGTCGAGGTTCCCGCCGTAGTAGTCCGGGACGATCGTGGACCGGGATTCCATGGCGGCGGGGGCGATACCGATGGTGCCGATCATCGGATCCAGCGGCAGGTCGACCGTGTGCTCACTCGCGGTGGCCCGGTACCGGACCACCCCCGCAGCGCGGTCGATGTCGTACACCCACACCCGCTCCTCCAGCGGCGGCTGCAACGTGGCGGTATGCGAGGTCGACGTGAGTGCCCCGAAGTAGGGGAAGGTCGCCGACACGCCCCAGTCCCGGGCCGGTTCGATCGACATGATGTGTACGGCGAGGGTGTCGCCGGGCTCGGCGTCCTCGACGAAGAACGGCCCCGACACCGGGTTCAGGTACGGCATGCGGCACACCTGCGACGGCAGGTCCGCAGGTCCTCGCACGAGGCCGCCGAAGCAGTCCTGCGTGTGCACGGTGAACACGTCGCCGGAGCGGACGTGCGCCACCGGGAGACGGCCGCCGAAGGTGTAGGCGAGCTCGTCGCGGGCAGGCCGGTAGGTGAACTGGCTCATCGTGATCACACCCGTTCCATGTCACGCCCGGCGGCCTGGGTGGGGGCCAGGCCGGACAGCACCGGCCGGCGGCCGGTCAGGTACAGACCGGCCAGAACCAGCACGCCGAGGCCCAGCCAGGCCAGGCCGAGGCGCTGGGCGGCGATGTTGGCGTTCACCACCACGTAGGCGAGGATCACGAACCCGATTCCAGGCATGAGCAGGTGCGCCCACCAGTTGCCGCTGCGGCGGCGGATCAGGTGGTGCACGACCACGGAGACGTGCAGGACCAGGAAGGCGACCATCGCCCCGAAGTTGATCAGCGACGACAACAGGGTGATCCCGTCCGCCCGCGTCGCCATGTACAGGCCGAGGCCGAGGGAGACGACGCCGGTGAGAAGGGTGGCGTTGATCGGCACGCTGCGGCGTATCGACACCTTCGCCAGGAACGCTGGGAGCTGCCGGTCGCGGGCCATCGCGTACAGCAGCCGGGACGTGGCGACCTGCGCGACCATCGAGTTCGGCAATCCCCACGCGATCGCCGTCGCCACCGCGCACAGGGTGGCCAGCCACCCTCCGCCGGCCACGGCGGCGGCGTCGTAGAAGGCGGTGCCGTTCACGTCGCCCTCCGCCAGCAGCGTGTCGGCGGTGGGCACGAGCATCGCCGCCAGCCACGTCTGCGCGATGAACAACACCCCGGCCAAGACAAGGACGGCCGCCATGGCCCGGCCGATCTGCCGCGCGCCGTCGCGAGTCTCCTCGGCCAGCATGCTGATCCCGTCGAAGCCGAGGAACGACAGCACCGCGATCGACACCGCCCCCGCCACCAGGGACCAGGTGAAGGTGTCGGAGTTGTAGAACGCGTCCCAGCTGAACCGGCCCTTACCGGAGGCGAGAGCCCAGCCGGCGACGGCCAGGAACACCGCCAGGACGACCAGCTCACCGACGAGCATCACCCGGGTCACCACCGCCGTCATGCGGATGCCGACCGAGTTGATGACCGTGTTGACCGCGACGAACCCCAGCAGCCACAGCCACACCGGCACCGCCGGCACAGTGGCGTGCATCGCCACCGACGCCACCAGGTACAGCAGCCCGGGCACGAGCACGTAGTCCAGGAGGATCACCCAGCCGGCCAGGAAGCCGACCGGCGGGCTGATGCCCCGGCCCGCGTAGTTGTAGACGCTGCCCGACATCGGGAACGCCTTCACCATCTGCGCGTACGAGAACGCGGTGAACACCAACGCCACCACACCGACCGCGTAGGCGAGGGCCACCATGCCGCCAGAGCCGGCGTAGACGCTGCCGAAGATCGCCATCGGCGCGATCGGCACCATGTACACCAAGCCGTACGCCACCAGGTCCCGAAACCGCAGCCGGCGACTGAGCTCCTGCCGATAGCCGTAGCGGGCCAGGTCATCCTGTCCGTACATCGCACAAGCCTTTCTGAGGAGTGATCCGGGACGGCCTACTCCGAATCCCGACACGGGCGTTCTGCCGTCACCGACTGCCAGTGGCGCTAACCGCGTCTGTCACGTTCCGTCATCGCGCTGTCGACACCGGTGATCGGTTCGACCACGGTGGCCCACCGTCCCGGCGTCGAGGAAGACCTTCGGTTAGGGAGGGATGGGGATGGTTGGGGAGGGAGGGATGGTTGTGTGGCCCCGGGCATCCCTGGTCGCGCAGGGTTACGACGCCAACCGGTCGGATGTACGCTCAGGCCGACGACGTCAAGTCGATGAACTGTTCACTTTGGTGTCGGTCGGAGGTGCTGGTGATCAGTACGTACGTCCGGCGGCTTCGGCTGGCGGCTGAGCTGAGCGCGTTACGCCAGGACCGGGAGATGTCGTCGGAGGCCCTGGCTCGCGCCGCCGGTCTTCCACGGACGACGGTGTCCCGACTGGAGAACGGCCGTATGAGACCTGACCCGAATGACGTGATGA
Source organism: Micromonospora sp. NPDC047527 (assembly GCF_040643015.1). Taxonomy (NCBI): domain Bacteria; kingdom Bacillati; phylum Actinomycetota; class Actinomycetes; order Micromonosporales; family Micromonosporaceae; genus Micromonospora; species Micromonospora sp. NPDC047527. The sequence goes on along the minus strand of NZ_JBEYTK010000013.1, from coordinate 68,989 downwards.
AGATCTTGGAGCAACTCAAGGTCACCGGGGAGGCGTGGACGACGCTGCTGACTATCGCTCGCCAGGCCAGCGAGCGAGGATGGTGGGAGTCGGCGGCCAGTGAGATGGGCGCTCGCCAAGCGCTCTACGCGAACCTTGAGGCAGGCGCGGCGACCATCCGTGAGTACCAGATGACCCTGCTGCCTGGTCTGCTGCAGACCGGTGAGTTCACGCGGGCGCGGGCGGGTGTCGACAAGGCCGACTGGTCGGCACACTTTGACGCCGACCGTGCGGTCGAGGCGCGTATCGGACGACAACGCGTGCTACATCGACCGGACGGCCCGACCTACGAAGTGGTGATCGATGAGCTGGCGGTCCGCCGTCCTGCTGCTGCCGCGCCCGTGCTCCGCGATCAAATGATCCACATAGCTCAACAGGCGGACGCGGACGCCAAGATCAGCGTGCGGATCCTGCCGGTCGACAGCCGGATCTCCGGCTACCTGGTGCCACGCTCGGGATTCTCAATCTACACCTACCCGGATCCGCAGGATCCGGTTGTCGTCGCGGTCGACACCGTCACCGATGATCTGGTGCTGACCAAGCCGGATGCCGTGAACCACTATCTGGACCTGTACGAACGGCTGAGAGACGGCACCCTCCCATCTCACCAGAGTGTGCGGTTCCTGCTGGACACCGCCGGCAAGATAACTGAGGCGACAGGAAGAGCAGCGTGACCGAACCAACCTTCACCAACTGGCGGAAGTCCACCAAGAGCAGCGGCGGCGGCAACTGCGTCGAGGTTGCCCACGTCGGCGCCGTTGTAGGCGTCCGGGACACCAAGAACCGCAGCGATGGAACTCTCGTCTTCTCCGCCGAAGGGTGGGGTTCCTTCCTTGCTGGCCTGCGGGAAGGGGAGTTCGCTCTTCGCTGATCCCCCTCGCGCGTACCTCAGCTCGAGTTGGGCCGACCCTGCTGGGCCGGCCCAACTGCTGCTCCTGCGGGGATGAGAAGAACGATCAGGATCGACTTCACAGCGGGCTTGAGAAGAGTGACGCACGGTGCCATGCTGGTCCCAATCACGGCAACTGAACTGTTCAAGGGTTGCGCGTTTCGAAGCAGCCCGATGCTGACACCGGGGCCGCATCGTGAAGAATCAGCTACTCCGCGCAGCGCGGGAGCGCCTGCCCTCCCCCCAGCGCCCCGGTGAGCCGATGTCGCGCTCGGAAGTCGTGGCGCTCGTCAATGAAGTGCTGTATCCAGATCCGCGTCTGCGTAGCCGGAGCGCATTCAATGCCAACTACTTGGGCAAACTCGAAGAAGGATTGATCCATTGGCCAAAGCCCGAGTACCGGGCGACCCTGCGGACCGCGTTAAGCGCACGTACCGATCAGGAGCTGGGCTTCTATAACCCGCGTGCCGTCAAGTCGGCTACCGTCGATGACGTGGATCGACGAGGCATGCTCGGCGCTATAGGTGTTCTGGTGGGAGCGGGCGTCGTCAGCGCCCCCACGCTGGCGTTGCTTGACACGGGGCCGTCGCACGAGCTGCCGCGACGGATCGGCAACGATCACATCACCGCGGTCATGGAAGCGGCGGACATCTTCGAACACTGGGACAACAGCCACGGCGGCGCCCTTGCTCGGGAGATCGCCGACGACAAGCTCCGCCGGCTCGCTCAGCTCCTACGACGGCCGTGCCCGCCGAAGCTGCGCGGCGACCTGCACACAGCGATGGCGCAGCTGGCCGGCGTGGTGGCGTTCATGCTCTTCGACGCCTACGACCACGACGCGGCACGCCGAAAATTCACCTTCGCGCTGCAGTGCGCGGAGGTGGGCGGGAACTGGCACCAACGTGCGCTGCTGCTATCGTACATGGCACGTCAAGCCATCTGGTGCGGACAGCCAGATGACGGCCTCACCTATGTCGAGATGGGGCTTGTACGAGCCGAACGGCTGACCGCCACAGAACGGGCCATGCTCAACACCGTCCGCGCCAGGGCGCTGGCCAAGCTAGGTCCGACCCATGCCCAGGAAGCCTTGGCGGCGGTGGGGACAGCGGACGACGCGTTCGCCCGCTCGCAGCCGGCCGACGACCCGCCCTGGATGCGCTTCTACGACGATGCCCAGCACCACGGCGACACCGCTCACGCCCTCTACGACGTCGCGATGCACACAACGCTTGCTACCGAAGCCGTCAGCCGGTTCCAGTACTCGGTCGAGCACCACCAGCCGGAGTTCGCACGATCCAGGGCGATCTCCCGCACGAAGCTCGCGTCTCTGACCATGGTCCAAGGCGATCCCCTGGAGGCCGCGCACATCGGTCAGCTCGCGCTCGCAGATGCCGGCGCGATTCGCTCTCGCCGCACCGCAGACGACCTGCGCGAGCTTCATCGCGTGGCGGGAAGCCACGCGAGCATCCCCGAGGTCTCGTCGCTGCGCGCCGCGATCGACGCGACTGTCAAGGCAGCCGCGTGATCGATGCCCTCACCGCGCTCATGCGCGCGTGTCAACAGGCCGGGCTCGACGCTAAGGGTGCCGAGCTGATCCGGGCCGGCGAGAACACGCTGTACCGGCTGCCCGGCCGCGTCGTCGCCCGCGTCACGCGTCCCGGCCAAGGGGCCGCAGCCGCCAAGGAAGTTCGAGTCTCACGCTGGTTGCAGCAGACTGGCGTCCCTGTCGTTCAGGTCCTGACCGGCGTTCCTCAGCCAATAGAGGTCGAGGGCCGGGCTGTGACCTTCTGGCAGGAGCTGCCCGACCATCACGAGGGCAGCGTCGACCAGGTCGCCGACATTCTTCGGCAGATCCACGGACTCCAGCCCCCACCAGAGCTCGCGCTGCCGCCGCTAGCACCGTTCGTCCGGCTAGAAGAACGCATCACCGAGACCGACGTTTTCGACGGCGAGGAGCGCGACTGGCTGCTCAAGCACCTTCACGGTTTGACCCAGCAGTACGAGAACCTGCCCGCCGGTCTTCCGCGGGCCGCAGTGCACGGGGACGCTTGGGGCGGCAACATCGTCGCCACCGCCGCCGGTCCCGTCGTACTCGACCTAGAACGCTTCGCATACGGACCTCCCGAGTGGGACCTCACCTCTATCGCCGTCGACCACTTCACGTTCGGGTCCATGTCCGCGACAGCATGGCACCGGTTCTGCACACGCTACGGCTACGAGGTCACCCGGTGGGCGGGCTACACCGTTCTGCGGGACGCACGCGAGCTGCGGAAGGTCACGTTCGCCGCACAGATGGCCGACCAGCAGCCCCACCTGAGTGGGCAAGCGCGATACCGGCTGGCCTGCATCCGCGGTGAACAAGGTCCGCGGCCCTGGCACTGGACTCCAGTCCCCTGACAGATCCGAGTGCGCCCGGTGCGGCCTCAGGCAGTCAAGAGCTGAGCGGCGGCGGGGCCGGGCATGGACGCAGGCAACGACAAGGCGCCCACCCGACTGATCGACGCCGGTTGGATCGGCAGAGTGCGAGCGCTGGTCGCCGCCACCAACATCGCATCGCCATAGCTTCGTCACGCCGGCTCAGGCAGGCAGGGTCGGCGCCTTGGCACCGCTCGCGTCGCCGTCGAGCAGGCCGAGCAGTCCGGCGGTGAACAGTTGCCGCCGGACTGCGGGCGGGATGTTGGTCAGCCGCAGGGTGCCGCCGCGGACGTGCACGGCCCGATGGCAGGCCACCAGCGTGCTGGTGGCGGCGGCATCGAAGCGGTCGAGGCCGGTGAGGTCGAGGTCGACGTCCCGGATGGTGTCGGCGCGCAGGGCGGCGAGCACGGCGTCGTACACGAGCCCGCTGGTGGCTGCGTCGAGCCGGCCGGCGCATCTCGCCGCCGGCAGGAGAGGGGTAGCGACACCGGCGAGGTGCTGGGTGACGCCTGAAGGTTACTCTGCGAGTAAGCGTGACGTCTGACCGCGAGGGACGCAGGCGTCAGTCGGTGAGGGGTGGAAGGTCGATCTCGTCGTCGGCGTCAGGCAGCGGCACCCATCCCGAACCGTCGACGGCGGTGATCAGGTGCGCGGCGGCGGGCGGGGAGCGGGCCAGGCGAGGACAGTTTCGCGGGTGCCCTCGACTTGATCGATGCCGGTGGTGTCGGCGGTGATCTCGTCGACCCAGGTGGCGAACCAGACGACACGGCGGTGTAGGTCGCGGCCTTTGTGCACGTATACTGTCCCGTAGCCCGAGCAGGGCTCGGCGAAGAGCTGCTCGGGTGCGATCTCCTGGTCGCGCAGCTCAGGCGGCAGGTGGCAGGTGTGCTCGGTTCGGCGTGGGGTGTCCCACGACCCGCATCGTAGTGTCGACGCACGGCGCAAGTGGCCCCTGCGATGGATGCTCACTCGGCCGACGTTCGGGTGAAGGAGGCTGCGCCCGCCGAGGTGCGGGCGGGCGCAGGTCACGCGGCGCGTGGCGGAGCGGGTTGGTGCAGACGTAGTAGGCGGGCGAGGGTGGCGGCTTGGTCAACCGTCGGGAGGCCGGCTTCGGCGGCGAGGGCTTGGATCTCGGTTTCGGTGGCGGGGTCGGTCAGGTAGCGGGCCATCGACAGCGTTCCCGGCAGGACCGGCAGATCGGGGTCGGGGTGTGCGGTCGGGGCCTCGCCGTCGGTTGTCCGCGTGGGCGGGGTCGACGGCGACGGGTGTGGTGTGTTCGCGCGTGATGTCTGGTCACGGCGTGTGGCCATGTCCCTCCCAGGACGGCTCGTGGCGTGAGGACGTGGTGTCGGGCCATGGGAATCTCCTTCGCGGTGGTAGGAACTCGTTGACGATCGATCGCCGGATCGCCCAGCCTGCGGACGGCGGCGGGTCGGCGTCGGTGAAGGGCCGCGGACTGTAGCTCCGGCGGCCGCGGAAGTGAAGACGTGCGCCACTCACAGCGACTTACAGGCGCAAGCCGCAGGTGTGAGTGGGCCGGGCGGTCGCGGAGTCTGTCGCCGAAGCGGTGACAAATATCGACAGCTTCCCAAGGATTGCCGCTCCGCTGCCGCCCGGTGCGTTGCCTCGGTGCGCGCCGCAGGGCAGGTGGTGACGGCGGCCCCGGGGTTGGGGGCGGGCATGGGCGGGTTCGGCGGCGTGTGGGCGAGTGAGCCGCCCGTACGCGCGCGCGGTGTGCTCCGCCGCGCCCCCATCAGGCGGCCCGGTCTTCCTGGTCGGGCGCGGTGTGGGTGGGGAACTCGGTGTCGTGGCGGGTGTCGGTGTAGGGCAGGTCGATGAGGCGGTGACGGCCGCCGCGGTCGACCAGTTGCCAGACCTGCTCGGCGGGGCTGGCGGCGAGGGTGGTGCGCAGGTCGGCGGTGGTGGTGGCGACGACGGTTTCCAGGCCGATGCCGGCGATGCGGTGGTGCAGGTTCGCCTCCCGGCGGGCGGAGGGGAGGTGGAACAGCACCGGCCATGCCCAGGTGCTCATCGTGTACAGCCGCTCGTACTTGATGACCTTGTCGATGAGGACGTGCAGGTGTTCGAGCCCGGTGTCGTACTCGAGGAAGAACGGCACGGACCGTCCGTCCTCGGTCCACACCCCGGCGCCGTCCGGGCGGGGAAAGCCGGTAGCCCCGGCGATGATGATCTGCGGGTCGCCGCCTTCGCGGTAGAGGGTGCCGGGTTCGTGGTAGGCGGATGCGGGCTGCCAGCGGACTAGCTCGGTGTCGGGGTGGGTGCGGGCGTGGGCGGCGAGGTCGATGAAGACCTGGTTGCCGCCGAGCAGGTGCGGCAGGTCCGGCCGGGAGGTGAGGGACTGTTTGCGGCGGCGGGCCTGTTCCCGGCGGGGCCGGCCGAGTCCGCGTTGGGCGTGGACGTGGTCGTAGCCGAGTTGGTCCAGGACGTAGTGGTAGGGGTGCGAGCCTCCGTCGGCCTTGTTGGGCCGGAACCGGTCGACCGCGCGTAAGGCGGTGAGGCGGCGCAGTCGGCGTTGGGTGAAGTCCAGGGACGGGAACAGAGCGGCGGCGACCTGGTCGGTGGTGAGCACGCCGTGGTCGTAGAGCCAGTCGAGGAGCCGGTCGTCGCGGGCGGTGATGCTGGCCTGCAGGCGCAGCAGCGGATCCGCGGTCGGTAGGTGTTTACCCATGGGCACAAGCCCCTGGGGGGAGACCCGAGACTGGAGGGTCTGTCTGGAGCGGTCCCCGACTGCTGACAGCGGGGCTGACCTGGGCTGTGAGCGGCCGTGAGGGGTCAGGTTGGGGGTCAGGATCAAGACGGACGGTAGAACGGAGATCTGTGCTGACTGCTACACCGTCGGGCACACCGGGTTCGGCGTGACGGTGCGGTGAGAGTGGGTGTGAGTCGGGTCGGTGACGCTGGTGAGGTTCCCGGTGCGGGGTGATCATCGTTGTTGCTCCATGGTCGCAGGTGTGAGTGGGTGTGAGGTCGGTGCGCCCGCCGCCGCAGCGGGCGGGAGCGATTGGCAGGCCCGGTCAGCATCTGTCAGCTCGCGGGCCTGCTGACAGGCGCTGACGCTGGTCTGACAGCGGCGGCTCGGTCTGACCGAAGCCGACACTCGGGGTTCGGTCATGCGGCCTCTTGGTGTGACAGGTCTGGTACTGGCGGGGTGGTTTCGGCGCGTAGGACGCGTACGAGGGCGGAGGCGGTGGCGTTGGACAACTGGTGCCCGTCAGCGCGCAGCTGTCGGGCGAGGGCCTTGCGGGACAGCGGTGTCCCTTCGGCGGTGAGGGTGCGGGCGGCGGTCCGGGCGGCCGGGACCAGCGCGGTGACCTCCGGACCGCCATCGCCGGTCGACGCCTCGTCGTCCCGGCGGTCCGGGACCGCCGGAGGCTGGTCCGCGACGACGGGGACCGCGGTCGCGGAGTCCCGGCCCGCGGCGGCGGTGACGGGGACCGGCGGGCGGGTGTCCGGGACCGACGCGTCGACGGTCAGCGCCGATCCACGCGCGGGCTGGGCGGTCGGGTGGGGTGGGGCGGTGTCGGCGCGGCCGAGGGCGATCTTCACCATCGCCAGGAAGCCCAGCGCCGGCAGGGCGGCGGCGATCCAGCCGATCACCGACGCCTCCGCCTCCACCACCTGCGCGGCCAGGGACAGCAACACCGCCACAATGAGCACCGTGGCGGGGAAGACCACGCTATTGCCTAGGCGCCGCTTGCGCCGCAACTCCAGACCGGCGGCGATCGACATCAACTCCAGGACGATCGCGTCGGCCCAGGCCAGCCAGCCCGGCTGCCCGTGCCCGGCCGCGACGTCATGCACATGCGTGAACGACGCCGCGCCAGCCGCACCACCGATCAACAGCATGATCGCCACCTGGGCCCGGTTCTCCCACCGCTCCCGCCCCGCACCCACCCGGGCGGGTGAGCCGGGGTCACGTTGGTCAGGTGCCGCCAACGGCCCACCACCTGGATCCAGGCGGCGCGTGCACGGCCGCGTTCGGCGTTGTCGTGTGCAGGCGGGCCGCGACGGCAGCCGCCGCCTCCATGAGGTTGTCGTGTGAGGTCACGTTCTGCTCCAAACAGGTGGTTGAAGGGTTCGGCTTCAGGTGGTTAGGGTTCCGTCCCAGGTCGGGCCTGCCCGGCTCCGGTCAGTTCCCGGGCAGGCCCGACCCTGCCGGGTGACGCCCGGCCGGGCGGACCCTCGTAGGTGCAGGGGACGACAAAAGTCACTATGGTCGAGTCAACGAACACAGACCCCGCGCAGGGGCAGGCACCAGGACACCAAGCCGAGCCACAAAGATCAGAACTCACCACCGACAGCGACGCAGAAGCGCTCAGGTGGTGCGGCGACTCAACTCGCCGACAGACGATCCTTCATGTGGGTCCTCCCATCTCTCTCCCCGTTACCCCCCCCCGCGGCGTCGGCACGAACAACGGCAGGCACCCCATCCGTGGGGTGCCTGCCCGCTGCTGTGTGGCCGACCGCGCCAGCCGGCGCTGCGGGAACGTGTATCCAGTACGCCTCGGCAACCCCCGTCGAGTCAACCCCCAATTCGCTACGGATCGCCACCGAGTCTTGTCACCAGTCCGCCGGGGTGCTATAGAGTCCGCCCCAGTGCTCTCCAGTCCTCCTGCGTCCGCGTGGTCACGGCGGAAAACCTCGCAGCGCTACTCACCTGGCGGGACGGGTGGTCTCACCAGGCGGACCCAGACGCGTTTGCCGCCGTCGTCGGGGCTGTCCACACCCCGCGCGTGGCCCACAGCCTCGATGATGGCCAAGCCCCGGCCGCCGTCGCCGTCCGGGTCCCGGCGGCGCGGCACCACCGCCGAGCCGTCCACCCCGAGATGGTCACGTCGCCGTCACGGGCGTTGAGCTGCAGAGACCATTCTGCGATCGTCGTCCCCTCTGTCACCAGTGCGGACGTGCCCCATTCAGGCCGCGGCCCTGCGGCCGTAACGGATCCCGCAGCCGTGACGCCACTTCAGTGGAGCCGTGTTGCCGCGCGGCTCCGCCGCAGGCAGGTGGGACCAGCACCCCCTCGGGCCCCCTCCAGGTTCCGCCCGCCTGCGGCCACCGCGAGGGCGCGGCGAAGCCCAAGGCGATGACCCGCCGCGAGGGGCGAGCGCCATGGCGCCGGCCTGTTCGTGGCGGCGTTGAACCCTGGCCGCCGTCGCCGTGGCGGCATTGTCGCCGACGTGGTCTTCCACAGCGACCGCAGCAGTGAGGGCGAGTGCACTTTGGCCGACTTCGCCCGCGCCTGCGCCCGCTGCAAGGTACGCCAGTCGATGGGCCGAGACGGATCGTGCTTCGACGCCGCCGAGGCCACCTTCTCCACCTTCACCGTCTAGCTACTTCCACCTGGCAAACGCTGACGGCTGCTGAACTCCGACATCGGGCCGCTGAGCTCGTGGCCGCAGTCCTCTGCCTGTAGTCCCGGTCAGGCGCTGATGACGCTGATCTTGACCAGGTTGTGGGCCAGGACCCCGTGTCCGGTCCAGATCCTGGCTCCTTCGGTGCTGTTGATGCGTGTGCGGTCCCAGCCGTATCCGCGTTTGAGGGTGCTGATCCTGCCTTCTATCCCGGTTCGCCACTTCACCGTTCGTCGGAACGCTCGTCGGTGTTCTTCGGCCTGTCGGGCCTTACCGGGTTTGCCCTTGCGGGGGATCACGACGGTGCGCACGCCGAGGTCGTGGAGTGCTTCGTCGACCTTGTGTTCGCCGTAGCCGCGGTCAGCGGTGACAGCTCGCGGTGCCCGACTGGCGCGGCGGGCGATCCGTTCGATGGCGGGGGCCAGTTGCGGGGCGTCGGCGGGATTGCCTTGCTCGACGGTGTAGTCCAAGACCACGCCGTCGTCGTTGTCGGCCACTTGGGCCTTATGGCCGAACTCGACCGGCTTGCCCAGCCGGCCCTTGGCGATGGGGCGGGCGTCGGGGTCGTGCAGGCTGACCCGCCGGGTGGCCCCGGCCGGCGTCACCCCCGAGAGCCGTTGCCGGGTCTGCGCGGCGATCTGCCTGGTCGCGGTGACCAGGTCCACCAGATCGTTGATCGCGCGGGCGAGTTGGCCACGGCGTCGACCCGCGGCCGCATCATGCTCACCGTTGGCCCGCTGCTCCACGGCCTTTGCCCGGGCCCGCGCCAGGGCTCGCCTGGCGTTGGCCAGCACCCGTTCGGCACCGTTGGCGGCACTCTCGGCGAGGTCGGCCAACTCGCCGGTGACCCGGCGCACCGCGGCCTGTGCCTGGTCCTTACCGGCAGCGCTGCGCGTCCGCAGCTTCGCGCCGATGGAGTGGGCACGCTTGCCCGCCGACCTGGACCGGTCCCGAATCTTGGTGCGGGTCGCGGCGATCCGGCCGATCGCCTTGGCCAGAAGCCCGGAGTCGGTGGGATAGGCGACATTGCTGGGCACCACCGTGGTGTCGACCCGGACCCGGTTGGTGCGCAACAACTTGGCCTCAGCGGCCTTGGCCAGCAACGCCTCGTTCAGCCCTTCCACCGCGGTGGCGCCGCACCGGGTGGTCAGCTTCATCAACGTCGTCGGATGCGGCACCGAGCCCTCCAACGGGATCCGGCAGAACCGCCGCCAGCTGATCGAGTCCGACACCTCCCGGCACAGGCTCTCGTAGCCCAAGCGGTAGCGGAACTTCAGAAACATCAACCGCAGATAGGTCTCCATCGGTGTCGACGGCCGACCGATCCGCGGGTCGAAGAACGGCACGAACGGCGCGAAGAACGCCGGGTCGTCCAGCAGCGCGTCGACTCGTGCGAGTTCCTCAGGAAGCCGCAGCAACTGTTCCGGCAGTGTCGACTCGAACAACGACAACTGATCGCCTACGGTACGAAACACGATGGCCTCGATCCCTTCTAGCCCAAGGGTTCGAGGCCATCCTCTCGATCACACGGCGCCCGAAGACGGACCGCCACGCGCCGACTTTTCAGGTGGAAGTAGCTAGTGCCGTGACCACGAACGTTCACGGTGTTGGATGACACGCCGTTCGGCTTGTCGGCCGGGGGGCGTTGTGCCGGTCAGGCTGTGGCGGTGGCAGATCTTGTACGCGTGCGGCGGCTGAGTGATCAGGAAGGTCAGCAGCTGCTCAGAATCACCCGCCGGGGAACCGGTTCACCGATCCGACTACGTCGGGCGATGGTCGTGCTCGCCTCGGCCGGCGGGAACACGGTGCCGGCCATCGCCCGTCTCGTGCAGGCCGACGAGGACACGATCCGGCAGGTCATCCACCGGTTCAACGAGATGGGGATGGCCAGCCTGGACCCTCAGTGGGCGGGTGGCCGTCCCCGCCAGATCAGTCCTGACGAGGAACAGTTCATCGTCGAGACGGCCAACACCCGCCCCGAAAAGCTGGGGCGGCCGTTCACCCGCTGGAGCGTGCGCAAGCTCGCCGACCACCTGGGCTCGCATGCCGCCCGCCGGGTCCGTATCGGCCGGGAAAGGCTGCGGCAGATCCTGCATCGACACCGGATCACCTTTCAACGGACGAAGACGTGGAAGGAGTCCACCGACCCTGACCGGGACGCCAAACTCGCCCGGATCGAGTACGTGAGCAGCCACTTCCCGCAGCGGGTGTTCGCGTTCGACGAGTTCGGGCCCCTGGTGATCCGCCCGCAGGCCGGCACCGGATGGGCTCCGGCCGGGCACCCCCATCGGCTGCCCGCGAATTACCACAAGCTGCATGGCGTCCGGCAGTTCCACGGCTGCTACAGCGTCGGCGACGACCAACTCTGGGGCGTCGTGCGGCGCCGTAAGAGCGCCGCGAACACCCTCGCCGCGCTCAAGTCGATCCGCGCCGCGAGGCCGGACGGTGCACCGATCTACGTCATCCTGGACAACCTGTCCGCGCACAAAGGCTTGAAAATCCGAAGGTGGGCGGCCCGGAACAAGGCCGAACTCTGCTTCACCCCGACCTACGCCTCCTGGGCCAACCCGATCGAGGCCCAGTTCGGGCCGCTGCGCACCTTCGTCATCGCCGGCTCGAACCACCCCAACCACACCGTCCTGACCCGGCGGTTGCAGGCCTACCTACGCTGGCGCAACGCCAACGCCCGCCACCCCGAGGTCCTGGCCGCCCAACGCCGAGAACGCGCCCGCATCCGCAGCGAACGACAACGACGATGGGGCCAACCCGCCACCCGCGCAGCCTGACCAACACCGTCAACGTTCGTGGTCACGGCACTAGGCCGAGTACGTCCACCGTCGCCGGTTCCGGACCCCGCACTGATGCCCGCTGCCTGGATCACCGACTTCTACGACCGGCACCGCCGACACTCCGTCTGCGACTGGCGCTCGCTTACCGACTGCAGACGAACAACGCCGTTGCCCTGGAGCTCACCCAGCATATTCCTTGAGGGCGGGATGCGTTCCCCCAGCCGGGCCAGGGGCCTGCGTTGGCCTGTCGGCTGTACCGGCACGGTAGGCGCATGTCCGGGGGCACCGCCAGCAGCAGCCCGGCCATCGCGAGCAGCATCCATCCGGTCAGGTAACCAAACGCGGCTGTGGGCGAGACGGCCCGTCCACAGCAGGCCGGCGGCGGCGGAGGCCGCGAGGTTGCCGAGCGACTGCACGGTGGCCAACACCCCGAACGCCGACCCCCGCAGTTGCGGTGGGGCCAGTGCGGCGATCGCCGCGTGCTGCGCGGTCTCCACGGCGCCGATACCGGCACCGGCGAGCAGAAACGGCACCACCAGCGCCCACAGGCCCGGGCTGGGGATAGCGAGCAGTGCGTACGCGGCGGCGAACCCGGCTACGCCGACGGTGAGAACGAGGACGGGTCCGCGCTGGCCGAGCCGGTCGGCGGCACGACCGGCGGGCACTGACGCGGCCGCTGCGGCCACGTTGTACGCGACGTACATCCCCAGCGCCACGGTGGTGGCGGCTCACAGCCTGCGGTCAGGGCTGAGCAGTTCGGTGGCCCGAAGAATCAGCAGGGTCGCGGCGACGTTGCCGACTTCGAATGCCGCCACCGCCGCCAGTAGCCGGCCCAGGTCGCCGCGTAGCACCGGCCGCACCCGGATCCGCAGCGGTACCCGTGGGCGGGGCTCGGCCGTCGGAGCACGGCGGATCGCGTAGACGATCGCCGCTGCTGCCAGCAGGCCGGGGATGACGGACAGGCCGATCACCCAGCGGGTGCCGACCGCGGCGACCAGGCCCAGGGCCAGCAGCGGCCCGGCGATCGCGCCGAGGTTGTCCATCATCCGCTCGAACCCGTAGGCCCGCCCGTACGCGGAGGCGGGCACGATGTCGGCCAGCAGCGCGTTACGCGCCGGCACCCGAAGCCCACGCGCCGCCCACGCCCCGGCGCGCAGCGCACCGACCTGCCACACCGGCGTTGCCGCGCCTGTGCCGGCCGTCAGCGCCGCCGTGGCGGTGTACCCGCCGACGGCAACCGTCCGCCGGCGAGCCGGGTCGTCGGCGAGGGCGCCGCCGGCGAATCGGGCCGCGCCGCGTCGGACACGCCCTCGATCACGCCCAGCGCCGCCGCCGGCGCACCCAGCGTCGAGGTCAGCAGCGACGGCAGCAGCGCGGTGGGCACCTCGTGACCGACGTCGGCCAGGCAGCTCGCCGCGCCGATCCCGGCCACGCCCGGGGTCAACCACCGCCGGTCCGCGGCAGCGTGCTCCGGTACCGGTTGCGGCGCTGTCGGGCTCACAGCCGATCAGTGTGCCCGACGCGGTAGGGTGGCGGCGCGCGCGGGCCGTCACAGGTTGAGCACGGCGTGCGCGACGAGGAAGTAGATGATCAGTCCAGTGGCGTCGACGAGGGTGGTGACCATCGGGGCGGACACCACCGCCGGGTCGACACGCAGCTGTTTGGCCAGCAGCGGCATGGTCGCGCCAACGGTGGCCGCCCGAGCGCAGATGACCACCAGGGACATGCCGACGACCAGAGCGATCTTCCCACCCACGACCAGAGCGCCGACGGTCAGGCCCACCAGAGCCAGCAGCGCGCCGAGCAGCAGTGCCACCCGGGCCTCACGCCAGATCACCGCGGCACCCGGTGTCGACCAGCTCGGCCACCGGCCGCCCGGGCGGGCTGAGCACCACGTCGCGCAACCCGGTCACCCGACCAGGCGGCGACCTGTGTCGACCACCGGCAGGGCGTAGACGGTCTCCGCCTGCGCGCCCCTGTACCGCACGGCTTGCAGCGCTTGCCCGGCCGTGGGCTGCCAGGGCAACTCCACCACCTCGGGTGTCATCACCTGCCCGACCGACCTGGCCGGATAACCCAGCAGCGCGGCGGTCATCTGCCGCTCGTGCGCCGACACCCCGACAGGACCCGCTCGGCGACCTTGGCCGGCGCCTCGCGCAGCATCCTCGCCCGGTCGTCCGGGTCCATCCCCTCGACCAGCTCACGGAACGCCTGATCCCGCGGCCCGGCAAGGATGGCCTGCTGATCCACCGGATCGAGTTCCTCGAACACCGCCAGCGCCCGGTCCTTGGCCAGCAGCCGGAACGGCACCCCGGCGGCCGTACCGTCGAGACGGTGATTCTATCGATCGTGACGTGGTTCGATTCGGCCCCTGCCGCGCCAGCCCGGGGGAACCGCCCGGGCGCGAGCAGTCGTGGTCTGACATCCGGGTGTGGGGTAGTCGGGGAGGAGGGGACGGATGGGGTTTCGGCCGGCCCCGGGTGGGGTTCAGGTGGTGGTGGCGAGGAGTTGTTCGCTGAGGGTTTGGTTGAGCTTTCTCAGCTGTTGTGAGGTTTCTGTCTTTTCGACGAGGTTCTTGAGGAGGCACTGGGTGCAGGTCACGGCGGCGATGGTGGTGGCCCAGTCGGTGAGGTGTTCGTAGCCGGCGATGGCGAGCTTGGTGATGCGTTGGGCGGCGTTGAGGGCGAACAGGTCACGGATGGCGTCGTTGTGGGGGGTGCGGAGGAAGTCCTGGAAGTCGCTTTCGACTCCGCGGATGGGACCGGATCGGGTGTGCAGGGGTGCGGTGCCGAGATCCCGCAGGCAGGTGTCGATCCGGTCGGAGTGGCGCTCGCTGGCGTCGGCCATGTCCTCGATGATGCGTTTGAGCGTGCTGTCGTGGATGCGGGTGCCGATCAGGAGGCCGAGGATGGAACGCGCCTGGTGTTCCAGGTCCTGCATGGCCGCGAGCTCGTAGAAGAAGATCTCGTTGGCGGTCTTCACCGCTTCACCCTCCTTTGGCCGGTGTCGGCCCTTTCATCAACTGCGGGAGGCGCTGTCTCGTTCGTTGTGGTTGGTGTCCGGTCGTCGGCGGCCGAGGGCGTCCACGACTCCCCACCGGCCGGGGATGTCCAGCAGTTCGATGCGTTTGATGCTGTCGGGAAGCGCCGGGTCGACGACGAGATGGTCACCGTGGGGTTGCAGGCCGAGTAGCACCCGTATGAGCAGCAGCGGCGTTCCGGCGGACCATGCCTGCGGGCTGCAGGCGGTGGGGTACTGCACGGGGTACTTCGTTCGTTTCCGATCGTATCCGGCGAACGCCTCCGGAAGGCGGCCTTGGAAGTATCGGGCGGCGTCGAGCATCGCCTGGCAGACGATGGCGGCTTCCTCCCGGAACCCGTAGCGCCACAGGCCCCAGGCGATGATCGAGTTGTCGAACGGCCACACCGTCCCGACGTGGTATCCGAGGTGGTTGTAGCGGCCGTTGCCGGTGGCGAGGGTGCGGATTCCCCAGCCGGAGAACAGCCGCGGCCCGAGTAGGTGGCCGACGATGTCGGCGGCCCGCTGCTGGTCGACGATGCCGCTCCAGAGCAGATGCCCAATGTTGGAGGACAGGGCATCGA
Source organism: Micromonospora sp. NPDC047527 (assembly GCF_040643015.1). Taxonomy (NCBI): domain Bacteria; kingdom Bacillati; phylum Actinomycetota; class Actinomycetes; order Micromonosporales; family Micromonosporaceae; genus Micromonospora; species Micromonospora sp. NPDC047527. Next base: position 53,883 of record NZ_JBEYTK010000013.1, on the reverse strand, counting down.
CCTGCCCGCCCTCGGCGTCCAGGGCCAGGGCGTAGTACCGTCCGTCGCCGACCCAGAAGTCGCGGTTGAACCGGTCCTTGAGCTCGGCCGCCTCGTGTTCCAGCCGCTGCGCGTAGGCGGGGTCGTCCCACAGCAGCCGGGCGAGCCGGGCGCCGCGCATCTTCGCGTCGTAGGCGTACCCCTGCAACTCGCAGGTGGCTCTCGGGAAGCCGGGCAGCCGGCCGTCGGCGTAGGAGATCGAGTCCCAGGAGTCCTTCCAGCACTGATTCTGCAATCCTGTCTCGGGGTTGCGCGTCTGGTACCACACGTATCCGGTGCCGAGCAGGTCGCCGTAGGTGTCGATCCAGTCGAGTGCCGCGCGGGCCTCCATCTCGAAACGTTTCGCAAGCGTGTCGTCGCCGGTCCACCGGTGGTACTCGTCGAGGAGGATCACGAACAGCATGGTGGAGTCGGCGGAGCCGAAGTAGGGCGAGTGCGGTTGTTCTTCGAAGCCCGCTGACTCTCCGTAGCGCAGTTCGTGCAGGATCTTCCCGGGCTCCTCGTCGCGGAAGTCATCGAAACGCGACCCTTGGGCCAGTGCCAGCGCGGTGATGGTCGGCGGCGTGAGACGCGGCAGGAAGGGCAGGGACTGTAGGCAGGTGAACATGCTGTCGCGGCCGAACAGGGTCATGAACCACGGCAGGCCAGCGGCGACCAGGTGAGTGGCGGTGCTGACCGAGGTGTACCGCAACGCGGCGAGGTCCGTGAGGCTTCGACGGTAGGTGGACGTGAGCGTCTCGCTGTCGCTGACCAGCCGCGGTGTGGCATCCAGCCATCTGGTCAGCGCCTCGGCGATCTGCGCCGCGGACCGGGGACGGTGCAGACGCAGGCTGTCCCGGAAGTCCCGCCCCTGCGCGCCCAGGATGTTCGTCGCCACATGCAAGCGGGTGCGCCACTCCGCGTGCGCGGGGACCTGGATCCGGAAGGTCATGCCGTGCTCGTCGACATCGCCGGCCACGCTGCTGGACACCACCGTCTGGCGTTCGAAGTTGTCCCGACGGTAGGTGAAACACAGCAGGCCGTCGCGGACGGTGACGGTGACCGGTGCCATCTTACGGGCCGGGTTCTTGATCTCGAACAGGTCCGCGAAATCCGCGCCCATCTCGACCCTGACCACCAGTTCCGCCGGCTCGTTGCCCTCGTTGAGCACCGCGAGATCCTCATCGAAGCTCCCGCCGATCGTGCGGTGACGGATCACGGAGATGTCGGTGTCCACGTAGTGGGTCGGCTCACCGGGCACCAGGAAGAACCGGCTCTCGTAGTACTGCAGGTCATCCACTGACAACGCGGTGAGCCGGCCACCGTCGATGGTCAACTGCCAGGTGGACAAGAAGCGGGTGTCGTAGGAGAACAAGCCCGTGGGAAAGGCCGGCGAGGGATCGACATCCCCCTGCCGGTCGCTGACCAGAAACGTGTTGCCGTCAAGAATGTTGACCAACGGCTTCATGCCCGCTCCGCTGGTGTGCTGCGGGCGACGGTCTCGTCCATCCGCTCCCGCCAACGACTGCCACCGACCGCGTCCCTCGGGTCACCCGACCCTGGCGCGGAGGGGAAGAACCGCCTGAACACCAACAACAGCGCGACTTCCCCCACCACCGTCGCCTCGTTACGCAGCAACGCGGCGATCAACTGATCAGCGCCCGTGATCAAGTCGTGGAACAGGTCAGCCGACAGCACCACCGTGGCATCGGCCGGCTCGCTGCCCCTGTCCACGACGACAGCCCGGTCACGCATCGCCACCCGCCAGAACTCCCCGCCGTCACCCTCCTCCACCTTGATCAACACCACGCCGGCGGCCCAGCAGGGAAGCACCCGCCCCGCCCGAGACGGCAGAGACCGGAAGAACGTCTCCCGCTCCCGTGTGAGCTCCCGTCTCGAGGGCGGCATGCTCCCCATCGTAGGCGCGACACGAGCCACCACCCGGACGAACGCCGAACCCGCACGACACGAGGCGTCAGCCTCAGCCCCGTCAACAACACCGGTGGGTGAGCCCCGGTGTCAACGGGAACGTCCGGCGGAAGCGAGGCGGCGTATGCGGCCTCTCGTCGGCGCAGAATCCGGACCTCCATAACGGAGGGTACGGGTCCTCGTCCCCGTAACTGTGGTGATTCGCTCGTTAGCGCGACGTCCCAGAGTGCGTCCACCCCTACGAGTGCGGGTGGTTCACAGTGAAGCCGACGACGGGAACTTTGGAAGGAGCGCGATGACCACCACGACGATGGCCCGGACAGATGAACAACTCCAGCGGGATGTGCTGGCCGAGATGCATTGGGACGCCCGCGTCCACCCGAACGAGATCGGCGTGTCCGCCAAGGACGGTGTGGTGACCCTGACCGGATGGGTGGACTCGTACGTGAAGAAGTGGGCGGCCGAGGACGCGGCGCACCGGGTGCGGGGCGTGAAGGCGGTTGCCAACGACCTCGAAGTGCGGCTACCGACCGCGGCGGAACGCACCGACGCTGACCTGGCGGCCGCGGCGACCCGGGCCCTGGAGTGGGACGCGCTGGTGCCGAGCCAGAACATCCACGTCACCGTCACCAAGGGCTGGGTGACCCTCAGCGGCGAGGTCGAGTGGGAGTTCCAGCGGCGCTCCGCGAAGCGGGCGGTACGGCGCCTGTCGGGAGTACGGGGAGTCACGAATCAGATCTCACTGCGGCCCCGGGTGAAGGTGGACGTGGCGGCGGCGCGCGACAGGATCGAGGAGGCTCTCATCCGCGCCGTGGACACGCCCGGCGAACGGCTGAGCGTGACCATCGAGGGCGACAAGGTCGTCCTGACCGGCGTGGTCCGGTCCTGGCGTGAACGCGAAGAAGCCGGACGGGTCGCCTGGTCAACGCCGGGCGTGATGTCGGTGGAGAACCGGATCGTTGTCATGCCCGACGCCTGACGACGACGGCGCCCTGCAGTTCGGCCTGCGGACGGGACGCGGTCGTGGGGCCAGGCCGTGCGGGGATTGACGGCCTGGCCCCCGGCGTCGTTGCACCCGGCCAACCTGCGGCAAGGGATCGCACAGCATCGGTTGCCCGCGGGACCGTGGCACCGCCCCTGGGGGAGGTCAGACGTGCGCAGCCGATTCCAGGGTGGGCGGCCAGAGCAGTTGGTGCAGCGAGAGAGCCGGGAGGCTTACGAGCGGCTTCGCAGCTACTTCATCATCGCGGTCCAGGCAGGTGTGGCGGCCGGTCTGTCCTGGTTCATCGCGGACGACGTGCTGCACATCCCGCAGCCGTTGTTCGCGCCCGCGGCGTCGATCGGCACGGTCGCGGCTGCTCTCGGCAATCGGATCGGGCGAGCGGCGGAACTCATCGCCGGGGTGATCCTGGGCGCGGTGGCCGGACAGTTGATCATCGAGGTGATCGGGACAGGACCGGTTCAGACCGCGCTGATCGTGACGTTCGCGATCTCGTCGGCAGCCGTGATTCAGGGCAGCGGCGCCGTCATGGTGCATGCCGGAAGTACCGCTGTGCTGCTGGGAACGCTGACCACGGAGAACCTCGCCGCGGCGCGGGCCGCCAACGGGCTGATCGGAGGGGTGACGGCCATCGCCGTGGCGCTGCTGATCATGCCGGCCAACCCCGTGCGCGTCGTTCATCGCGCTGCCGGTCCGACGTTGGACATCGTCGCCCGTGACCTCACCGCGGTCGCTCGCGCCTTGGGGCAGCGTGACGTCCACCAGGCTGAGGGCGCCCTGCGGAGCTTGGTCGCGGCAGAAAAGCATAGAAACAAGACCATCGAGATGGTGGCCGCCGCGGGGGAGATCGCCCTTCTCTCACCGTGGCGGTGGCGACGCTTGAAAATCCTGCGCCGCTACCAGCACGCCGCCGAGCACCTCCAACAGGCCTACTCCGACAGCCGCGAGATGGCGCACTGGGTCATATCGACGGTACGGCTGGGTGAGCCGATACCGGCGAGTCTTCCAGCCTCGATCGAGCACCTCGGCCAGGCGGTGCGGCTGCTGCATCGTGATTTCCTCGCCGGCCGCAAGCCCGACCGTGCGCGTGCGCGGGCACAACAGGCCATCGACGACGTCAACCAGGCATGCGCCGACGATATCGGGTTCTGCGGCAGGGGCCTCGCCTCGCGGTTACGCCTTGCCATCAGCGAACTGCTGCAAGCATCCGGAGTGCCGAAGGCACAGGCGAATCAACGGGCAGGGCTGGCGCCCGACGCGAGCTGACGAACAACCTGTTTGCGCGTCGCCCTTGCCGCGCTGCCCGGAAATCCGGGACCTCCCCATCGCGTTCGGCACCGCCCAGACCGGGGTAACCCTCGCCGACGGCCCCGGCCACCGGCACATCGACCGGTTCCGGGCACTGCCGATGACCCGCTCCGCCGTCCTGGCCAGCCGCGTCGCCGCGGACGCCATCCGCAACCGGTTCGTCCTCGCCCGAATGACCAGCATCGGCTACGCGATCGAGATCCTCCGGATCCACGCCGACCCGGCCCCCGCGCTCGCCGCGCTCAGGCCAGCACTGACCAGATGTGAACCTGAACCTCGTGACCGTCGATGCGCTGCGGCTGCTGTGCCAGGGCGTGCCGACCGCCACGCACGTACGGCAGGCCCTGATCTGTACCAGTGGCTGGCCGTCGTGGCCATGCCCGCATCGGTCAGTTGTTATCGGCGTACCACCGCGACATGGATGCCAGATCGGTCATCCCATGTACGCGTGGTCCCCGCGTCGGAGAAGTCAGCGGCCTGCCGCCCGGCTGTCAGCTCGATGAGGGACGGGGCTCAGGGAGACCGCGGTGATCTTGTATTCGGGGCAGCCTGTTTCGGTGTCGGTGGCGTCGGAGGTGAGGGTGTTGGTGAGGGTGTCGGGGAAGTTGAAGGTGGTGAACGTCTGGCCGGGGGCGATTGTGTCGGTCAGGTGGACGGGGTAGGTGACGGTGGCGCGGCGGCTGGTCACTTCGACGAGGTCGCCGTCGGCTAGTCCGAGCCGGGCGGCGTCGTCGGGGTGCAGGTCGAGCACTTCGTGTGGGCGGAGCTGGTGGTTGGGGGTGCGGCGGCTCATCGATCCGCTGTTGTAGTGCACCAGCCGGCGGCCGGTGATCAGGACGTACGGGAAGGTGGTGTCGGCTTGCTCGCCGGGCGGCAGGTACGGCCGGGCGGCGAGTGCGGCGCGGCCGTCGGGTGTGGCGAACGAGTCGAGGTAGAGCCGCCCTTCGCCGGGTTGGTCGGGGCTGCGACAGGGCCAGTGCAGTGGTCCGTCCCTGTCGAGTCGGGTGTGTGAGATGCCGGCGAAGGTGGGGGTCAGTGTGGCGCATTCGGCCATCGCGTCGGCGGGGGTGGGGCAGCCGAGGTCGGCGCCCATCGCGCGGGCGAGCAGGTGCAGGATGTCGAAGTCGCTGCGGGCCTGTCCGGGTGGGTCCAGCGCCGGGCGGACCCGCTGGATCCGTCGGTCGAAGTTGACGAAGGTGCCGTCCTTCTCGAGGAAGGGCACCGCGGGGAAGACCACGTCGGCGTGTTCGGCGGTGGTGGAGAGGAACACGTCGTGGTTGATGACGAGGTCGCAGGCGGCCAGTGCCCGGCGTACGTTGCCGCTGTCCGGGTCGGTCTGGGCGATGTCCTCGCCGATGACGTACATCGCGCGCACGCGGCCGGCGGTGGCTGAGGCGAACATGTCCAGGATGCGGAGCCCGGGCCGGGCCGGCACCTCCGCCCGCCAGGTTCGGTTGAATCGGGCGCGCACGCCCGCGTCGGTGACGCGCTGGTAGCCGGGCAGCATGTCCGGCAGGGCGCCCATGTCGGAGGCGCCTTGGACGTTGTTCTGGCCGCGCATGGACAGCACGCCGCAGCAGTCGGGGGTGCCGACCGCGCCTTTGAGGATGGCCAGGTTTGACAGGGTGCGTACGCCGTCGGTGCCGTGGGCGTGTTCGGTGATGCCGAGGCCGTAGACGATCGCCGGGCGGCGTGCTGCCCCGTACAGGCGGGCCGCCGCGACCAGCGTCTCGGGCGTGACGCCGGCGAGCCGTGCCGCGTGGTCGGGCGGATAGTCGGCCAACAGCGCGGCGAGTTCGGCGAGCCCGCTGGCTCGGGTACGGAGGAAGTCCTGGTTGGCGTATCCCTCGTCGAGCAGCACTCGGGCGACGCCGTTGAAGACGGCGACGTTGGATCCCGGTCGGGCCTGGACGTGCACGTCGGCCATCTCGGCGAGGTCGATGCGGCGGGGGTCGATGACGATGAGCCGTGCGCCGCGCAGCACCAGTTGTTTGATCCGGGCCCCGATGACCGGGTGGGCCTCGGTGGGGTTCGCGCCGGCGACAAGGATGCAGTCGGTGTTGTCGAGGTCGTCGGCGGAGTTGGTGCCGCCGGCGTGGCCGAACGAGGCGGCGAGCCCGACCGCGGACGGGGCGTGGCACAGCCGGGAGCAGTTGTCGATGTTGTTGGTGCCGAGCACGGTGCGGGCGAACTTCTGGGCGAGGTAGTTCTCCTCGTTGGTCGCCCGCGCGGAGGAAATCATGCCGATGGCATCGGGCCCGTGGCGGTCGCGGATGGCCGCCAGCCGGGTCGCGGCGAAGGTGAGGGCCTCCTGCCAGGACGCGGGCCGCAGTGGCGAGTCCCGGCCGCCGTCGCGGATCAGTGGGGTGGTCAGCCGGTCTCGGGAGCGGGTGAAGGCGTGTGCGAAGCGGCCTTTGATGCAGGCGTGGCCGCGGTTGACCGGGGCGTCGTGCGCCGGGGTGATCGCGGCGACGGTCTCGTCGCGTGTGTGTACCCGCAGGGTGCAGCCCACCCCGCAGTAGCCGCAGGTGGTAATGGTCGTTCGGCTGATCGGGCGGGGGTCGGCCAGCCCTGGTTCGGACAGTGCCCCGCTCGGGCAGGTGTCGACGCAGCCGCCGCAGGCCACGCACGGGGATGACACCCACGGGCCTCCGGTGCCGGCCACGACGACGGTGTCGAACCCGCGTCCAGCCAGGGAGAGCGCGAACGTGCCCTGCACCTCAGCGCACATGCGTACGCACCGGTTGCAGGCGATGCACAAGTCCCGGTCGAGTTTCACGTACGGGTGGGAGTGGTCGACGCCCGCGTTGCGGGTAGCACCGTCGAACCGGGATCCGGTCAGGCCGAAGTGCCGGCAGGCGCGTACCAGCTCGCTGCGTTCGGCGGGGATGTCGAGCGCCCGCGCAGGCAGTTGGGACACGAGGAGTTCCAGGGCGAGCTGTGCCGACCTGCGGGCGGTCTCATCGTCGGTCTGTATCTCCATCCCGTCGGCGGCGGGTGTGGTGCAGGCCGGCATCGCCCGCCCCCGGACCCCGACCAGGCAGACCCGGCACGATCCCTGCGGGGTGAGCCGCTCGTCGTAGCAGAGGGTCGGCACCACGGCACCGGCCGCCCGCACGGCGTCCAGCACGGTGGCCCCCGGGGCCACCTCGATGCCGATGGTGTCGACGGACAACCGCATCTACTCGCCCCCCTTGCCGGTGAGGGCCGCTTGGTGCAGTTCGTCGGAGTACACCCGCAGCAGGCTGCGCACCGCGCAGGACACCCCACGCCCGAACGCGCACAGGCTCGCCACAGTCAGCACCTCGATCAGTGGCTCATGGTCGGCGAGCACCGCCCCGGCCCGCTCCGGTTCCCGCAGCCGCTCGACCAGCTCGAGGCCGCGGCGGGTACCGACCCGGCAGGGTGTGCAGGCTCCGCAACTTTCCGCCGCCCCGAACGCCCACGCGTGGCGCAGGATCGCGGCGGCGGGCACGGTCGAGTCGACCGCGACGAGGCTGGCGTGTCCCAACGCGGCCCCGGCCTCCGCGAGCGGTTCGGACAGCAGCGGCAGGTCGAGCTGGTCGGGCGTGAGGAAGCCGCCGAGCGGTCCGCCGACCTGCACCGCGCGCAGCCGGTACGGCTCGCGCAGCCCGCCGCCGAGTTCCTCCACCAGGTGGCGCAGCGGCACGCCGAACTCCACCTCGTACACGCCCGGCCGGCGGAAGCGCTGGCTCAGGCAGACCAGCTTGGTGCCGGGTTCGTCCGGGTGGCCCAGCCGCGCGTAGGCCGCCCCACCATGCCGGACGATCCACGGTACGGCCGCCAGCGTCTCCACGTTGTTGACCGCGGTCGGATGTCCCAGGAGACCGTGGCTGGTCGGGTACGGGGGGCGCGCCCGCACCGCCGCCCGCAGCCCGGCCAGGGCGTGCAGCAACGCCGTCTCCTCCCCGGCCACGTACGAGCCGGCGCCCACCACAATCTCCACGTCGAAGTCGACCGGCGAGCCGTGCACCCGCTCGCCCAGGTGACCGGCCTCCCGCGCCTGGACCACGGCGGCGCGCAGCCGATCGGCGGCGGCCGGGTACTCCGAGCGCACGAGGATCAGCCCGTGCCGCGCGCCCACGGCGAACCCGGCCAGCGCCAGGCCCTCCAGGATCCGATGCGGATCCCGTTCCATCAGCAGCCGATCCCCGTACGAGCCGGGATCACCCTCGTCGCCGTTGCCCACCACGTACCGGGGCGCGGGTTCGCTGGCGGTCATCGACCACTTCTTGGCCACCGGGAAACCGGCCCCGCCCCGCCCGCGCAAGCCCGAGGCGGCGATCTCGGACATGACCTTCTCGCGGGCACCGGCTGCCACCACGCTGGGCCACACCGCCCAGGGTTCCTCGCCGCCGACCAGACCGGCCAGCACCACCGGCTGATCGACCGCGCTCACGTACGGTATGTCGGCCGCCCGCATCTTCCACGGCTCGACCCAACCGGGCCTCGTCCGCCGCTGCGCGGCCAGCGGTCACCGAACAGCCCGCCCAGAGTCTCCCCGCTGGCTGGTAGCTCCCCGTCGAGTACGGCGGGCGAGTCGTAGCAGTACCCGAGACAGCGCGTCCCTTGCAGCGAAACTGACCCGTCCGCAGCACGGTCGCCCAGCCGCACGCCCAGCGCCCGCTCCAGCCGCGCGATGTGCTCGCCCCGGCTGCTCACAAAGCACGAGGTCCCCTCGCACACCCGCACGTGCCGCCGGCCCCGGCGACCCTCCGCGAAGTCCGCGTAGTACGTCACCGAACCTGTCACGGCCGCCACCGGCCAGCCGAACCCGCCGGCGACCCGTTCTAGGTCCTCGGCGTCGATGCGGCCATCCTTGACCTGCGCCTGCCGGAGCCGATCCAACATCCCCGTGCCCGGCCGGCGCAGACGGTCCTGCAACTCGACGAACGCCTCCCGCGGCTCACCCATCACACCAACCCCCGCGCACCCGCTGCCCCTGCGGCAAACCTACGTACTCTTCACGACGGTTCGCAGTGAAACAGGCACCTTGCCCGGGTTGGCGGATGTCAACCAGCCGTCGGGCGGCACGCCGGATGTTTGATGACCAACCCCTAGGGGATGCCGCGCTGCCGCTGCTGAATGGCGGCACCCACGACACTGCCCAAGATCGTTCGGTGATCAGGAGGATGAGGATGGCCAGGGCCGGAGACATCATGCACCGCGGCGCGGAGTGCATTCGGGAGGACGAGACCCTCGAGATGGCCGCGCGGAAGATGCGGGATCTGCGGGTCGGGTCCCTGCCGATCTGCGGTGGCGATCAGCGCCTGCACGGCATCGTCACCGACCGGGACATCGTCATCCGGTGCATCGCCGAAGGAGGCGACCCGCGCACGACCACGGCACGCGAGCTGGCTCAGGGCACGCCGGTGTGGGTCGACGTCGAGGCCCCCGAGGACGAGGTGCTGCGGCTGATGGAACAGCACCAGATCCGGCGGCTGCCAGTGATAGAGAACCGGCAGCTGGTCGGGATGATCAGCGAGGCGGACCTCGCCACCCACCTCGGGGAACACAAAGTGGCCCAGTACACGGGCCGGATCTACTCGGCACCGCCGAACCTGTAGCCGCCAGCCACGACGGCGGGCAGTCGCGCTCGAGGCTGGATCTACCCGGATGAAGCCGAGGAGATCTCTGGCCGGCAGCGTGCTCGCGTACGCCATCTGCGCCGCCGTCGTCCTCAGCCGGGTCGACGGCGGCCCGAGTCCCCTACCCCTACGCCGGCGTTCTGCCGTGGGGCGGCCGGAAGCGCCATCGGCGCGAGCATCATGGCGGCACGGATCGGGGGATCAGAGGGGGGCCTCCCGGCACCGCGCGCGTGATGTCGTCAACCAAGAGCCCGATGTCATTGGCCACCGACGCGGGGACGTCAGCGACTTCCGGCGCAGCGTACCGCTCGCCGTATCTCGTCGGGTGCCCATACGAGTATCGGGAAGGCGAGCAGGAGGGTGAGCATCAGGGGGTCGGGTGGGGCGGTGCCGAAGATCGCCTGTAGCGGGGGGACGGTGACGATGGCGGCGGCGAAGGCGAGCTCGAAGGCGATTCCCCACAGCAGCAGGCGGTTGGTCACCAGGCCGACGGCGCGGAGCGAGGTGCGCTCGGTGCGGGCGGCGAGGGCGGTACCGATCTGGCAGGCGACGATACCGAGGAAGGTCATGGTGGTGGCCTGCTGGTAGGCGTGGTGCAGGGGGGTTCCGGGGCCGGTGGGGTCGCCTGGTCGCCAGCCGGCCCGGTAGAGGGTGAGGAAGAAGCCGGCCATGACGAGGACGGCGGAGATGGCCCCGAGGTAACCCCAGGCTCGGATGAGCATGTGCCGGTCGACGATGGTGCTGCCGCGCCTGCGTGGTGGCCGGTTCATGAGTCCCGGCTCGGCGGGTTCGCGGCCGAGGGCCAGCGCGGGGAGGGTTTCGGTGCCGAGATCGATGGCGAGGATCTGCAGCACGGTCAGCGGTAGCGGGACCGCCCCGCCGGAGAGGGCGAAGACGAGGAACGGCACGACCTCGGGTGTGGCGTGGGCGAAGATGTAGAGGATGAACTTGCGGACGTTGTCGTAGACCTGTCGGCCGGATTGGACGGCGGCGACGATGGTGGCGAAGTTGTCGTCGGTGAGGACCAGGGTGGCTGCTTCGCGGGTGACGTCCGTGCCGGTGCGGCCCATGGCCACGCCGATGTCGGCGCGGCGTAGGGCGGGGGCGTCGTTGACCCCGTCGCCGGTCATGGCCACGACGTGACCGGTGCTCTGCAGCGCTTTGGCGATGCGGAGTTTGGCCTCGGGTGAGGATCGGGCGAAGACGAGATCCGGGGTACGTCCGAGAAGATCGGTGAGTTCGTCGTCGGGCATGGCGTCGACGCGGTCGCCGTTGACGACGGTCGGGTCTGGCTGCGTGATGCCGACCTGAGTGGCGATGGCCGCAGCGGTCAGCCCGTGATCGCCGGTAATCATGATGATGCGGATGCCAGCGGTGTGGCAGCAGGCCACCGCATCCGCGACCTCGGGGCGGGCGGGATCGAGCATGGCGACCCAGCCGAGGAAACACAGGCCGCGTTCGGCTTCGTCACGGCTGGCGGGGACTTCCGACATGGGGCGGCGGGCCGCTGCGATGAGCCGCATACCCTTGGCGGCCTGCGCTGTCACGGCCTCCGTCAGATGCTGTCGGGTTGTGTCGTCCAGAGGCTGCTCTCGCCCGTCGGCTTCGATGATCGTGGTGGAGCGGGTGATGACCGCTTCGGGGGCGCCCTTGGTGTGTAGCCACATACCGTGCTCGTCGACGTCGACGGTGGACATCAGCCGCAGTGTGGGGTCGAAGTGAAACTCTCCCCGCCGGCACCGCGGGCGCTGCTCCGGTGACGTGTCGACGCCGAGCTCCTCGGCGAACCGCAGCAGAGCGATCTCCGTGGGATCCCCGGTCGCTTCCGCGCCCGGCCCGGATCCGAGTTGTGCGTTGCTGCAGAGCACGCCGGTCCGCGCGAGGTCCCGGACCCCCGCGGGCTGGTCCCTACGCGTCAGGTCGGCCTCCTCGATGAGGCCCCCGGCCGACCAGGCCGCCACCACCCGCATCCTGTTCTCGGTTATCGTCCCCGTCTTGTCGGTACAGATCACCGCGGTGGACCCGAGAGTCTCCACCGCGCTGAGCCGCTTGACAACGGCCCCGCGCCGGGCGAGTCCGCGTACGCCGACGGCGAGGGCGAGGGTGATCGTGGGCAGCAGACCTTCGGGGACGTTGGCGACGAGGAGCCCGATCGCGAAGGCGACCGCGTCGGAGGTCGGCATTCCGGCCGCCCACACTCCGATCGGAAAGAAGACCGCCCCGGCGATGCAGGCGACCACCGCGATGAGCCAAGCCACCCGCTTGACCTGCCTCTCCAGCGGGCTCTCCTCAGGCCCCACGCGCTGGGACAGTGCGGCGATGCGCCCCAACTCGGTGCGCATGCCCGTGGCGTAGATCAGGGCCCGGGCCTGCCCACCCAGACAGACCGTCCCGCTGAACACGAGGTTGGACGCCTGGACCAACGGCTCCTGCGTGCCGGCGTCGCCGGCAGCGCGGTATACGGGTTGCGACTCGCCGGTCAGGGCCGACAAATCCGCCTCGACCGACCCGTCCACAAGCCGGGCGTCAGCGGAGATCCGCTCACCCTCGGCGATGAATATCACGTCACCGGGCACCAACCGCCGTGCGTCGACCCGCTGCCACCGCTGATCCCGCAGCACGCTGACCCGCTGAGGCAGGTACCGGCTCAGCGCCTCAACGGCGTGTTCGGCGTGACGCTCCTGCGCGAACGCGAACACCGCGTTGATCAGGATGACAGCCACGATCGCCGCCGCCAGCACCGGTGTCCCGGCGACCCAGGCCAAGCCAGCCGCCACCCACAACACCAGCGCGAGCGGGTGAACCAGCTGCCGAACCAGATCCCGCCACCACCGAGTCCCGCCCAGCCGACGCAGCTCGTTCGGCCCCCAGTCGGCCAGGCGCTGCCCCGCCTGCGCGCTCGACAGCCCATCCAGGCTCGTCCCCAGATCTTCGAGAAGCTGGCCGATCGGCTGACGGGGATCGTGCCCCGCCGGCAGGGGTCCGTCACGCGCATCCTGTGGTGACTGCCGTGCCATGCTCCCAGGCTGCCGTACGGCACGGCACGAGGCGCGCGTTTCGTCTATCGCTTGCCCTGCCCTCCCGCCCGGTAAGCGGCGGGACGAGCCCGCTAAGCGCTCCCGCGCACCGCGCAGGTGTCGACGATCCGCTCGGTGGGAAGCCGCGGGGTGCGCGGTGGCCCCGCGTGCGCCGGGTCCGCGATACCCAGCCGCAGCACGAGGTACGCAAAGCCGAGCCCGGCCAGCAGCCGGCGCAGGGCCTGCCGGGTGCCGTCCACCTCCACCACGCCGCTGAGCGGCACCACGGAGACCCCGAGGCGGGTGGCGGTCAGCCAGGCGGCGGAGAGCCCCTCGCCGGCCCGCAGCCAGTTGTCCTGCTCGTCCTCGTCGCCGTAGAGGATGGCGTACCGGGCGGCCTGGTCGTGGCCGGGGCCGACTGGCAGGGTGCCGGGGCGGCCGAAGTCCCGGGCCGGCACGGTGGTCTGCGGGGCATGCTCGGGCAGCACCTCGGGCGGCAGCCCGGTGCCGGTGCCAGCCCGGCTGGTCCAGTACTCCAGCTCCCCACGCAGCTCCGGTTCCCCCGCCTCCGCGGCGGCGGCCCGCCCCGCCGCCGCGGCCAGTTCCATCACCTGGTCGGAGTCCAGCACCTCCAGCCACGCACCCTCCGCGGTGGCCGCCTGCACGATCTCGTCGAGGGCCGGGCCCGGCACCGGCTCCTCGCTCACCGGCCGGCGGTCGGTGCGCCGGACCTGCATGCAATGCACGAGGCGCATCGCGTCCGGGTCCGCCCCGGTGTGCCGCAACCCGGCGAGCCTGGCAAGCAGCTCCGGTTCGTTCGGGTAGGGCAGCCGCTCCACCAGCGCGGTCCAGCCCTCAGCGGCTAACGCCACGCGGGCGTGATGCAGCGCCGCGCCGCAGCTCAGCGTCACCAGCCGGCCCTGCGGGTCGATGGCGGCGAGCCGCGTGTCCCGCACCACCCGTAGCTCCAGCGCGGTCGGCAGAACCTTCCAGCGCCACGGCTGACTGTTGTGCACCGAAGGGGCGCGACCGGAGGTGGCGGCGGCTTCGGTCAGCGCGGTGATCAGGGGCCGGCCGGTAGCCGCCGTCTTGTGGCCCATCGTCACGACCTTCCCGCTTCCCTCATCGAACCCCCGTTCCTCATCGTGCCCCACCCCGGCCGCATCCCGCGCAGTGTTGCCACTCCACCACCCGGGATACATGCACGGTCACCCGGTGCGCAGAATCCCTACCGCAGAGCCCTTCAGCCCGCGTCGGCCGATCTGAAGGAACGCGTGACGGTGAGCAGCACCGAGCGTTGGTGACTCCGTGCTGGGCGCTCACGTCGGTGAGGAAGCCGCCCAGCCAGCCCCGAGCGCGTCCAATGCCTACTCGGCGGGACCTTCGGAAAAAGGTGGCGCGGTGCCAAAGCGGGCCGTTCCAGAAACCGCTGTCGAGCGGAGGCCGCATCGGAAGCCTGCCCATGATCTTCGGACACTGAGACTCGGATCTTTAGGTCCAGGTGGACAGGAGTCTGTGACAGAGGGTGACGAAACACTACCCGCCCGAGTCCAAGGCCGACGCGGTCGCTCCGATCGCGAACGACCTCGGCATGAACCCGAAGACGTTGCGCAGCTGGATCCGGTTGGCCGACGGCAGGCGCAGCGGTCCTGCGGTTCTCCGGCCAGACCAGGCCAGCCCAGGAAAGAGGAGTACGACCTTGCCCTTATGAGCGTAGGGAAACAGCCACCACGCGATCCTTCGAGACGGCTAAAGTCCGGTGAAGCAGAGTGATTCAGCGGCGTACGTCGCGATGTCGCGACAGCTACTATCCCTCGACCCGACCCGATGGCTCGGATCCGAGAGTGTGACCCCTGTTGACCTGCTGTGCGAGCAAATCGCCGGCAAGTCGCCGGACCTCTGGCGACCGGAAGCAAAAGCATACGCCGCAGGCTGGACGGGGCGTCGAGGGCCTGCACGGGTAGGAAAGACCTACGCCGCCTGCGGGTTGCGGCAGTTGCTCGTTTCGGCTGGTCAGCAGCGGTGACGTCGAAGGCGAACCGCCGCAGCACCCGCCGGCCCGGTAGGAGACAGGCGGCGGACACGACCGACACTCACCCCCGGCCGAAAGGTCAAGTCGTCCAGCGACTCGCCTCGCGGCTGCCGCGCAGGATCAGGTCGCTTACTGGTCTTGCGGGCCGAACTTCCAGGTCCAGTCGAGGCGGTGGCGGCCGAAGGTGCGGCGTTCGCCCTTGAACCCGGCGCGTAGGAGTTTGATGTCGGCGACGAGGCGGATGATCTCCCGCTTGACCGCGATGTCGTCACCGAGGTCCCGCCACGCCTGCACCGCCTGGTCGCCGATGCGTCCGCGCAGCACGGCCGGGATCCCGGCGTCGGCGGCGCGTTGCTCGTGCTCGGCGATCTGGGCGAGGATGCCCTTCTCGGCGCGGGCGTAGGCGATCGCGGTGACCTCGCCCTCCTCGCCGAGCTTGCGCCAGTCCTCCAGCTCCCCGCGCAGCCGTTGTGCTTCGGCGCGGGCGTGGGCGACTTCCTCGTCGGTGGCGCTGGCGGCGGTGAGGATGTCGTGCACGTCGGGGCGGGACAGCCACGCCACCACCGTGCGCTGCACGTACTCGTCGAGGAACTCGGCCTTCACCGCCGTGCACCGCTTGTGCAGGCAGGAGTACACCTGCCCGGTCCAGCCGTGTCGGTTGAGCCGCTGCGACGACAACGGTCCGTCGCACACCCCGCAGCGCACGATGTACGACAGCAGATGCACCGCACGGGCGGGACGGGTCGTCGTGCGGGACGGGTCGCCCAGCATTCGCACCACCGACCAGTACGTCTCCTCCGACACCAGCGGCGGCCAGATCCCGTCTCCGACGATCTCCCCGCGCAGCACCCGCCTTCCGATGTACGCCGGGTTCATCAACTGCTTCCGCAAGATGCCCCGCCGCCAGATCCCGCCCTGCGAGGCAGGAATCCCGAGGCGGTTGAGTTCGGCCTCCCGGACGGTGAGGGGCATGCCTTCGGAGATTTTGCGGAAGTTGTCCCGCACCACCTGAGCGTGCGAGTACTGCGTGACGGTCCCGTCCGCGGCGACCGCGGTGCGGATCTCGGTGTCCGGCTCCTGGCGCAGCAGGGCCTTGGTGCGCTGGTCGTAGATTCGCCGGTACCCGTAGGTGATCTTCCCGTGCGGGCGGCCCGCTTCCGCGGCGCCGACGATGCCGCGCAACACGTTGTCGCGGATCGAGTCGGCCATCCACTCCGCCTGCACCGCCTGGAAGCCGAGCATCATCCGGTCGTTCTTGTCCCGCAGGTCGTACAGAACCCCGCCGACCAGCCAGAAGTTGAGACCGACCTCGTGGCACATGTCGCGGATCTTCACGAACACCGCGAGGTCACGTTCCTTGCGGGAGATCTCCCAGACCACCAGCACGTCACCCTTGCCCGCGCGGATCTGCTCGATCAACAACTCGAACTGCTCGCGCTCCTTCGTGGCGCGGCGGCTGGCCGATCGGTGGTTGTCGGTGAACGAACCCGCGTCGGTCCACGACCGCTTCGTGATCTCCGCCAGGTTCAACACACCTTGGTCGTGGACGCTCTTGCCCTGCTCCTTCTTGTCCTGACTCGCGCGCTGATACCGCAACGCCCGCACCTCTACGCCACCGGCCAGCAACGCGTCCTTGCTGTCGAACCGGCCCCGATTCCCCGACCGGGCCTTCCGCCGTACCATCAGAACCGTCCCCCTAGATCGACGTTCGCATCGGCAACATCGACCATAGCTTCTAACGATTCTTGACAGTGCCCGTCGAGCAGCCCAGCGCTGCCGCGGTCTGCGCGACGTCGAGGTCCTCCCAGAATCGCAGCACCAGCACCGCGCGCTGCCCGGGGGAGAGTTTCGCGAGCGCGGCCAGCAGGTCGACGCGGTGTTCGGCACCGGCCAGTGGCGCCACCGGAGGGCCAGCCACGTCAGCTACAGGCCGCACCTGGCGGATCCAGAACCGCCCGCGCTCGGCCAGGTAGGCATGCACCAGCATCGCCCGGACGTACGCGTCGAGCGAATCGGCAGCCGACGCCTTGCGCCAATGCCGATACAGCGCGACGAGGCACTCCTGCACCAGGTCGTCGGCAGTCGACCACCGCCCGCACAGCCGGTACGCCAACCGTCGCAGCCACGGCATCCGCGCCTGGACGTACTCGACGTACTCCCGCTCACTCTGCAACCCAGCCTCCCAACAACACTGAGTGGCCGGGGCCGGATTCGGTTGTGGCAGGTTACGACAAAGTTGGCGAACGAGCGGGGCGTCGGCCACCCACGACGTGCTGGTTGGCCCGACGGCCTCGTCCTGCCCGAGACCACCGGGCAGGACGAGGCCGTCGAGGCTATCGCCGCTGCCGCGGGGCTACCCCCGGGCCGTCCGCGACGACGACTTTATTCCGAACGTTCCGTCTGGGTAGAGCAGCCGGCATCCGCGTCCAATGCGATTCGGGAGCCGAAATCAGACGACCTTGAAACTGCGCAGGGGCGACTGGACGTTGTGCAGATCGCCGGTCGGGACGAAGTAGGGGACGCCGGTGCAGCCGGTGCCCGAGTAGACCATCAGGGTTTCGTCGGTGAGGTTCACCCAGCCCAGGTAGCCGACCGGGGTGTCGACGCACTCGGTGCCGAGCGGCGCCGTGTATTCCATAGTGGTGCCGTCGAACCATTTCGACACGTGGAGGCAGAGAGTGCCGTCGAGATAGGTGCAGCTGCTGTTGGGTTCAGCCGCGACAGCGGGGGCGGCAGTCACCACGATTGTTGCGGCGCTGATGGCCGCAAGCAGGGCGGCTCGGACAGACGGTGATGGGCGCATGGCATCCTCCTGCAGACACAGGTGTGGGTAAGTTGGCGCGGGAATGAACTCACTCCGCCAAGCCAACTGACTAAACATTTGACGCCTCAATGAAGTACATGTCAATGTGTCGATCGTAAGCATTGAGAACCGGATGCCGCCGGTAGAAAATCGCCCATGTTAAACGCGCGGCCAGGCGATGTGGTTCACGTGAACTAAATCTCTCGGTCCGCCATGGATTGGGCATGCAGTTTCCGGTGTTATCTCGGCGGATCTGCGCGGCGTTATCAGTGCGAATTGCGCGGCGAATCGCGAATCCGCCAGCGATCGTCACAGTCAGCCCAGGATCGCTCGGATGACCGCGGTGTCCCCGTTTAGTTCCAGTAGGTGTACGACCCACCCTCCCGGATCGGGCTCGGCTCCGGGTTGGTCGCATCCGACTCGCCCGCCGCCGTCGGCGTGAATCGCCACACTGCACCCGGGCCCTGCCATGAAGCCGCCACCGCCGCCCCTGCCATTGGCGTCGGTCAGTCGCACCCTGACACCGCCATCCTCCACAGAGGACGACACGGTCCACCTGCCGAGTGGAAAGTTGACCGAACGGGAGAAAGACACTTTGCAGTCGCCGTCGGCACACGCCGGGTACTTGGTGCCGCCCCCGCTCGGCGCCTCCGTCTTCTTTGCCGCTTTGGGCTCCTCTGCCGCTTCGGCCTTCCGTGATTCGTCCGCGGTGGGGGAGGAAGATGCGGAAGGTGCGGCGTCACGGGGACTTGGGGGGGAAGCAGCGCGGGAGGCGGTCGCGGTAGCGGCGGTGTCAGGGCTCGACCACGTGGCACCGGAGGACGATTCCGCCTCGGAGTCGCAGCCGGCCAGGGCCAAGGCCAGCAGTAGCGCCCCGATCGCCGTGCGTTTGGTGGAGAAAAGTCGGCAATGCTGCACGCGCGGAGTCTAGCGGCCCGGCTTTGCCGAAGCCCCTGCCGCCAGTGGCAGGCGAATCATCTGATGATCCAGAGCGGCGCGATGGCCAGGGTGGTCGCTCTGTCCAAATCCCATGGCATTCGCGCATAGATGACCTCGGATTGACTGTTGCAGACGTCACACGTGTGACCTACGCTCCGAGGAAGACTTTCGTAGCGATGGGCACAGTGCGGTCGGCGGCAGTCGTCCCCCGCCGCCCTTAGTGGCGTCGCTGTTTCCGTACTCGTCGCTCGATAGGCGCGTAGGTCCACTGTCGACGGCAAGTGAGAGGAACAGTACGTGAAGCCACCCGCAACCACTGCCCGAACGTCATTGCTGGCGCTCGCCGTGCTCGTCGCCGCCGCGTTCCCGGCTGTGCTGACTCACCCCACGCCCGCCTCCGCGGCAGTCCAGCAGACCTACTACGTCGCCCCCGACGGTAACGACGCCAACCCTGGCACGCTCCAGTCCCCGTTCCGGACTCTGCAACGCGCCCGGGACGTCGTCCGTACGGTGAACGCGAGCATGACCGGCGACATCAACGTGTTCCTTCGGGGCGGCACCTATCCGATCAGCAGCACCGTCGAGTTCGGTGCCGCCGACTCGGGCACCAACGGTTTCCGGGTCGTTTATGCCGCCTACGGCAACGAGAGGCCGGTCCTCGACGGCGGGGTCCAGGTGACGGGGTGGACCCAGCACAGCGGCAACATCTGGAAGGCACCGTTGGACCGTGCCAACAAGCTGCGGACGCTGTACGTCAACGACAAGCGCGCCTTCATGGCGTCGAAGACGATCAACTCGGCGGGGTGTTACGGGACGTACAACATCACTGCTGGACAGGCCGACTGGGCCTGGGAGTCGGGGTCGCAGTGTGATGGCGCCCGATACAGCTTGAGCGACTTTCCGGCCATCGCCCGCAACCAGGACGACATCGAGATCGAGACGGGGACGACCTGGACGACGGCCTTCGTGGGCGTCCGCCAGGTGACCACGAGTTCCGATGGCGGGAGCCGGGTCGCTCTGTTCCAGCAACCGGGTGCGGCGATCGCCCAGGGCGCGTTCAACGGCAACGCCCAGGTGGGCGGCACCCACAAGGTCATGAACGCCTACGAGTTCCTGGACGCGCCCGGCGAGTTCCACTTCGACAAGACCAGCCGAACCTTGTACTACTACAAGGCCAGCTCCGAGAACATGGCGACCGCCACGGTGTACGCGCCGAACAACGTGACCACCCTGCTGCGGGTCGCCGGCACCTCGACGAGCAACCACGCCCGCAACATCACGTTCTCCGGGCTGACGGTGCAGCACTCCGACTGGAACCTGGTCAACGTCGCGGGCTCGGCCTTCAAGCAGGCCCAGCAGGGCAACCTGAGCGCCTTCGCGTACGCGAAGGGCAACTTCCACGTCTACTACTACCGCAACGTCGACGTGACGCCCGGCATCGTCCAGGTGCAGAACGCCGACGGGATCCTGTTGCAGCGCAACCGGATCCAGCACACCGGTGCCGACGGCATCAGCATGGTCAACGACGTGCAGGGCACGCAGTTGATCGGGAACTACACCAACGACATCGCCGGCTCGGCCATCAGCGTGGGCCACCCCCAGCACGTCTTCATCGGCGACCACACCTCGACCAACCGCGAGAAGTACTCCGCGCAGGTCGAAGGGCTGCCCAAGAACATCGACATCAAGAACAACTACATCTATGACAGTGCGGTCCTGTTCAACGGGCACAGCCCCATCTCGGCGTACTTCGTCGACACCCTCACGATCCAGCGCAACCGGATCGAGAAGTCACCGTGGTCGGGCATCACCCTCGGGTGGGGCTGGTGGAACTTCGACGGCTCGTCGGGCTCGATCGCACCCAACCGGCCCACCACGACGGCGAAGAACAACACCATCAGCTACAACCACATCATCGACACGGTGCAGCGGCTCAGCGACACCGCCCCGATCTACACGCTGGGCGCGCAGCCGGGGACCACGATCACCAACAACTATCTCCAGGGTGTGCCGTCCGGCCACAAGTACGGCCTGCACCCGGACGAGGGCTCGGCGTACATCACCTTCCGCGACAACGTCCTGAGCGTGGACAAGAACATCACCTGGCTCATCAACTCAGACGACTTCGGGCGCAAGCACGACCTGAGCATCACGCAGAGCTACGGCCCGATCAACAAGGTCTCGAACAAGACCCTGCCCAACAGCACGATCCAGGACATCCTCGTCTCCTCCGACTACGTCTGGCCGGCGCCGGCCTACGGCATCGCCGTGAACTCCGGCCTTGAGGACTCCTACCGGGACGTCATTCCGGCCAGCAATCTCTCCCTACCGAACTACGTCCTGCCGGCGAGCACGGTGGTCAGCAGCGGGGCGTCGTCGATTCCGATCCGCAGCACCGGCGACGCCACCCGGACGCTCTGGCTGGCTCCCTCCGGCACGACGACCTTCGCCGCTGGGCCGACGATGACCAGCGCGGGCGGCACCGCCACGTCCATCGCCGTGCCGACGGCCCAGGGGGAGTACCGGCTCTACGTCGTCGACGCTCAGGGCAACCGGTCGGCCGAGTCGAGCTCGCTCGTCAGGCAGCCGGGCAGCGGCGGTGGCCAGCGCACCGGCCAGCTCGTGGGCGGCCAGTCCGGCCGCTGTGTCGAGGTGCCCAACGCGTCGACCACCAACGGCACCCAGACGCAGCTCTGGGACTGCGGCAGCGGCACCAACCAGCGGTGGACCTCCACCGCCAGCAAGCAACTGACCGTGTACGGCAACAAATGCCTGGACGCCTCCGGTGCGGGCACGGCCAACGGCACCGCGGTCATCATCTGGGACTGTCACGGCGGGCTCAACCAGCAGTGGAACGTCAACACCAACGGCACCGTCACGAACGCCCAGTCCGGGCTCTGCCTGGATGCCAACGGTGCCGCCAGCGCCAACGGTACGAAGATCATTCTCTGGTCGTGCAACGGTGGCGCGAACCAGCAGTGGAGCCTGCGCAGCTGACCCGTACCCCGGGGGCCGGTCCGACCAGGCCCGGCCCTCGGGGCGACCTCGACGCGGACGGTTCGCCGCGCGGACCCGAAACGAGACGTCAGCCCGTGTCGAAGTCGGTCGCGATATCGCTCAAGGCGATCCGGTTCGGCTGGCCGGTCTTCGTGATGAGGCTGGAGACGTGCCGCTCCACCGTGCGCGGCGACAGGTGTAGCCGCTCGGCGATCTCGCGGTTGCTCAGCCGGCCGGTGAGCAGTCGCAGCACCTCCCACTCGCGTACCGTCACGCCCGCTGCCCGTAGCTCAGGTGGGATCTCGGCGGCGCCGCGCCGACGTTGGGCGACCCGCGCGCCCGCCTGGCGCAGCAGCGTGCGGCACGCCCCGGCGACCGGCACAACGTTCGCCTGGTGGAAGTAGTCCTCGGCGGCACGCAGCCACTCCACGGGGGTGCCCCAGCCGTCGGCGAGCGCCGACTCGGCGACCAGCCGCAGGGCGAGGTGCCGCCCCATCGCGTACAGCGCGCCGACCTCCATCGCCTCGGCCACGGTGGCGGTCGCGGCGCCGTGCTGACCCGCGCGGCCGAGCAGGACCGCCTGGGCGAAGAGCGCGAACTGCCGGTCCCACCGCAGTTGGCTCGCCGGTGCGCCGACGATCGCCTCGTACGCCGGGAAGCTGACCTCGCCGGCCATCGCCCGCAACAGCAGTTGGAGGCCGAGCCGCCCGCCCAGGTGGAACACGGTCGGGTTGGTCTCCTCCGCCCGTACCGCCAGAGACAGTTCGTCCAACGCCCGCGGGCGGTCCTCCTCCAGCAGCGCGCAGAACGTGCCGGCCAGCCCGTGGACCCGCTGCGTGTGCAGGCTCTCGTCACCGCCCCAGCGTCGGAACTCGGCGAGCGCGTCCTGCATCTCCATCCGCCGGCCCTGGTGGGCGGCGAGCACCGCGCTGAGCAGCAGCACGTACTGGGTGGTCTCCATCAACTTCAGGCGGGTCGTCGCGGTGCGGACCTGGTCGATCAGGTCCTGTGCGGCCGGGTAGTCGCCGCGCATGATCAGGTGCAGTGCGATGCTCGCCTCGGCCTGCTGACGGGCGGTCACCGCCCCGACCCGCAGCGCCCGTTCTCGGGCCTGTTCCAGCCGGTCCAGCGCGCCGTGCAGCAACGCGTCGTCGTTGCCGAGCCGGATCAGCGCGTGGACCTCCCAGATCGGCAGGCCGTGCTCGGCCGCGATGGACCGGGCCTGCTCCAGGCAGCGGGTGGCCTCGGCCGGGTCGCGATGCCGGACGAGCGCGCCGAGCAACTGCCAGGCCTGACAGGCCACCACCGGCAGCGGCACTGCGGCGCCGACCGTGGCGGCCCGGCGGGCCAGGGTCTCGGCGACCTCCATCTGGCCCCGCCCCGGCGTGTCCAGGGCCAGGTGTGCGGCGACGATGTCGACCGGGGCTTCGTCCTCCGCAGCCGGGTCCGGGCCGAGCAGCTCACGGGCGATCTCCACCTGGGCCAGCGCGTCGGTCAGCTCCCCGGCCACCACCGCGGTCCAGGCCAGCCGGGTGTGCAGCCTGGCCTGCCGTCGAGCGGGGAGACCGGCCACCTGGTCCGGGCTGTTGACCAACTCCAGTGCCCGCCGGACCAGGCCAGCCTCGCCGAGGGCCTGTAGGAGCGTCTCCAGGGTGTCGGCGCGTGCCTCGGCCGGCCCGTCGGCCTGGAGCTCCCAGGCCCGGTCGAGCAGGGCGACGGCCGAGGTGGCGGCACCCTGCGCGAGGGCCCTCCGGCCGGCTTCGGCAAAGAGTCGACCGGCCAACAGGGCGTCGCCGGTCTCGACGCGCAGGGTGGCGGAGATCTGGCACCACTCACCCGGCAACTCCGGGTGGACCTTCGCGACGGCCTCGGCGACGGTGTGGGCCAACTCCCGCCGGTCGTCCGGCTCGACCAGGGCGAGTAGCGACTCGCGGGTGACGCGGTGCCGGAAGGTGTACCAGTCGGTCAACTGGTCGTCCGGCGCCACCAGTTGGGCGACGATGTCGCCGTGCAGATGGTTGAACAGGTCGCGGTCGCTGAGCCCGGTCGCCGCCTGCACCACGGCCACCGAGAAGCGTTGCCCGATCAGGGCGCCGCAGGCCAGCAGCTCCCGTGCCTGCGGGCTCAGCTTCTCGATCCGGTGCGCCATGCTTCTGGCGAAGGCGGCGGGCAGGGTGGCGGGCGCCTGCGGAGTGACGAGCCACCCCTCGGGACCGTGCCGGAGCAACCCGTTCTCCACCATCGCCGCGAGGATCTCCTCGATGAGGAACGGGTTGCCGCCGCTGCCGCCCCAGAGCAGCTCGGCCGCGGCCGTGGGAAGCTCGTCTGCCGCCACGCCGAGGCAGGCACCGGCCATGGCGCGCAGGTCCTCAGGCCCGAGCCCGCCCAACTCGATCACCGTGCAACGGCCCCGGCGGGCCGCTGCACGGGCGACGTCCAGCGCGGGGGAGTCGTCGGCCCGGATGACGCCGACCAGCAGGGTGGGCTGCTGGTCGAGGTTGTCGATCAGGTATTCGACCACCATGAGCGTCTCGGCGTCGGCGTCCTGGAGGTCGTCCAGGACCATCAGGCAACCGCGATCCTGGCCGGCGAGACCGGTCAGCCGGAGCACCGCCTCGGCCAGGATCACCACCGATCCGGTCTCCTGGTCGGCGAGGTTGGTGCCCCAGTCGGGCACCAACCGGCCGAGGATGGGGCCGTACGGGCCGAGCGCCGTGACGTCCACTGTGGCGGATCGGAGCAGGGAGAGCACCGCCTCGGTCAGCGGTCGCAGGGGCACCCCGGTGCCGAGTGCGCTGGCCCGCCCCCGCAGCAGACTCATCTCGGCGGTGTAGGCGGACTCGGCGACCGCCGCGGCGAGCCGCGACTTGCCGATGCCGGCCTCTCCGACGATGAAGACCGCGCCCCCGCGCCCGACGCGGGCAGCCTCGATCATGCCGCTCAGCACACCGAATTCCGCATCTCGGCCTACCAGGACGCGGGATCGTTGCACGGCGGCAACGATAGCGAGGCCGCCCAGCGATAACCAGGGTCAGTCGGCAGGTACACCGAGTCCGGCGAGATTACCGGCCGACCGGGCTGACCCTGCCCAGGGTCACAAAGCGAAGGTGGGGCAGCAGGTGGTCAGCGCGAGCGGGACGGAGGCGTCCACGGCGTCTCCGGCGTCACCTGCGACCAGGTGTCCGACCAGGAGACCCACCGGGATGGCCAGACCGGCCAGGGCCGCCGTACGCAGGCCGAAGGCCACCATCGGGCTGACCTTCGGCTCCCCGGCGGGGTGCGTCTCCTCAACGTGGTCGGTGTCGACAAGGTCGGTGTCGGCGAGGTCGGTGGTGAGCTGGTGAGACATCATTTTTCTTCTCTCCTCGGTGTGAAGGGGTTGGTGAGCGACAGCCAGCCGGGTCCGGTTGGCTGTGGGGTGGGTTCCAGGAGCAACGCGGACGGTATCCGCGCGGCCAGGGCGGAGCGCAGCAGCCCGTAGCCGATGCCGGCGAGCCCGGTCAACAGCCCCGGTGTGAGCACGCCGTCGGGTGTGCCGCAGTAGCGCGTCTGCCACTGCAGGGAGTTGAGGAGCAGGGTGGTCCGCTGCCGTAGCACGGCGGCTGCCGTAGCGCCGGCCGGCCCCGCGGCCAGCACGGTCAGCGCCTCGCCGACGCCGGACTCGCCGTGGCAGAGACTGAGGTCGCGGGACAGCGGCCGGTCGGCCAACCGCCGGACGAGGTGAGCCGGCGCGTCCGAGTCCGCGGTGGGGGAGGTGCCCGTGTCGTGCCGGCCGGCGAGGGCGAGGGCCAGGCCGGAGGTGCCGGCGCACCACCCGGACGAGCTGGTCGGGGTATGCCGGGCGTGCCGCAGAGCTTTCCGTGCCGCGTCCGCGTGCTGCGGGGAACCGCCGCCGGCGTCGACGAACCGGTGCAGGGCGTACGCGATGCCGGCCGTGCCCTCGGCGAAGCCGGCCGGGCTGGTGGGGTGATCGAACGCGGCCGTACCGGCCAGGTGGTCGGCGCAGGTCCGGGCCAGCGCCGCCGCCCGATCGAGGCCCAGCTCGGCGTGGATCGAGGTCATCGCGGCCAGGCAGCCGGCCTGGCCGGTGGCCCAGTCGTCGCTGGCGGAGCCGGCGACGGCGACCTCGGCGAGTTCGACCGCCGTGTCGACCCACCCGCCGATCTCCGGGTCGTCGAGCAGCACGGCCAGCCGAGCCAGCCCGTAGGCCACTCCGCCGAGGCCGTGCAGCCCACCACAACCGATCGCCGTGATCAGCTCCGGCCGATCCGAGAGCAGGCTCAGCAGCCCCGGCGTCGCGGCGACCGCCCGCCGGGCCACGTCGCCGTAGCGGGCCACGCCGCTGACCTGAGCGAGTTGGCCGAGGAAGAGCGCCACGCCGAGGTACCCGTTGGCGAGGCTGGCACCCATCGGGAGCAGCAGCCACTGCCGGTCGTCGACCAGCTCCAGGCCGAGCCAGTTCACCCGGTCCCGGCCCGGTGCGCCACGGGCGACGAGCTGGTCGGCGATCGCACAGGCTGCCGAGACCAGCCGTTCGGGTGGGGCGGCCGTGCCGTGCGACGGCCCTGGCATCGGCGCCGCGTCGCCATGCGCGCCGACCGGCCGGCGGGTGGCCAGGCTGGCCGTGATGACCCACTCCTGGTCCTGCCGGTCGGCCTCGCCGAGCCCGGCGATCCGGTCCAGTGCCGCGTCGACGCCGCTGCGGTACAGCGGCACCGCGGTCGGCTCCCCGTCGGCTGACAGCTGGTGGCTGTCGGCCCGGGCGTGGAAGTACGGCACGTCACCGCGCCACAGGGCCACGATCTCGTGGCGGGCGAACACCGGGTCGCCGGGCAGTGTCGTCCGGCCGCAGATCTGCCCGAGGAAGCGGTCCCGATCCAGGCCGTCGCGCAGCAGGCTCGGGTGGGTGGCCTCGTCGAGCAGCGTCCGGTAGGCCCAGGTGGGCCGTACGACGAGTCGCACCGTCATGGCCGACGACGCCTCGACCAGCTGGGCGAAGTCCCCGCGGTGCGCCTCGATCGCTTCGTAGCCGAGCCGGAAACCCTCCAGCATCGCCGCCTCGTGGTCCTCCGGATCGATCACGCGGTCGCCGAGCCGGGGCCGGTTCGAGGCACCGTCGAAGGTGGACGCGCGGCGTACCAGGCGCATCCGGTCGGTGCCCGGGTCCGCCCAGTCGATCTGACTGACCGGGCTCTGCCGGCCCTGGTCGCCGCCGCTGCCGGACAGGTCCATGATGCCCTGCTCGCCGACGACGATCAGCGGCAGCAACGCCGTCCGGTGCACCGAGGCGCTGAGCAGGTCGGCGGCGGGATCGCCGCTGTCCGTCGCGGGCCGCCACCGGGGGCTGAACAACGTCTCGACGTCGATGGCCACCGGGTCCTCGCCGCTGGCGATCACGTTCTCGTAGTGCAGATCGGTGGTGTTCAGCGCGTGGGCGAGCGCCAGCAGGGCGCCCTGACGTCGATAGAAGCGGTCCGCGCCGCCCGGGTCGGCCAGCGGTGCCGCGATCACGAACTCGGTCCAGCCGTACTCCGGGCGGACCAGGCATGCGGCGGTCCGCATGCCGACGGTGGGCACCACCCGGTTCATCCAGCCGACGAAGGCGGCCAGTCGGGCGTCGTGGCTGAGGTCTCGGGGCTTGTAGACCAGCCGCCGACCGTCGGCGAACCGGATCACGGTGGTGGTCCGGCCGGCCCGGTGCGGGTCACCCCGCCGGTCCTCGACTGCCACCAGCGGACCGGGGTCGGCACCGCCCAGGAGGTCGTCGACCAGGCAGTCCCGGTCGGCGGTGAACCGGGCGAGCAGCTCCAGCATCGCGTCGGTGGCGTGCGCGGTGGCCTGCCCGAGCAGCCGGGCCAGGACCGGAAGGTCGGTGAACAGCGCGGCCAGTCCCGCCGGGGTGCCGAGTTGGCCGACGAAGTCGACGAATCGGGCGCGACCGTCGGCACCTTGGAGCAGGCCGGCGGTCCTGCGGCGGTGCAGCTCCGCGACGAAGGTACGGGCGGCCAACGCGGCCAGTTGCCGTTCCAGGGTGGCCCCCAACGCGGCATCCAGCGCGCCCAGGTCGACGTGGGCGTCGGTCACCGGGCCGGCGTCCCGGCGGAAGCGAATCCTCGCCTGGTCGACCAACGGGCGCAACGGCAGGGCGAACGCCGTCCTCCAGTCCGATGGGACCGGCACCGACGGAGGCGGCGCGGCGGCGCGCACCGCGGACTCGATCAGGACCGCCCAGGACGGCGGGTCGACCCGCGTGGCGAGGTGCCCGTCCTCCTCGGCCATGCACGCGAGCAACCGGTCCTCATCGACGCCCAGCTCGCCCAGCCGGACGTCCAGATTCGGGCCGCGGTCGGCCCGCCACAGATCCAGCCGCTGCCGGGCGTGCCCGAGTCGCCCGGCGTCCACCGGGTCGGTGCCGCAGCTGGCGGCCACCCGCTCGTGCAGCGCCAGGCCACGCGCCCACCAGCTCCGGCTGAGTCGGTACGACTCGGCCGGAGCGAGGCTGGATGGGCCGTCGGCGTCCGTGGTGTTCATCGAATAGAGCGTGCCAAGCGACGGCGGGTAACTCATGCGTGGGATCCACCCAAATTCTTGTCGTCCCGGCTGGTCGCCGTGGCCCGCGCACCCTCCGGTCTCGTCATCCACGACGGCGGGTGGGCCCGCCCGGCTGCCCCGACCGGGTGCCGGGTGTCGGTGGTGTGGCGACATGACGCGGGTGCGGGGGCGACGGAACTTGGGTGCCCGGCACAGATGCGTCGGCGCATGACGGTGGTCGACTCTCCGACTGTTCGATGGGCTGACCCGATCGGAGCGACTGTGGAGTTTCGCGTACTGGGACCGGTGAGCGCCTGGCGCAACGGCGGTGAGGTCCCGTTGGACGGCGCCAAGCAGCGAACCGTCCTGGCCGTCCTGCTGCTCGCCCGAGGGCGAATCGTCTCCGACACCCGGCTCTGCCAGCTGCTGTGGGACGAGAACCCGCCCGCGACGTTCGCCGCCCAGCTCTACAACTACGTCTCCCGCCTGCGTAAATATCTCGGCGACGAGGTGGAGATCGTCCGGCAGTGGTCCGGGTACATGCTGCGGACGGGTGACAGCCAGCTCGACATCGACGAGTTCGAGCGGCTGGCCGGGTTGGGTCGGGCCGCGCTGCGCTCCGGTCGGTACGAGGAGGCCGCGCGGGAACTGCACGAGGCGCTGGCGCTGTGGAGCGGCGCGACGCTCGCCAACGTCACCGACTACCTCGTCGAGGCGGAGTCGCCCCGGATGACCGAGGTGCGGATGGCGGTCCTGGAGGATCGGATCACGGCCGACCTGATGCTGGGCCGGCAGGCCGAGCTGGTGGTGGAGCTGAGCGACCTGGTCGCCGCGCAGCCGCTGCACGAGCAACTGCGCAGCCACCTGATCACGGCGCTGCTGCGCTGTGACCGCCAAGCCGACGCGCTGGCCGTCTACCACGAGGGCCGGCGGGTGCTCGCCGACGAGTTGGGGGCCGATCCGGGTTCCGCCCTGGCCGAGGCGTACCAGAGGGTGCTGGCCGGCCCGAGGATGCCCGACGTCGCGGTCGCACCACGGGCCGGACCGGGCTGGCGCGACGTCCGACCGGCGATGCTGCCGCCCGGAGCGCAGGACTTCTGCGGCCGGGAGCAGGAACTGCGGGAGCTGGCCGGGCTGCTCACCGAGACGTCGCCGTCCGCTCCGCAGCGCACACTGCTGACCGGGATGGCCGGCGTCGGCAAGACGGCGCTGGCGCTGCGGGCCGCGCACCTGTGCCGCAGCGAGTTCCCGGACGGGCAGCTCTACGCCGACCTCGGCGGCACCCGGGGCAACGCCATCGACCCGGGCGACGTGCTGGGCTGGTTCCTCCGGAGCCTCGGCAATGCCGAGGAGGCCATTCCGAGGCGCCTCGACGAACGCGAGTACCTCTACCGCAGCCAGTTGGCCGGCCGCCGGGTGCTGGTGGTGCTCGACAACTCGGCCAACTATCCGCAGGTCCGCCCGCTGCTGCCCGGTGATCCATCCTGCCGGGTGATCCTGACCTGTCGGGGCCGCCTCTCCGAGTTGCCCGGTGCCACCCGCGTCGAGGTGGGCATCCTCGATCCGGAGCAGGCGCTGGAGCTGTTCGCCACGATCGTCGGCTCGCGGAGGGTGGCCGCCGAGCCCGGTGCCGCACACCGGATCGTGCAGTTGTGCGGGCGGCTCTCGATCGGCATCCGGGTGGCTGCGGCGCGTCTCATCGCCCGGCCGCACTGGTCATTGCGCTACCTCGCGCAGCGGCTGGCCGACGAACGGTTCCGTCTCAACGAACTGCGGCTGGGGACGCTGGACGTGCGGGCCCGGATCGAGGGCAGCTACCAGGAGCTGGAGGTCGAGAGCCAGGTCGCGCTGCGCCGGCTGGCCCTGCTGGACACGGCTGACTTCCCGATCGGGGCCGCCGCCCGGGTGCTCGGCGTGACGCCCCGGGTGGGGGAGGAGGTCGCCGAGGGCCTGGTCGACGCCCGACTGCTGGAGATCGCGGGCTCGGACGGCGGGCGGCGGCAGCGACACCGCTTCCACGACCTGGTGCGGGTCTTCGCGCGGGAGAAGGCCGACCCGGTGGACCACCGCGTGGTGACCGCCCGGTCGGCGATGTCCGCCTGACCGCGCCGGCATCTCCGCCGTGCGCCCGGCGGCCAGCGTATGGAGAAGATATAGCCGGTGCCGGCACGGTCAGCCAGTGACCATCCTGATCCCGCCCGAGTGCGCGACCAGCGCGCGGATCGATCTCGACCACGCCAGCGGGGACGAGATCGTCGCCCGGGTCCGGCCCGACCGGGACGACCCGGTCTTCGTCGGGCACTATCCCGGCTTCCCCCTGTTGCCCGGCGTCTACATCGTCGAGTACGTGCACCGCGCCGTCCTCGCGGCGACGCCGTCGGCGATTCTCGCCGAGCTGGTGTCCTGCCGGTTCCTCCGAACGATCGATCTCGACGACGAACTGGTCATCACCATCCGGTGTGACGGCGGGCTACGCCGGGGCGCGGTCGCCGTGTCCGGTGTGCCGGCCGCCGAGGTGGTGTTGCGCTATCAGGAAGGGAACGGCTGATGCTCGACCGCGACGACATTCGACGGCTCATCCCACACCGCCCACCGATGCTCCTGGTCGACCGGGTCAGCGAACTGGTACCCCGGCGCCGGCTGGTGGGCAGTTACACGGTGACCGGGCCCCGGCCGCTGCCTGCCGTGCTGCTGTTGGAGTCGTGGGGCCAGGCCGCGCTGGTCCTGATCAGGCACGACCGACCGATGCCCGACGTGCTGACCGACGGGGTGCCGATCGCGGGCGCCTTCGAGGGAATCCGTTTCGGCCGGCCGGTCCTGCCGGGTGAGACGGTCGAGCACCGGGTCGAGCTGATCCGACTGATCGCCGACACGGGCTTCGTCCGGGGCGAGAGCGTGGTCGGCGCCGAGGTGGTCATGCAGGTCGGTCGTCTGGTCGGCGCGGTGCGCCCGGCGGCCGCGCTTCGCCCCGCCGTCCTGGCCGGGGTCTCCGACGTCAAGGAGTCGACATGAGTGAAACCCGACGACCCGTCGCCCTGGTCAGTGGCGGATCCCGAGGGATCGGCCGGGCCGTGGTCCGGCAGCTCGCCGCAGACGGGTACGACGTGGCCTTCTGCTATCAGAGCAACCGGGAGGCCGCCGACAAGGTCTCCGCGGAGGTGCTGGAGACCGGTGCCCAGGTGCTGGCCCGGCAGGTGGACGTCGCCGATTCCGCGCAGGTGCGCGACTTCGTCACCGGGGTGGAGCGGGACCTGGGCGAGATCGCGGCCCTGGTGACCGTAGCCGGGATCATCCGCGACCGGCCGGTGGCGATGATGGCCGACGAGGACTGGCAGTCGGTGATCGACGTCAACCTCGGGGGTGTCTACAACGTGTGCCGGGCGGCGATCCGCCGGATGATGCGGCGTCGTGGTGGCGCCATCGTCACGGTCTCCTCGGTGGCCGGCATGACCGGCAGCCCGGGCCAGACGAACTACTCGGCCTCGAAGGCCGGCATCATCGGCTTCACCAAGGCGCTGGCGAAGGAGGTCGGCCCGTACGGGATCCGGGTCAACACCGTGGCGCCGGGCTTCATCGAGACGGACATGCTGAACGACCTGCCTGCCGGGCTGGCCGTGGGCGTCCAGCAGCGGACCGCTCTCGGCCGGCTCGGCCAGGCGGAGGAGGTCGCCCCGGTGGTGACGTTCCTGCTGTCGGAGCGGGCCTCCTACCTGACCGGGCAGGTCGTCACGGTTGACGGTGGTCTGACGTTCTGACCCGCTGTGCCGCGAGCCGGGCCCGCATGGCCTCCAGGCGGACCTGGCTCGCCTGCGTCCGGGCGCGGTGCGCGGTGATCCGCAGATAGGCCGTGCCGAGCAACCTGGTGAGCAGGTCGACCCGGCGGGCGTCCGCCCCAACGATGATCTTCACTCGGTTGCGCCGGACCCCGTGCAGGATGATCCGGGCGGCCTGATCGGCCGAGGTCGTCGCCTCCCGGGCGTAGCGCTCCCGGACCCCGCCATAGCCGAGCCCCTTCGAGGCCCGGGCGTTGCTGAAGATCTCGGTGCGTACCGTGCCCGGGTAGACGCAGCTGACCCGCACCGGCACGTCGCCGACCCGCATCTCCTGCAACACCGCCTCGGTGAAACCCCGCACGGCGAACTTGGCCGCGTTGTACGCGCTCTGCGCCGGCGCCGCGGTCAACCCGTACATGCTGGAGATGTTCACCAGGTGGCCCCGGGAGGCGACGAGCAGCGGCAGGAACGCCTGGGTGCCGTGCACCACGCCCCAGAAGTCGACGTCCAGCACCCACCGCATGTCTTCCCACCTGGCCTCGGTGATCGAGGCCAGCAGGGTCACCCCGGCGTTGTTGATCACCAGGTCGGCACCGCCGAAGTCGGCGCGTACCTCCTTGGCGTGGGCCTGCACGGCCGACCTGTCGGTGACGTCGAGTCGGTAGGTGCGGACCTCGGCTCCCCGTTCGGCGCAGATCGCGGCGGTCCGTGCCAGGCCCTCCTCCGCCGCGTCGGAGAGGGCGAGACGGGCGCCCTGCGCGGCCAGCTCGACCGCCAACGCCCGCCCGATGCCCGAACCGGCACCGGTGACGACCGCGACCTTGCCTCGGAATTCCTTCATGCGCGCTCCCTCGGAAATCGGCATGCCCGCCTGCGGCGACACACTTCCGCCGTACGGTCCGTGGCCGGACTATCTCTTCTCCATACCGGGTGCGATGTAGAGAAGTTATGAGAGCCCCGCCGAACACTGCCTCCGGACGGTGCCACCAGGACGCCGACCAGGCGTGGCGCGGAGGAGGCGATGGCACAGATGACAGGTGCGGCAATCACCGGGCTCGGGGCGTACCGGCCGAGCAGACTGATCACCAACGAGGAGATCTCCGAGGAAGCCGGCGTGACTCCGGAGTGGATCGAGGAGCGGACCGGCATCCGATCGCGCTACCGGTCCGGGCCGGAGGAATCCGTGGTGATGATGGCCGCCGAGGCCGGCGGCAAGGCGCTGGCCATGGCCAACGTCGACCCGTCCGAGGTGGACCTGGTCATCCTCGCCTCGGCGACGAAGAAGGACCGCATTCCGGGCGGGGCGCCCGAGGTGGCCAGCCGGATCGGCATCACCGCCACCGGGGCGTTCGACCTGAACGCCGCCTGCGCCGGCTTCGCCTACTCGATCGGAATCGCGGCCAACGAGATCCGCATGGGCGGCGCCCGCAACGTGCTGGTCGTCGGGGCGGAACAACTGAGCCGCTTCATCGACCCGGAGGACCCGGCGACGTACGTCATCTTCGGTGACGGCGCGGGTGCCGCGGTGGTCTCTCCCGCGGAGGTCGACGGGATCAGCCCGACCGTGTGGGGCAGCGACGGCTCGCGGTCCGACATCCTCGGCACCAAGTGGGACGCCAACGGCCGCGAGTTCGCCAAGATGGACGGCCCCCTGGTCTACCGCTGGTCTACCAAGAACGTGCCGAGGGTGGCCCGCAAGGTGTGCGCCTTCGCCGGCATCGAGCTGTCGGACATCGACTGGTTCGTGCCGCACCAGGCGAACCTGCGCATCGTCGACCAGTTGGCCGAGATCCTCCAGATCCCGGACGAGAAGGTCGCCAAGGACATCGTCGACACCGGCAACACCTCGGCCGCGTCGGTTCCGCTGGCGCTCAGCCGGCTGTACGAGAGCGGTCGGACCACCCCCGGCGATCGCGTGATGCTCCTGGGTTTCGGGGCGGGACTCGCCTACGCCGGCCAGATCATCCGGATGCCCTGACCACTTTCGATCACGACCTCTTCCTACGAAAGGACAAGCACCATGACGACGACCGTTAACCAGGTGTCCCTCGACGTTGTTGCGCTCACCCGCAAGCTGATGACCGACGACGTCGACCGGGAGATCAACGCCGGCGACACCTTCGTCGACCTCGGGCTGGACAGCCTCAAGCTCGTCGACCTGCTCGCCGCCGTGGAGAACCACTTCGACTTCGAGGTGCCGGACGAGAAGGTCGGCAGCTTCGCCAAGGTCCAGGACCTCACCGACTTCGTCCTCTCCGCACGGTCTGCGGTGTGACCGAGGACGTCCGGGAGTTGTCGGTCGGGCAGCGGGCGCTGTGGCTGGTCCACCGGCTGGCCCCGGACAGCCCGGCCAGCAACGTGGTGCACGGGCTGCACGTCGAACCTGCGCTCGACCCCGACCTGGTACGCCGGGCGGTGGCGGCGGTGCGATCGCGCCACGACCTGCTCCGGTCCCGGTTCGTGCAGACCGATCAGGGGCCGGTGCGGGTCGTCGATCCCGACCTCGGGTGCGAGGTCGAGGTCCACGATGTTCCCGACCTGGACGACGATGGGCTGTTGCGCCGCTGCCAGGAGTTCGGCGACCGGCCGCTCCGGCTCGAGCGGGACGGTCCGATGCGGATGGCGCTGCTGCGGCGGCGTACCGACTGCGTGCTGGTGGTCGTCATTCACCACATCGCCACCGACTTCCACTCGCAGCGGATCGTCTGGCAGGAGTTGGACGCCGCGTACGGGGCGTTGCAGGCGGGGCGGCCGGTGGAGTTGCCGCAGGTCTCCGGCAGCTACGACGACTTTCTGTCCCGGGAGCGGGCGGCGCTGGCCGGCGAGCGCGGCGAGCGGCTGCGCGCGTACTGGGATCGGGTCTGCGACGGTGCCACGGCGGCCACCCTGCCGACCGACCGGCCCCGTCCGCCGGTGCGTTCGTTTCGCGGCGGCGCGTTCAGCCAGGAACTCCCGGACGACCTCGCCGCCCGGCTGCGGGAGACCGCGGCGGCGGCCGGGGTGACGCCGTACGCCGTCGTTCTCGCCGCGTTCCAGGCGACGATGTACCGCTACACCGGTCTGGGGGAGTTCACCGTCGGTTGTCCGGCGTCGCTTCGGCGGGGACGGGCGCTGCGCGGCGTGGTCGGCATGTTGATCAACACGATCGCGTTGCGGGGGTCGTTCGACGCGGGCACCACGTTCGCCACGGCGATCACCGCGGCCGGCCGACAGTTGACCGACGCCGTGGCCCACGCCGCCTACCCGTTCCCGCTGCTCAGATCGGGTCGGCGTAACCAGGCGCCGCCGGTGCGGGTGACCGTCACCCTGCTGGCTCACCAGCACGGCGACAACTACACCAGCCAGCGGCACGCGTTCGCCGGGCACCAGATCCGGCTGCTGGACATCCCGTACGACGAGGGGCAGTTCGACCTGTCGGTGACCCTCACCCAGTATCAGGACGGCCGGCTCCAGGCGGAGTTCGGCTACGACACCGACCTGTTCGACGAGGCGACAGTGCGGCGGCTGGCCGGGCACTTCCTCCAGATGCTGCGGGTGGCCTGCACGACGCCGGAGGCGGTGGTGTCCCTGGCGCCGATGGTCGACCAGGCGGAGCTGCGCGCTCTGCTGGCGCTCGGCACCTCATAGACCGGTGCGGCGTGGCCCCCGTGGCGCCTCTGGTGCCACCGGGACGGTGTGCCCGCCGTACGGGCCGGATCCGGCCGGCGCGACCCCCGTCGCCGGCCGGGTCCAGGCCCGGCGCTGACCGCCCGAGCACCGGTATAGGGCCGGTATAGCGCCGGTTGACAACGTCGTGGCGTTGGTAGATCACTCGTGGAGGGAGGAACGGTGCGCGAGGGCATCCTCTCGACGGTCGGGAACACACCGCTGGTACAGCTGGTCCGGTTGTTTCCGGAGTTCCCCTCCCGGCTATTCGTGAAGCTCGAACGCTTCAATCCCGGCGGCAGCATCAAGGACCGCACCGCGCTGAGCATGCTGCGCGCCAAGGTCGACTCCGGGGAGCTGGTGCCCGGCCGATCGGTGGTCGTCGAGTCCAGCTCGGGCAACCTGGCCATCGGGCTGGCCCAGGTCTGCGCGTACTACGCGATCCGGTTCATCTGCGTGGTCGACCCGAAGACCACCCGGCAGAACCTCGCGATCCTGACCGCGTACCACGCGGAGATCGAGATGGTCGAGCACCCTGACCCGGTGACCGGCGAGTACCTGCCGGCCCGGCAACGCCGCGTCCGCGAGTTGTGCGAGCAGGTCCCGCACGCCTACCGCCCGGACCAGTACGCCAACCCGCTCAACGCCGCCGCGCAGCGGCAGACGATGGCGGAGATCGTGACCGCGCTCGACGGGCGGATCGACTACCTGTTCTGTTCCACCGGCACCTGCGGGACGCTTGTCGGCTGCGTCGGCTACCTGCGCGACCACGGGCTGTCCACGCGGGTGGTGGCGGTGGACGCGGTGGGCAGCGCCATCTTCGGCGGCGAGCCGGCGACCCGGTTGATCCCCGGGCACGGCGCCTCGGTGGTGCCGCCCCTGGCCGCCGACGCCGCACCGGACGAGATCATGCACGTCTCCGACCTGGACTGCGTGGTCGGTTGCCGGTTGCTGCTGCACCGGGAGGCCATCCTCGCCGGCGGGTCCTCCGGCGCCACCGTGGCCGCGCTGCGCCAGCGGATGGCGGACATCCCGGCGGGTGCCACCGCCGTGCTGATCCTGCCCGACAACGGTGACCGCTACCTCGACACGATCTATTCGGATCAGTGGGTGTCCCGGCACTTCGGTGAGATCACCCACCTGTGGAAGGACGCCACGTGCTGATCATCGGTCGGGCTGTTGTGCGGGACATCCTCGACGGCGACGACGCCCGGGTGGTGGATCTGGTCCGGCACGCGTACCTGCTGCACGAGCAGGGCCATACGAGCCTGCCGCACTCGGTCTTCCTGCGCTTCCCGCAGCGGCCCCGCGACCGCATCATCGGCCTGCCCGCCTACCTCGGCGCCGACCCGCCGGTGAGCGGGATCAAGTGGATCTCCTCCTTCCCCGGCAACCTGGCCGTCGGGCTGGAGCGGGCCAGCGCGGCGGTCCTGCTGAACTCGATGCGTACCGGCCACCCGGTGGCCCTGGTCGAGGGCTCGGTCATCTCGGCCCGGCGTACCGCGGCGAGCGCGGCGCTCGCGGCCGGCCTGCTCACCGCGCGCCGCCGCCCGGACGGCCTGGCCCTGATCGGCTGCGGGCTGATCAACCAGCAGGTGCTCCGGTTCGTGGCGGGCACCGTCGCCCCGCCACCGGCGCTGACGCTGTTCGACACCGACCCGAACCGGGCCGAGGCCTTCGCCGAGGCCGCCCGGACCCTGCTGCCGGGTACGCCGACCACACTCGCCGGGACCGCCGAAGAGGCGTTGGCCGCGCACCGGCTGGTCTCGATCGCCACCACCGCCACCGAGCCCCACCTCGACCTGGCCGCCTGCCGGCCCGGCGCGGTGGTGCTGCACCTGTCCCTGCGCGATCTGCGCCCCGAAGGGCTGCTGACCGCGCGCAACGTGGTCGACGACGCCGATCACGCCTGCCGTGAGGGCACCTCGTTGCAGTTGGCCGAGCAGCTCACCGGCGGTCGGGACTTCATTCACGCCACCATCGGCTCGCTGGCCGGCGGCGAGGTGCGACTGCCCGTCGACGACGTGCCGGTGGTGGTGTCCCCGTTCGGCCTGGGCGTGCTGGACCTCGTGCTCGCCGAGCACGTCCGCGCCACCGCCGACCGGCGGCACCTGGGCGTACGCGTCGACGACTTCCTACCCGTGGGGGACGCCACCGGGGCGTTCGCCGGATCTCTCTGAAGGAGTGGCAATGACCGACAACCGCAGCTACCGCGTGGTGCTCAACGACGAGGAGCAGTACTCGGTCTGGTGGACCGACCGGGACCTGCCCGCCGGTTGGCGTGCCGAGGGTACCGAGGGCAGCCGCGACGAATGCCTGGCCCGGATCGACGAGATCTGGACCGACATGCGGCCGCTGAGCCTGCGCCAGCGCATGGAGTCCCAGGCCACGGCCTGACCAACTGATCCGATCCCACGCCCGCGCCCGGTCCCCCGGAGGAGCACCATGAGCATCGTTCCGCCAGCGGCGCCCGCAGCCGCAGCCGCCACCCAGGGGGCGGGCACCCTGTCCGAGCTGATCGCCCGGCAGGCCGCGCTGACCCCCACCGCCATCGCGGTGAGCGGCGAGTCCGAGCGGTTGGACTACGCCGGACTGGACCGGCGGGCCAACCAACTCGGTCGGTACCTGGCCGAGCTGGGCGTCGGCCCGGAATCGCTTGTCGCGGTCAACCTGGACCGCGGCGTCGACCTCGTGGTCGCGTTGCTGGGAGTGTGGCGCGCCGGTGCCGCGTACCTGCCGCTGGACCCGACCCACCCCGCCGAGCGGCGGCGGCGTCTCCTCGCCGGCAGCGGGGCGGCGGTGCTGCTCACCCGTGACGCGCTGCGCGACGAGGCGACGCCCGGTCGCGTGGTCTGCCTGGACACCGACCGGGCGCGGATCGCGGCCTGCCCGGACACCGCCGCGGTGCCGTCACCCGACCCGGACTCGCTGGCGTACGCCATCTACACCTCCGGGTCCACCGGCGAACCCAAGGGAGTGCTGATCACCCATCGCGGCATCGGCAACCGGGTGACCTGGACGATCCGGGAGCACGGCCTGGGCCCGGGCGACCGGGTGTTGCAGAAGACCTCGGTCAGTTTCGACGCGGCGGGCTGGGAGTTCTTCGCCCCGCTTGCCAGTGGCGGCACCGTGGTGCTCGCGCCGGAAGGGGCACACCGGGATCCCGCCGCACTCGTCGCGGCGGTCGTCCGGCACCGGATCACCGTCCTACAGGGAGTGCCGTCGGTGTTCGGTCGGCTGGTCGACCAGCCCGGTTGGGTCGACTGCACCAGCCTGCGGCTCATCTTCTCGGCGGGCGAGCCGTTGCACGCAGACCTGTGCCGACGGCTGACGGTCACGCCCGACGTGCGGGTGTGGAACACCTACGGCCCCACCGAGTGCGCCATCGACGTGACCGCCCACCCGGTGGACCCGTCCCAGCCGGCCGGGCCGGTGCCGATCGGACGCCCGCTGCCCGGCGTCCGCGTCCAGGTGCTCGACGCCGACCGTCGGCCGGTGCCGGTGGGTGTGGTCGGCGAGCTCTATGTCGGTGGGGCCAACCTGGGCCGGGGCTATCTGCACCGGCCGGACCTGACCGCCGAACGGTTCGTGCCCGACGAGTACGGGCCGCCCGGCGAGCGCCTCTACCGCACCGGCGACCAGGTCCGGTGGCGCGCCGACCGGAGCCTGGAGTTCGTCGGTCGGACCGATCACCAACTCAAGGTCAACGGGGTACGGATCGAACCGGCCGAGGTGGAGGCGGTGCTCGCCGCGCACCCGGACGTCCAGTCGGCGGTGGTGGTGGGGCACATCGACCCGGCCGGTCGCCGGCAGCTCGCCGCGTACGTCGCCGGTCGGCGGTCACTCGACCCGGCGGCCCTGCGCGCGTTCTGCGTCGGCCGGCTGCCCGAGGCGCTGGTGCCGGCCGTGTTCCAGCCGGTGGCGGAGTTCCCGCTCACCGCCAGCGGCAAGATCGACCGGTCCGCCCTGCCGGCGATCGACCCTCTCGACCGGCCGGCGCTGCGGCCACCGCGGACCGCCGCCGAACAGACGGTCGCGGCCATCTGGCGGGACCTGCTCGGCGTCGACCAGGTCGGCGTCGACGACGACTTCTACCAGCTCGGCGGCTCATCACTGGTGACGCTGCTGCTGGAGAGCCGGCTCAGCGGGGCGGGCGGCGCGGTGGCGCTGCGCGACCTGCTCACCCACACCACCGTGGCGGCGCAGGCCCGGCTGGTGGAGGCGGCCACCCCGGCGGCTCCGCCGGTGCTGCCGGTGGGACGCGACCGACCCCTGCCGCTCTCCGCAGCCCAGCACCGCCTCTGGATGCTCGACCAGCTCGACCCGGGCAGCAAGGAGTGGGTCGTCCCCGTGCACGTACGGCTGCCCGCCGCCATCCACCCCGACCACGTCCGGGCGGCCCTGCACGCGCTCGAGGTACGGCACGAGCCGTTGCGCACCCGCTACCTGGTCGTCGACGGGGTGGCCCGGCAGCAGGTCGTGTCGCCGGGAGAGGTCGACCTGGAGGTGCGCGACGTCAGCGACGGCGGGCTGGCCGAACTGATCACCGCACAACTCGGCCGGGGCTTCGACCTGCACACCGGGCCGCTGTGGCGGGCCGGGCTGGCCATCGCCGCCGGCCGTGATCACCTGCTGGTGCTGGCCGTGC
Organism: Micromonospora sp. NPDC047527; assembly: GCF_040643015.1. NCBI lineage: Bacteria > Bacillati > Actinomycetota > Actinomycetes > Micromonosporales > Micromonosporaceae > Micromonospora > Micromonospora sp. NPDC047527. The sequence continues at coordinate 13,634 of NZ_JBEYTK010000013.1, read as the reverse complement.
ACCACATCGCGTCCGACGCCGGCACCGCCGACGTCCTCGAACGGGATCTACGGGAGCTGTGCGACGCCGCCGCGCGGGGACGGCCGGCCGACCTGGCGGAGCTGCGGGTGCAGTACGCCGACTACGCGGTCTGGCAGCAGCGGCACCTCACCGACGAGGTCGTCGAGCGGGAGTTGGCGTACTGGCGGGAGACGCTGGCCGGGATGCCCCAGCTGGAGCTGCCGCTGGACCGTCCGCGCCCGGCCCGGCGGGACGCGCAGGGCCGGATGCTCGGCTTCACCGTCGAGGCGGAGGTCGCCGGCGCACTGACCGAGCTGGGTCGGCGCTGCGCGGCCAGCCCGTTCATCGCGCTGCTCACCGGCTTCGCCACGGTTCTCGCTCGCTACACCGGGCAGTGGGACGTGCCGATCGGCACGCCCACCTCGGGGCACCGGCCCGCCGAGCTGGACCAGATCGCCGGGATCTTCCTCAATCCGGTGGTGCTGCGCTGCACGCTGGACCCGGCGTCCGGCTTCACCCAGGCGGTCCGGGAGGTCCGCGACCGGACCGCCGCGGCCCTGGCCCACCAGGACCTGCCCTTCGACCGGGTGGTGTACGACCTGGTCGGTGAGCGGGACCTCTCCCGCACCCCCCTCTACCAGGTGGCGCTGAACTACCAGGAGGGCGGGATCACCGGCCGGGTGGCCGACGATCCGCTCACGATCGACGCGCTGCGGCAGGCGTCCACAGTGGCCAAGACCGACCTGACCGTGCACCTGTGGCCGCAGCCGGACGGCTCGCTCGCCGGAGCCGTGGAGTACGCCACCGCGCTGTTCGACGACGCCACCGTGCGACGACTGGCCGACCACTTCGTCCGGCTGCTCCGCGCCGCCGCCGACGAGCCGGACGCCCGCCTGGACCAGCTCGACCTGTTCTCGGCCGAGGAGCGGCACCGGCTGCTGCACGAGTGGAACGGGCCGACGGTGGCCCGGCCGGCCACCACCGTGGTCGACCTGTTCGAGGCACGCCGCGCGGCGACACCGCACGCCGTGGCGTTGCGCCACGGCGACGCGCGCACCAGCTACGCCGAGTTGGACGACCGGGCCAACCGCTTCGCCAACCACCTGCGTCGGTCCGACGTCGCGCCGGGCACGACCATCGCCGTACTGCTGGGGCGGGGACCCGACCTGGTCGCCGCGATTCTCGGCTGCTGGAAGGCGGGTGCCGCCTGCCTTCCGCTGGACCCCTCGTATCCGGCCGACCGGATCGGCTACCTGCTCGACACCGCTGGCGTCGGCCTCGCCATCACCGACTCGCGGTACGCCGACCGGTTCGGTGTGCCCACCCTCCAGGTGGACACCCACCGGTTGATGGTCAGTGCCGAGCCGCCTACCGCGCCGACTCGCGACCTCGACCCGGCGCAGACGGCGTACGTGCTGTTCACCTCCGGATCGACCGGCCGCCCCAAGGGGGTGCTGCTCTCCCACGCGGCGGTGACGAACTTCCTGGCCTGCGCCACGGAGACCGAGGCGCTCGGCGACCGGGGACGCCGCCCGGCCGGTGGCGGGGCCCCGCTCTTCTCCACCATCGCCTTCGACCTGTCGATCTCCAACCTCTGGGGGCCGCTGGTGGCCGGGCAGCCGGTGACCCTGCTGCCGCAGGAGTTCGACCTCACCCAGCTCGGCGCGCTGCTGCTGGCGGCCGGCCCGTACGACCGCTTCATCATGACGCCCCCGCACCTGGAGCTGCTGGCCGCGCAGGTCGACGCCGCGCAGGCGCAGCGGCTGGCCGGTCAGCTCTGGGTGGCCGGCGGGGTGCTGCGCCGGTCGGTGGCGAACCAGTGGCTCGACCTGCTCGGTCCCGGCGGCTTGATCAACTCCTATGGTCCGACCGAGACCACCGTGATCATGTCGGCGTACCCGGTGGTCGCACCACAGACCAGCGAGATCGTGTCGATCGGCCGGCCGATGGCGAACACCGTGGTGCGGATCCTGGACGACGCGATGCGGCTGCTGCCGGTGGGCGCCGTCGGCGAGCTGTACATCGGTGGCGCGTGCCTGGCCACCGGCTATCTCGGGCGGCCCGGGCTGACCGCCGAGCGCTTCGTGCCCGACCCCTTCGGCCCACCGGGTGCCCGCCTCTACCGCAGCGGCGACCGGGGGCACTGGCGACCCGACGGCACGATGGCCTTCGTCGGTCGGGTGGACGACCAGGTCAAGGTCCGCGGCTACCGAATCGAACCCGGCGAGATCAGCGCCGTCGTCGCCCAACATCCCCAGGTACGCGACTGCGTGGTCCTCGCCCACCAGGACCGCCTGGTCGCCTTCTACCTCGGCGAGGCCACCGACCTGGCCGCGTACTGCGCCCGGCAGTTGCCCGACTTCATGGTGCCGAGCCTGTTCGTACCGGTGGAGCGGATCCCCCTCAACGCCAACGGCAAGGTGGACCGGGACGCCCTGCGCGGCCGGCTCGACGCCGCGCTCGCCGACGGCACCGCCGACCCCACCGAGTTCGTCGCACCGCAGACCGTGGTCGAGAAGCGCGTCGCCGAGAACTGGGCGGAGCTGCTGGACGCGCGGATCGGCGCGACCACCGACTTCTTCCTCCTGGGTGGTCACTCGGTGCTCGCCGCCCGGCTGATCGCCGGGTTGCAGGAGGAGTTCGACCTCGACCTGCCGATCCGGCTGGTGTTCGAGCACCCGACGGTGCGCGCCCAGGCGATCGCCATCGAAGACCTGATCCGGGCGGAGGTCGACGCGCTGGACGCCGCCGACCTCACCCACGACCTTTCGCGATCCGAGGAGTCCCCGGCATGACCAGCATCGCCAACGAGCCGAACCTGCGTGAAGAACTCGTCCAGCGTCGCCTGGCCGGCCGTCGTACCGGCCGCCGGGACCGGATCCCGACCGTCGACCGGTCCGGGGAGCTGCCGCTGTCGTACGGCCAGCAGCAGATGTGGTTCCTCAACCGGATGGACCCCACCAGCGCCGAGTTCCTGGTCTCCTGCGCGCTGCGGCTGCGCGGACAACTGGACGCCGACGCGCTGGGCCGCGCCCTCGACGCTCTGGTCGCCCGGCACGAGATCCTCCGCACCCGCTACGCCCTCGCCGGCAGCGCTCCGGTCCAGGTGATCGACCCGCCGGCGCACCGCGACCTGCCGGTGGTGGACCTGACCGACCGGCCCGGCACCGAGCGGGAGGCGGCGCTCGACGCGGTGCTCGCCGACGCCGCGCTGACCGGGTTCGACCTGGCCCGGGACTGGCCGGTGCGGGCCGTGCTGGTCCGGCTCGACACCGACGAGCACGTCCTCGCCCTGGCGCTGCACCACATCGCCTGCGACGCGCCCTCCGTCGCGGTGCTCACCGGTGAGCTGGCCGAGCTGTACGCCGCCCTGCGGGCCGGCGTCGAGCCCTGGTTGCCGGCACCCGCCGTGCAGTACGCCGACTTCGCCGCCTGGCAGCGCGGCCGGCCGCGCGCCGAGTCGGTGGCCCGGTCGCTCGACTACTGGCGCGACCAGCTCGCCGGGCTGACGCCGGTGGAGCTGCCGGCCGACCGGACCCGTCCGAAGAACCGCGACTGGCGCGGCTCGTCGGTGCCCTTCACCCTGAGCGCCAATCTCTCCGCCGCGCTGCGCGGCGTCGCCCGCGACGCCGGCACCACCGTCTTCGTCACCCTGCTCAGCGCCTTCCAGGTGCTGCTGTCGCGCTACACCGGCCGGACCGACCTCGCCGTGGGCACGGTGTCGTCCGCGCGCAGCCGCGCGGAGCTGCACAACCTCGTCGGGTACGGCATCGACAACCTGGTGCTGCGGGCACGGTGGAGCGGCGACCCCTCGTTCGCCGCCCTGCTGGCGCAGACCCGGGACACCGTGCTGGGCGCGTTCGACCACACCGACGCCCCGTTCGCGCTGCTGGCCGACGAGCTGGAGCCGGAACGGGATCTGTCCCGTACCCCGCTCTACCAGGTCGCGTTCACCCTCCAGAGCGAGCCGCCCTCCACCAACTGGCCCGGCGACCTGCGCGTGGAGCCGGTCGAGCTGCCCCTGCGGACGTCCAAGGTGGACCTGACGCTGCACATGATGGAGGGCGCCGACGGCGGGCTGCGCGGCCGGATCGAGTACGCCACCGCCCTGTTCGACGCGGCCACCGTCGAGCGCGCCGCCGACCACCTGGTGCGGCTCCTGGAGCAGGTGACGGCCGACCCGATGGCCCGACTGTCCGACCTGGCCATCCTCGGTGCCGCCGAGTTGGCAGTGGTGACCCGGGGGCCGGTCACGGCGGACCCGGTCACCGGCACCGTGCACGGCGTCTTCGAGGCGATGGCGGCCACCCACCCCGACGCGGCGGCGGTGACGGCGGGCGACACCACCCGTAGCTACGCCGAACTGAACGCCGACGCCAACCGGCTCGCCCACTGGCTGCGCGGCCACGGTGCCGGCCCGGAGCGGCTGGTCGGTGTGCATCTCGACCACGGCCCCGAACTGGTGCCGGCCCTGCTCGGCGTGCTCAAGTCCGGCGCGGCGTACCTGCCCCTCGACCCGGCCTCGCCGGACGAGCGCCTCGACTTCATGATCAACGACGCCGGGGCGGAGATCGTGCTGACCACGACCGCCCACCGCGACCGGTTCGCCGACTTCGGTGGGACAGTTGTGCTGCTGGACGACCCGTCCCTCGTCGCCGAGCTGGCCACCCAGTCGGCCGCCGACCCGGCCGTGCCCATGGACGTGGACAACCTCTGCTACGTCATCTACACCTCGGGCTCCACCGGCCGCCCCAAGGGTGTCGCGGTGGCCCACCGGCAGGTGCTGCGGCTGCTGACCGTCACCGCCGCCGACTACCGGTTCGGCCCGGACGACGTGTGGACGCTACTGCACTCGTACGCCTTCGACTTCTCCGTCTGGGAGATCTGGGGCTGCCTGCTGCACGGCGGTCGGCTGCTCGTGGTGCCCCGGGCGCTGGCCCGATCCCCGCAGGAGCTGCTCGACGAGCTGATCGCGCACCGGGTCACGGTGCTCTGCCAGACGCCCACGGCGTTCCGCGCGCTGGTCCGGCTGGCGGCCGAGGGCGACCCCCGGGTCGACCGGCTCGCCCTGCGGGTGGTGACCTTCGGCGGCGAGAAACTGGACTTCGCCGAGCTGGCACCGTGGGTGGCCAGCCGTGGCGTGGACGCACCGCACCTGATCAACATGTACGGGATCACCGAGACCACCGTGCACACCACGTACCACCGGGTCACCGCCGACGAGGTGGGCGGTACGGCCAGCCTGATCGGCGTACCGCTGTCGGACCTCACCGTCCACCTGCTCGACGCCGACGGTCGACCGGTGCCGATCGGCGTACCGGGTGAGATCCACGTGGGTGGCCCGGGCGTCGCCCGCGGCTACCTCGGTCGCGCCGAACTCACCGCGCAGCGGTTCGTGCCGGACCCGTGGGGGCCGGCGGGTTCGCGGCTCTACCGCAGCGGCGACCTCGCCCGCCGGCACGCCGACGGACGGCTGGAGTTCGTCGGACGCATCGACCACCAGGTCAAGATCCGCGGCTACCGGGTGGAGCTGGGCGAGATCGAGGCGGCCCTGACCGTCCTGCCCGGTGTCCGGCACGCGGTGGTGGTGCTGCGCGAGGACAACCCGGGCGACCAGCGGCTGACCGCCTACCTGGTGGCCGACGACACCTCGACGCTGCTGCGCCCGTCGCAGCTGCGCGCGGCGCTCGGCCGGACGCTCCCGGACTACATGGTCCCGGCGGCGTTCATGCCGCTGCCCCGGATCCCGCTGACCGTCAACGGCAAGCTCGACCATGCCGCGCTGCCCGCCCCGGGCCGTTCGGTGGCCGCCGTCGACCGCCCCTACGTGGCCCCGCGCACGACCGTGGAGCAGCAGCTCGCCGACATCTGGACCGCCACACTCGGGCTGGACCGGGTCGGTGTGCAGGACGGCTTCTTCGACCTCGGCGGCGACTCCATCCGTGCGGTGGCACTGGCCGGCGCGTTGCGTGAGGCGCACTTCGACGTCGAGGTCCGGGACATCTTCGAGCGGCGTACCGTCGCCGAGCTGGCCGAACTGCTCACCGCGCGGCCGGCCGCCGAGCCGGAGCCGGCGGTCGACCCGTTCGAGCTGGTCGGCGAGGAGGACCGCGCCGCGCTGCCCGCCGGCCTGGTGGACGCCTACCCGTGCACCCAGGGACAGCTCGGCATGCTGGTCGAGCTGCTGTCCGACACCGAGCAGAACCCGTACCACAACGTGACCAGCTACCGGGTCCGTGGCGAAGGGGAGTTCTCCCTGGACGCGCTGCGCGCCGCCGCGGCACTGCTGGTGCGCCGCCACGAGGTGCTGCGTACCTCGTTCGACCTGACCAGCTATTCGGTGCCGATGCAGCTGGTGCACGCCACCGCCGAGCTGACCGTCACGCACGACCACACGGTCACCACCGAGCGGGCTGAGCTGGACCGGGAACTGCGTGAGCACATCGCTGTCGAGCGGGCCCAACTGTTCGACCTCGATCGCCCGTCGCTGCTGCGGCTGCACGCCCGTACCTGCCCGGACGGCAGTTGGTGGCTCACCATCACCGAGTGCCACCCGATCCTGGACGGATGGAGCTACCACTCGCTGATCATGGAGTTGGTCCGCGCGTACCAGCAGATCCGTGCCGGAGAGCCGCTGTCGCCGCAGCCGGTCCCGTCGGTGCGGTTCGCCGACGCCGTCGCGGCCGAACGGCGGTCGGTCACCGGCGACGCCGACCGGGCGTACTGGCGTGGTGTCCTGGCCGGTCGGGCCCGTCACGACCTGCCCACCGGCTGGGGTGACCCCGAGGCGCCGGAGGGTGCCAAGCACGAGCACTGGGTGCCGGTGCAGGACCTCGAATCCTCGCTGCGCGACCTGGCCCGGCGCCTCGGCGTGCCGTTCAAGTCGACCATGCTGGCCGCGCACCTGAAGGTGATGAGCCAGCTCACCGGCGCGGAGCGGTTCTACACCGGTCTGGTCTGCAACATCCGGCCCGAGGCGGCCGGCGCCGACCGGGTGTACGGCATGCACCTCAACACCGTGCCGGTCGGCTACGACGGGCCGGCCGCCACCTGGGAGGAGCTGATCCAGCGGACCTTCGCCGCCGAGGTGGAGCTGTGGCCGCACCGGCGCTATCCGCTGTCCACCCTGCAGCGGGAGGTCGGCGAGGACGCCCGCATGCTCGACGTGCGGTTCAGCTTCCACGACTTCCACCAGATCGACGCCGACGACATCGACTACGCCGAGTCCATCGACGACAGCCCCACCGAGTTCCCGCTGGGCGTGTTCAGCCGGCTCGGCTTCCTCACCCTGCAAGCCAGCCAACGGCACGTCGGCCACGACGCCCTGCGCCGCCTGGGCGCCATGTATCGGGTGGTGTTGGAGGCGATGGTGGCGGATCCGGATGGGGACGCCCGGGTCGTGTGCTTGCCGGCGGGTGAGCTGTCGGTGGTGGTGGCCGACGGCGGTGGTGTGGTGGAGCCGGTGTCGGGGTCGGTCCTGCGGTGGTTCGAGGAGCAGGTTTCCCGGGTGCCGTCGGGCGAGGCGGTGAACGGTGTGTCGTTCACCGGGTTGGATGCGCGGGCGGTGGCGTTGGGGTCGTGGTTGGCCTCGCGGGGTGTTTCTCGTGGGTCGGTGGTGGGGGTGCTGCTGGATCGGGGTGCCGATCTGGTGGCGGCGCTGCTGGGGGTGTGGAAGGCGGGTGCGGCGTTCGTGCCGGTGGACCCGTCGTATCCGGTGGGTCGGGTCGAGGCCATGTTGGCCGATGCGGGCGCGTCGGTGCTTGTGACGTCGTCGGGGCACGTGGACCGCTGCCCCGATGGCGTCGAGGTGCTGACCGTCGACTCTGTGCCGCAGGTGGAGTCGGTGGTGTTGCCGGGTGTGGTGGAGCTGGATGATTTGGCGTATGTGATTTTCACGTCGGGTTCGACGGGTCGGCCGAAGGGTGTGCAGGTTACGCATCGGGGTTTGGCGAATCATGTTCGTTGGGCGTCGGTGGTGTTGGCGGGTCGTGGTTCGGCGGGGTCGGCGGTGTTTTCGTCGGTGGCTTTTGATTTGCAGGTGCCGAATGTGTGGGCGCCGTTGGTGGTGGGCCAGCGGGTGTTGATGGTGGATCAGGATTTGGATTTGGCGGAGTTGGGGTCGGTGTTGTCGGGGGCTGCTCCGTTTAGTTTTTTGAAGTTGACGCCGGGTCATTTGGAGATTTTGGGTCGGCAGTTGCCGGATGAGTTGTTGGCTGGTTTGGCGCCGGTGGTGGTGGTTGCGGGTGAGGGTTTGCCTGCGGCGTTGGCTAATCGGTGGTTGGGTCTTCTGGGTCCGGGGAATTTGATTAATGAGTATGGGCCGACGGAGGCGTCGGTGGGGACGTGTGTTTTCCCGGTGCGGGTGGAGCAGACGTTGCCGGTGGTGCCGATTGGTCGTGCGTTGCCGGGTATGCGGATGTTCGTGCTTGATTCGTTGATGAATCTGGTGCCGGTGGGTGTGGTTGGTGAGTTGTTCGTTGGTGGTGTTGGTGTTGCTCGGGGTTATGTGGGTCAGTCGGGGTTGACGGCGGATCGGTTTGTGCCGGATCCGTTCGGGCCGGCGGGGTCGCGGTTGTATCGGACCGGGGATCTGGTTCGTCGGTTGCCCGATGGTGCGGTGGAGTTCGTCGGCCGGGTTGATCATCAGGTGAAGGTTCGTGGTTACCGGATCGAGCTGGGTGAGATCGAGTCGGTGATCAGCGCCGTGGCCGGGGTTCGCGATGTGGTGGCCCTGGTCCAGGGCGAGGGCTCGCGGCTGGTGGCGTTCTATGTGCCGGACGGTCCCGATGTCGGTCTGGCAGAGCGGGTGCGGCAGGAGTGCGCGAGCCGGCTGCCGGAGTACATGATCCCGGCGGACCTCGTGGTGGTGGAGTCGATCCCGCTGAACGCCAACGGGAAGGTCGACCGGGCTGCTCTCGCGGCGTCGGTGACCGGTGGCGGGCGGGTGCACGTGGCCCCGCGTACCGACCTGGAGCGGCAGCTCGCGGAGATCTGGGCGCGGGTGTTGACCCTGGACACGGTCAGCGTGGCGGATAGCTTCTTCGACCTCGGCGGCCACTCGATCAGCGCCATCGCTCTCGTCGGCGCGCTGCGCGCGGCCGGCTTCTCCGCCTCGGTACGTGATGTCTTCGTGCACCGCACCGTCGCCGCGCTCGCCGCGCACCTGTCGGCGGGGGACGCCGCCGAGGTCGCTCCGGAGTTCCAGCCGGTGGCGCCGTTCGCGCTGCTCGACGACGCCGACCGGGCCGCACTGCCCGCCGGCCTCGCCGACGCGTACCCCATCGCCCAGGTCCAGCTCGGCATGCTCGTTAAGACGATGACCGACACCGAGCGGCACACGTACCACAACGTCTCGGCCTTCCCGATCCACGACGAGCAGCCGCTGGTCCTCGACGCGCTGCGCCGCGCCGTGCAGACCGTCGTCGACCGGCACGAGATCCTGCGTACGTCGTTCGACCTGAACGGCTACTCGGTGCCGCTGCAACTCGTGCACGCCGAGGTGCCGATCGAGGTGACCGAACTCGACCTGCGCGGCCCGGACACCGAGGCCCGGATGAGCGCCTTCATGGCCGCCGAACGGGCCAACCCGTTCGCTCCGGATGAGGTCCCGCAGATACGCGTCGCCGGTGCGATCGGCGAGGGCAACGCCTGGTGGTTCGTGCTGACCATGTCGCACGGCATCCTCGAAGGCTGGAGCCACCACTCCCTGCTGATGGAAATCCTGGACAACTACCGGCGGCTGCGGGACACCGGTGCTCCGGTGCCCGTCGACGCGCTGCCCGTGCGCTACGCCGACTTCGTCGCCGCGGAACTGGCCGCGCTGACGTCCGCCGAGGACGAGGCGTACTGGCGGGGTGTCGTCGAGTACCCGCGGTTCGCCCTGCCCACCGGCTGGGGTGCCCCCGACTCCGACCCCCAGTTCCAGTGCGGCACCCGGGTGCCGCTGCACGACCTGCTCGACGGGCTCCGGGACCTGGCCAGCAGCACCGGCACCGCGCTGAAGAGCGTGCTGCTGGCCGCGCACCTGAAGGTGATGAGCCAGATCACCGTCGAGCCCGTCTTCACAAGCGGCCTGGTCTGCCACGGGCGGCCCGAGGTGACCGGCGCGGACCAGGTGTACGGCATGCACCTGAACACGTTGCCGATCGTGCACCGTGGTCCGGCAGCCACCTGGACGGAGCTGATCCGGCAGACCTTCGCCGCCGAGGTGGAGCTGTGGCCGCACCGGCACTACCCGCTGCCGTCGGTGCAGCGGTTCACCGACGGTGCCCGGCCCATCGAGATCCTCTTCAACTACCTCGACTTCGCGCAGGTCGACACCGAGCGGGTCGGCTTCGACGACGCCGTCTACGAGGCATCCAGTGAGTTCGACCTGCACGTCTCCACGCTGGACGGCACGCTCAGCATCCTCAGCGACCCCCACGTCGTCAGCTACCCCAACGTGCTGCGCTTGGGCGCCATGTACCGGGCGGTGTTGGAGGCGATGGTGGCGGACCCGGGTGGGGACGCGCGGGTGGTGTGTCTGCCGGCCGGCGAGGTGTCGGTGGTGTTGGCCGATGGTGACGGCGCGGTGGAGCCCGTGTCGGAGTCGGTGCTGGCGGCTGTTGAGCGCCAGGTCACGGCGGTGCCGTCGGGTGAGGCCGTCAACGGTGTGACATTCGCGGAGTTGGATGCGCGGGCGGTGGTGCTGGGGTCGTGGTTGGCCTCGCGGGGTGTTTCTCGTGGGTCGGTGGTGGGGGTGCTGCTGGATCGGAGTGTTGATCTGGTGGCGGCGCTGCTGGGGGTGTGGAAGACGGGCGCGGCGTTCGTGCCGCTGGACCCGTCGTATCCGGCCGGTCGGATCGCCTCGATGCTGGCCGATGCCGGTGTGTCTCGTGTGGTGACCTCGGCGCGTTACGCGGATCGGTTCCCGTCCGGCGTCGAGGTGTTGGTGGTGGACCACGCTCCGCCGGTGGAGTCGGTGGTGTTGCCGGGCGTGGTGGATTCCGATGATTTGGCGTATGTGATTTTCACGTCGGGTTCGACGGGTCGGCCGAAGGGTGTGCAGGTTACGCATCGGGGTTTGGCGAATCATGTTCGTTGGGCGTCGGTGGTGTTGGCGGGTCGTGGTTCGGCGGGGTCGGCGGTGTTTTCGTCGGTGGCTTTTGATTTGCAGGTGCCGAATGTGTGGGCGCCGTTGGTGGTGGGCCAGCGGGTGTTGATGGTGGATCAGGATTTGGATTTGGCGGAGTTGGGGTCGGTGTTGTCGGGGGCTGCTCCGTTTAGTTTTTTGAAGTTGACGCCGGGTCATTTGGAGATTTTGGGTCGGCAGTTGCCGGATGAGTTGTTGGCTGGTTTGGCGCCGGTGGTGGTGGTTGCGGGTGAGGGTTTGCCTGCGGCGTTGGCTAATCGGTGGTTGGGTCTTCTGGGTCCGGGGAATTTGATTAATGAGTATGGGCCGACGGAGGCGTCGGTGGGGACGTGTGTTTTCCCGGTGCGGGTGGAGCAGACGTTGCCGGTGGTGCCGATTGGTCGTGCGTTGCCGGGTATGCGGATGTTCGTGCTTGATTCGTTGATGAATCTGGTGCCGGTGGGTGTGGTTGGTGAGTTGTTCGTTGGTGGTGTTGGTGTTGCTCGGGGTTATGTGGGTCAGTCGGGGTTGACGGCGGATCGGTTTGTGCCGGATCCGTTCGCCTCGGATGGGTCGCGGTTGTATCGGACCGGGGATCTGGTTCGTCGGTTGCCCGATGGTGCGGTCGAGTTCGTCGGTCGGGTTGATCATCAGGTGAAGGTTCGTGGTTATCGCATCGAGCTGGGTGAGATCGAGTCGGTGATCAGCGCCGTGGCCGGCGTCCGCGAGACGGTGGCCCTGATCGATCCGGAAGAGGCGCGGCTGCTCGCCTTCTACGTGCCCGCAGGACCGGACGCCGACCTGGCCGCCCGGGTCCGGCAGGAGTGCGAAACTCGACTGCCGGAGTACATGATCCCGGCGGACCTGGTCGTGGTGGAGTCGATCCCCCTGAACGCCAACGGCAAGGTCGACCGGGCCGCCCTCGCCGCGTCGGTCGGAGCATCCGGCCGGGCGCACGTGGCTCCCCGTACCGACCTGGAACGGCAGCTCGCGGAAATCTGGGCACGCGTGCTGACCCTCGACACGGTCAGCGTCGTGGACAGCTTCTTCGACCTCGGCGGCGACTCACTGCGCGCGGTCGCTCTGGTCGGCGCCCTCCGTGGAGCCGGCTTCCCCGTCGGTGTCCGGGACGTCTTCGTGCACCGCACCGTCGCCGCGCTCGCCGCGCACCTCGCGGCAAAGGACGCCGCCGAGGTCGCACCGGAGTTCCAGCCGGTCGCGCCGTTCGCGCTGCTCGACGACGCCGACCGGGCCGCTCTGCCCGCCGGCCTCACCGACGCCTACCCCATCGCCCAGGTCCAACTCGGCATGCTGGTGGAGATCCAGAAGGACCCGACGCGGTCGCTGTACCACATCGTCCGCTGCTTCCGGGTGCACAGTCGCCAGCCCTTCTCGGGCGACGCGCTCACGACGGCTGTGCACGACATCGTCTCCCGGCACGAGACTCTGCGTACGTCGTTCGACCCGCACACCTACTCGGTGCCGCTGCAACTCGTGCACGCCCAGGCCCCCGTCGACGTACGGATCCTGCGTCTGGACGAGGAGCGGGCCGAGGCGCACCTGCGCGGCTATGTCGAGGCCGAGCGGGCCCGACCGTTCGACGCCGAGCACCCCGCCCCGCTGCTGCGGGTCAGCGCTCACGTCGCCACCGACGGCGGATGGTGGCTCACCGTGGCGATCAGCCACCTCGTGACCGGTGGATGGGACCTCAACACCCTGCTGGCCGAGTTGCTCAGCTGCTACGAGCGGCGGTGCGTGGGCATGGCGCCGGAGGCACCGGAGCCGACCGCGGTCCGGTACGCCGACTTCGTCGCCGGCGAGCGGGCGGCGCTCGCCTCGGAGGGCGACGAGGCGTACTGGCGGGAGATCACTTCCGAGTACGCCAGATTCGTTCCGCCGTCGGGCTGGGGCGAGGCGGCCGCGACTCCCGGGACGGTGCTGCGGCACCGGATCAGCTACCAGGACCTCGACCCACGGATCCGCGCCCTGGCCTCGACGCTCGAGGTGTCACCCAAGGCTGTTCTGCACGCGGCTCATTTGAAGGTGATGAGTCAGTTGACTGATGAGCGGCGTTTTTACACGGGTTTGGTGTGTGATGCGCGGCCGGAGGTGCGGGGTGCGGAGCGTGTGCATGGCATGTACATCAATGTGTTGCCGTTCGGTCATGAGCGGGGTGGGGGTTCGTGGGGTGATCTGGTGCGGTCGGTGTTCGACGGTGAGGTGCGGTTGTGGCCGCATCGGCGTTTCCCGTTGCCGGCGGTATGCAGGCTGACGGGTGTCGACACGCACCCGATCGACGTCGTCTTCGACTACACCGAGTTCCGGCGTGCCAACACCGACAGCGAGGAGCAGGTCGGCTTCGAAGCCGTCGCCGGTGAAGGTGGCACCGAGTTCGCCCTCCAGGTCACCGCGGCCAGCGGATTCCTCGACCTCGTTGCTGATGGGCGGGTGTTTGGTTCGGCGGGGTTGGTGCGGTTGGCGGGGATGTTCCGGGTGGTGTTGGAGTCGATGGTGGCGGATCCGG
>NZ_JBEYTK010000012.1:0-95657 GCF_040643015.1 Micromonospora sp. NPDC047527 | reverse complement strand
CCGACTCCGCCAACCCCAACACCGCCTCCTACGACGTCACCATCGACCACCTCGCCGACTGGATCGCCACCCGCGGCTACGCCACCAGCTGACCCCACCCACCACACACCACCGAAGGGCCGGACCCCACCAAGGGCCCGGCCCTTCGTCATGGGATTAGCCAGCGGCCAGGACGAGCCGGGCCCCGTGGCCCACGACCCCAAGGGCCGAACCCCACCCCGGGGCCCGGCCCTTCACCGTCACACATGTGAGCCGGCGGCGAGGACGGGCCGGGTGGTCCGCGGGCCCTTTGGAGCTGATGCCGTAGACGATTCACGCCACTCGCCGAGGCGATGACCCGCCAACGACAACCAAGGCGGCGATCCGCCAACGACGGCCCAAGCGGTGACCCGCCAACGACAAGCCGTGACCCGTCTACGACACGGTCGAGGGGCCATCGGTCAAGGCCTTCATCAGACAAGCGCCCGCCGAGGCGGTGATCCGTCTACGACATCAGCTCCAAAGGGAGCCAACCCAACCCCTACGCCCGCAGGCGCAAGGCCCGAGACGCGAGGCGCAAGGCCCGAGACATCAGGCGCGAAGCCCAAGCGCAAGGCCCGAGACGCCAGGCGCGAAGCCCAAGCGCAAGGCCCGAGACGCCAGGCGCAAGACGCCAGGCGCAAGACGCCAGGCGCAAGACGCCAGGCGCAAGACGCCAGGCCCCAGACGCCAGGCGCGACGCCCAAGCGCAAGGCCCGAGACGCCAGGCCCGAGGCGCGACACGCGAGGCCCGAGGGCCCGCGCAGCCCCACCACCCCGACGCGGGACGCGGCACCCACCCCATCAGCGCCGAATCGGTGCGCCCCCATGGGCCAGCGCGGATCAGCCGCCGGAGTCGTCCATCTCGGCGCCCTCGGGGACGGTGTCGTCGTCCCGGCTGGCCAGCCAGCCGTCGGGCAGGAAGACCTTGCCCGGCGAGTTGGTACGCCCGCGCGGCTGACCAAGGGCTGCCACCGGGAACGGCTCGGCCGGGTCGAGCTTGCCGAGCAGATCGTCGAGCTGGGCCAGGCTCTCGATCATCGCGAGCGAGCGGCGCAGCTCACCGCCAACGGGGAAGCCCTTGAGGTACCAGGCGACGTGCTTGCGGAAGTCGGTGCAGCCGTCCCGCTCACCCCGAGCCGGGTTGCGGGCACCCGCCACGAACTGGTCGACCAGCAGCTCGGCGTGCCGACGCATGGTCACCGCCACCTCGCCGAGGGAGGGCAGCCGCCGCTCAGGCCGACCGTTGAAGGCGGCTTCCAGGTCGGCGAAGAGCCACGGCCGCCCCAGGCAGCCACGCCCGATGACCACGCCGTCGACCCCGGTGTGGGCGACCATCCGCAACGCGTCGTCGGCCTCCCAGATGTCACCGTTGCCGAGCACCGGCACGTCGAGGGCCTGCTTCAAGGTGGCGATCGCGTCCCAGTCGGCGGTGCCCGAGTAGCGCTGCGAGGCCGTCCGCCCGTGCAGGGCCACCGCGGCCACGCCGGCGTCCTGGGCGGCGAGCCCCGCTTCGACGTACGTCAGGTGGTCGTCGTCGATGCCCTTGCGCATCTTGACGGTGACCGGCACGCCTGCCGGTGACGCGGCGGCCACCGCGGCCTTCACCAGCCGGGCGAAGAGCCGGCGCCGCCACGGCAGCGCCGCGCCGCCGCCACGCCGGGTGACCTTGGGCACCGGGCAGCCGAAGTTGAGGTCGATGTGATCGGCCAGGTTGCGTTCGACGACGATCCGCACGGCGGCGGCGGTGATCTCCGGATCGGTGCCGTAGAGCTGGAGGCTGCGGGGCTGCTCATCCGCGCCGAACGCGATCATGCGCAGCGTCTTCGGGTTCCGCTCGACCAGCGCCCGGGTCGTGATCATCTCGCAGACGTAGATGCCGCCGCCCTGCTCCCGGCAGAGCCGCCGGAACCCGACGTTCGTGATGCCGGCCATCGGCGCGAGCACTACCGGGGGCCACACCTGGTACTGCCCGAGCGTCAACGGGCGCAGCGCAGGCACGGTCGAGGCGGTCACCGGACAAGTGTACGGGGCCCCGACCGGCGCTTTTCGCGTCGGCCGAGGCCCCGTGCCACCGTCTCAGCAGCCAGGGAGGCGCTCGATCAGGTAACGCTCGACCTGGTCCAGGGAGACCCGCTCCTGGACCATGGTGTCCCGGTTGCGGACCGTGACGGCGTTGTCGTCCAGGGTGTCGAAGTCGACCGTCACGCAGAACGGGGTGCCGATCTCGTCCTGCCGGCGGTAACGGCGGCCGATCGCCTGCGAGTCGTCGAACTCCACCACCCAGCGCTTGCGCAGCAGCGCGGCGAGGTCCTTGGCCTTGGGCGACAGCGCCTCGTTGCGGGACAGCGGCAGCACCGCCACCTTGACCGGGGCCAGCCGCGGGTCGAACCGCATCACCGTGCGCTTGTCGACGCCGCCCTTGGTGTTCGGCGCCTCGTCCTCGTCGTACGCCTCCAGCAGGAAGGCGAGCACCGCGCGGGTCAGACCGGCGGCCGGCTCGATGACGTACGGCATCCAGCGCTCACTCTTGGTCTGGTCGAAGTACGACAGGTCGACGCCGGAGTGCTTGCTGTGCGTGGAGAGGTCGAAGTCGGTGCGGTTGGCGACGCCCTCCAGCTCGGCGAACTCGGTGCCGCCGAACTGGAAGCGGTACTCGATGTCGACCGTCCGCTTCGAGTAGTGCGAGAGCTTCTCGGCAGGGTGCTCGTAGAGGCGCAGGTTGTCAGCCGACAGGCCGAGGTCGAGGTACCAGTTCCAGCGCTCCTGGAGCCAGTACTCGTGCCACTGCTCGTCGGTGCCCGGCTCGACGAAGAACTCCATCTCCATCTGCTCGAACTCGCGGGTCCGGAAGATGAAGTTGCCCGGGGTGATCTCGTTGCGGAACGACTTGCCGGTCTGCGCGATGCCGAACGGCGGCTTCTTGCGGGCGACCGTCTCGACGTTCTTGTAGTTGACGAAGATGCCCTGCGCGGTCTCCGGGCGCAGGTAGTGCATCCCTTCGTCGCTCTCCACCGGGCCCAGGTACGTCTTCATCAGGCCGTTGAACATCTTCGGCTCGGTGAAGGTGCCCTTGTTGCCGCAGTTGGGGCAGTTGACCTCGGCGAGCGAGGTCGGCGCGTGGCCGTGCTTGGCCTCGTACGCCTCCTCGATGTGGTCCGCCCGGAACCGCTTGTGGCAGAACTGGCACTCGGTGAGCGGGTCGACGAACTCGGCGATGTGGCCGGACGCCTCCCACACCTTGCGGGCCAGGATCACCGCGGAGTCGAGGCCGACCACGTCGTCGCGCTGCTGGACCATGGTCTTCCACCACTGCCGGCGGACGTTCTCCTTGAGCTCCACGCCGAGCGGACCGTAGTCCCACGCCGATCGGGTGCCTCCGTAGATCTCGCTGGAGGGGAAGACGAAGCCTCGGCGCTTGGCGAGGCTGACGACGGCGTCGATACGGTCGGCTGGCATGTTTCCTCCTACGCCGGCTGGCGGTCGGCGGGGGCGAGATGTGGATGGATCGGGCGGTTCGGGACAACGGTACGACCACCGGCACCCCGAGCGACAGCAGAATACCGGGGGCGGCTCAGCTCACCCCGCAGACCTCCATGCCGCCGGTCTCACCGTCCTGGCCCAGGGTGACCTGCTGCTGTTCCCGGTCGCCGCCGTCGAGCGTGACGTCGACCGGCACGGTCAGGTTGGTGGTGTCGACCTCACCCACGCGGAAGGCGGAGACCTGCGGCTCGGCAGCAGCCCTGCGCTCGAACTCGGGGCGCGACTCGCGCCGCTGCGCGTCGTCGCAGAGCTGGTCGTACGCCCGCCCGTAGTTCCGCTCGACCAGCGCCTGGTAGTAGTCGCCGGTCACCGTGCGGCCCTGCTCCCGGATCGCCTGCACACCGCTGACGGCCAGGCCGACGATGGCCGTGCCTCCCCCTCCGCAGCAGAGCAGGATGGCGAGAGCGCCGACGCCGAGGCCGATCCAGAGCCGGGTCCGGCGGCCCTCGGTGGGCGGCGCGGCGAACGGCGGAGCCACACCGGGACCGGGCGGCGGGGCGGGTGCGGTCATACGAGCAGGGTAGTGCCCGACGGCTCAGCGGTAAGGACCAGCAGCCCGATCACTCTCGGCGACCACCACTGCCCCACCGGGCGCCGCGCTGGCCAGCGCCTCGTACGCGGACGGTTCGTCGACCGACTCGGCGAGCAGCGGCACGGCGCTGACCTTGACCTCGAAGGCGCCCAGGGCCCGCCGGTAGGTGCCGACCGACTCCCACTCGGTGACCAGCGACCAGTACCGGGGGTCGTCGAGCGCCCGGACAAGTTGACCCCGCAGGTAGCCGGGGCGGGCGGCCAGCGCGGTGAGGGCGGCGTGCGCCCGTTCGGTGAAGCCGTCGGCGACATCGACGTCGACCACGAACCGGTTGGTCACCAGCAACGGGGGTGCCTCCTCGTAGAGTCTGTGGGATGCAGCGTACGCAGCGCCCTCTGCTGGCCCGGTTGGCCGGGGCCAACCCGACGTCGGTGTTCCTGCTCACCCTGGTGGTGGTGCTTGTCGCGTTCTTCACGCCAGGGGTGATCGGCGGGCTGTTGACGCTGGCGCTCGCCGCGGCCCTGATCGCCCTGCTGGTGACCACCTGGGCGGTTCAGGCGCCGCAGACCCGGCTGATCCGGCTGTTGATGTTGACCCTGCTGGTGACGGTGGGCCTGGCGAAGCTGCTCTGACATGCAGTTATGCGTTTTTGACAATCATTGTCGTTGCCACGGACAGTTGGGGGCATGACCAACCGCACCACGTCCCGTGTCCTGGCCGCCGCGACCGCCCTGCTCGTCCTGGGGGCCGGGGCCGGATGCGCCACCGACGGCCCGGCCGGCGCCGATCCACAACGGGTCGACGTGGTCGCCGCGTTCTACCCGCTCCAGTTCCTCGCCGAGCGGATCGGCGGCGACGCGGTCCGGGTGACCAACCTGGCCAAGCCCGGCGCCGAGCCCCATGACCTGGAGCTCAGCCCGAAGCAGGTCGGCCAGGTCAGCGACGCGGAGTTGATCGTCTACCTCAAGGGCTTCCAGCCGGCGGTCGACGAGGCGGTCGCGCAGGGCGGTGGCGACCGGGTGTTCGACGTGGCGAGCGTGCAGCCGCTGCTGGATGTGAGCGCTGGCGGCCACAGCCACGACGACGAGCAGGGCGACGAGGATCACAGCGGCGGCAAGGATCCGCACGTCTGGCTCGACCCGACCCGGCTGGCCAGCATCGGCGACCAGCTCGCCGAGCGGCTCGGCAAGGCCGACCCGGCCCACGCCGCCGACTACACCGCCCGCGCCGCGACGCTGCGAGCCGAGCTGACGACGCTGGACGGCGAGTTCACCGAGGGCCTGCGGACCTGCCAGCGGCGGGAGATCGTGACCAGCCACACCGCGTTCGGCTACCTGGCCGACCGGTACCAGCTGGAGCAGATCGGCATCACCGGGCTGAGCCCGGACGTCGAGCCCTCGCCGCAGCGGCTCGCGCACGTCATCGAGGAGGCGAAGGAGCACCAGGCCAGCACGATCTTCTTCGAGACGCTGGTCAGCCCGAAGGTGGCCGAGACCATCGCCGGTCAGGTCGGAGCGAAGACCGCGGTGCTCGACCCGATCGAAGGGCTCGCCGCCGGCAACGGCGCCGACTACCTTTCGGTGATGCGTACCAACCTGGAGACCCTGCGGACGGCGTTGAGCTGCTCGTGAGCGCACCTGTGATCACCGTCGAGCACGCAGCGGTCGGCTATGACGGCCGCCCGGTGCTGCGGGACGTCTCGCTCACCGTGACCGCCGGGGAGGTGGTCGCGGTGCTCGGCGCCAACGGCTCCGGCAAGTCCACGCTGATCCGCGCCGTGCTCGGGCTGGTGCCGCTCAGCGCCGGCTCGATCACCCTCTTCGACCAGCCGCTGCGCCGGTTCCGGCAGTGGCAGCGCATCGGGTACGTCCCCCAGCGCCTCGGCGCGGGCGGCGGCGTACCGGCGACCGTCCGCGAGGTCGTGGGCTCCGGCCGGCTGGCCCGCCGGGGGTTGCTCCGCCCCCCTGGCGCGGTCGACCGGGCCGCCGTCGACGACGCGCTGCGCGCGGTCGGGCTCGCCGACCGGGCCGCCGACCCGGTGGCCACCCTCTCCGGGGGCCAGCAGCAGCGCACGCTGATCGCCCGTGCGCTGGCCGGCCGACCGGAGCTGCTGGTTCTCGACGAGCCCACTGCCGGCGTGGACGCGGCGAGCCAGGAGGCGTTCGCCGGCGCGCTGCGCGAGTTCGTCGACGATGGCGGGACCGTGCTGCTGGTGGCCCACGAGCTGGGCCCGCTGCGTCCCGTGATCAGCCGGGCAGTGGTCGTCCACGAGGGCGGCATCTGCCACGACGGCGCGGTGCCGGACCCGGCCGGCCACCACGCCGAGCCCGACCACGACCACGTGCACCCGCACGGTCCCGACGAGCCCGCCGGGCTGTGGAGCAGCTGAGCATGGAACTCTTCCAGTACCCGTACATGCAGCGTGCCCTGATCGCCGCGCTGGTGATCGGCTTGGCCGCGCCGGCGCTCGGCATCTACCTGGTGCAGCGCCGGCTCACGCTGATCGGCGACGGCATTGGGCACGTGGCGTTGACCGGCGTCGGCGCGGGTCTCCTGCTCAACCGCTCGCCGGTGCTGGTGGCGGTGATCGTCGCCACCGTCGGCGCGATCGCCATCGAGTTGGTCCGCGCCCGCGGGCGTACCTCCGGTGACCTGGCCCTGGCCCTGCTCTTCTACGGCGGCATCGCCGGTGGTGTGCTGCTGGTCGGCCTCTCCGACGCCACCAGCGCCAACCTCAACTCCTACCTGTTCGGGTCGCTGACCACCATCTCCGCCGCCGACCTGACCACCATCGCGGTGCTCGGCGCGGCGATCCTCGTCACCATGATCGCGCTGCGGCCGGCGCTCTTCGCGGTCAGTCACGACGAGGAGTACGCCCGGGTCTCCGGCCTTCCGGTGCGTACCCTCAACCTGTTGATCGCGGTCACCACGGCGGTCACCGTGACGATCGCGATGCGGGCCGTCGGGGTGCTGCTGATCAGCGCGTTGATGGTGGTTCCGGTGGCGACCGCCCAGCAGGTCACCCGCGGCTTCCGCAGCACGATGACCGCCGCGATGGCGCTCGGGCTCTTCGCCGCCGGCACCGGCGTCTGGGTGGCGGCGACGGCGGACACCGCGCCGGGCGCCTCGGTGGTGTTGATGGCGATCGCCTCCTTCCTGGTGGTGGCCGTGGCCGGGGGCATCTGGCGGGCGCTGCGCCGCCGGGCCGCGCCGGCCTCCGTATCGCCACCCGAACCGCACGAGGTCGTGCTCCACTGACAGGATCGGCGGATGTCGGTGGAATTGGTTACCGTTACAGAATGACCAGCGCTACGGGTTACGAGGGCTTCGACGGGGCGAGCGAGTTGCTCCGCGCCCTGTCCGCACCCATCCGGCTGGCTATCGTCAGCGAGCTCGCCGGCGGCGAGCGGTGTGTGCACGAGCTGGTGGAGAAGCTCGGCGCCGCGCAACCGCTGGTCTCCCAGCACCTGCGGGTGCTGCGCGGCGCGGGCGTGGTGCGGGGGTCCCGCCGGGGCAGGGAAATCGCCTACAGCCTGGTCGACGAGCACGTGGCGCACATCGTGGCGGACGCGGTGAGCCATGCCGGGGAGGGGTCATGAGCGAGAGCGGCGCCGCAGTGCGCAACACCCGGCAGCGCTCGGCGGTGAGCGCCCTGCTGGGCGAGATGGAGGGCTTCCACAGCGCCCAGGATCTGCACGCCATGCTCCGGCAGCGCGGTGAGCGGGTCGGCCTGACCACCGTCTACCGGACGTTGCAGGGGCTGGCCGACGCGGGCGAGATCGACGTGATGCGCCCGCCGGGCGGCGAGCACCTCTACCGCCGGTGCAGCGAGGGTCACCACCACCACCTGGTCTGCCGGGCCTGTGGGCGCACGGTCGAGGTGGCCGGGCCCGCGGTGGAGAGCTGGGCCGACCGGGTCGCCGCACAGCACGGTTACGCCGACGTCAGCCACACCCTGGAAATCTTCGGCACCTGCCCGGCCTGCGTCCGCTGACAGCCGCGCCCCGCCCGCCGGTCCCGACCACCCCCGTAGATCGTGCTGCATCGACGGTCGGCGCCCGAGGGCTGATCCGACGGGTGCCGGGTCGGGCCGTTCGTGGCACGCTGTCCCGCGTGAAGATCTACGCCGATCGCTTTCCGGCCGCCGCCCGCCAGTTGCTCACCGACCTGCTCGTCGTCGCCTGGGTGTACGTCGCGATCCGCGGCGCGCTCTGGCTGCACGACCTCGTGCAGAAGCTCGCCGTACCCGGGCAGAAGCTGGAGGGTGCCGGCAGCGGGCTCGCCGACAACCTGGGCGAGGCCGGTGGCAAAGTCGGCCGGGTGCCGCTGGTCGGTGACGAGCTGACCGCGCCCTTCCAGCGCGCGGCCGACGCCGCCCGCTCGCTCGCCGACGCCGGCCGTGACCAGCAGCAACTGGTCGACCAACTCGCCCTCGCGCTCACCATCGCGGTGTTGATCTTTCCGCTCGGGCTGGTGCTGTTCGGTTGGCTGCCCCTGCGGCTGCGGTGGATGCGCCGGGCCGGATCGGCCGCGAAACTGGCCGCCGGACCGGCTGGCCGGGACCTGCTCGCCCTGCGCGCGTTGGCCACCCAGCCACTGGACCGGCTGACCCGGATCGCGCCGGACGTGGCCGAGGCGTGGCGGCGCGGCGACGACGACACCGTCGACGCGTTGGCCGCGCTGGAGCTGCGCCAACTGGGCCTGCGCGGCCGAGCCCGCTGAGCCCTGGCCTTGATCCACTCTAGATCGCCGACATGGGTGTGTCCGGGCGTCCGGATGCCCCCACATCGGCGACCTGGTGTGGATCTACCACCCGGTTGCCGCCACCGGCCGGCGTGGCTGCGGTGCGGTGGCCGGGCACTGCGGTCTACGGCTTCGGCGGGATGCGGCGGCGGACGTCCTCGGCGGTCGACGGGCCGGGCGACCAGCCGGCCACCCAGGGCAACTCGTCGGACGGGGTGATCACACCCTCCTCCAGACCCGCGTAGCGGCCGGCGAGGATCCGCTTCGCGGCGGCGGTGTCGACCGAGTCGGTGTTGTCCCACAGGGCGGCGAACAGCGCGTCCACCCGGACCCGCGCCTGCCGACAGAACAGGTCGGCCAGCTCGACGTTCTCCGGTCGGCTGTCCCGTTCGGCGGAGGCCCGGACGCAGACCGCGGACATGGCGAACAACTCCGCCCCGATGTCCACGATGCGGCCCAGGAACGCCTGCTTGCGCTCCATCTTTCCCTGCCAGCGGGACATCGCGTAGAACGTCGAACGGGCCAGCTTGCGCGACGAGCGCTCCACCTGGCGCAGGTGCGCGGCCAGTGGACCGAACTCGGCGTACGCCGACGGGCTCTGCCCCCGGCCGACGGCCAGGGTGGGCAGCCACTTCGCGTAGAAGGCGCCCGCGCGGGCACCAGCGCGGGCCTTGCGGCCGAGCCCCGCCTCCGGGTCGATGATGTCGCCGGCCACCGACAGGTGGGCGTCGACCGCCTCCCGGGCGATCAGCAGGTGCATGATCTCGGTAGAGCCCTCGAAGATCCGGTTGATTCGCAGGTCACGCATCATCTGCTCGACGGCGGCGGCACGCTCGCCACGGGCGGCCAGCGAGTCGGCCGTCTCGTAGCCACGCCCACCCCGGATCTGGATCAGCTCGTCGGCGATCTTCCAGGCCATCTCGCTGGCGTACAGCTTGACCAGCGCCGCCTCGATCCGAATGTCGTTGCGGTCGTCGTCGGCAAGCAGGCAGCAGAGGTCGAGCATGGTCTCCATGCCGTACGTGGTGGCCGCGATGAAGGAGAGCTTCTGGGCGACCGCCTCGTGCTCGCCCACCGGCCGACCCCACTGGACCCGGTCGGCGGCCCAGCCTCGGGCCACGTTCAACGCCCACTTGCCGGCGCCCACGCACATGGCCGGCAGCGAGAGTCGGCCCGTGTTCAGCGTGGTCAGGGCGATCTTGAGGCCCTTGCCCTCGCCGCCGATGACGTTCTCGGCGGGCACGACCACGTCGTGGAACCGGGTCAGGCTGTTCTCCAGGCCGCGCAGGCCGACGAACTCGTTGCGCCGCTCCACCGTGATGCCCGCGCTGTCGCCCTCCACCACGAAGGCGGTGATCCCGCCGCGTCGACCCTCGCGGGCCGGCACCCGGGCCATCACCACCAGCAGGGTGGCCACGATGCCGTTGGTGGCCCACAGCTTCACACCGTTGAGCCGGTAGCCGGTGCCGTCCTCGGTCGGTTCGGCGGTGGTGGCCAGTCGGGCCGGGTCGGAGCCGACATCCGGCTCGGTCAACAGGAACGCGGAGACCTCGCCGGCGGCGAGCCGGGGCAGGAAGCGCTGCTTCTGCTCCGCGGTGCCGAACATCTTCAGCGGCTGCGGCACCCCGATCGACTGGTGTGCCGAGAGCAGCGCGCCGATGGCCGGGCTGACCGAGCCGGCCAGCATCAGCGCGCGGCAGTAGTGCAGGTTGCTCAGGCCGAGGCCGCCGTACCTGCGGTCGATCTTCATGCCGAACGCGCCGAGGTCGGCCAGGCCGTGGAACACCGAGTCCGGAATGGACGCGTCCCGCTCGATGGCCGCTCCGTCCACCTCGGAGGCGAGGAAGGCGCGGAACCGACCGAGGAACTCGTCAGCGCGGGCCACGTCGTCCGGGTCGGAGCGCGGCCACGGGTCGATCAGGTCGAGTCGGAACCGCCCGAGGAACAACTCCTTGCCGAAGCTGGGCCGGTCCCACGTGGACTCCCGGGCCGCCTCGGCGACCTGCCGGGCCTCCCTCTCGGAGACCTGCCCGGCCTCCGCCGGCAACGGCGCGGCCACGCCACCGGCGGTGCCGTTGTCGGATACGGCGTCGGTGCCCGAACCGGCGCTGCCGGCGGGTGGGGCGGGGTTGGAGTCCGGGCCGTCCGATGCCGATCGGCCGTTCTGCGTCGTGGTCACGGCTGCCCCCTCGAACCTCGGTGCGGCTGCGTCGACGTGCGCGACTACCGTCACGCTACCCCCGCTTGTTACCAAGGGGTAGCGCTGCGTGCGGATCGCCTTTCGCCGGCCCGGTGCGCTCAACGGCCGCTGAGCGTCTCCGGGTCGTCATCCTCGTCGTCGATGTCGTCCTCACCCCAGTTGCGCCGGGCGAACGGCAGGACCGCCCAGAAGGTGAGGAACCAGAGCCCGGCCAACGCGCTGAGCAGGAAGGCGACCGGCCGGTCCAGCACGAAGTCGGTGATCAGCAGCACCGCGCTGACCATGGCGATCAGCATGAAGGCGAGCCCGCCGGTGGCCATCCGGTGGGCGAAGCGGACCAACTCCGGCTTGCGCCCCTGCCGGAACAGCGCCCGATGGAACGCGACCGGCGAAATGATCATCGCGGTGGCGGCAGCCGCGGAGAGCAGCGCGACAATGTAGACATCCCGCTGGAACTCGCTGGTCCGGGTGAACCCGTTGCTGAACGGCAGGGTCAGCAGGAAGGCGAAGAGGATCTGCACGCCGGTCTGGGCGACCCGCAACTCCTGCAGCAGGTCGGCGAAGTTGCGCTGCCAACGCTGCTTCTCGGTCTCCTTGGACACGCGCTACCTCCGGTGAGACGCTACTGCCGGCGGCACTGCCCGTCGGCAGCAACGCCAATGCCCCACACGACCGAGCGCGAAACAGGCTCACAACATGCGGGGGGTCAGGAGCCTCGGCGGATCCGGCCCGCGTACCGGGCCTCCAACTCCGCGTTGTGCGCGTCGCCGTCCGGAATGTTCGCCGACAGGTAGACCGGGGGCCGCTCCCCCGCCGCCAGCAACCGGGCCACCACCTCCACGGTGACCTGCTGGGCCAGCAGCGCCGCCGTGATCGAGGAGACCGCGCCGACCGCGCCGCCGCCGGGCAGCGGCAGTGTCGCGTCGCCGTACGGTGCGCCGTTGTCGAGCACCACGTCGGCCAGGTCACTCAGCTTGCGCCCGGACGGGTGGCGGGAGGTCATCCGGCCGGAGTGCTGCGCGGAGGTGATCGCCACCAGCCCGTGCCCCCGCTCCTTGACCAGCGTGGCGAACTCGACCATGGCGCCGTTGACCCCGGAGTTCGAGGCGAGCACGAAGACGTCGGTTGGCCGTACCGGGGCCAGTTCGTAGAGGCGGTGCGCCACGGCCGGGTCCCGCTCCAACAGCGGGCCGAGCCGCTCGGCCGGGTCGCCACCGATCAGCACCAGGTCGCGCAGCGCGATCCGGTTGGTCGGCACCAGGCCACCCGCCCGGCCGGCGATCTCCATGGCGAGGGCCTCGGAGTGCCCGGTCCCGAAGGCGTGCACCACCCCGTCGGCGCGTACGGCCTCGGCGATCAGGTCGGCTGCCCGCCCCACCGCCTCCCGCTGACTGGCGGCCACCCGGGCGATCGTCTCGGTCACCACGGCCAGGTAGTCGTCGGCACTCACACTCATGCGTCCTCCCTCGTCCGGTTGCGGGTCATCCACTGCACCGCGAAGTCGACCGCCACCCGCTGGCGTACCAACCTGGCGGTCCCGGCTCCCACCGCGCCGACGCGGACCACACCGGTGGCCTCCAGGTCACGGCCCAGCGCGCCGAAGTCGCTCTCGTCGAGTCGGACGTCCTGCCACCACACCCACTCGCGGCCACCGTCGGCCGTCCGCACCGCCGCACCCAGCCGCTCGCGGGCCGGGGCGGGGCGGCGGTACTCGGCCAGGTGCAGCGACGTGTTGACGCTGTGGTCCACTCCGAGCAGCAGGACGTCGGCGTCCAGGTCGTAGAGCCGGGCCAGCGGGGATTCCGCGCCGAGCATGTCGGCCAGGCTGTGCCCGGTGACCACCTGCTCGGCTGCCGGGCCGAGCGCGGCGAACGACACCTGGGGATGCGCGCTGCGCAGCGCCCCCGGCCAGCAGCGGACCGTCTCGGCGAACGTGCCCATGTATCGGCTCGGGGTGGCCGCCGGGTCGAAGCCCGGCATCTCGGCGCGGATCAACTGCCACCAGTCCACCGGCACCGGCGGGTTACGCCACTGCGCGGGGTCGCTGTTGTCGGGCGTGTGGGTCGGCACCACGATCGTGCCGTCCGGGCCGAGAGCGTCGCGCAGGGCGAGCACCACCGCGTGCGGCCCACCGCAGACGAAGCCCAACGGGCGCAGGCCCGCGTGCACCAGCACCGTCGACCCGGGGCGTACGCCCAGCAGACGCAACTGCGCGGCGACCGAGCGGCGGGTGCCCGGCCCGTCGGTGTACGTCGTCACGACGCTCCCTCGATCGGCACGGCTCAGGCCGTTCCGGCGACCCGGGCCAGGATCGCCTCGGCGAGCCGGCCGGGCGCGGCGTCCGGGATCCAGTGGGTCACCCCGGGCAGCGGTACGAAGCGGTAGTCGCCGCTGACATTGGGGGCGCAGGCCTCGGCGGCGGACCGACCGATGGCGATGTCCCGGTCACTCCACACGTACGTGGTCGGCACCGCGACCGGGCCGACGGCGGCCAGGTCGGCCCGGGACATGGCCCGGTACCAGTTGAGGGCGGCGGTGAGGGCGCCCGGCTCGCGCATGGGGCCGGCGTAACGGTCCACCTGGGACCCGTCGCCCACTCCGCCGAGCATCTTGCGCAGCGCCGTCGCGTTGAACGCCAGCAGCACCTTCTCGGCCTTGCCGGGCTTGCGGAACAGCGCGATGTACGACGAGCGGGCCTTCTGCTCGGTGTCGTTGGCGAGGGCGTGCGCCATGGCCGCCGGATGCGGCACGGACACTGCGGTGAGCGTACGGACCCGATCGGGGTGCCCGGCGGCCAGCGCCCAGGCCACGATCGCGCCCCAGTCGTGGCCGACCAGGTGGACGGCGTCCAGCCCGAGCGCGTCGAGCACGGCCACCGCGTCGGCGACCAGTTCGGGGATCCGGTACGCGGCGACCGCCTCCGGCCGGGCGCCCGGCGAGTAGCCGCGCTGGTCCAGCGCGTACGTGCGCAGTCCGGCCGTGTGCAGCGCCGGGACGACCTCGTCCCACTCGCCGCTGTGCTGCGGGAAGCCGTGCAGCAGCAGGACCGGAGCACCGTCGGTCGGGCCACCGGTGCGTACCTCGAATGTGAGACCTCGCGCGTCGACCTGCATGATCGTGAGCCTACCCAGCCGGCGTCCTGCCGGCCGGGGGCGGAGACCCTCCTGCTGGGCCGTAACACCTGGTCGGTGCTAGCGTCACCGAGACAACTTCACATCCGACAGGGGAGCGCACAGCGCTGAGAGTGCGGGCACGCCCGCAGACCCTCGAACCTGATCTGGGTAATGCCAGCGCAGGGAGTTCGGTCGACCTCCAGCCGCGCCGCCGTCCGGTGCCACCGGACGCGCGGCGTGCGTCTTCTCCTGGTTCGTTCCAATGAACTGGGAGCAAACATGGACAACACCACCAACCGATGGCGGACCATCGACATCGTGGTCGCCTCGGTGATCGCGGTCGCCTTCGGCGTCATCTTCTGGGCCTGGGGCCTGGTCTGGAGCGCCACCGAGGGCGCGTTCGCCTTCTTCCCACCGGCGCAGACGCTGATCTACGGCGTCTGGCTGATGCCGGCCGTGGTCGGCGGCCTGGTCATCCGCAAGCCCGGCGCGGCGCTCTACTGCGAGGCGGTTGCGGCGGTCGTCTCCGCGCTGCTGGGCAGCCAGTGGGCCGGCACGGTGATCCCTCAGGGGATCGTGCAGGGGCTCGGCGCCGAGTTGGCCTTCGCCGCCTTCCGCTACCGGTCGTACCGGCTGCCGACCTCGGCGCTGGCCGGCGCGCTGACCGGCCTCGGCGCGGCGCTGTTCGACTTCTTCGTCTGGAACGTCGAGACCGAACTCGTCAGCTACCGCATCCCGTACGCGCTGCTCACCATCGTCAGCGCCACGGTGATCGCCGGTGTCGGCGGCTGGCTGCTGACCCGGGCCCTGGCCAACACCGGCGTCCTGGACCGTTTCCCGGCAGGCCGGAACCGAGCCCTCGTCTGACCCCATCCGGCTGCGTTGATCAAGAGGTTTGCGTCAACGGGAGACGGTCATCTGACGCAAACCTCTTGATCAACAGCCTGGGCGAGGGGTGGGACGCCGGGTGGGTGGGGTGGGAGGGGTGGGGTTGGTGGGTGAGGTTCTGCTGCGGGGGTTCGGGTGGCGGCACGCCGGGCGGCGCGCCTGGGCTGTGCGCGGGGTTGATCTGCGGGTGGAGGCCGGGGAGCGGGTCCTGCTGCTCGGGCCGTCGGGGGCCGGCAAGAGCACCCTGCTCAGCGCCCTGGCCGGGCTGCTGCCGGAGGACTCCGGCGAGCAGGAGGGCACCGTCGAGATCGACGGGCTCGACCCGCGCAAGGACCGGGAACGCGTCGGCATCGTCTTCCAGGACCCGCAGACCCAGTTGGTGATGGCCCGCTGCGGCGACGACGTCGCGTTCGGGCTGGAGAACCGGGGTGTACCCGCCGACGAGATCTGGCCCCGGGTCGACGCGGCGCTGCGTCGCGTCGGATTCCCGTACTCCCGGGACCGCAACACCGCCGCACTCTCCGGCGGCGAGCAGCAACGCCTCGCCCTGGCCGGCGCCCTGGCCCTGCGCCCCGGCCTGCTGCTGCTCGACGAACCGACCGCCAACCTCGACCCGGCCGGCGCCGACCTGGTCCGACGGGCGGTGGCCGGCGCCCTGGACGCGGACACCACGCTGGTCCTGGTCGAACACCGGGTCACCGAGGCGCTGCCGCTGGTCGACCGGGTGGTCGTCCTGGAACCCGGCGGCGGGGTCCGCGCGGACGGGCCACCCGAGGCGGTCTTCGCCGCGCACGGCACCGCCCTCGCCGCCGAGGGCGTCTGGGTGCCGGGTCACCCCGTCACGCCCCGGCCAGCCACCGCTGCCGCCGGGGAGGTGCTGATCACCGCCGACCGGCTCGGCCTGCCGCCCCGGCTGAGCCCCACCGACCTGGCGGTACGCGCCGGCGAGGCACTCGCCGTACGCGGCCCGAACGGCGCCGGCAAGTCGACGCTGGCACTCCTGCTCGGCGGGCTGCTCAAGCCGGGCACCGGCCGGGTGACCGCGTCCGCCGACCTGGCCGGTTCGGACCAGCGCACTCCCCCGCACCGGTGGCGGGCCCCCGCGCTGGCCCGGCGGATCGGGTCGGTCTTCCAGGATCCGGAGCACCAGTTCGTCACCAGCACCGTCTTCGACGAGTTGGCGCTCGGCCCACGCCGCACCGGCCAACCCGACTCGACCGTCAAGGACACCGTGGCGGACCTGCTGGACAGGCTGCGGCTGACCCGGCTCGCCGCTGCCAACCCGTACACCCTCTCGGGTGGGGAGGCGCGGCGGCTGAGCGTGGCGACCGCCCTGGCCACCGCGCCACGCCTGTTGATCTGCGACGAACCCACCTTCGGCCAGGACCGACGCACCTGGCGGGAACTGGTCGACCTCTTCGCCGACCTGCGCGACGCCGGGCACGGCGTCGTCACGGTCACCCACGACGCGGATTTCGTCGCCGCGCTCGCCGACCGCACCGTCACCCTGGAGCGACCGTGACCGCCCGGGGCGCCAACCTCGTCGGCGGCGCTCACCGACCGCACCGCGATTCAGGAGCGACCGTGACCGCCCGGGGTTGCATCCGATGATCAGCATCGAGTCGGTCGCCGCACCCGGAGCGCCGCTGGCCCGGCGCAACCCGGTGGCGAAGGTGGCCGCCGCGCTGATCTTCTCGTTCACCCTGCTGGCCACCCTGGACCCGGTGGCCCCGGCCATCGCCATCGCGGTCGAACTCGCCGTCCTGCCGCTGTTCGGCGTCCGCTACCGGGTGCTGGCCCGACGAGCCCTGCCCCTGCTGCTCAGCGCCACCGGCATCCTGGTCACTCTGGTGCTCTTCGCCGCCGACCGGTCCGGCCGAGTCCTGCTGGACGTCGGGCCGGTGCTGGTGACCACAGGCGTCCTGCTCACCGCGCTCGGCCTGGTGCTGCGGGTGTTCGCGGTGGCCCTGCCCGGCGTGATCGTCTTCGCCACCACCGACCCCACCGACCTTGCCGACGCGCTGATCCAGAACGCGAAGGCGCCGCCCCGGTTCGCCATCGGAGCGCTGGCCGCGTTCCGGCTGGTGCCGCTGCTCGGGCAGGAGTGGCAGATGATCAGCATGGCCCGGCGGGCGCGCGGCGTCGACGCCGGACGCAACCCGGTGGCGAAGCTGCGACTCTTCACCTCCACCGCGTTCGCGCTGCTGGTCGGGGCGATCCGCCGGGGCACCCGGCTGGCCGTCGCGATGGACGCACGCGGGTTCGACGCCGACACACCCCGTACCGTCGCCCGCCGCCAACACTTCGGCCCCGCCGACTGGCTGCTCATCGCCGGGGCCGGCGCCCTGGCCGGCGGTGCTCTGACCGTCAGCGTCCTGCTCGGCACCTTCCGCCCGTTGATCGGCTGACCACCCTCGCGGCCCCGCACCGCCGCCAATTCCTGCACCGCCGTCAATATCTGGACAACATCAGGATGTAGTGGCCTCGCTGAAGGTGGGAGGCCACTACATCCTGATGTTGCTGTCCCTGCCCGGCGCGCGTCACCGCCCGGGGCGCGTCACCGCCCGGGGCGCGGCGGGGCGGACCGGTCAGCTGCGACGGAAGGCGTAGCGGCGTGGTTGGCCGGCTTGCTGGCTCTTGCCGTTGCCGGAGCGGCCTCCACCGCCGTGCGGCGGCCCGGCCGTCGGTGCCGTCGGTCGCCCGGCCGCCTTCGGCAGGTCTGTCACCGCCAGCGCGTCGACTGCTGCCGGCACGTCGACCGGCGGTGCCAGCTCACCCAGCGGCAGCGCCGGCTCAGCCAGCACTGCCGGCAGTTGCGGCTCACCCAGCGGCAGCGCCGGCCCAGCCGGCACCACCGGCTCAACCGCGAGGCCGAGGTCCGGGCGGGTGGGTGGAAGGGGGCTGTGGTCGGCCGCCGGGTCGATGCCGAGCGGCGTCGCTCTGGGGGTACGGGACTTCTTCGGTTTGCTCCTGGCGGGCATCCGGGCCTCCTTCGGTGCCGATCGTCACGGCCGGTCCCGCGCTCCGGCGGTCGGTCGATCGGCTGCTGCTGGCCGCCGCGGCGCGGCGGTCGAACGGGGAAGGGACTGCTCACCGGGGTCGGCAGGACCAGCGCCGCGAATCGGCAGTTGGGGATGCGGGACGCCCGGGAGCGCACGGACCGCGACGCGGGGCGGCGGGCCGGCTCGGAAGTGGGGCGTCAGTAGCGCATGACCGAACACTATCGGCTGGGCGTACGCCGGCGCAGCCGAATTTCCTGGCACCATCGGCGGCATGCTTATCGCGTTCTCGGTAACCCCGCTCGGTGTCGGTGAGTCCGTCGGTGACCTGGTCGCCGAGGCGGTGCGGGTGGTCCGCGAGTCCGGGTTGCCCAACCGGACCGACGCCATGTTCACCACGATCGAGGGCGAGTGGGACGAGGTGATGGCGGTGGTCAAGCGGGCGGTCGACGTGGTGGCCACGCAGGCGCCGCGGGTGAGCGTCGTACTCAAGGCCGACGTGCGGCCCGGCGTGACCGACGCGCTCACCGCGAAGGTGGCGCACGTGGAGGACCGCCTGGCCCAGGGCTGATCGCGTCGGTCGCTGAGCCCGAGGGCCGACCGCCGGGCTGGCCGCTGGCGTCGAGGGCGCAGCGCCACCGGCCGGTGACCGACTGTTGACAGGTGTGCTCACGCTGCGCGCACCGCGATACGGTCGCAGCAGGACTGCACGACGGCGAGAGGTGGCGGCACGAATGGCTCAGCAGGCGACAGCGCAGATCGGCGTGACCGGGTTGGCGGTGATGGGCCGCAACCTGGCCCGCAACCTGGCCCGCAACGGCTTCACCGTGGCCGTGCACAACCGAACGCCTGCGCGCACTCGCAGCCTCGTCGCCGAGCACGGTGACGAGGGCACCTTCGTGCCTGGCGAGTCGATGGCCGACTTCGTGGCGTCACTGGAGCGGCCCCGCGCGGTGATCGTGATGGTCAAGGCGGGTGCGCCCACCGACGCGGTGATCGACGAGTTGGTGCCGCTGCTGGACGAGGGCGACATCATCGTCGACTGTGGCAACGCCCACTTCGCCGACACCCGTCGCCGGGAGGAGGCGCTGCGCGCGAAGGGGCTGCACTTCAGCGGCACCGGCGTCTCCGGCGGCGAGGAGGGCGCGCTGCTCGGGCCGAGCATCATGCCGGGCGGTTCGGACGAGTCGTACGCCAAGCTCGGGCCCATGTTCGAGAAGATCGCCGCGCAGGTGGACGGTGTGCCGTGCTGCACGCACGTCGGGCCGGACGGCGCCGGGCACTTCGTCAAGATGGTGCACAACGGCATCGAGTACGCCGACATGCAGCTCATCGCCGAGGCGTACGACCTGCTCCGGGCCGGCCTGGGCGCGAAGCCGGCGGAGATCGCGCAGATCTTCCGCGACTGGAACGAGGGCGAGTTGGGGTCGTTCCTCATCGAGATCACCGCCGACGTGCTCGCGCACACCGACGCGGCGACCGGCCGACCGTTCGTGGACATCGTGCAGGACCGGGCCGAGCAGAAGGGCA
Organism: Micromonospora sp. NPDC047527; assembly: GCF_040643015.1. Lineage (NCBI taxonomy): Bacteria > Bacillati > Actinomycetota > Actinomycetes > Micromonosporales > Micromonosporaceae > Micromonospora > Micromonospora sp. NPDC047527. The sequence continues at coordinate 76,091 of NZ_JBEYTK010000012.1, read as the reverse complement.
CCGGCCGGTGGACCGTGCAGAGCGCCCTGGACCTGGGCATTCCGATCACCGGGATCGCCGAGGCTACGTTCGCCCGGTCGCTCTCCGGGCACGTCGATCAGCGCGAGGCGGCCCGTCGGGCGTTCCCGGACGCTGGTGAGAAGTGGCAGGTGGCCGACCGGGACGCGTTCGTCGAGGATGTCCGCCGGGCGCTGCTCGCTTCCAAGATCGTCGCGTACGCGCAGGGCTTCGACCACATCCGCGCCGGCAGCCAGGAGTACGACTGGAACATCGACCTCGGCGGCACGGCGACGATCTGGCGGGGCGGTTGCATCATCCGCGCCCGCTTCCTGAACCGGATCCGCGAGGCGTACGACGAGCAGCCCGACCTGCCGACGCTGCTCGTGGCGCCGTACTTCGCCGAGGCGGTCAGCGCCGGCGTGCCGAGCTGGCGGCGAGTGGTGGCCGACGCGACCCGGGCCGGGGTGCCGACGCCGGCGTTCTCGTCGTCGCTGGCGTACTTCGACGCGCTGCGCGCCGAGCGGCTCCCCGCCGCGCTGATCCAGGGGCTGCGGGACGACTTCGGCGCACACACCTACCAGCGGGTCGACCGCGAGGGCTCGTTCCACACCACCTGGGCCGGCGACCGCACCGAGTCTCCCGCCTAGCCCTCACACACACCCCGCCCCACCCCACACGCCCTCCACCCCGCACGCCCTCCACCCCGCACGCCCTCCACCCCGTCCGCCCTCCACCCCGTCCGCCCTCCACCCGCGATCTTGCACTTTCGGACCCCTGAATGCGGCTTATGTCCCGTCATGCCGGGGCAGCGAGTGCAAGATCGCGGGGACGGGTGGGCGGGGACGGGCTCGCGGGGACGGGCTCGCGGGGACGGGCTCGCGGGGACGGGTGGGCGGGGACGGGTGGGCGGGGACGGGTGGGCGGGGACGGGCTCGCGGGGAGACGTCGGGCGGGGCGGGTCAGGTGACGGTGGCGTGCATCTCCCAGACGAGGATTTCGGCGGGCTCGGCGGCGGTGACCCGGCGGCCGCCGGTCCTGGTGAGTCGGGCCGCGTCGCCAGTGCCGAGCGGGCCGCTGCCCTCCAGGGTCACCGTGCCGTTGGGCACGTACAGGTGAACGAAGGGCGCGTCCGGGAGGGTGACCTCGTCGCCGGGGGCGAGGCGGGCGGCGTGCAGGGTGGCGTACCGGTTGCGGATCCGGATCGCGGACGCGCCGTCGTAGCGGTCCATCCCGGAGGCGATCGGCACCAGGCCGCCACGGAGCAACTCGTCCTCGATCTCCAGTTGCTCGTAGCCGGGGTCGACGCCCTCCTCGTCGGGGAGCACCCACATCTGCACGAAGTGGACCGGGTCGGTGTGCGGCTCCTGGTTGTTGAGTCGCCAGGCGTCGTTCTTCTCCGAGTGCAGGATGCCCGTGCCGGCGCTCATCCGCTGCGCCAGGCCCGGGTAGATCACGCCGGAGTGACCGGTGGAGTCCTGGTGCACCAGGGAGCCGCGCAGCACCCAGGTGACGATCTCCATGTCCTCGTGCGGGTGGGTCTCGAAGCCGGCGCCGGGGCGGACCACGTCGTCGTTGTTGACCAGCAACAGACCGTGGTGGGTGTTGGCCGGGTCGTAGTGCCGCGAGAACGAGAACGAGTGCTTCGAATCCAGCCAGGAGATCCGGGTGGCGAATCGGTCCTCGGCACGGCGCACGTCGACCGCGGGTGCGGGCGCGGTCACCAGGCCCGCTGCCCGGCGTCGGGGGTCGACGGCGCCCAGGTGAGGGCCGGCTCACCGGTGGCCAACTCGGCGATCTCGCCGGTGCGCAGTTGGGGCGTGTGGCCGAACTCCGCGCAGTGCTGCTCGGCGATCTCGGCGCAGATCGCGGCCACCTGTTCGCAGATCGGGTCACCCAGGTCGGCCGCGTTCAACGCCATGATCATCTTGTACCGGAGATCCCGCATATCCACCCCAACCCCCACAGTCCCGCCACCTCCGGACCCTACCCGCCGCCATCCCCAACACCCGGCAAAACCCACGCACCCACCCACGGGCAACCCGCACCGCCCGAGCGCGTCGATCATGGAGTTGTGGTGGTGAACAGAAGTCGCGAAAGCACCTGAATCGGCCACCGCAATTCCATGATCGACCGGGTCGGGGGTCGGGGCGGGGCCTGGGTCGGGGGTCTTGGACGCGGTGCGGCGCCGCCCGCACGGGTGCGGGCGGCGCCGTTGGGGTCGGGGGTTAGAAGAACCGGCGGCGCTTGGCCTTCTGGGGGCGGATCAGGTCGGCACCCCGGGTCAGCAGCCGACTCGCCCCGGAGGGACCACGCCGGGCCTCCAGGGTGTGGCTGAGGCGGCGGGCACCGGCCGCGGCCACTGGCACCGCGATCGCCATCACCGCCCACTGTGCAATGCGCTTCTGGATCATGTGGGTTCACCTCCGTCAGTGGCTCCTGACGTTTCTGGTACCCACTGTGACGTGCCGGTAAGCCTCTCAGCCCACCGGGGCGACCGGGTTGGGCAGCGCACCGCCGAACCGTCGGTCCCGCTGGGCGTACAGCTCGCACGCGTACCAGAGGTGACGACGGTCGAAGTCCGGCCAGAGCGTGTCCAAAAAGACCAACTCGGCGTACGCGGTCTGCCAGAGCAGGAAATTGGAGATCCGCTCCTCGCCGGAGGGGCGCAGGAACAGGTCCACCTCCGGGATCTCCGGGTGGTAGAGGTATTTCGCCACGGTCTTCTCGGTGACCTTCGCCGGATCCAGCCGGCCGGCCGCCACGTCCCGGGCGATCGCGGCGGCGGCATCGCCGATCTCGGCCTGCCCGCCGTAGTTGACGCAGAACTGCAGCGTCAGCGTCGAATTGCCCTGGGACATCTCCTCGGCGGTCTGCAACTCGGAGATGACGCTCTTCCACAACCGGCCGGGCCGACCCGACCAGACCACCCGCACGCCGAGGTCGACCAGTTGGTCGCGACGCCGACGGATGACGTCCCGGTTGAACCCCATCAGGAACCGGACCTCGTCGGGCGAGCGCCGCCAGTTCTCGGTGGAGAACGCGTACGCCGACAGGTAGGGGATGCCCATCTCGATGGCGCCCTCGATGGTGTCGAAGAGGCTGTGTTCCCCCGCCTCGTGGCCCTTGGTGCGGGGCAGCCCGCGCTCCTTGGCCCACCGCCCGTTGCCGTCCATCACCACGGCCACGTGCTTCGGCACCGCCTCGGTGGGCAGCGCCGGCGGCTGGGCACCCGACGGGTGCGGTGTCGGTGGTGTCGGCTCGCGCCGGCCGGCCTTCTTCGATCGGATCACTCGGTCACTCCCTGCTCGCGCCGTCCGCCCCGGCCTCGACGTCGCCACGTGGCCGGAGCACCACGGCCCCGGTGCCATCCGGCGGCGAGGCCGTGCCGGCCGCCGAGGGACCCCGGTCGACCAGCGGCAGCGAGCGTAGCGCGCGTTCCAGGTGCCACTGCAGGTGCGCCGCGACCAGCCCGCTGCACTCCCGGCGTACGCCGGTCTCGGTGGCGTCGGCGACCACCCAGTCACCGGTGGCCAACGCGGACATCAGGTCGATGGTGGCCGGCGCGGGGTGGGCCGCGCCGGGTGGCCGGCAGTCCGGGCAGACCGCGCCGCCGGCCGGTACGGAGAACGCGCGGTGCCGCCCGGGTGTGCCGCAGACCGCGCAGGCGATCAGCGCCGGCGCCCAGCCCGCCAGGGCCATCCCGCGCAGGAGGTACGCGTCGAGCACGAGGGTGGTGGCGTGCTCGCCCCGGGACAGCGCCTTCAGCGCGCCCACGGTGAGCTGGAACAGCCGCAGCGACGGCTCCCGCTCGACCGGCGTCAGCCGCTCGGCGGTCTCGGCGATCGCGCTGGCCGCCGTGTAGCGGGGATAGTCCCCGAGGAACCGCTTGCCGTACAGCTCGATGCCCTCGACCTGGCTGACGGTGTGCAGCGAGCTGCCGTGGTTGCCCTTGGGATCACCGGCGAGTTGCAGGTCGACGTGACCGAACGGCTCCAGCCGGGCACCGAACTTGCTGGTGGTGCGCCGGACTCCCCGGGCCACCGCGCGCAGCCGGCCGTGCCGGCGGGTGAGCAGAGTGATGATCCGGTCGGACTCGCCGAGCTTCTGCACACGCAGCACCACCGCGTCGTCGCGGTAGAGCTGTCGGCGGTACCCGGCCATCGGGTCATTCTCCCTCGGGGTGCGAAATCAGGGTTGCTTCGGGGTGGACGCACGGAAGTTCCCTGATGCACGCGGATCTCCGCCGGCCGTAGCGTGCTCACCATGGCACAGCACCGGATCACCGCCGCCCCTCGCCGCCGGACCACCTTGTCCGTCGCGTGGGGGTTGGCCACCACCCTCATCCTGCTCTCCGCGTGTGACAACCTGGCCTTCCGCCGGCTCGACTACGACAACACCGAGGCGGTGAAGATCACCAACATCCAGGTACGGGGAGGCTCCGGCGACGTGGTGGTCCGGGGCACCGGCCCGGACACCGAAGTGCGGATCAAGCGGGTGGTGCGTTACCAGGGCGGCGAGCCCAAGACGCGGTACGAGATCAAGGGCAGCGAACTGGTGCTCGACAGCGACTGCGGCAACCGGTGCAGCGTCTCCTACGACGTGACCGTTCCGCCGGGCGTGATCGTGCAGGGTGAGGGCGGCTCCGGCAACGCCGAGCTGAGCCGGGTCGGCGCGGTGAAGTTGCGGCTGGGCTCGGGCGACGTGCGGATCGCCAACGCCTCCGGGGCGATCGACGTGGAGACCGGTTCCGGCAACATCGAGGTGAACGAGGCCAGCGCGGCGGTACGGCTGCGGGCGGGGTCCGGCGACGTCAACGCCCGCCGCGTGAACGGCGCGACGGACGCGGAGGCCGGCTCGGGCAACGTCACCATCGAACTGGACACGCCCGCCTCGGCCCGGGTGCACACCTCCAGCGGAAACGCCACCCTGCTGGTGCCGGCCGGCAGCTACCGGGTGCGCTCCAGCACCGGCTCCGGGGAGGCGGTGGTCAGCGTCGCCAACGACCCGACCGCGTCCCTGGTGCTCGACGGTTCGGCCGGCAGCGGCAACGTCACGATCAGCCAGCGTTGATCTCGGCGCTGGCCGCCTCCCCGGGCACCCGCTGCATCGGTACGCCCGTGGCCTCGCCGGACCGTTCCGCCGACTCGGCGTCGGACCGACCCAACGGGTCGACGCCGGAGCGGATCGGCGGATCGGTCGGGCGCGGCGGGCCGTACGGGATCAGCTCCGGGCGGCGACGGGCGGCGACGTCCTCGACCCAGCCGACGGCCAGGGTGACCAGCCCGACCAGCCCGAAGACCAGCAGCACCCGGATGGCCAGTCCCAGCGGGTCCTGGTGGGACCAACCGACGACATCGACCAGCGGGGTGAGTGCCACCACGAACGGCATGTGCCAGAGATAGATGGTGAGCGCCCGTCGGTTGACCACCGTCACGGCCCGGTCGGCCAGCCTGCTGCGCGTCAGCCAGGCGATGCCGGCCGGCGCTCGACCCAGCACGATCAGGATGAACGCCGCCGACCAGAGGGCGTTGCCGAGATGGTTGTCGTTGAGGTCGTACCCCCGGGGGCCGGGATGCGCGAGGAGCCAGGCCCCGCCGACCAGCGCGAGGACCGACGCCAGCGGGTACAGGATCCGGCCGGCGAGCCGTCGCAGCATCCCGGCTTGGTGGGCGAAGCCGAGCAGCCACGCGCCGAAGTACAGCCCGAACTCGCGCAGCACCGCCGGGGGCGCCTGGTAGATGCCCACCTCGATCGCCACCAGCAGCAGGTACGGGGCGAGCAGGGTGGGCAGCGGAGCCTTGCGGAACAGCCAGAACGCGACAGGCGAGGCGAGCACGAACCAGAGGTAGTCGCGCAGGTACCAGATGACGCTCAGCGCGAGAGCACCCCAGTGGTTGGCCGGCGGGTCCGCGATCGGGAACAGCCACAGCAGCACCCGAGGTGACAGCGACAGCCCGGTGAACAGCATGGCCGGCACGAAGACCACCGCCAGCACCCACAGCGACGGCAGCAGCCGGCGCAGTCGGCGACCGACCGCCACCGGGCCGGAGCGGGTGAGCGAGGCGGCCATCAACGAACCGGCCAGCGCGAACATCACCGACATGGCAGGGAAGACGAGGGTGAGAGTCGCCCACCCGGTGACGTGGTAGACGACTACTCGGACGATGGCCAGGAAACGGAGCAGATCGAGATACCTGTTGCGCATCAGCCTGCATCTGGGTCGGGGACGCGGGGGGTGGTACTCCCCTACCCTTCGCGGTGTCGCCGCTAAACGGTATCGACCCCGGCTAAACGTGAATCATCCCATACGCCCGACCGAAAACGACTTTGTCCGACAGCGCACCCACCGACCGGGTTGGGCCGACCCGGCCGGGCTCGGCGGAACGGCGTCAGAACCCCAGCTTGCGCAACTGCTTCGGGTCGCGCTGCCAGTCCTTCGCCACCCGGACGTGCAGGTCCAGATAGACCCGGGTGCCGAGCAGCTCCTCGATCTGCCGGCGTGCGGTGGTGCCGACCTCCTTGAGCCGGCTCGCCTTGTGACCGAGCACGATCGCCTTCTGGCTGGGTCGTTCCACGTACAGGTCGGCGTAGATCTTCGTGAGCTGACCCTCGGGGATCATCTCCTCCACCACCACGGCGATCGAGTGCGGCAACTCGTCACGGACCCCCTCCAGGGCGGCCTCCCGGATCAGCTCCGCGACCAGCACCTGCTCCGGGTCGTCGGTCAGCATGTCGTCCGGATAGAGCTGCGGCGACGGCGGCAGATATTTCGTCATCACGTCGACCAGCGTGTCCACCTGGTGCCCGGAGACGGCGCTCACCGGCACGATCTCGGCGAACTCCCCCATCTCGCTGACCGCGAGCAACTGCTCCGCCAGCCGACGCTTGTCCACCAGGTCGGTCTTGGTGACCACGGCCAGCACGGTCGCCTTCAACTCGGCCAACTCACCGCTGATGAACCGGTCACCACGCCCCACCGGCTCGTCGGCCGGGATGCAGAGACCGATCACGTCGACCTCCGTCCAGGTGGACCGGACCAGGTCGTTGAGGCGCTCGCCGAGCAGCGTCCGGGGGCGGTGCAGGCCCGGAGTGTCGACCAGGACCAGCTGCGACTCCGGCCGGTGCAGCACCGCCCGGATGACGTGGCGGGTGGTCTGCGGCTTGTTCGAGGTGATCGCGATCTTGGTGCCGACGATGGCGTTGGTCAGCGTGGACTTGCCCGCGTTGGGCCGGCCCACGAAACAACCGAAACCCGCCCGGTACGGGCGCGGCTCCGGATCCCGCACGGGGCTCACTCGGTCACCGTGCCCAGAACGGTGCCGTCCGGCGCGGCCACGTGGATCGGCGCGTCCGCGGCGAGGTCACGGACGGCGGCATGCCCGGCGCCGTCCAGCGTCGACGCCTCGGTCACCACGACCGCCGCCTCCAGCCGGCTCGCCCCGGCCGCCACGGCCGAGGCCACCGCCAACTGCAGGGCGGTGAGCGTCAGTGAGGGCAACGCGATGCTGGCCGCCGCGTACGTCCGGCCGTCGGAGTCCCGGACCGCGGCGCCCTCCACGGCGCCGACCCGTCCGCGGGCTCCCCGGGCCAGGACGACGAGCTTGCCGTCCTCGGCACTCAGCGGTGCCGGCGCGGTAGGGGTGGGCCGGGCGGGGGGCGCGGCGGGTGTGTCAGGCATCGGCGGGTTGCCTCTCCTCGTCTCGATAATGGTCCGGGTCGTCCCCGGGACCGGCCTGCTCGCCGCGCCCCGAGGTGTCCTGCTCGCCGCCCGACTCCAACCTGCTGACCAGGACGGTGTCGATCCGGTTGCGCCGGCCGGTGGTGCCCTCGGCGACCAGCCGGAGGCCGGCCACCTCGGCCTGCGCCCCGGGGATCGGCACCCGCCCAAGCGACTGGGCGAGCAGACCACCGACCGTCTCCACCTCGTCGGTGGGCAGATCGGTGTCGAACATCTCGCCAAGGTTCTCCACCGGCAGGCGGGCGGTGACCCGCACCGAGGAGTCCCCGAGGCGTTCGACCGGCGGGCGTTCGACATCGTACTCGTCGGTGATCTCGCCGACGATCTCCTCCAGGATGTCCTCGATGGTGACCAGACCGCCGGTGCCGCCGTACTCGTCGACCACGATGACCAGGTGGTTGCGGGCCGCCTGCATCTCCGACAGCAGGTCGTCGACCGGCTTGGACTCCGGCACGAAGGTGGCCGGGCGCATCAACTCGGCCACCGGCAACTGCTCGGCATCCGGGTCGCCGCCCCGGGACCGGCGGATCAGATCCTTGAGGTAGAGCACACCCAGCACGTCGTCGACGCTCTCGCCGATCACCGGAATGCGGGAGAACCCGGAACGCAGGAAGAGCGCCAGCGCCTGCGCGAGCGTCTTGCCCTCCTCGATCCACACCATCTCGGTACGCGGCACCATCACCTCACGGGCGATGGTGTCGCCGAGCGCGAAGACCGAGTGGATCATCTGGCGTTCGCCGTGCTCTACGACGCCGCGCTGCTCGGCCAGGTCGACCAGCTCACGCAGCTCCACCTGACTGGCGAACGGCCCCTCGGGGAAACCGCGCCCCGGGGTGACCGCGTTGCCGATCAGGATGAGCAGCGACGCGAGTGGGTTGAGCGCACGGCCCAGCCAGCGGACCAGCGGCGCCACCGCCCGCCCCACGGCGTACGCGTGCTGCCGGCCGATGGTGCGCGGGGCGACACCGACCACCACGAAGCTCACCACGGCCATCGCGCCGGCGGTGACCAGCGCGGCACGCCAACCGGCGCCGAAGCTGTCCACCGCGACCAGCGCCACCAGCGTGGTGGCGGTCAGCTCGGCGAGGAGCCGCAGCAGTAGCAGCAGGTTGAGGTGCCGGACGACGTCGCCGGCCACGACCTGGAGGGTGCGGGCACCGCGTACGCCGTCCCGGGCCAACTCGGCGGCCCGGGCCGGGGAGACCGCGGCGAGCGCCGCCTCGGTCATCGCGATCAGACCGGCCAACACCACCAGGCCGGCCGCGAAGAAGATCAGTTGCAGGTCGGGAAGGCCGGCGGGGCCGACCGCAAGCAATGGAGTGGACATCACTGGGTGCGGGTCGACCGCCAGCTCGCCAGCAGGCGGGCCTGGAGCGCGAACATCTCCCGCTCCTCCTCCGGCTCGGCGTGGTCGTAGCCGAGCAGGTGCAGCACCCCGTGCACGGTGAGCAGGTGCAGCTCGTCGGCCGGGGCGTGCCCGGCGGTCGCCGCCTGCTTGGCCGCGACCTCGGGGCAGAGCACGATGTCACCGAGCAGGGCCGGCTCACCGCCGGCGGGGGCGGTCTCGCCCGGGCCGTGGTCGACGCTTCCCTCGTCCATCGGGAAGGCGAGCACGTCGGTCGGGCCGTCGCCACCCATCCAGCGGTGGTTCAGCTCGGTCATGTAGTCGATGTCGACCAGCAGCACGGACAACTCGGCGAGGGGGTTGACCCCCATCTCGTCGAGGGCGTGCCGGGCGACAGCGAGCACGGCGTCGGTGTCAACCTCGACACCGGACTCGTTGGCGATCTCGATGGACAACTGCTTTCCTCTGCTTTAGCGGCGGCGGCCGGCCCGGCCGCCCTGGGCGGGTCGCCCGGGCACGGCATGGACGCCCTGCGCCTGCTGGGTTTCCCGCTCGGCATCCCAGCGGGCGTACGCGTCGACGATCTCCCCAACCAGTCGGTGGCGGACCACGTCGGAGCTGGACAACTGGGAGAAGTGCACGTCCTCGACGTTCTCCAGGATCTCCCGAACCACCCGCAGGCCGCTGCTCGTCCCGCCGGGAAGGTCCACCTGGGTGATGTCACCGGTCACGACGATCTTGGAGTTGAAGCCGAGCCGGGTGAGAAACATCTTCATCTGCTCGGGCGTCGTGTTCTGCGCCTCGTCCAGGATGATGAACGCGTCATTAAGCGTTCTGCCCCGCATGTACGCCAGGGGTGCGACCTCGATCGTGCCCGCGGCCATCAGCTTCGGGATCGACTCGGGGTCGAGCATGTCATGCAGCGCGTCGTACAGCGGGCGCAGGTACGGGTCGATCTTCTCGTTGAGCGTGCCGGGCAGGAAGCCCAGCCGCTCGCCCGCCTCGACCGCCGGCCGGGTCAGGATGATCCGGTTGACCTGCTTGGCCTGCAACGCCTGGACGGCCTTCGCCATCGCCAGGTAGGTCTTGCCGGTGCCGGCCGGGCCGATGCCGAAGACGATGGTGTGCGAGTCGATCGCGTCGACGTACCGCTTCTGCCCGAGCGTCTTGGGGCGGATGGTGCGGCCGCGACGGGAGAGGATGTCGAGGGTCAGGACCTCGGCGGGCCGCTCGGCGCTGCCCTGCTCGAGCATGCCGACGGTACGCCGGACGGCGTCAGTGGTCAGGGTCTCGCCTTTCTCGATGAGTTCGAGCAGCTCACTGAAGACCCGCTCGGCGAGGGCGTTGTCGGCGGGGGCGCCGGTGATGGTGATCTCGTTGCCCCGCACGTGCACGTCACTGGTGACCGAGCGCTCGACGAGGCGCAGGATCTCGTCGCCCGCGCCGAGCAGATTGACCATGATCTTGGGGTCGGGCACGGTGATCCTGGTCTGCACCCGGGGAGTGCCGGGAGGTGGGGTGCCGGTCATAAGTTGGGCCGAAGGGCCCTGCGCACCTGCTCTCGATCTCGGGCGCCGGCCCTGCTGGCACGGCGTGCGGACGTTGCAGCCATCGTATCCGTTCAACGCGGGACGCATCGCGCCCATTTCCGCTGGCCGCGATCAACTCCCGGCCCGGAAGTCGTACCGGTCGAAGGTCTCCTGGTGGCGGGTGAACCGGTAGGTCGCCCAGTGCATCCGGACCACCGCTCCGGCGTCGTCCCGGGTCAGCCTCAACAGCTCGCCCGACTCCCGGCCGGAGACGGTACGGAACACATCCGGCCGGTCCGGCAACGGGGCGAAGACCGCTGGTGGACGCCCCGCCGGATCGCCGGCCCCGCGCGCCCGCAGCGTGCCGTCGTGCCAGGAGAAGACGTACTCGAAGCCCTCGCCCCACCAGCGGCCGAGCACACCCCGCAGGGCCGCCGGAGGGGGTGCGCCGGGCCGCCACGGCTCGATGTCGGCGGGGTCGTGCTCGACCGCCTGGGCGAGCAGCCGGTGCGGCAGGTCGAGCAGTTCCGCCGCCGTCCCGGAGGAGCCGAGCACCGCGGCGCCCATCGCGCCGGCCGTGCCGTCGCCGCCCCGACGGCCGTACACGGCTGCCAGGAAACCGGGCATCGCCCCGTCGTGCCCCACGTGCACCACACGCTCGCCCTGCGGGACGAGGATCAGCCCGAGCCCGAAGCCGGCGCCCCAGAGCGTCTCGTCGGTCGTCGTCAGGGGCCAGCGCATCTCGTCCAGGGTGCCGGGGGCGAGCACCGCACCGGACGGGTCGAGCGCCGCCGGATCGGCGAGGAACGCCGCCCAGCGGGCCATGTCGGTGGCGGTGCTCCAGAGCTGGGCGGCCGGACCGACCGCGCCGAAGTCGGTCGGTGGCTCGGGGTGGGCCTCGTCGGAGTACGCGTCGACCAGGAACCCGGTCGCCGCCGTCGGCTCGGGGGTCACGGTGGTGTCGGTCAGCCCGAGCGGCGTCAACACCCGCTCGGCGAGCACCTCCGCCCAGGTGCCGCCGCGCAGCCGGGCGACCAGCAGGCCGAGCACGGCCACACCGAGGTTTGAGTAGTGGAACCGGCGGCCTGCGGGCAGCACCCGCTCGGCCCGGTCCAGCTCGGCCACCAACCGCTCGGCGTCCGGCGCGGCCAGGGTGTCCCAGACGTCGCCGAACGGCTCGCGTTGCAGACCGCCGGTGTGCGACAGCAGCCGTCGTACGGTCAGCTCACCGTGCGCCGGCAGGTCCAGGTGCCGACCCACCGGATCGTCCAGGTCCAGCAGCCCGTCGTCGCGGCACTGGAGGGTGAGGGCCGCCGTGAACGTCTTGGTGACCGAGCCGATCCGGAACTGGGTGCGCGGCCCCAGCGCGCTGTCGGTGCCTGTGTCGCCGACGGTGCAGGTCCACAGCGGCCGGTCGGCCCGGTGCAGCGCGGCCGACAGCGCCGGCACCCGGGCGTCGGCCTGCACCCGCTGGACCAGCCGGCCCAACCGGTCGTGCACGTCGGGGCCGGCCGTCACGCCAGGTCCCGGGCGAGCATCGGGCCGAGCGGCGTGCCACCGAACAGGTGCGCGTGCACGTGGAACACCTCCTGCCCGCCGTACGCCCCGGTGTTGAACATCAGCCGGAAACCGTCGCCGAGCAGGCCCTCGTCCTCGGCCACCGCGGCGGCGGTGGCCAGCACCTCACCGGCGAGCCCGGGGTCACCTTCGGCGAGGGTGGCGACGTCGGCGTAGTGCTCCTTCGGAATGACCAGAACGTGCACCGGCGCCTTCGGGTCGATGTCGCGGAAGGCGAGCGTCGTGGCGGTCTCCCGGACCACGGTGGCCGGGATCTCCCCGGCGACGATGCGGCAGAACAGGCAGTCGGATCCCATCCGGGCAGTGTAAGGAAGGGGCCCTTCGGGGCACGCGCGGCTCCTGGGGCAGGATGGCCGCCATGACTGCTCGGGCCGTACTGGTGACCGGTTCCTCGCGTGGCATCGGCGCGGCGGTGGCGATGGCGTTCGCGGCCGGCGGTGACCGCGTGGCGATCCACCACCGCGACTCCGCCGACGCGGCCGAGGAGCTGCGCGCGCGACTGCCGGGTACGGGGCACGTGGTGGTCCGCGCCGACCTCACCGACCCGGACGCGGTCCGGGCCATGGTCGACCGGGCCGCCGAACTGCTCGGCGGGCTGGACGTCCTGGTCAACAACGCCGGGATGTACGGCGACCGGGACGACCCGCACCCGGTCTTCGGCATCTCCTACGAGCAGTGGCAGCGGCGCTGGCGGCAGGTGCTGGAGACCAACCTGACCGGCGCCGGCAACGTCACCTGGTGTGCCGCCCAGCACATGCGCGACGGCGGTGGCCGCATCGTCAACGTCTCGTCGCGGGGCGCGTTCCGGGGCGAGCCTGACCAGCCGGCGTACGGCGCCAGCAAGGCGGGGCTGAACGCGTTGGGCCAGTCCCTCGCCGTGGCGCTCGCGCCGTACGGGATCGCGGTCGCCACCGTCGCGCCCGGCTTCGTGGCGACCGACATGACCACCGAGCACCTCCGCGGTGAGCAGGGCGCGGCGATCCGAGCGCAGAGCCCGTTCGACCGGGTGGCCCGGCCGGAGGAGATCGCCGCGGCCGTGCACTGGCTGGCGTCGCCGGAGGCGGAGTGGGCCTCCGGCACCATCCTCGACCTGAACGGCGCGTCCTACCTGCGCAGCTGACCACACACGTACGGCTACCAGCGGCCGAGGCGGGTGGCGAGCACGCTGAGCGCGGCCACGCCGGCCGTGGAGGTGCGCAGCACCTCCGCTCCGAGCCGCACCGGGCGACCGCCGGCCGTCCGGAAGGCGGTCAGCTCGGCCGAATCGATGCCACCCTCCGGGCCGACCACCAGGACGATCTCACCGGCGGTCGGCAGGTCGGCGGTGGTCAGCCGCTCGTCGGCCTCCTCGTGCAGCACGAACCCGGCGGCGGCGCCGGCGATCCGGCGGGCCACCGTCGCGGTGGACTCGTCCGGTGCCCCGGCCACGACCGGCAGCCAGGGCCGGCGCGCCTGTTTGGCCGCCTCCCGCGCGGTGGCCACCCACTTCTCCCGAGCGCGTACGCCCCGGTCGCCGCGCCACTGGGTCACCGAACGGGACGCCGCCCAGGGCACGATCTCGTCCACCCCGACCTCGGTCATCGCCTGCACGGCCAGCTCACCCCGGTCGCCCTTGGCGATGCCCTGGACGGTCACCAGCCGGGGTACGGGCGCGTCCGCGTACCCCCGGGAGGTGATGGTGAGTTCCAGGTTGCCCCGGCCGACGGCGGTGACCACCGCGGCGGCCGTGCCGCCCCGGCCGTCGGCGAGCAGCAACTCCTCGCCGACCCGCAGCCGCTGCACGGTGGCGGCGTGGTGCCCCTCCGGGCCGTCCAGGGTCAGCGCGTCGCCGGTGGGCAGCGCCTCGACCAGGAACAGCGGCGAGGACACCTCAGGCGTGCCCGTTGAACGCGTCGCGCATCCGGGAGAAGAAGCCGCCCTGCTTGCTCAGCTCGGCGACCTCCTCGCCCCGGGTCTTGGCGAAGTCGCGCAGCATGCGCTCCTGGTCCGGGTCGAGCTTGGTCGGCGTCCGGACGTCGAGGTGCACGTAGAGGTCGCCCCGGCCGGTGCCACGCAGGTGCGGCACACCCCGGGCGCGCAGCCGCAGCGTGCTGGCCGGTTGGGTGCCGGCCTTGACGTCGACGGTCTCCTCGCTGTCCAGCGTCTTGATGGTGAGCCGGGTGCCCAGCGCGGCGGCGGTCATCGGCACGGTGACCCGGCAGTGCAGGTCGTCACCCTTGCGCGAGTAGACGTCGTGCGGCCGCTCGTGGATCTCGACGTAGAGGTCACCGGCGGTGCCGCCACCCGGGCCGACCTCGCCCTGCTGGGCCAGCCGGATCCGCATGCCGTCCTCGACGCCGGCCGGGATCTTGACGGTCAGCGAGCGTCGGGTACGCACCCGGCCGTCACCGGCGCAGGTGGGGCAGGGGTGCGGGATGGTGGTGCCGTACCCCTGGCAGACCGTGCACGGCCGGGCGGAGACCACCTGGCCGAGGAAGGTGCGCTGCACCGACTGCACCTCGCCCCGACCGGCGCACGCCTCGCAGGTGGCCAGGTGGGTGCCGGCCGCCGTGCCTGCGCCCGAGCAGGTGGTGCAGAGCACCGCCGTGTCGACGGTGATCGGGGCCTCGACGCCGAACGCCGTCTCGTGCAGGTCCAGTTCGAGCCGCAGGATCGCGTCGGCGCCCGGACGGGTCCGCGGACGGGGGCCACGGGCGCCGCCCGCCGCGCCGCCGAAGAACGCGTCCATGATGTCCTGGAAACCGACGAATGGACCGGCTCCACCCGGGCCACCCGGGCCGCCGGCGCCACCGCCGCCCGGGGCGAGCGGGTCGCCGCCCAGGTCGACGATCTGCCGCTTGCGGTCGTCCGAGAGGACCTCGTACGCGGCGTTGATGTCCTTGAACTTCTCCTGAGCCTCCGGGTCCGGATTGACGTCCGGGTGGAACTGGCGCGCCAACTTGCGGTAGGCGCGCTTGATCTCGTCATCGGAGGCTTCCCGGCTGACACCGAGAATGCCGTAGTAGTCCCTGGCCACTGCGTTCCGTGTCCTCATGTTCGTCTCGCGTTGCGCCGACCGGCGGCCGCAGCCGGCCGTCGGCCCTGACCAATCAGTTCTGGGCCAGCAACTCGCCCACGTAGCGTGCCACGGCGCGCACCGTGGCGATGTTGCCGGGGTAGTCCATCCGGGTCGGCCCCAGCACCCCGAGGCCGCCGACGATGGTGCTGCCCGGGCCGTACCCGGTGCTGACCACGGAGGCGGCGCGGAGGTTGTCGAACTCGTTCTCGTCGCCGATCAGCACCCGGGTCGCGCTCGGCTCGGTCTCGCCGATGAGCTTGAGGAGCACGACCTCCTCCTCCAGGGCTTCGAGGATCGGTCGCAGGGAGCCCTGGAAGTCCAGCAGGCCGCCCCGGGTGAGGTTGGCGGTGCCGGCCAGCGCGATGCGTTCCTCGTGCCGCTCGACGAGCGTTTCCAGCAGCACGGTGGCGAGGGTCGTCATCATCGGACGCAGCCCGGCCGGCGCCTCCTCGACCAGCGCCTGCACCAGCGGCGGCGTATCGGACAGCCGCGCGCCGGCGAGCTTTTCGTTTACCAGCCGACGCACGTCGGTGACGTCGTCGGCGGACACCGGCCCGGGCAGCTCGACCAGCCGCTGCTCGACGCGACCGGTGTCGGCGATCATGACGAGCATCAGCCGGGTGGTGGAGATCGGCACCAACTCCAGGTGCCGCACCGAGGAGCGGGCCAGGCTCGGGTACTGCACGACGGCGACCTGGCGGGTCAACTGGGCGAGCAACCGGACTGTGCGGTGCACCACGTCGTCCAGGTCGACCGCGCCGACCAGGAAGCGTTCGATGGCCCGGCGCTCGGCCGGGCTGAGCGGCTTGACGCGGGACAGCCGGTCGACGAAGAGCCGGTAGCCACGGTCGGTGGGCACCCGACCGGCACTGGTGTGCGGCTGCCGGATGTAGCCCTCCTCCTCCAGCACGGCCATGTCGTTGCGGACCGTGGCCGGGGAGACCCCGAGCTGGTGACGCTCGACCAGCGCCTTGCTGCCGACCGGCTCCTGCGTGGAGACGTAGTCCTCGACGATGGCGCGGAGCACGGCGAGCTTTCGGTCGTCGAGACCCATCCTCCGCACCTCCTGTCGCACGTCGGCCGCCGGCCCGACAGGGGCCGGCGGACCGTCCTGGCACTCGACTGTAACGAGTGCCAGTCTACGTCGGCACGCCCACCGACGCGATGATCAAGTGCTGCGCTGTTCGTTCCTGCTGCCCGTTCAGCCGGGCGGGCTCGGCGGTGTCGCTCTGGTGCGGCGTTGCCACCCACCCCTACCGTGGCAGCATGACTGAACCACCTCGCCCACCCGGTGCGGGAGATCCTGGCGGCTACCCGCCGGAGCCGACCTCCCCGGGCACGCCCTACTCGCCCGAGCCGCCCACCGCACCACTGTCCGGGGCACCCGGCTCGGGCGGCTATCCCCCAGCCGGTGGCTATCCGCCGCCCACTGGTGACCAACCGCCGTCAGGTGGCTACCCTCCGCCCGGTGGCTACCCTCCAGCGGGTGGTTATCCCCCGCCCGGTGGCTACCCGCCGGGTGGTCCCACTGGCGGCTATCCGACCGGCGGCGGCTACGGCGGCCCGGGCGGCGGCTACGCCAACAACGAGGACAAGACCTGGGCGCTGGTCGCGCACTTCGGCGGTGCCGCTGGCGCGCTGATCAGCTTCGGCCCGCTGGGCTTCGTCGCCCCGCTCATCGCCTTCCTGGTCCGCGGTAACCAGTCGCCGACCGTGCGGGCGCACGCCCTGGCCGCGTTGAACTTCCAGATCCTCTGGTCGATCATCGCGTTCGTGTTGCTCTTCGTGAGCTGGTGCCTGCTCTTCCTGCCCAGCATCGCGGTCGTGGTGATCCAGATCCTGTTCGGGATCATCGCCGGCATGAAGGCGAACGAGGGCAGCCCCTACCGCTACCCGATGTCGGCCAACTTCATCAAGTGAACCGGGTCGGCCGCTA
This sequence comes from Micromonospora sp. NPDC047527, assembly GCF_040643015.1. Taxonomy (NCBI): domain Bacteria; kingdom Bacillati; phylum Actinomycetota; class Actinomycetes; order Micromonosporales; family Micromonosporaceae; genus Micromonospora; species Micromonospora sp. NPDC047527. The sequence continues at coordinate 58,907 of NZ_JBEYTK010000012.1, read as the reverse complement.
CCCCGGCCGGCCCGGCGCACTGCCGTCGGCCGGGGAGCGCCGGCTCAGGGCAGCAGGTCGCGGACCACGGCGTCGGCGAGCAGTCGGCCGCGCAGGGTGAGCACCGCCCGGCCAGCCGCGTAGTCCTCCGCGGCCAGCAGGCCCTCGGCCAGCGCCCGCTCGGCGCCGGCCCGGCCGACGGCGTCGAGCACCGCCAGCGGCAGGCCGCTGGCGAGCCGCAGCCGCAGCATCACGTCCTCCATGTGCGCCTCGTCGGCGGTGAGCACCTCACGGGCCAGGCCGGGTGACGCGCCGGCGGCGAGCCGCTGGGCGTACGTCGTGGGGTGCTTGACGTTCCACCAGCGGACCCCGCCGACGTGGCTGTGCGCCCCCGGGCCGAGCCCCCACCAGTCCGCGCCGGTCCAGTACAGCAGGTTGTGCCGGCACCGGGCGTCGTCGGTGCGAGCCCAGTTGGAGACCTCGTACCAGGACAGGCCGGCCGCGTCGAGGGCGGCCTCCGCGGCCAGGTAGCGGTCCGCGGCGACGTCGTCACTGGGGTACGCCAACTCGCCGCGCCGCATCCGGGCGGCCAGTCGGGTGCCGTCCTCCACGATCAGGGCGTACGCGCTGACGTGGTCCACCCCGGCGGCGACCACCTGCTCCAGCGAGGCTGCGAAGTCCTCGGCCCGCTCCCCCGGCGTGCCGTAGATCAGGTCCAGGTTGACGTGCTCGAAGCCGGCGTCGCGCGCCTCCAGGGCGGCGGCGGTGGCCCGGCCTGCGCTGTGTTTGCGGTCGAGGATCGCCAGCACCCCCGGGGAGGCGGACTGCATGCCCAGCGAGATCCGGGTGTAGCCGGCCGAGCGCAGCAGCTTCAACGATTCCGGGGTGACCGACTCCGGGTTGGCCTCGGTGGTCACCTCCGCGTCGGCGGCCAGCCCCCAGGTGCGGTCGATGCCGTCCAGGATGCGGGCCAGGTCGTCGGCGGGGAGCAGGGTGGGCGTGCCGCCGCCGACGAAGACCGTGTCGACCCGGGGCGGCGGGCTGTCACCGAGCACCCGGGCAGCGAGCGCCAGCTCGGCGAGCACCGTGTCGGCGTACCCCTCGCGGCTGGCGCCGCCGCCCAACTCGGCGGCCGTGTACGTGTTGAAGTCGCAGTAGCCACAGCGGCTGGCGCAGAACGGCACGTGCACGTACACGCCGAAGCCGCGCTGACCGACCGCTCCGGTGGCGGCGGTGGGCAGCGAACCGTCGACGGGAACGGTTTCACCATCTGGAAGGACGCCGGGCATGGCCACTAGTGTGCCCGGCATGACCTCTCCCGACGTCCTCGTGCGGGTCGCCACGGCCCGTGGGGTGACCACCCTCACCCTGGACAGCCCGCACAACCGCAACGCGCTCTCCACCGCCCTGATGACCCAGCTGCTGGCCGGGCTGGCCGAGGCGGTCGCCGACGACGCGGTCCGGGTGATCGTGCTCGACCACACCGGCCCGGTCTTCTGCTCGGGCGCGGATCTGAAGGAGACCGCCATGGCGTACGCCAGCGGGACGGTGCCGGCCGCGATGCTGGGTGACGTGCTGACGGCGCTCTGGGAGTGCCCGAAGCCGGTGCTGGCCCGCGTCGCCGGGCCGGCGCGGGCCGGTGGGCTGGGCCTGATCGCGGCCGCCGACCTGGCGGTCTGCGCCGAGCAGGCGACGTTCGCCTTCACCGAGGTGCGGATCGGCGTGATCCCAGCGGTGATCTCGGCGACCGTGCTGCCCCGGCTGCACCCGCGTGCCGCCGCCGAGCTGTACCTGACCGGGGACACCTTCGACGGCCGGCGGGCCGCCGAGATCGGCCTGGTCACCGCCGCCGTGCCGGCCGACGAGTTGGACGCGACGGTGGCCCGGTACTGCGACTCGTTGGTACGCGGCGCGCCGGCAGCGTTGGCCGGCGCGAAGGAGTTGCTGCGCCGGCCAGGCACCGCCGAGCTGCGCGAGGACCTGGCCCGGCTGTCGGCGCTGTCGACCGGCTACTTCCTCTCCGACGAGGGGCGCGAGGGGATCATGGCGTTCCGGGAGAAGCGGGACGCCGCCTGGGTGCCCGGTGCTGACGCGGATCACGCCGGGTAGGACCGAGGGCCGCCGGGACGCCGCCTCCGCTCGGCGACGCCCCGGTTGTCGGTCCGGTCACCAGGCGGTCGCGCCGCCGTCTACCGGGTAGTTCGCGCCGGTGATGTACGACGCCCGGTCAGAGGCGAGGAAGACCACCAGCTCGGCTACCTCCTCGGGTCGGGCGAAGCGCTTGAGGAGCGTCTTGCTGGTGATCGCGTCCCGGGCAGCCTGGTTGTCGCCGAGGTCGCGTTCGCTGGCCGGGGTGAGAATGGGCCCGGGGCTGACCGCCACCGCGCGAATCCCGTGCGGCGCGCCTTCGAGCGCGAGCTGTCGGGTCATGCCGATGATGCCTGCGTTCGCCGCGGTGTGGCCGACCATCGGGGGGGACGTGACCACCGATCATTCCGGCCATGGAGGCGGCGTTGATGATGACGCCACCGCCGCGCCGGACCAGGTGCGGCCAGGCGAACTTCGACACGAAGTACGGAATGTCGAGTTCTCCGCTGATGGTGTACCGCCAGTCCTCGACGGAGAAGTCGGGCATCGGGCCGAAGCGGAGCGCCGCCGCGTTGTTGTAGACCACATCGAGGCCGCCATAGGCCGCGGCCGCTTCCTCGACGAGCCTGCGCACCTGTTCCGGATCGGTGAGATCGATCGGCGCGATGCCTGTCATCGCACCGCCGGCCCGCCGGACGAGTTCGACCGTCTCGTTGTTGCCGTCGACCTGGATGTCGGCCCCGACGACCTTCGCGCCTTCGCGAGCGAAGGTCAGTGCCGCGACGCGCCCCAGGCCGCCGCCGGTGCCGGTGACGAGCACGACCTTGCCGTTCAGAGTTCCCATCGGATTCTCCTTGCTCATGACCTGCACCCCGGTGCGAGGTTCAGTCGGTTGACATGTCAGCACCCCTCAAGTCCTTGCCTGGTCAATCGCTTCCCGTCGTCGTGGGCGGGTGACGCGCACGACAGGGCGACAGGCAGGTGAGATCGCCACCGGAGCGGGAACGTCGCCAACCGGTACACGGCGGCGGAGCCGACCCCGAACCGGGTCGGAACCGGCCGAGTCGACCCGGAACCGCTCGGGCGGTCCGGAGAGGGCGGGCGGGGACGTACGCTTGGCGGACTGTCGATCTGGGGGTGTGAGTGCGAACTCGGGCAGCCGTGGCGGGTGGAGTGGTTCTCATCCTCGTCGCCGTGATCGCGATCTGGCTCGTCGTCCGGCAGGCCGGGGATCGACTGCGGCTGCCGCTGATGGGCCGGACGTGCACGGTCCAGGCCGACGGCCGGGTCGTGCTGGACGCCGACCAGATGGCCAACGCGGCGACGATCGCGGCGATCGGCGCCCAGCGTGGGATGCCCGAGCGGGCCGTGGTGGTCGCGCTGGCCACCGCGTACCAGGAGTCGGGGCTGCGTAACCTCGCCGACGGTGACCGGGATTCGGTCGGCCTGTTCCAGCAGCGCCCGAGCCAGGGCTGGGGCACCCCGGCGCAGATCCGCGACCAGCGCTACGCGGCGAACCGCTTCTACGCTGCACTGAAGAAGGTGCGCGGCTGGGAGAAGATGCGGGTCACCGACGCCGCCCAGCGGGTGCAGCGCTCGGCGTTCCCCGAGGCGTACCAGAAGTGGGCCGACGAGTCCGAGGTCCTCAGCCGGGCCCTGCTCGGCGACGTCACCGGCGCGGTGGCGTGCACGGTGGGGCGCACCCCGGTGATGTACGGCGCGACGGCGGCCACGCAGCTGACCCGCAACCTGGTGCTGGACTGGGGGTTGAAGGGGACCGACCCGACCGACCCGACCGGGCTGGCGGTGACTCCGGGCGACCAGCGCGACGGCTGGCGGTACGCGCACTGGCTGGTCTCGCACGCCCAGGACCACGGCGTGAAGCGGGTCCGTTTCGGCGACCGGGAGTGGACCGCCCGCAACGGCACCTGGGGTCGGGTGGCCGGCGAGCAGAACTCCTCGGGCCAGGTGGTGGCCGAGGTGTTCAACGAGGGCTGACCGATCCGGATCTCTTAACCGGCAGTCACCGCACAATCGGACATTGATCCACGAACACCCTTATTGATCACGGAAAACTCACTCTTCGCAGTCCTCCCGCTGCATGGTGTCCCGCCGAATCCCATTCGCGCGACGCACTCTCCCCGATGCCTGGGCCATCGCGTTACGATCGGCGGCCTGTGCCAGAAACATATTCACCTCATGGGGAGGGGTACGACGCGGTGTTCGATTACGGCGACCGGACCGGCTACGAACCGATCAGCGACACTGACCGCAAGGAGTTCCACGAGCAGGGCTTCCTCCTGCTCCGCAACGTCCTGACGGAGGACCACCGGGCGGCGCTGGAGGCGGCGGTCGACCGCGTCTACGCGGAGGAGCAGGCCAAGGGCACCACCAAGAAGGACGGCACGCTGCACCTGCTGGGCTTCCTGGAGCGCGACGAACTCTTCGGTGAGCTGCTCACCCACCCGATCGCCTTCCCGTACATGTGGGGGCTGGCCGGCTGGAACATCTACACCCACCACAACCACCTGGACGTCACTCCGCCGGCCGCCGAGCCGGAGAAGCCGTACTGGGGTTGGCACCAGGACGGGTACCGCCAGAACTCCGACCCGGAGACGATGGACCCGAACCTGCCTCGGCCGATGTTCTCGCTCAAGGTCGCGTACGTGCTCTCCGACCTCTCCGAGACCGGCCGCGGCGCCACCAAGGTCATCCCGGGCAGCCACCTGTGGAACTCGCTGGACCGGCCCAAGGACCTCAGCGTGCACAACCCGGACCCGGAGGGCACGGTGGAGATCACCGCCAACCCGGGCGACGCCTTCATCTTCGACCGGCGGCAGTGGCACTCCCGGTCGACGAACCTGTCGACCATCACCCGCAAGATGCTCTTCGTCGGCTACACCTACCGGTGGATCCGCCCGCTGGACGAGCTGCACCCCGACGTGAACGGCGAGTGGTACCAGAACCGCACCCCCGTGCAGCGCCAGCTGATCGGTGAGGGCACCCACACCGCCAACTACTGGGGCATCAACTGGGACGGGTACGTCGACGACGAGATCCCGCTGCGCAAGGAGCTCAAGGAGCGCGGTCTGCTGGACCGCAGCGTCCCCTGGCTCCGCTGAGCCGTTAGCCGAGAGCCCCGGGCATCTGGAGATGTCCGGGGCTCTCGCGCGTCCACCGTCGGTCAGGCGCTGCTGGCGAGGCGACGGCGGGCCTTCTCCCGGATCGACTCCGGCAGGTCGTCCGCGTCGAGCAGGCGGGGCAGCAGCTCCGGCTCCAGGCTGGTGGCCCGGAACACCTCGCCGATGGTCACCCCGTGCGCGGGCCGGTCCACCACCTCGATCGGGTCGCCCGGACCCACCTCCCCCTCGCGGAGCACCCGCAGGTAGGCGCCGGGCAGCGCCCGGACGGTGAACCGCTTGATCAGATCCGGTACGCCCCAGAAGCCGGCGAAGGTGGTGCACGGCGTACGCGGCTTGGTCACCTGGAGCAGGGCCGACCCGATCTGCCACTGCTCACCGATCACCGCGCCGGTCAGGTCGACCGCGTAGGTGGTGAGGTTCTCGCCGAAGCCGCCGGGCCGGATGTCGCGCCCCAACTCGGCCGCCCACCAGGCGGCGTCCTCCTCCGCGTAGGCGTAGACCGCCTGGTCCTCGCCGCCGTGGTGGGCTCGCTCGCCGATGAAGTCGCCGACGACTCCGTCGACGCGCAGCAGCACCGGCCCGTCGACCGGGCGCTTGTCGATGCCGCTGCGACCGCTCGCGTCGCCGGCCCACTTCGCCTCGGTCACGATGCCGAGGTTCACCGCTGCCACCCTGCCCGTCATGGCGGTCAGCCTAGCCGGGCCGGCGGGTCGCGGTGCCGTCAAGATCCTTTCGCCGGCTGTCAGCCCTTGACGGCGCCGGCCACCAGGCCGGAGACCATCCGGCGCTGCACCAGCAGGAAGAAGATGATGACCGGCAGGGTGAACAGGGTGGAGGCGGCCATGACCGGCCCCCAGTTGGTGTCGTCCCGGCCGAAGAAGAACGTCATCGCCACCGGCAGGGTGTAGCGGCTCTGGTCGTTGATGAACGTCAACGCGAAGATCAGCTCGTTCCAGGCGGTGATGAACGAGAAGATGCTGGTGGCGACCAGGCCGGGCGCGACCAGCGGGAAGAGCACCTTGCGGAAGATCTGGGCGCGGCTCGCGCCGTCGATGGCCGCGGCCTCCTCCAACTCCTTGGGCACCGCCGCGACGAAGCCGCGCAGCATCCAGACCGCGAACGGCAGCGAGAAGCCCAGGTACGTGAGGATCAGGCTGGGCAGCGTGTTGTAGAGCCCGAGGCGCTGGATCATCAGGAACAGCGGGATGACCAGCGCCTCCAGCGGGATCATCTGCACCACCAGCAGCATGATCAGGAAGCTGGTCCGCAGCTTGAAACGGAAGCGGGCCACCGCCGTCGCGGCGAGCAGGGCGACCAGGCCGCTGAGCACCACCGTCGCGACCGCGACCAGCGCGCTGTTGAGGAAGAAGTCGAGGAAGCTCACGCCGGGGATGAGGTTGCCGGTCAGGATCTCCCGGTAGTGCGCCAGCGTCGGGTGGGCCGGCACCGGCTGCGGCGTGGACGAGAAGATCTCGCTGCTCGGCTTCAGCGAGGTGGAGATCATCCAGTAGACCGGGAAGGCCGCGAAGAGCGCGACAAGCAGCCCGGCGCCGTTGAGGGCGACCTTCTTCACTACTCGTCCTCCTGCCTGAGCACCATCCGTACGTAGAAGCCGGTGACCACGAGCAGGATCAGCGTGAGAATCACCGCGATGGCCGCGCCGAGGCCGTACTTCGGCGGCGGCGAGAACGCCTCCGCGTACGAGTAGATGGAGAGCATGAACGTCGGCCGGTCCTGGGTGCCGCCGGCCAACACGAACTGCTGGGTGAAGACCTTGAAGTCCCAGATGGTGGAGAGCACGATCAGGATCCCGAAGACCGGGCGCAGCAGCGGGAACGTGATCTTCCAGAAGACCCGCCACGGGCTGGCCCCGTCGACCCGGGCCGCCTCGTGCAGCTCACTCGGCACGCTCTTGAGGCCGGCGAGCACGCTCACCGCGATGAACGGGAACGAGTGCCAGACCACCACCAGGGTGAGGATGGCGAAGAACAGCAGCGGCGAGTTGAACCAGCCGTAGCCGGTCCAGTCGCTGCGGCCGAACAGCCCGTTGGAGAGGCCGTCCGGTAGCGCGTTGAACAGCCAGGTGACCAGGCCGCTCGTGTCGTCGAAGATCCACTTCCAGACGATCGTGCCGGTCAGCGCCGGGGTGGCCCAGGCGAGCATCACGCAACTGGCCACGAACGTGGCCATCTTGCGGCCGAGCCGGTTGAGCAGCAGCCCGACCAGGGTGCCGAGGACCATCGTGAGAAACACGTTGGCCGCCGCGAACAGGACGGTGTTGCGCAGCACCGTCAGGAAGAACGGATCGGTGAGGATCTCGATGTAGTTGCCGAGGCCCACCCACGGCCACTCCCGGTCGCCGCGTAGTTGCCGCACGCTGTTGAGCCGGTAGAACGACATCGTCACCACCTGGCCGAGCGGCCAGAGCAGCAACACCCCGATGATCACCAGGGCGGGCAGGAGCAGCAGGTAGGGCAGGCGGTCCACCCGGCGACGCCGCCGCGCGGGGGTCTCCCGCGCGGCGGCCGTCTGCGAGGTCTTCGTCAGGACGCTCACTTGCTGTTGAGGATGCCTTCCATCTCGGCGGCCGCGTCGGCGGTAGCCTTCTCGACCGTCTTCTGACCCTTCATGACCGAGCTGTTCATCGCCTGGGTCACCGTCTTGGTGCGGCTGACCTCCACCCACTTCGGGGTGAGCGGCGTGAGCTTGGTGTTCTGCATGGTGGTGGCGAACGCGGCCATCACCTTGTCGTTGGCGTACGTGTCACCGGCGACCAGATCCTGGTAGACCGGGAAGAAGCCGAGGCTGCTCGCGAAGCTCTGCGCGTTCTTCTTGTTCAGCAGCACGGTCAGGTAGTCCCAGGCCAGGTCCTGCCGCTCACTGTCCTTCCAGATCGCCACGTCCGAGCCACCGGCGAAGGCGGGAGCCGCCTTGCCGTCCGGGCCGGGAATCGGGAACGTACCCCAGACCTTCTCGATGTCGGGGTTGTCCTTCTTGATGGCGGCCTGCTGCCAGCTGCCGGCGAAGGCCATCGCGGCCTTGCCGGTGGCGAACTGGGTACGCGCGTCGATCTCGTTCCAGCCGGCCGCTGCCGGCGGGGCCACCTTGTGCACGGTCACCAGGTCGGTCCAGAACTTGACCGCCCGCTGCGCCTCGGGGGTGGTGTAGCCGGACTTCCAGGCGCCGCCCTGGTTGCTGGCGATCTCGCCGCCGGCACCCCAGAGGAACGAGTAGAAGGGCAGCTCGGAGTTGCCGGGAAGGGCGATGCCGTAGGTGCCCTTCTTCTTCTCCTGCACGGCCTTGGCCACGGTGACCAGGTCGTCCCAGGTCTTCGGCGGCTGGACGCCCGCCTCGGCGAACCAGTCGGTGCGGTAGTAGATCGCCCGAACGCCGGCGTACCACGGCACGCCGTACTGCTTGCCGTCGAGCTGCGCGTTGCGCACCAGGTCGGGCAGCAGGTCCTTGCCGTCGGCCCAGCCGCCCATCCGGCCACTCACGTCGGCGAGCGCCTCCTGGGCAGCCCAGCCCTGGGTCTCGGTGTTGCCCAGCTCGGTGATGTCCGGTCCCTCACCGCCGGCGAGCGCGGCCTGGAACTTCTTGGGCGCCTCTAGCCAGGGGATGTACTGCACCACCACGTCGGTGTCGGGGTGCTTCTGCCGGAACTCCGTCTCGACCGAGTCGAGGAAGGCGTTCTGCGCGTCGCCGCCCTCGCCCATCATCCATACGGTGAGTTTGCTGTCGTCGGCCGCATCCTCGCCGGAGCCTCCGCAGCCGGTCAGCACCATCGCGGCCGAGGCCACCACGGCGGTGACCGGGGCCAGCCGCTTCCACCTGTTCACGCCACTTCTCCCCTCGCGCCGCCTGGAACTAACCTTCTGCGCCGCACCTTAGTACGAAGAAATCCTTTACGACAGTGGTCGGACCGCCCGAAGCGTGGCGACGGTACCGCAAGGACATCGACACGAGGGTTTGTGGCATCGGGTCGAAGTCGGGCACTCCACCACGAAAGAACGCCCGACCATCGGCCGGGCGTTCGTTCGAGGTGCGGGTGATACCAGGTTGTTACCGGGTGACGCTGCGGCGGCGACCCACGCCGGCCACCAGCGCGACCGCGATGGCCGCAACGACGACCTGCACCAGCAGCTCGCCCCAGTCCACACCGGCGGTCTCGGTCGCGATGCCGATCGCCCGCGCCAGCACCGTGCCCAGCAGGGCCGCGCCGACACCGATCAGCAGGTGCAGCCAGATCGGCATGTTCTGCCGGCCCGGAACGACCAGGCGGCCCAGCGCGCCGACGATGAGACCAACGACGATGGCGGTGATGATGCCCCACACGGTGAGCTCCACGGTCGCCCTCCTTCTAAGAACGTCTGACACACAGTGCGTGTGCTTCCTGTCGTGACCGCTAAATGCCCGACCGCCCGAAAATCCAAACCGACTCGGCGCCCCAGACGATCACGATCAGGCATACAAGTCGTCGACCCGGCCCGGGGTCGATCGGGGTCGGGCCGCCGCAGGGCGGCGGCCCTTAGGAAGACTGCGCGAGTGCGGGTCACGCCGGGCCGCCCGGCTGATGATCGACGCCATGTCGCCGATATCGGGGTATCACCACTGCGGGACACCGCCACGTCGCCGACATGGAGTCGATCAGGTCCACCCGGTCGTCTGGCGAGGCCGCACCGCGGCGTTGTGCGGCGACTTCACCCAGGACGACGAACGCCGATGGGCGCCCGACCTGTCGGTCGGGCGCCCATCGAAGGTTGCGGTGGTGCGGAGTGGTGCTGGTGTTACCGGGTCACGCGGCGACGGCCACCCACGCCGGCCACCAGCGCGACCGCGATCGCCGCAACGACGACCTGCACCAGCAGCTCGCCCCAGTCCACACCGGCGGTCTCGGTCGCGATGCCGACCGCCCGCGCCAGCACCGTGCCCAACAGGGCCGCGCCGACACCAATCAGCAGGTGCAGCCAGATCGGCATGTTCTGCCGGCCCGGAACGACCAGGCGGCCCAGCGCGCCGACGATGAGACCAATAACGATGGCGGTGATGATGCCCCACACGGTGAGCTCCACGGTCGCCCTCCTTCTAAGAACGTCTGACACACAATGTGTGTGCTTCCTGTCGTGACCGCTAAGTGCCCGACCCATGGAAAAACCAAACCGACTCGCCGTGAAACGAGCGGCAGACGTCAATGCCGGATGGCTGCGTCGATTGGGGTGGGAGCGCGTCCACACAGGTCACGTGCCCTGCGACCGGGTGCCCGGACCACCGGCCGGGACCGAAAAAAATCTCCACCAGCACCCCACCACCCCGACGCTGTTGATCAAGAGCTTATCGAAGCCTCTTGATCACCCGGGCCGGGCGGTGGGGTGCTGGTGGCGAGGGCTACTTCTTGCCGGCGGCCTTGCCGTCGCCGGAGTCAGAGGAGAGCGCGGCGATGAAGGCCTCCTGCGGCACCTCGACCCGGCCCACCATCTTCATCCGCTTCTTGCCTTCCTTCTGCTTCTCCAGCAGCTTGCGCTTACGGCTGATGTCACCGCCGTAGCACTTGGCGAGGACGTCCTTGCGGATCGCGCGGATGGTCTCGCGGGCGATGACCCGACTGCCGATGGCCGCCTGGATCGGCACCTCGAACTGCTGACGCGGAATCAACGTACGCAGCTTGGCGGCGATGGTGACGCCGTAGTTGTACGCCTTGTCCTTGTGCACGATGGCGCTGAACGCGTCTACCGGCTCGCCGTGCAGCAGGATGTCCACCTTCACCAGGTCGGATGCCTGCTCGGTGGAGGGCTCGTAGTCCAGCGAGGCGTAGCCCTTGGTGCGGCTCTTCAACTGGTCGAAGAAGTCGTAGATGATCTCGGCGAGGGGCAGCGTGTAGCGCAACTCGACCCGGTCGGCGGAGAGGTAGTCCATGCCGAGCAGGCTGCCGCGCCGGCCCTGGCAGAGCTCCATCACCGCGCCCACGTAGTCGTTCGGCGTCAGCACGGTGGCCCGGACCACCGGCTCGTACACCTCGGCGATCTTGCCGGTGGGGTACTCGCTCGGGTTGGTCACGACGATCTCCTCGCCGTCGTCCGTGATCGCCCGGTAGACGACGTTCGGCGCGGTGGAGATCAGGTCGAGGTTGTACTCACGCTCCAGCCGCTCCCGGATGATCTCCAGGTGGAGCAGGCCCAGGAAGCCGCAGCGGAAACCGAAGCCGAGCGCACCGGAGGTCTCCGGCTCGTAGTCCAGCGCGGCGTCGTTGAGCTTGAGCTTGTCCAGTGCCTCACGCAGGTTGGGGTAGTCCGAGCCGTCGATCGGATAGAGGCCGGAGTAGACCATCGGCTTCGGGTCCTTGTAGCCACCGAGCGCCTCGGCCGCCGGCCGGCTGTTGATGGTGACCGTGTCACCGACCCGGGACTGCCGGACGTCCTTCACACCGGTGATCAGATAGCCGACCTCGCCGACGCCGAGCGCCTCGGCCTTGACCATCTCCGGTGAGATGACGCCGATCTCCAGCAGCTCGTGCACCGCGCCGGTGGACATCATCTTGATCCGGTCCCGGGCGCTGATCCGGCCGTCGATGACACGGACGTAGGTGACCACGCCACGGTAGACGTCGTACACCGAGTCGAAGATCATCGCGCGGGCGGGCGCCACGGCGTCCCCGACCGGCGGGATGAACTGCCGGACGATCTCATCGAGCAGGTACGGAACGCCCTCGCCGGTCTTGCCGGAGACCCGGATGCAGTCGGCGGGGTCGCCGCCGATCAGGTGGGCCAACTCCTCGGCGTACTTCTCCGGCTGGGCGGCCGGCAGGTCGATCTTGTTGAGCACCGGGATGATGCGCAGGTCGTTCTCAAGCGCCAGGTAGAGGTTGGCCAGGGTCTGCGCCTCGATGCCCTGCGCGGCGTCGACCAGCAGCACCGCGCCCTCGCAGGCGGCCAGCGACCGGGACACCTCGTAGGTGAAGTCGACGTGCCCCGGGGTGTCGATCATGTTGAGCACCGCGTGCTCACCAGCCCGCTCGCCATCGCGGATGGTCCACGGCATCCGGACGGCCTGGCTCTTGATGGTGATGCCGCGCTCGCGCTCGATGTCCATCCGGTCCAGGTACTGGGCGCGCATCTGCCGGGGGTCGACCACACCGGTGAGCTGCAACATCCGGTCGGCCAGGGTCGACTTCCCGTGGTCGATGTGGGCGATGATGCCGAAGTTCCGGATGCGACCAGGGTCGGTGGAACCAGGGGCGTTCGCGCCGGGATCGAGCTTCGGTGGCACAGCGGTCCGTTCTGGTCGACTGACGTGAACAGGCCGGCGCGCCGCCGACCCCCTCTATGTTCCCACGCCGCCGGGGTAGGTCCGCTGTGCGGGCGACGGATCGACCCGGAGACCTCACTCCATGGGCGGCTCCACGAAGAGCGCGGCCAGCCGGGGCAGCCGCCGGCGGGCCTCCTCCTCGTCGTCGAAATCCCAGAAGTCGTTGAGGTCCGGCGCACGCACCGGGTCCCGGTCCGCCGGCAGTTCCGTCGCGGTCGCCTTGCGGTACGCGTCCCACGGCACCGCCAGCATCTGCTCGGCGGAGAACTCCTCGCCGCTGAGCGAGGCGGCCCGCACCTGCGGCAACTCGGCCAACGAGTCCGGGTCGGTGACCGCGCGGGCGAAGACCGCCCGCCCCTGGGTCATCAGCCAGCCTCGGAAGTGTTCGAAGCCGTCCGCGGAGGCGCCGCCGTTGATCAGGTACGCCGCGCCCCACAGGTCCGCCTTGTGCGAGGCGGCCAACACCCGCGTCTGGTGCCGCGCGTACCCGACGATGTCCTCCGGATCGCGTTCGGCGAGCAACGCGGCGGCCCGCGCGGCGACCGGGCCGGGCTCTCCCCCGCCACCGGCCCGAGCCTCGTCGATCAGCTGCCAGAAGTCCTCGGTCCTCATGGCTTGGCAGTCTGGCAGTGTCGCCGCGCACCGCGCACGTACCCCGGGGCAGCATGGTGGGGTGTCTTCCCCGCCGCCTCCGCACCACGTGGGCGTGCCGCGCCCGTCGTGGTCGGCGCTGCCGGCGGCGCTGCGGGCCGCGATCGCCGGCCGGCTCGGCGCGGCGGTCGTCACCGCCCGGGTCGCCCCCGCCGGCTTCACCGGGGGCTTCGCCGCCGTGCTCGACACCGCCGCCGGGGGCAGGGTCTTCGTCAAGGCGGCAGCCGTCGCCGGGCAACCACACCTGGTCGACTCGTACGCCCGGGAGGCCGCGATCCTGGAACGGCTGCCGGTCGGCCTGCCCGCGCCCCGCCTCCGGTGGACGCTGCACGAGGCCGGCTGGTTCGTGCTCTGCACCGACGCCGTCGACGGTCACACCCCGCGCCTGCCCTGGGTGCCGGCCGAGCTGGACGCCACGCTCGCCGGGTACGCCGAGGTCGCCGCCGCGCTGGCCGACCCGCCGGCCGGGTTGAGGGCGCTCGGCCTGCCGCACCTCGCCGACCTGGCCCGCTCGGACATCCTCTGGTGGGAGGAGGTCGTCGCCGGCCGGGAGCCCACCCCGGCGCTGCCCGAGGCCGTGCGGGGGCGGATGCCCGAGCTGGTGGCGCTGGAGTCCCGCCTCCCCCGGTACGCCGCCGAGGCGACCGGCATGATCCACGGCGACCTGCGGGTGGACAACGTGCTCGTCGACGGGGACGGCCGGGCCTGGTTCTGCGACTGGACCTGGGTGTGTTCCGGCCCCGCCTGGTTCGACGTGGCCGGTCTGCTGCTCACCGCGTACGCCGACGGGCTGGACACCGACCGGCTCTTCGCCGCGCACCCGGCGTCCGCGGGCGCGCCTCCGGACGCGCTGGACGCCACCCTGGCCGCGCTGGCCGGCTATTACCTCACCGGAGCGGACACGGCACCCGTGACGGTCTCCCCGCACCTGACGGCACACCGGCGACGCAGTGGCGGGCAGGCCCTCGACTGGCTCGCCCGCCGCCAGGGCTGGCGGTGACACGGCCGGCAGGCCCGAGGGCGTATCGTGGTCCCCGGCGAGCCGGGATCGGCAGCCCGGTGGTCGAGCCGTTTTGGCTCGTCCCGGGCGACCTGGTAACCTGGCTCTTCGCGCAGCGTTGACGCATGTTCGTCATCCCCGCGCACCTAAGCTGACCAACCCGAGCTATCAAGACGAGGCTGTCGCGTGGCGAACATCAAGTCCCAGATCAAGCGCAACCGGCAGAACGAGAAGGCCCGGCTGCGCAACAAGTCGGTCAAGTCGTCGCTGAAGACCGCCGTCCGGAAGTTCAACGAGGCTGCAGAGGCCGGTGACGTCGAGAAGGCCACCGCTCTGATGCAGGAGGCCTCGCGCAAGCTGGACAAGGCCGTCAGCAAGGGCGTGATCCACTCCAACCAGGCCGCGAACCGCAAGTCCGCGATCGCCAAGCGCGTGGTGTCCCTCTCCGCCTGACGCTCGCTGTCAGACTGATTCGGAAAGCCCCGGACTCCGGTCCGGGGCTTCCGCGTGTCTGCGGCCAGTCACCGTCGGGCTGCGTCTCCGGAGCCGTGACTCCCGGCTGTGTCCGGCGGGGTGCGTGCGGCCGGGCCGCACGCTCAGTCGGACGGGTCGGCGCGGTGGGTCGGCCGGACCGGGTCGGCGGTGATCACCACTCCGGTGACGCTGTGCGAGATCCACTCGACCCGGGCGCGGCCCACGACCGGCTCCATCTGCCGGCGGAAGCGGTCCCGCTCCTGCTCGGGCACGAGCGCGGCGGACCGGACCACGGTCGCGGCCACCATGTCGTTGAGCTTGACCATCGCCGCCACCACCAGGGGCAGCACCAGCACCGCCCACCAGGTGACCAACTCCGCGAGGGCGAGCAGCACGGCCAGGGCGATGGTGCCCTCGAAGAAGAGGAAGCAGAGCACCCCGCCGGGGTTGACGAACCGCAGGCCGAGGAGCCGGGCGTAGAGCGGCCGGTAACGCTCCTCGTCGGCCGGGATGGTGGCCCACGCCGTGCGGTTCGGCCCCGTCACCGGCTGCTGCCCTGCCGGGCCGCCGCGACCGAGAAGACCGCGCGCTCCAGGGCGTACGCCCGGTCGTCGGAGCCGCCCTTGACGGCCGCGTTGCACTCGGCGGCGACCTGCATGGCCCGGACCAACCCCTCCGGCGTCCAGCCACGCCCCTGCCGCTGCGCCCGCTCGATCTTCCACGCGGGCATCCCGAGGCTGCTGGCGAGCTGGTACGGGCTACCCCGCCCGGCCGACGCCACCCGGGCCACCGTACGTACCCCGTCGGCGAGGGCGTCGGCGATGGGCACCGGGTCGACCCCGACGTGCAGGGCCCAGCGCAGCGCTTCCAGCGCCCCGGGCACGTCGCCGACCATGGTGGCGTCCGCCACCGTGAAGCCGGTCACCTCGACCCGGCCCCGGTAGTAGCGGGAGACCGTCTCGGCACTGATCCGCCCGTCGGTGTCGGCGATGAGCTGGGAGCAGGCGGCGGCCAGCTCGCGCAGGTCGTTGCCGACCGCGGCGATCAGCGCCTCGGCGGCGTCGTCGGTGCACTTGCCGCCGGCCCGGCGAATCTCGTCACGGACGAAGGCCACCCGCTCGCGGTGCCCCTTGAGTTTGGCCGCCGGGACCACCGTGGCACCCGCCGACCGCAGCCCGTCGGCGAACGCCTTGCCCTTGGCGCCGCCCAGGTGCAGCACCAGCAGCTGGACCTCCGGGTCGGGGTTCTTCGCGTACGCCAGCAGTGCGGCGACCAGGTCCTTACGGGCGTCCTGGCCGGAGCGCAGGACGAGCAACCGTCGCCCACCGAACAGCGATGGGCTGAGCATCTCGGCGATCTCGCCGACGGTGAGCGCACCGGCCTGGTACTCGCGGACGTCCACCTCGGGGTCGACGCTGCGGACCTTCGCGACAGCTTCGGTGACCGCGCGCGTGGCGAGCAGTTCCTCGTCACCGAGGACGAGCAGAATGGGGGCGAGGCTGGCGGGGGTCACGTCGCCCATATTCGCACGGCCCACGGCGGGATCGGGCCTGCTCATTCGCCGCCCGGTCGGTGCAGCCCGCACTTAGCGCAAAACCAGACATCTATCTCGATTTACCATCTAATCCGCAATACGCCCAACATTTGCTCCGGCGATGCCGCAATTTCCACGGCGAGCGCCCGCCCGCCGGCTCACGGCGAGCGCCCGCCCGCCGGCTCTCACGGCGGTCGCCCCGCTGGCACGCCTCGGCGGACCACCGCCAGGCCGTCGCCGGCACGAACCACCGCCAGGTCGCCGTCGGTGTCGGTCCGCAGCACCCGTGCCCCGCCCCTGCCCAACCGGGCCAGCAGCCCCGGGTTCGGGTGCCCGTAGGTGTTGCCGACACCGACCGGCACCAGCGCGACGGCCGGCCGCACCGCGTCCAGGAAGCTCCCGTCCTGATATGCCGAGCCGTGGTGAGCAACTTTCAACACCTCCGCCCGCAACTGCCCCGGCACCGCCCGCGTCAGCACCGCGTGCTGCTCCTCGGTCTCCGCGTCGCCGGGCAGCAGGATCCGCACTCCGGCGACCGTGGCGCGCAGCATCAGCGAGTTGTTGTTCGGGTCGGATCGCGTGCCGGCCAGCGGATACGGCGGGCCGAGCACGAGCAGGTCGACACCGCCGACCGGATGCCGCGCCCCGGCGGTGGTGCTGAGCAGCGCGGCCCGCCCGCCGGTCGCCGCCGCGCGGACCGCGTCCCGGCCGGCCGGCGGATCCGTCGACGCTGGGGTCAGCACCGCTGCCACCCGCCGGCCCCGGAACACCCCGGCCACCCCGCCCACGTGGTCGGCGTGAAAGTGGCTCACCACGAGCAGCGGCACCTCCCGCACACCGAGCCGCCGCAGACAGGCGTCCACCGCCCCCGGCTCCGGTCCCGCGTCGACCACCACCGCGCGGCCGGCGGCGACCGGCAGTACCAGGGCGTCGCCCTGCCCCACCGCGCAGGCCACCACCACCCAGCCGGGCGGCGGCCAGCCCGAGGCCATCAGCCGGACCGGGAGCGCGCCGACCAGCGCGGCGACGGCGACGACCGCGACCAGGCGGCGCACCAGCGGCCGGCGCACGGCGACCAGCAGCGCCACGGTCAGCCCGGCCAGCAGCAGGGCGCCGGCCGCTCCACCCGGCCAGGGCAGGGTGCCGGCCGGCAGTCGGGCACCGTGATGGGCGATGAGGACCAGCCACCAGGCCGGCCAGCTCGCCAGCCACGCGACGAACTCGGCGCCGGCCGGCCAGACCGGCGACAGCACGGCCGCCGTCACGCCCAGCACCGTCGCCGGTGCGATGGCCAGCACCGCCAGCAGGTTGGCCGGAACCGCCACCAGGCTGACCGTGCTGGAGATGCCTGCGACGACCGGCCCGCAGGCCACCTGGGCCGCCGCCGGCACCGCCAACGCCTCGGCCAGCCCGCCGGGGACACCCCTCCGGCGCAGCCCGTCCCGCCAGCGCGGGGCGAGTAGCAGCAGACCGCCGGTGGCCAGCACGGAGAGCGCGAACCCGGCGTCGCCGGCCAGCTCGGGGTCGAGCAGCACCAGCACCGCGATCGCGGCGGCCAGCGCGGGCAGCGCGGCCCGGGGCCGGCCAGCGGCCAGCGCGGCGAGCCCGATCGCGCCCATCGTGGCGGCCCGTACGACGCTCGGCGACGGACGCACCAGGATGACGAAACCGACCAGCGCCATCCCGCAGAGCCCGGCGGCGAGCCACGGGCCAGCGCGTGCCCAGCGGGCCAACAGCAGCACCGCACCCACCACGATTGCGACGTTGCTCCCAGAAACGGCATTGAGATGCGTCATGCCGGTGGCCCGGAAGTCCTCCTCGACGGCGGGCGGCAAGCGGCTGGTGTCCCCCACCACCAGGCCCGGCAGCAGGCCACCCGGGTCGTCGGGCAGGGGTGCGCAGGCTCGTTGCAGGCCGGCGCGCAGCGTGCCGGCGGCACGCTGCGCCCAGGACGACGCGCCCCGCCGCTCGGGCGGGCCGGTGGTGCTGAGCACCGCCGCGGTGAGGTCGCCGCCGCGCGGAACGCCGAGCCGGCCCTCGGCGGTCACGCGTTGGCCGGGCAGCAGCCCTCGCCAGGCCGGGTCGGTGGCCAGGATCAGCAGCCGCACCGACGCGTGGACCCGCTCGCCGTCCGGACCGGTGAGCCGGACCAGGTCCGCCGACACCAACAGCATGCCGGGACCGCCAGCGGACCGGATCTGGCGCGGGTCGTCCCGGACGACCAGGTCGGCGGTGACCGGAGTGCGCGCCTCGGCCAGGACGCGGACCGGCGGTGAGTCCCGGACGGCCAGCCGAGCGGCGGTTGCCGCCGCGCCGCAGACCACGCCGAGGCCGATCGCGACGACGATCCAGCCGTACCGGCGCGTCACGCCCCGGGGCCGCCCGAGGCGGCCGAGCAGGTGCAGGCTCGTCAGCGCGGTCAACACCGTCGCCGTCCCGGCCACCAGCAGGAGGAGACGGGCGTCGACGTGCAGGCCGGCGAGCGCGGTCAGCCAGGCGGCAACGGCCAACCCGGCCAGCCGGAGGTCCGGCGGGGTCGGGTCACCGACGACGGGGTGGACGCTCACACCGTCACCAGGTCCTTGAGCTGCTCGTATCGCGCGTCACCGATCCCGTCGACCTGGCGCAGATCACCAACGCCCTTGAAGCCGCCATGCTGATCCCGGTAGGCGAGGATCCGCTGGGCGAGCACCGGCCCCACCCCGGGCAGCGCGTCGAGCTGGGCCAGCGTGGCGGTGTTCAGGTTCAGCGGACCGGCGGGCGGTGCCCCACCGGCCGCCGGGCCGATCGCGCCGGCCGGCACCGGCGGTGGTGTCACCCCGACCACGATCAGCTCGCCGTCGGTGACCTTGCGGGCGGGGTTGAGCAGCGCCACGTCGACGCCGGGCAGCGGGCCACCGGCCGCCTGCACCGCGTCGGCGAGCCGGGCGCCAGCCGGCAGCCGCACCAGCCCGGGCTTGCGGACCTTGCCCGCGACAGCCACCACCAGCTCGCCCGAGCCGGATGCGCCGGGGACACCCGCCGTGACGGCCGTAGCGGCCTCAGTGGCCAGCGGTGCGACCGGCTCCGACCGGGGTCGGGACCGCCAGGCCCAACCGGCGGCGGCAAGCACCACCAGCACGGCGACGACCGCCAGCGCCCGTACCCCGCGCCGCCCCGGATCGAACGCTCCCGGCCCGGGCAGCAGCGACGAGGGCTGGGCCGCAGGGCCGTCCGGAGCCGGCTGCTCCGCGAGCGGCACCCCAGCCCGAGGCGGCACCACACCCGCGTGCGGCACCTCAGCCCGAGGCGGCACCACACCCGCGAGCGGGGTCTCAACCCAGGGCGGCACCACACCCGCGAGCGGTGTCTCAGCCCGGGCTGGCAGCGCGCCGGCCGGCGGGTGCGTCAGTCGGCGCAGGCGCTGGCGTACCTCTGTCTCCTCGTCGTGCGACACGGCCCGACGCTATGGCGGCGGGCGGCGTGGCGGGACGCGCCGAGCTCCCCCTGTGGACAACCGGGACCACTGTGGACAACGCCCTGATCATGCCCCGATCTGCTATGGGCGTCAGCAACCTCCGGACGGGCCCAATCCGAGGCGGAAGCAGGTCAGCGGGCCTCCGGGTCGAGGCCGAGAACGGCCCGTCCCCCGTCCACCGGCAGGACGACCCCGTTGACGAAGCTCGCCGCCGGCGACAGCAGGTACGCGACGGCCTCGGCCACCTCGTCGGCCCGCCCGATACGGCCCACCGGGTGCAACCGGTTCAGCTCGGCGTCGATCCACTCGGCCTGGGAGGGTTCCTGGGCGGCGAGGAACTCGGCGTGCCGTTCGGTGGCGATCGAGCCGAGCGCGACGGCGTTGGCGCGGATGCCGTGCCGCCCGTACTCGACGGCCAGCGCCCGGGTCAGCCCTTCCACGGCGGCCTTGGCCGTGGCGTAGGGCAGAGCACCGGACACGGGCCGGCGGGCCTGGTGCGACGAGACGTTGACGATCGCGCCGCCGTTGCCCGCGGCGAGAAACCGGCGGACGGCGACGGCGGCGCCCACCACGGCGGGTCGCAGGTTCAGCCCGATCAGGTCCAGGATCGCGTCGGCCGAAACGGTGTGCAGCGCGGCGTCGCGGAACACGGCCGCGTTGTTGACCCAGCCGGTCAGCGGAGCGGCGCGTTCGGCAAGTTCAGCGGCGCGCTCGGCCACCGGCTCGGCACCGGCGTCGCCGACCACCGCGACAAGGCGGTCGGCGGCTGGGTCCCCGGCCAGCCAGTCGAGGGCGTCGCCGTCGCGCTCCACGACGACGACGGCGGCACCCGTCGCCACCAGCCGTCGCACCACGGCCCGACCGACGCCGCGGCCACCTCCGGTGACCACATAGGAGGCGGGCACCGGCTCAGCCGTCGGCGCGGCGGTGCACGACCACGCAGGCCAGCCCCGGGCCGGCGTGCGCGGCGACCACCGCCCCCGCCTCGGAGACGTACGTGTCGTGCACCCGGTCGCCGAGCCGCTCGGTGAGCGCGGCAAGCAGCGCCTCGGCCCGCTGCGGCGCGGCCAGGTGGTGCACCCCGAGGTCCACGTCGTCGTCTCCGGCCGCCTCGACGGCCAGGTCGACGAGTCGGGCCACTCCCCGACTGCCGGTGCGGACCTTCTCTCGCAGCACGATGGCCCCGTCCGGCATGTGCATGATCGGCTTGACCGACAGGGCGGTGCCGAACAGCGCTTCGGCCGCGTTGATCCGGCCGCCCCGGCGGAGGAACTCCAGCGTGTCGACGTAGAACCAGATGGTGGTCCGTGCGACGGCGGTGAGCGCGGCGTCACGTACACCGGCGAGGTCGGCGCCGCCCTCGGCGGCGGTGGCGGCCGCGATGGCCGGGAAACCGAGCCCCATGCCGGTGGAGCGGCTGTCGACGACCTCGACCCGGCCGTCGAAGTCGGCGGCGGCCAGCTGGGCCGCGTCGACGGTGCCGGACAGACCGGCGGAGATGTGCACCGACACGATCCCGTCGGCGCCGGCGTCGAGCAGCTGGCGGTACGTGCGGGCGAACTGCTCGGGCGCCGGCCGGGAGGTGGTCGCCGTGACCCGCCGGCCGCTCAACGCCCGGGTGGCGTCGGACGGCTGGGTCTCCACCCCCTCCAGCCCTTCCGCGCCGTTGAGCACGACGGTCAGCGGAACGACGGTCAGCCGGTGCCGCTGCACCAGCTCAGGCGGAAGGTAGGCGGTGGAGTCGGTGACGACCGCGACGGGCATGCCCGGCACGCTAGCCGATCGAGGCGTCGAACGCCGAGGCGCGGGCACGCCCAGCCTCGCCGGGACGACGCTCAGAACGCGTCGACGACGGCCGCGGCGGTGATCAGGCCGACGTTGTGCCCGCGCAGCTGCCAGCCCTGGACCTCGTGGGCCCGGCCGACCGCCGTCGCGCGAGGTGCGTGCCGCAACTCGGTCCAGTGACAGTTGGCCAGGGAGCCGAGGCCGCGCAGCACACCGGAGTCCCAGCCGAGAAGGTGACCAACGCCCTGCCGGGAGGCACCGCCATGGGTGGCGATCACCACCGTGCCGCCGGGGGCCGCGTCGGCCGCCTCCAGTAGCGCGGCGGCCACCCGCTCGCCGAGATCGTGCAGCGGTTCCAGGTCAGCGCCCGGGGCAGGGTCGCCGGCCCGCCAGCGGGCGTACTCGTCGGGGAAGCGCTCGGCGACCTCGGTGAGGTGCAGGCCCTGCCACTGGCCGAAGTGCCGCTCACGCAGTCGGGCGTCGGCGCGGACCGGCAGGCCGGTCAGCGCGGCCAACGCGTCGGCGGTCTCCGCGGCGCGGCTCAGGTCGCTGGACACGATGGCGTCGGGACGCAGCGACGCCAGCAGCGGCGCGGCGGCGCGAGCCTGGTCACGGCCCAGCTCGTTGAGGGGTACGTCGGTCTGCCCCTGGACGCGGTTGGCCGCGTTCCAGTCGGTGTTGCCGTGCCGCCAGACGATCAGCCGGGTCATTCGGCTGCGGCGGACCCGGCGTCGGCCTCGACCAGGTCGCGGTCGACGAACGGGATCGTGGGGCAGTCCTTCCAGAGGCGGTCGAGCCCGTAGAACTCGCGCTCCTCGGTGTGCTGGACGTGCACCACGATGTCGACGTAGTCGAGCAGCACCCACCGGCCACCACGCTCGCCCTCGCGCCGCACCGGCTTGGCCTTCTCCGGCAGCTCCAGCAGGCTCTCCTCGATGGCGTCGACGATGGCCAGCACCTGACGCTCGTTGGGTGCGGCGGCGAGCACGAACGCGTCGGTGATGGCGAGCTGGTCGCCGACGTCGATGATCGCGATGTCCTGCGCCTTCTTGTCGGCGGCGGCCTGGGCGGCTGCGATTGCCAGCTCGTGAGCGCGTTCGGAAACTGTCACCGTTCTCCTTCGATCAACCGTGCGATCCTCCAAGCGTCTCATACCCGGGGACGCCCCGACTCGTCAGTTCTGGTCGGTTAGGCGCACGAACGCGGCCATACCGGGCACGATCAGCGCTGATAGAGGCGGCGTTTGGCGATGTACTGCACCACACCGTCGGGCACCAGATACCAGACCGGTTCGCCTCGGGCCACCCTGGCGCGGCAGTCGGTCGACGAGATGGACATCGCGGGCACCTGGATCAGGCTGACCGTGTCCGCCGGCAGGTGTTTGTCGGTCAGCGGGAAGCCGGGCCGGGTCACCCCCACGAAGTGGGCCAGCTCGAAGATCTCGTCCAGGTCCTTCCAGGACAGGATGCGTTGCAGGGCGTCCGCGCCGGTGATGAAGAACAGTTGCACCTTGGGGCCGTACTCGGCCTGGATGTCGCGCAAGGTGTCGACCGTGTAGGTCGGCCCACTGCGGTCGATGTCGACCCGACTGACCTGGAAGCGAGGGTTGGAGGCGGTGGCGATGACGGTCATCAGGTACCGGTCCTCGGCCGGGCTGACCGGCTCGTCGGCCTTCTGCCACGGCTGCCCGGTGGGGACGAAGACCACCTCGTCCAGGCCGAACCGGTCGGCCACCTCACTGGCCGCGACGAGGTGCCCGTGGTGGATCGGGTCGAAGGTGCCACCCATGATCCCAATCCGCCGGATATCTTCCTCCACCCCGTGATCGTAGGCGGAGCGCCCTGGCCGGCCGATTCGGCCCGGCAGCACCCGCGTTGCCCCGGTTTCGAAGCAGCGCGACAGAGGGAGTGCTGGCCGACGCGAGGGGTCGCGCCACGACCACTCGCCGGCATATACTCGTCTGCGAGCAATCGGAAACGAGGACAGGAGGCGCGTCGTGCCGAAGCGGCGCAAGGTCGGCAACCTGCTGGCGCTGGCCGTGCTGTCCGCCCTGGTCCAGCGGCCGATGCACCCGTACGAGATCGCCACCACACTGCGCGCCTGGGGCAAGGACCAGGACATGGAGTTCAAGTGGGGGTCCTTCTACACGGTCGTCCGCAACCTGGACAAACACCAGTTGATCGAGGCTGTGGAGAGCGTCCGCGACAGCCGGCGTCCGGAACGCACCGTCTACCGGATCACCGAGGCGGGGCGGGCGGAGCTTGTCGACTGGGCCCGTGAGCTGGTCTCCACCCCGGTGCCGGAGCATCCCCGTTTCCGCGCCGGCCTCTCCGTGCTCGCCGCCCTGCACCCCGACGAGGCCACCGACCTGCTGCGCCAGCGACTCGATCTGCTGGAGGGCGCGATCCGCCAGGACCGCGACACGCTCGACGCACACCTGCGGGACATCCCACGGCTGTTCCTCGTCGAGTCGGAGTACGACCTGGCCATGCGGGCCGCGGAGGCAGCCTGGCTGCGGGCTCTGCTGGGCGAGCTGACCTCGGGCACCTACCCGGGCCTGGACACCTGGCGGGCCTTCCACGAGACCGGCGAGATGCCGGCCGAGCTGACCGAGTTGGCAGAAAGGACCAGCCGCGACCCCGACACCACCGACTGAAAGACGGCTCCGGCGGGGTGCGCCAACACCCCGCCGGAGCCCTACCTCGAACCGACACCTGTTGAGGCACCCGGCCCGAAGCGGCAAACACGAGGATAACCGGGTTCCCTCCCAGGTCGGTTCGCACGCGCACGACCGACGAACCCCAGGGAGAGAGCATGACCACCCTACGAACCGCGATCGTCATCGGCGGCGGCATCGCCGGGCCGGTGACGGCACTCGCGCTACGCCGCGCCGGCATCACCGCCACCGTCTACGAGGCGTACCCCGCCACCGCCAGTGCGGCCGGCGGCATCGGCGGCACCCTCGCGCTCGCGCCCAACGGCGTGGCGGCGCTGCGCACGGTCGGCGCGGACGAGGCGGTGACGGCGATCGCCACCCCGATCGAGCGCACCGCTATGGCCGTCGGCCGTCGACGCATCGACCTGCCCACACTGGCCGGGGTGCCGCCGCTGCGCGTGGTGCACCGGGCCGAGCTGTACCGCGTCCTGCACGACCGGGCGGTCACCGAGGGCGTCCCGTTCGCGTACGGCAAGCGGCTGGTCCACGCCGACCAGACCGACAGCGGTGTGACCGCCCGATTCGAGGACGGCAGCACCGCCACCGCCGACATCCTCGTCGGCGCCGACGGCATCCGGTCCACGGTCCGGGGCCTCATCGACCCGGCCGCGCCCGGCCCCCGGTTCACCGGCCTGCTCGGCTTCGAGGCGGTCGCCCGGCACGAGGTGGACGTCCAACCCGGCACGATGACGTTCGCGTTCGGCCGACGCGGCTACTACCTGTACTGGCCGGAGCCCGGCGGCGGCACCCGGTGGGGCGCCAACCTGCCGTACCAACGACCGCTGAGCCTCGTCGAGGCCCGCGCGGTGCCGGCGGCACAGTGGCTGGACACACTGCGCGAAAGCTACGGCGATGACGACCCGGGTCGACAGTTGACGGCGACAAGCGACGCCGACGAACTCCAGGTGGTCGGCGCGTTGCAGATCATGCCGCCGGTGCCGCACTGGCACCGAGGGCGGATGGTGCTGGTCGGCGACGCGGCGCATGCGCCGTCGAACAGCTCCGGGCAGGGAGCGTCGCTGGCCATCGAGAGCGGGGTGCAGCTCGCCCGCTGCCTGCGCGACCTGCCGGACGTGGAGTCGGCCCTGGCCGCGTTCGTGCGGCTGCGCCGTGCCCGGGTCGAAAAGGTCGCCGCCCGCGCCGCCCGCATCAACCAGGCCAAAGCGCCGGGGCCGGTCGCCCGGACGCTGATGCCGCTGCTGATGCCGCTGCTGACACGCACCGCCATGGACCCGGAGAAAACCGTCGCCGACGAGCAGCGCTACGTCATCGACTGGGACGCCCCGGTCACGGCGGACCCGGCGCTGCGCTGAGCCTCCGGGCGCGGGGTGACCCACCGGCCACCCCGCGCCCGACGCGTCTCAGGCCGCCCCGGCGGCCACCGCCGTCCGGGCGACCAGCGCGCGACGCAGGTCGTCGTCGGCGTCGGTGACCACCCGACGCAGACCCGGGGTCAGGTCGTCGCGGGCCAGCAGCGCCGCGGTCGCCTCCCGGGTCGGCTGCGCCACGGCGTAGTGGGGGAACGCCAGCTTCGCCACCCGGTCGGCCGTCCACGGGGTACGCCGACGGGCGGCGGCCGGCATCTCCGCGAAGTACCGCTCGACGTACGCGGCGGTCAACTCGGCCTGCTCGGGCTGCCAGAACCCCTCGGCCGTCGCCTCCAGCAGCCGATTGGACAGCTCGGCGCCCCCCACGATGACCTCCCAGGCCGCCTGCTTCGCGGCCGGATCCGGCAGGGCGGCCCGGCAACGGGCGGCCCGCTCGGCACCCGCAGAGCTGGGGTCGGCGGCGGCCTCGGCGGCGACCTCCGCCTCGCCGGCCGCGCCCAGCACCACGAGTCGACGCAGCACCGACCAGCGCAGCTCGGCGTCGACCTTCAGCCCGGCCGGCACGTCGCGGCCGGCGAGCCAGCCGGTGAGCAGATCCGCGTCGGTGGTCGCGGCGACCCAGGCCCGGGCTGCGGCGAGCTGGAGGGACTCCCCCGCCGGGGCACCGTCGAGCAGTTGACGGCACGCCCCGGCCACCCGGGCCAGCGCCGCCGACCGGGTCAGCGGGTCGAGGTAACGGTCGATCAGCGACCGGCTGAGCGTCAGCACGTCCTCCGCGATGATCACCTCGGTCTCGGCGGGCAGCGCGGCGACCATCAGGTCGACCAGGCCGGCGACCGGCCGCTCCCCGTCGGTCGCCGCGTCCAACGCCTCGCCCCAGAGCACCGCCCTGGTGAGGGGGTCGGCCAGTCTGGGCAGCACCAGCGGCACGGCGTCGGCCGACGCCGGGTCGAGGCGCACCTTGGCGAAGGTGAGGTCGCCGTCGTTGAGCAGCAGCAGCCGGGCCGCCGGAGCGCCGGTCAGCTCGCCGAGCACCGTCCGGCCGCCGACGGTGGCCGGGTCGAGGTCGACCTCGGCGCGCTCCGCCGTGCCGTCCATCGAGTAGCGGCCCACCCCGATCCGGTGCGGACGCAGCACCGGGTACGACTCGGGCGCGGTCTGCACCACGGCCACCTCGGTGTAGCGGCCGTGGGCGTCGACGGCGACCTCGGCGCGCAGCGTGTTGACCTGCGGGCTGCGCAGCCACCGCTCGGCCCAGTCGGACAGATCGCGACCGCTGGCGGCGGAGAGGCTGGCCAGCAGGTCGGCCAGGGTGGCGTTGCCGAAGCGATGCGCGGCGAAGTGCGCGTTCAGGCCGGCGAGGAACGCCTCGTCACCGAGCCACGCGACCAACTGCCGCAGCACGCTGGCGCCCTTGGCGTACGAGATGCCGTCGAAGTTGAGCAGGCCCTCGTCGGCGTCGGCCACCTCCACCGGGGCGACCGGGTGGGTGGACGGACGCTGGTCGGCGGCGTACCCCCAGGCCTTACGGCGCATGGCGAACGTCGTCCACGCCTGGTCGAAGCGGGTCGCCTCGGCGGTGACCCGGGTGCCCAGATATTCGGCGAAGGACTCGTTGAGCCACAGGTCGTCCCACCAGCGCATGGTGACCAGGTCACCGAACCACATGTGGGCCATCTCGTGGGCGATGGTCGTCGCCCGCTGCTCACGCTCGGTGTCGGTGACCGCCGAACGGAACACGTAGTCGTCGCGGAAGGTGACGATGCCGGGGTTCTCCATCGCGCCGGCGTTGAACTCCGGCACGAACGCCTGGTCGTACTTGCCGAACGGGTAGCGCTCGGTGAAAAGCTCGTGGAACCGGTCCAGGCACTGCCGGGTGATGGTGAAGATCTCTTCCGCGTCGGCGTCCAGGTGCTCGGCGAGCGACCGACGACAGTAGATGCCCAGCGGCACACCGTCGTGCTCGGCCCGCCGGACGTGGTAGGGCCCGGCGATCAGCGAGAAGAAGTACGTGGCCAGGGGCGCGGTCGGGGCGAACTCCCAGCGCCCCGGAGCCGGGTTGGCGGCCACCTCGGCGTTGCCGACGACCGTCCACTGCGGCGGGGCGGTCACCGTGAGCACGAACGACGCCTTCAGGTCGGGCTGGTCGAACGCGGCGAAGATGCGCTGCACGTTGTCGAGGAACGTCACGGCGTAGAGGTAGGTTTCGCCGTCGGCCGGGTCGACGAAGCGGTGCATCCCCTCCCCGGTGTTGGAGTAGGCCATCTCCGCCTCGACGACAAGCGTGTTCTCCGCGTCCAGGTCGCTGAGCGGGAGCCGGTTGTCGGCCAGCACGCCCGGGTCGAGGTCGCGGTCGTTGAGGCGTACACCCAGCAGGGTGGTGGGTTTGATCTCGGCGAAGGTCGCGGTGCCGGGGGTCGCCCGGAACCGGATCTCGACGCGGGAGCGGAACAGGTCGCCGCTGCCGGTCAGGTCGAGATCCACCTGGTAGGACTCGACAGTAATCGCCGCGCCACGCGCGGTCGCCTCTACACGGGTCAGGCTCGGCATCCGCTTATCCTGCCCGATGGGGATCGGCAATCGGTCACCACACGACCCTCGGCACTGGAGGAAAGAACCATGGCGCAGCACCCCAAGGGCGATTTCGACCTCTCCCGGGCAGTCTGGCAACGGGCTGAGGGTGACACCTCCGCCAGCGCGGTCGAGGTGGCCTTCGTCGACGACCTGATCGGGATGCGCAACTCCGCCGAGCCGGAGGGGCCGGTGCTCGTCTTCACGCAGGCCGAGTGGGACGCGTTCGTGGCCGGCGCGCAGGACGGCGAGTTCGACCTGGACTGACCGCGACCGGCGTCGCCGTCAGCCATCGGTGTCGCCGTCGGTGTCGCCCTCGCCCCAGCCAAGGCCGCCGGGGCCGGGGGCGTGGTGGAAGCCGGGATGGTCGGCGACGTCGACGCAGCGCTCACCGTCCGGGCCGACCGCCCCGCAGAACAGTCGTTCGGCCCGGTGCCAGGCGTCGGCCGGTGACAGGGCCGCCGCGCCGAGTGCCAACTCCGGGCGGAGCAGGCTCAACGCCTCCGCGTACGCCACCGCCACCTCGCGGGCGTCGGCCGGACCGGGCGCGGTGAAGCCCAGGTGCACGGTGAAGAACCGGTGCGGTCGGGTGGGCCGACCGGGCGGCCCGATCAGCGGCCGACCGTCGCGGCCCCCGCTCGGTGCCCCAGCCGACCGTCGCTGCCGCCAGTGCGGCGACCTGTTCTCCCGCATCGCGCCCTCCCCGTAGTCGTGGCCTCCAGGCCCGGCGCCGGCAGGCGGCGGCCCCACCAGCAGCCAACCAGGTTCCGCCGTCCCTGGGAGGGGCCAGCCGGCGCGCCGATCGGCGGGATTCAGCGGCGGCGACCGGGGTAGTCACGGCAGCAGGGCGGCAGGTGGTCGACGGCTGCCACGAGTGCGTGGGGAGACACCGATGGCGACCATGCCGGTCGACCGCAGCCCGGACAGCACCCTCGCGCTCCTGCGCTCCGGTTACCGGTTCATCGGTGAGCGCTGCGACCGGTACGGCAGCGACGTCTTCCAGACCCGAATCCTGCTGGCACCGACCATCTGCCTGCGCGGCAGGCCGGCGGCGACGCTGTTCTACGACACCGAGCGCTTCCAGCGGCAGAACGCGATGCCGCTGCGGGTGCAGCGCACGCTCACCGGGCGGGGCGGCGTGCAGGGCCTGGACGGCCCGGAGCACTCCGACCGCAAGGCGATGTTCATGTCGATCATGACGCCGGACAGCATCGGGCAGCTCGGGCAGCTCTTCGACGACGAGTGGCGGGCCAGGATCCCCGCCTGGGAGGCCGCCGGCCTGGTGACGCTCTACGACGAGGTGGGCCGCCTCCTGACCCGGGTGGTCTGCGCCTGGGCCGGGGTGCCGCTGGCCACGTCGCAGGTCGATCGGCGTGCCGTCGAGCTGCACGCCATGATCGAAGGCCCGGCCGTGGTCGGCCTCCGGCACTGGCGAGGGCTGCTCGCCCGCCGCCGAGCCGAGCGGTGGCTCGCCGACCGCATCGAGCGGGCCCGGGTCGGCACGGAACCGGCACCGGCCGGCAGTGCGCTGGACGTGATCGCCGAGCACCGCGACGCGCGGGGCGTGCTGCTCCCCCACCGGATCGCGGCGGTCGAACTGCTCAACGTGCTGCGACCGGTGGTCGCCGTGGACCGGTACATCGCCTTCGCCGCGCTCGCCCTGCACGACCATCCCGCCTGGCGGCAGCGAATCCGCGACGACGAGGCCACCGAACAGTTCGTCCAGGAGGTACGCCGCTACTACCCGTTCTTCCCGTCCGCCGCCGCCCGGGTCCGGCGCTCCTTCGACTGGGCGGGCCACCACTTCCCCCGGGGCCGCCGGGTGCTCCTCGACCTCTACGGCACCAACCACCACCCGGCGCTCTGGCTCGAGCCGGAGCTGTTCCGTCCGGAGCGGTTCGCCGGCCGCCGGGTGGACCCGTTCGAGCTGGTCCCGCAGGGCGGCGGGGACTACGCCACCGGGCACCGCTGCGCCGGCGAGTGGATCACCATCGACCTGATGAAGCGGGCGGTCACCAACCTGACCAGCGCCATGACCTACGACGTGCCGCCACAGGACCTGACCCTGGATCTGCGCCGAATGCCCGCCCTCCCGCCCAGCGGTATGACCCTCACCAACATCCGTCGCGCCGACTGACGCCGGTGTCCAGCCCACGACCGGCGGCTACCGCCGTACGCCTGGCCCGGACACTGCCATTCCCGGCCAGCGCTCCACGGCCGGTCGGCCGACGCTCGGATGCGACGTGAGCGCCCCGACCAGCGGCCCCACCGGCTCCGGGCGAGCCGGAAGCCGCCGCGACGTCAGACCCCAGTGCGCCGGCACGTCGCCGGTCCGACTACCGATGGCGTACGTGCTGCCGCTGCGCTGGCACTCCGACGTTGGCCTGACCGAGCTGACCGGCTATCTGCGCTGGCTGGCCGACCGGGTCGAGGTGCTCGTGGTCGACGGCTCGGCGCCGGACCTCTTCGCCCGACACGCCACGGCGTGGCACGGGCTGGTCCGGCACCTCACACCCGACCCCGCCCTGCGCGGGGCGAACGGCAAGGTGCTCGGGGTCCTCACCGGCGTGGCGGCGGCCGGCCACGAGCACGTAGTGATCGCCGACGACGACATCCGGTACGACGAGGCCGGGCTGCTCGCGACGCACCGGCTGCTCGACCGGGCGGACCTGGTACGCCCGCAGAACTACTTCGACCCGCTGCCCTGGCACGCCTGGTGGGACACCGGCCGGACGCTGCTCAACCGGGCGCTCGGGGCGGACTACCCGGGCACCCTCGCGGTGCGCCGAAGCACCTTCCTCGGCATGGGCGGGTACGACCCGGACGTGCTCTTCGAGAACCTGGAGCTGATCCGCACGGTGCGCGCCCACGGCGGCACGGAGGCCGCGCCGGCCTGGCTGTACGTCCGCCGGCTGCCGCCGGACACCGCGCACTTCCGGGGGCAGCGGGTCCGCCAGGCGTACGACGATCTGGCCCAGCCGGCCCGCCTGCTGACCGCGCTCGCGGTCGTGCCGGCGCTGGCCACGGCGGTCGCGGCCCGTCGGCCCGTGCTGCTGGTCGGCGCGGCGGCCAGTGTCGTCGCCCTGGCCGAGGTTGGTCGCCGTCGTGCCGGTGGCACCGCGGTCTTTCCGCCCCGCACGGCGCTGGCGGCTCCGGTCTGGCTGCTGGAACGCGGTGTGTGCGGCTGGCTGGCGGTCGGCCAGCGACTCCTGCTCGGCGGCGTCCGCTACGGCGACGCCCTGATCCGCCGAGCCGCCCACCAGACCCGAACCCTGCAAAAACACCCCCACCCCTCCCGCGATCTTGCACTTTCTGTCGGGACAAACCAGCCCCAAGGCGGCAAAAGCTAGACCGAAACTGCAAGATCGCGGGAGGAGAGGAGCTGGGACGCGACAGCTCGCGGGCACCGGGGTGGCCGCGAGCTGTCGCGATTGCGGTTCTTGGTGGGGTCAGGGGCTGACCTGCTGGGCATGGCCCTTGACGTCGTGCGCGGCCGACCTGCTGTCGTCCTTGACCGCGTGCACCGCGTCCTGGGCCGTGGTCTTCACCGAATCGGCGGCGCGCTGGGCCGGCTCGCGCAGCTCGTCCTTGAGCTCGCTCGCCACCTCGCCCAGCTTCTCCTTGACCACCCCGCTGTGCTCGCTGACCTTCTCCTTGACCTGCGCCGCGGCCTGCTGCTCCCGACGGGAGGCCGGGATCAGCGAGGAGGCCAGCCAGCCGACCCCGAACGCGATGAGCCCGGCCGCCAGCGGGTTGCCCTGGGACTTCTGCCGGATCACCCGGGGCGCGTCGTGCGCGGCGTCACTGACGGTCGAGGCCGCCGAGTGCGCGGCGTCGCTGACGCTGGAAGCCGCCGACGAGGCGCGGTCGCCCACCGAGTGCGCGGCGTGGCCGGTGCCGTGGCCGAGGTCGGATGCGGTTCCCATGACCTTGTCCCTCACATTCTGCAGCGCGGAGCGGGCCCGCTGCTTACGGTCGTCGACGATGCGGCTGGGGCTGACCTTGTACGCCAGCGCGTCCACATCGGAGCTGAGGCTGTTGCGGGTGGCTTCGATCTCCCGGCGGATCTGGTCGGGGTCGGTGCTCATCGGGTGACTCCCTCCGGGTGGGGTTTGAGCGCGTCGGGGATCCGCTGCACGCTGTCGTTGGTCTGCTTGAGCCCGCGTACGTGCTGGGCGTTCTGCTTGGCCTTGGAGTAGAGGACCGCGGCGACCACGGCCCAGATCACGGCCACGATCAGCGCGGCCAAACCGGAGTCCATGACGTTGTCCAGGAACTGCCACACGGCGATGGACACGAAGAGCGCCACCATGTACCCGCCGAAGCCGGCGCCACCGAAGAGCCCGGCGGCCTTGCCCGCCTTCTTGCCCTCCTGGCGGATCTCGGCCTTGGCCAGCTCGACCTCCTGGCGCATGAGCGTCGACAGGTCGGTGGTGACCTGACGCATCAGGTCACCGAGCGAGCTGCCCTTCACCTCCGCCGCGGTGTGCGGGGCACCCGCGTCGGGGTGGTATCCGGAGTCCAGTCCGGACCCCTGCGTCGGCATGGTCATGCCGTCGCCTCCCTTCGGATGACTCGGTGGCTCACGGGCGAGGGCTACCGGTGGACGGCACGCCCGGCAGCGGGTCGGTCTGGGTCACCGGCGGCAGCGGCTGGGTGGTGCCGGTCTGCTCCGGGTGGTTGGCCTGCCGCGGGTCGGCGTACTCGCCGGGCACCGGGTCGGTGTAGCCGCCGGAGGTCGGCTCGGTGTAGGTGCCGGGGGTCGGGTCGAGGTAGCCACCCGGCGGGACGGCGTCCGGCGCGGCGCGGGGTGCCGGCGGCGGCGTCGGGATCACGGCGGTCTGCTCCGGGTCGTACGCCCCGGCGCCTCGGTAGCCGGCCGATGCGTTGCCGGAGTCGTCGCCGGTGGCGGTGATGCCGCGGGTCAGACGGCCGGCCAGCACGCCGAGGACCGCCGCGCCAACCAGGAAGGTGCCCGGGTTGCGCCGCGCGTAGCCGCGTACCTCGTTGATCAGGTCGCCGGGCTCGCGCTCCTCAAGCCAGCCGGCCACGCCGTGCACCCGGTCGGCGGCCTGACGGGTCAGCTCGCTCACCGGGCCGGCCTGGCCACCCTGCTCGGCCATCGAGCGCATCTCGTCGGCGATCGAGCGCAGCCCGCCGGCGGCGCGCCGCTGCTGCTCACCGGTCTGGCTGGCGAGCTGGGTACGCGCCTCGCCGTAGAGGTCGCGGGCCTGCCGGGCCGCCTCGCGGCCGACCTCGGTGCCCTGCTCCTTGGCGGTGTGGGCGACCGCCCCACCGGCGTGCGCCGCCTCGGACCCGACCTGGCGGGCCTGCTCGCGAACGCCTCCGCCGTTGGCCGA
Source organism: Micromonospora sp. NPDC047527 (assembly GCF_040643015.1). Classification (NCBI taxonomy): domain Bacteria; kingdom Bacillati; phylum Actinomycetota; class Actinomycetes; order Micromonosporales; family Micromonosporaceae; genus Micromonospora; species Micromonospora sp. NPDC047527. The sequence continues at coordinate 25,519 of NZ_JBEYTK010000012.1, read as the reverse complement.
CTCCTGCCCGTACGTGGAAGACGTGGGTGAAAGATCGTAAGTCATGATTTCCCTTCCGCTCGGAAAGTCGTCGCGGTTGTGCTGGGGGATGCGACCGCGTCACCGTGGCCGCCGACAATTCACCTACCCTGCGTTTTCGCTTCCATACCTCTTCGCCCATTTCTCTGCGCGGCCGGCCGGATCGACTTCAAAATGGAGGATCGTCGGGCTGCGTCACGTCGCCGCTACGGACAGCGAGATTCGCGGGGCTGGCAGATCCACGGAGGGGGCAGGGGATGGCACGAGACGCGCGAGGTAGCGGACCTGCCGCGCAGCGGCCCCGGGTGCAGGTGGCCGCGCTGGCCGTGGCCGGGGCCTTCCTGCTGATCGGTGTCCTCGGTTTCATTCCCGGCATCACCACCGACTACGGCCAGTTGCGCTTCGCCGGGCATCACTCGGAGGCCAAGCTGCTCGGGCTGTTCCAGGTGTCGATCCTGCACAACGCGGTGCACCTGCTGTTCGGGCTGGTCGGCCTGGCGATGGCCCGCAGCATCGCCGGCGCTCGGCTGTTCCTGGCCGGTGGCGGCGCGATCTACCTGGCCCTCTGGCTGTACGGGCTGGTGGTCGAGGGGCTCGACGAGGCGGGCGGCGCGAACATCCTGCCGGTCAACAACGCCGACAACTGGTTGCACCTCGCGCTCGGCTTCGGCATGGTCGCGCTCGGGCTGCTGCTGTCCAACCAGGTGGGCACCGGCGGGCGACTGGACACCCCCTTCGACCGGCCCTGAGCTGCCCGTTCTGGGTTTCACGGCCACACCGGCACGGGTATCAGCGCGTCGCTGAACCCGTGCAGGAGGTGGAGATCCTGGCGACCGCCGTAGCCGTCAGGCCGCGACCGGCAACCGCTTGGCGAAGCAGACGCTGTACGGGTTACCCACGTACTCGCCGTACACCGGGATCCGGTCGTACCCGCACGAGGCGTACAACCCGAGGGCCGCGGGCAGGTACGTGCCGGTCTCCAGGCAGACCACCGAGTGGCCCTGCCGGAACGCCAACTCCTCCAGCGCGGCGAGCAACTGGCGGGCGATCCCCCGCCCCCGGTGCGCCGGTCGGACGTACATCCGCTTGATCTCGCCGGTGGCGGCGTCGAGCGACTGGAGGCCGCCGCAGGCGACCGCCTGACCGTTCGCCACCACCGCCAGGTAGCGGATGTCGTCGTGGGTGATGGTGACCTGCCCGTCCAGCCCGCCATCGGCCGCACGCAGCTCACGCTGCTGGGCGATGACCAGGGTGGCGATCTCGGGATCGGTGGCGGGCCGGGACTCGATCAGCATCACCCGACGTTAGGCCGGATGGATTTCGCGGAGGTTTCCAGCAGTCAACCCGATCACGGAGCGCAACGGGCTACTCGGCGTCGTCCTCGATGTCGTCGTCGACGTCATCGTCGGAGGCGTCCGCGCCCACCTCGTCCGCCGAACGCACCCGGCGGGCCTTGCGCGCGGCGAGCCGGTCCGCCGCCGAGGCCCGGTTCGACTTCTCCTCCAGCCGGATGTCGGTGCCCCGGTTGCCGGGCACGAACTCCACGCCGGCGTGGAGCGTCGGCTGCCAGTCGAACTCCCGCACACCGATCCGAACCAGGTCACCGGGCTGGGCGCCGGCCTTGGCGAGCTTGTCCTCGACACCGAGCCGGGCAAGCCGGTCGGCCAGGTAGCCGACCGCCTCGTCGTTGTCGAAGTTGGTCTGCTTGACCCACCGCTCCGGCCGAACGCCCCGGACGGTGAACGAGCCGTCCGTCTCGGCCGTGATGGTGAAGCCGTCGTCGTCCACGGCCATCGGCCGGATCACGATCCGGGTCGGCTCTGCCGGCGGCGCGGCCTTACGCTCCGCGTCGACCAGCTCGGCCATCGCGTACGTCAGCTCCTTGAGCCCTTCGCGGGTGGCCGCGGAGACCTCGAACACCCGGTAGCCGCGCTCCTCCAGGTCCGGCCGCACGATCTCGGCCAGGTCCCGGCCGTCCGGCACGTCGACCTTGTTGACCGCCACCAGCCTCGGCCGGTCGGTCAGCCCGCCGTACTGGCTCAGCTCGGCCTCGATGGCGTCGATGTCGGCGACCGGGTCACGGCCGGGCTCCAGGGTCGCCGAGTCGATGACGTGCACCAGCACCGCGCAGCGCTCGATGTGTCGCAGGAACTCCAGGCCCAGCCCCTTGCCGGTGGCCGCGCCGGGGATCAGACCCGGCACGTCGGCGACGGTGAAGGTGTGGTTGTCCATCCGGACCACACCGAGGTTGGGCACGAGGGTGGTGAACGGATAGTCGGCGATCTTCGGCTTCGCGGCGGAGATCACCGAGATCAGCGACGACTTGCCGGCCGACGGGAAGCCCACCAGACCCACGTCGGCGACGCTCTTGAGCTCCAGCACGATGTCCAACTGGTCGCCGGGCTCCCCCAACTCGGCGAAGCCAGGAGCCTTGCGCTTGGCGTTGGCCAGCGAGGCGTTGCCCCGCCCACCGCGCCCACCGCGGGCCACCTCGAAGGTGGTGCCGGCGCCGACCATGTCGGCCAGCACGGTGCCGTCGGTGGTCTGCACCACGGTGCCGTTGGGCACCTTGAGCACCAGGTTGCGGCCGTTGGCCCCGTCCCGGTTCGACCCGGCGCCGCCCTTGCCGTTGTCGGCCTTGACGTGCGGGTGGAAGTGGAAGTCCAGCAGCGTGGTCACCTGCGGGTCGACCACCAGCGACACGCTGCCGCCGTGCCCGCCGTTGCCGCCGTCCGGTCCGCCGAACGGCTTGAACTTCTCGCGGTGGATCGAGACACACCCGTGCCCGCCATCGCCGGCCTGCAAATGCAGCACGACCCGGTCAACGAACGTCGCCACGGCGTCAATCCTTCCAGCGAGGGTCGACCCCGCACTTCGAAAAAGCGAAGCGGGCCGGGACCCGGAGGTCCGCGGCCCGCAAAGCCTGAAAACTACTGCTGAGGAACGATGCTGACGGTCTTACGACCGCGCTTGGTGCCGAACAGGACCGCACCGGCGGACAGCGCGAACAGCGTGTCGTCGCCGCCACGGCCGACCAGGTCACCGGGGTGGAACTTGGTGCCACGCTGCCGGATGAGGATCTCACCGGCGCTGACAACCTGACCACCGAAGCGCTTCACGCCGAGTCGCTGGGCCGCGGAGTCACGACCGTTACGCGAGCTGGACGCACCCTTTTTGTGAGCCATTGGAGGACGACCTACTTCCCGCTGGAGATGCCGGTCACCTTGACCTGGGTCAACGGCTGGCGGTGACCCTGGCGCTTGTGGTAGCCGGTCTTGTTCTTGAACTTGTGGATCCGGATCTTCGGGCCCTTGGTGTGCGCGGCGATCTCGCCGGACACCGCGACCTCGGCAAGCTTCGCCGCGTCGGTCACCAGGTCGTCACCGTCGACGAGGAGCACCGCGGTGAGCTTCACCGCGTCACCGGGAGCACCGGTGAGCTTCTCGACCTCGATCACGTCGCCCTCGGCGACCTTGTACTGCTTGCCGCCGGTCTTGACGATCGCGTACATCGGAGGCGGACTCCCTGTCGTTGAGGCTGCTGGCGGTCGTCCCCGCGGCGGCTCGCCGGGTAGCAGTGCACGGCGGCGCGGGCACACGGGAACTCAGCACACCAAAGGTGCGCCGCAGGCAAGAGTACGCCATGGCCGGCCCGGACCCCAAACCGGCCCGCCCTGTTCAGCGTGCGCAGAGCTGGTCGAGGCGCTGCTGGAGCCGGTCGAGTTCGGTTTCGTCGATCGACTCGACGTCGGCGCCGAGCGCGGCGGCCTCGGTGCCGATGTCGGTGAGCAGTGCCTTGAGCTGCGGATCGACGGCTCGGGCCGACTGCTCCCGCAGCGCGGTACGCCAGAGCGCCAGCGCCGCCTCGGCTCTCGCGCGGGCCGCCTCGGCCGTGGCGCTGTCGCCGGCACCCACCGCCGCCACCATCCGGCCCAACTCCTCCACGTACACCCGTAGGGCGGTCTCGCCGGCCCGCCGCGCCTCGGCGCACACCTGCGCGTCGCCCACCCCGGGCGTACCGCTCGACCCGGCGGAAGCTCCCCCGGGCCCGGCCGCCGTCGGGCCGGACCCCCCGGTGGTCGCACCGGCCGTGCCCTCGCCGACCGGCCGGTCGGCGGCGCAACCCGCCCCAGCGGCGAGCGCGCTGACCAGCACGGTTACGGCGAGCAGGCGACGCATCCTCTCCTCCTGACCGGGAGCGGCCTGGTGGGCCGGAACGGCGAGGTCCCTCCCCCGCCAGATTGCCGGAGAAGGGACCTCGTCAAACATGATGCGGGTCAGGGGCGGGTCCGCCGGCGGGTGCCACCGCGCCGGGAGCGGCGACGCCCTGAGCCACCCTCGCTGCTCTCCTCGTCGGCGTCGCCGTCGGCGAGCGCGTCCGGGTCGTCCGCCGCGGCCAGCCGGGCCGACTCGCCCTGCTGGCTGTCGGTGACCGCCGGCCCGGCGGCGGCGTCCGACTCGTAGCGGGACAGGTCGTAGCCCATGGTGTCCTGGTAGTCGGCGTCCGGCTCGGCGCTGGTGTCGGTGTCGGTGTCGACGACCTCGACCACCGCCCGCTCGGCCGGGGCGCTCTTGCGCGCCCGGCGGCGGGAGGACGCGGTGCCCTGCTCGGCGGCGGGGGCGGCGGCCACCGGGGCCGACGAGGCGACGGCCTTGACCTTCTCACCCGCCCCACCGGTGCGGGGCTTCTCCGGCACCGGCTCGGTGTGGATGATGACGCCCCGACCCTTGCAGCACTCACAGGTCTCGCTGAACGCCTCCAGCAGGCCCGCGCCGATCCGCTTACGGGTCATCTGCACCAGGCCGAGCGAGGTGATCTCGGTGACCTGGTGCTTGGTGCGGTCCCGGCCCAGGCACTCGGTGAGCCGGCGCAGCACCAGCTCACGGTTCGACTCCAGCACCATGTCGATGAAGTCGATCACCACGATGCCGCCGATGTCACGCAGCCGGAGCTGGCGGACGATCTCCTCCGCCGCCTCCAGGTTGTTCCGGGTGACCGTCTCCTCCAGGTTGCCCCCGGAGCCGGTGTACTTGCCGGTGTTGACGTCGACGACCGTCATGGCCTCGGTCTTGTCGATCACCAGCGAGCCGCCCGACGGCAGGAACACCTTGCGGTCCAGGCCCTTGATGATCTGCTCGTCGATCCGGTACTCGGCGAAGATGTCACTCGTGCCGACGTGCCGGCGTACCCGGTCGACCAGGTCCGGAGAGACGTGCGACAGGTACGACTCGACCATGCCGTACGACTGCTCGCCCTCGATCACCAGCTCGCGGAAGTCCTCGTTGAACAGGTCCCTGACCACCCGGATGACCAGGTCGGGCTCCTCGTAGAGCAGCACCGGGGCGCCACCCTCGGCGGCCTTGGCCTGGATGTCCTCCCACTGCGCCTGGAGCCGCTTGACGTCGCGCGCCAGCTCGTCCTCGCTGGCGCCCTCGGCCGCCGTACGGACGATCACGCCGGCGCCGTCCGGGACCAACTTCTTGAGTACGTCGCGCAGCCGCTTGCGCTCGTTGTCCGGCAGCTTCCGGCTGATCCCGGAGGCGTTGCCGTTGGGCACGTAGACCAGGTGCCGGCCGGAGAGCGCGATGTGGCTGGTCAGCCGGGCGCCCTTGTGGCCGATCGGGTCCTTGGTGACCTGCACCAGCACCGAGTCGCCGGAGCGCAGCGCCTGCTCGATCGAGCGGGCGCGGCCCTCCAGCCCGGAGGTGTCCCAGTTGACCTCGCCGGCGTACAGCACCGCGTTGCGGCCCCGGCCGACGTCGACGAACGCCGCCTCCATGCTGGGCAGCACGTTCTGCACCTTGCCCAGGTAGACGCTGCCGGCCATCGTGCCGGAGGAGTTGCGGGTGACGTAGTGCTCGACCAGCACCCCGTCCTCCAGGACGGCGATCTGGGTGCGGTCACCGCGCTGCCGGACCGCCATCACCCGGTCGACCGCCTCCCGGCGAGCCAGGAACTCCGACTCACTGAGGATCGGCGGCCGGGTACGCCGCTGCTCCCGGCCGTCCCGGCGACGTTGGCGCTTGGCCTCCAGCCGGGTCGAGCCGGACACACCCTGGACCTCGTCGACAGTACGGCGCGGCTCACGGATCTTGACCACGGTGGGCACGCCGTCGTCGGCGGCACCCTCGGTGTCACCGGCGCCCCGGCGACGACGACGCCGACGGCGGCGGGTCAGCCCGTCCCCGCCCTCGGACTCCTCGTCCTCGTCACCCTCGGCCTCGGCGGTCTCCTCCTCCTCGGCCTGCGCCTCCTCGGAGTCCTCGTCCTCGGCGTCGTCGGCCCCGCCCTTGCCCCGGCCACGGCCACGGCGACCACGCCGGCGGCGGCGACGCGCGGCGGCGCTGTCCTCGTCGTCCTCATCCGCCTCGGCGACCTCGTCGGCCTCCTCGACGGGCTCCTCCTCGGCCTCGACGGCCTCGACCGGCTCCACCGGCTCGACGTCGCGGCGACCGCGCCGCCGACGACGGGACGGCTCGGCCTCGACGGCCAGTTCCTCGGCGACCGGGGCGGGCTCCACCGGCCGGGTCACCGGCACGGCGTCCGGCTGCGGCGCCATGAACAGCACGGTGGGCGCGGAGAGCGCCGCACGCCGACGCCGGGTCCGCGGCTGCTCCGGCTCGATGACCTCGGCCGGCTCGATCGGCTCTTCCGCCACGTTGGCAACAGAAACCCCGGGCGGTACGTCGCCGGAACCCGCCTGGGCACCACTGGTCCGGGTCGGCTCGGCGGTGGCGTCGATCTCCGCCTCGTTCAGCTCGGCTTCCGCCTCGCGCAGGTCCGACTCCGCCAGCGTCTCGACGGCCGGCTCCTCGACAGGCTCCGCCTCGGCGGGCGGCTCCTCGACGGCGGGCGGCTCCTCGACGGCTGCGGGTTCCTCGACGGCTGCCGGCGTGGCCTTCTTCCGCCGCGTACGCGTCACCTTGACCGGGGGCACCACCTCGGCGGACGCCTCCTCGGCGGTGGCCGCGACCAGCGGTTCCGCGGCGGTCGTCTCGACCGCGGTGGCCTTGCGGCGGCGCCGGGGGGTCTTCGGGGCTACGTCCTGGTCGCCGGAGATCGGGGCGAGGACCTCCGCCTGCGGCGACTCGGCGCTGCCCGTCCCGCCGGTGGACGCCTCGACCGGCGCGTCGGTCTGCTCCGGCTGGCTGAGCGGCGCGGCCCGACGACGGGTCGTCCGGGCACGCCGCACCGGGGCTGCGGGCTCGGCGCTCTGCGCACCGGCTGGCTCAGTGCTCTGCGCACCGGCTGGCTCAGTGCTCTGCGCACCGGCTGGCTCAGTGCTCTGCGCACCGGCTGGCTCAGTGCTCTGCGCACCCGTCGGCTCCAGCGGTGCCGAGCCGGCGGCCGTGGCGGAAAGGCCGTCGGTGGTGCTCTGGTCAGCGGTGTCACCGGCCGGCTGTGAGCCGGTCCGTTCGCCGCCCTCGGGCTCGTTCTCGAGCATGGACGTTCTCCAGTTCTGGCTGCCCCGGGCGCGGGTGAGCGCTGCCACGCAGGGTTGCCGCAAAAGTGTTTCCGCCGGGCGCGCGTGGTGCGCGACCGCCGAAGTCTGCCTGCCAGAGCACTGACCGTCGGTCAATGCCCAACGATGGCTGCCCCGCCGCGGTCCGCATCCAACGGATCCACGATCGCACCCTGCGCGGTCAACGTGCCCTGAGCCAGCCGGGTCACCCTCGGCGAGACCGGCGGCTCCAGGTCGGCCACCACGCGGAGGCCGGAAAGGACGTCATCGGGCCGTACGGACGGGGTGACCTGCCGCACGACCAGTTCGAGTATCGCACACGGTACGGCCGGCGCCCCGGAAGGCGTCTCCGTCGACGCCATGACATCGATTGATATAACGGCCGCGCGAGCGTCGAAGGTCCGTCGGCCCTGCTTGGTCATCCGCTCGACCAGCACCTCGTCGGCGGCGCTGAAGGCGTCCACGGCGGCGCGCAGCACAGCGGGGTCGACCTCGGGCAGCACGATGTGCCAGTGCGATGCCTCGATCCGGTCCGGCAGGTTGCCACCGTCGGCGATCACCGCCTCCAGCACGTCCAACCCGGGCGAGAGCGCGGCGTCCAGCGCGGCGCGCAGCGCCTCCGGGTCGACCGGCGCCTGGAGGCCGATCTCCAGGTACTCCGCCTCGCTGGCCACGCCGGTGGGCGCCGCGCTGGCGTAGGAGATCTTCGGGTGCGGGGTGAAGCCCTGGGAGAAGGCGATCGGTACGGCGGCCCGACGCAGGGCGCGTTCGAAGGCGCGGGCGAAGTCCCGGTGTGAGGTGAACCGCAGCGGCCCGCGCTTGGCGTACCGGATGCGGACGCGCTGGACGATCGGCGCCTGCCCACCCTCCGGCTGTGGTTTCTTACTGATCGTCTCGCTCCTCGGAACTCAGAAACCGTTGATCATGAAGTTATTGTCGGCGACACGCGGTGCCGCAGGCAACAACTTCATGATCAACGCGGGCTGGGGCGGGCGGGCCGGCCGGGGCTACGCGGTGGGGGTTTTCAGGCTCTTCAGGGGGGTTAGGGGGAGGAGCTTCTTGCCGGTGGGGCCGATCTGGATCTCGGTGTCCATCGACGGGCAGACGCCGCAGTCGAAGCACGGGGTCCAGCGGCAGTCGTCCTGCTCGAAGCCGCTCACCGAGTCCTGCCAGTCCTGCCAGAGCCAGTCCTTGTCCAGGCCCGAGTCCAGGTGGTCCCAGGGCAGGACCTCCAGCTCCTCACGCTGACGGGTCGTGTACCAGTCGAGGTCCACCCCGAACGCGGGCAGCGTCTCGGCCGCGGCGTCCACCCAGCGCTGGTAGGAGAAGTGCTCGCTCCACCCGTCGAACCGGCCGCCGTTCTCCCACACCTTGCGGATCACCGAGCCGACCCGGCGGTCACCCCGGGAGAGCAGGCCCTCGATCAGTGACGGCTCGCCGTCGTGGTAGCGGTAGCCGATGGCCCGGCCCAGCGATCGGTCCGAGTTGATCGCCTGCTTGAGGATCTTGAGCCGGTGGTCGATGACCTCCGGGCGCTCCATGGCAGCCCACTGGAACGGGGTGTGCGGCTTCGGCACGAACCCGCCGATGGAGACCGTGCAGCGGATGTCCTTGGAGCCGGTGGCGGCCCGACCGGCCTTGATCACCTCGTGGGCCATGTCGGCGATCTCGAGGACGTCCTCGTCGGTCTCGGTGGGCAGGCCGCACATGAAGTAGAGCTTCACCTGCCGCCAGCCGTTGCTGTACGCGGTGACGACGGTGCGGATCAGGTCTTCCTTCGACACCATCTTGTTGATGACCTTGCGGATCCGCTCCGACCCGCCCTCCGGAGCGAAGGTCAGACCCGTCCGCCGCCCGTTGCGGGACAACTCCTGGGCGAGGTCGATATTGAAGGCGTCCACCCGCGTCGACGGCAGCGACAGCGACACGTTGGTGCCCGCGTACTGCTCGGCCAGGCCGGAGCACATGTCGCCGATCTCGGAGTGGTCGGCCGACGACAGCGACAGCAGGCCCACCTCGGAGAAGCCGGAGAACTCCAGCCCCTGCTGGACCATCTGCCCCACGGTGGTGATCGAGCGTTCCCGCACCGGGCGGGTGATCATGCCGGCCTGGCAGAAGCGGCAGCCCCGGGTGCAACCCCGGAAGATCTCCACCGCGTACCGCTCGTGCACCGTCTCGGCCAGCGGCACGAGGGGCTTCTTCGGGTACGGCCACGCGTCCAGGTCCATCGTCGTGCGCTTGTGCACCCGGAACGGCACATCCGCCCGGTTCGGCACGACCCGCTGAATGCGCCCGTCGGGGAGGTAGTCGACGTCGTAGAAGCGCGGCACGTACACGCTCTCGGTGCGGGCCAGCCGCAGCAGCAGCTCGTCGCGGCCACCCGGGGAGCCCTCGGCCTTCCACTCCCGGACGATCGCGGTGATCTCCAGGACGGCCTCCTCGCCGTCACCGAGCACGGCGGCGTCGATGAAGTCGGCGATCGGCTCCGGGTTGAACGCCGCGTGCCCACCGGCCACGATCACCGGGTCCGCGTCGGTGCGGTCGGCGGCCAGCATCGGAATGCCGGCCAGGTCGATCGCGGTGAGCAGGTTGGTGTAGCCCAGCTCGGTGGAGAACGAGATGCCGAACACGTCGAAGTCCCGCACCGGCCGGTGCGCGTCGACCGTGAACTGCGGCACGCTGTGCGTGCGCATCAGGGTCTCCAGGTCCGGCCAGACCGCGTACGTCCGCTCGGCGAGGGTGTCGGGCAGCTCGTTGAGCACCTCGTAGAGGATCTGCACGCCCTGGTTGGGCAGGCCCACCTCGTACGCGTCGGGATACATCAGCGCCCAGCGCACCGTCGCCGCATCCCAGTCCTTGACCACCGCGCCCAGCTCACCGCCGACGTACTGGATGGGCTTGGAGACCTGAGGGAGCAGCGGCTCCAGCCGGGGCCAGACGGAATTGGTCGCGGCCGCGCGCGGCGTCGTGGACGGGGCACTCATGATGCCCAAGGGTACGCGCCCGCCCGGCGGCGACCGCGCGGACGCCGCCACGACGCACCGATGCACCGAGCACGCCCGCCGCACCCCTGCCTCACCGCACCGCTGCCTCGACGCCCGCGCGTGCCTCGACGCCCGCGCGTGCCTCGACGCCCGCGCGGCGGCGGTGGCGACGCGGTACTAACCTCGGACCGGCGCGAGAGGAGATTGCCGCGATGCCGGAGCCCCAGCCGGGAGCACGGCCGGCCGACGGGAACACCCCGGGCGCGGAGCCGGACCAGGGTCCGGCGGTCGCCGACGAGCCGACCTCCCCACCCGTACCGCCGAACCAGCCGGAACCCCCAAACCAGCCGGAACCATCGGACCAGCCGGAACCATCGGCGCAGCCCACAGCCCTGGAGCCGTCGCAGCAGCCCGAGGCCGCCGCCGAGGTCCCCGCGCCCCGGTGGAGCGGCTCGGCGCCGGTGCCGCCGCCGTTGCCGCGTCGGCGCGCCTGGGGCGAGTCGGCCGAGCCGACTCCGCCGCCGCCCGTGCCCGTCGCATCGCCGGAGCACCAGACGCCGGTCGACCCGTGGGCCGGTGTGGACACCGGCGGCTGGGACCTGCCGTCCGCCGAGTTGCCCCCGATGCCGCCGACGTTGGACTACCCGATGCCGCCGGCGACCCGGCAGTGGTCCGGTCCGCCCGCTCCCTCGGTCGGGTCGCATCCGGTGTCGCCGCCGGCCCCTCCGATGCCACCGCAGGCCGCACCCCGACCACCGCAGGCCGCCGGGCCCATGATGCCGAGCCGACCCATGTCGCCGCCCGCACCGGCCCCGGCACCGCCCCGACCGCCCAAGCAGCGCCGGGGCCGGCGGTCGGCCGCGCCGCCGATGGCACCACCACCGGTGCCGCCGCCGGGCTGGCAGGCCCCGAAGGGGTACGTGCCGGTGCCGGTACGGCGACGTCGCCGCTGGCCGTGGCTGCTGCTGCTCACCCTGGCTTGCTGCTGCGGCTGCCCCGCCTACTACGGGTTCCCGATCTCGGCCCAGTACCCGGCCCGCGCGGCGCTACCCGAGCGGGTGGCCGACCTGAGCCTGCGTCAGGACGACGGCAGCGCCCAGACCGCCCGCGAACTGGAGGGCGAGGTACGCCAGGAGTACTGGCTGGCCGAGGACACGTTCGCCGGCGTCTACGGCACGAAGGACGGCAAGCGGGTGACGGTGTTCGGCGGCACCGGCTTCCGACTGACCCCAGAGGCGGACGCGGAAGCGGAGATCACCCGGCTCAGTGACCGCTACGCGCTGGACGCCCCCGAGACGGTGAAGACCGGCGTACGGGGCCGGCACGAGCGCTGCGCGGTCGGCCGGTCCGCCGGTGCCGACGTGGTGGTCTGCACCTCGGTCGACCACGGCAGCATCGCGACCGGCGTGTTCACCCGGCTCTCCGTCGCCGACAGCGCCGACCTGCTGTCCACCCTGCGCAACGAGATCGTCCAACCCAAGGCGTGAGCCCTGCGCCGACGGTGATCAAGAGGTATCGGTCAGAACCCGCCTCCGCGATGACGCAAACCTCTTGATCACCCGTTGCGGGGCGGGGGGGGCGGGGGTGGCGGGTCAGGCGTCGTGGGTCGGGTCGGGGTGGGCGCGCGGCGGGGCGTAGCGCGGCACGTACTCCTGGCCGGTGAGCTTCTGGATCTCGCTCATCAGCTCGTCGGTCATCTGCCGCAGCGAGGCCCGGTCGTCCGGGCGGCCGGTGAAGTCCAGCGGCTTGCCGAACCGGATCGTGATCTTGGCGGTGCCGGGGCGCGGCACCCGGGCGCCGATCGGCTGCGCCTTGTCCGTGCCGATCATGCCGACCGGGATGATCGGCACACCGGCGGAGATCGCCAGGCGGGCCGCGCCGGTCCGCCCCCGGTAGAGCCTGCCGTCCGGTGAGCGGGTGCCCTCCGGGTAGACGGCCACCAGGTCACCGCCCTTGAGCGCCGGGATCGCGGCGTCGAACGCGGACAGTGCCGCCCGCCCGCCGGCCCGCTCGACCGGGATGGCACCCAGGCCGGTGAGGACGAACTTGGAGATCGCGCCCTTCACACCGGTGCCCTTGAAATATTCCGACTTCGCCCAGAACGCCAGGTGGCGGGGCACCACCGTGCCGAGGAACAGCTCGTCGGCGACCGAGAGATGGTTGCCGGCGAAGACCGCGCCGCCGCTCTCCGGCACGTGCTCCAGCCCTTCCACGGTCGGGCGGAACGCCAACCGCAGCGTGGGCGCCACGGTGAGCTTGCCGATGGTGTAGAGCAGGGGCACTGGTCCTCCGGCGGGATCAGGTACGAACAGGCGGTGTCACGGTAGCGGACGCCTCCACACCCCCCGGACGGAGGTGGTGAGGCGTCCGCACCCTGACGACGGTCGTTACACCCGGCGGACGACCACCGTCACCCGGTCGCCCTCGCCGACCTCACCGGCGAAGCCGTCGAGGCCCTCGGCGAAGTCGACCGAGTCGGCCAGCACCTCACCGGCCACGAAGTCGCCGTACGCGGCCACCGCCGCGCGCACCTCCTCCGACGCCGACACCGACACCACGATCCGGTCCGAGACGTTCAGGTCGGCGTCGCGGCGGGCCTGCTGCACCACCCGCACCACGTCGCGGGCCAGCCCTTCGGCGGCCAACTCCGGGGTGACCTCGGTGTCCAGCACGACCACGCCCTCAGCGCCGGGCAGCGGCGCCGAGTGCTCGGCGTCTGCGGCGACGAGACGCAGCTCGTACTCGCCCTCGGCCAGGGTGACGCCAGCGGCCACCGGGGCGCCGTCGACCAGCTCCCAGTCGCCCGCCTTGACCGCCTTGATCACCTGCTGGACCTGCTTGCCGACGCGTGGGCCGAGCACCCGGGGCACCACGGTCAGCACCTGCTGGCAGTACTCGGCCAGGTCCGCGCTGAACTCGACGGCCTTCACGTTGACCTCGTCGGTGACCAGGTCGGCGAACGGGCGCAACTGCTCCGCCGCCGGCGAGGCCACGACCAGCCTGGACAGCGGCAGACGCACCCGCAGCCCCTTGGCCTTGCGCAGCGACAGCGCCGCCGAGGCGACCGCCCGGGTGGCGTCCATCGCGGCGACCAACTCGTGGTCAGCGGGAAACTCCTCCGCCGACGGGAAGTCGGTCAGGTGCACCGAGCGCTCCCCGGTCAACCCCCGCCAGATCTCCTCCGCGGTCAGCGGCGCCAGCGGCGCCACCACCCGGCAGAGCGTCTCCAGCACGGTCCAGAGCGTGTCGAACGCGTCGGCGTCGCCGGCCCAGAAGCGGTCCCTGGACCGGCGCACGTACCAGTTGGTCAGCGCGTCCAGGTAGGACCGGACGGTGGCGCACGCGCCGGAGATGTCGTACGCGTCCATCTGCGCGCCGACCGTCGACACCAACTCGTTCGTCTTCGCCAGCACGTACCGGTCGAGCAGGTGCGTCGAGTCGGAACGGCGACGAGCGGTGTGCCCGTCGGCGTTGGCGTAGAGCGAGAAGAAGTACCAGACGTTCCACAGCGGCAGCAGCACCTGCCGGACGGCGTCGCGGATGCCCGCCTCGGTGACCGCCATGTCCCCGCCGCGCAGCACCGGCGAGGACATCAGCATCCAGCGCATCGCGTCCGAGCCGTACGCGTCGAAGACGTGGTAGACGTCCGGATAGTTGCGCAGGCTCTTGGACATCTTGCGCCCGTCCGAGCCGAGCAGGATGCCGTGGCTGAGGCAGTTACGGAACGCCGGCCGGTCGAACAGCGCGGTGGCCAGCACGTGCATGGTGTAGAACCAGCCGCGGGTCTGCCCGATGTACTCGACGATGAAGTCACCCGGGTAGTGGTGCTCGAACCAGTCCGCGTTCTCGAACGGGTAGTGCACCTGGGCGAACGGCATCGACCCGGACTCGAACCAGCAGTCCAGCACCTCCGGCACCCGGCGCATCATCGACTTGCCGGTCGGGTCGTCCGGGTTGGGGCGGACCAGGTCGTCCACCGCCGGCCGGTGCAGGTCGGTCAGGCGTACGCCGAAGTCCCGTTCGATGTCGGCGAGCGAGCCGTAGACGTCCAGGCGCGGGTAGTTCGGGTCGTCGGACTTCCACGCGGGGATCGGCGAGCCCCAAAACCGGTTGCGGCTGATCGACCAGTCGCGGGCGTTCGCCAGCCACTTGCCGAACGAGCCGTCCTTGATGTGGCCGGGCGTCCAGTTGATCTCCTGGTTCAGCTCGACCATCCGGTCCCGGAACTGCGTCACGGCGACGAACCACGACGACACCGCCTTGTAGACGAGCGGGGTGTCGCAGCGCCAGCAGTGCGGGTACGAGTGGGTGTAGGTGTCCTGCTTGAGCACCACCCCCCGCTCCTTGAGCTCCCGGATCACCGGCTTGTTGACGTCGAAGACCTGCTCACCCTGGTACGGCGGGACCAGCGCGGTGAACCGCGTGTGGTCGTCGACAGTGACGATGGTGGGGATGCCGGCGGCGTTGCAGACGTTCTGGTCGTCCTCGCCGAAGGCCGGCGCGAGGTGCACGATCCCGGTGCCGTCCTCGGTGGTGACGAACTCCGCGCCGAGCACCTGGTAGGCGTTCTCGCCCGCCTGCTCGACGAGGAAGTCGAACAGCGGCGTGTAGCGGCGTCCGACCAGGTCCCGGCCGTACACAGTGCCGACCTGCTCGTAGCCCTCCAGCTCCTTGGCGTACGCGGCCACCCGCGCCGCGCCCACGACGTAACGTTCGCCGTCGCGCTCCAGCACCGCGTACTCGATGTCGGGGCCGACGGCGAGCGCCAGGTTCGACGGCAGGGTCCACGGCGTGGTCGTCCAGACGCCGAGCTTGACCGGCCCGCGGACCAGCTCCGGGGCGGACTCGTCGGCGGTCAGCTCGAACCACACGGTAAGCGTCGGGTCGTGCCGGTCCCGGTAGACGTCGTCCATCCGCGTCTCGGTGTTCGACAGCGGCGTCTCGCAGCGCCAGCAGTACGCCAGCACCCGGAAGCCCTCGTAGATCAGACCCTTGTCGTGCAGGGTCTTGAAGGCCCACATGACGCTTTCCATGTAGTCCAGGTCGAGGGTCTTGTAGTCGTTGGCGAAGTCGACCCACCGGGCCTGCCGGTTGATGTACCGCTCCCAGTCCTGGGTGAACTCCAGCACCGAGGCGCGACAGGCGTCGTTGAACCGGGCCACGCCCAGGTCGATGATCTCCGCCTTGCTGGTGATGCCGAGCTGCTTCTCGGCCACCACCTCGGCGGGCAGGCCGTGACAGTCCCAGCCGAAGCGCCGCTCGACGTGCCGACCGCGCATGGTCTGGTAGCGCGGCACCACGTCCTTGACGTACCCGGTGAAGAGGTGGCCGTAGTGCGGCAGGCCGTTGGCGAACGGCGGACCGTCGTAGAAGACGTACTCGTTCTTGCCGTCGTCACCGGCCGGGCGAGCCTCGACGGACGCCTCGAAGGTCTTGTCGGCCGTCCAGTGCTCCAGCACCCGGCGCTCGACCGCGGGCAGGTCCGGGCTCGCCGGGACACCGGCGGCGGTCGGGTCGTGCAACGGATAGGCCATCGGGGGTCGCTCTCCTCGCGCAGCTCACTCAACGTGGGTCTGCGAGGACGAACCTTCCGGGGTACGCCTGAAACAGCGCTCCCGGTGGTCCGCGGTACCACCCCGCTTGGCGGTCAACGTGCGACCGCCCGCTCATTGGCCGGCTGTGACGGGCCGGACCCGTCCGGTTCTACTGGGCCGGTGACCCGGCTGTTCTTCCGGAGGCTCACCGGTGATAGCCGGGTCATCGCCTTACGACCGTCAACGATACAAGACCTCCCGCCCTCCCCGCCCCCGACTATCCCCACCCCACCCCACCTCGCCCCGTTGATCATGAAGTTATTGCCCGCCGTGACGGCGAGTCGTGGCAACAACTTCATGATCACCCGGGGAGGGGTGGGGGGAGGTGGCCGCGACCGGCGGCACGGGTGACGTGGGTCGGAACGCCGGTTGTCCGGACGGCACGCCCCCGACAGTTTCGAGTGGACGGTCAGCGGATCGCGGCTGAGCCCACCCGACCCACATGACCGGGATCACAGCCGGAACTGTCACGGCGTACCCCGGTCGGTCCGTCGTGTCGGTGTCAAAACCGACCAGGAGGTAGTCATGCAGCGGATGAACGCGGCCGAGGTAGCGCCGCAGGGATACCGGGCCGTGCTGGGCCTGGAGAAGTACGTCCAGACGAACGTCGACCACACCGTCCTCGAGCTGGTCAAGATGCGGGCGTCGATCTTGAACGGCTGCGCCTTCTGCGTGGACATGCACAGCCGGGACGCGCTCGCTGCCGGCGAGTCGAGCCGGCGGCTGTTCGCGGTGGCCGCCTGGCGCGAGGCGCCCTTCTTCGACGAGCGGGAGCGCGCTGCGCTGGCGCTCACCGACGCGGTGACCCGCCTCGGCGACCACGGGGTACCGGACGATGTCTGGGACGCCGCCGCGAAGGTGTGGTCGGAGAAGGAGCTGGCGGACCTGGTCCTCGCGATTGCCACAATCAACGTATGGAACCGAGTGGCGATCACCACGCGCACGGAGCTCCCGGCGCAGGTGTGACGACCGAGGCGACGCAGGCGGCCGGTGCGCTTCAGGCGCACCGGCCGATGCTGCTCGGGCTGGCGTACCGCCTGCTCGGCAGCCGGTACGACGCCGAGGACGTGCTCCAGGAGGCGTACCTGCGTTGGTTGGGCGTGGACCGCTCGACGGTGGCCGAGCCGCGCCGCTACCTGTCCCGGGTCGTGACCCGGCTGGCCCTGGACCGGCTGCGGGCGCGGCAGGCGACCCGCGAGACGTACGTCGGGCCGTGGCTGCCCGAGCCCGTGCCGACCGAGCCCTCGCCGTTCGGGCCGCTGGAGCGCGCGGAGCTGCGCGACTCGCTGTCCACCGCCCTGCTGCACGTGTTGGAGCGGCTCACCCCGCCGGAACGCGCGGTGTACGTCCTGCACACCGCGTTCGAACTGCCGTACGCGGAGATCGCCGAGATCCTGGACCGGACGCCCGAGGACTGTCGGCAACTGCACCACCGGGCGGTCACCCGGGTACGCCAGGAGCGGCGTCGGTTCACCGCCAGCAGGCCGGAGCGGGAACGACTGTTGGAGGCGTTCCTGGCCGCCGCTCGGAACGGGGACCTGGCGACGCTGACCGGCCTGGTCGCCGCAGACGCCACGGCGTGGAACGACGGCGGCGGTCGGGTGCAGGCCGCCCGCAACCCGGTCAGCGGCGCCGACCGGGTCGCCCGGTTCTTCGCCGGGATCTACGGCCCGGACCGCGAATGGGCGGTGCGGCGGCTGGAGTTGAACGGCGAACCCGCCGCCCTGCTCACCCGCCCGAACGGCGACCGCTACACGATGACCGTCGCTGCGGCGGACGGCCGGATCACCGGGATCTACGTGGTGGGCAACCCGGCGAAGCTGCCGCCGGTCGACTGAGCCCGCCGCCGCGAGCCCGCGTCGACGGGCTCGTGGTCGACGGGCTCGGGGTCGACAGCTCGGGTCAGCCCAGCTCGGGGAACCAGAGCGCGATCTCGCGCTTGGCGCTGTCCGGTGAGTCGGAGGCGTGCACCAGGTTCTCCCGGTTGGACAGCGACAGGTCGCCCCGGATGGTGCCGGCGGCTGCCTTACGGCCGTCGGTCGCGCCGACCAGCCCACGGACCACGTCGATGACCTGGTCGCCGGAGAGCACCAGGGCGATCAGCGGGCCGCTGGTCATGAAGTCCTTCAGCGGCGGGTAGAACGGCCTGTCGACGTGCTCGGCGTAGTGCTCGTCGGCGAGCGCCGCGTCCATCGTCCGGTGCGTCATCGCGTCGATCCGCAGCCCCTTGCGCTCGAAGCGGGAGAGGACCTCGCCGACCAGACCGCGGCGAACCGCGTCCGGCTTGATCAGAACGAGGCTGCGCTCTTCCGGGCTGTTGCTGGACACGCTGGGTTCCTCCTGTACGCGCAGAACGCTCGGGCTCGGTACGGTCAGCCTAGCGACCCGGTCCCGGCGCCGGCGCGGCGGCCGGTCTTTCCCCCGGCGGCCGATCCGGCCTAGCCTGGCCCTGACCCCCGGGAGGTCCACTGTGGCGAATGGCGGGAACCGACCCATCGCGCCGGTACGCAAGTTGATTGGCACGGTGCTCGGCACCGTGGCCACGTTCGTCGTCCTCTTCGGGCTGGGCATGACCAGTTGGGCCATCGTGGCGCTCGGGGTCGCCCTGCTGGTGCTGGCGATCGCGCTGGCCACCGTGCGCGGCGGTGGGCGCACCTGGGTGGTCGGTGTCGGCCACGTGCACAGCGCCTCCGAACCACCCACCCAGTACGCGTTCGGCCGCTGCGAGCTGCAACTGGTGCTGGACGCGCCGGGCCTGCCGCCCCGGTCCAAGAAGATCATCGAGCCACGGGTGCCGGTCTCCAAGTGGCCGTCGTTGGGTCAGACCCTGCCGATCCGGGTCGCGCTGGACGACCAGCGGCACGTCAAGGTCCTGTGGGACGAGGTGCTGACCCACGCCGAGACGGCGGCGGCCGTCGCCGACCTCCCACCGGAGTTCGGCGACGTCGACGCCGTGGACGAGGTGCTGATCCAGCAGGACGCCCCGCCATGGGCCGACCACCCCGGGGACGACGACTACCGCGACCCCCACGGCGACCCGTTCCGCGACCCACGCGGTGGCGATCCGTTCCGGGACCCGCACGGCGACCCGTTCCGGGACCCGCACGGCCCCGATCCGCTGCGTGACGACGCCATCGTCGCGGCGGAGGAGCACGAGCCGGTGGTGATGAGCCACAGCCCGAGCGGTCGGGTGGTGCTGGAGGGCGTCGTGGTCGAGCAGCAGGCCGGAGGCGGGCTGCCCCGACGGGCCACCACCCCCGCGCCGCGCCCACCGGAGGACGACCGGCCCGCACCGGCGGAGGAACACCTCGACCCGCCCACCGCGCAGCGCTTCGACCCGCCGCCCACGCAGCGCACCAGCCCGGTCGCCACAGACCCACTGGACCCGCTGGACCTGCCGCTGGACGATCCGGCCACCGGCGGAACGGCCCGCGATACCGTCACCGCCGAGGAACTGGACGAGGCGATCTTCGGGTACGACGGCGCGGCCGTCGCCGACCCGGCCGGCCCGATCAGCGGGGTCGGCCTCACCCTGCTGGTCACCGACCTGGCCCGGTCGCTCACCTTCTACCGCGACCGGCTCGGCTTCACCGAGGTCGACCAGGGCACCGGCAACGCCGTGCTCGCCTCCGGCACGACCCGGCTGGTGCTGCGCGAGCTGACCGAGGCGGCGCCGATCAGCCGCCGGCTGGTGCACGTCAACCTCGAGGTGGACAACATCGAGGGGGCGTACGAGCGGATGCGCGACTCCGGCGTCCGCTTCACGTACGCGCCCCGGGTGATCAGCCGGGGCAGCAAGCTGGAGGTGTGGGCGGCGGCCTTCCGGGACCCGGACGGCCACGGCATCGCCCTCACCCAGTGGCGGGAACGCGCCGACGCCTGACCCGGCCCACTCCCCCTCAGCGGGTCTCCGTGAGCGGGGTGGGTGGGGCGTCAGCCGAGGATGACCCGGCGGACGTGCAACGCGTACGCCCAGACCAGGGCGAAGATGACGCCCAGCCCGAGCAGCGACCAGTGCAGCAGACCGGCCAGCAGCAGCAGGCCCTGGAGCACGGTGCCGGCGTGCCAGGCCCAGGGGCGGCGCATCATGCCGGCGAGCAGCACGGCGGCCACCGCAAGGGCCACCACCGCGCCGATCGCCGCACCGCCGAAGTCACTGCCGACCACCCGGATCGGCTGGATGGCCAGCAGCAGCACGAGCGCTTCCAGGCTGAGCGTCCCGGCACCCAGGCCACGGACCGCACGTTCCGGGTTGCGCAACCCGGAACGGCGCGGCTGCCCGGCCGTCGGCTGCTCCCCGGACGGTCCGGCCGCGAGCTGCTCGGCCCCAGGCTGCTCGGCCCCAGGCTGCTCCACCGAGGGCTGCGCGGCCCCAGGCTGCGCGGTGGTGTGCTGGTCCGCCGATGGGTGCTCCGCGGTCCGGGGGTCCCGCTCCGGGCCGGTCATCGCTTCAGCAGCCGTCGGGCGTCCGCCACCGTGACCACCGAACCCGTGATCAGCACTCCGACCCCGCTGAGCTCACCCGGGACGTCCTCCTCGGCCATCGCCACCGCCAGCTCGATCGCGTCCGGCATCTCCTCGGCGACGTCGACCCGTTCCTCGCCGAAGATCTCGGCGGCCAGCGCGGCGAGTTCCGCCGTCGGCATCGCCCGTGGCGAACTGTTGCGGGTGACCACGACCTGGTCGACCACCGGTTCCAGCAGCTCCAGCAGACCTTCGGCGTCCTTGTCGGCGAGTACGCCGACAACCGCCACCAACTTGCTGAACGCGAACTCCTCCTGCAGCGCGGTGACGGTGGCCTTCATGCCGTGCGGGTTGTGCGCGCCGTCCAACAGAATGGTCGGGGCGTTGCGCACCCGCTCCAGCCGGCCCGGGGAGCTGGTCGACGCGAAGCCCTCCCGGACCACCTCGATGTCGAGCTGCCGTCGGGTTCCGGCACCCAGGAACGCCTCCACGGCGGCGAGCGCCACCGCCGCGTTCTGCGCCTGGTGCGCGCCGTGCAGCGGGATGAACACATCGTCGTAGACGCCGCCGAGACCCTGCAGGGTGAGCACCTGCCCGCCGACCGCGACCGCGCGGCTCAGCACGCCGAACTCGGCACCCTCCCGGGCGATGGTGGCGCCCACCTCGGAGCAGCGTTCGAGGAGGGGACGCGCGGCCTCGTCCTCCTGCGCCGCCGCGATCACGGTGGCGCCGGGGTGGATGATGCCGGCCTTGGCGAGCGCGATGTCCTGAAGCGTGTCGCCGAGCCACTCGGTGTGGTCCAGGCCGATCGGGGTGATCACGCAGACCCCGGCCTGGATGACGTTGGTGGCGTCCTCGGCACCGCCGAGCCCCACCTCGACCACCGCGATGTCGACCGGCGCGTCGGCGAACGTCGCGAACGCCAGCGCCGTGGTCATGTCGAAGTACGTCAGCGGTTCGTCCGAGCGCGCGTCGACCAGCTCGGCCAGCGGCTTGACCTCCCCGTACACGGCGGCGAACCGCTCCTCGCTGACCGGCTCGCCGTCCAGGCTGATCCGCTCCCGGACGGTCTCCAGGTGCGGGCTGGTGTACCTGCCGGTGTGCAGCCCGAACGCCCGGAGCAGCGAGTCGATCATGCGCGCGGTGGAAGTCTTGCCGTTGGTGCCGGTCAGGTGGATCGCCGGGTACGCCCGCTGCGGGCTGCCGAGCAGGTCGAGCAGTGACTCGATGCGGTCCAGCTCGAAGACCATGCGGGTGAAACCGCGGGCGGCCAGCTCGGCCTCGGCGGCGGCGAATTCGGTACGGTCGGTCACGAGGAAAGCGTCTCCAGAGCAGCATCGATCCGGACCAGATCGGCCTCGGCGGTGGCGAGCCGGTCGCGGATCTTGGCAACCACCGGCTCGGGGGCCTTGCCGATGAAGGCCGGGTTGTCGAGCTTCGCCCGAGCCTGCGCGACCTCCTTCTCGGCTGCGGCGCGGTCCTTGGTCAGCCGAGCCCGCTCGGCGGCCACATCGATCGACCCCCGGGTGTCCAACGCGACACCGACCGCGCCGGGCATGGCCAGCGTGGCGCTGGCCTGGAAGTCGTCGCCGGCCGGGTCGAGCCGGACCAGCGACCGGATCAGCGGCTCGTGAGCCGCGATGCCAGCACCGGTCAGCCCGTCGAGGCGGGCGGCCACCCGCTGCGTCGGGCGCAACCCCTGGTCGGAACGGAACCGGCGGATCTCGGTGACCACCCGCTGCACACTCACCAGCTCGGCCTCGGCGGCGTCGTCGACCAGCGACCTGTCGGCCACCGGCCAGGCGGCGGTCTGCACCGTCTCGCCGCCGGTCAGCGCGAGCCACAGCTCCTCGGTGACGAACGGGATGACCGGATGCAGCAGCCGCAGCAGCTGGTCCAGCACGTGCCCGAGCACCCGTCGGCTGGCTTCGGCCCGCTCGCCGCCCTCGGCGAGCACCGGCTTGCTCAACTCGACGTACCAGTCGCAGACGTCGTCCCAGGCGAAGTGGTAGAGCAGGTCGCACACCTTCGCGAACTCGTACGCCTCGAACTGCTCGTCGACCTCGGCGGTCACGTGCGCCAGCCGGGACAGGATCCACCGATCGACGGTGGAGAGCTGCTCGGCGGCGGGCAGGTCACCGGTGGTGTGCGCGCCGTTCATCAGCGCGAACCGCGTGGCGTTCCAGAGCTTGTTGCAGAAGTTACGCGAGCCCTGGCACCACTCCTCGCTGACCGGAACGTCCTGACCGGGGTTCGCGCCCCGAGCCAGGGTGAACCGGGTGGCGTCGGCACCGTACCGGTCGATCCAGTCCAGCGGGTCGACCACGTTGCCGAACGACTTCGACATCTTCTTGCCGAACTGGTCACGCACCATGCCGTGCAACGCGACCACGTCGAAGGGCGGCCGGCCGTCCATCGCGTAGAGGCCGAACATCATCATCCGGGCGACCCAGAAGAACAGGATGTCGTACCCGGTGACCAGCACGCTGGTCGGGTAGAACTTCGCCAGGTCCGGAGTCTGCTCCGGCCAGCCGAGGGTGGAGAACGGCCACAGGCCGCTGGAGAACCAGGTGTCGAGGACATCCTCGTCCTGGTGCCAGCCCTCGTCGGTCGGCGGCTGCTCGTCCGGGCCGACGCAGACGATCTCACCCTGCGGGCCGTACCAGACCGGGATGCGATGCCCCCACCAGAGCTGGCGGGAGATGCACCAGTCGTGCATGTTGTCGACCCAGGCGAAGTAGCGCTTAGCCAGTTCGGCGGGCTCGATGCGAACCCGGCCGTCGCGGACCGCGTCACCGGCCGCCTGGGCCAGCGGCGCAGTGTTGACGAACCACTGCAACGACAGCCGCGGCTCGACGGTCGTCTTGCACCGCGAGCAGTGCCCGACCGCGTGCACGTACGGGCGCTTCTCGGCGACGATCCGGCCCTGCTCGCGCAACGCCGCCACGATCGCGGGCCGCGCCTCGAACCGGTCCAGCCCCTCGAACGGGCCGGGCACAGTGATCACACCGCGCTCGTCCATCACGGTCAGTGCGGGCAGGTCGTGGCGCTGGCCGATCTCGAAGTCGTTCGGGTCGTGGGCGGGCGTCACCTTGACCATGCCGGTGCCGAAGGAGGGGTCGACGTGCGCGTCGGCCACGATCGGGATCCGGCGGCCGGTGAGCGGCAACTCGACCTCGGTGCCGATCAGGTGCTGGTAGCGCTCGTCGTCCGGGTGCACCGCCACCGCGGTGTCGCCCAGCATCGTCTCGGCCCGGGTGGTGGCCACCACGACCTCGTCGCTGTAGCGGATGGAGATCAGCTCACCGTCGTCGTCGGTGTGCTCGACCTCGATGTCGGAGAGCGCGGTGAGGCAGCGCGGACACCAGTTGATGATCCGGTTGGCCCGGTAGATGAGACCGTCGTCGAAGAGCTTCTTGAAGATCGTCTGAACGGCGCGGGTCAGCCCCGCGTCCATGGTGAAGCGCTCGCGGTCCCAGTCGACGGAGTCGCCGAGGCGACGCATCTGGCCCAGGATGGCCCCACCGGACTCGGCCTTCCACTGCCAGACCCGCTCGACGAACTTCTCCCGGCCCAGGTCGTGCCGAGACAGACCCTCGGCGGCGAGCTGACGCTCGACCAGGTTCTGGGTGGCGATGCCGGCGTGGTCCATACCGGGCAGCCACAGCGCCTCGAAGCCCTGCATCCGCTTACGCCGGGTCAACGCGTCCATGAGCGTGTGCTCGAACGCGTGACCCATGTGCAGCGAGCCGGTGACGTTCGGCGGCGGGATGACGATCGTGAAGGGCGGCTTGTCGCTGTCCGCCGAGGCCCGGAAGTGCCCGGCGGCTACCCACTGCTCGTACCGTCGCTGCTCTACCTCGCCGGGCAGGTACTGGCCGGCAAGGGTCGGGGCGTCGGGGCGTCGGGCATCCAGTCTCTCGGTCACCTGACAAGTCTACGGAGGGCTTCCGCAGACCCGACGTGCGCCACCTGCCATTCGCGTACGGTGTCGGCTATGTCCGACGCACATCTCACTGAGCGCCCGCTCGACGACGGTCGCGAGCCGGTCGAGCTGACCGAGGAGCCGATCCAGCTGAGCACCCGGGACACCGGGGGTGGGCCCGACGAGCGTTCGGGCGGCTGGTCCCGGCGTCGCCGGATCGGTTGGGCGATCGCGCTGGCAGTCGGCCTCGCGGGTGCGGGCACGCTGGCCGTTGGTGGGTGGCGGGTGGCGCAGCAGAAGGACACCCGGCTGACCTCACCCGACCAGGTGGCGGGGTTGACGCGGGACGACAGCGAGCGGGCGAAAAGCACAGCTGACTACCTGCGCAGCGGCCTGGCCGCCGACATCGAGCTGGACCGCAGCTTCGGCACGGTCTACCGCGATCCGGCCGACGACAAGCGGTCCGTGCTGATCTTCGGCGGCACCACCCTGCTGTGGCAGCCGGAGCGCGACCTGGACAGCCTCTTCGGCCTAATGTCCGACGAGACCGGTGCGGTGACCGGCCTGCGCGAGGTGCCCGCGGGCGACCTCGGCGGTGTGATGAAGTGCGGCAGCACCACCGGCGAGGGGGGCGACTTCGCGGTGTGCGGTTGGGCCGACCACGGCAGCGTCGTGATGGCCATGTTCCCCGGGCGGTCGGTCAACGACGCTGGCGCCCTGCTGCGGGATCTCCGCGCCGATATGCAGACCCGCGACTGACCAGCTGCGCGCCGGCGGTCCTGATGCGGTGGATCCCCGTGTCGCTGATCTGGCGGTTACCCGCCTACCTGACACCCCCACATCGGCGATATCGAGTCGATCAACCCCCGGGTGGGGGTGAGGTAACGCAGAAACGGGCCACCCGGTGAGGGGTGGCCCGCTTCTATATGTGGATACGCGTCAGGGCCACCCCCATTGCTAGGGGTGGCCCTGACGGAAAGATTGTCCGGCGGTGTCCTACTCTCCCACACCCTCACGAGTGCAGTACCATCGGCGCTGGAGGGCTTAGCTTCCGGGTTCGGAATGTAACCGG
>NZ_JBEYTK010000011.1:40558-159181 GCF_040643015.1 Micromonospora sp. NPDC047527 | reverse complement strand
CGTCACGAACGTATGGCCCCGCACGATCGTGCAGACCTGCATCATCCACCTGATCCGCAACACGTTCCGGCTCACCTCCCGCAAGTACTGGGACGCGCTCAAGCACGACATCAAGCCGATCTACACCGCGGTGAACGCCCAGGCGGCCCGCGCCGCGTTCGACGACTTGGCGGAGAAGTGGGGCAGGCGGTATCCGGCGGTGATCCGCCTGTGGGACAACGCCTGGGCCGAATTCATCCCGTTCCTCGACTACGACCTGGAGATCCGCACAGTCATCTGCTCCACCAACGCGATCGAGTCGTTGAACGCCCGCTACCGACGGGCCGTGAAAGCCCGCGGCCACTTCCCGAACGAGCAGGCCGCGTTGAAGTGTCTGTACCTGGTGACCCGATCCCTGGACCCCACCGGAGCAGGCAGAACCCGATGGACGATGCGCTGGAAACCCGCGTTGAACGCCTTCGCCATCACCTTCAGCGACCGCTTCCGAGCCGCTGAAACCTACTAACCAAGATCGCCGGAAACACCCTTAGCGAGACAGCCCCCTTCCCCCAGGAATACGCCCTCGCCAACCAGGTCGCACACCCCCGCAACGTGTACCTACGGGAGGACGCCCTCACCGACCCCCTCGACACCTGGCTGGCCACCGCCTTCGCACCCGAGCGGATCGAACAGACGATCACCGCGATGGCCGACGCCCAGCCTTCAAATCATCAGCCCGCAACCGCCACCGCAGCCCAAACGATCATCACCGAGTGCGACGCCAAGTTGGAGCGCTACCGGGCTGCCCTCGACGCCGGAGCCGACCCAACGGTGGTCACCGGCTGGATCGCGCAGACCCAGGCCGAGCGCGCCCGCGCCGAAGCGGATCTCCACGCGAATACGGGCACTACCTCACGCCGAATGAGCCGAGCAGAAATCACGACCCTGGTGACCGCGCTCGGCGACATCGCCGCCGTGCTCCGCGACGCCGATCCCGCCGACAAGGCCGAGGTCTACCGGCAACTCGGCCTCCGGCTGAACTACCAGACCGAAACACAAACGGTGCGCGCCGAAGTCGATCTCAGCGCGCACCGTGGGGCAATGGTTTGTGTCCGAGGGGGGACTTGAACCCCCACGCCCTATACGGGCACTAGCACCTCAAGCTAGCGCGTCTGCCATTCCGCCACCCGGACCTACTCGTCCAGCCTACCTCGCCGACCCAGATGATCTTTCCATCGGAGGTCGGTACGGCGGGCCGCACGGGGAGTTACTGTACACGGCACTCGTGGATCATGCACATCGCGTCCCGGCGTCTGCCGCACGGCGCTCCCGTCGCTGCTCAGGTCGACTCAGAAGCGGTCAACAAAGCCGTGTCGCAGGCGCGTCCGGGTAGCGTCGGAGGCTCTGTGACGGCAGCATTGCCACGTGTCCCATCCCTCTCCCTTGGCTGCCGTCCAACGTCGGGCTCTCGCCCTGCGCACTGCGGGTGACCTCAGTTCAGCCCGGCAGCTGCTCGCGGAGGCCGTCGGGTCCGCCCGCCCGCCGTACGGCGAGGACCACCCCGAGATGCTGCACACGGCGCACCTGCTGGCGCGGCTGCATCGCGAGGCGGACGACCCGCTCGCCGCCCGGCGGGTGCTGGAGGAGGCCTTCGCGGCGGGCGAGCGTCGCTGGGATCACGCCGAGCCGACGATGCTCGCGCTCGCCCTGGAACTGGCCGAGGTTGCCGAGGAGTTGGGCAACCGGCACGAGGCCCGCCGCAACTACACCCGGGTCGCCACCGCCGGGCCGGCTGTGCTCGGGGAGGACCATCCGGCGGTACGCGCCGCCCGCGCCTACCTCGGCGAGGCCACCCCCGGTCCGGCCCAGCCGCACGGCACGCCGCCGACGCCCGGTCCGACGCCGACCCTGGCCCCGGCCCCGGCCGCGGCCGGCACCGTGACCGATTCCGGCGCCCGCTCGGCGTTGTCCGGCCCTACGCTGTCTCTGGCGACCCTGGCCGCGATGCGCCCGGCTGCGGGCGGCCCTCCGCCGGCCGCGTCGCCGGCCGCGCCAGCCGCGCCCCCACCCACTGCGGGCGGCCCTCCCCCGGCCGCGTCGCCAGCGGCGCCCCCACCAACCCCTCCGGCGGTACGCGTGCCCGCCGCGCCGGCACCGCCCGTCGGCGGCACGCGGCCGGTGCCACCGCCCGCTCCACCAACGGCACCGCCCCAGCCGGCTCCGGCACCCGTCGCGTCGACGCCACCGCCTCCGGAGCAGCCCGCGCCTTCAGTGCCGCCTGCGTTCCCCGCCCATCAGATGTCACCCGCCTCCACCGCGCCTCCGCCCGCCTCCCCCTTGCATCCGGTGCCGCCACACCAGCGCGCCGCGCGGCAACCGTCAGGGCCGCCCCGGCCGCAGGCGGACGGCCGGTCGACGCAGCAGGCCCGACAGCAGCCCCCGGCGGACGGCCATTCGACGCAGCAGGCCCGACAGCAGCCGCCGGCGGTGCCGCCGCGCCAGCGGACCGGGGACCGGCCGACCCATCCTGCGGTCGACGCACCTCCGGCGACGCGCGCCGTCGAGGCGTCGGCCACCACACCGCCCGCGCCGCCGCCGGTTGCCCCTGGGTGGGACAACCCGACGATCCAGGTACGGCAGATCGAACCGCTGCTGGCCGAGGAGGCCGACCGAGTCGCCGCCGCCGGCGCGAGTAGGTCAGGCAGCGCCGATTCCGGGCCGACCAGCGCGTCGACCGGGTCGCCCGCCCACCACCCGGTCAGTGCGGCGCCCGCCTACCCACGCCCCGTCTCGGCACCTCCCGGGGACTCCCGACCGGTCTCCGGACCGCCCGGCCACACCCGCCCCGTATCCGGACCACCAGCGCCGACCTACCCCGTATCCGGACCACCAGCCCACACCTACCCCGTGTCCGGGCCACCTGGGTACAGCCAACCCGTGTCCGCGCCGCCGGTGAGCGCGCCGCCGTGGGGGTTGACCGCCCCGCCGTGGAGCAGCAGCGCCCCGCCGCAACCGCTGCCCCTGGCCGGCAGCGAGCCGACCGGCCCGTCCCCCGTGGACACGGACGAGACCATCGTGGGCGGTGAGATCACGTCGGGTGTCGCGTCCGCGCAGACGGAGGTGTTCCCGGCCGTCCGCCCGGCGGCCGATGACCGGCCCGGGCCCGGTGCCGGTCCGGGCCGACCGACCCCGCTCGCAACTCCGGGTGGGCTGGCGACGCCGGCCTGGGCGCCGCCGTTCGATGCGGGCCGGACACCGCCCACCCCAGCCTCCGACGGGTACGCGAGCCCGGTGCCGACCGCGCCGGGCCCTCTCACGGCCGCGACCTACCCGCCACCGACCGTGCCAGCGCCGCGACCGTCCCCGGAGCAACACCCACACCACCAGGGGTACGCGGCCCAGCCGCACTCGACGGCCCCGGAGCCCCACACCTCACCGGGGCAGCACCCCTACCCAGGCCAGCAGTACCAGTACCCGGGCCAGGGGCACCCGCAGGACGGCTATCCGTCGGCGTACGCCAACGAGAGCGGGACGTCGGGGCGTGGCCGGGGGATGCTGATCGGCGCGGCGGTCGCGGCCGGGGTGGCCGTGGTGGCCGTGGCCGGGCTGGGTGCGGTGCTGCTGAACCGCGACGATCCACCGCCTTCCGGGGCCGCGACGACCGCAGCGACGGCGGCACCGACGGCGGCCGGGCCCGCACCCGCTGACCTGGCGCTGCGGGACGACTCGGCCACGATCACGCTGAGCTGGACGGACCCGACGGGGGGCGCGGTGCCGTTCATGATCGCCGGCGGTCGGGCCGGGCAGGCGCTGGGGGTGCTGGCCACGGTGGATCCGGGTCGGACCAGCTACACGGTGAGCGGCCTCAACTCGCGGGTGGACTACTGCTTCACCGTGCTGGCGGTCTACTCCACCGACAGCTTCGCCACCTCCGGTCAGGTCTGCACCGAGCGGGAGCGGTCCACCCCGCCGTCCTGAGCGAGGCCGGCCGGTCGCTGTCGGGCTGACCTGGGTGTCCACAACGCACACGCTCGGTATCCACAGGGGTGACGGTGCGGGTTCCCCCGCCAGCGGCCGGGCCATATGATGGCACCCGGCTCTGGGGAGGGGTCGCCGCGAGGCGCACGCCACCTGCCATGACTCAGGAGAGGCAGCCGGCTGTGGCCAGCATCGACGACGCCGAGCGGACCGACGCCCCACGTTCCCGGTCCCGGCTGCGCGGTGGGTTGGTGACGGTCGGCACGGTGACCGCGCTGCTGGCCGCCATGGGGCTGACCGTCCTCGGGTTGGGTGCGGCGGACAACGCGGTGGCCAACTACGACGCGAGTTCCTGGCTGTGGAGCGCGGCGCGCAGCGAGCTGGCCCGGGTCAACGGGGTGACCGCCCGGGTGGACACGCGTACCGAACTTCCTGGTGCCCGCCGGCATCCGATGCAGGTCACCCAGACCGATCGGCTGTTGATCCTGCGTGACCTGCAGACCGGGCAGGTCAGCTCACTGGATCTGGCCACCCTGCAACTCACCGCGACCACCCCGACCACCCCTGGCCTGGGCGTGAGCGTCGCCCTGCACGAGGACGCGGCGTTCGTCGTCGACGCCGTGCAGGGGATCGTGCGTCAGCTCGATCCACGGTCGTTGAGCCCGGTCGGCGAGCCGGTGCGCTATCCCCCGGGCATCACCGGCGGCACGTTCGACGGCGAGGGTCGACTCTGGATCGCGGTGCCCAGCGAGGGCACCGTGTCGGCGATCACCGCCGCGAAGCTGCCGTCCGCGCCGGCCTCGGCCGCGCCGGCGAACGGCGGGCTCCGCCCGGAGCGGGTCGAGACGTACGACGTGGCCGATGCCAGCCACGAGCTGGTGGTCTCCACCCTGGATGACGGGGTGGCGGTGCTGGACCGTACGGCCGGGAGGCTGGTGCGGGTGCAGCGCGGTGAGGTCCGCCGGACGCCGTTGACACTGCCCGGCCCGGCGGCGCTGCCGGCCCGCACGTCGGGCCCGCGCGTGCCGGTGACGGTGCCCGCCGAGCGGCGGGTGCTGGTGGTGGGTGAGGCCGGTGAGGAGCAGGCGTTCACGGTGCCGGGCGGCGGTGATCGGCTCAGCCCGGCGGTGGCCTGGGCGGACCGGTTCTACTGCGCGGACGAGGCCACCGGCACCATCTACTCCTTCGACGCGGGCGGTCAACTGGTCGACACCGTCCAGGGCAAGACGACCGGGCCGTTGGAGCTGGAGGTGCGCGAGAACCACCTCTTCATCAACTCGCCCGACTCGGCGACCGCCCGGGTGGTGGACGACAAGCACCAGGTGCGCGAGGTCAACAAGTACGCCAACGACGTGCTGGGCGGCGACCCGCCGCCGGCTCCACCGCCGCCGCCTCCGCCGAAGAAGCCCCAGGTGAGCAAGCCGGGTGCGCCGCGCAGTGTCACCGCCGCCGCCGGCAACGCTCAGGCCCGGGTGAGCTGGCGGCCGGCCGCCGCGAACGGCGCCGAGATCATCAGGTACGTGGTGCAGGGCGCCGGTCAGCGCCTGGAGGTGGGCGCCAACCAGCGTGCGGTGGAGGTCAAGGGCCTGACCAACGGCGAGACGTACCGGTTCGCGGTGCACGCCGTCAACGCCAAGGGCGACGGTCCGGCGCGCAACAGCAACCCGGTGACCCCGACCGCCGCGGTGCCCGACCCGCCGGCGAGCGTCACCGCGCAGGAGCGACCGGACGGCACGGTGCTGGTCAAGTGGCCGGCCGCGAACGGGCAGGGCAACAAGATCGCCAAGTACACGGTGGCGGCCAGTTCGGCGGGGACGAACGCGCCGGCCGGTGAGTCGACCAAGACGGAGCTGGTGGTGCCCGCCGGGGAGTTGGAGTTCGGCACCCAGTACGCGTTCACGGTGGTGGCCGTCAACGACAAGGGCGCTGGTTCGGCGGCGTCCCCGGTGAGCAACACGGTTGTGCCGTTCGCGGCGCCCGGCCGCCCGCTCGACCTGCGGGCCGCCACGGTCGCCGACCAGCCGGGCGCGGTGACCGTGCAGTGGTCGCCGGCCGAGGCGAACGGCCGTCCGGTGACGAAGTACCTGGTGGACGTCGGCGGCAAGGCGAGCGAGGTGACCGACACCCGCACGACCGTCACCGGGCTGGGCGACGGTCAGAACGTCACGGTGAAGGTGAAGGCGGTCAACGAGGCGGGGCCCGGCCCGGAGGCGACCGCCACGGCCCGGACGGTCGCCGCGCCACGGGTGACGGTGACCGGCTCGTCGGCGACCGCCACGTCGGCGACTGTGACGTTCACGGTGGACGCGGGCGGTGGGAAGGCCACCTGCTCGGTGAGTACACCGGGTGAGCCGGCGACGGCGGGCGCGTGCTCCAGCATCACGGTGTCGGGGCTGACGCCGGGCACGGCGTACACGTTCACGGTGACCGCCACGAACGCCGCTGGCAACGGCACCGCGAGGAAGGCCCAGCCGACCGACCCGCTGTACGGCATCGCGACCTGTCGCAACGGCGCGTCCGGGCCGGAGTCGACCTACTGCGACCGGGACGTGAGCGGTCGCAACGGCAACGAGGTCTTCTCGGTCCCCCGGCAGGACAACGACAGGCAGGTGGGCTGGGCGAGGCCGGGCACGCGCCTGGAGGCGTACTGCAAGAAGTCGGGCGAAGAGGTGTACGCCTACATCTACAACAGCGAGAAGCGCAGCACCTGGTGGGTGCAGGTCAACTACGAGGGGAAGAACTACATTCCCTGGGCCTGGCTCAACCTGGAGGGCGGCGACAACATCAACGTCCTGCCCACCTGCTAGACCTGTCAGGCAAGGAGCACCGCCGACCGTGAACACCCACGAGCCGCTCACCCAGCCGGAGGTGCAGGGTTTCGCCGCCCTGGCCGCCCGGTTGGCCGAGAACGTCAACGCGGTGGTGCTCGGCAAGCCGCAGGTGGTTCGGCTGGCGTTGACCGCGCTGTTCGCTCAGGGCCATGTGCTGTTGGAGGACGTGCCGGGGGTCGGTAAGACGACCCTGGCGCGGGCGATCGCGGCCACGGTGAAGGGTGAGTGGCGGCGGATCCAGTTCACTCCCGACCTGCTGCCCTCGGACGTGTCCGGGGTGACGATCTTCAACCAGGCGAGCAGGGACTTCGAGTTCCATCCGGGGCCGGTCTTCGCCAACATCGTCATCGCCGACGAGATCAACCGGGCGTCGCCGAAGACCCAGTCGGCGCTGCTGGAGGTGATGGAGGAACGCACGGTCACCGTGGACGGGGTGCGGCATCCGGTGCCATCGCCCTTCCTGGTGGTGGCCACCCAGAACCCGGTGGAGATGGACGGCACCTACCGGCTGCCCGAGGCGCAACTGGACCGGTTCCTGGTGAAGCTCTCCGTCGGCTACCCGGACGAGGCGGTCGAGGTGGAGGTGCTGCGCGGTGCGACCGTACGCTCCCCCGAGGCGCTCGCGCCGGTCACCGACACCGCCACCGTCGGGGAGATGGTCCGGATGGCGCGGCGGGTGCACATCGCGGAGCCGCTCTACGCGTACGCGGTCCGGCTGGCCGCCGCCACCCGTACCCACCCGCAGGTGCGGGTCGGGGTCAGCCCTCGGGGCGTGATCGCGTTGACCCGTGCGGCGTGCGCGTACGCGCTGATCGACGGTCGGGGTTGGATCATGCCGGAGGACCTGAAGGCGCTCGCCGAAGCGGTGTTCGCGCATCGGCTGCTGCTCACTCCGGACGCCCAGGTGCGCGGGATGACCGCCGGGGAGGTGCTGCGCCAGGCCATCGCCTCGGTGCCGGTGCCGCTGCCGTCGGGGCAGCCCGCACCGGTGCAGGGTTGACCGGCAGAACCGCCATGGGGATCACCGCCCGGGGGGTCGGGCTGCTCGTCGCCGCCGTCGTTCTGCTGGGGGTGGGCTTTCGGTTCGCGTACCCCGAGTTGGCGGTGTTGGGCGCGGCGGCCGGCGCGGCCGTGGGCTACGCGGCGCTGACCGCGGCGTGGCGGCCCCGGCTGCTGGTGACGCGTAGCGCCGACCCGGACCGGGTGGCGCGCGGCGAGCCGGCGAGTATGACGTTGACCGTCCGCAACGCCGGGCGGCTGCGCTCGGCGAACCTGCTGGCCGAGGACCGGTGCGGCGAGCGCACGGTGCCGGTGCCGGTGCTGCGGCTGCGACCTGGCCGGGACACCGAGGTCCGCTACGACGTGCCGACCCACCGTCGTGGGGTGGTGCCGGTGGGGCCGCTGCGGGTGACCCGGCGGGATCCGCTGGGGTTGGTGGCGCTGGCCCGCCCGTACGGCGAGACGACGCCGGTCTGGGTGCACCCCCGGATCCACCCGCTGACGGCGGTACCCACCGGTGCGGGGCGCAGCCTCGACGGCCGGGTGGACGGGGTGCCGCACGGGTCGATCACCTTCAACTCGCTGCGGGAGTACGTGGTCGGTGACGAGTTGCGGCGGGTGCACTGGCGCACCAGCGCCCGGGTCGGCGAGCTGATGGTGCGTGAGAACGTGGACACCAGCCTGCCCCGGTTGGTCGTACTCCTGGACAACCGTGCCGTCGCCCACCCGCAGGTGGTGGACGGGGTGGCGGAGTCGTTCGAGTCGGCGTGCGAGGCGGCGGCCTCGGTCGTCACCGCGGCGCACCGCGCGGACCTGCCGGTGCTGCTGCTCCTGGTCGGCGCGGAGCCGGAGCGCGGCGACCCGGGCGGGGCCGCCGGGCCGGCGCTGGGGCCACTGGACCGGCTCGCCGCCGCTGAGCTGTCCGGCGACGGCGACGCGTTGCGGGCGACCACCACCCGGTTGCGGCAGGACCGGCTCGGCGACACGTTGATCTTCCTGACCGGGCCGGCGGGCCGGGGCGAGTTGGGGCACGTCGGGGCGCTGCGCGGCGCGTACCCGTCGGTGGTGGTCGGGGTGTTCGGCGCGACCGAGCCGACGGCGACCGGCGCGACCGGCCTGGTGGTGGTCGACGCGGCGGACGGCGCGCAGTTCGCCGCCGAGTGGGACGGGGTGCGCCGGTGGTGACGGGCGTGGGCCAGCAGCGGCTCGGCGGCGCGGGCACCGTCGGCCCGGCGGGCCCGGCGGCCCCGGAACCGGACCCGCCGCTCGACGGCTCGACACCTTCGGGTGCCGGCAGGGTCGGGCGGGCGCTGCGGGCGGCTGTCGTCCCGCTGGCGCTGATCGGGCTGACCGCGCTCGCCGGGGTGGTGCTCGGCCGGGTGTACGCGGGCGAACTGCTGACCTGGCTGGTCGCCGGTGCCGCAGCGGGGTCGGTGCTGGTCAGCGTGGCCGCCCGGCGGCTGCCGTCCTGGCTTGTCGCACCGGTGTCGGTGGCCGCGATGGCCGGTTGGACGCTGTGGTCGCTGCGGCTGGCCGCCGCCCACGCCGACCTGCCCGGCGGCCTGCTGGAGGTGAGCGCGGACGCGGCGCGCAACGGCATCCCCCGGTTGCTCACCGCGATGATTCCGGTGGAGCCCAGCCCGGACACGGTGCTGGTGCCGGTGGTGGCGGCCTGGCTGGCGGGCCTGGCCGGCGCGGAGGTGGCGTTGCGCACCGGTCGGGTGCTGCTGGGCTACCTGCCGGCGGCGGGGCTCTACGCCGCCGCCCTCTACGTGGTCGGCCCGAACGCCGAACCGGCGATCGGCGCGACGCTGGCGTTCGTCGCGGTCGCGGCGGTCGGCCTGGCGGCGTCGACGGGCGCGGCGCCGGCCGGCGGCGATCCGGTCGCCGGCCTCGCCCCCGGGGTACGTGCCGCGGTACGGCTCCGGCTGACCGCGACGGCGGCGCTCGGCGTGGCCCTGGTTATCGGGCTGATCGCGCTGCTCGGCCCGGTGATCGCCGGCCAGGTCGACGGCCGGCCGGTGGATCCACGCCGGTACGTGGAGCCTCCACAGGTGGAGACGCTCGACGAGAACCCGCTGATCCGGATCTCCGGCTGGGCGCTGCACCCGGAGCAGAAGCTCCTCGACGTGAGCACGGTGCGCGACGGCACCCCGACCGGCGGCGGTTCACCGAGCGCGGCCGGCACCGCGCCGGGCGACGGGACCGACGACCCGGCCCAGGCGAACGACACCGGCCGCAGCATTCGGATCCGGTTGGCGGTGCTCAGCGACTACGACGGGGTGACCTGGCGGGTCGGCGCGACGTACCGCAACGCCGGTCGGATCCTGCCGGCCACGGCACCGGCGCGGGACAGCACGGTGGAGACCGTGCGGCAGCAGATCACCGTTGCCGAGCTGAGCGGCGGGCTGCTACCCGCCGTGGCGACGCCTCGGGAGGTCAGCGGCGCGCGGGTGGCGTACGACCCGGAGACCGGGACGCTGATCCGGCCGGAGGGGCTGACCCCGGGGTTGCGGTACACGGTGACGTCGGCCCGGGAGCGCCCGGACGTCAACCTGCTGGCCACGGCGAACGTGCCAGCCGGCGAGGAGGTGGCCCGGGTGCTGCGGGTCGCCGACGGGGCACCCGACCCGCTGCGCCGGCTCGCCACGCAGCTCGCCGAGGAGAACGGCGCCCCGTACGCGCGGGCCACGGCGATCGAGCAGTTCCTGGCCGAGCACTACCGGGTGGTGGCGGACGCGCCGAGCGGGCACGCGTACCCGAATCTGGGTTTCTTCCTCTTCGGGCCGCGCAACGGCGGTGGGCAGGAGGGCACCTCGGAGCAGTTCGCGGCGGCGTTCGCGGTGCTCGGGCGGCTCTCCGGGCTGCCGACCCGGGTGGTGGTGGGCTTCGAGTCCAGCGGGCAGGGGCCGGTGCGGGCCGGTGACGCGTACGCCTGGCCGGAGGTGCTGTTCGACGGGCTGGGTTGGGTGGCGTTCGACCCGCTGCCCCGCCCGGACAACGAGCCGAGGCCGGTGGAGGAGGACTTCCGCCCGACGCCGGATGATCCGCCTCCGTCGGAGGCGCCGGCACCCACGGTGGAGCCGACCGCGTCGCCGGAGCCGGTGGCCGCCCCCGACGGGCCGGACGGGCGCGGCGTGTCCACCCCGGTGCTGGTCGCCGGTGGCAGCGGCGGCCTGCTGCTGGTGGTCGGTGCGCTGCTGCTCACCCTGCTGGCGATGCGCCGCTCGCTGACCCGGGCCCGACTCGGCCGGGGTGACCCCGGCGAGCGCATCGCCGGCGCCTGGCGGGAGGTCACCGACGCGCTACGGCTGGCCGGCCGACCGGTCGGCGACGACCTGGCGGCGACCGAGGTGGCGGACCAGGCTCGGCAGGCTCTGCTCGACGCCCGCAGCAGACAATCCGGCGGGAGTGTCCCCGGGGTCGACGACCTGGCCGCCCTGCTCAACCAGGTGGCCTTCGCGCCCGACGCCGCCACCGCCGCCCAGGCCGACCGTGCCGGTGCGGCGGCCACCACCTACGTGGACGGGTTGCGCGCCGCCCGCCCCTGGTGGCGACGGCTGCTCTGGTCCATCCACCCCGGCCCGCTGCGCCGCCGCTGACCCGGCGCCGATATTCACGCCTGAATCGGCTTGACCCTGACGCTGCGTCAACCCTCCATGCTGGCTGCCATGAGCATTCCGGCAACAACCAGTCAGGGCCAGAGACCCGCGATCCACGTGCAGGGGCTGGAGAAGTCGTACAAGGAGCTGCGTGTGCTGCGCGGCGTGGACCTCGCCGTGGCGCGGGGCAGCATCTTCGCCCTGCTCGGCTCGAACGGCGCCGGCAAGACCACGGTGGTGAAGATCCTGTCCACGCTCCTCAGGGCCGACGCCGGGACCGCCCTGGTCAACGGCTTCGATGTCGCCACGCAGGCCGCCGAGGTGCGCGAGTCGGTCAGTCTCACCGGCCAGTTCGCGGCGGTCGACGAGATCCTCAGCGGGCGGGAGAACCTCGTCCTGATCGCCCGGTTGAGGCACCTCAGGGACCCGGGCGTCATCGCGGACGACCTGCTGCGGCGCTTCTCGCTGACCGAGGCGGGCG
This sequence comes from Micromonospora sp. NPDC047527, assembly GCF_040643015.1. Lineage (NCBI taxonomy): Bacteria > Bacillati > Actinomycetota > Actinomycetes > Micromonosporales > Micromonosporaceae > Micromonospora > Micromonospora sp. NPDC047527. The sequence goes on along the minus strand of NZ_JBEYTK010000011.1, from coordinate 147,311 downwards.
CCCGGCGGGTGGCGACGTACTCCGGTGGCATGCGCCGCCGCCTGGACATCGCGATGAGTCTCATCGGGAACCCGCCGGTGATCTTCCTTGACGAGCCGACGACCGGGCTGGACCCAGAGGCGCGCATCGAGGTGTGGCAGGCCGTCAGGGAACTCGCCGAGGGCGGCACGACCGTGCTGCTCACCACGCAGTACCTCGACGAGGCCGAGCAGCTCGCCGACCAGATCGCGATCCTCCACGAGGGCCGGATCATCGTCGACGGCACCCTCGACGAGCTCAAGCGGCTCCTCCCGCCCGCCGAGGTCGAGTACGTCGAAAAGCAGCCGACCCTGGAGGACGTCTTCCTCACCCTCGTTGGTGCCAGAGCAGACAAGGAACAACGATGAACAAGCACTTCCTCGGCGACACCGCCGTCCTGCTGGGTCGTTCGCTGCGGCACATCAGCCGCAGCCCTGACACCATCATCACCACGGCGGTCATGCCGATCGCCTTCCTGCTCCTGTTCGTGTACGTCTTCGGCGGCGCGATCCAGACCGGGACCGACTCGTACGTGAACTACCTGCTGCCCGGCATCCTGCTGATCACGATCGCCTCGGGCATCTCCTACACCGCGTTCCGGCTCTTCCTGGACATGCAGGGCGGGATCTTCGAGCGCTTCCAGTCCATGCCGATCGCCCGACCGGCCGTGCTGTGGGCCCACGTCCTGACCTCACTGGTCGCCAACGTGATCTCGCTCGTGGTGGTCGTCCTCGTTGCCCTGGCCATGGGCTTCCGCTCGGGCGCCGGAGTGCTCGCCTGGCTGGCGGTCGGCGGCATCCTCATCCTGTTCACCCTGGCGCTGACCTGGATCGCCGTGATCCCGGGCCTCAGCGCGAAGTCGGTCGACGGCGCGAGCGCGTTCTCCTACCCGCTCATCTTCCTGCCGTTCGTCAGCTCGGCCTTCGTGCCCACCGACACCATGCCCGGCCCGGTACGCGCCTTTGCCGAGCACCAGCCGGTGACCTCGATCGTCAACGCGATCCGCGACCTGTTCACCGAGCAACCGGTCGGTGCCGACATCTGGACCGCCCTCGCCTGGTGCGTCGGCATCCTCGTCGTCGCGTACGTGTTCGCCACCGTCTCCTACCGCCGCAGAATCTCCTGAGGTGATGCGGGTCGGGTCGCGAGGAATTGAGGGCAGGATCAGAGCATGCTGACGATCGGTCAACTGGCCGCGTACGCGGGCGTCACGGTGCGGGCGGTGCGGCACTATCACCAGGTCGGGCTCCTGCCCGAGCCGGAGCGGGACGCGTCGGGTTATCGGCGCTACGGCGCGAGTGCGGTCGTGTCCCTCATCAAGATCCGTACCCTCGCCAACGCCGGCGTGCCGCTGTCCCAGATCGGTCGGATGCTGGAGGCCGACGCGGCGGCCTTCACCGAAGCGGTCCAGCGGATCGACAGCCACCTGCTCGACGAGATCGAACGGCTCGAAACCAGCCGCAAGCAGATCGCGCAGCTCACCGCCGGGGACAGTCTGGCGCTCCCGCCGCAGGTGGTCTCATACCTCGATCGGCTCCGGGACATCGGGGCGTCGAAGCGGATGGTGGAGGCTGAGCGGGACGGGTGGATCCTCGTCGCGGCCCGCTGGCCCGATGGCGTCGTCGAGTGGATGCCGTCGAAGCTCGCGCAGCTCGACGACCCGCAGGTCGTCCGGCTCTATCGGGTCCTGTCGGAGATCTTCGACAGCGACGCGGGCGGGGACGCGCTACTGGAGGAGGCCGCCGACATCATGGCCGCCCTCGCCGAGCAGGCCCACAGGTCCGGCGACGTCCTCGACGACGAGGCGCAGGGCGATCTGCCTGACCTTCTGGACGCGCTCGCCGTCGAGACCGACCCGCGAGCGGAGCGACTGCGGGACCTGATGCGCGAGCGTGGCTGGTCCGATTGGACCCGGATGGAGCGGCTGGCAGAGCCGCCCGCCTAGGACCAGGTCAGGCGGTCAGGCGGCGGACGAGCTTGCGCAGGCCGGCCTGCCAGCCGTCCGGGTCCTCGGCGCGGCGGCGCGCGTAGTCGGCGACCTCCGGGTGCGGCAGGATCAGGAACCGCTCCTCGGCCAGCCCGGCGATGGCCGCGTCGGCGACCTGGTCGGGGGTGAGCACCGCGCCGGACGCCTCGATCACCCGGGCGCCGAGGTGGCCGTCGCGGATCCCGTCGGCGAGCATCGGGGTGTCCACGCCCTGCGGGCAGAGCGCGCTGACCCGGATGCCCCGGTCCCGGTAGGTGATGGCCAGCCACTCGGCGAACCCCACCGAGGCGTGCTTCGTCGCGGTGTACGCGGCGTCGCCGACCGCGGTCAGCACGCCCGCCGCCGAGCAGGTGTGCAGCAGGTGCCCGCCGCCGCGGGCGAGCATCCCCGGCAGCACCGCCCGCGTCGAGTAGACGTGGGCGAGGACGTTGACCCGCCACGCCCGGTCCCAGGCGGCGTCGTCGACCTCCACTCCCCCGCCGGTGGTCACTCCGGCATTGGCGCAGAACAAGTCGATCCGGCCGAAGCGGCGCTCGGTGTCGTCGACCAGTGCGCGCACCTGTGCCTCGTCGGTCACGTCGAGGGCGGTGGCGTGCGCGACCGGGCCGATGCCGTCGGCCACCGCCTGGGCCGCGTCGGCGTTCAGGTCGGCGATGACCACGGCGGCGGCGCCCTCGGCGGCGAACCGGCGGGACAGGGCCGCCCCGATGCCGCCGGCGCCGCCGGTGACCACCACGATCCGGTCGGTGAGGTTCACGCGGACGCTCCTGAGGGCTCGGTGCCGAGCTGGGCGATGAGGGTGGTCAGTGCGGCGACGCCGCCGGCGGTCACCTCCGGGGTGGGCAGCAGCGCGAAGATCGGCACGTCCACCCCGGCGTCGGCGTAGGACTGCACCTGGGCGCGGCACCGCTCGGGTGAGCCGTGCAGCACCAGCGCGTCGACCACCTCGTCGGGCACGGCCGCGCTGGCCCCGCGCCGGTCACCGGCGGCCCACGCGTCCCACATCGGCGCCAGCACCTGGTCGCGGCCGAGCCAGCGGTGGAACTCGGCGTACGCTCCGACGGTGAGGTAGCTGGTGATCAGCCGGCGGCCGAGCGTGCGGGCGTACGCGGCGTCCTCGGTGGGGCAGACGAAGATCCGGGCGGCGACCTCGAACCCGGGACGGCGCTCGCCCAGCTCGGCGAGGGCGCGGGGCACGTCGTCGGCGCTGAGCCAGTTGAGGATGACCCCGTCGGCCTCCGCGCGGGCCAGCCGGAGCATCCCCGGGCGCAGCGCGGCGAGCAGGATCGGCGGCGGCACGGCCGGCGGCCGTTCGAGGGTGAACCGCCGCACGGTGAAGGTGTCGTAGACCTCGTCCACCGTCTCGCCCCGCAGCGCGGCGCGCAGGAAACGCAGGACGTCCCGGGTACGCCGGAACGGCTCGTCGAACCGCACCGCGTTCCAGTCCCGCACGAGCACCGGCGAGGACGCGCCGATGCCGAGCGAGAACCGGCCGGGCGCGGCCTCGGCCAGCGCCGAGGCGCTCATCGCGAGCAGTCCGGGGCCGCGGGTGAAGACCGGGGTGATCGCGGTGCCCAGCCGCAGCCGGGGCTGCCAGGCCGCCGCGAGCGCCAGCGGGGTGAACGCGTCGGCCCCGGCGACCTCGGAGGACCAGACGTCGGTGAACCCGGCGCGGTCGAGCGTCGCGTAGACCGCGCCGTGGTCGGCCAGCGGGATCCCGCCCATCGGCACCGTCATGCCCCATCGATTCGTCACCGATCGATCGTGCCCGTTGACGGGGCCCGCGAGCAAGATCCCCGTCCTGGGCAGAATCGCCGGTTCCGGGGATCGACAGTCGTCGGCATCCCCGCGACGGCACGTTCCGAGCCGTCCGCGCGGGGCGGTGCGTGGTCGGCTCGGCCGGCTAATCTCGGCGGGTGACCTTCTCCCTCGTCGCCCGCTCCGCCGACGGTCGCCTGCACGGTGTGGTCGTGGCCAGCAAGTTCCTCGCCGCCGGGGCACTCGTGCCGGCCGCCGAGGCCGAGGTCGGCGCGCTTGCCACCCAGGCACACGTCAACCTCGCCTACCGCCCACAGGGGTTGACCCTGCTGCGCACCGGGGTGGCCGCCGCCGACGTGGTGGCCGGGCTGGTCGCCGCCGACGGCGACCGTGCACACCGTCAGCTCGGTGTGGTGGGGGCCAGCGGTCCGGGCGCGACCTGGACCGGCCCGGCCTGTCATCCCTGGGCCGGCGGGCGGGCCGGCGACGGCTGGGCGGCGCAGGGCAACATCCTCACCGGCCCGGAGGTCGTCGACGCGCTGGCCGACGCGTGGCTCGCCGGGTCGGCGCTGCCGTTCGCCGAGCGGCTGGTCGCCGCGCTGCGCGCCGGTGACGAGGCCGGCGGCGACCGGCGCGGCCGGCAGAGCGCCGGCCTGCTGGTGGTCGAGCGCGGCGGGGGGTACGCCGGCACCAGCGACGTGCTGGTCGACCTGCGGGTGGACGACCACCCGGAGCCGGTCGCCGAACTGGGCCGGCTGCTCGCCGTGCACACCCTGCTGTTCAGCCGGCCCGACCCGGCGACCCTGCTCGACCTGAGCGGCGCGGTCGCCGAGGAGGTGGCGGCGTTGCTCACCGCGTTGGGTCACCCGGTGGCCGCCGACGGGCCGGAGGAGGCGCTGTTCTCCTGGGCCGCGGTGGAGAACCTGGAGGAGCGGCTGGTCCCGGGGCGCATCGACCCGGTGGTGTTGACGCACCTGCGTGGCGTCGCCCCGCACGTGCCCGCGCCCCGTCCGGCGAGCTGATCCGCCGGCGACCACGCCGAAACACGGTCCCCCGGTCGGCTCAGCCCTTGACCCGGGGCACCAGCCGGTGCACGACGGTGAGCACCAGCGCCATGACCACCGCCATCGTGCCGGCGATGCCGGCGGCGCTGCCCGCGTACGCGACGAAGAGTGGCCGACGGCTCAGCTCGGTCGGCCAGGTGTCGCGCAGGCCCACCAGCCACGCCAGGGCGAGCCCGCAGGCGATCAGGGCCAGCACGCCGGCCATGCCGAGCACCGCGCTGGCGACCCGGTGCGCGTCGCCGGGGGCAACCTCGGCCTGTTCCCGCTGGGTGATCAGCAGCACCAGCCCGGCCAGCGCCGCCCAGACGCCCACCACCAGGTACGCGGCGACCGCGTCGCTGGGTCGGTGCCAGCCGGCGGAGAGGGTGGCGACCCCGGCGGCGGCGGCGTAGGCCGCGCCGATGAACGCGCCGGCGGCCCGTACCTTGCGGGGCAGGACCAGCATCAGCGCGACCGCCACCGACGCGGCCACGGCGGTGTGCCCACTGGGGAGGCTGTTGCCCACCCCGGCGCGCTCCGGGTCGACGCCGTAGTCCGGGCGAGCCAGCCCGTACTTGAGCAGTTGGGTGGAGACGTTCGCGCCCGCGATGAGCAGGGTGGCGGTGACGGCCAGGGCGATCCGCCCCCGGATGAGCGCGATGAAGCCGATCATCGCGGTGGCGGCCAGCAGGGACACCACCGACATCGCGTTGAGCAGATGGTCCACCGGGCCGTCGATGCGATCCTGACCGATCTGGTTGCCGGTCAAGGCGACCGTGTCGACCCACTGGCCGATCCCGGTGTGTACGGCCACGCGCCAGACGGCGAGGAAGGCGGCCGCCTGGACGAGGGCCAGTACGACCAACCAGACCGCGGTCCAACCCCGTGCCGTCGCGCGCATCCGCACACCGTAGCGGCCGGAGCGGGCCGGTCGGCTGGTGGCCCACCGCCTGTTGACGGTTAGGTTGGGACGGGGATGAGGAGGTTGCCGTGGACGGCACACCGGAGCGGCAGTCCGGCCAGGTCAGGCCCGACCCCGACCGGCGGGAGGCAGCCGAGCCCGACGGGGTGGCGCCGGCCGAGTCGTTGGCGGATCTGCTGGGCGGGCGGCGCGGAGCCATCGACGCGACCCTGCCGCCGGTGGCGTTCGCGGTGGGCTGGCTGATCGGCGGCGAGTCGCTGTGGGCCGGGGTCGGCGCGGCGCTGGCTGTCGGCGCGGTGGTGGCGGGCGCACGGCTGCGGCGGGGTGACCGGCCCCGTTCGGTGCTGATCGGGCTGCTCGCGGTCTGCGTCGCGGCACTGGTCGCGGTCCGTACCGGCCGGGCCGAGAACTTCTTCCTGATCCAGTTGCTGTCGAACGCGGCGAGCGCCCTCGCGTGGGCGGTCAGCATCGTGGTGCGCTGGCCGCTGCTCGGGGTGGTGGCCGGCGCGGCGCTGGGTCAGCGTGCTCGCTGGCGGCGGGACCCGGCGCTGCTGCGCGGGTACGGCCGGGCCAGTTGGGTGTGGACGGCGACCTACGTGCTGCGGTTGGCGGTGTTCGTGCCGCTGTACCTGGGCGGGCAGGTCCTCGCGCTCGTGGTGGCCCGGGTCGCGTTGACCTGGCCGCTGGTGGCGGCGGCGTTGGCGGTGAGCTGGGTGGTGCTGCGCCGGTCGTTGCCGGCGGGGCACCCGGGGCCGCGTCACCCGGTCACCGAGGGCCCGGAGGCTCCGCGCGGTGGGCCGGGGCGGGGCTGAAACCCGGCGGCAGCAGCACTCGCGGGCAGAAAAGTGGAGAGGCCGCCACGGGGGGAGCGGCCTCTCCGGTCAGGTACGTTACTCCGTCGTAGCCGTGGGTGTGATCCCGCGTCGGCCCGAATTTCTGGGCTTTTTCGCGGCAACCTCCACTCCGGGCGGTGGGGTGGGCCGGCCGATCCGCTGCGTTGGCCAGATGACCGGCCCACCCCGGCCTGACCGTGGGTGTCAGGCCGTCCGCCGGCCGGGTTCCGTCGTTCCCCCGAACCCGGCCGAACCCCGGGGTGGGCAGGGCACGTCCACCCACCCCGGGTCGTTGTCAGCCGTTCGGGAACAGGCTCCCGTAGTCGGCGTACGCCATGGCGACGTCGGCCTGTGCCCAGAACCGGTGGTAGTTGAAGCTGGGCTCCGCACCACCGTCCAGGTACGCCTGCACCTTGGGCCAGTCCGGGTCGTTCTTGTAGAAGGACCGGATGTCGAGGAAGCTCTTGCCGGCGGCGATGGTGTCGCCGTTGGGCATCTTCCCGGTCCAGCCCGGCGGGACGTAGAGGCCCTGCCCGCTGGCCGCGTCGTAGGTGTCGTCGAAGCGCCGGTAGTCGCCACGCTTCTCGGTGGTGGAGACACCCTTGGCGTCGCTGGCGGCGTGGAGCGCGTCGAGCAGACCCTTGGCGGTCGTCTTGGCCGCCGTGTCACCCGACTTGGCCGCGTACGCGATCAGGGTCCGGGCGTAGGCGGCGGCGACGCCGACGTCCTGGCCCTTGACGGTGACCTCGACGTGCAGGTTGGAGTTGGGCTGCGGGTTGCTCGGGTTCCAGGTGGTCGGCTGGCCGGTCCACTTCATGTCCGACGGGATCGACCAGTTGGTGCCGACGGTGGTGTTGGCGATCGCCCACGGCACCCACTTGTCCAGCAGCGCCTTGGCCTTCGCGTTGCCGGTCTGCAGGTACAGCTCGGCGATCCGCTGCATCGACCAGGCCTGCATGCCGAACCACTGGTTGGACGGCGGGTCGTTGTAGACCGGGTCGACGTCGTAGAACATGCCGTAGAAGGTGCTGGTGCCGGCCGGCGGCTGGCCGTAGTTGCCGCCCCAGCTGTTGGTCGCGCCGCCGGCGATGCCGCCCTCGGCGGACTGCAGCCAGGTGTAGAACTCCAGCTGCCGCTCCAAGCTCTTGGTCCAGTCGGTGACCGCGGTCGGCGACTGCGGCTTGAGCTCCGGGGTGTTGGTCAGCGCCCAGGCCGCGAACGGGTTCTGGTAGCCGAAGTGGTTGTGGCTGGAGCCGATCCGCCAGGACCAGTTCTGGCTGGTCTCGTACGCGCCACCCCAGGCGTAGTACCAGGACATGAGGTAGTGCGCGGAGTCCTTGCCGCTGCCGGCGGGGCAGGCGCTCGCCCCGACGCAGTTGCCGATCTTCTTGAAGTACTTGTCGAACATCGAGTAGCGCAGGTAGTCGCCCATCTTGGCGGCCTTCGCCACGGTGGCCGCGACGTCGGCCTGCTTGCCCTGCGCCTTGGCCCAGGTCAGCGCCCAGTACGCGGCCTGCACGGCGCGAGCGTCGGCGTCCGGCGCGTTGGTGTACTTCCACTGCTTGGCCGGAGCGGCAGACTCCTTGACGAACAGGTCGAGGTAGCCGTACTGGCCGCCTGCGGTGAAGGTGTCGCAGGACGGCTGCGGGATCGTCTCCCAGACCGATTCCTGCGTGCCCCGCTGGAAGGTGTTGATGTACGCCGGCCGGGTGGTCTTGTCGCCGCAGCGACCGAAGCCGTACGTGTTGTCCACGTCGATCAGCCAGTGCATGCCGTAGATGTCACCGGTGCCGTAGGTGGACTGCAGCTCGCCGCGCAGCGGGTCCTGGCCGACCGACACGTTCGCCTCCAGGGCGGACGGGTACTGGCTGGGCAGGTCGTGCTCGGCGGCGTACTGGGCGGTGCCCGCCGCGCCCGCGGTGGCCTGGTCGGCGTGGCTCGGGATGATGTACTTCTCCATCACGGTCCAGGCGTTGTTGAACGGCGCCCAGTTCTGGGTGACCCGCCCGTAGTTCGCCTCCAGCCAGAGCCAGAAGCTGAACGCCTCCGAGGTGGTTTCGTGCCCGTGGTCGGGCGCCTCGACGATCAGCGTCTCCACCGAGTGGTACGGCACGCCCTCGGGGCTGAAGTAGCCCGAGTTCTTGATCTTGCCGTACTGCTCGAGGAAGCGGGCGATGTAGGTGTTGTCGCCGCCCGGGGTGTCGTTGTCGATCTCGGTGGCGGTGACCGCCAGCGGGGCGAGACCGGTGGCGGAGGCGGTGATGGTGGCGGTGCCGCCGACGGTGTCGGCGTCCTCCGCCGCGGCGACCGTGACGGTGACCCCGGTGTTCCAGTTGCTGGGAGTCAGCGTGACGGTGGCCGGCGAGACCGTGACGTCGGTGTCGCCGGTGCGGGTGAGGGTGACCGGCACGTTGGCCGTCGGCGCGGCGCTGAGCTTCAGGTTGAAGGTGGCGGTGCCACCCTCGCTGACGCTCACCGCGGACGGGGTGGCGACCAGCGTCGGGCCGGTGGCGGCGGTGACCGTGAACGCCTTTTCGTCGACCGCGACGCCGTTGGCGTTGTCGTACGCCTTGGCCTGGACCGTGTAGCTGCCGGCCGGGAGGTCTTCCTGGGTGTAGGCGTACGGAGCGGTGGTGTCGGTGTTGATCAGCAGGCCGTTGCGGTAGAACTCGACCTTGCTGATCGTCCCGTCCGGGTCGCTGGCGGTGGCGGTCAGCGGCACGTCGGCCGGCGCGGTGAACGGCCCGGTCGGCAGGCTGAGGGAGACCGTCGGCGGCTGGTTGGCCGGGGTGCCGTTGCAGGGGGTGCCGTTGAGGGTGAAGGAGGTGGGCTTCGGGTTGCTCCCCGAGTGGGCGCCGTTGAAGCCGATGGTGGTGGAGGCCCCGGTGCCCAGGTTGCCGTTCCACGACTCGTTGGTCGCGGTGACCTCACTGCCGGACTGGCTGTATCTGGCCGACCAGCCCTGGGTCACGCGCTGACCGCTGTTCGGGAAGGTCCACTTGAGCGTCCAGGCGGTGACCGGGTCGCCGAGGTTCTTGATCGTCACGTTCGCGGTGAAGCCGTTGTTCCAGTCGTTTGTCGCATAGACCACGTCGCAGGCCGGTGCGGCCTGCGCGGCGCCGGCCGGCAGGGTCACCCCGCCGACGGCGAGCGCGGCGGCGGCGAGGATCGCCACTCGGCGGCGTCGTGCCAGTTGTCTCATGTGCGCGGTGTCTCCTCGGACCAGGCCGGGATGGTCCCGGCGAGGCGCCTGCCCGCGGGTGTGGTGGTGCGCGGGGGATTCGAGGCGCCGGGATGGTGGTCGCCCCGGGCCCGGCCGGGGGTGCGGCGGTGCGGCCCGCGCGGGAGGGGGTCCCGCCGGCTGCGATCGGGTGCCGCGACCGGTGTTGATGCTGCCGGCTGCCCTCGGCGGACCCACGCCACGCGATCTGGCTCTGTCGCGTTGAATCGACAGTGTGCCATGGAAGCGCTCCCACAACAAGCGCGCGGCGGGGAGGATCAGCCACTTGTTTCGATCTCGTTTTGGGTCTTTCACAAAGGCGTGACGGGCGTTACAGTCGCAACATCGGTCGATGGGAGCGCTTCCATCGACAAAGGTTCCAACTAGAAGATCACCGGGGTTGTCCTTGTGGCGAGCCCGGGGAACCCGAAGGCCGACGGCGGGCCAGCCCGGACACCGCCGTCAGCCATCATCCCGTCACTGGGAAGGGAGGTGGAACCAGAGCCACTCGCGTGGCCCGGCTCCCGCGCGACACGCACGGCAGGACCCAACATCCGCCCGTGCGTGTGCAGTTACGGTGGGGACGGGGGTTGCCCTCCCCCGTCCCCACACTAAACCCCCGTACACGATGGGAAAAGAGGCCGACGGGACAGGCGCGACACGCCGCCCGGTCGGCCTCGTTCGCTGTCCGGGGCTCACCTCCGCCTCAACCCGGCAGCACCCGCCCGTCAGGACGGCCGGCTGCCCGGGCCGGCCTCCCCTGGCCTATCATGGGAGCGCTCCCGAATCTCGGCGGTGGCCCCGTATCCACGAGGAGAATCCATGTCGATACCCACTGGGCCTGGCCCGCTGCGCTTCCCCCGCGACTTCGGCTGGGGGGCGGCCACCTCCGCCTTCCAGATCGAGGGCGCCGCCAAGGAGGACGGCCGAGGCGAATCGGTCTGGGACACGTTCAGCCGCGTCCCCGGGCGAACCCGAAACGGCGACACCGGCGACGTGGCCGCCGACCACTATCACCGGTACGCCGAAGACCTCGACCTGATGCGCGACCTCGGGCTGCGCAGCTACCGCTTCTCCATCTCCTGGCCGCGCATCCAGCCCGACGGCACCGGCGCGCCCAACCAGCGCGGGCTGGACTTCTACCGCCGTCTGATCGACGGCCTGCATGAGCGCGGCATCGCACCGATGGCGACCCTGTTCCACTGGGACCTGCCGCAGGCGTTGCAGGACGCCGACGGCTGGGAGTCACGCGACACCGCCCACCGCTTCGCCGACTACGCCGACGCGGTCTTCTCCGCCCTCGGCGACCGGGTGCCCGTCTGGCTCACCATCAACGAGCCCAAAACCGTGGTGCAGAACGGCTACCTCATCGGCCACCACGCGCCCGGCCGGCAGGACCCGGACGCCGCCTACCTGGTCGCCCACCACCTGCAACTCGCCCACGGCCTGGCGGTCCGCGCGCTACGCGCCACCACCAGCACCGGCCGGATCGGCCCCGCGCTCAACCTGCACCCCTGCTACCCCGCCGACGACTCCCCCGAGGCGGCCGCCGCCGCCCAGCTCTACGACGGCTACGAGAACCGCCTCTACCTCGACTCCCTGCTCAAGGGCAGCTACCCGCAGGACGTGCTGGCCGACCTGGGCTCCCGCAGCCGGATGGTCCGTGGCATCCGCGACGGCGACCTGGCGGTGATCTCCTCGCCGGTCGACCTGCTGGCCGTGCAGTACTACACGCCGATCTACGTCACCGCCGACGGGCGCAGCGAGCAGCGCTGGCCGACCACCGAGGCCGAATGGCAGCAGATCTACCCCGACGGGATGTACGACATCCTGACCCGGGTCACCCGTGACTACGGCCCGATCCCGCTCACCGTCACCGAGAACGGCCTGCCGACCCCGGACACCCTGGCCACCGACGGCACCGTCGACGACGCCGGCCGGATCACCTTCCTGCGCGACCACCTGGCCGCCGCCCACCGCGCCCTCGCCGACGGGGTCCCGCTGGAGAGCTTCCACGTCTGGTCCCTGTTGGACAACTTCGAGTGGGCCGAGGGGTACGACCAGCGCTGGGGTCTGGTCTATGTGGACTACCCGACCCAGCGGCGCGTGCTCAAGCGCAGCGCCCACTGGTACCGCTCCGTCATCGCCGAGGGCGGCTTCTGAGCGGGCCGCCCGGACGGCCGGGCCCGGACGGCTCGGCTCCGGTGAGCCGGTGACCGTCCGGGTCACGCCCGGACCGCTCAGCGGGGCAGCGCCTGCTGCAACTCCGCCCGCAGCGCGGGGGTGAGCATCTCCCCCGCCTGCTTCGCGAGCCGGGCCATCTCGTAGCCCACCACGCCGATGTCCGCGTCCCCGGCGGCCAGCGTGGCCAGGATCGACCCGTCGCGCACCTGCATCACCAGGAAATAGCCTCGGCCCATCTCGACCACCGTCTGCTTGACGATGTCGCCGTCGAACAGCTGCGCCGCACCGGCGGTGATGCTCATCAGCCCGGAGGTCACCGCGGCGAGCTTGTCCGCGTTGTCGCGCGGCAGGTGATCGGAGATCGCGACCAGCAACCCGTCGGAGGAGACCACCACCGCGTGCGCCACGCCGGGCACCCGCTCCGCGAACGCGCTCACCAACCAGCTCAGGTCCCGCGCCTCCTGACTCAAGGTTGTCACTGTCGTCGTCCCCCTTCGTCGTGCCCCCAGGAGGGTGACACGGGTATCTCGGTGGTGTCCTCGGCCTCGGCACGCCGTACCCCGCTGTAGAGCCGGGAAAGCATGCCGCCGACAGCCGACGGGTCCAGGTCGACGCGCGCCGGCGCCGACGTCGGCTGGGCCGAACGGGTGACCGCCGAGAGCTGCGCCATCGGCACCCGCATCGGCAGACCCCGCTCGTTCGTGCCGGCGGTCACCGGCGTGGCGGGCGGCACGGCCGGCCCGGGGACCGTCGGCCCGACCGGACCCTGCCGGGACCACCAGCCGCTGTCCGAGGCGTCGGCTTGGACGCCCGCAGGGGCCAGCACGTCCTCGGCGCGCACCGGCACCGGGCGGGCCTGCCGCGGCACGGCGGCTGCCGGCGGGCGACCGGCCACCGGCAGGTCCAACGGCGCGACGGCCGGCCCGCGCGGGCCGGCCGGCCGCAAGTCCCCGCCCGTTCGCTGCGCTCCGACGCCCCGCGCGGTGCTCGCCGCCAGCATCCGTGCCGGCATCGGCGGACCCAGCTCCACCGCGCCGGCCGGAGCCAGCAGGGTGGCGGGCAGCACCAGCCGGGCGACCAGGCCGCCCTGACCGCCGTCGAGCTGCACGCGTACGCCCAGCCGGGCGGCCAGGTGGCTGACCACGAACAGGCCCATCCGCTCGACCGCCGCGACGTTCGCGGCTGGCGGGCTGGCCAGCACCGCGTTCGCCTCGGCCAGAGCCGCCGGGGTCATGCCGAGGCCGTTGTCGACGATCTCGATCAGCGCGGCCGACGCCTCGACCCGGGCGGTCACCATCACGACGGTGTCCGGACGGGAGAAGGCGGTCGCGTTCTCCAGCAGCTCAGCCAGCATGTGCACCAGCTCACCGACCGCGTGCCCGACCACGTTGACGTCACCCACCGGCTCCAGGCGAACCCGCTGGTACTGCTCGATCTCGGCGGCGGCGGCCAGCAGCACGGAGCCGAGACCGACCGGGCGATTCCACCGGCGGGTGGAGTCCGTGCCGGCCAGCACCAGCAGGCTTTCGTCGTTACGGCGCATCCGGGCGGCCAGGTGGTCGAGCTTGAACAGGTTCTCCAACTGCTCCGGGTCGCTCTCCTCGCGCTCCAGATCGTCCAGCAGCTCCAGCTGGCGTTCCACCAGCACCTGGCTGCGTCGGGCCAGGTTGACGAACATCCCGTTGACGTTGCGCCGCATCCGCGCCTGCTCGACGGCGACGGTGACCGCGCTGCGGTGCACCGCGACGAACGCCTCGGCCAGCTCGCCGATCTCGTCGAGCGAGCGCACCACCGCTGGCGGGACCTCGATGTCGGTCACCCCGCCGGTGACGGTCCGCAGCCGGTCCAGCGCGTCCGGCAGCTCGATCTGCGCGATCCGCAGCGCCTGACTACGCAGCAGCCGCATCGACCGGGCGACCGACCGGCCGACGAGCAGCGAGATCAACAGGGCGGCCAGCAGCACCGTGACGATTCCGCCGACGACCAGCAGGGTGGCCCGCAGCTGGCCGGAGCTGGCGTCGTCGGCCTGCCGTACGGCGTCGTCGAGCACCCCCGCCTCGAGCTGCCGCAGCAACTCCTGGCGTTGCTGGCTGGCCGACCACCACTGCTCCGACGGCAGCAGTTCCGGTGCCGCGTCACCGACCGGCAGGCTGCGCTCCTCCAGCTGGGTGGCGACCACGAACATCGGGTTCACCGAGGTCTCGTCGTACCGGCGGATCTGGTCGTTGGTGGCGGCCACCCGGAACGCGCCCAGCGCGGTCAGCTGCTGGGCGCGCAGGTCGCTGAGCAGCACCCGGTCCTCGGTGCCGTACCGGCCGGCGCGGCCAGCGGCGTAGAGCTGGGCCCGGACCCGGGACGACAGCTCCTTGACCCGGGCCAGCTGGACGTAGCGCAGCACCGCGTCGCTCAACGCCGGATTTTCCTGACCTGGCGTCGGCTCGTCGAGCAGATCGAGCAGCGCGTCGATGGCCCGGTGGTAGTTGCTCAGGACGGTGTCGTTGCTCAGCACCGCCGGCGGGATGGCCACCCGGATGTTGACCACCTGTTCGTACGCCTCCAGCGCCTCGGAGAAGGCGACCCGCCAGGACGCGTCGGCGTTGGCGAGCGGCTCGGCGGCGCGACGCAGATCCTCGACGGCCCGGTCGGCGGCCGACTGCAACGGCCTCAGGGCGGTGGCCGCGGCCTCCCGGTCGCCACCCCGGCGCAGCTCACTCAGCTCACCCGCCGAACGGTCGCGCTCCTGCTGGAGCTGGTGCACCACGGCGGTGATCTGCCGGCCGATGCCGACCTGCCGGGCGAAGTCGTTGAGCGCGGTCGTCTGTCCGACAAGGGCGCTGGTCTGCACGCTGGCCAGCACCAGGAACGCCACCGACGGCACCACCAGGACGGTGGCCAGCTTGGTGCTCATCCGCCAGTCGCGCAGCCGGAACGGCGAGCGACGTCGATGCGGAATGACCCGGACGTCGAAGCGGCGTCGGCGATGGTTCGACACGTCGCCCTTCGCCGGGTCCGGACCTACCGCCACCCTGCCTCCTCCATCGTGCCGCGTCCACCGCGACCCGGGGAGCGCAGTCCATCCAACCAGGCTCGGGAGCGCTGTCAACGGTCCGGGCAGGGCGAAAGTTCAGGAAGGATACTGGGGGTCCGACCGTCCTGTCGTCGTCGGCAGGACCAGCTCATCCGTCCGGCCGATGTCGGCGAGCTCCGCCGCGTCACCGAAGCGGCCCAGCGCCACCAGAGCCGCACCGGTGGCGCCGACCTCGGGGTTGCGTTGGTGCGACACCGGTCGCGGCGCGAGCGTGGTGGCGAACGCCTGGCGCCACCACACCGAGGCAGCCACCGCGCCACCGCCCAGCACCACGTCGACCGGACTGTCGATCGTGGACTCCAACACCGCGAGGTCGTCGGCGACCAGCTCACAGAGCCCTTGCATGAGGCCGGCCAGGATGTCCACCGCTGTGGTGCTGAAGCTCAGCCCACGCAGCTCGCCCGTGCCGGCCGGTGCGAGCCCGGGCGCCCGGTCGCCGCCGAAGCGCGGATCGGTCGGCCGACCACCGCCGGGCGGCACCAGCGCCAGCGCCGCGTCCAGCTCGTCGCCCCGCGGCAACCTCAACTCCCGGTCGGCCCAGGCGAACAGGTTGCCGCCGCTGGAGTACGCCGCCCCGGTCACCACGTGGTCGTGGTCAACCCGGTAACGCCAGAGCCGTTCGGGCAGCCGGGGCATGGGCTCGCCGGCCGGGATCCGCTGCATCAGGCGTACGGCGGCGGAGGTGCCGACGGTGATCGCGGCCCGGCTCGGGTCGACGCAGCCCGAGCCGACGTTCGACGCCCCGCCGTCGCCGACCGGCGGTGACCAGCGGGCCTCGGTCAGTTGCGGCCAGCGTCGAGCCCAGTCGGGCCGGAGTCGGCCGTGCCAGCTCAGCTCCACCAGGGACGGCAGCTCACCGGGTCGCGCGCCGGCCATCGTCAGCGCCTCCTCGTCCCAGCGCAGGCTGCCCAGGTCCAGCAGGCCGGTGCCGGAGGCCTGGGAGACCGACATGGGTGCCGCCTCCAGCAGCTCGCCCAGGACGTACTCGGGCAGGCCGACGAACCGGCTGATCGAGGTGCCGGAATGCTCCCGCAGCCAGGGCAGGCGCACCGACCAGTAGGAGCGGTGCCACCAGCAGCCGGTGCGCTGGTGGAAGTCGTCCGGGTCGGTCGGGCCCGCTGCGCCGTCGGCCGGCGTCGGTCGCGTGTCGAGCCAGGTCACCACCGGGCCGAGCGGGCTGCCGTCGCGGCCCAGCGGAAGCACCGAGTGCCACTGCGCCGAGATCGCCACCAGGTGTACGTCCCGCAGGTGCCCCGCCTCGGCCAGCTCGTCCAGGCACTCGACGAGCAGGCTCAGGTAGTCGGGCCCGGACAGCGTGCCGGTGCCGTCGTCGCCGAGGGCGAGGGCGACCTTCCGCCGAGCCAGCGCGCCGGGCAGCGGTTGGGCATCGCTGCCCAGCACCAGCCCGCGTACCGATGAGGTGCCCAGGTCGAGCGCGAGAATGTTCATCGCCGGTCAAGTTACCCGCTGCCGGCCGGGCGGGAACGGCGGTCCGGCCGGGCACACCGGTAGGGCCGAACGGGTTCCAGGCCCGCCCGTGACCGCGTAGGGTGGTCGCATGCTCGCGCACCTGACCTGCTGGTGGCCCGCCAACCTGGCGGCCACCCCCCGCGCGTAGCTTCAATCACGCGGCCGCCATCGAGGCGGCCGCCGGAACTCCCGGCCCGGATGGCCGCCCCCGCTGGCGGCGCCCGGCCTACGGAGATTCTGATGACCCACCTGACCGACCTGCTCGCCGCCGTCACCAGCGGTGCCGACCCCGGCCCCTTCGCGCTGGTGCGCCGCGAGGGCGCCGACGAGCTGGAGCTGTTCACCGGTCCGGTCGGCACCGTCGACCGGCTGGCGGACATCCCGCTGCCGCCCGGTACGCCCGGTGCGCGGACGCTTGCCGTGGTGCCGTACCGGCAGATCGCCGAACGCGGCTTCGCCTGCGTCGACGACGGCGCTCCGCTGGAGTGCCTCCAGGTCCGCGAGCACCGGCGGATCCCCCTGGCCGAGGCGCTGGCCGCGCTGCCCGACGAGCCGGTCCGCACCATGGACGCCGCGTTCGACGTCACCGACGACGAGTACGCCCAGATCGTGCAACGGGTGCTCGCCGAGGAGATCGGCCGGGGCGAGGGCGCCAACTTCGTCATCCACCGCACCCTGCACGCCACCGTGCAGGGTGCGCCGCTGGTGGCCGCGCTCGCCGCGCTGCGCCGGCTGCTGGTCGCCGAACGCGGCGCGTACTGGACGTTCGTGGTGCACACCGGCACCCGGACCCTGGTCGGCGCCAGCCCGGAACGGCACGTCAGCGTCGACGACGGGCTCGTGATGATGAACCCGATCAGCGGCACCTTCCGGCCTGACGGCGGCGCACCGGACACCGCGGCGCTGCTGCGTTTCCTCGCCGACCCCAAGGAGGTCGAGGAGCTGTACATGGTGCTCGACGAGGAACTGAAGATGATGGCCACCGTCGCCGAGCACGGCGGCCAGGTGATCGGCCCGTACCTCAAGGAGATGTCGCACCTGGCGCACACCGAGTATCTGCTGGCCGGGCGGGGCACCCGCGACGTGCGGGAGGTGCTGCGGGAGACGATGTTCGCGCCGACCGTCACGGGCAGCCCGATGGAGAACGCCTGCCGGGTGATCGCGCGGCACGAGGGTCGCGGCCGGGGCTACTACGCGGGGGTGTTGGCCCTGCTCGGCCACGACGAGGCAGGCCAGCAGACGCTGGACGCGCCGATCCTGATCCGGACCGCCGAGATCTCGCCCACCGGACGGCTGCGGGTGCCGGTCGGCGCGACCCTGGTCCGGCACTCGACGGCGGCCGGCGAGGTGGCCGAGACGCACGCCAAGGCGGCCGGGGTGCTGGCCGCGCTCGGTCTCGGCCCGGCGGCGCCCGTCGGCGACCGCGGGCCCGTCGCGCGACTGGCCGACGATCCGGCGGTACGCGCCGCGCTCGCCGCGCGCAACGCGCCGCTGGCCCGGTTCTGGCTGGACCAGCGGGCGCCGGACGCGCCAGGGCTGCCCGGTCTGGCGGGCCGCCGGGCGTTGATCGTCGACGCCGAGGACACCTTCACCGGCATGCTGGCCCACCAACTGGGCGCGTTGGGTCTCGCGGTTACGCTGCGGCCGTGGCATGCCGTGGGGCCGGTCGACACCTACGACCTGGTGGTGGCCGGGCCGGGGCCGGGTGACCCGGGCAGCCCGGACGAGCCGAAGATGGTGGCGTTGCGGGGGTTGCTGGCCGGGCTGCTGGCGAGCGGGCGGCCGACCCTCGCGGTCTGCCTGGGGCACCAGGTGCTGGCCGGGCTGTTGGGCCTGCCGCTGCACCGCCGCCAGGCGCCCTATCAGGGGTTGCAGCGGGAGGTGTCGCTGTTCGGCCAGACCCGCCGGGTGGGTTTCTACTCGACGTTCACCGCCCGTGCCGACATCGACCACCTGGACACCGCGTACGGGACGGTGGAGTTGGCCCGGGAGGCCAGCGACGGCGCCGTGCACGCCCTGCGCGGGCGCGGCTTCGCCGGGGTGCAGTTCCACCCGGAGTCGGTGCTCAGCCCGGACGGGCTCGCCGTGCTGGCCGAGCTACTGGCCGACCTGCTGCCGGCTGCCCCGGCGGGCATAGCCACCACCGTACGGGGGTAGGGCTGCGGGGGCCGGTGGTGCGAGCGGGCTGAGAGCCCCCGCCCGCGCCACCGGTCTCCCGCCACGGCTGCGCGGCCCCGCCGGTGTCACCGGGTCAGCCCGCCATGCCCTGCTTCAACGCCGCGCCGATCAGCACCGCCCGGCGGGCGGTGAGAGCGCAGGCGCCCAGCGCCACCGCGTCCGGGGCGATCTCACCGTTGTTGCTGGTGTGCGAGGCGCCGTACGGGTTGCCGGCGATGAACTGGCTGGAGTCGGTGTACCCGGGGGCGACCACGACCCCACCCCAGTGGTAGAAGACGTTGAAGAGCGAGGTCAGCGTGGTCTCCTGCCCGCCGTGCGAGGTCGCCGTGGAGGTGAAGGCGGAGTAGACCTTGTTGGCAAGCGCGCCCTGCGCCCAGAGCGGTCCGGTGGTGTCGATGAACTGCTTCAACTGGGCGGCGACCATGCCGTACCGGGTCGGCGCACCCATGATCACCACGTCGGCCCAGGACAGGTCGTCGATCATCGCCTCGGGCACGTCCTGGGTCTCCAGGTGGTGCGCCTGCCAGCCGGAGTTGGAGCGGATCGCCTCGTCCGGTGCCAGCTCCCGCACCTTGCGCAGGCGCACCTCGGCACCGGCTTCCCCGGCGGCCTCGCACGCGGCCTGCGCCATCTGGTACGTGATGCCGGTGGCGCTGTAGTAGATCACCGCTACCTTCGTCTGGGCAGCCATCAGATGTGTCTCCTTCGTCGCGGATCAACTCCCGCGACTACCCCTGCTTTCCCGAGACAAACGAGGTCCCGGCCCATCGGGCCTCCAGGCTCCGCTGGTCAGTGGACCAGCGCCGCCATCAGCCGGTCCAGCTCGGCCGCCGGGTCGGCCGTGAGCCCGGTGTGCACCGGCCCGGTCTGGATCATCGTGCTGCGGGGTGCGGCAAGCCAGTGGAACCGTTCGCCGAGCCGCATCCGGGTCGCCGGCCCGTCACCGGAGCAGGTCCGGTCCCAGGAGCCGAGCACCGCGGCCACGGCCGGCAGGTCGACGTCGGGGGCCAACGCGCGGACCCGGTCGGCGTCCAGGTGCGTCCGCGCGGCCAGGAAGTCGCGCTGCTGGCAGTAGAGCAGCACCCCGACGTTGATCTGCTCGCCGCGCTCGATGCGCGGCACCAGCCGGATGACGGCGTACTCGAAGGGGTGTCTCACGCGCCGCTCCCCGCCGGTAGCCAGTCCGCCGTACGGGCGACCCGGCGCGACAGGTGCGCCACGTACGCCTCCCGAGCCACGTCGGCCGAGTCGAAGTCGGCCGCGGTCAGCCACTCCGGGGGCACCAGCGCCAGCACCTCGGCGAGCAGATCCGGGGTGACCCGGGGCGCCAGCTCGGCGTCGGCCTCGGCGACCCGGTCGGCGTACGGCGCCAGCACGTGATCCTCGGCCCGGTAGGGCCGGTGCACGGCGGCTTCGGCCGTTGGCCAGTTGTGGTGGAAGTACAGCGCGGCGCCATGGTCGATCAGCCACAGCTCCCGGTGCCAGATCAGCAGGTTCGGGTTGCGCCAGCTCCGGTCGACGTTCTGCACGTACGCGTCGAACCAGAGCACCCGGGAGGCCAGCAGCGGGTCCACGGGGTGCGCGACCGGGTCGAAGCCCAACGCGCCGGGGAGGAAGTCCATCCCCAGGTTGGCGCCGCCACTGTTGCGCAGCAGCTCCTGCACCTCCTGGTCGGGCTCGGCCCGCCCGATCACCGGGTCGACGTCGAGGACCACCAGTGACGGGACCCGCAGTTCCAACCGGCGGGCCAGCTCGCCGCAGATCACCTCGGCGACGAGCGCCTTCGGGCCCTGCCCGGCCCCTCGGAACTTCGCCACGTACGTGCCGAGGTCGTCGGCCTCCACCACGCCCGGCAGCGAGCCACCCTCGCGCAGCGGGGTGACGTAACGGATCGCGGCGACCTGACGGAGCACGCCGCCCACCCTACTGTGACGGCCGCTCGGCCACCCGAGGTGCCGTCAGTCGAGCTTGTCGCGCAGGTCGTCGACCTGCTGCTGAAGGCGGTTCACCGCGCCCTCGTTGTTGACGAAGGTGGTGATGCCCGCGGCGAGGCCCAGACCGATCAGCACCGCCAGGATGCTCAGCACGAGGCCGCCGATGGCCACTCCCCGACCGGTCACCCCGGGCCGCCGGCTCATCTTCAGGCCGACGATGCCGAGGATGACGCCGATGATGCCGAGGATCAGCCCGATCCAGGCGAGGATCGCGGTCAGCACGCTGAGCAGGCCAGCCACCCCGAAGACCAGGGCGAAGGTGGCGGCGGCGCTGGTCTTGGCGTTGGTGGACGCGGGCGCCCGATGTGTCCGGGACCCGGCCGGTGCGCCGGCACCCCGGGCCGGCTCGCTTGCGGCAGTCATGGGACTCCCCTCCGTACGCGCGGTGCGCGTACTTCCGGCGGGCGCATTCCCACTGCTTCGGCCGCTAAGCCCTCGTCGCTGACCTTCGCGAGGCCAGTGGGTGGCACGCGGGTGTCGGTGGGTGGGCCTAGGCTGCGCCCGAAGACCGAGAGGGGTGCGATGACAGCCGACCTCAGCGCGGCCGACGCGCTGGCGCTGCGGATGACCAGCCTGCTGCTGCGCCCGCATCCGAGCACCCGACCCGGCTCCGTCGCCGAGGTGGTCGAGTGGTTCGGCGCGATGCAGGCACAGGACCTGGCCAGCGGCCTGTGGTCGCTGGGTGCCCGACTGCCGGGCCACACCATGGTCGACGTGCAGGCAGCCCTGGAGCGCCGCGAGGCCCTGCGCACCTGGCCGATGCGCGGCACCGTGCACCTCGTCCCACCCGCCGACGCCCGCTGGATGCTGGAGCTCACCGGCACCCGCTCGCTGGCCGGCGCGGCGACCCGCCGGGCCCAGCTGGGGCTCACCGAGGACGAGACGGAGCGGGCCGTTGACGTCCTCGGCACCGCGTTGGCCGGCGGCGGCCGGCTCACCCGGGCGCAGTGCCTGGCGACCCTCCGCGCGGCCGGCGTGGCGACCGACGGCCAGCGGGGATACCACCTTCTCTGGTACGCGAGTGTGCGCGGGGTGACCTGCGTGGCACCGAACGTCGGCACCGAGCAGACCTTCGCCCTGCTCGACGAGTGGGCACCCGAGCCACGCCGACCGGAGCGGGACGAGGCGCTGGCCCTGCTCGCCCACCGCTACGTTCGCGGGCACGGGCCGGTCACCGACCGCGAGTTCGCCGGCTGGAGTGGCCTCACCCTGACCGACGCGCGGCGCGGCCTTGCCGCCGCCGACGGGCTGAGCACGGTACGCGTCGACGGCGAGCCGATGTACGTCGACGCGGCGCTGGTCGACACCCCACTCAGCCCGGTCGACGACATGCTCGTGCTGCCCGGCTTCGACGAATACCTGCTCGGCTACCGGGACCGCACCCTGATGCTCGATCCCGCGCACCAGGCGGCCGTGGTGCCGGGCAACAACGGCGTCTTCCAGGCCACCGTGGTGCGCGCCGGCCGGGTGGTGGGCGTCTGGAAGCGCAAGGTCGGCCGGGCTGCGGTCACCATCACGATCCAACCGCTGACGGCTCTCGACGCCGCCGCGCAGGCCCGGGTGGAGCAGGCGCTGGGCCGGTACGCGGGCTTCCTCGGGCTGCCTCCCCGCTTCGACTGGCGGCCCTGACCGCCGCTCGCCGCGAACACGTCGACGACGGGGCCGGCAGGTTCCCCCGCCGGCCCCACCACGATGGACACTCCTATTCGGCCAGGGCGCCGGCCGCCCGACCCTCGTGCAGGGTGAGGTTGCGACCGTTGGACGGGTCGAACAGGTGGATCTTCTCCAGGTTGAACCAGACCCGGTGCGACTGCCCCTCGGCGACCGCCGACTCGGCGGACAGCCGGGTCACCAGGTTGCCGCCGGCACCGGCGAAGTCGGCCGCGCCCGCGTCGGCGGCCAACTCCTCCAGCTCGGCGGCGGTGGCCTTCTCACCCTCGACGGTGAAGTAGACGTACTTGTCCGAGCCCATCGACTCGACGATGTCCACCGGCGCCTCGAACTCCAGGCCCCGGCGGCGGGTGTCGTCGTCGACCAGTGCGGCGTCCTCGAAGTGCTCGGGGCGGATGCCGAGGATCAGCTCGCGCGGCGCGTCGGCCGCCTCCAGCTCGCGGCGTACCCGGTCGCCGAGCGGCACGTCGCCCAGTGCGGTGTGCAGCCCGCCGTCCCGCACGGCGGCGTGCAGGAAGTTCATCGACGGCGAGCCGATGAAGCCGGCCACGAAGAGGTTGCGCGGGTGGTCGTAGAGCTCCTGCGGCGGCCCGACCTGCTGCACCGCTCCCCCGCGCATGATCACGACCCGGTCGCCGAGGGTCATCGCCTCGGTCTGGTCGTGGGTGACGTAGACGGTGGTGGTGCCGAGCTGCTTCTGCAACCGGGACACCACCGTACGCATCTGCACCCGCAGCTTGGCGTCGAGGTTGGACAGCGGCTCGTCCATCAGGAACGCCTTCGGCTGGCGGACGATCGCCCGGCCCATCGCCACCCGCTGCCGCTGCCCGCCGGAGAGGTTGGCCGGCTTGCGGTCCAGCAGCGGGGTCAACTCCAGCACCTTCGCCGCCTCGTCGACCTTGGAGTTGATCGTCTCCTTGTCGAGCTTCGCCAGCCGCAGCGGGAACGCCATGTTCTCCCGCACGGTCATGTTCGGATACAGCGCGTACGACTGGAACACCATGGCGATGTCCCGGTCCCGGGGGGCCTTGTCGTTGACCCGCTGGCCGGCGATGCGCAGCTCACCGGAGCTGATGTCCTCCAGGCCCGCGATCATGTTGAGGGTGGTGGACTTGCCGCAGCCCGAGGGTCCGACCAGGATCACGAACTCGCCGTCGGCGATCTCCAGGTCGACGTCCTGCACGGCGACGGTCCCGTCCGGGAAACTCTTGCTCACCTTGTCGAGCACGATGTCAGCCATGACTACTCACCTATCCCTTGACTGCGCCGGAGGTCAGACCGGACACGATGCGGCGCTGGAAGAAGAGGACGAACAGGATGATCGGAACGGTGATCACCACGGCGGCGGCGCAGATCGCCCCGGTGGGGTCCTCGAACTGCGACTCGCCGGTGAAGAACGACAGGGCGACCGGCACCGTACGGGCGCGTTCGGTGGAGGTCAGCGTGATCGCGAACAGGAAGTCGTTCCAGCAGAAGATGAAGACCAGGATCGCCGTGGTGAACAGGCCGGGCGCGGCCAGCGGGGCGATGACCCGCCGGAACGCCTGCGCCTGGGTGGCGCCGTCCATCTTCGCCGCCTTCTCCAGATCCCACGGGATCTGCTTGAAGAACGCCGACAACGTGTAGATCGCCAGCGGCAGCGCGAACGTGATGTACGGCAGGATCAGCCCGGGCCAGGTGTCGAAGAGGCCGAGTTGCCGCTCGATCTCGAACAGCGGCGACACCAGCGACACCTGCGGGAACATGGCGATCAGCAGCGAGACGCCGACCAGCAGCTTCTTGCCTGGGAAGTCCAGCCGGCTGATCGCGTACGCGGCCATCGCGCCGAGCACCACGGCGATCAGCGTGGCGATCAGGGCGATGCCGATGGAGTTCACCAGCGCCCGGACGAACTGGTCGGTGTCGAAGATCGACTTGTAGTTGTCCAGCGTCCACTCGCGCGGAATGAACTTGCCGTCGGTCAGGGTGGCCGGCGTCTTGAACGACAGCGACGCGATCCACAGCACCGGGACCAGCGCGAAGACGATCACGAGGACGTCGAGCAGGCCCCAACGCAGCTTCGCCCGGGTGGTGGTTGCGGTACCGGTGGCCATGTCAGCGCCTCTCCCCGTCGTCGCTGCCCGGGGCAGCGGTGCCGAACAGCTTCACGAAGACGAACGCGATGATCGCCACGGTGATGAAGATCAGCACCGACATCGTCGAGCCGATGCCGAGGTTCAGACCCCGGATCAGGTTGTTGTAGGCGAGCATCGACACCGACGAGGTCTCATTGCCGCCGGCGGTCAACACGAAGATGTTGTCGAAGACCCGGAACGCGTCCAGGGTGCGGAACAGCAGCGCCACGAGGATCGCCGGCTTCATCACCGGCAGCATCACCTTGGTGAACCGCTGCCACGCGGTCGCGCCGTCGGTGGAGGCGGCCTTGAGCAGGTCCTCCGGCACCAGCGCCAACCCGGCCATCAGCAGCAGCGCCATGAACGGGGTGGTCTTCCAGATCTCCGCCAGCATGATGATCGCCAGGGAACTGGCCCGCTCGGTCAGTGGAGCCCCGTCGCTGAACAGGTTGGCCAGGTAGCCGGTGCCGGGCGTCCAGGCGTACCGCCAGGAGAACGCCGCGACCACGGTGACGATCCCGTACGGGATGAGCGCCGAGGTCCGCACCAGGCCACGGCCGACCAGGGTGCGGTGCATGATGATCGCCAGCCCCATGCCGAGCACCAGCTCGACGGCCACGGTGACCACCGTGATCAGCATGGTCACCCCGAACGCGGTCCACCAGAACTCGTTGGTGAGCACGGTGACGTAGTTCTCCAGGCCGATGAACTCGCGCTGGTCGGGGAAGCGCAGGTCGAAGCGCTGCAACGACAGCCAGACCGAATAGATGATCGGGTACGCGGTCACCGCGACCATGACAAACGCGGCGGGCGCGCAGAGCAACCAACCGAGCTTGCGTTCGGCCTTCTTGTTCTCGCTCAGTGGCGGCTTACGGCGGCCGGCGCGCTGAGCGGGCACGGTGGGCCGCTGGCCGTCGGTCTGCTCGGGAGTTTCCGTGCTGGCGGGCCGGCTCATGGCAGGACGCCCTTCGAGTCGAGGGCATCGGAGATGGCGTCGCGCAGCTCGTCGGCCGTCTGTTGCGGGTCGATCGCCGACGGCGGCGACAGGATCGCCGACATCACGGTGGAGATGCTCTGGTAGGCCGGGGTCAGCGGGCGGGTCGCCGGCTCCTTCAGCTCCTCCAGGATGGTGTCCTTCATCGGGTACGCCTCGACCATCTCCGGATCGTCGAAGACCGCCTCGATGGTCGGTGGCACCCCGTCGTTGATGGCGGAGAACTTCTGGTGCTCGGGGCTGCGCAGGCACCGGGCCGCCTCGAATGACAACTCCGGGTGCTTGGAGTACGAGCTGACGGCCAGGTTGAACCCGCCGATGGTGACCCGACTCGGGGTGTTCTCGTCGATGCCGGGCATCCGCGCCCAGCCGACCTGCTTGGCCAGCTCCGGGTTGGCCTCCTGGAGCGCCGGATAGACGAACGGCCAGTTGACCTGGAAGGCGCCGTTGCCGGACTGGAACTCCAGCCGGACCGGGTCCTCGGTGGCGTTGCTGAAGGACGGCGACGTCACGCCGGACGTGGCGAGGCGTCGCAACTGCTCCAGCGCCCGCACGGTGCCCTCGTCCATCACGGCCTGCTTGCCGTCGTCGCTGAGGATCTTTCCGCCGGCGCTCTCGGCCATCGTGTTGTAGAGCACGACCAGACCCTCGTACTGGGCGCCCATGGTGAGCACCTGGTGGGGCTTGCCCTGGTCCTTGAGCTGCTGGGCCGCATCGATCATCTGATCCCAGGTCGTCGGCGGCTGCGGCACCAGGTCCTTGCGGTACCAGAGCAGCTGGACGTTGGTGTTCTTCGGCGCGGCGTACAGCTTGTCCTCGTAGCGGGCGGTGTCCAGCGGCCCGGCGAGGGTGCCCTGCTCGACCTCGGCCTTGTCCTGGCCGGTCCACTCACGGATCCACTTGGCGCTGGCGAACTCCTGGGTCCAGGTGACGTCCAGCCCGAGCACGTCCATGCCGCTGTCCTCGGCGGCCAGCCGTCGCACCATCTGCACCCGCTGGTCATCGGCCTGCCGGGGCAGCACCCGGTAGGCGATCTTGTACCGCCCCTGCGCCTGCGCGTTGCAGTCGTCGACGACCTTCTGCAGGTTCTGCTCGGGCGAGTAGTACAGGTTGATCGTCGGTGGGCCACCATCGTCACCGGAACCGCAGGCGGCCAGCGGCGCGACCAGCGCCAGCGCGGCTGCCGCCGCTCCGAGCCGAACAATCGGCCGACGCCGCCGCCGGGCCGTTTCGGGGTCCGTCATCGCCCTCCCCCTCTCTTCGGCGAAAGACCGGGGAGGGGCATCCGCGCCCCGGTGCACGGCGAGACTTCCGAGCCCTGGAGCTGCGGAAACGCCCCGACTCGGATGCTCTGTGCGGCTACACTGCCCCACCCGCGAAGTCACGAAACCTGCCTGCGCGCTGCCGTTGCACCGACCCGGCCGGATGAGTGAGGGCACCGCAGTATGACAGGCGTAAGCTGCGCGTATGACAGAGCCGCAGCGTCGCTTCACGATCTCCGTCCCCCCGGATGTGAGTCAGATCCTGGAGAGCCAGGGCCACCGCATGGCCAGCGCTTACGTCACCGAGTCGGTGCGCCGCCGCAGGCGGGTGGAGCAGCACAAGGAGTTGTTGCTCGCGGCCGGCATTCACGTCACTGAGCAGGGTGTCGCCGAGGCTCGGGCCCGCCGCCTGGGTGTGGAAGCCGAGTGGCCCCCGGAGCGGTTCGAAGCCGAACGCGCCAAGATCCGCGCCGCCATGGAGGCCGAGATAAACGGCGATGACACTGCTCCCCGCGCTGACGCCGGATGACCTCGGAGACGAAGCCTCCAGTCCGGCTGATCCTGGACCGGTCAGCTCTGCTGGGATACGCGGTCCTCCGGACGGTGCACGTGGGCGAGCCCGTCCACGAGGTGATTGAGGACGGGGTGCGGTTCGGTGTGCCGGTGGTGGCAGCCGCCGAAGCGCTGAACATGGCGACCGGCAAGGACCTGGCCCTGCTGCACCAACTACTGGCCCTGCCCGCCTGCGCACTGCTGCCGGAGCGGGCGCAGGACCTGCCGGAGCTGACCTTTTGGCAGCGCAGGACCCACCGCTTCGACCTGGCCGCTGCCGCCGTGGCGGGTCTGACCCACGACGCCGCGGTGCTCACCGGCGAGGGGCCCGGGTACTCCGAAGGGGTGCCGCTGATCCACTTCCCCGGATGAACTCCGGTGTGCCGCACGAGGAGGGGTACGAGCGGAGTCAGCCCCGGGCCCGCGCCCAGGAGAGGAAGCGCTCGGTCATCCGGGCCGGCGGGTGGTCGGGGTGGAGCTGGGTGAGCTGGTTCGTCGCCTCATGCATCAGGGTGCCGAGGTAGATCAGCAGCGCCGTCCGGCTGCCCCGGTACTCGGTCAACAGTGCGAGCATCACCGCCACCGCATCGCGTGCTGGTGGTCGCTCCACCACGTGACAGTGCTCCGCACATCGACCTCCTCGGGTGGTGGGGGGCGGGGCCGCTCCCACACGGGGGAACGGGAGCGACCCCGGGGCAGGGCCCGCCGCCGCCAATTCCGGCCACCAGCGGACCCGCCACTGGTGACAGTCTGGGGTGACACGACTACCGTCGATACGTGCTCAGGGCATCCGTGCAGCTCAACGGCCCAGGTGAGCAGCCCTGGCGGACACGCCGATCCACAGTGAGCGGAGTTTGGGGAATTGATGGGGACCGTCACCGACTACGTGCTGGAGGAGCTGCGTCTGCTCCGGGCGGGGTCCGGGCTCAGCCAGGATGACTTCGGCAGGGGTATCGGCTATTCGGGTTCGCACGTCAGCTCTGTGGAGACCGGCGGACGACCACCCACGAAGGAGTACATGCGGGCGGTCGACGCCCAGCACGAGACCGGCGGGCGCTTCCTGCGCATGTTGGAGAGGTTGGCCCAACTCGACGCCGAGCCGGCCTGGCTGCGCGAGTGGATCGAGTTCGAACGCGAGGCCACAACGCTGCGCTGGTTCGAGCTGTCGTACGTGCCGGGCCTCCTACAGACCGAGCGGTACGCCCGCGCCACGCTGGCCGGCGGAGCACCGCCTCGTCCAGGACGTCGACCGCATCGTCGCCTCCCGGCTGGAGCGGCAGTCGATCCTGCACCGCCCGCGCCCGCCGCAGCTCATCGCCGTCCTGGACGAGGCGGTGCTCCGCCGGCCGGTGCTCGATCAGCCAGGGCTGATGGTCGAGCAGTGTGAGCACCTGGCCCAACTGGCGGCAGCGGAGCATATCCAGGTGCACATCGTGCCTGCGGATGCTGGGATGTACCTGGGGCTGGCAGGCCAGTTCATCATCGCCGAGCTGCCCGATGGAACGCGGGTAGCCCACGCCGACAACCAGCTGACCGCGCAGATCATCGATGCGCCAGCGGACGTCGCTAAGCTGGCGAAGACGTGGGAGATCGTGCGGAACGAGGCGCTCCCCCGCCGGCAGTCAATCGAGCTGATCAAGGAAGTGGCGAAGTCATGGACATGATGACCCCGCAGTGGCGGAAGTCGACCAGGTCCGGCGGCAACGGTGGGTCCTGCGTCGAGGTCGCCGACAACCTGCCGAACGTGGTGCTGGTACGGGACACGAAGGACCGGGACGGCGGCACCCTGCACGTCGATCCGGCGGCCTGGAGGGCCTTCGTCGGGTACGCCAAGCGGCACTGACCACAACCGAGTAGAAGGCCCCGCCCGGGGGCCTTCTACTCGCATCCCCAGGCTCGATCACGCCCTACCGGCCCGGGAGTCGGACAACAGCGGCCGGAGTTTCAGCTTGCTACCACCGCTTTCTGGGTTCCCGGCTGGGCGTCGGGGCGGGCGAGCAGGATCGCGGCACCCGCGAGCATCACCCCGGCGATGGTCAGGGCGAGAACCTGCCAAGTTGGCCCGAACGGGTAATAGCGGCCGGGGTTGAACGCGCTGTGCACGGTGAAGACCGGGCCGACCTCGCCGTAATCTCGGAATGCCCGCAGCACGTTGCCGTACAGGGCGACTACCGGCAGAGCGAGCGCGATCAGCGCTACGGCCCAGAGCCCGGCGGAGGCGCGCCGCCGTCCGGCCGACGCCTCCACGATCTGGTACGCGAAGGCCGCTGCGATCAGCCACCCCACGACAAGTCCGATCAGGATGCCCGCCACGATCAGGGGTAGGAACAAGGACGTGCTCTGCGCCCAGCCGTCGAGGTGGACAGAGCCGTGCTCGGCGCTGACATAGCCCCGCACCTGGAGTGTCTGCCCGTTCGACCTGGCGCTGAACGTCGAGTTGCGCATCGGAAGGTCGACGAAGGATTTGGTGTCAGGGTTGAACGCGACCGCTTGGCCGCCGAGTGGCGTGACGTCGGAGACTGACCAGCCATCAGCTGAGAACCGCTGCCGGGCCTGCTCAGCGTCCCAGGTGGCATCGACTTCGGTAGTCGTCGAGATCGACTCCTCCAGCCAGGGTGACGCGACGCGCAGCTGGATGGAATCGTTGGCGGCACCGCTGGCCCGCTGGGCCAGGCTCGCGATCGTGGCGTCGTCGGGCAGGTCCGCGAACGTCTGGGAACCTGCCCACGACCCGACGGCCCCACCGAACGCGCCCATCGTCAGGGCGAGGAGGACCGCCGCGATCACCGCGAGCGGCTGGCGGGTGGGGAGCCGGAGCCGCTGGCGCAGGCCGCTGGCGAGCAGGTGCAGGGCCTCCCCAGGCCGAGGGCGGCGCTGCCCGGGTGCCGCCATCTCAAGGAGCGTGGTGATCATCTCGGTGCCGTACCGGCGCCGGTGCCGGCCAGGGTACGCAAGCAGCAGCTTGCGGTAGTGGCGTTCGAGACTGCGGTCGTCGGCCGACCACGTGGCGGCGGTCATGCGATCACCGCCCCGAAGCCCAGGGCGCCACCGAGGCGCTTGCTCAGCTGGTCATCGGCCGCCGTGGCATGCCGACGCAGTCGCTCGGCCTGGGCTTGCAGGGCCGCTGCTCCCGCCTCATTGAGCCGGTAGTAGCGACGAAGTCGCCCGTCGACGGCCTCCTCCCGGTCAACCTCGATCAGGCGTTGCTCGACCAAACGGTCGAGCGCGCCGTAGAGGGTGCCCGGCCGCAGCTTCACGTCGCCCGCCGACAACTCTTCCACCGCCTGCACTACCCCATAGCCGTGCAACGGCTGGGCGGCCAGAGCGGTGAGGATGAGAAAGGTCGATTCATGCATGCGCCGATACTATGTGCGGCGTTATATAACGTCAACGATCCTATCCAGGGGGCGTCAACCCAGCACCTTCTGCCCGGACACATCCCCCCCGACCAGGCATGCTGGAACCATGCTGGCCCGTTTCAAGGATCTCTGTCTGGACGCCTCCGCCCCGCGCTCGCTGGGCACCTTCTGGGCGCGGGTGCTCGACGGGGAGCTGGCCGACGCTGGCGGCGACGACACCCGGGTCGACCCCCGGTCCGCCCGCTCCGACGCCGAGTCGATCTGGGTGAACGAGGTGCCCGAACCGCGGGCCGGCAAGACCCGCGTACACCTGGATCTGCGGTTGCCTGATGCGGACCCGGCGGCGCTGCTCGCGGCCGGCGCCCGGCTGGTCCGCGAACCGGCCGGCGACGCAGCCTGGTGGGTCCTGGACGACCCGGAGGGCAACGCGTTCTGCGCGTTCGGAGCCCACGAGGACACTCGACCGGGTCCGTTCGCACTGGTCGTGGCCTCGACCGACCCGGCCGCCCAGGCGACCTGGTGGGCCGGCGTGCTCGGCGGCACCGTCAAGCACGGCTCGGGCAGCGCCTCGGTGGTCGGCGCGGCCGGGTTCCCCTGGGAGCGATGGGTGTTCGACGGGGTGCCCGAGCCCAAGACGGTCAAGAACCGGATGCACTGGGACGTCGAGTTGGTCGAGCCGGAACCGATGGCGCTGATCGCGGCCGGGGCGACGCTGCTGCACGAGCCGCTGGACGAGGCGCACTGGTGGTGGGTGCTGGCCGACCCGGAGGGCAACGAGTTCTGCGCCTTCGCGCCACGGCCCATCGGGTGAGCGGCCGACTACCCAGCGCGGGCAGCGTCGACTAGCGTTTTCCCTAGCGCCGCAGCCGGCGCGTTCGCCGCCGCCGTCGACACGCCTCGGCCGACCCCAGCCTGCCCGATCGGTTGGTTATCGCGGGAACATCCCACCGCCGCCGCACCGGTTCGGCAGGATCGTCCCAACGAGGAGGTGCCGTCGTGCAGGACACCCGCGCTCTCGCCCTGACATTCGAGGTGAGCGGCCTGCCACCGGTCAAGACCGAAGCGTTGTCCATCTTCGCCGCCGGGCATCGGCAGGCGACGAGGGTCCGCACCCTGCTCCAGGC
Organism: Micromonospora sp. NPDC047527; assembly: GCF_040643015.1. NCBI lineage: Bacteria > Bacillati > Actinomycetota > Actinomycetes > Micromonosporales > Micromonosporaceae > Micromonospora > Micromonospora sp. NPDC047527. The sequence goes on along the minus strand of NZ_JBEYTK010000011.1, from coordinate 115,540 downwards.
CGCCCTGCAAGCGGCCCAGCGCACCGGCTGGACGCCGTTGCCCGGGCCGATCGAGGTGGACCTGGTCCTTCGTTGCCCTCCCGGGCACCGTACGGCCGATGCCAGCACCCTGCTCGGCGGCGTCTGCGCCGTGTTGCAGGACAAGAAGCGCGTGTCGAACATCGGCCTGGCGCACCTGGGCGTCCTGGTGGACGTCGCGCTCTACGACGACGACCGGCAGATCCGCCGTTTGTCGTACCAGGAGGAGCCGGCGGAGGAATTCTCGTACCAGGTGCGGGTCACCGCCGTACCAACCGGCGTTTGACCGACGGCCGCGGTGGGGTATCGCGGACGCCGACGAAGGGAGCACCGATGTCGGAGCCACATGTCACGCTCGACCCACGCGGGCTCGACAGCGTGCAGCAGAAGTTGCGCGGGCCGCTGGAGGACCAGCTGACCTCGGCGCTCCAGGCGGCCACCGACCGGGTCCGCGCCGGCTACGCCGGCGAACCGGTCGAGCAGGTCTGCCAGCGGCTCCTGGACGAGACCCGCTCCGGGCTGCATCCCGACATCGCGGCCGGCTTCAACCCGGACATGAACGAGTTCTGCCGGGTGGCCGTGGCGATCGTTCGCGGCGGCGCGACCTCCTGAGCCCGGCGCCGATGCCCGTCAGCGCGTACGGACGGTGTCGCCGAACGTCGGGCCGAGCGGGGCGTGGTCAGGGCCGGGTCCGCAACTACCCGGCCCTGACCCCCGGCGGACCGGCAGGAAGCGGACAGCTCCGGCACCCGTCGCGGACGTGGCACGACGCCTCGCGGCTCGACGGAGAGAGCCGACCGCTGCGCACTCAGCTCCACGGTGCTCACCCGCCGGCCGCCGGTACGCCCCCGGCACACCCCAAAGGACCGTGAGCGCCGGCCCAGGCTAGGCGGGCCGCGACGGCCGGCCAAGCGATGCCGGGCCACGGGTGGCGTGACTGATCTCAAGGGGGAAAAGCGGCACGTCGGCGTAACGCACCCATGATCGCTGGCGCTGTTCGGGCTCCGGGGCCGACCTGGTCGCGCAGCCGGCGGATCGGTCAGAAGTGCCGTAGCAGGTCGCGGAACTCCGCCAGCCGCAGCACGCCGGAATCGGTCGGGTCCAGTTCGTCGTCCTCCAGCACCCAGGTGTTCTCGTTCGGAATGAACACGGCGTTCAGTCCGGCCGCCCGGGCCGGCAGGATGTCCGACTTCGGGGAATTGCCGATCATCCACGCGCCGGCCGGGTCGAAGCCGTGCTCCCGGATCAGCCACCGGTACGTGTCGACCTTCTTCTCGGCGACGATGTGCGCGGCCCGGAAGTGGTGCAGCAGCCCGCACGCGTCCAGCTTGCGCTGCTGTTCCTCCCGCTCACCCTTGGTCAACAGAAGCAGCTCGTGCCGGCCGGCCAGCTCGTCGAGCGCCTCGGCCACACCGGGCATCAGCTCCACCCGGTGCTCCACCAGCGCCAGGGCCAGCCGGTCGATGTCCTGGCGCTCGGCGTCGGTGGCCGGCCGTTCGCGCAGCCGTGCCAGGCAGTCCCCCAGGCTGCGCAGGAAGACCTTGCTGCCGTACCCGTGCGCGACCGCGTTGGCCCGCTCGATGTCGTCGAGGATCGCCCGGATCTCCGCCCGGTCCAGGGTGGGGTGGTCGAGCCACCCGAGGAAGTCGTCGATCACCCGCTCGAAGACGACGTTGTTCTCCCAGAGGGTGTCGTCCGCGTCGAAGACCAGCACCTGCGCCTGCCGTCGAGCCATCGCGTCCGTCATGCCGCCACCTCCCGTGATGGACTCCGTTGACGATCCGGAACTCTAGGGCGTCATGACCAGCGGACCCAGCGACTTTCCGCCCGCCGTCACGGCCACCGCAGCAGCCTCTCCGCGATCATCACCTCCCGCTCCTCCTGCCCTTCGGGTCGCAGGCGGCCACCCCGGGTGAGCATCACCACGCCGTGCAGCAGACTCCAGCCCACCTCGGCGAGGGTGTCCGGGTCCCGCCCCTCGGCCAGCGGGGCGAGGGCCGCCCGCAGCTCGGCGAAGACCGCCCGCGGCGCGGCCGGCACACCATCCACGCCGAGGGCGAGGTCGGGGGTCATCGCGAGCATCGCGTCATAGACCTCCGGATTCGTGTACGCGAAGTCGAGGTACGCGGTCGCGACGGCCGGCCAGGCCCCCTCGGGACTGCCGGTGGCTTCCGCGTGCGCCTCCGCCAGATCGGCGGCCAGGTCGACGAGGGCGCATGCGGCGACGGCGGCGAGCAGCGCCTCCAGATCCGCGAAGTGCCGGTAGACCTCCCCGAGGTCGATCGCTGCCCGCTCGGCGAGCCTCCGGGTGCTCATCTCCGCCCAGCCCTCGGCCTCGGCCAACTCCCGCGCGAGCCCGACGATCAGGTCACGCCGGGCCTCTTCGGTGGCGCCTTCGGTGGGTGCGGACACGCCCACGAGCGTAAGTCGGCGAGACGGTGCGTGGTGGTGCGGTGACGGATTGGTGACTGGTGTCGTGGCGTCGCCGACGGGTTGTCAGTGTGGGCTACCCGGGGGCCGGGACGGCGTGCTCGGCGGTTCGGCTGACCTGCTCCCAGCCCGCCCAGGTGTCCATCCGGCGGCGTGAGATGTCGAACGCCAGGTCGTACACCATGCTGCCGAGCAGGAGCCGCAGCGGCGGCTCGTCGCTGTCGACCAGTTTCAGCAGCGCCTCGGCGGCCAGCCGGGGGTCACTGTCGATCGAGCCTTCGGTCCACTGCCGCTCCAGTTCGGTGCGCAGTGGACGGTATTCCTCCATCGGGCTGGTGGAGGTCATGCTGGTGTAGAGGTCGGTCCAGTAGCCGCCGGGCTGCACGATGCTGACCGTGATGCCGAAGGTCGCCGCCTCCATCGCCAGCGCCTCGCTCATGCCCTCCAGCGCGAACTTGCTCGCGCTGTACATTCCGGTGCTCGGGAAGCCACCGAGTGCGGCGATGCTGGAGATCTGCACGATGTGGCCGGCCCGCCGGGCGCGCAGGTGCGGCAGCGCGGCCTGGCTGACCCAGAGCGCGCCGAACACATTCACCTCGAACTGGGCCCGCGCCTGGGCCTCGGTGAACTCTTCGAGCATGCCCAGGGACATGGCGCCGGCGTTGTTGACGACGATGTCGAGCTGTCCGAAGTGCTCGACCGCGGTGGCCACGGCGGCGAAGACCGCCGCGCGGTCGGTCACGTCGAGCGGCAGGGCGAGCAGTCGGTCACCGTGGCGCTCGTCGAAGTCGCCTGCGGCGACCGTGCGGGCGGCAGCGACCACTCGGTCACCGCGTTCGAGCGCGGCGGTGGTGAAGGCGCGGCCCAGACCGCGGCTGGCGCCGGTGATGAACCAGGTACGTGGTGCGCGCACGGTCGATCTCCATCCCTCAACAGAGACGAGACGGTCCGTCTCGCTACGGATGAGGTTAGGGCGCCTCTGACGCACCAGTCAAGACGATACGGTCCGTCTCGTGTCTGCTATCGTCGCCGCATGTCGACGCAGCACCGAGCCGCGCCCAACGCGGCTCGCCGGAAAGAAGCCTCGCGGCAGGCCATCCTGACGGCGGCGTTCGACCTGCTCCGGGAGGTCGGGTACGCCAAACTCAGCATCGAGGGCATCGCCTCGCGCGCCGGCGTCGGCAAGCAGACCATCTACCGCTGGTGGCCGTCCAAGGGCGCCGTCATCTTCGACGCCTTTCTCCTGCTCAGCGCCAGCGAGGGCGAGCCGCCGGTCCTGCCCGACACCGGCGACCTGGAAGCCGACCTGAGCACGGTGCTACGCGCCACCGTCGACGAGCTGAACGATCCCCGTTACGACCAGCCGATGCGGGCGTTGGCCACCGAGATCGCGCACGATCCCGACCTGGCCGCCGTCTACGTCGAACGGTTGGACGGGCCGTTGAAGGAAGCCAAGCGGCAACGGCTGCGCAGTGCTCAGCGGGCGGGGCAACTCGCCGAGGACCTCGACCTCGACGTGGCCGTGGAGATGATCTGGGGGCCCCTGCTCAACCGCTGGCTGCACCGGGGCGGGCCGCTCACCGCCGAGTACGCCGACCGTGTCGTCACCACAGCCCTCAACGGCTTGCGCCCCCGCCAGCCCGACCGCTGAACCGACCCCGCCACCCTCACGGTCAGCCCAGGCCGCGCTGCCGGGCGAGCAACTCGACGGCGTCCTTCGCCTCCCGCAAACCGACACCGGTCGCCTCGCGGTACGCCTTGATGGCCTGGATCTTGCGGCCGGCGAGAAGCTCTTGCAGGACCGCTCCGGGGGCCTCGGGCTCCGGCTCGCGGATGTCGAGGTGCGCCATGATCAGATCCAGCTTGCGCTCGACGACGGCGAGCCTGCGAGCCAGCTGATCCGCGTCGGAACGACGACCACCGCCGGCGACCAGGAACACGAGCACGAGCGACAACACGACGGCGATTGGCACGGTCCACTCCATAACGCGCCATTGAACACGGGCGAGGGTCCTGACACCACGCCCGCCTACGACAGCACCTCGATGGTCACGACAGGTTCCTCTCCCGTACGGCGATGAGCAGCCGGTCCACGGCTTCCCGGTCGGGCTGCGCCGGCAGCGCGGTGGTGGCGGCGGCGTCGGCAAGCTCGGCGAACAGGTCCGCCGCCCAGGCGGTGACCGCGTCCCACTCCAGCTCACCGCGGCGCACCGCGAGCAGCCGGTCGCGCAGGTGCCGCACGTCGACCAGGACCTCCCCGGTACGCAGCACATGCGCCCCGGCGACCAGCAGCCGGATCATGTGCATCGCCTGCTTGTGATTCGTCTCCCCGGTGCGCTGCCGGCGGGCCGCCACCCGGTTGAGCTGGTCCCGGGCATAACCGCCGTACGTCTCGGCGACCCGGCGCGACAGGAACACCCGCCGCGCCGCCAGCAACTCTTCCCCGTCCGCGGTGATCGTCTCGATCAGCGGGGACCAGAGCACCTCCAGAACCGTCGGGTTGCCCTGCAAAGCGAGCACGCAGAAGCGCTCGAACTCCCAGGAGAACTGCTCCACCGCCGGCCCGTCGAGGTGGGTGGGCGGCTTGTCCAGGTGCCAGAAGGCGCGGGTCGGCGCCGCGTACACACCACGCCGGTCGTAGTCGGAATCCGGGCCGTGCAGCCCATACGCCCGCGACCCGACCACAACGGCGAGGACGTTACGCCGCTCGACAAGATCGATCACGTCCGACAACGCTACTCAAGCCCCGCCCGGCACGCGTGATCTTTTCCGGGCCGGGCCGGGCCGGTGCCGCGCCGTCTGTGACACCAAGCAGCCGTGGGCCGCCTCATCCGGCGATCTGTCACAGCGAGCGGGCCGGCGGTGTCTCGTGTTCGACCCGAGACGGAGGAATCCCATGAACCTGGCTCTGTGGATCGCGGCCGGACTGTTGGCCGCGATCGCCCTGCTCGGCGGCGTCACCAAGACGTTCGTACCCAAGCAGAAGTTGGCGGCGACCAACGGCGGAGGGTGGACCGACGACGCCAGCGTGGGCTTAGTCAAGACCCTCGGGGTCCTCGAACTCCTGGCTGCGGTCGGCCTGATCCTGCCCGCCGTGCTGGACATCGCACCGGTGCTGGTGCCGGTGACCGCCATCTGCTGGGTCCTGCTGATGGTCGGCGCGATGATCACCCACCTGCGCCACGGCGAAGCGAAGTTCATCGTGTTGAATCTGGTCTACCTCGCTGTGGCCGCCTTCGTGGCCTGGGGTCGACTCGGGCCCGAGCCATTCGGCGGCTGACCACCGAAACGGCACCCCAGCATGATCGCGCTCGATCCAGGATCTAGTCGCTTCCCGCACCGGGGACACCACTACAACAAGGATCGAGCGCGATCGAGGACCCGCCGTCCGGTACATCGGCCTGGTCACCGCCTGACCACCGCCACCCCCGCGCTCACGCCCCGCGCCCCGCGCAGGGGCGGGGCTGGGCTGGGCTGGGCTGGGCTGGGTTAGCGGCGCAGGGTGAGGATCAGGTCGGCCACCAGGGCCGTCCAGCCGGTCTGGTGCCAGGCGCCCAGGCCGGCCCCGTTGTCGCCGTGGAAGTACTCCGGGAAGGCGATCAGGTCCCGCCAGTCCGGGTGGGTCTGGAACAGGCGCGCCGCGCCGTAGATCGGCCGGCGGCCCCAGTCGTCCTGGGTGAAGAGCGAGATCAGCCGGGCCGAGAGGTCGTCGGCGATCTCGTCCAGCGACCGCTTCACCCCGGAGCGGGTCGGATACTCCACCTGGAGGTCGTCGCCGAAGAACGCCGCGTAGTCGCGCAGCGCGCTGATCAGCAGGAAGTTCGTCGGCATCCAGATCGGGCCGCGCCAGTTCGAGTTGCCGCCGAACAGTCCGCTTGTCGACTCGGCCGGCTCGTAGCCGACGGAGAACTCCTGCCCGCCCAGGGTGACCGAGAACGGCTTGTCCAGGTGCGCGCGGGACAGCGTACGCAGGCCGAACTCCGACAGGAACTCGTCGCTGTCGAGCATCCGGGCGAGCAGTCGAACCACCTGTTCCGGGCCGACCATGGACAGCAGCCGCTGCTGCCGCCCATCCGGGCCGAGCCGGCGGGTGCCGATCACCTGGGCGTACTCCGGCCGGTTGGTGAGGAACCAGCGCAACCGCGCGCCCAACTCCGGCAACCGGTGCAGGGTCTTGGCGGTGAGCCGGGTGGTGGCGGCCAGCGGCAGCAGCCCGACCACCGAGCGGACCTTCAGCGGCACCTTCGTGCCGTCGGCGAGGCGCAGCACGTCGTAGAAGAAGGCGTCCTCGTCGTCCCAGAGCCCCTGCTCGTACGCGGCGGCGGCGATGTACGCGAAGTGCTCGAAGAACTTGGTAGCGGTGTCCACCCAGGTGCGGTCGTGTTCGGCGAGCACGATCGCGATGTCCAGCAGGTTGAGGGCGTACATGGCCATCCAGCCGGTGCCGTCGGACTGCTCCAGCACACCGGCCACCGGCAGCGCCGCCGAGCGGTCGAACGGCCCGACGTTGTCCAGCCCGAGGAAGCCGCCCTCGAAGACGTTGTTGCCGCCGGTGTCCTTGCGGTTGACCCACCAGGTGAAGTTGAGCAGCAGCTTGTGCATCACCCGGGCCAGGAACTCGTAGTCCCCGCCGCCGTCGATCTCGAACACCTTGAGCGCCGCCCAGGCGTGCACCGGCGGGTTCACATCGCCGAAGGCCCACTCGTACGCCGGGATCTGCCCGTTGGGGTGCAGGTACCACTCGCGCAGCAGGAGCAGAAGCTGCTCCTTGGCGAAGCCCGGGTCGACCCGGGCGATGCTCACGCAGTGGAAGGCGAGATCCCACGCGGCGTACCAGGGATATTCCCAGGGGTCGGGCATGGAGATCACGTCGAAGCTGGTCATGTGCCACCAGGCGCTGTTGCGCCCGTGTCGGCGGCCGGCGGGCGGCGGCGTGGAGCCCGGATCGCCGTCCAGCCAGCGCTTGACGTCGAAGTGGTAGAACTGCTTGCCCCACATCAGCCCGGCGATGGCCTGCCGGGCCACCAGTGCCTCGTCGGCGGTGGCGGCCGGCGGGATCACGCTGGCGAAGAAGCGGTTCGCCTCGGCCCGCCGCGCCCACACCACGGCCTCGAAGCCGTCGCGCAGGTCGGCCGGGGGCGGCGGGGCCGCCGCCGGTGGCGAGGCGGTACGGGTCAGCCGCAGCCGGATCTGGCGCTGCCCGCCGGCCGGCACGTCGAGGACGTAGTGCAGCGCCCCCTTGGTGCCCTCCCGGGCCGGGTTGACGGTGTCCGCGCCGTTGACCACGTGGTCGTTGATGCCGTCCTTCGGGTACGCCGAGCGGCCGGGCAGCCCCCAGAGCCGCTCGGCGTTGGTGTCGTTGTCGCAGAGCAGCGGCACCGGGCCGCCGTCGCCCTCCAGCAGCAGTTGGCCCAGCACCCGGTGCTCGCCGACGAGCCGGGTGCCGTCGCCGGTCAGCCGGGGGATCCGGTCACCGCCGGGCAGACCCCAGGCCCACGTGTTGCGGAACCACAGCGTGGGCAGCACGTGCAGGGTCGCCGCCCGGTCGCCCCGGTTGGCCACGGTCACCACCATGCACAGGTCGGTCGGCGACGCCTTGGCGTAGTCGACGGTCACCGCCCAGTACCGGTCCTGGTCGAAGATCCCGGTGTCCACCAACTCGTACTCGGTGTCGTCCCGGCCGCGCAGCGCGTTCACCGCGACGAGTTCGTCGTACGGGAAGGCGGCCTGCGGGTAGTGGTAGCGCCAGCGCATCCAGGAGTGCGTCGGAGTGCTGTCGAGATACCACCAGTACTCCTTGGCGTCCTCGCCGTGGTTGCCGCTGTCACCGCCCAGGCCGAACATCCGCTCCTTGAGGATGGGGTCCTTGCCGTTCCACAGCGCCAGGGCGAAGGCGAAGGTCTGCCGGTCGTCGCAGACGCCGGCCATCCCGTCTTCATTCCACCGGTAGGCTCTGGACCGCGCATGGTCGTGCGGGAAGTAGTCCCAGGCCGTACCGTGCTCGCTGTAGTCCTCCCGTACCGTCCCCCACGCCCGTTCGGACAGATAGGGACCCCATGCGCGCCAGTCCTGCTCCCCCGAGTCGGCCTGGGCGAGCCGGAGCCGCTCAGCGTCGGGTGGCGAGGCGTCGGAGGACGATCGGTCAGTGATCACGTACACATCCTTGACGCCGTCACGGTACTTGACCACAGCGGCCATTCTCGTCGTGGCGTGTTACACCTCGCCGCCGGTGGAGGAAAGTTGATCGACATTCGCTTCGGCCCGCAGGTCTGCGGCGATCTGGCAAGCGCCTCCAGCCGGGAGTGGCTGGTGCCCGACGGTCTCGGCGGGTACGCGATGGGCACGGTCTCCGGGCTGCGGACCCGCCGCTACCACGGTCTGCTGGTGGTGCCGGGTGAAACCCCGGCGTCCCGCCGAGTGGGACTGACCAGTCTCGATCCGGCGGTCACCCTGCCGTCGGGCGCGCGGGTTCGGCTCGGCGCGCACGAGTGGGCCTCCGGTGACGTCGACCCGCGCGGCTTCGAGTTGCTGGAACGCTTCGAGTTGGTCGACGGCCTGCCCCGGTGGCGGTGGCGGATCGGCGGCGTCGTGATCGAGCGGGAGTTGGCCATGCTGCCCGGCCGCTCCTGCGTGGCGGTGGTGCACCGGTTGATCGCCGGCGGGCCGGTCCGGCTGGAGCTCTCCGCCGCCTGCACCTGGCGCGACGCGCACGGCGAGCGGCGGGCCGACGGTCCGACGCCGCAGGTCGAGGCGGTGGCCGACGGCGCGGTGGTCGAGGGCGCGTACCGGCTCGCCGGCCCGGGCTGGGCACCGGAGGGGCAGTGGTGGCTGGGCGTGCACCACCGGGAGGAAGCCTCCCGGGGTCTACAGCCGGACGAGGACGTCTGGTACGCGGGGCGCTTCGTCGGCGAGTTGGAGCGACCCGGAGACACGGTCTCGGTACGGGCCTGGACCGCTCCACTCGACCTGGAGCCAATGTCGGCGGAGCAGATCGTGGCGACCGCCCGACGGCGCAACCGGCAGGTGGTGGCGACCGCGAAGCCTGCCGACGACGTGGAGGCCACCCTGGCGCTGGCCGCCGACGCGTTCGTGGTGCGAACCAACCACGCGGCGGTGGACGTGGTCGCCGGATACCCGTGGTTCGGCGCCTGGTCCCGGGACACGATGATCTCGTACGAGGGGTTGTTCCTCTGCACCAATCGCGCCGACCTGGGAAGGGCGCTGCTGCGGTCGTACGCGGCGACGCTCTCCGAGGGAATGCTCGCCAACACGGCCGACACCGGTCGGGTGGAGTACAACACGGTCGACGGCACTCTGTGGTTCCTGCACGCGGTGAGCCGGCACGTCACCGTCACCGGCGACACCGACCTCGGCGACGAATTGCTGCCCGCGCTGCGTGGGGTCGTCGACGCCCACGTGGCAGGCACCCGCTACGGCATCGCCGTCGACCCGGCCGACGGGCTGCTGAGCCAGGGTGCCCCCGGCACCGCGCTCACCTGGATGGACGCCCGCGTGTACGGGGTGCCGGTCACTCCGCGTACCGGCAAGCCGGTCGAGGTCAACGCGCTGTGGATCAACGGGCTGGCCGGGCTCGCCGAGCTGACCGAGCTGGCCGGGCGGGACGCGGCCGACCTGTGGCGGCGGCACGGGCAGGCGACCGCCTCGTTCCGGGAGCGCTTCCCGGCGCCGACCGGCTGGCTGCACGACGTGCTGGACGCGCCCGCGCCCGCGTACCCGCTGGGTGGTGCCGCCCTGCACGACGACGACGCGCTGCGCCCCAATCAGCTGCTGGCCTGGTCGCTGCCGTTCGCGCCGCTGGAGCCGGACGAGCCGACGCTGCGCCGGGTCGCGGCCGGGCTGCTCACCCCACTCGGACCGCGCAGTCTCGCCCCGGATTCGCCGGAGTTCGTGGGCCGGCACCGGGGTGGCCCGGCCGAGCGCGACGGCGGCTACCACCAGGGCACGGTGTGGCCGTGGCTGCTCGGCCCGTACGTGGACGCGTGCCGCAGGGGCAAGATGTCGGTCGCTGACGTATTGGTCAGTATTGAGGCTCATCTGACCGAATATGGGTTAGGCTCGGTAAGCGAGACAGCCGACGGCCTCGCGCCGCACGCCGCGACCGGCTGCCCGTTCCAGGCATGGTCGGTCGCCGAGCTGCTGCGGGTGCGCCGAAAGGGCCAGTAGCGCTTTACATGACCGCAACGGCGGTGTCTCCGCTGGTTATCTCGGTCCCGGCAGGATGGGGCCCGATCCAGACGCGACGGCGGCACCGGCTCGGTGCCGGTCGGCGCGCGCCCGGGGACAACTCAAAGGGGGCCGCCATGTCACCCGACGCCCACGTGATCGACATCCACCCCGCCAGACGCCTGCGGGTGCTGGTGCTCTCCTGGGAGTACCCGCCGGTGCTCGTCGGCGGCCTCGGCCGACACGTCCACGCCCTCTCCGTCGCGCTCGCCAACGCCGGCCACGACGTCACCGTCGTCACCCGCCACGCCGAGGGCGCACCCCTTGAGGAGTACGCCGACGGCGTCCGCGTCCTGCGCGCCCCCGAGGACCCCGTCACCTTCCCCCTCGCCACCAACAGCCTCCTGGCCTGGACCATGGCCTTCAACCACACCCTCACCCGCACCGCGCTGCGCGCCACCGAGGCCGGCACCTACGACGTCATCCACGCCCACGACTGGCTCGTCGCCCACACCGCCATCACCCTCTCCGAACACCTGGACCTGCCGCTGGTCACGACCATGCACGCCACCGAGGCGGGTCGGCACCAGGGCTGGCTGCCCGACGAGATGAACCGCACCATCCACGGCGTCGAGCACTGGCTCACCGGCTCCTCCACCCGGGTGATCACCTGCTCGGGTTACATGCGCGACCAGGTGGGCGCGCTCTTCGACGTACCGGCCGAGCAGGTCGACGTGGTGCCCAACGGGGTCGACGACCGGGCCTGGCGTGCCCGGCCGCGCGCGGTCGCGTCGGCCCGGGCCCGGTTCGCCGCGGACGGCCCCCTGGTCGGGTACGCCGGAAGGCTCGTCTACGAGAAGGGTGTGCAGCACCTCGTGCACGCGGTTCCCCGGCTGCGCGAGCGGCACCCCGGGCTGCGGGTGGTGATCGCCGGCGACGGTCCCTACCGCGCCGAGTTGGAGGCCGAGGCTCGCCGCCTGGCGCTCAACGCGACCGTCAGCTTCACCGGTTTCCTCGACGCCACCCAACTGCCGGCGGTGCTGGGCGCCACCGACGCGACAGTGGTTCCCAGCCTCTACGAACCGTTCGGCATGGTGGCGCTGGAGGCGGCGGCCGCTGGAGCACCACTGGCGGTGGCCCGCACCGGCGGTCTCGCCGAGATCGTCGAGCCCGGCGTGACGGGAGTGACGTTTCCGCACAGCGACCCGGACGCCCTCGCCGGCGCGGTCGGTCAACTCCTCGGCGACGAGGTCTTCGCCAGGCGGATGGCCCGACGCGCCCGCGCCATGGTCGGCGAGCGGTACGGCTGGGCCGCCATCGCGGCCCGCACCGCCAACAGCTACGCCACCGCCCGCCGCGAGCATGGTCCGCTGCAAGCCCGACGCGCCGTCGCCCGACTGGCGGGTGGCCGTAGCCGGATCGCCGTCCCGGAGGGCAATCTGCTCGCCGCCGTCGACCACGCCGCATGCTGAGTTCTACGTCAAATGACCTATAGGTGACTTCCGATCCGCTGGTTAGGGTGTAGCCCGGACAGCGGCTGAGGAGGAGCGTGCGCAGGTGCTGATCGCTGGTCGGTACCGGCTGCTCGACCTGGTGGGTCGCGGAGGCATGGGTCGGGTGTGGCGAGCCCGCGACGAGATGCTGCACCGCGACGTCGCCGTCAAGGAGGTCGTCCCGCCGACGTGGCTGACCGACCACGATCGGGCCGAGGTGCGCTCGCGCACCCTGCGGGAGGCGCGCACCGCGGCCCGGCTCAACCACCCCGCCGTGGTCCGGCTCTACGACGTCGTCCCGGTCGAGGGCAGCCCGTGGATCGTGATGGAGTACGTCCCCTCGCGCACCCTGCAGGACGTCCTCGACGGCGAAGGGCCGCTGGAGCCGGCCCGCGCCGCCCGAATCGGCCTGGCCCTGCTCGACGCGCTGCGGGCCGCGCACGCCGCCGGGGTGCTGCACCGCGACGTCAAACCGCAGAACGTGCTCATGGCCCACGACGGGCGGGTGATGCTCACCGACTTCGGGCTGGCCACCTTCGACGGCGGCGACGGCGCGATGACCCGCCCCGGAATGGTGGTCGGCTCCCCGCAGTACGTCGCCCCGGAGCGCGCCGCGGAAGGCGTGTCCACCGTGGCAGCCGACCTGTGGTCACTCGGCGCCACCCTGCACGCCGCTGTTGAGGGCCGCTCCCCGTACGCCCGCAGCAACGCGATGGCCACGCTCAGCGCGTTGGCCGCCGGTCCGCCGGACCCGGCACCGCACGCCGGGCCGCTCGCGCCGGTCCTCGCCGGGCTGCTGCGCCGCGACCCGCGCCAACGCCTCGGCCACGACGAGGCCCACGAGCTGCTCACCGCCGCCGCGACCGGCCGCACACCCCCGGCGCAGGCGGCCCCGGCGCAGGCGGCCCCGGCCGACTCGACGCCATGGCCGGAGGACGTGGCCGGCTGGGACCCCACCATCCCGTTGCCCGAGCCCGACGCATCCGGCGCCCGTCCGGCGGACACCAGCCCGGACGACACCCGTTCGGGCAAAACCAGCGCGGCCGACACCAGCCCGGCCGACACCCGCGCGGCCGATGCCCGGCCGGCCGACGCCGGCCCGGGTGGCGTGTCTCGGGCGGAGGTGGCCTCCCCCGCACCGGCCGCGATGCCCGCCCGATCGGGAGGGCGGTCCACGGCACGCCGGGCCACCCTCGTCGTCACCGCGCTGCTGGTAGCGGCCGCAGCCGGCATCGGCACCGCGCTGGCGTTCGACGGCGACGGCCCGAGCGACACCGCCGCCCAACCCACCGCGTCGACGCCGGACCATCTGCCCGGCGACCGCGACGGGCCGTACGGTGACGGGCCGCCGCCCGGGGACGCCCGGGGATGGCCCCTCCCGCCGCCGGACGGTCGGGACATCGCCCCTCCGCCATTTGCCTGCGTGCGCCCGGACATCGTCGGCGCGCCGGTGCCGGCCGCATCGCCGCCACGAGGCGAGCGGTTGCGGCCTCCGCCCGGCTGGGTCTGGCACGCCGACACCGCTGGCTTCCGGGTCTCCGTACCGGCGACCTGGCGCTACTCCCGCGACGGCGCCGCGGCCTGCTTCCAGGACCCGGCGACCGGCCGGGCCTTCAGCGTCACCGAGGGTGGCGCGTCCGACCCGCTGACCCGGCTGCGCGCGTTGCGCGACGCGGCGGCCACGGCCGGGGCCCTGGTGGGGTACGACGAGATTCGGCTCGCCCTCACCGGCGCGGGCGCGGAGTGGGAGTGCCGGTGGCGGACCCCGCACGGCGGAATGCTGCACGCACGGCAGCAGGTGGTCGGGACCAAACGCTGGACCCTGGGCTGGATCACCGACGACAGGGACTGGACGGCCGCCGGCGCGGACTGGACAACGGTGCGAAACAGTTTCCGACCACCCCCCTGACCTGCGCCGGACGGCCGTGGCTGAGCCCCTGTCCGACATGGATCGAGGCCGCTCAGCGGATGAGAAATCCCGCATCGGTGGTTATCGTGTAACTCGGGGTGACCGAGGGGGCGCGACCGTGCAGCAGTTGCTGATCGCGGGTCGGTACCGGCTGCTCGACCTGGTCGGCATCGGCGGGATGGGCCGGGTGTGGCTGGCCCGCGACGAGATGTTGCACCGCGACGTCGCGGTGAAGGAGGTCGTGCCGCCGTCCTGGCTGGCCGAGTCCGACCGCGCGGATCTACGGTTTCGGACGCTGCGCGAGGCCCGCACGGCCGCGCGGCTCAACCACCCCAATGTCGTACGCATCTACGACGTCGTGCACGACCGGGACAGCCCGTGGATCGTGATGGAGTACGTGCCGTCCCGGTCGGTGCAGCAGATCATCAGCGCCGAGGGTCCGTTGAGTCCGCAACGTACAGCGCGGATCGGGTTGGCGGTGCTCGCCGCGTTGCGGGCCGCGCACACCGCCGGTGTGCTGCACCGCGACGTCAAGCCGCACAACGTGCTGGTCGCCGACGACGGGCGGGTGGTGCTCACAGACTTCGGGCTGGCGACTTTCGACGGTGGCGACGGGGCGATGACCGGTCCGGGCATGGTCTTCGGCTCACCGCAGTTCGTCGCACCGGAGCGCGCCCGCGAAGGTGTGTCCGACCCGCGTACCGACCTGTGGTCGCTGGGCGCGACCCTCTACGCGACGGTCGAGGGGCAGTCCCCGTACGCCAGATCCAGCGCGATGGCGACGCTCAGCGCGCTGGCCGTCGAACCGCCGGACCCGATGCGCCGCGCCGGGCCGTTGCGTCCCGCCCTCACCGGCCTGTTGCAGCGCGACCCGTGGCGGCGGTTGACCGCCGCCGAGGTGGAGCCGCTGCTGCGCGCCGCCTCGGCGGGCCACGACCAGCCCACCGAACCGGCGCGCTCGGCGGCGGTGGCAGCCGTGCGCGACGCGGCCCGGTCCGCGTCCCCCACCTGGGTCGACCACCCGGATCAGGCCGATGACCCACCGACTCCGCCCGCCCGGCCGGCGGGCCGCCGGGGCGGTAGGCGCGGACAGTTGATCGCCCTGGCCGGGGCGTTCACGGCCACCGTCCTGCTCATCGCCGGAGGTGTCACGGCGGCACTGGTGAACCGCCACGACGAGCGGACGCCACCGTCGGGTTCCGGGGGCGGCGCGACCGCCACCCGACCTGTCGCGTTCGCCTGCGCGACGGTCCCGCCACCGGCGGCCACCCCGGTGCCGTCGGTGTCTCCGCCGGCCGACTCGCGGTACCGGCTGCGGGACGGCTGGACCTGGCACGACGACGCGGCTGGTTTTCGGATCGCGGCGCCGGTGGGCTGGGCTCGCTGGACGGAGGGGGCGGTGACCTGCTTCCGGGAGCCGAGCGGGGCGCGGGTGCTCAGCGTCGAGGCGGGGCCGACGCGGGTGGATCCGGTGGCGCACCTGCGGTCCGAGGAGATCCGGCTCGTCGGTGGCGACGCATTGCCGGGCTACCGGAAGGTGGACATCTCCGCGCTGGACGTCTTCGACGGCGGCGCGCTCTGGGAGTGCAGTTGGGAGAACGCCGCCAGCGAGCGGGTGCACAGCATCCGGTTCCTCGCCAACACCTCGCCCGGGCGCGCGTACACCGTCTCGTGGTTGACAAAAGAGTTCGACTGGCAGGTCAACGCGGCATACTTCGTGATGATCCGGCAGAGCTTCACACCCACCCCCTGACACTGTCCGTTGTAGACGGTTCGGCGGATGCCCCTGCGGCACGGACGCCGACTACAGTGGCGTAGCTTTGGCGCTCAAGATCCCTGGGGAGGGTGAGCCGAGATGATGGGACCGTCGCACGCGCTGTCCGGCGCGGCGGTATGGCTGGCCGGGTCCTGGGCGCTGGACCAGTTCGCCGACTACCAGCAGTCACCGCTGGCACTGGCGGTGGGCACCGCGGTGTGCGCGGGTGGCGCGCTCTTTCCCGACCTGGACCTGTCGGGCAAGGTGACCCGCAACCAGGGTGGTGCCACCGTGGCCCGCACGTTCGGGGTCTTCTCGCTCTTCGTCGCCGAGGTCATGGAGAAGATCTCCCTCGGCGTCTACTACGCGACGAAGCTCAGCAAGGATCCGCGCCGCAACAACGGGCACCGGACGCTGACCCACACCATCCCGTTCACGCTGCTGGTCGGCTGGGGCACCACCACGCTCTGCGCCGCGTACGGCAAGTGGGCGGTGATCACGATCCTGTTCTTCATGTTCGGCCTCGCCCTGCGCGGGCTGTTCGACCGTTGGGCCGAGCGGGCCGGCTGGGTGATCGTGACCCTCGCGTCGGCCGGCGCGGCCTGGTTCACCTTCGTCAACCTGCCCGGCGGGCGGGGCTACCCGCTGATCGGCACGGCCGTCGGGGTGGGCTGCTTCGTGCACATCCTCGGCGACATGATCACTAAAGCCGGGGTGCCGATCCTCTGGCCTATCCCGATCCGACGCCGCATGTGGACGATGATCGGCCTGCCGAACAGCATCGCGCTGCGTACCGGCAGCAAGGCCGAGGTGGTCGTGCTGCGCACCGTCCTGACCGTGGTGTCGGTGCTCGCCACCGCCGGCCTGATCGCCCCGTCGGTGCTCCAGCGGTTCAACATCGACTTATGACCGGCGCGGCACCATCGTCGCCTCCGGCACCACACGAGCGGGTGCCGGAGTCCTGACGCACGCTGCGGCTGCCCAAGCTGGCCGCCGCACACGTGCACTGTTGCCGCCCCCGCGCGCCTCGCGCCTCGCGCTCCGCCTCGCGTCCTCGCGTCCTCGCGTCCTCGCGTCCTCGCGTCCTCGCGTCCTCGCGTCCTCGCGTCCTCGCGTCCTCGCGTCCCGCGTCAAGATCGTGCTCGATCCTGGATCGAGTGGCCTCACCGACGCGCCGACACCACTCGATCCTGGATCGAGCACGATCTTGCGGGCGAGCGAGCCGGGCGGGTGGGCCGGCGGGCGGGCGAGCCGGCGGGCGGGCGAGCCGGCGAGCCGGCGGGCGGGCGAGCCGGCGGGCGGGCGAGCCGGCGGGCGGGCGAGCCGGCGGGCGGGCGAGCCGGCGGGCGGGCGAGCCGGCGGGCGGGCGAGCGAGCAAGCCGGGCGGGTGGGCGGAACGCGCAGGCCGGGCGGGCGAGCGGGCCGGGCGAGCGAGCAAGCCGGGCGGGCGAGCCGGGCGGGCAAGCCGGGCGGGGCGAGCAAGCCGGGCGGGCGGGGCGAGCCGTTCCTGGGCGGGCGGCCAGGTCGGGCGGCGGACGGCTGGGCGCGGTGGGAACGGCGGACGTGATTGGGGCCGAAGGCGGGGTCGGAGGCTCCCGACGTCATTTCGACATCAGCTATTGACGACGCCGTAACAGGTGGCCTAGCGTCTGTCGAACCGCTTCGTCGAAGCGCTTCGACGATCATTCGGGAGCTGTCCCACAACGGCTGACGCGGTCCCACGAGGGCTGGAACACGAGGGCTGGAGGAGGTGCGCGATGGCCACCATGCACGACGTCGCCCGCCTCGCGCAGGTCTCGGTCAGCACCGTGTCGTACGTGCTCACCGGCACCCGGCCGATCTCGCAGGCCACCCGGGCCAAGGTCCTCGCCGCGATGGCTCAGCTCGACTACCAGCCCAACGCGATGGCCCGCGGCCTGGCCAGTCGGCGCAGTCGAATCCTGGGCCTGTTGATGCCCATGGACGAGCGCGGCCTGGGTGCGACCGAGACGGCGTTCGTCACCGGTGCCGCCGCCGCTGCCAGCGTCGCCGGCTACCACCTGGTGCTCTCCCCGATCGGCGGCGGCAACCTCGACGACCTGCGGCGGCTGGCCAGCCAGCGGATGCTCGACGGCGTCGTGCTGATGGAGGTGCAGCTCGCCGACGAGCGGGTCACCGTGCTCCAGGAGGCCGGCGTGCCGCTGGTGCTGATCGGCCGCACCGGGGACGCCGACGCGCTCTCGTACGTCGATATCGACTTCGAGCAGACCGTGCGGGAGGCCGTCGAGCATCTGGTCGGCCTGGGGCACCGGCACATCGTGTACGTCAACCACTCGGCCGCCACCCTCGCCAGCGGTTACGGCCCCGCGCTCCGTACCCGGGACACGTTCGTGGCGGCCATGACCGGGCACGGCCTGGAACCGGTGATGATCCCCGCCGAGGACAGCGCCGCCGGCGGCCGGGCCGCTCTGGCCGCCGCGTTCGCGCAGGCGCCGGAGCTGACCGCTGTGCTGGCCATGAACGAGACGGCGATCTTCGGCATCCTCGGCGAGTTGACCGGTCGCGGGCTGTCGGTGCCCGACGACGTCTCGGTCGTCTCGATGGTCACCTCGCCGCAGGTCGCCGAGCTGGCCACACCGGCGTTGACCGCGATGACGTCGCCCGGGTCGGCCCTGGGCCGAATCGCGATCGAGGCGTTGTTGCGGCACCTGGACGGGTCCGGCAACGAGCGCCACCAGCAACTGCTGCCGTGCGCGCTGGAGGTCCGCGGATCGACCGCCGCGCCACGACGATCGACAGTGACCACCTCTGGACCACGACGACCGACAGTGACCACCTCCGAACCGTTACCGACGGTCGGGGGCTGACCAGCAAAAACGGCCCGCCGCCGCGCTGCAACGCGACGACGGACCCAGTGAAGTACCGGGCTCGATACTCAACGAGGAGGATAGCAATGCAGCGATTCCGCCGGATCGTCGCCGCAATCGCCCTGGCGGCGACCGCGACGACCACAGTGGCCGCCTGCGGCGGTGGTGACAGTGGGGACGACAGCGGGGCCAAGACCCTGAAGCTGTGGCACTACGAGAGCGCCAACAGCGCCATGGGCATCGCCTGGGACCGGGCGATCGAGATCTTCAAGGCCGAGCACCCGGGCGTCGAGGTGCGCTTCGAGCGCAAGGCGTTCGAGCAGATCCAGCAGAACGCCGGGATGATCATCAACTCGTCCGAGGGCCCGGACATCATGGAGTACAACAAGGGCAACGCCACGGCCGGCCTGCTCTCCTCCCAGGGCCTGCTCTCCGACCTGAGCGCCGAGGCCGACAAGCGCGGCTGGGCCGACAAGCTCAGCCCCAGCCTCCAGACCACCGCCCGGTACAGCGACAAGGGCGTGATGGGCTCGGGCAACTGGTTCGGTGTGCCGAACTACGGCGAGTACGTCACGGTCTACTACAACAAGGACCTGTTCCAGCAGAACGGCGTGCAGGTGCCGACCACCCTCGCCGAGATGACCGCTGCGATGGACACCTTCGTCGGCAAGGGCATCACCCCGCTGGGCATGGCCGGCGCTGAGTACCCGGCCGGGCAGCTCTTCTACCAGTTGGCGCTGGCCAAGGCCGACCGGTCGTTCGTCGACAACTACCAGCTCTACAAGAACCCCGTCGACTTCAAGGCCGACCCGCTGAAGTACGGCGCGGACACCTTCGCCGACTGGGTGAAGAAGGGCTACGTCGCCAAGGACTCGGCGAGCCTCAAGGCCGAGGACATGGGCACCGCGTTCATCGGCGGCAAGACCCCGATGATCGTCTCGGGCAGCTGGTGGTACGGCCGGTTCAAGACCGAGATGAAGGCCAACTGGGACACCTTCCTCTTCCCCGGCAACACCCTGCAGGCCGGCTCCTCCGGCAACCTGTGGGTGGTCCCGGAGAGCAGCAAGGCCAAGAGTCTGGCGTACGACTTCATCGACATCACGCTGCGTCCGGAGATCCAGGACCTGATCGGCAACAACGGCGGCGTACCGGTGGCCGCTGACCCCGCGAAGATCACCGACGCGAAGGACCGCAAGCTCATCGAGGACTTCAACACGGTGAGCAAGCAGGATGGCCTGGCGTTCTACCCGGACTGGCCGGTCCCCGGCTACTACGACGTGCTCGTCGGTGGCTTCCAGGCCCTGATCAACGGGTCGAAGTCTCCCGACCAGGTGCTCGACACGATCGCCAAGCCGTACGCCGATGGCGTCAAGGAGATCACCGGCAAGTGACGCGGCGGGCGGCGGACGCGACCGGTACGACCGGCGCGTCCGCCCGCCCCACCGGGAAGGATCTTCCATGGCAGTCTCCGAGACCGTCGCCGCCCCGGCCGCGACACCAACCCCTCCCGCACCCCGCCGCGCTCCTCGCGGCCGCAATGCGGCGTACTGGCTCTACCTGCTCCCCGGAGCGGTGCTGTTCGTCCTGGTCATCGGCGCGCCGCTGGTCGGCACCGGTTACCTGTCGCTGACCAAGTGGTCCGGGGTTGGCGACCCCACCTTCATCGGGCTGGACAACTACCGGCAACTGCTGCACGACGAGGTGTTCTGGGCGTCGTTCCGCAACACCGTCTGGATGCTCGTCGCCATGGTGGTGGTGCCCACCCTGCTCGGGCTGCTGCTCGCCTCGGTGCTCTTCGACGTCATCGGCCGCCGGTTCAAGCCCCGCACCGCCGCTGCCCTGCGGGCCGCGTTCTACCTCCCGCAGGTGCTGCCCGTCGTGGTGGCCGGCATCGTCTGGGGCTGGATCCTGCGCCCCGACGGCGCGTTCAACAGCCTGCTCGGCGCGGTCGGTCTGGGAGCGCTGCAACACGACTGGCTCGGCGACCCGGACACGGCGCTGCCGGCCGTGATGGCGGTGATGATCTGGGTGCAGATCGGCTACCCGGTGGTCGTCTTCATGGCGGCGTTGCAGCGGGTCGACCCCGAGCTGTACGAGGCAGCGGAGGTCGACGGCGCGAACTGGCTGCACCGGTTCCGGGCCATCACGCTGCCGCAGATCCGGCCGGAGACGTTCGTGGTGGCCCTGACCTGCACCATCGCCGCGTTGAAGGTGTTCGGGCCGATCTTCGCCCTGACCCGGGGCGGCCCGGAGAACGCCACGAATGTGCCGTCCTACTTCGCCTACTACACCTTCTTCAAGAAGCTCCAGGTCGGCTACGGCTCCGCGATCTCGACCGTGCTCACACTGATCATCGTGGTGGTGGCTGTGGTCTTCATCTGGATGCAGGCCCGCAGCGAGCGCCGGGACCGGGGGATCTGACATGGCCGTCACGCTCACTCCGACCCCCGCATCGGCGGCGCCTCGTCGGCCGGTACGGGATCGGCACCACCGCGGCGTCGGCCGCTGGGTCGTGCTCGTCCTGGTCACGCTCGCCGCGCTCGCCATGCTGGTGCCGTTCTTGTTCATGCTGCTCAACGCGTTCAAGTCGCCCGGGGACTACTCGTCGAACGGGCCGCTGAGCTGGCCGACGGAGTTCTACACCAGGGGCCTGCGGACGTACTGGACCGAGGTTAACTTCCCCCTGAAGTTGTGGAACTCGACGCTCATCGCCGGGTCCGTGGCGGTGCTCGGCGTCGCCGTCTCCCTGCTCAACGCGTACGCGCTGGGCATTGGTCGGGTTCGGGGTCGGCTCTGGATCGTGGGGCTCTTCCTGCTGGCGAACATGCTTCCGCAGGAGGCGCTGATCTACCCGCTCTACTACGTGGCGAAGCAGGTCGGCCTCTACAACACCCAGCTCTCGGTGATCATCATCTTCACCGTGATCCAGAGCGCGTTCGGCACGTACCTGCTCGCCTCGGTGCTGGGCACGTTCCCGCGCTCGCTGCTGGAGGCCGCGTCGCTGGACGGCGCCGGCAAGTGGACGGTGCTGTGGCGGGTGGTCTTCCCCAACCTGCGGCCCACCCTCGCGGTGCTGCTCATCTTCTTCTTCATCTGGACCTGGAACGAGTTCCTCATCCCGCTGGTCATGCTGATCGACAACCAGACGCAGACCATCCCGGTCGCGATCGCGTCGTTGCAGGGTGACCGGCTGATGGACGCCCCGACGACCAACGCCGGTGCGTTGATCAGCCTGGTGCCGGCCATCCTCTTCTTCCTCATCTTCCAGCGCACTCTGGCGCGCGGCATCACGGCAGGAGCCGAGAAGTGAAGTTCACCGACGGGTACTGGCAACTGCGCCCGGGGGTCAGCGTCCTGCGCCCGGGCACAGTGGAATCCGTGCAGCCGGACGACCGTGGCTTCACCGTCTTCGCGCCGGCCGGTCAGATCACCGGTCGGGGCGACACCCTCAACCGGCCGGTGGTCACGGTCCGGTTCTTCTCCCCCGCTCCCGGCATCGTCGGGGTAACCATCGGTCACCACAGCGGTGGGCTGCCCCGCGAGCCGCACTTCGGTCTGACCACCGACGACGACTTCCCGGTCGCCGTCGACATCACCGGGATCACCGCCTCGCTCACCACCGGCGAGTTGACCGCCCGGGTCGCGCTCATCGACGGCTGGCGGGTCGAGTTCCTGCACGGCGACCGACTGGTCACCGCGTCCACCGCGCGCAGCGTCGGCATCGTCACCGACGGCGAGGGCCGCCGGCACGTGCACGACCGTCTCGCGCTCGGCGTCGGCGAGACGGTGTACGGGCTGGGCGAGCGGTTCGGCCCGTTCGTCAAGAACGGTCAGACCGTCGACATCTGGAACGCCGACGGTGGCACGGCCAGCGAGCAGGCGTACAAGAACGTGCCGTTCTATCTCAGCAGCGCCGGCTACGGGGTCTTCGTGGACCACCCGGAGCACGTGTCGTTCGAGGTCGGCTCGGAGGTCGTCACGCAGACGCAGTTCAGCGTGGAGGGCCAGTCCCTCACCTACTACGTCATCGACGGGCCCACCCCGAAGGACGTGCTGCGCCGCTACACCGCGCTGACCGGCCGACCGGCCCGGGTTCCCGCCTGGTCGTACGGGCTGTGGCTGTCGACGTCGTTCACCACCTCGTACGACGAGAAGACGGTCACCGAGTTCGTCGACGGGATGGCCGAGCGGGGTCTGCCGCTGTCGGTGTTCCACTTCGACTGCTTCTGGATGCGCCAGTTCCACTGGGTCGACTTCGTCTGGGACCCGGCGACGTTCCCCGACCCGGAGGGGATGCTGCGCCGGCTGCACGAGCGTGACCTGAAGGTCTGCGTCTGGATCAACCCGTACATCGCGCAGCGTTCGTACCTCTTCGAGGAGGGGCGCCAGGCCGGCTACCTGGTCCGCAACCCCGACGGCTCGGTGTGGCAGTGGGACAAGTGGCAGGCCGGCATGGCGCTTGTCGACTTCACCAACCCGGACGCGGTTCGGTGGTTCACCGGCAAACTCAAGGTCCTGCTGGACATGGGCGTCGACTGCTTCAAGACCGACTTCGGTGAGCGCATCCCGACCGACGTGGTGTGGCACGACGGCTCGGACCCGCAGCGGATGCACAACTACTACTCCTACCTCTACAACAAGGCGGTCTTCGAACTGCTTGAGGCCGAGCGCGGCAAGGGCGAGGCGGTGGTGTTCGCCCGCTCGGCGACCACCGGCGGGCAGCAGTTCCCGGTGCACTGGGGCGGCGACTGCGAGTCGACGTTCGTGGCGATGGCCGAGTCGCTGCGCGGCGGGCTGTCCCTGGCGGCGTCCGGTTTCGGCTACTGGAGCCATGACATCGGCGGTTTCGAGGGCACCCCCGACCCGGCCGTGTTCAAGCGGTGGATCGCCTTCGGGCTGCTCTCGTCGCACTCCCGGCTGCACGGCTCCGGCTCGTACCGGGTGCCGTGGGCGTACGACGAGGAGGCCGTGGACGTGCTGCGGCACTTCACCCGGCTCAAGCTCAGCCTGATGCCGTACCTGGCGGCCGCCGCGCAGGAGGCGCACCGCGACGGAATTCCCATGATGCGCCCGATGATCCTGGAGTTCCCGGACGACCCCGCCGCAGCGCAGTTGGACCGGCAGTACATGCTCGGCTCCGACGTGCTGGTCGCGCCGGTGCTCAGCGCCGACGGTCAGGTCACCTACTATGTGCCCGCCGGCACGTGGACGCACCTGGTCACCGGCGCGCAGGTCACAGGCCCGGCCTGGGTCACCGAGAAGCACGAGTTCGACAGCGTGCCGGTGCTCGCCCGTCCGGGCGCGGTCATCCCGTTCGGGGCACGCTCCGACCGGCCCGACTACGAATGGGCGGACGGCGTGCAGTTGCGGCTCTACACACCGGCGCAGGGGCAACGCCAACGGGTACGGATACCGGCACCCGGGGACGGCCCCGGCGCGGAGTTCGAGGTGAGCTTCCGCGACGGGGTGGCCACCGCCGAGTTGGTGGCGGGCGCCTCGTCGGCGTACGACTGCGTGGTGGCCGGTACGGAGGTGGTGGGGCGATGACGGAACGTACATTCCCGGAGAGTTTCGTCTGGGGTTCGGCGACGGCGGCGTACCAGATCGAGGGCGCGGCCACCGAGGACGGGCGCGGGCCGTCCATCTGGGACACCTACAGTCACACCCCGGGGCGGACGCTGAACGGCGACACCGGCGACGTGGCCGCCGACCACTACCACCGGTGGGCCGACGACCTCGGGCACATCGCCGACCTCGGGCTCGACGCGTACCGGTTCTCGATCTCCTGGCCGCGGGTGCAGCCGGGCGGCTCCGGGCGGTTCAACCAGGCCGGCCTGGACTTCTACTCCCGGCTGGTCGACGGGCTGCTGGAGCGCGGCATCCGCCCGGTGGCCACCATGTACCACTGGGACCTGCCACAGGAGTTGGAGGACGCCGGCGGCTGGCCGGTGCGGGAAACCGCGCTGCGCTTCGAGGAGTACGCGTCCGGGATCGTCGCCGCGCTCGGCGACCGGGTGCACACCTGGACCACGCTGAACGAGCCGTGGTGCTCGGCGTACCTGGGTTACGCCTCCGGGGTGCACGCGCCGGGGCGTACCGAGCCGGCGGCGGCGCTGGCCGCGGTGCACCACCTCAACCTGGCGCACGGCCTGGCCGGGCGGGTGGTCCGGGAGCTGGCCCCGGCGGCTGAGCTGTCGGTGACGCTGAACCTGCACGTCGTGCGCGGGGCGTCCGACTCGGACGCGGACCGGGACGCGGTGCGGCGGATCGACGGGCTGGCCAACCGGGCGTTCCTCGGCCCGATGCTGGACGGGGCGTACCCGGCCGACCTGCTCGCCGACACCGCGCCGGTCACCGACTGGTCGTTCGTCCACGACGGCGACGAGAAGCTGATCGCGGTGCCGCTGGACGTGCTCGGGGTCAACTACTACTCCAGCACCCTGGTCCGTGCCTGGGACGGGGTCTCGCCCCGGTCCGACGCGGACGGGCACGGTGCCTCGGCGCACTCGCCGTGGGTCGGTGCCGACGACGTCGACTTCCTGCCGCAGCCCGGCCCGTACACGGCGATGGGTTGGAACATCGACCCGCCCGCGCTGACCGAACTGCTGCTGCGCCTGCACCGCGAGTACCCGAACCAGCCGATGATGATCACCGAGAACGGCGCGGCCTTCGACGACGTGGTGTCAGCCGACGGCCGGATCCACGACGACCGGCGGATCGACTACATCCGTCGGCACGTGGCGGCGATGGCCGATGCCCGCGCACAGGGTGCCGACCTGCGCGGCTACTTCGTCTGGTCGCTGCTGGACAACTTCGAGTGGGGCTACGGCTACGACCGCCGCTTCGGGATCATCCGCGTCGACTACGACACGCAGGAGCGCACCTGGAAGGACAGCGCCCACTGGTACCGGCGGCTCGCCGCGACCGGTGAGCTGGACCAGGCTTCGGAGTAACCGCACCACGACGCGCCGCCGGCTGCCCTGCCGTAGTGCCGGGCAGCCGGCGGCGCGCCTGCTGCCACCCCTACCGGCCTTCTCGGCCGTCGGCAGGGATGGGCGGAGGCGAAGGGTAGGTGCCCACCCCTCCCCCGACGTCACGCGTCACCGCTGCGGCTTGCCGGGCTGCCGAGCCCGCTGACTAGACGCCGACGCGCTGCGGCGGGACGGTCAGGCCGTAGAGCGCCATCAGCTCCGGGGTGTCGACCCGACTGCCGTCGGCCACCGAGTCGCAGGCGATGTCGACGATCTGGTCCTTGTGCGCCAGCAGGTACGGCCGGGCACCCACGTCGGCGCTGGCCAGAGTGGCGATGCCGGGCCAGTGCCGGCGGCCGAACAGCATGGGGTAACCGCGCAGCCCGTCGTAGGTGGCGCAGACCAGCACGTCCGGGTACGGCAGCGCGGACACCCGCCGCACCGCGGCGGAGGTCAGGCCCGGCATGTCGACCGGAACCACCACCACCGCCTCGATTCCCTCGTCGTCCATGGCGGCCAGCCCGGCCCGGATGGACGAGCCGACCCCGGTGCCCCACGCCTTGTTGATCACGACGGTGGCCTTGGCCAGGTCGGCGGTCTGTCGAACCTGCTCGGCGGCGGCACCCAACACGACCACGATCTGCTCGCAGCCCGCCTCGGTCATCGTGTCGATCATCTGGTTGACCAGGGGCTTCTCCCCCTGGTGCAGCAGCGCCTCGGGACCGCCGATGCGGCGGCCACCACCGGCGGCGATGATCATTCCTGCGATCCGGTTCAGCTGCGCCCCCTCAAGCACGGGACCGACCGTGACCGGTCGGCCCCTCCTACGGACACTGCAACGAGGACCGCTGGCCGAGGGTGGCGGGGCGAAAAGGAGAAATAGCGCAACCGTTACACGTCCGGCATCTCCGGGAACGGACGGGCCACCGGTCAGGCCGCGTCGGCGTAGCAGTCGACGATGGACAGATCCAGCGGAAATCGCACCGGGGTGTCGCCGAACAGCAGCGCCGTGGCCCGCTCACCGCTGCGCTGCACCGCCGCCGCGACCGCCTCGGCCTGCCCCGCCGGGCAGTGCACGACCACCTCGTCGTGCTGGAAGAAGACCAGCTCGGCGTCGGTGCTGGCCAGCGCGGTGCGCAGCGTGGCCAGCAGGGTGGACGCCCACTCCGCGGCGGTGGCCTGGATGACGAAGTTGCGGGTGAACCGCCCCCGCGACCGCGCGGCACGCGCCCGCGGGCTCTGCCGGTCGGCCGCGCCGTCCGGATCGACCGGCCCCTCGTCCGGGTCACCGAACCCGAGAGAGCCGGGCGGGCACGTACGCCCCAGCCACGAGCGCACCAACCCACCGGCCTCACCGGTGCGCGCCGCCGCCTCGACGTAACCGAACGCCGTCGGGTAGCTGTGCTTCAACACCGCCAGCGCGGGCAGCGCCGCACCGCCGGTCTGCCCGTACATCGCGCCGAGCAGGGCCACCTTGGCCCGGGCGCGGTCGCCGCCGAACGAGTCGCGGGCCAGCGCCGCGTAGAGGTCGCCGGCACCGCCCGCCGCCGCCAGCCGCGCGTCGCCGGAGACCGCCGCGAGCACGCGAGGCTCCAACTGGCCGGCGTCGGCGACCACCAACCGCCAGCCCGGATCGGCCACCACCGCCCGGCGGATCACCTTGGGGATCTGCAACGCGCCCCCACCCCGGGTGGCCCAGCGGCCGGAGACGACGCCACCCGGGACGTACTCCGGCTGGAACCGGCCGTCGCGGACCCACTGCTCACGCCACGACCAGCCGTGCGCCGTCCAGATCCTGTACAGCTCCTTGTATTCCAGCACCAGTGGCACCGCCGGATGGTCCACCCCGCGCAGCACCCACGCCCGGGTGTTGGGCAGCTCCACCCCGACGCGGGCAAACGCCTTCAACAACTCGGCCGGCGAGTCGGCGTGCAACTGCCGGACGCCGAACGCGTCGGCGATCCGACTGGCCAACTCGGCCAGCCGGCGCGGCGGACCGCCGACCGGGGACGGCTCGCCCAGCAGCCCGGCGAGGATCTCGTCGTGCACCTCGCCCCGCCAGGGCAGCCCGGCGACGCCCATCTCCGCCGCGATCAGCGCACCGGCCGACTCGGCGGCCACCAGCAACCGGAACCGGCCCGGATGCTCGGCGGTGGCGATGCGGGCGAGCTGGTCGGCGTACACCTGGATCAGTGCCTCGATGCCCGGGCCCGGCGGGCCGGGCAGCGTGTCGAAGAGCGCGCCCTGGCCGTGCCCGGGCGGCGCGGCGGCGCGCGGCGGCGGGTCGGGCGGCACCACCGCGCCGGTCAACCGGGCCCAGGCGGCGGCCAGCGACCGAGGCTCGCCCCAGCGGCCGGCGTGCCCGAGCAGCAGCGCCTCGGTCAGCTCCACATCGTGGCAGCGCTCGACGCGCACCCCCGCGCGCAGCAGCGCGGGGTAGACCGCACCGGCGGCCGACCAGACCCAGCGCGGACGCCCGGCGGCCTCTCGCGCGGCCATGGCCGCGGCGAGGTCGGTGACGATCTCGGTCGGGCCGGTCGGCCTGCCGGCGGCATCCAACGGGCGCAGCTCGCCGCCGCCCCGCTCATCGGACACCACCGCCACCAGCACGGATGTGATTCTGCCTCGCCCCTCTGACATCGGCGGCGCCCATCCGACGGAACGGGCCGGCGCGGACGAAACGGGTCAGTGGATCGTGGGAGGGCTCGGTAGCGTGGCCTGGTGCCCCCACAGATCCCGCATTCCGATCCCGGCATTCCGGACACCAGGGGGCCGATGCGCTACCTGTGGTGGCTGATCCGGTGCCAACCCGGGCGGGTGCTGCGCGGCAGCCTGCTCGGGACGGTCTGGATGGTCGGGCTGTCGGCACGGCCCTACCTGATCGCCCGCGCCGTCGACGACGGCCTGGGCGCCCGCGACACCCGGGCCCTGGCGCTCTGGGTCGCGGCGATCGTCGTCGCAGGGATGGCCTTGTCGTTCGTGGGCACCATGCGGCACCGCACGATGACGTTCATCCGGGAGGACGCCAAGGCCCGCTCGGCAGAGGTCCTGCTGCGCCACCTGTCCCGGATCGGCGCCGCGCTGCCACGCCGGGTCGCCTCGGGCGAGGTGGCCACCGTCGGCGGCTCCGACATCAACTGGACGGCGGAGGTGCTGACGCTGACCGGGCCCGGCGTCGGCGCGATCGTCGCGTACGGGGTCATCGCCGTGGTGCTCTGGTCGATCTCCCCGATGCTCGCGCTCTGTGTGCTGGTGGGGGTGCCGGTGGTCGGGCTGGTCGTCGGGCCACTGCTGCGCCGCCTCGAACGTGTGGAGTCGATCTACCGCGGGCAGCAGGGCGCGCTCACCGCCCGATCCGGTGACATCGTGGCCGGGCTGCGGGTGCTCGCCGGCGTGGGCGGCCGGGACCTGTTCGCCCGGCGGTACGCGGCCAAGTCGCAGGACCTACGCGTCGAGGGCTACCGGGTCGGGGCGGTCAACAGCTGGATCGACGCGGCCACCGTCGCCATCCCCGGGTTGTTCCTGGCGACGGTGGTGTGGCTGACGGCTCGGATGGCGGTGAGCGGTGACGTCACGGTCGGTGAGCTGGTCGCCGTCTACGGCTACGTGGCGACCCTGATCGTGCCGGTCTGGTTTCTGATGGAGGGCAGTTACCAACTGATCCGGGGTCGGGTTGCCGCCCGCCGGATCGCCGACCTGCTCACCCTGAGCCCGGACGATGTCGGCGGCCCGGGCCGTCGGTGGCCGGGCTCCGTGCCCGACGCACGTCGGCCGGGCGCCCTGGCCGCACCGACCGGCCCCGCCGACCTGCACGACCCGGTGACCGGCCTGACCGTGCGCGCCGGCCGGCTGACCGGGGTGGCGGCGGACGACCCGGCAGCGGCCGTGGCCCTGGCCGACCGGCTCGGCCGGTACGTCGTGAGCGACACCACCTGGGGCGGTGTGCCGCTGACCGGGATCGCCCTCGACGAGGTCCGGGCCCGGATCCTGGTGGCCGACCACGACTCGTACCTCTTCGCCGGAACTCTGCGGGACATCCTGCGCGGCGCCGACGCGGACGACGACCGGATCGGATCGGCGCTGCGGGCCGCCTCGGCCGAGGATGTCGTCGACGCCCTGCCCGCCCGGCTGGACACCCCGATCGACGCCCGAGGCCGGACGCTCTCCGGGGGTCAGCGCCAACGGGTACGCCTGGCCCGGGCGCTCCACACCGAGCCGGAGGTGCTGATCCTCGTCGACCCGACGTCGGCGGTGGACGCGCACACCGAGGCGCGGATCGCCGAGCGACTGCGTGCCGCACGGGCCGGGCGGACCACGGTGGTGATCGCCACGTCGCCGCTGCTGCTCGGCCGGGCCGACCTGGTCGCGCATCTGAGCGCCGGCCGGATCACCGCCACCGGCAGCCACACCGAGCTGCTCGACCAGGACGCCGGCTACCGGCACCTGGTGGCGCGGGGCAGCGAGGACACCGACCTCGATCAGCCCGCCGACACCGAGGAGGCGTACCGGTGAGCCGGCTGCCGGTGGCCGACCGCGGCACCGTACGCCGGGCGTTGCGGGACATGATCAGCCGACACCGGCGGGCGGTCGGCCTCGTGCTGGCGCTGCACAGCGCCGCCGCGGTCGCCGGGCTCGCCCCGCCGTGGCTGCTGGGCACCATCATCGACCAGGTCACCGCCGGCGCGGGTGTGGCCACGGTGGACAGGCTGGCGCTGGCCATCGCCGGCTGCGTCCTGGTCAGCGCGTTGCTCGCCCGATACGCCCAGTACGCCGGCCACCGCTTCGGTGAGCGGGCCGTCGCCGAACTGCGCGAGGAGTTCGTCTCCCGGACTCTCCGGCTGCCGGTGTCGGTCGTCGAGCGCGCCGGCTCCGGGGACCTGGCCACCCGCAGTTCGGTCGACGTCGCGACCGTCGGGACCACCGTCCGGGACGTGGTGCCCGTCATCGTCATCGCCTCGGTGCAGTTGACGTTGCTGTTCGGGGCGGTGTTCCTGCTGCATCCGCTGCTCGGCCTGGCAGCGCTGGCCGGGCTCCCGACGATCATCGCGGTGACCCGCTGGTACCTGCGTCGGGCCAGCGCCGCGTACCTCACCGAGGGCGCGGTGTCGGCCGAGTTGACCGAGACGCTGACCACCACCGCCGAGGGGGCCCGCACGGTGGAGGCGCTGCGGCTGACCGACGACCGGATCGGGCACGGCACTGGCCGCATCGCCCTGGTGTGGCGCGCCCGGCGGGCGACCCTCGCGCTGCGCACGGTGTTCTTCTCGGTCGTGGAGGCCAGCTATCCGCTGCCGATCGCCATGGTCCTGCTCGTCGGCGGCTACCTGCTCACCCGGGACATGGTCTCGCTCGGCGCGGTGGTCGCCGCCGCGCTCTACCTGCAACAGGCGATCGACCCGCTGGACCGGCTGTTGCAGTGGACGGAGCAGGCGCAGCGCGGCTTCGCGTCGTACGCCCGGGTGCTCGGCGTCGGCCTGGTCCCGCCGGAGCCCTCCGGCACGACGGCCACGTCGCGGGGTGAGCGGCTCGTGGTGCGTGGGGCGCGGTTCTCCTACACCAGCGGGCAGGACGTGCTGCACGGCATCGACCTGGAGGTGCAGCCCGGTGAGCGGCTGGCCGTGGTCGGTCCGTCGGGTGCCGGCAAGTCGACGCTGGCCCGGCTGCTGGCCGGGATCGACGCTCCGCGTCAGGGTGTCGTCAGCATCGGCGGTTGCCCCGTCACCGACCTCGACCCCGCCGAGCGGCGTCGCCGGATCGCCCTGGTCACCCAAGAGCACCACGTCTTCATCGGCTCGGTGCGCGACAACCTCGCCTTCGCCGCGCCGGACGCCTCCGACGAGCAGATGCGCGCCGCGCTGGGCACCGTGGGCGCCGACTGGTACGCGGGGCTGCCCGACGACCTGGACACTCAGCTCGGCGACGGTGCCCTGCAACTCGGTGCCGCCGAGGCCCAGCAGCTGGCGCTGGCCCGGCTGGTGCTCGCCGACCCGCACACGCTGATCCTCGACGAGGCGACCGCAGCCCTCGATCCGACCACCGCCCGTCGTACCGAGCGGGCGCTGGCCGCCGTGCTCGTCGGGCGGACCGTCATCGCGATCGCCCACCGGCTCAACACCGCGCACGACGCCGACCGGGTCGCCGTCCTGGCGGACGGGCGGATCACCGAGATCGGCAGCCACGACGACCTCGTGGCTGCCGACGGGGCGTACGCGGGGCTCTGGCACTCCTGGCACAGCCAGGCCGACGAGCGCCCGAGGTGACCGACTACTTGACGGCGCCGGAGGTGAGGCCGGCCTGGATCTGCCGCTGGAACACCGCGTACACGATGATCATCGGGAGGATGGCGATGGTCAGCGCGGCGAACAGCCCGGACCAGTCCGCCTCGTAGCCGGCGTTGACCGAGATGTCGGCGATGCCCTGGGTGAGCACCCACTTGTCCTTGGCGTTCGACAGCAGCACCAGGGGAAGCTGGTACTGCGCCCACTGGCCGATGATGTTGAAGATCGCCACGCTGATCAGGCCGGGCTTCGCCATCGGCATCATCACCTGGAAGAACAGCCGGGTGTGCCCGCAGCCGTCGATCATGCCGGCCTCGGCGACCGACGACGGCAGCGTCTTGAAGAACGCGGCCAGGAAGAACACCGTGAACGGCAACGAGTAGGCGATGTAGACAAGCACCACGCCGGTGTGGGTGTCCAGCAGGCCCAGGTTGCGCACCACGAAGAAGAGCGGCACCAGGGCCAGGAAGACCGGGAACGCCAGCCCGGACACGAACAGGTAGTAGATCGCCCGGTTGCCCCAGAACTTGTACCGGGCCAGCACGTAGGCCGCCATCGAGCCGAGCAGCATGGTGCCGAACGTGCTGAAGCCGACGACGATGACACTGTTGAGGAAGTACCGGCCGACGTTCGCCTTGGTCCAGGCTCGACCGAAGTTCTCCCAGCGCAGCTCCGCGGGGAGCGTCCACGGGCTGCTGAAGATCTCGCTGGTGTTCTTGAACGCGGCGAGGAACGTCCAGAGGATCGGCACGATCACGATCACCGCCCAGACGGCGAGCGCGATGTGCCCCATACCGGCCAGGAACCGTACCTCCGAGCGGGGGCCCTTGCCCCGCCGGCCGGTCGCGTCCGGGTCGCCGGTCTTCGGCGGTAGCGCCGCCGGTGTCGGCGGCAGCGTCGACTGCGGGTTCATCAGTACTCCACGCTTTCCCGCTTGGTGAGCCGCAGCGTCAGCGCCGCGAACGTGATGGTGAGGAAGAACAGCGCCACGCCCATCGCGGAGGCGTAGCCGTACTTCGAGTAGACGAACGCGTTGCGGTAGATCTCCATGGCCAGGACGGTGGTGGCGCCGTCCGGGCCGCCACTGTCCACCGAGAGCACCGCGACGATGGCGAACGCGTCGAACGCCGCGATGCCCAGGTAGACCCAGGCCACCTGGAGGGTGTCCCAGAGCAGCGGCAGGGTGACCCGGAAGAACAGGGTCACCTTGCTCGCGCCGTCCATCTCGGCGGCCTCGTAGATCTCGCCCGGGATGGAGGCCATCCCGGCCGAGAACAGCACCACGTAGAAGCCGACGGCCTGCCACACCAGCACCGCGATGATCGACCAGAGGGCCAGGTTCGGCTGGACGAGGAAGAGGATCGGTTCCAGGCCGAACTCCATCAGCACGCCGTTGATCAGGCCGGACTCGTTGGGCCGGTACACCATCTGGAACAGCACCGCGATGATGGCCACCGCCAGGACCTGGGGGAAGAAGAACACCACCCGGTAGAACTTCGACCCCCAGACCCCCTGGCGTTGCCCGCCGCTGCTCTTGCCTCCCACGTTGAGCAGGAAGGCGAAGAACAGCGCGATGGCGATGGTGATCAGCGGCAGGGCAAGCAGCAGTACGCCGTGGTGTTGGACCGCCTTCAGGAAGCTGCCGTCGTCGAGCAGCCTCCGATAGTTGTCGAAGCCCACCCACTGCGGGGCCGACAGCCCCCGCCAGTTGGTCATCGAGATCTGGAACGCCTGCGCGTACGGCGCGATGACGAAGACCACGTACAGCGTGACCGGGGCGAACAGGAACCCGATCACGAATGGATACTTGCCGTGCCGCATGACCCTAGCTCCGATCGATCAGCGCTTGAACTTGGCGACCGAGCTGTCCTTCTTGATCGCGTCGGCGCGCTTCTGGATCCGCTCCACGAAGGCGTCCGCGTTGATCCGGCCGAACATCAGCTCGTTGGTGGCGGTCCGCGCCTCCGTGTCGAGCTCCTTGTACCAGCCGTCGAAGTACAGGTTGAACACGTCCTGACCGGCCGCCTTGAGCGCGGTCTGCGAGCTGGCCACACCGGGCGGGAAGGCGAAGCCCTCCGAGCCGGCGGTGACCACCGTCGGGGCCTTGACCACCTCGGTGAAGCCCTTGGCGCCCGCCGTGGACAGCATCTGGCGCATGTACTCCAGGCCGCCCTTGGGGTTCTTGCTCTTCGCCGAGACGAAGTAGCCCTCACCCGCGGTGGCGCGCAGCGCCGTGGCCGGCAGCTTGTCCGAGGCGGTCAGGCTCGGCACCGGCATGAGCTGGTAGTCGAAGCCCGCCGGGGTGTCCTGCTTCTGCTCGCCCTCCAGCCAGTCACCGCTGGGGTAAAGGGCCAGCTTGTACTGGTTCTGCCGCAGCTGCACGTCGGTGTGCTTGAGCCCCTCGAAGCTCTTGTCGCTGAACTTCGCGCCGACCTCGGCCCACGCGGTGGCAGCCTGCTTGACCGCGTCCTGCTTCCAGGCGCCGTCCTCCAGGTTGTCGATGTTCTTGAGCACGTCCGTTCCGCCGATCTTGGCGGCGTGGGTGAGGATCACGTTCCACTGGTAGTAGGCCGCGTTCGCGCCGGCGTACCCGTACGGCGTGATGCCCTTGCCCTTGATGGCGGTGAGGAGGGCGATGAAGTCGTCCCAGGTCTTCGCGGGCGCCCAGCCGTTGTCCTTGAACAGCTTGGCGGAGTACCAGATGCCGAAGACGGTGGAGACGTAGTACAGGACGTACGGCTTGCCGTTGAACGAGCCCGCCTCGACGGTGCCGGGCACCACGGTGTCGCGGACCTTCTTGGCCGGGTCGTCGACCGACGGGGCGTCCCACAGCTCGGTGAGGTCCTGGAGCTGACCGTCGGCGACCAGCGCGCCGAAGTCCATCAGCTTCTCGCCCGAGTTGTTCACGAACTCCGGCGGGTTGCCGGACGCGAAGCGCGGCTGGAGCACCGTGGAGACCGCCTGCGTGGCCTGGTGCTTGACCTCCGCCTTGGGGAACGCCTTCTTGTACAGCGGCTCGTGCACGTCGGTGGCGTACTTCTCGCCGTAGCCACCATTGAAGATGATCACCTCGAGCGGGGCGTCCTCCTTGACGCCCAGCGGGTTGGTGGCGCTCTTGGTGCCCTCGGCGACCTGCTCGTTCTTCTCGTCGCCGCCGCTGGTGGCGCAGGCGCTGAGCAGACCGATGGCCGGAGTGGCGAGCAGGCCCACGGCGGCGGCGCGACGCAGCACCGTGCGACGGTCGAGTGCGGCCGGGTATTCGGGGGTAATCGACATCGTCGTCTCTCCTTGTGGAATTCGGGTCAGGCGGTGCGCCGGAGACGCCCGGCGTACCGCGACTCGAGGGCGATGTTGTGCTCGTCCCCACCGGGGACGTTGGCGGAGAGGTAGATAGGGGGTACCTCCCCGGCCTGGTGGAACCGTCGTACGACCTCGGCGGTCAGCAGCTGCGCCAGCAGCGCCGTGGTGACCGAGGAGACCGCACAGACCGCGCCGCCGCCCTCGAGCGGCAGCAGTGCATCGCCGTACGGCGCGCCGTTGTCCAGCACGACGTCGGCGAGGTCGGCGAGCCGCTGACCGGACGGGTGCCGTGGGGCGACCCGTGCGGTGTGCTCGACCGAGGTGACCGCGATCAACGGGTGACCGCGCTTGGTGACCAGCGTCGCCAGCTCGACCACCGAGCCGTTGATGCCGGACTGGGAAGCCACCACGAACACGTCGCGCGGCTGCGGCGCCGCGAGCGCGTAGATCTGGTGGGCGATCCAGGGGTCGCGTTCCAGCTTGGGATCGGCGAGTACGTCGCGCGGGGCGTCGCCGTGCACCACCAGGTCCCGCACCGAGAGCCGGTTGGTGGGGACCAGCCCGCCGGCCCGGGCGACCAGCTCGGCGGCGAACCCCTCGGAGTGCCCGGCGCCGAACGCCTGGAGCACACCACCGGCACGCAGGCTGTCGGCGATCAGGTCGGCGGCCCGGGTGATCCCGTCGGCCTCGGAGTCGAGCAGTCGGTCGAGCACCGGGCGGACCGCGTCCGCGTACCCCTGGGCACTGATCATGAGAGGGCTCCCTTCGCGGCCTTGTGGCCGTCGACGGCCTGTGCGGTACGCCGGAAGGCCGCGTGGGCGCGGTCGTGGGTGCGTTGGGCCACGGCGATGTAGAGCAGGTCGAGCACCACCAGCTGGGGGTGGCGGGCGGAGAGCGCGTCCGGCCGGAAGGTGGTGGCCTGGCTGGCGGTGAGCAGCACGATGTCGGCCAGCTCGGCCAGCGGCGAGCGGGGGAAGCCGGTGAGGGCGAGGGTGGTGGCGCCGCGGCTGCCCGCCTCGGCGAGCATCTCGATGGTCTCCCGTGTCTGTCCGGTGTGGGAGATGCCCAGCGCCACGTCCCCGGCGCGCAGCAGCGCCGCGCTGGCCAGCCCCTCGTGCACGTCGTTCCAGGCCCAGGCGGCAACCCCGATGCGGTGCAGGCTGAACTGCATCTCCTCGCCCACGAGAGCGCTGCCGCTGGCGCCGAAGATGTTCACCCGGTTGGCACCGGCGATCGCCACCGCGGCCCGTTCCACCTCGACGAGGTCGAGCAGCGCGGCGGTGTCGTGCATGGCCCGGGTGTCGGCGGCCATGATCTGGTCGAGGACCCGGGCGAGGGGGTCGCCCGGCTGGATCTCCCGGCCGATGTCGACGGTCCAGCCGGCGGATCGGGCCCGACCGGTCTCGGCGGCGATGCCGAGTCGCAGGTCCGCGTAGCCCTCGAAGCCCATGGCCCGGCAGAAGCGGGTGATGGTGGCCGGTGAGGTGCCGCTGCGCTCGGCCAGCTCCACGATGGTGGCTCGGGCGGCGGCCTCCGGGTCGCTCAGCACGTGCTCGGCGACGCGGCGCAGCGCGCCGGTCAACTCGCCGAGGCCGGCGCGGACCCGGGCCAGCACGCCGTCCGAGGCGGATCCGAGCGTGCCCCGTCGGTCGAACGCGTCGGCATCGACCACCGCGGTCCCCGCGGCGGTGTCCACCTCGTGTTCAACCATCGACGCCTCACCTTTTCGAAAAGACTGTTAACTGTTAGTGGTAAAAGTTCTTACTGAACGCCCCCCTGTGTCAAGACCGTGGGCGAAGTTTTCAAACTGTTACCTGGCGCACTGACCGGCCCTTGCCCCGCGCGACGGCGCCGACCAGCATGAACGGACCCATCGCCGCGCAACGCAAGGAGGGCCGTGCCGATGTCCGACACCGTCGTGGTCGGTCTCGACGTCGGGGGTACGTCCACCCGGGCGACCGCCCTGACCCTCACCGGCGTACGCCTCGGCACCGGCCGCGCCGGCGGTGGAAACCCCACCAGCCACGGCGCCGAACGAGCCGCCACCGAACTGCTCACCGCCCTGCGGCACGCCCTCGCCGACGTCGACCCGGCCCGGGTCGCCGCCGGCACCATCGGGCTCGCCGGAGCCGGCCGCCTACGCGCCGACCCCGCCGGACGAGCCGCCTTCGACCGGGCCTGGCACGACGCCGGCCTACGCTGCCCGTACGCCGTGCACGGCGACGCCCTCGTCGCGTACGCCTCCGGCACCGCCGACCCCGACGGGACAGTGCTCATCGCCGGCACCGGGGCCATCACCGCGCAGGTCCGCGACCTGCGGCTGGACCGCGTCGCCGACGGCCACGGCTGGCTGCTCGGCGACGCCGGATCGGGCTTCTGGCTCGGCCGCGAGTCGGTCCGCCGGCTCCTCGCCGACCTGGACACCGGCCGCACCCCCGGCACACTCGCCACCGCCGTGCTCACCGAACTGATGGGCAGCGCCAACATCGCCACCCGCCCACGGGACACCGTGGACGCCACCATCCAGGCGGTGACCCGCCGACCACCGATCGAACTGGCCCGGCTGGCACCGCTGGTCGTCACCGCCGCCGCCGACGGCGAGCCGGTGGCCACCGCCCTCATCGCCGAAGCCGCCGCACACCTGGCCGCCAGCGTCGGCCGGATCCGCCCAGCCGGGGCGGTCACACCTGTCGTGCTCGGCGGCGGACTGCTCACCGGAGACACCCCGCTGGCCATCGCCGTCCGCGCCGAGATCGCCCGGCACTGGCCGGACGCGCCGCTGCGCACCGCGGGCGACGGTGCCGCCGCAGCCGCCTGGCTCGCCGCCCGCGACCTGGCCGAGGTGACCGACCCGACCGCCCTACA
The DNA here is from genome assembly GCF_040643015.1 of Micromonospora sp. NPDC047527. Taxonomy (NCBI): domain Bacteria; kingdom Bacillati; phylum Actinomycetota; class Actinomycetes; order Micromonosporales; family Micromonosporaceae; genus Micromonospora; species Micromonospora sp. NPDC047527. Next base: position 77,490 of record NZ_JBEYTK010000011.1, on the reverse strand, counting down.
CGCCCGCCTCTTCCCCACCCCCTGACCCACCCCGCCCCACCGCACCGCCGGCATGATCGCGCTCGATCCTGGATATAGGCCCCAATCTCGCGCCCGGAGGGCACTACATCCCGGATCGAGCACGATCATGGGGGCGCGAGCAGGCCTACTTGAGCTGGCCTGCGGTGAGGCCGGCCTGGACCTGCCGTTGGAAGGCCACGTAGACGGCGAGCACCGGCAGCACCGCGATGCTCAACCCGGCGAAGAGCCGGGCGTAGTCCCCCGCGTAGCCCTGGCTCACCGACAGGGCGAACAGCCCCTGGGCGAGCACCCACTTGGACTCGTCGCCCTGCATCAGCACCTGCGGCAGCAGGAACTGGTTCCAGTGGCTGAGGAAGTTGAAGATCGCGACACTGATCAATCCCGGACGCGCCATCGGCAGCATCACCCGGAAGAAGAGCCGGAAGTGACCGCAGCCGTCGACCATGGCGGCCTCCGCCACCGAGGTGGGCAGGGTCCGGAAGAACGCGGTCAGGAAGAACACCGTGAATGGCAGCGAGTACGCCGCGTACACCAGGATCAGGCCGGTCCAGGTGCCGAAGAGACCGGCGTTGCGGACCACGAAGAACAGCGGCACGAGGGCAAGGAACACCGGGAACATCAGCCCGCCGACGAACAGGTAGTAGACGATCTGACGGCCCCGGAACTCGTACCGGGCGAAGACGTACGCGGCGGTGGCGCCCATCAGCATGGTGAGGCTGACGGAGCCGGCGACCACCACGAGGCTGTTGAGGAAGTACCGGCCGATGTGCGCTCCGGTCCAGGCCCGCGCCCAGTTGTCCCAGTGCAGCGCCCCGGGCAGCCCCCACGGGTCGGCCAGGATCTCGCCGTTGGTCTTGAACGAGCTGAGGAACATCCACAGCAGCGGCAGGACGGTGAGCAGGCCCCACAGCAGCAGAAAGCCGTGCGAGAGGGCGTTGGCCACGCCGGTCTCCCGACGCACCGGGCGGTCCCGGCCGGTGACCGGCGTCGGCGCGGTCGTGGTGCGTTGATCCACAGTGGTCACGAGTATTCGATCCGTTCACGCCGGCCGACCCGAAGCGACAGCACCGCCACCGAGAGGGTCAGGAAGAACATCACCACGCCGATCGCCGAGGCGTAGCCGAACTTGGTCTCGCTGCCGAAGGCGGTGTCGTACATCCGGACACCGATGACGTCGGTGGAGAAGTTCGGCCCACCGTTGGTCATCAGCTGCACGAGGATGAACCCGTCCAGGGCGAAGATGGCCAGGTAGACCCAGGCGACCTGCACGGTGTCCCAGAGCAGCGGCAGGGTGACCCGACGCAGCGTGGTGACCCGGGACGCGCCGTCGAGCAGCACCGCCTCGTAGATCTCCTTCGGCACGGCCGACATCGCGGCGCCGAACAGCACCACGTAGAAGCCGACGTTGCTCCACACCATCACCGCCAGCACACACCAGAAGGCGGTGGCCGGGTCGCCGAGCCAGGTCGGCGCGGGCAGGCCGATCCCGTGCAGGGCAGCGGTGAGCAGCCCCTTGTTCGGGTGGTACACCTCCTTCCAGAGCAGCGCGATGATCACCACGGAGAGCACCTGCGGGAAGAAGTACACGGTGCGGTAGAGCGCGCCGCCGCGTACCCCTGTCACACCGGCGCGGCCCTTGCGCCCGCCCATGGCGAGCATGGTGGCGAAGAAGAGCCCGAGCACGATGGTCAGCACCGGCACCAGGCCCAGCAGGATCGCGTTGTTTTTCAGCGCGTTCCAGACGTAGTCGTCGTGCCACAGGGTCTTGAAGTTCGCCAGGCCGACCTGGTTGGCGTCCGCCGAGTAGCCGAGCCAGTCGGTGGTGGAGATCTGGAACGCCTGCAGGTATGGCGAGACGACGAAGATGACGTAGAGCAGCACCGGCGGCACCAGGAAGGTGACGATCAGCGGCCACTTGCCATGTCTCACGGTGAGGACCTTTCCCCGGAGTGCGGCCGGTGAGGGCGGAGGTCCCCCACCGGCCGGGCGGTCAGGCCGCTCGCTTGTACTTCTTGATCGAGCTGTCCTGGGCGATCGAGTCGGCGCCCTTCTGGCACTGGTCGAGGAACTCCGCCGGGCCGATCCGGCCGCTGAAGAACTCGCCACACGCGGCGTCGACGAGGTTGCGCTCCAGCTTGCGGTAGTAGTTGTTGTAGACCCAGTTGAAGCCGTTGGCGCCGGACGCGTCGAGCGCCTTGACCACGCTGTTCAGCCCGTACGGCAGCTCGACGCCCTCGGTGGCGCCGGCGACCACGGTGAGGCTGGCGACCTTCCGGGTGAAGTCCTGTGCGCCCTTGCGGGAGAGCATGGTCCGGAAGTACTCCAGCCCACCGGCGACGTTGCGGGCCTTGGCCGGCACCATGAACGGCTCGCCGGCGGTGCCCCGGATCGCCTCGAACGGCAGCTTGTCGCCGCTGCCCAGGCTCGGCGTCGGCGCGATGGTCATGTTGAACCCGGCCGGGGTGACGTCCTTCTGTTCACTCTCCAGCCACGAGCCGCAGGAGATGAAGGCGGCCTTGCCCTGGCACCAGGCGGTCTGTGACTGCTTGTGGTCGAGCCCCGAGGACCCCTCCAGGATGAACTTGTCCTTCACGATCTGGTGCCACGCGTCGGCGGCGGTCCTCATCGAATCGGACTTCCAGGCGTTCGGCTCAAGGTTGTCGATGGCGGTCGCCACGGACGGGCCACCGAGCTTGATGGCGGTGGCGATGACCGGCCAGCTCATGTAGCGCGGGTGCAGCCCGGCGTACGTCCAGGGGGCGATGCCGGCTGCCTTGATCTGCTTGCAGAGCGCGATGTGGTCGTCCCAGGTCTTGGCGTACTCCCACCTGCGCTCGCTGAGGAGCTTGTCGGAGTACCAGATGCCGTAGGCGGTGTAGGTGTAGTTGAGCACCAGGAACGTGCCGTCGTACGACCCGACCTCGACCGCGCCGGGCAGCAGGGTGTCCTTGACCGTCTTGCCGGGCACGTCGAGGCTCGGCGCGGCGATCAACTCGCCCAGGTCGGCGATGGCGTTCTGGCTGACCAGGCCGTTGAAGTCGATCTGGCTGGCGCCGGAGTTGTTGACCACGTCCGGCGGGGTGCCGTCGACGAAGCGAGGCTGGAGGGTCTTGCTGATCTCCTGCGTGGCGGAGTGCTTGATCTTCGCCTTCGGATACCTCTCGGTGTACATGGCCTCGTGGGCCTTGGCGTACTCCTCGCCGAACCCGCCGCCGAAGATCACCACCTCGAGCGGAGCGTCCTCCTTGACGCCGAGCGGGTTCTGCTCGCTCTTGGTGCCCTTGTAGGCGGCGCTGTCGTCGTTGTCGCCTCCGCCGGTGGCGCAGCCGGCGAGCAGGCCGGCGGCGGGGGTCGCCAGCAGGCCGGCGGCGGCGCTGCGCCGCAGGATGTCACGCCTGTTCATAAGGTCTCCTCGGTTCGGGTCGGGCGGTCGCCGGGTGGTGGGGGAAGGCGTCCGTCTCGCGAGGCACGGGGTTTGTTGCTTGTCTTCACTCAGCTCGAAGTTACTGAAGAATTTCTACGGCAGCGGCGCGTGGACTTCAACCCCCGAGGGCCGAACCGTTATCACCACCGGCCACCACCAGGTCGCATAGCCTGAGGCGATGGGCCGCCTGCGCCAGTTCGCCGAGCGCACCCCGGCCGGTCGGGAGCGGTACGTCGATCTGCTCCGCGCGCTCGCCATCACCATGGTCGTTCTCGGACACTGGGGCGTCGCGGTGATCGTGCGCGACGACGCCGGTCTGCCCACTGGGCGCTCCGCGCTCAGCAACCTGCCGTGGGCGTACCCGCTGACCTGGGTGGCCCAGGTGATGCCGGTCTTCTTCCTGGTCGGCGGCTACGCCAACGCGGCCTCGCTGACCCGCCTGCGCTCCCGGGGCGGCGACGCCGCCGGCTGGCTGCTCGACCGCAGCGCCCGACTGGTCCGCCCCACCAGCGTGCTGGTCCTGGTGCTCGGCGGCGCCGCCGCGCTGGCCCGGCTGCTCGACACCGACCCCACCCGGATCCGCGAGGTGGTCTGGTTCGCCACCATCCCGCTCTGGTTCCTGGTCGCCTACCTGGCGGTGGTCGCGCTCACCCCGCCGATGTACGCGCTGCACCGCCGCTTCGGCCTGGCCGTCCCGCTGGTGCTGGTCGCCCTGGTGGGCCTCGGTGACCTGGGCCGGCTGACCGGGCCGGTGGAGCTGAGCTTCGGCAACTACCTGTTCGGCTGGCTGGCGGTGCACCAGCTCGGCTTCGCCTGGTACGACACCCGGCCGGCAGCGGCCGGCCCGCCGGCTGCCGGTGGAGCCGCCGCCCATCCGCCGACCGACGCCGCCGGTCCGTCGGCTGGCGAGCATCCGGGGGTACGTCGGCGCCGGCTGCCGATCTCTCGCCGGGCCGGCGTGGTGTTCCTGGCCGGAGGGCTGGCCGCGCTGCTGCTGCTCACCGTGCCCGGCCCCTGGCCGGTGGCCATGCTGAACGTGCCCGGCGAGAGGCTCGACAACGCCGGGCCGCCCAGTCTCGCGCTACTGGCCGTCGCCGCCGCCCAGCTCGGCCTGATCCTGCTGCTACGCGGCCCCACGGAGCGCCTGCTGCGCCACACCCGCCCGTGGCAACTGGTGATCGGGGTCAACCTGGTGGTGCTGACCGTCTTTCTCTGGCACCTGACCGCCGCGATCCTGCTGATCGGGCTGCTCGACGCGACGGGGACCCTGCCCACACCGGTGGTCGGTTCGACGGCCTGGTGGGCGTGGCGGGTGCCCTGGCTGCTGCTGCTCGCGGTCGTCCTGGCGGTGCTGGTGGCCATCTTCGGGCCGGTGGAGGCTCGCAGCAGCCGGCACCGCACCGGGCGCCGGGCCGGCCGGGGCACCACGACCCGCACGGTGTTGACCGTGGCCGGCTACGCCGCCGTGGTGGTCGCCCTGATGCTCAACAGCGCGACCCCGAAACTCGCCGCGGAGCCGCTCGGCATGCCCGCCCCGGCGCTGCTGGCGTACCTGGCCGGGGCGAGCCTGCTGCGACTGCTCAGGTCTGGGTGGGGAACCCGAGGTTGACCCCGCCGTGCCGGGGGTCCAGCCAGCGGCTGGTGACGACCTTGCCCCGGGTGAAGAAGCGCACGCCGTCCTCGCCGTGCGCGTGCAGGTCACCGAAGAGCGACGACTTCCAGCCGCCGAACGAGTGGTACGCCATCGGCACCGGGATCGGCACGTTGATGCCGACCATGCCGACCTCCACCTCGTGCTGGTAGCGCCGGGCGGCGCCGCCGTCGTTGGTGAAGATCGCCGTGCCGTTGCCGTACGGGCTGGCGTTGACCAGCTCGACCGCCTCGTCGTACGAGCCGACCCGGACCACGCTGAGCACCGGCCCGAAGATCTCGTCGGTGTAGATCGACATCTGCGGGGTCACCCGGTCGAACAGCGTCGGGCCGAGCCAGAAACCCTCCGGGTCGCCGTCGGGTGTCACGTCCCGACCGTCGACGACCGGCACCGCTCCGGCGGTCACCCCGGCGTCCACGTAGGAGCGCACCTTCGCCGCGTGCGCGGCGGTGACCAGCGGGCCCATGTCGCAGCCCCGCCGGCCGTCACCGGTACGCAGCCCGGCCATCCGCGCGGCGATCCGCTCGACCAGCGCGTCCGCGACCGGCTCCACCGCCACCAGCACCGAGATGGCCATGCACCGCTCCCCCGCCGACCCGAAACCCGCGTTGACCGCCGCGTCGGCGGCCAGGTCCAGGTCGGCGTCGGGGAGCACCACCATGTGGTTCTTCGCCCCGCCGAGAGCCTGCACCCGCTTACCGGCAGTCGTGCCACGTTGGTAGACGTACCGGGCGATCGGGGTGGAGCCGACGAACGACACCGACCGCACCTCCGGGTGGTCCAGCAGCGCGTCGACCGCTTCCTTGTCGCCGTTGACGACGTTGAGCACCCCGTCGGGCAAGCCGGCCTCGGCGAACCACTCGGCCAGCAGCAGCGCCGCGCTCGGATCCTTCTCGCTCGGCTTGAGCACCACCGCGTTGCCGCAGGCCACCGCCACCGGCACGAACCACAGCGGCACCATCACCGGGAAGTTGAACGGGGAGATCACCGCGACCACACCGAGCGGCTGCCGGATCGTGTACGAGTCGACCTCGGTGGAGACGTTCTCGCTGAAGGCGCCGCGCAGCGCCGAGGGCAGGCCGCAGGCGTACTCGATGACCTCCAGGCCGCGCTGCACCTCGCCGGCGGCGTCGGCGAGCACCTTGCCGTGCTCGGCCGTGATCACCTCGGCGAGCCGGTCCCGCCGGGCGTGCACCAACTCGCGGAACGCGAACAGCACCGCCGACCGCTTCGCCAGCGACGCGTCCCGCCAGGCGCGGGCCGCGCGGGCGGCGGCCTGCACCGCGACGTCGACGTCCGCCGCCGAGGCCAGCTCCACCTCGGCGGTACGCCGACCCGTCGCGGGATCGAACACGTCACCGCGCCGCTCGGACGTGCCACCCACCCGCTTGCCGTCGACGAAGTGCCCGATGCTCATGCCGCCACCCCCGCCGACGAGCGGATCGCGTCGACGAGGATCGCCAGGCCCTCGCGGGCCTCCTCCTCGGTCAGTGTCAACGGTGGACCCATCCGCAGGACGTTGCCGTACAGGCCGCCCTTGCCGGCGAGCAGACCACCGGCACGGCAGGCCTCGAACACCTGGTTGGTCAGCGCCGGGTCCGGTTCGCTGGTGCCCGGCCGGACGAACTCGACGCCGAGCATCAGCCCCTTTCCGCGTACCTCCGCGACGCAGTCGAGACCGCCCACGGCGGACCGCAGGCCGTCGGCGAGGATCGCGCCGACGCGGGCCGCGTTCGCCTGGAGATCGTGCGTGATCAGGTAGTCGAGCACCGCGTTACCGGCCGCGGTGGAGATCGGGTTGCCGCCGAACGTGGAGAAGCTGATCCCCGGCACCGCCTGGAGCACCTCGGCCCGACCGACCACCCCCGCCAGGGCGAACCCGTTGCCGACACCCTTGGCGAAGGTGAGCAGATCGGGGGTGACGCCGTGCGCCTGGTAGCCCCAGAAGTGCTCCCCGGTACGCCCCCAACCGGTCTGCACCTCGTCGGCGATGAACAGGATGCCGTGCTCGTCGAGGACCTTCTTCCAGCCCGCGAAGAGCCCGTCCGGCGGATGCACGAAACCACCCACCCCCTGGATCGGCTCGGCGATCAACGCGGCCACGTCACCGGAGGTCTGGGTGGCCAGCACCTCACGCAGGTCGTCCACCGCCGCGTCGACCTGCTCCCCGGCGCTCAGCCGGGACAGCAGACCACGCACCCGGTCACCGGAGTGCAGCCAGGCCACCTGGAGCGGGTTGAGGGCGCTGGCCGACCAGGTGCGGTTGCCGGTGACGCCCATCGCCGCGTACGACCGGCCGTGGTAACTGTTGCGCACGGCCAGGACCTGGTGGGAGCGGCGGTAGTTGGTGGCCACCAGCAGCGCCGCCTCGTTCGCCTCGGTGCCCGAGTTGGTGAAGAACACCCGCGCGTCGGGGATGCCGGAGCGCTGCGCGATCTTCTCGGCCAACTCGACCTGCTGCCGGATCAGGTAGAGCGTCGAGGTGTGCGCGATGCCTGTGGCGAGTTGACGCTCGACCGCCTCCCGGATCTCCGGAATGTCGTAACCGATCATGTTGGTCAGCACACCGCCGAAGAAGTCCAGGTAGCTGCGCCCCTGGGCGTCGGTGACCCGGCGGCCCGAACCGGAGACCAGCTCGATCGGCTCGGCGTAGTACAGCGGCATCCAGGAGGGAAGCACGGCCCGGTGCCGGGCCAACAGGTCATCGGTCATCAGGCAGCCCTTCAGGCGACGTACGCGGATACCGCACGTTCCCACCGCAGGACCGGTGCGGACAACTGCCACTGTGTCGCGCCATCCGCACACCGACCTGACACCACGTCAACCGGCCGCTGCGATTTCCGAAGCCGTGCCGCCACTTACCCGACATTTCCAGATGTCAAATGCGGCAACCTCCGCGCAATCCGCAGCCCTGGTGTCAGCGCCAACCATCAGCGCCGCCACCATCGGTCAGCCGAGCGCCTCGTACAGCGCCTGCATGGACCGGATCGCGGACCGGACTTCCTGAAGGATGGCGGAGGTCGGCGCCGGTGGTACCCACGGGTTCGCGCCGCTGTCGAAGCCCACCGTCTCCACGTCGCAGCCGTACCGCAGGCCGAGAAGTCGAACCGCGTCGCAGTGCTGGAACGGAACGAAGATGTCGGTGGTGACCAGCAGCAGGCGCGCCCCGACCGGCACCGGCCCCAGCAATTCCGCCCAGCCGATCAGTGTGTCCGCCGTGTTGGCCCGCTGACCCGGACGGGTCGACGGCGCGGCCAGCACGTGCACCGAGGGCTGCACGTCCACGTGGGACCGCACCCACCAGGCCTGACCGGACTGGGTCGTGCCGGAGCGCTCGTCGGTGGCCGGTGCCGCGCCGAAGGCGTTCCGCAGTGCCTCATCGACCGCGTCGCCCTCGGTCGCCACATGGCCCAGCCCGAGCCGCCCGGCGATCACATTCTGCTCGGGAATCGGCCGCAGGCTGCCCAGCCCTGCTACCGAGGAGGCGTACACACCCTGGCGAAGGATCGTCGCGGCCAGGTGGGCACGCGCCATCATGGTGCGGACGCCGCCTCCGAGCACCAGGACGTGGTCGAACCGCCGGTTTCGCGGCATCACCCGGCCAGCCAGCCCCAACGACCTCGCGGCCGCGCGGATGCGCGCATCGGTCGGAGGCGCGAAGCTCTCCCCCACCGCCTGGTGGCGCTCCAACTGTCCCTTCCGGTAATCCCAGCAGGTGGCGGAGAATTCTTCCAGGGCCCGCAGCCGGTCGGCGACCGAACCGGCCAACCGCGGCCCACCACCGAACTCCGCCAGCAGCGCGGTCATGGCCGGCGAATCGATCCAGGACGCGATCCGATCGACGAGTGCGGCCCGGTCGAGCGTTGCGCGTCCGGCGCCAGCGGCGATCCGCTCACCGTTCGACGGGCCGGCAGTCGGCAGTGGCACCGAGGGGAAGACCGTCGCCGTCACGCGGCCAGGCTCCCGGCCAGCGCCCGGTGCAGCCGCTGCATCGACAGAATTCCGGACCGGATCTCCTGGAGATAGCGATCGGGGTTGGTGGCGCCGGGCGCGAGTGGCACGGTGGCCTGCGCCGGATCGAAGCCGATGGTGTCGATCCCGCACCCGTACCGTGCCGCCAGCATGCGAATCGCGTCGCTGTGCTGAAACGGCACATAGATCGGGGAGGTGACGACCAGGATCCGGTCGCTCGACCGGAGGCTGGACCGTTGGGCCCAGAACTCGTACGTGTCGGGGGTGTTGGCGCGGCGCTGCTCCGGTTCGCTGGAGGGCGCGGCGAACACGTGCACCGGGGGACGGTCATCGGCCCGGTAGGTGCGGACCTGCCAGGATCGGTGCGTTCCGAGTTCGTCGGACGACTCGCACAGCGCAGGCTCCACGAGACCAAAGGCGCCGCGCACACCGACGTCCATCGCGTCCATCTCGAACCGGCTGTCCGCCAGACCGGGCAGCGCGGTCTCCGCCTCGGTCAAGGGCCGGAAACTGCCGAGCGCCGCCACCTGGCCGACCGTCACGGCGCCGTCGCGCACCAGACGGGCGGCGTACTCGGTGCGTTGCAGGCAGGCCCGCCCGAGGCCACCCAGGACAAGGAGGTGGTCGTATGTCGCGCGTGGCGGGTCGGCGGGATCGACCAGACACAGCGCTCTCGCCACGTCCAGCACGAGCGCCGCACGGTCCAAGCCGAACGTCGGCGCCGTCACCTGGTCGCGTTCGACATTGCCCTGCTTGCGGAAATCCCAGTGTAGTTCGGAGAAGGCCTCGAGCCACGCGAGCAGTTCACCGACGTCGACCGAGGGCAATGTGCCGCCGTACTCCTCGACCAGTGACCGCATCGGTGGTGACGACGCCCAACCCAGAATCTCCTCGGCCGCGGCCTCGGGACGGAATTTCGGCTCGCAAGTCGGAAGAGCGACAGCAGCGAAGCTGACCATGCTTCTCCTTCACGGAACTCGTGGCGTACGGGGTCCGAGAGTTCTGACCACGCCTCGGACTCTAGACGAAGTGACGTCCATCGGTCGGTGGCAAGCCACGCGGAACCCGACATCCTGGCCGGTCAGGCGGGAGCCGGCAGGCGAGGGATCCGCCCACACAGTTCGTCTCGACGGGCACCGTCGACCGGTGGTACCGACCGCCGTTGCGCGCGGCGGTCCGATAAGGACGAATGTCTCCCGTCGATCAGTAACGCCGGACCACCCGTTCATAGGATCGACATGGGTACGGCGCTGATCGAATCTCGATCGATGCCCCCTGCTTCCTTTTCCACCCCGGAACGGATCGCCGAGGAACTCGCGAAGCTGAACTACCTGGCCGAGCCCGGGCTCTCCGCAGCGGTCTTCCTCGCGAAGAAGCTCAAGCTACCGCTGTTCCTCGAAGGCGATCCCGGCGTGGGAAAGACGGTGCTGGCCAGAAAGATCGCCGAGATGCTGGGCGTCGCGCCGATCCGATTGCAGTGCCACAGCGGCATCGACCGCTCCCAGGCCCTCTACGAGTGGGATTTCACCCGCCAGCTGCTGCATTTGCGCAGCACCCCGGACGGTGAGTCGATCTACCGGAGGGAATTCCTGATCGCCCGACCGATTCTCCGGGCGGTGGAGGAGCGACCATCGGTGCTGCTCATCGACGAGATCGATCGGGCCGACGACGAGTTCGAGGCATTCCTGCTCGAAGTGCTCGAAGGCGACACTCTCAGCATCCCCGACTACCAGACGATCACAATCGACGAGCCGCCCTTCGTCGTTCTCACCTCCAACGGCACCCGCGAGGTACACGGCGCTCTCAAACGACGATGCGTCTACCACTGGGTCGGCCACCCGACCACGGAGAACGAAATGGAGATCATCCGGCTCAACGTGCCGGAGGTGGCGGGCACTCCGCTGGCCGAACAGATCGCGCACGCCATGGCGCAGTTACGGAAACTGTCGCTGAACCGGCCCCCCGGCGTCGCCGAATCGATCGCCTTCGCCCACGCGGCGATCGCTCTCGGCCGGCGTACCGTCGCCGACGCCGCCGACGACGCGCTAGGAGTGCTGGTGAAGCACCACGAGGACGAGGACGCCGTTCGAGGCGTTCTGCGGGCGGCCAGGTGACGGTCGACGGTGACCCGGTCGTCGACCTAGTCGGGTTCGCCGGGCGGCTACGCATCGATGGCCTAAGGGTCGAGGTCGCGCGGCTGTCCACTGCGCTGCGTGCGCTCGGCGCCTACGAACCGCTCGACCGCGACGGCATCTACTGGGCGATGCGTCTGACCCTGTGTTCACGTCGCGAGGACCTGCCGGTCTTCGACGCCGCCTTCGCCGCCTGGTTCGGGCCCGTCAGGTCCGCCAGCCCGGTGGTGCCGGCGCCGCGCGCTCCGGAGCGACACGGCGAGGCGGCGGGCGAGGAACCCACCGAAGACGGTGACGCCCCCCGGACAGACCGCACCCGGGCCGGGTCGGCGGAGCGCTTGGCGCCGCCCCCACCGTGGCCCCTGACACCCGCCGACCACGCCGAGCTGGAGTCCTTCATCCAAGCGTTCACCAGCGCGGTTCCCCTGCGCCGCACGATGCGCCGCGCGGCGGGTGGGAGGCGGTACATCGACGTGTCCCGCACCGCGCGGACGATGATGCGCAGCGCGGGTGAGCCGACCCAAGTGTGGCACCACCGCCGTCTGCACGCTCGACGCCGCCTGGTCCTGCTGCTCGACCTCAGTCATTCGATGCGGAAACACCGCGGCCTGCTGTTGCGGTTCGGCTACGCCGCGGTGGCCGCCGCGCCGCTGTCCACCGAGGTGTTCACCATCGGCACCCGCCTCGACCGGATCACCTGCGAGCTGCGGTCCCGCGACCCCCAGTCGGCGATGAGCGCATTGGCCGCCCGCCGCATGGACTGGGACGCCGGCACCCGGCTTGGCAGCGCCGTCACCGCCTTCGGCCGGCTCTGGGGAGGGCATCGCGTGGTGCGGTCGGCGAACCTCGTGATCGTCTCGGACGGGTGGGAGTACGCCGACCCGGCGCCGCTGGTGGCACAGGTGAGCCGGTTGTCCCGGCTGGCCCACCGGGTGATCTGGGGCCATCCGAGGGCCGGTGAGCCCGGTTTCGTTCCGTACGCGCCCGCGCTGAAGGACAGCCTGCCGTACGTCCAACTGGTCCCCACACCCGACGCGACGGCCCTGCGCTCCCTCGCCGACCTGCTGGCCTGCCCCACCTGCCGGCCGCACTGCCCGCGTCATCGCGAGTTCAGGAAATGGAGTGTCCCTACGTGACCCAGGCCCTCTCCGAGACGGTACGCCGCGCCCTGACCCGAGACACCATGCTGCGGCTCGCCCACGATGCCGAACAGGCGTTGGTCATCGTGCGAAAAGACGATCACCGAGCGCGTGTGTACGAGACCGAGGAGGAACTGCTACGTGCTGCGGTCGAAAGGTATCTCGACGAGGCGCAGACCCGGCGCCAGTGGACGGGGCAGGTCGACCACGACTGGTCCTTCCGCGAGAACGGCAACACGAACGCCGCCACGATCCTGAGGTTCTGCGCGTTTCTCGGCCGCCCCCTGCCCTCGACCCCGGCCATCGACGCGTTGTACGAAAAGGCGCTGGACGAACTCCGCTCGGACGGCACCGTACGCAGCCGGTGGGCCGAGGTGACTGTCACCTACCGGCTCATCCGCAGCCTTCGGGCCTCCGGCCGGCCGGCCGACGCGCTACCCCTGGCCATGGCCCAGCACCCTGAATCCCTGTTCGGTTCCGGCGCGGAACCCCGCGCCGGCGACATCCAGTTCGAAGCCGGCGCCTGCCTGCTCGAACTGGGCCAGACCGCGGAGGTCCACAGCGCGCTCGGCGAGCTGGAGTCCTACTGGGAGTCCTCCGACGCCCGGTCCTACTCGACCCGGCACCGCTACGGCTTCATCCTCGCGCTGGCCGACCAGGCGGACGGCCGGTGCCCGGATGCCGTCACACGTATGACGCAGGCGCTGGCGCACCTGGACGAGTCCCGAATCGCCGACACGCGCCACGATGTCTACGAACTGTCACTGGTCCTCACTCTGGCCGAACTGCTTGCCCACGCCCAGCAGGACAACGACCGCGCGGTCTCCCTCGCGGCGCGGGCATTGAAGTTGGCCGAGCAGATCCGGGGGCGGTGGGGAGTGATCTCCCGGGCCCGTACGCCACTGTCGACGGCGTTCCGGCGGGTCTACGGCGACATCGCGCTGCTGGCCGACGCTCTGCGTGGTCCGGGGTCGGCTGAGGTGGGGTTGCGTGTGTGCCTGGCCGCCAAGCAGACCGGGCTTGCCGCACAGATGCGCGCCGAGGTGTCGTCGCTGCCCCGACAACTTCAAGGCTTGATCGACGAGGTGCTCCGAGCCGAGCAGGTCGACCCGGCCGATGAGGCCGCGGATACGGACGCACTGAGCGAGCAGCAGGCGGCACAGAAAGAGAAGCTCGCCACGCTGCACCGCCGGATCGAGAAGCGGGTCAATCCGATCCTCGCCGAGATGGCGCTGCCCACCCCGACGGACCTGACTGCCCTGCGCCGGGCGGTGGGCTCCCGGTACGCGCTCGACTTCGCCGCCCTCCCGGACAGCCTCGACACCGAAACGAACTGGTTCCGCTCCCTGATCACACCGAACGATGGCGTCTTCTTCGAGCGGTTCGCACCGGGTGACCAGGTCACCGACTACGTCGCTGGCCGACGAGCCCGCGATCCGGACGCCCCGCTCGACCTCGATCTAGGTGCCCCGAACTGGCGGAAAATGGCTTGCCATGTGCTGCCCGGCGAGCTGCGTCGCCGGCTCGACGCGGTCACCGACGACCCGCTGGAGTTAGTGATCTCGGCACATCAGGAGCTGTGTCTGCTGCCCTGGGCCGCACTCGTGCTCGACCGGCGGGGAACCCGGCTGGTGCGCAGGGCCGTGCTGACTCAAACCCCGGTCCTCACGTGTCTGTCCGACGCGCCGCCGCCGGCGGTGACCGGCCCGGCGCTGGTCCGGGTGGTCTCAGAGGCCGAAGCGGGCTCCTCGGTCAACCGGGATCGGGAGGCGTGGGGCCTCACGTTCGACAAGGACAGGATTCTTCTGAGCCTCTGCTCCCTCGACGGACGGCAGACCACACCGAACGCGTTCCCGCGGATCAGTGCGGCGCTGCGTGAACGCATCGATTGCGGACTGATCCACGTCAAGGCGCACGGCACGGGTCACGGTCTCGATCAGCACCTGATCCTTCCGGAGGAGACGGACACCGACGGCCAGTTGTCGGCGGCGTACGCGTTGGCCCTACGCTGGCCGGCGTCGACGTTGCTGGTGTCCTGCCGGGTCGGTGCGGTGACAAACGTGGCGGACATCGAGCCGGTCGGCCTCGTCGTGGCCGTGCTGACCGGCGGGGGGCGCTGCGTCGCCGCCGCCATCGAGGAGGTGGCGAGGCTGCCCACCAGCCGGATGGCCGCCCATCTCGTGGGGCTCATCCGGCCGGCCGAGGGCCGGCAGCCCGCGATCCGACTCGACCACGCGCTCCGGCTCGCCCAGCTTCACTTCATCGACGAGCCGGAGGCCAACTGGGCGTTGTTCAACGCCTACGTCAGATAGGGCGGGTCCGCTGCACCGGCCGGCCCAGGACGGCCGACACCCGTTCCGCGCGGTCCGGTTCGGCGGCGTACTTGTCGAGGATGAACCAGCGCGCTCGCCAGTCGCGGTAGCCGGGCTTGCCGCCGAACGCCGCGCGGCACTCCTCGACGCCGTCGAAGAAGTTGGGCAGGACCGCCCCCCCGAAGCCGCGCAGGGTACTGCGTTGCTTCTCCTGGCCGTTCCGGTCGACTGTCACCTCCGTCAACCAGGCCGACATGGCCTCGACCGCATCGTCGTCGAGTACCTCGTGCGCCATGCACGGGGCGAACGTCAGCCGGCTGGGCAGTCGGCGGCCCGGCATGAGCAGCGCGGCGGCCAGCCGGATCTGCACGACGGCGAGTTGGAGGTCATCGCGCGGCTGCTGCGGCTCGTTCCTGCTGTTGAGGACGGGCTTCTCGACGTACTCGTAGGCGCTGTCGAACCGATTGCGCAGCGTCTCGCGGCTGTCGTCCCAGGAGTCGTCGTCACCGAGCGGGAAGTAGCCGAGCCGTTGCATCTCCGGGTACAGCGCCAGCGTCAGCAGCACGGCCCGCGCTGTCATGATCCCGGGGTTCACGAAGGTCGTGTGCAATGCCAGTTTGTCCTTCGTCGGCTCGTCGACGAAACCGTGCTTCGCGACGCGCTCGGCGGCCGCGAGCGCCTCCTTCCCCCGGTCGGCGCCCTCGGCCAGGTCGCTGAAGATGATCTGGACGCGTTCCTCGCGGCGCTGCCGGTCCGCTCCGGCGTCGTCGGCCGCGAACTCCTCGGCCCACCGATCGATGACCCGTTCGGCGATGCGGCACGAGGTGCCGGTCTCGGCCAATCCCAACTGGACCAGGATCTCGTCATACGCCCGGCCGATGCCGGGGTTGTCCCGGTGGTAGGTGAGATAACTCCCGTGACGCTCGCGCGCTTCCTGGTGGACGGCCTGGGCGCGGTCGTAGGACGCCTGCGTGTCCCCCTTTGACTCGGCCAGAGCGAGCGCGCGCAGCGCACCCAGCGCGCGCGGCGCGAACTCCGGCCAGGGCAGAGCACGGGCCGCGTTCGCGATCCGCAGCACACGCTCGTGATTCGCCCGGGCCTTCGCCAAGGCTTCACCCCCAGTTTCGGTGAACCCGTTCGGAATTCGCTGTACGGCCAGCCAGGACGCCTCGTACATCAGCCAGCCCATCAGCGGCAGCATCTCGGCGACGTCCTCGGGCGGCAGTTGGGGGGCCGGGTCCCGGTGGTACGCAGCGACATCGGCCTCAATGGCAGCCACGAGTTCGTCGTCGCATGCTCTCCGGCGGCGACGAAGGGCCAGGCAGAGCTCTTCCAGATGCTTGGCGCTCATGACGGTCACGGGTCCTCCTGGGGTGTTGTCAGCGGTCCGAGCGGGTCATCGCAGTTCGCGTCGTGATCTGATCAAATGCCGTGCGAGCCAGCCGACAAACGCCACCACCCCGGCAGCGGCCGAGCAGACTCCGGTGACCGACGGGCTGGGCGGCTGCGCGGTCTGCCAGCGGACCAGGCAGGTCGTCACGAACCAGGCCACCGACGCGGCGAACCCGGCGGTGGCCATGCCGACCCAGAACCGCCACCGGAACTGGCGGGCCGACGGGAACGCGGCGGCGAGCACCAGGAGCAGCCCGCCGGCGGCCACCGAGACGATGAACGGCGCGCGCGACGATGCGTAGATCGGCATGTTGTAATTGAGCGACTGGGACGCCGTCAGCAGCAGACCGACGGCGGCGAGAACCGCTGTCTGCAGGGCGGTCGTGACCTCGTTGCGCTCGCTGAGATCCCGTAGCTGCTGTTCCAGGTCGGCCGATCCGATCTGCGCCATCGGCTCGGCGTAGGCAACGGTGTTGTGCGCCATGTCCGTCGCATCGTCGATCTCGCTCGACAGCCAGGCCACGTACTCCCGGTCCGCGGCGACCGGGCCGGTCAGGCCCTCGGCCCAGGCGTGGCGGTCCCGGATCGCCAGGGTGTCGGCCCAGTCGAGTAGCCAGGCCCGGGCGTTGTGCTCGGCGGCCTTGATCGTCTGGGACATGAAGCGCAGGTCGGCCTCGTCGGCGACGCCCAACGCCGTCTCGCGCCGGAGCTTGCGGAGTCTCTCCTCGCGGGTCTTGCTCGGTTCCGGATACGTCTGCTCGCCGCGTTCCACCTGGGTGGCGAGGTCGTACAAGCGGCTCTGCCGATCCTGCGTACGGCGTTCCCTGAACCGGCGGGCCTCGTGCCGGATCTTGGCCATCTCCCAGAGGTAGCCAGGCAGCGGCCGGAGCCTGGCGTCGCCGTGCGGCCACACCCAGGAGTCGCTCACCATTTCCCGCGTCGTGGGGGCAAGCAGCACGAAGACGCGTTCGAGCCGGTCCGGGTCGGCGGAGCGAACCTCCCAGAGACAGCAGCCGGGAGCCGGCTCGATCAGTTGATCGCCTGCGGTGACCAGACCATCCGGCAGGGCCGCGTGCGCAGCGGCGACGAGATCCGCGGCGGCTGCGTCGCCGTCGTAGAGCGCGTAGAACAGCCGTACCTGACCGGTGCAGTCCTCGTCGGTGGCCTCGCCCGCCGCGTGTCGCCAATCCCGGTCGAGTTCGCGCCAGTCCGCGGAGCCGTCGGGTGGCGCCAGGCAGACCAGGAAGGCGTCGAGGTTGGTGGTGGTGTACCGCAACGCCTGCCGGACCGCCTTGCGGTCCGGGTCATGGTCAGGCCCAGGGTCATCGAGGGATTGGACGGCGCGCGGTGTGTTCGTCGGCACGCGGGGCAGCTCGGCTGTTTCGGTGATGCCGAGGGCGCCGCACGCGGTGACGATTCGATCGGCCGTCGCAACATCCCGCAGCCGGTGGAAGTAGGTGTACACGTGCAGGGCGTACTTGTGCAGCCTCATCGCGGCCGGCCGGCGCGTGCCCCCGGATCCTTTCCCTTTCCCTTTCCCAATCGTTCGGTCAGCCGGTCGGCCTGCTGCCGCAGCCCCACCGGCAGCGGCACCTCGGGCCCGCCCCCGAGGCCCGCCTTGGCCCCTTGAAGCGTCTCGAGCGCCTCGATCTGCTGTCGACACAGATTGACTTCGGCCAGGTCACCCCGATCCAGCGCCGCGTCCATCCGCGCCACGTAGCCACCGAACAGCTTCCATTTCTCGGTCGACAGCCGGGAATGGCGCACTTCACCCAACGCCTCGATGGCGTAGTGAAGGATTCGATTTGACTCAACCGCATCTTTGTCCATCATCGACAGCGATGATAGTCGGCCGCGGTTCCGCGAGAGCCGCCCGTCAGAGGCGACCCGAAACCGAAACGGTTGCCCAGCCGTCATCCGATCCGGCCGGAAAAGGCCGTCCGATCAGGGGACCGCGATCATCGCAATCCCATAGACGGTAGTCGTCCGCGCAGGTCAGCGAGGAACAGCAGCCGACGGCTGCGGCCGACCGGGCAGCTGGCCGGCCATCATGTCGGCTAACCGACACCGCGGTCGAGCAGCCGATCAGAAGGAGCAGTTCACCAGATCGCATTCGGGATTGAGGCGGACACCGAAACGCGCCTCGACCCCGGCCCGGATGTGCGCGGCGAACTTCATGATCTCCGACGTCGTTGCTCCGCCCCGATTGGTCACCGCGAGCGTGTGCCGGCTGGACAAGGCGACGGTGCCGTCTCCCCACTGAGTGCCGTAACCACGAGGGAATCCGGCCCGCTCGATCAGCCAGGCCGCCGGCAACTTGATGCCCTTGACATCCGGGTAGCGGGGACAGTCGCGTGCGCTGTCCGGCACCTCGGAGAGGACCGGGTTGATGAAGAAGGAGCCCACGCTCCAGGTGTCGTGATCGTCCGGGTCGAGCACCATGGCCCGGCCGCGTCGCAGGGCGAGCACCGCCTCGCGCACGTCGGCCGGAGAGGCGGTGCCGCCGATCTCGACGCCCAGCCTGCCGGCCAGTTCCGCGTACTCGATGGGCCGAGACTGACCACCGCTGCGCAGGCGGTACGTCACCTCCAGCACAACCCACCGGTCGCTGTGCTTGAAGACGGACTGCCGGTGGCTGCCAAAGCCACAGCGGTCCGGGGTCCACCGCTCGACCTGGCCGGTCTGCCGGTCGTAGACGGACAGCGAGTGAAGGACATCCGAGGTGACCGTGCCGAACGCGCCGACGTTCTGCACCGGTGTACCACCCACCAGGCCGGGGATCCCGGAGAGTGCCTCCAGGCCGGCAAGCCCCGCGTCGACGGCGGCCGCGACCAGGCGGTCCCATTCGACGCCGGCTGCGGAAGTCAGCAACTCCCCATCGATGTCGAACTCCGAGCTGGCCATCTTGATGACCGTTCCGTCCCAGCCGACGTCGCCCACCACCAGGTTCGACCCGCCGCCCATCACCAACAGCGGATCACCGGCGGCGGTGACCTGTTGCAGCAGGTCGACCGCCTCGCGGGTGGTTTCCGGAACGTACAGGCGACCGATCGGACCACCGACCCGCATCGTGGTCAGATCCGCAAACGTGGTAGTCACCGTGCCAGACTACTGACCGGCCCAACCGATGCTCGCCGCTTGTGCGGATCGAGCAGGTGACTCAGGAACCGGACGGCGACCGCAGCCGCCGGGCGGCGATCTGCACCGCCCGCTCACAGATCGAATGCCGGTCGGCCGCCGGGGTCCGTCGCAGGATGAGGCCCGCCAGAATGTTGACCGGCCATGACGTGACGTCGTCCGGCCGGGTGCCGTTCACCTCGAGAAACAACTCCACGTCGTACTCGTTCGAGCTTCGCTCAAGGTAGTCCTGAACGACAGCGAGAAGGGCCTCCGCGAGTGCCAGCGCCGCCGGACGTCCGTCGCTGACGTCGATGCCACTTCCAGCCGCCGTCAAGATCCGGTCCTGCAACATCTTGGCGTCCATGGCCGCCATTCGATACAGGTCGTCGGAGGACATCGGACTGCCCGTCTCCTCGATCACAGCTGGCACATCCCGTCGAACCGGCCGAGACCACGTTGCCACCACATTCGGTAGGTGCCGGATGTCGTGGGTGATGGTCCTCCATAGGTGAGAACCGCAGTATTGCATCGCCACTCGCTCGTCCAGGCAACAACGCCGTCGGAAACCCGTCAATACGAATGACGCGAATGGGCAGTCCGATCAGGCCGGACGGCGGAGCACGGCGAGCGTGGCGTCATCGTGCTGCTTGACCGGACCGCGTCCCGTTCGCACCAGCAGTTCCGGTCGGCTGGCCTCGTACTCGCGAACGGCGTCGATCACCGCACGAGGTCCGGACCGCTCGGCGATACCGAACACGTCGGCCCAGGTGAGCTGGAAGAACTCGGTCAGGCGCGAGACCCCGTCGGTGCAGAGCAGCAGCCGACGCAGCCCCGAGGACGCCACGCTACCGGTAACGGCCTCGGCCGCCGCCGCCGGATCGGTCGACGCCACCCAGAAGCCTCCCTGCTGATTGCGGAGGCGACCCACCGTGTGCCGGTCGTAAGCCGGAAGGGTGTCGGTGCGGTCGTCATGGACGACGGTGAGGCCGTCCCCGTTCTCGAAGACCACCGACGAGTCGCACAACACCAGATAGTCCACCTGCTCAACCTGGGCGCGCACGATCGCAACCGTCGACGATGGACTGTGCGGGTTCGACAGATCGCAGCGGCCCGAGTGTTGGTCACACACCTGCTCGATGGCGGTGGCCAGGATCAGGGCCAGCGACTCCGTCGGACCGTCCGTCAACGCCCGGGACAGGCAATCGCCCAACTGCCGCACCAGCCATGCCGGACCGTGCACACAGCCGGTGTCGAGACCGGGCAGTTGCGTGACCCCGTCCATCACGATCGCATAGTCGGCCGCCACGACCACGTGGTCCTCGTTCGGCCGATCCGACCCGGGGGCTGTGGCGAAAGCGAAGTCCAAGACGTCCTCATCCCGGGCCGCGCGGGGACGGCAGCCCGCTCAAGCTGACGGGCTTCGGGAGGATTCTCCGCTCAGCCGGCCAGGGTTTCCGCGATGGCCTCGCGGAACACCTCCGAGCGGTGCTCGTAGTTGCGGAACTGACCATAGCTGGGCGCGGCCGGCGACAACAGCACGACGCCGTCGGCGGGGGTGATCTTCCGCGCCTGCCGGACGGCAGCTGTCAGATCGTCAACGATCTCGCAACGCACCCCGGGCAGCCCGTCCAGCGCGTGGACGATCCGAGGGCCGCTGTCTGGAATGCCGATGACGGCGATCTCCCGCTCCGCCAGGTGGTCGCGCAGCGGGGTGTAGTCCACCCCCCGGTCGTTGCCGCCGACGATCACGGTCAACGGCCGCCCGTCGTACGCGTCGATCGCGTGCATCGCCGCGTACGGGCTGGTGGCCAAGGTGTCGTCGACGAACGTCAGGCCGGACGGGTCGGGAATCTCGGTGAGCCGGTGCGCCAGGCCCTGGAACTCGGCGATCGCCACGGCGAGAGTGTCCTTACGGGCGACCACGTCGACGCCGAGCGCGTCGAGCGCGGCCAGCGCCACGCACAGGTTGCTCTCGTTGTGCCGCCCCACCAGCGGCAGTACGGCGCGTGGGAAGAGCGGTTGGCCACGCAGATGGAACCAGGGCGTCCCGTCCGGACCGGTGTCGACGTGGGTGGTGCCGGGCAGCCCGGCCCGTACCACCGGTCGGTCGCCCAGCTCCGCGCTGAGCCGCGGGTCGGCGCCGTTGACGACCACGGTCTCCGGGCCGTGTGCGATCAGGTTGAGCTTGTCCCGGTAGTACTCCCGCTCGCCGCCGTGCGCGTCCAGGTGTTCGGGAAAGAGCGCGGTGACGACCGCGACGCGCGGCGAGTCGGTGAGGTCGCTGCACTGGTAACTGGAGAGTTCCAGCACGTAGAGATCGGCGTCCGGCAGTTCCAGCGTCGGCACGCCGATGTTGCCACCGAACAGGTTCGGCCGCTCGACCGCGTTCAGCAGATGACTGATCAGACTGGAGGTGGTGCTCTTGCCCTTGCTGCCGGTGACCCCGACGGTGCGGGCCGCGTGGTCGGCCATCCAGAGCGCGGTCCCCTGTGTCACGGGAACGCCACGTCGGCGCAGCTCCGTCATCCACGGATGCGTCTGCGGCACCCCCGGAGAGCGGATCACCACGTCCGCCGCGACCAGCCGGGCGAGCCCATCCTCGCCGGTGACCAGTGGCGCTGCCTGCGCGACCGGCCCCTCCCACGGCAGCGACAGGAAGTTCGTCCGGTCGTCCACGGCGACCAGGCCGGCCGGCCCGTGTGCGGCGACGGCGGTGACAGCGGCCACGCCCTCACGGCCGGTACCCCAGACGGCCACGGAGCGTCCGCGCAGGTCAGCCAGGTGCACCTATGATCTCCTTGCTCGCAAGCGGGCGGGCTCGGACTAGTATGACCTGTGCCTAACGGACAACTGCGGCGGATGGATGCCTTTACCTTCCCGTCCTACTCGATCGACTTCGCCACCGGCGAGGTGTTGTTCGACTACGCGTTGACCGGCCCGGCCGGTGAGCAACGCTTCACCGAGGTGATCACCCTTCCGCTGCCGGCGGAGCCGCCGTCGGACGAGACGGTCGCCACCCTCGGCCGGGTCCTCGAACTGCTGCACGTAGTGGCCGGGGTCAGCTACTACAAGGCCGCCGCGCCGCCCCGGCTGGTGCTGCCGGCGCCGCTGGGCGCGGCCACCGTCGACTACGTCACGGCCGTCTACACCAAGGGCCTCGCCGAGTACGCGTACCGCAACCAGCTGCCGCACGTGCTCCACCTGCGCCCGGAGGTGCCGGCCGGCTCCCCGGAGACGCCACGGGTGTACGACAACTCCGACCGTCGCCCGCTCTCCGCCGTCGGCGGCGGCAAGGACTCGATCGTCAGCCTGGAGGCGCTGCGCCGCGCCGAGCTGGACCCGGTGCCGTTCTCGGTCAACCCGAACCACGTGATCGTCTCGGTCAACGAGGCGTCCGGATTGACCCCGCTGGCCGCTCGGCGGCGGATCGACCCGGTGCTGTTCGACCTGAACGCGGCCGGCGCGCTGAACGGGCACATCCCGGTCACCGCCATCAACTCGCTGATCGCGGTGGCCACCGCCGTGCTGCACGGGCTCGGCCCGGTGGTGATGTCCAACGAGCGCTCCGCGTCCGACCCGAACCTCATCTGGGACGGCCACGAGATCAACCACCAGTGGTCCAAGGGCGTCGAGGCCGAAGGGCTGCTGCGGGCCGCGCTGGCCGAGCACGCCGGCCTGACCGAGCCGTACTTTTCGCTGCTGCGTTCGCTGTCTGAGCTGCACATCGCCCGGCTGTTCGCCGAGTTCACCCGGTACGACGACGTGGTGACCAGTTGCAACGCCGCGTTCAAGCTGCGCGGCGCGAGCGAGCGCTGGTGCCGTGACTGCCCGAAGTGCCGGTTCGTCTTCCTGGCGATGGCGCCGTTCATGCCGCGCGAGCGGGTCACCCACATCTTCGGCGGCGACCTGCTCGCCGACCCGGAGCAGATTCCCGGCTACCGCGAGCTGCTGGGCGTGGACGGACACAAGCCGTTCGAGTGCGTGGGCGAGGTCGAGGAATCGGTGGTGGCCCTTGGTCTGCTCGCCGAGCAGGACCAGTGGCGCGATGCCCCGGTGATCCGAGCCCTGGTGGACGCCGTCCCGGCAACCGCCTGGTCCGCGGTGGCCACCTCCGACGTCTTCACCCCCGGCGGCCCCAACCACATCCCCGAAACCTACGCGAAGGCCCTGACGGACCTAACCGCCTGACCCCCCACTCCCCCCACTCCCCCCACTCCCCCCGTTGATCATGAAGTTATTGCCACTCGCGCCGGCGAGTCACGGCAACAACTTCATGATCAACGCGGGCGGAGGGCTGGGCCGGGGTCAGGGGGTGCGGACCGCCTCCAGGGCCAGGAGTGCCACGTGGAGGGAGAGGCTGGTTTCCACCGAATCCAGGTCTGCGTCGAGGATGCGGGCGATGCGGGCCAGGCGCTCGTAGAAGGCCGGCCGGGACAGGTGGGCGGCGGCAGCGCCGGCGGTCTTGTTGCGCCCCTGCTCCAGGTACGCGCGCAGGGTGTCCAGCAGCCGCTCCCGGGGGTGCCGGGCGTCGTACTCCAGCAACGCGCCGAGTTCCCGCTCCACGAACGTCTGCAACCGGGGCTCGTCACGCAGCAGGTGCAGCAGCCCGGCCAGCCCGACGTGCGGCAGCCGGAAGACCGGCAGGTCACGCCGGTCCCGTCGGGCCGCCTCGGCGATCTGTCGCGCCTCGACCAGCGACCGCCGTGCCTCCCGCAGGCTGCCCACCCCGGACCCGGCCGCCACGATCAATCCGCCCGGCGCACCACCGGCGGTGCGGGCCGGATCGTTCGCCACCCGGGCGCCCTCGCCGCCGAAAGCCGCCCGGGACACCTCGGAGCCGGGGGCCGCCCGGGACACCTCGACGACCGATGCCGCCCGCGCCGGCTCGGTGCCGGACGTCGCGCGGACCGCGCCGTCGAGGCGTACCCGACGTAGTGCTCCGGCGAACGCGGACAGCGCGCGGTCCTCGGCGGCCGGGTCCGGCAGGGCCAGCAGCGCACCCACCGCGTTGTCGTCTACGGCGCTGGTCAGCGCGGTCAGCTTCGCCTCCCGCAGTGCCTGGCCGACGGCCTCGGACAGGTCCCGCAGCCGGGCCTGGCCGGCCTCGGGGCCGCCCTCGCCAGCGGGGTCGTCGGCGCGGTGCCGGACCATCACCCCGACGAGGTGCCGGCGATCGAGCACCACACCGAGCGCCTTGGCGCGCAGCGCGACCTCGTCCACCGGCCGGGAGTGGTCGAGCAGAGCGGTGAGCAGGGTGCGGTGGATCTGCCGTTCCAGCCCTTCGGCGTCGCGGCGGATCAGCCGGCCCAGCGCGAGGGTGGACGCGGCCCGCTCGATCAGGATGGTGAGTCGGGTGGGTGGTCCGGCGTCCGGCGGCGTCGACTCGCCGGCCCGGTGGGTGGGCAGGTCCCCGGTGGCCGGCCAGCGCAGCAGCAGCCGCCCCCAGTCCTGCCCCCGGGCGCCGACGACCGTCACCAGCCAGCCGCTGGCCGGGTCGTACGCCGTCCGCCCGGCCGGACGGATCCGTCGGGAGTGCTGCTCCCAGCCGTCCAGCAGCAGTTCGGCGCTCTCCCCCGCCGGGTCGTACCCGAGGACCTGCCGGGACAGGTTCTCCAGCACCACCGGGCAGCCGGACAGGTCGGCGGCCTGCCGGATCACCTCGGCGGCGTCGGCGCCCTCGACGGAGAGGTCGGTGAACCGCTGGTGGATCTCCTCGGTGGCGCGCAGTTCGGTGAGCTGCGCGTCGACGATGAGCGCGTGCACCGCCTCGGTGATCCGCACGAACGGGGTTGCCCGGCGCAGCTCGACCAGCGGCAGTCCGCGCCGTTCGGCGGCGGCGATCATCACCCGGGGCACGCCGCTGCCGTAACGGCGGCCCAGCTCGACGACGAGCCCGGAGACGCCGACATCGGCGAGGTCGCCGATGAACGCGCGCAGTCCCGCGTCGTCGCCGGGCAGCCCGATCCCGGTGGTGAGCACCAACTCGCCGCCGCCGAGCAGGGTGGCGATGTCGGGCACCTCGGCGACGTGCACCCAGCGGACCGGACCGTCCAGCCCGGCGTTCCCGGCGACCACGCGCGGCGTACCGTGGCGTACCGGGTCCAGGGCGAGGACCTCACGGACGGTAGGGAACACGGCCGACACGCTACCCTCCGTTACGCCAGATCTCGACAATTGCCGACGAGCGTCACCAAGGGTCGTCGCGGCTCAACTCCCAGCATGCGACAGCGGTGGCGGCGGCGACGTTGAGTGAGTCGACGCCGCGGCGCATCGGGATGACCACGCGGGCGTCGGCGGCGTCCATCGCGGCCCGGGTCAGCCCGGCACCCTCAGCACCGAGCAGCAGCGCCGAACGGGCCCGCTGGGCGGCGTCGAGACGCTGGATCGGCACCGCGTCCGGTGCCGGGGTCATCGCCAGCACGGCGAACCCGGCCGCCTGGACCTCGGCGAGCGCGTCCGGCCAGGGGTCCAGCTTCGCGTACGGCACGGCGAACACCTCACCCATGCTGACCCGGACGCTGCGCCGGTAGAGCGGGTCGGCGCAGCTCGGCGAGAGCAGCACAGCGTCCACGCCGAGCGCCGCGACCGCCCGGAAGATGGCGCCAAGATTGGTGTGGTTGTTGACGTCCTCCAGGATCACCACCCGGCGCGCGGCGGCGAGCACCTCGGCCGCCGTCGGCAGCGGCCGGCGGTGGAACGACGCCAGCACCCCCCGGTGTACGTGGAAGCCGGTGGCCCGTTGGAGCACGTCCTGGGTGGCCGCGTACACGGGCGCGTCGCCGGTGTCCAGGTCGGCGAGCTGGTCGATGCGCTTGGCGTCGACCAGGTACGACCGGGCCGGGTAGCCGGCGCGCAGCGCCCGACGCAGCACCAACTCCCCCTCGGCGATGAAGAGGCCGTGCGGCGGCTCCCAGCGGGTGCGCAGCTCGACGTCGGTGAGCGCGCGGTAGTCGGCGATCCGGTCGTCGTCGGGGTCGGTGATCTGGTGGACGGGCACCCGACGATTCTGCCGGACGGCGAACCTCGCGCTCCGACGCCCGCCCGGCAGGGTGTTTTGTCCGGTGAAGAACGGGAATGGCCGGCCGAGTGTCGGACTCGACGGGAAGGACCAGTCAGGTGAGCGCGGACCACACCTCGCCGGGCGAAGCGGGCACCCTGCCCCGCCGCCCGACCGTCGCGGACCACATCGTCTCCCGCCTGAGCAGTTGGGGAGTGCACCGCTACTTCGGCTACCCCGGCGACGGCATCAACGGCCTCACCTCCGCGCTGCAACGCACCGGCGGGCGCGCCCAGTTCATCCAGGTGCGGCACGAGGAGACCGCCGGCTTCGCGGCCTCCGCGCACGTCAAGTACGGCGGAGGGCCGCTGGGCTGCGCGCTGGTGACCAGCGGACCGGGCGCGATCCACCTGCTCAACGGCCTGTACGACGCCAAGCTCGACCACCAGCCCGTGATCGCCCTGGTCGGGCACACCGCGGTCACCGCTGAGGGCGGCGGCTACTACCAGGAGGTCGACCTGCTTGCCCTCTACAAGGACGTGGCGGCGGCGTTCCTGGCGCAGCTCGACCATCCGGCGCAGGTCCGCCACCTGGTCGACCGGGCGTGCCGCACGGCGCTGGCCCGGCGTACCGTCACCGCCCTGGTTCTCCCGTCGGACCTGCAGGACGAGCCGGCTGTTCCGGAGCCGCCGTACGCGCACGGCTACTACCACACCAGCAACGTGCCGAGCAGCACGCCGACGGTGCCGCCGGAGGGGGATCTACGCCGGGCCGCCGAGGTGCTGCGCGGCGGGCAGAAGGTCGCGATGCTGGTCGGGCAGGGCGCGCTCGGCGCGCAGGACGAGGTCCGGGAGATCGCCCATCGGCTCGGCGCCGGGGTGGCCACCGCGCTGCTCGGCTTCACGGCCGTGGACCACCGGGAACCGTGGGTGACCGGCGCGATCGGGCTGCTCGGCAGCCGACCAAGCTGGAAGCTGATGAGCGACTGCGACAGGCTGCTGATCGTGGGCAGCAACATGCCGTACTCGGAGTTCTACCCGCCGCCCGGGAAAGCCCGTGCCGTGCAGATCGACCTGGACGGCACCCAGCTCGGGCTGCGGTACCCGACCGAGGTGAACCTGACCGGCGACGCCCGGCCCACCCTGCGGGCGCTGCTGCGTGAGCTGGGCCCCGGCCCCGGGCCGACCGCCTGGCGGGCGGAGATCGCCGAGGCCACCTCGGCGTGGCGGCGGGTGCAACGGGAACTGGCCGAGCAGAGCGCCGACCCGGTCAACCCGCAACTGCTGTTCAGCACCCTCAGCGACCGGCTCCCCGACGACGTGATGCTCGCCGTGGACTGCGGCACCGCGACCGCCTGGTACGCGCGACACGTGCAGGTCCGGCCCGGCATGTTGGCCAGTCTCTCCGGCACCCTGCTGTCCATGGGCGGGGCCATGCCGTACGCGTTGAGCGCGAAGTTCTCCCACCCGCACCGGCCACTCGTGGCGCTGATCGGCGACGGCGCGATGCAGATGAACGGGGTCAACGAGCTCATCACCGTGGCCAAGTACTGGCGCGGCTGGGCCGACCCGCGTTTCGTGGTGCTGGTGCTCAACAACCGGGATCTGGCGTTCGTCAGCTGGGAGCAACGCTCCAGCGAGGGAACGCCGATGTTCCCGGACAGCCAGCAACTGCCGGACATCGGCTACCACCAGTGGGCGCAGGTGCTCGGGCTGCACGGTGAGCTGGTCGACGACCCCGACCAGGTGCCGGGCGTCTGGGACCAGGCGCTCGCCGCCGACCGCCCAGTGGTGATCAACGCGCTGGTCGACCCGGCCGAGTTGATGCTGCCGCCGCACTTCACCGCCGAGCAGGCGCGCAAGACCGCGGCGGCGGTGCTGCGAGGTGACACCGACTGGGCCGGAATCATTCGGCGCGGCCTGCCCGCGACGATCAGCAGCTACCGCCCTCGCCGCCGGGAGCGTTGACCGGGTCGGCCGTCGACAGGGCTTCCTGTGTGGTCTGGAGGATCTCCTCCGACAGGGGCGTCTGTCCCGTCGCGCGGGCGAGCGTGAGCGCACCGACCATCGTCGCGAGGTCGACTATCGCCCGTTGGCGGGCTTCGTTCTCGCCTCGGCCGAGGGCGTCCTCAAGGTTCGTCAGCCGCTTGAGGGTCTCCTCCACGCCGGCCACGTACGACGTGCGGAGCGGGCTGTCGGCGGACGCCCGGGCGGCGTCGGCGGCCAGCGCGGTGTTGGCACATCCCGTGCCGGGCGCGTCGCGATGCTCCGGCGACAGGTAGTGCCGCAGCAGCGCGGACCACGCTTCCGACCCATCGGGTAGCTCGTCGCCGAGCTGGGCCAACAGGGCCAGGAGCTCACCGAAGGCCGTCGTGGCGGCGATGCCCAGCAGTTCGTCCTTCGAGCTGAACTGCTTGTAGAACCCACCGTGGGTCAGCCCTGCGGCACCCATGATGTCCTGGACGCTCATTCCCGCCGCGCCTCGCTCACGGAGCAGTCTCGAGGTGGCGGCCACCACTTCCTCGCGGTGCCTCGCCGCCTCGGCACGTGATGTCCGACCCACTGCCGCGCCCCTCTCACCTGCTCACCGACCAACCTCCCCCGATTATAGAGGATGAACCTAATCCAAAACTTGTCGCGACCTGCGCTCGCCAGTTAGATTACGGGCGTCATCTAAAAAGCTCGACGACTGGAGATCACGATGAGCACCTACCTGATCAACCACCTGCGCATTCCGGGTGGCGTCCCGAACGAGGCAGGGCTGACCTACCTGGAGCAGGTCGAGGCCACCGTGCACCCGTACGGCGGCAAGTGGCTCGCCCAGGGCGACGTGGACGTGGTCGAGGGCGCGTGGCCGGGGTCGGTCGTCCTGATCGAGTTCCCCACCCGCGCCGACGCCGAGAACTGGTACAACTCGCCCGAGTACCAGGCCATCCTGCCGCTGCGGACGAACAACGCGATCTCGGACCTCATCCTGATCGACAGCCTGGCCCCGGACTTCACCGTCGCCGGTTTCGCCCAGCAGGTCCGCGCCGCGATCGCGGCAGCCTCGCGCTGACTCGAGGCGACCAGGACGAGTTCGCCGCCGAGGCCACTGCCGGGAAACCCCATGGCAGTGGCCTCGCCGCGCGCGACGCCCAGCAGCATCACGGCGCGCGACGCCCAGCAGCCCTCGCCGCGTGTGACGCCAGCAGCCCTACGGCGCGCGTGACGCCGGTAGCGGCAGAGGCGTGACCGTCCGGGCGCGGCGTGAGCGCCGATCAGCCCCGGCGGTCGAGCCAGCGTTGCAGGGCCGAGCGGGGATCCTGGGAGGGCTCGCGGTCGGGAGTGGCCGGGGCGCGCGTGACCGGACGGCGGGGCTCACCGGCCAGCTCGCGGCTGGGTGCGGTGAACGCCTTCTCCGGCTGACCCTTGACGGCCGTGGCGATGACCCGGGCAACCGCGTCGATCACCTTGGCCTGCACGGCGGAACCCACCGAGTCGGTCGGGTCGTCCGGGTTGGCGGCGATGCCGGCGACCGCCACCTGCGGGGTGAAGCCGACGAACGTCTCGGTGGCGTTCTCCTCCGAGCTGCCCGTCTTACCGGCGGCCGGCCGGCCGTCGAGGATGCTGTTCACAGCGGTGGCGGTGCCGCCGTTGCACTGCCCGTACGGCGACTGCTGGCCCACCGGGCACCGAGCGGCGTCGGTCGCGGCGCGGGCCACGTCGGCGTCGAGGACCCGCTTGCAGGACGGCTGCCCGACCGGCATCTTCTCGCCGTTCGCGGCGGTCACCGAAACCACCGGCACCGGTGTGCAGTAGGTGCCCTCGGCGGCCACCGTGGCGTACGCGTTGGCCAGGTCCAGCGGGGTGGTGGCGGCCACGCCGAGGGTGAACGAACCCCAGTTCGCGGCGTTGTTCTTGGCGAAGGCGGCGTCCGAGTCGGCGCGGAAGGTGATGCCGAGCCGCTGCGCCATCTCCACCACCTTGTCCTCGCCGACCTGCTCGGCCAGCCAGACGAAGTAGGTGTTCACCGAGCGGCCGAAGCCGTCCCACATCATCCGGTACCCGTCCATCCAGTCCGGGTTGGCGTTGACCGGGCACCAGCGGCCGTCACAGCTTCCCGGGCCCTCGGCGGCGTACCGGGTGGGCAGCTTGGCGGGCGCGTCGAAGCCGGTGGAGAGGGTACGGCCCGACTCCAGCGCGGCGAGCATGGTGAACAGCTTGAACGTCGAACCCGCCTGGTACCCGTCGACGCTTGGCCCACCGGAGATCAGCGGGTTGACCGTGTTCGGGTAGTTGACCTGCCCGGCCGGGTTGTCGGCCAGGCTGTAGTGCCGGTTGACCGCCATCGCCAGCACCTGCCCTGTGCCCGGCTGCACGGCCGCGATCGGCAGGGCGCGCTTGTTGTCGTACCCGTAGACCTTGGTGGCCTGCTGCTGCGCGGTGGCCTGGACCTTCGGGTCCAGGGTGGTGACGACGGTGTAGCCACCCGAGCGCAGCGCCTGCTCGCGCTCCGCGACAGTGGCCCCGAACGCCGGCTGGGTCAGCCACCACTGGCGCAGGTAGTCGCAGAAGTAACCCCAACCGTCGTGACCCTGGGAGACGGCGGTGCAGCCGTTGGGCTGGGCGGTGGGGTGCAGGGTCAGCGGCTCCACCTTCGCCTGCGCGGCCTGCGCGACGGTGATCGCCCCGGTTTCGGCCATCGAGTCCAACACGTACGACCGGCGGGCCAGCGCGTCGTCCTTGTTCCCGTCGATCGGGCTGTACGCGTCGGGGGACTGCACCAGGCCGGCGAGCAGCGCCGACTCGGCGAGGGTCAGCCGCGCCGGAGGCTTGCCGAAGTAGCGCTGGCTGGCCGCCGCGATCCCGTACGCGCCGGAGCCGAAGTAGGCGATGTTCAGGTACCGGTTGAGGATCTCGTCCTTGCCGAGGCTCTGCTCCAGCGCGCTCGCGTACCGGATCTCCTGGACCTTGCGGCCCACCGTCGGGTCCGTGGCGGCGGCCCGCTCCTCGGCGCTGCGCGTCGGGTCGGTCTTGAGGACGTTACGGACGTACTGCATGGTGAGCGTGGAGCCACCCTGCTCGGTGCCGCCGCCCTTGACGTTGGCCACCAGCGCCCGGAGCAGGCCCCGCACGTCCGCGCCGCCGTGGTCGTAGAACCGCCGGTCCTCGGCGGCCACGATCGCCTGCCGCATCACCGGAGCGATGTCCGCCAGCGCGACGTCTGTGCGGTTCACGTCGTAGAACGTCGTGATCAGCGTCTTGCCGTCGTTCGCGTAGAGGTACGACCGCTGCGGGGTGGCGGGGGTGCGCAACGCCTCGGGCAGTGCGGCGTACGTGCCGATCGCGGACCGGGCGGCGAACCCGAGCAGCAGGTTGCCCGGCAGCGCGGCCAGTGCCAGGACGAGCCCGGCCAGCAAGCCGGCGAGCAGCACGGTGAACAGCCGCGACAGCGGCGAGCGAGAGGCGGCCATGTTCCCCAGGATTGCCACGAAAGCCGCCAACCGACCACCCCCGCAGGCCAACTGTCAGCAACTTCACCGCCCCCCCACCAGCCAACCCCCACCCAACCCTCCCCGCCCACCTCCCCCACCCTCGCCCCGGTGATCATGAAGTTATTGCCCCGACGCGCCGACGCGAAGGGCAATAACTCCATGATCAACGAGGGCCAGAGGGGCGGGAGGCCAGGGTTAGGGGTTTGGGGTGGTTAGGCTGGCGCTGGCGGCGTCGCGGACGGTTTCGCGGGGCATCAGGCGGCCGGAGCGGTAGCCGATGCCGATGCCGGCGATCAGCACGAAGATCGCGCCGAACGTCTGAAGCGAGCCGATCAGGGCACCGCCCAGGCCCAGCAGCGGCGCGGCGATGATCAGCATGACGCCGTCGCCGAGGCTGAACGTGCCGGATCGGGCCACCGCCCACCCGATGAGGAACCAGCCCACGCTGTAGAAGGTGGCACCCACCAGGACCAGCGAACGCGCGGTGGTGCCGAAGACCGGCGTCTGCTCGGTCAGCCCCGCGAAGGGCAGCATCAGCACGGTCCCGGCGATGCTGACCAGCAATCCCGCCACGGCCACCCGGCGGCTGCGGGTGGCGGCCAGCAACCCGGTGAGGGCCAGCAGCGCGAGCAGGCCGAGCCAGACCGCGGCCACCCAGCCGATCAGGTACGCGGCCTGACCGTCGGCGGGATAGGGGTCGTTGCCCACCCCGCCGTCGCTGGCCATCGCCACCACGCCGTAGAGGACGGCGTACGCGGGCAGCAGCCACACCGCGGCCCGCGCGAACCGGCGCAGCGACCAGGCCCAACTGGCGTTCGTCGCCGGCCCGGCCGGGGTCGGTTCGTCGACGAACGGCAGTACGCCGAACCCGCCGCCACTGCGTCGGGAACCCAGTGGGCCGATCGGATCGTGCGCGCCGGGCACCGGGGTCGAGGACCACATCCGATTCGCGGGATCCTTCATGCGTCACCTCGCTCGTCCACGAGCGGTGCGAGACGCGCCGGGGCGCCCCGATTACCTGCTCACCACCCGTCCTAGGACCGATCGTGGCAGGCGTCGGAGCGCCCCATGAGTCTTTCTCGCATTTACCCGGCCGGGCGGCCGGAGTGCTGGATCAGCCGCGCTCGCGCTGGTCGGCCGGGTCCTCGGTCAGGCTGGCCGGGGACACCGGCTCCGGGGCCGGCAGCCCCTGCGGCTTGTTGCCGCCGGTGGCCTGCGCCTCGGCGACGCGTACCTCATCGTGGATCTGCTGGGCGGCATCCGCCGCGGCCTGCGCCGCCTCCGCGGCCTCCCGCTCCACCTGGCTCGCGTGTTCGGCCGCCTCCGGTGCGGGCAGGTCCCCCACCATCTGGCTCAGCCCGCCGAGCGCGCCACCCATGCCCTCCAGGGCCTTGGTCAGCTCGGCCGGGATGATCCAGACCTTGTTGGCGCTGCCCTGGGCGATCTGCGGCAGGGCTTGCAGGTACTGGTAGGCGAGCACCTTCTGGCTCGGGTTCGCCTGGTGAATCGCGTCGAAGACCGTCCGGATCGCCTTCGCCTGACCCTCGGCCTGCAGGATCCGGGCCTGCCGGTCACCGTCGGCGCGCAGCACCGCCGACTGCTTGTCACCCTCGGCGGTGAGGATCACCGACTGCTTGTGGCCCTCCGCGGTGAGGATCGCCGCGCGACGGTCCCGCTCGGCGCGCATCTGCTTCTCCATCGAGTCACGGATGCTGGCCGGCGGCTCGATCGCCTTGATCTCCACCCGGGTCACCTTGATGCCCCAGCGGCCGGTGGTCTCGTCCAGCACCCCGGAGAGGTGCCGGTTGATCTCGTCGCGGCTGGTCAGCGCCCGCTCCAGGTCCAGCGAGCCAATCACGTTACGCAACGTGGTGACGGTCAACTGCTCGATGGCCTGCAGGAAGCTGGAGATCTCGTAGGTCGCCCGGACCGAGTCGACCACCTTGAAGTAGAGAACCGTGTCGATCGAGACCACCAGGTTGTCCGAGGTGATCACCGGCTGCGGCGGGAAGCTGACCACCTGCTCCCGCATGTCGACCTTCGTCCGCACAGCGTCGACGAACGGCACCAGCAGGTTGAGGCCAGGGCTGAGGGTGCGCTTGTACTTACCGAGCCGTTCCACCACATCCTGGCGCTGCTGCGGAACGATCCGCACCGCCTTAGCCAGCGTAATCACGGCGATCAACGCCACCGCGATGATCAGCACACCTATGAACTCCATCAGTTCACCCTCTCGCTTCCGGCAGCTCGCTGGCGGAAGAAACATCGTCCTGCCACACCAGGGCTGTCGCGCCCCGGACCTTTATCACCCGAACCCGTTGACCGGCTTCGAAAGTCTGCGTCGTGTCATATGCCCGCGCGGTCCACAACTCGCCATCGATCTTGACGAGGCCATGCTCGGCGTCGACCCGCTCCAGCACCAGCGCTGTGGAGCCCTCGATCGCCTCCACGCCGAACGGCTGCTCGCCGCTCTCCAACGCGGAACGGCGGTGCCGCCGGACGACCGGCCGCGCCAGCACCAGGCTCAACGCCGACACCACCGCGAAGACGAGCGCCTGCACGGCCACCGGTGCGCCCAGGGCCGCGGCGCCGGCAGCGGCGAACGCGCCGACCCCGAACATGATGAGAAACAGTGTCGCCGTGAAGATCTCGGCGACCGCCAGAACCACACCCAATACGATCCACACCACGGCGTCCACAACACGATCGTGACACGGAAATGCACATGCAGCCCACCCGTGATGATCGTTAGGCTCAGCGGCGGCAATCGCACCGTCCGATTCCGACAGCCTGAACGAGGAGTTCCCGTTGACGCTGCTGCCCGAAACCGCCCGGCAGATCGACATCCAGGTCGCCCGCGCCCAGGCCGACGGCCACGTCCCGTCGCTGGTGCTCGGCGTGGTCCGCGACGGCACGCTGGCGCACCTCGCCACCGCGGGCGAACACCCCCGCCCCGGCGTCGATCTGCAGTACCGGCTGGGTTCGATCAGCAAGACGATGACCGCCACCCTGATCATGCAGTTGCGTGACGCCGGCCGACTCGCCCTGGACGATCCGCTGGAGCGACACCTGCCGGGCACCGGCGTCGGCGCGCTCACGCTGCGCCAGTTACTCGGGCACGCCAGCGGCATGCAGCGCGAACCCGACGGCGACTGGTGGGAGCGGACCTCCGGCGTCGACCTGACAACCCTGCTCGCCGGGCTCACCGCCGACAAGATCGCTCACCCACCGCATGCCACGTACCACTACTCCAATCTGGCGTACGGGCTGCTCGGCGGAATGCTCGAACGGCTCACCGGGACGCCCTGGGCCGACCTCCTCGACGAGCGGGTCCTCACCCCGCTGGGCATGAGCCGCACCACCTACTCCGCCACCGAACCGTTCGCCCGCGGCTACGTCGTCCACCCCTGGCACGACACGCTGCGCGAGGAGCCCCGCACCGACACGGGGTCGATGGCCCCCGCCGGGCAGCTCTGGTCGACGATCGAGGACCTGGGCCGCTGGGCCGCGTTCCTCGCCGACCCCGACCCGTCGGTGCTGGCCGCAGACACCCTGACCGAGATGTGCTCCCCCGTGGTGATCAGCGACCTGGAGTCCTGGACCCACGGGCACGGTCTCGGCCTCGAACTCCACCGCGAAGACAACCGGGTGTACGTCGGACACGGCGGCTCCATGCCCGGCTACGTCGCCTCGCTGGCCGTACACCGGCCCAGCCGCACCGCCGTCGTCGGCTTCGCCAACTCGTACGGTTTCCGTACCGGACACATCGGCGCGCTCGGCCGGCAACTGCTCACCCTGGTGCTCGACGCCGAGCCCACGCCGGCCACCCCGTGGCGGCCGGCCGAGGCCGCGCCGCCCGCCGAGCTACGGGAGCTGACCGGCCGCTGGTGGTGGATGGGCACCTCCATCGAGGTGTACGCGGACAGCGCGGGTGACCTGCACGCCGGCCCGGTCGGCGCACCCGACCTGCGCTTCGTGGCCATTGGTCCGGACCGGTGGCGGGGCCGCGCCGGCGACCAGGACGGCGAGATCCTCACCGTCGTGCGTGACGAGCAGGGCCGAGCCGTCGCGCTGGACATCGCGACCTTCGTCTACACCCGTACGCCCGACCAGGAACCCTGAGTCGCGCGCCCAGTTCCGGGCGGGGCTGGCTGGCTGGCTGGCTGGCTGGCTGGCTGGCTGGCTGGCTGGCTGGCTGGCTGGCTGGCTGGCTGGCACACAATCATGGATGTAGTGGCCTCCAAGGGTCGACGAGGCCACTACATCCCGGAAATAGTGCGGATCTTGCCCGGCACGGAGCGCGGCGCGGTCGGTTCTTGCCGGGTCAGGCGGGCTCGGTGACGAAGTCGATGAGGCGTTCCATCGCGTTGATCAAGGGGGTCTCCACGTCAGCGAAGCTGTTCACACGAGACAGGACGTGCCGCCACATGTCCGCCGGCTCGGCCACACCGAGAGCGGCGCAGACGCCCTCCTTCCATGGGCGACCCGGGGGCACCACCGGCCAGGCCGCGATGCCCAGCGCCGCCGGCTTGACCGCCTGCCAGACATCGACGTAGGGGTGCCCGGTCACCAGCACGTACGGCGAGTTCACCCGAGCCACGATCCGGCTCTCCTTGCTGCCCGGCACGAGATGGTCGACCAGGACACCGAGCCGTCGGGTCGGGCCGGGGCCGAAGTCGCGTACCACGGCGTCGAGGTCGTCGATGCCGTCCAGCGGCTCCACGACCACGCCCTCGATCCGCAGGTCGTCACCCCAGATTCGCTCGACCAGCGCGGCGTCGTGAATGCCCTCCACCCAGATCCGGCTGGCCTTGGCCACCTGGGCGCGGACGTTGTCCACCGCCACCGAGCCGGACGCGGTGCGTCGCCGGGCCGCCGGCACCGGTGCACGGCCCGGGCGGCGCAACGTCACCGGCCGCCCGTCGAGCAGGAACGCCGCCGGTAGCAGCGGAAAGTTGCGCCGCCGGCCATGCCGGTCCTCCAACACCACCGCGCCGGCCTCGAAACCCACCACCGCGCCGCAGAACCCCGAGTCGGCGTCCTCCACCACGAGATCAGGCTCGGCGTCCACCTCCGGGGTGACCTTCCGCCGTCGCCAGTCCCCCGCCAGCACGTCCTCGCCGTATCGCCCCGCCATGTCGATCACGCTAACCCCGCCGCCTCCACCCATCACCCCGACACACCGCCCATCCGGCAAACCCCACCGCACCACCGCACCACCGCACCACCGCACCACCGCACCACCGCACCACCGCACCACCGCACCACCGCACCACCGCACCACCGCACCACCGCA
>NZ_JBEYTK010000011.1:0-40459 GCF_040643015.1 Micromonospora sp. NPDC047527 | reverse complement strand
CCACCGCACCACCGCACCACCGCACCACCGCACCACCGCACCACCGCACCACCGCACCACCGCACCACCGCACCACCGCACCACCGCACCACCGCACCACCGCACCACCGCACCACCGCACCACCGCACCACCGCACCACCGCACCACCGCACCACCGCACCACCGCACCACCGCACCACCGCGTCGATCATGGAGTTGTGGTGCCGCACGAAGCGCCACTAAACGGTAGGAATCGGCCACCACAACTCCATGATCGACGTGAGCGGCGGTGAGACGGGTCGCGAGAGGGCGGGCGGGGGCGGGGTGGGGCGAAGGGGGTAGTTCGGGGCAGGCAGGGCGGCCGGAGCGGCAGCCGAGACAGGGCCGCCGGTGACCACGTACCCTTTCGGCATGTCCACCCCCGCAACGGGCGCGGCCACACTCGCGCCGCGCCGGTCGAGCCGGTTTGTTGCCTGGGTGCGCGCGTGGCGCGCCGGGCTGGTGCCGTACGACGAGGTCGCCGACGCCATCGCCGGCGACGAGGAGCACCTCGTCGCGGATGCCCCCGGCACCTGGACCGACGTTCCGCTGGGCGCCGCGCTGCCTACCCTGGCCAAACTCTCCCCGGACGAGATCCGCCTGGTGCTGCCCGCGCCGGGTGACCCCCGGGGTCTGCCCGGTCCGGGGGACTTCGCCGGAGCGGCGTTGGTGACGGGCGAGGCGGTGGTGGCCGGTGGGCTGGGGTTGATCCCCCAGGTTCGCAGTCACACATCAGGCTCGGGCGACTGCTTCGAGACGGTGCTGTGGCGGGTGTACCCGCTGCCTGCCAACGCGCCAGCCGCGTCCCTCGCGCTGCCCGGCGCCGCCGAGGCCGAGGCCGAGCTGGCCGCCGCGCTGGCCGAGACCACCGCCGCACTGACCCGCCTCGACGTCGCACAGTGGCGGCCCGAATTGGCTGGGGCGCTGGCCGCGCTGCGCCGTCCTGATGGCACCACCGATCTGCCGCCCGGCTTCGACCCGCGGGCCCGCCGGCTCTTCGCCCGGGCCGCGGTGCTCGACCGGGTGCTCGCGCTGGCAGGGCACGCCGCTCCCGGCGGCGCGATCAACAACTACGAGGCCCAGCAGCGCGACGCCGCGCTGCGCCCACTCACCGCAGCGTGCCGGCAGGCCCTCGTCGCCGCCTGCAACGCCCCACTGCGCCCCTGAGCACACCGCCGAGCAACACGACGGCACGACACGGCACCGCACCCGAGCAACGCGACTGCGGCACCGCCCGCGCACAGCCGCCGGCATGATCGTGCTCGATCCAGGATGTAGTGGCCTCCAAGTAGGAGGTTTACCACTAAATCCTGGTTACAGCGCGATCAGCACCGGCCGGCAGCCACCAGCCGACCCGCCGCCGCGCGACCAGCCACGGCCGACGGCTGTGGCTGATCAGACCTCGTCGAGCAGGTCGGCGACCGAGTTGATGATCCGGGACGGGCGGTACGGGTAACGCTCCGCCTCGGTGCGGCTGCTGATCCCGGTGAGCACCAGGATGGTCTCCAGCCCGGCCTCCAGACCACACAGGATGTCGGTGTCCATCCGGTCGCCGATCATCGCGGTGCTCTCCGAGTGCGCGTTGATGGTGTTCAGCGCCGAGCGCATCATCATCGGGTTCGGCTTGCCGACGAAGTACGGCTCCACCCCGGTCGCCTTGGAGATCATGGCGGCGACCGAGCCGGCGGCGGGCAGGGCGCCCTCCACCGACGGGCCGGTCACGTCCGGGTTGGTGCAGATGAACCGCGCCCCGTCGTTGATCAGCCGAACCGCCTTGGTGATCGCCTCGAAGCTGTAGGTGCGGGTCTCGCCGAGCACCACGTAGTCCGGGGCGAAGTCGGTGAGGACGTAGCCGACCGCGTGCAGCGCCGTGGTCAGGCCGGCCTCCCCGATCACGTACGCAGTACCGCCGGGCCGCTGATCGGCGAGGAACTGCCCGGTGGCCAGGGCGGAGGACCAGATCGCCTCCTCCGGAACGTCCAGACCCATCCGGCTGAGCCGGGCCGTCAGGTCACGCGGGGTGTAGATCGAGTTGTTGGTCAGCACCAGGAAGGGTTTGCCGGAGGCACGCAGCCGATTGACGAACTCCGGCGCGCCGGGCACCGGCTGGCCCTCGTGCACCAGCACGCCGTCCATGTCGGTCAGCCAACTCTGCACGGGCTTGCGGTCATGCATGATGATCCTCAGAGGTCAGGGGCGACGAGGTCAGGGGCGACGAGGTCAGGGGCGACGGGTCGGCACGCAGCAGACGGTGGGGCAGGTGTCCCACATCGGTAGCTCACCCAGGCGGCGACGCAGTTGCGCACCGTCCGGGTCGGTCCGCTCGGTGACCAGCTCACGCACCATGGTCACGAAACGCGGGTCGGTGCCCGGGGTGCCGGCCCGGACGAAGTCCAGGCCGAGCTGCTTGGCCGTCTCCAGCGCCTCGGTGTCCAGGTCCCACACCACCTCCAGGTGGTCGGAGACAAAGCCGATCGGGCTGACCACCACGCTGGTGGTGCCACCCTGCGCGAGGGCGGCGAGGTAGTCGTTGATGTCCGGCTCCAGCCACGGCACCTGCGGCGGGCCGGAGCGGCTCTGCCAGACCAGGTCGTACTCCAGGTCGGGGGCGGCGGCCGACGCCACCAGCCGGGCGGCCTCGTGCAGTTGCGCCTCGTACCGGCCGCCGTGCGGGCCGGCGCTGGCCGCCATCGACGTGGGTACGGAGTGGGCGGTGAACACCAGCCGGGTGGTGTCCCGCCGGGCTGGGTCGAGTTGGGTCAGCGCGGCCCGGACGGCGTCGACGTGGGGCTCGATGAAACCGGGGTGGTCCCAGAACTGGCGCAGCTTCTCGATGACCGGCGCGTCCGGACCGACGGCTGCTCGGGCGGCGGCGATGTCCTCCTGGTACTGCCGGCAGGACGAGTAGCCGCCGTACGCGCTGGTGACGAAGGCCAGCGCGCGGGTCACCCCGTCGTCGCGCATCTGGGTCACGGTGTCGGCGAGCATCGGGTCCCAGTTGCGGTTGCCCCAGTAGACGGGCAGGTCGAGGCCGTGCGCGGCGAAGTCGGCGCGGATGGCGGCCAGCAGGTCACGGCACTGCTGGTTGATCGGGGACACCCCACCGAAGTGCTGGTAGTGCTCGACGACCTCGGCCAGCCGCTCGGGCGGCACGCCCCGGCCGCGGGTCACGTTCTGCAGGAAGGGCATCACGTCCTCGGGCCGTTCCGGCCCGCCGAAGGACACCAGCACCACCGCGTCGTACGACATGGGGTCATTCTTGCCGGTCGGCCGGGACGACCCGGCGACGCCCCCTGGTCCGGCCCACGTGGATCACATGGACGGGACCGGGGGCGTCGCCGGGGACGTCAGGAACCGATGGCGTGGTAACCGCCGTCGACGTGGACGATCTCGCCGGTGGTGGCGGGGAACCAGTCGGAGAGCAGCGCCAGGCAGGCCTTCGCAGCGGGCTCCTGGTCGGTGAGGCTCCAGCCCAGCGGCGCCCGCTCGGCCCACGCGTCCTCGAACTGGTCGAAGCCGGGGATCGACTTCGCGGCGATGGTGCGCAGCGGCCCGGCGGCGACCAGGTTGCTGCGGATGCCCTGCTTGCCCAGGTGCAGCGCCAGGTAGCGGGACGCGGACTCCAGGCCGGCCTTGGCCACGCCCATCCAGTCGTAGACCGGCCACGCCTTCGTCGCGTCGAAGGTGAGGCCGACCACCGCACCGCCGGGCGACATCAGCGGCAGCGCCGCCATGGCCAGCGACTTGTACGAGAAGGTGGAGACGTGCAGGGCGGTCGCCACGTCCTCCCAGGGTGCGTCGAGGAAGCCGCCGCCCAGGCAGCTCTGCGGGGCGAAGCCGATCGAGTGCACGACACCGTCGAGGCCGTCGACGTGCTCGCGGACCCGGTCGGCGAGGCTGGCCAGGTGCTCGGTGTTTGTCACGTCCACCTCGATCACCGGCGCCGGCTCGGGCAGCCGCTTGGCGATCCGCTCGACCAGGGAGAGCCGACCGAAGCCGGTCAGCACGACCTGTGCGCCGTTCTCCTGGGCGAGCTTCGCTACCGAGAAGGCGATCGAAGCGTCGGTGATGACGCCACTGACGAGCAGCCGCTTACCGGCGAGCAGTCCGGACATCGCAGATTTCCTCCGTAGTCAAAAGGGTCAGTGGCCCATGCCGAGGCCGCCGTCGACCGGGATCACGGCGCCGGAGACGTACCCGGCGCTGTCGGAGGCCAGCCAGGTGACGACCGCAGCGACCTCGTCGGGGCTGGCCATCCGGCCGGCCGGGATCGACTTGCGGATCTCCGCCTTGCGGTCCTCGGACAGGCCGGCGGTCATGTCCGTGTCGATGAAGCCGGGCGCGACAACGTTGGCGGTGATGTTGCGGCTGCCCAGCTCGCGGGTGATGGAGCGGGCCACGCCGACCAGGCCGGCCTTGCTGGCGGCGTAGTTGACCTGACCGGCGCCACCGGAGAGGCCGACCACCGAGGAGACGAAGATCATGCGGCCCCACTTGGCGCGGAGCATCTTGCCGGAGGCCCGCTTGGCGACCCGGAACGCACCGGTGAGGTTGGTGTCCACGACGCTGGTGAACTGCTCCTCGGTCATGCGCAGCAGCAGCGTGTCGGCGGTGACGCCAGCGTTGGCGACCAGCACCTCGACCGGCCCCAGCTCGGCCTCGACGGCGGTGAACGCGGCGTCGATCGAGGCCGCGTCGGTCACGTCGGCCCGTACGCCGAACAGCCCTTCCGGAGCCTCGCCGCTGCGGTGGGTGATCGCCACCCGGTCGCCCTGCTTGGCGAAGGCCTGCGCGATGGCCAGGCCGATCCCCCGGTTGCCCCCGGTCACCAGCACGGTACGGGCCACTGTTCCCCCTTGCTCAGCTGATCTCAGTCGCAGGCGAGCCTAGGCGTTACCGGCAGGTAAGCGCTAACGGGGACCACGTCACACCGGGGTACGACGCGGGGATCAACCCCTGGTGGCACGCCTCGCGGGAGGTTGGCCCGTAGCCTCCCGGTGGTGAACCGGCAACCGATCGCCTCGGCCCTGCGGGCCCTGCGGCAGACCTTGCTCGGTCCGGACGCCCCGCCCGGCCGGCCGTTGCTGGCCCGTTGGCCCCGGCTGGCCCGTTACGCCGCCCCGGCCGGGCTGCTCGCCGCGCTCGGCCTCTTCTGGATCACTCTCGCCGTGGAGAGCGAGTGGGGCCTGCCGACGCCGATCGCGGTGCTGTTCGCGGCGATGACCGTGGCGCCGCTGCTCGCGCTGCCCCGGCGACCGCTGCTGGCCTGGCGGTTGACGGTGCTGGCCCTGCTGGTGTGCACGTTCAATGCGCCGGCCGGACAGCCCGGTCCGTGGACGGCACCGCTGGCGCTCGGGTCGATCGCGGTGGTCGCGGTGGTGCTCGCGCGGGTCGACCGGCCGGTGCTGGTCTGGGTGGTCGCGTTCACGATGGTTCCGGTGCTCACCCTGGTCCGCGCCGAGAACCGGGCGGCCGTGCTGGCGCTGCTCGGCGCGCTGGCGATCGTCGGTGACCTGATCAGGCGCAACCGGCTGTCCCGGCGGGAGTTGGCCGCGCAGACCGAGCTGAGCGAGCGGGCGCAGGAGCGCCGCGCGGTGCTGGAGGAACGCACCCGGATCGCCCGCGAGCTGCACGACGTCGTGGCGCATCACATGTCGTTGATCGCGGTGCAGGCGGAGACCGCGCCGTACCGGCTGACCGACGTCCCGGCGCCGGCCGCCGCGGAGTTCGTCGCCATCGCCGCCTCGGCCCGCGACGCGCTGACCGACATGCGGCGCCTGCTGGGGGTGCTGCGCAGCGAGTCGAGCGGCCCGCAGACCGCGCCGCAGCCGGACCTGGTCGACCTGGGCACGATGGTGGACGCGGCCCGCCGAGCCGGACTACCGGTGACCCTGGACGCCGAGTTGGCCGACGACGGGCGGGTGCCCGCGCCGGTCGGGCTGGCCGCGTACCGGATCGTGCAGGAGGGGCTGGCCAACGCGGCCCGGCACGCGTCCGGCGCCGCGGTGCGGGTCACGGTCCGCGCCGGTCGATCCACCCTGGCGGTACGCGTGCAGAACGCGCCGCCTGTCGACGTGGGCGTCCAACCGGTCGCCGAGGTGGGCGCCGGGCACGGGCTGA
Organism: Micromonospora sp. NPDC047527; assembly: GCF_040643015.1. Lineage (NCBI taxonomy): Bacteria > Bacillati > Actinomycetota > Actinomycetes > Micromonosporales > Micromonosporaceae > Micromonospora > Micromonospora sp. NPDC047527. The sequence continues at coordinate 34,320 of NZ_JBEYTK010000011.1, read as the reverse complement.
CCGGCATGCGGGAGCGGGCCACCTCGCTGGGCGGTACGTTCACCGCCGGGCCGCTGCCCGACGGGGGTTACGCGGTGGCGGCGCACCTGCCGTACGACACGGAGGGCGGGGACCAATGATCAAGGTGTTGATCGCCGACGACCAGGCGATGGTCCGGCAGGGCTTCGGCGCGCTGCTCGCCGCCCAACCGGACCTCCTGGTGGTGGGTGACGCCGCCGACGGCGCGCAGGCGGTCGCCGCCACCCGCCGGCTCGACCCGGACGTGGTGCTGATGGACGTACGGATGCCGGTGCTGGACGGGCTGGCCGCCACCCGCAAGCTGCTCGGCGACCGATCCGCGCAGCGACCCCGGGTGCTCATCCTCACCACCTTCGACCTGGACGACTACGTGTACGAGGCGCTGCGTGCCGGGGCCAGCGGGTTCCTGCTCAAGGACGCCCCGGCGGCCGACCTGGTGCACGCGGTGCGGGTGGTGGCGGCCGGGGACGCACTACTCGCCCCCGCGGTGACCCGGCGGCTGATCGCCGAGTTCGCGGCCCGCCCGGACCGCCGCCGACCCCGCCCCACCGACCTGGCCGGGCTCACTCCGCGGGAGACCGAGGTGCTGCGGCTGATCGCCCGAGGTCGCAACAACGCCGAGATCGCGGGTGATCTGGTCGTGGCCGAGCAGACCGTGAAGACGCACATCGGGCGGATCCTGGCGAAGCTGGGGCTGCGGGATCGGGCCCAGGCCGTCGTGCTGGCGTACGAGACGGGTCTGGTCGCCGCCGGCGAGTAGCCCCACGGAGCCAGCCCTCGAACGGCTCTCCGGCACGACGACCGAGCACCACCCACCCGCGCACCCTGCCTCTGGACGACATTCCGGAGGGAGAACGTGATGCGACGACGAGGTGCCAGCCGTGTGGCGCTGGCCGCGCTACTCGGCGTGAACCTGGTCCTGCCGACCCGACCCGAGCCGGTCGCGGCGGCGGGGTTCGTCGAGGCGTACCCGGTCACGGCGGCGGCGATGCGCGCGGCCGGCCCCCCGTACGCGGACTGGGTGGCCGACGGGCGTCGGTTTCTCCTGTTCGACCCGCGCGGCGACGGCCGCGCGGTCGAGGTGCTCGGCGACCTGGCCGTGGCGGACCGGATCGCGGTGCTGGTGCCCGGTGTGGGCAGTACCCTCGCGGACTTCGACCGAGGGCTGGGCGGGGTGGCCCACCGAGCGCCAGCGGTGCAGGCCGGGCAGCTCTATCGGGAGCTGCGGGTGGCCGACCCGGCGGCGCGGGTCGCGGTGCTGGCCTGGCTCGGCTACGACCCGCCCGACGGGGTGCTGAGCGCCGCCGGTGGGGTCAGTGCCCGACGCGGCGCGGCCGGGCTGGTCGGGCTGCTGCGGGAACTGGCCGCGCGCAGCCCGGCGGCGACCATCACGTTGGTCGGGCACAGCTACGGGGCGCTGGTGGTGTCGCTGGCGGCCAGGGAGGCCCCGGCCCAACTCAGCGACGTGGTCACCCTCGGCGGCGTCGGCGCCGGGGTGCAACGCGCCACCGATCTGCGGGGGCGGCGGTTCTGGGCGGCCGAGGCGCCCACCGACTGGATCCGTCGGGTGCCGCCGGTGCGGTTGCCCGGCCTCGGCTTCGGCCGTCGCCCCGGCGACCCGGCGTTCGGCGCCCGGGCGCTGCCGGTGGGCGGGGTGGCCGGGCACGACGGCTACCTCACGCCGGGCAGCGCCACCCTGGTCGCGGTCGCGGCGGTCGTCCTGGGTGCCGAGCGACTCGGAGACGCCCGGTGAGCCGGGACCGTTTCGTCGACGCGCTGCGGGCGTACGCGATCGGCGGGGTGGTGGTGGGGCACTGGCTGGTCACCGGGCTGGTGCTGGCCGACGACGGCGGACTGCACCAGGCCAGCCCGCTGACCGCGCTGCCCGGCCTGGCCCCGTTGACCTGGGTGTTGCAGACGCTCGGGTTGTTCTTCTTCGCCGCCGGGTTCGGCTCGGCCCGGTCACTGGCCCGCCACCCGGGCGGTGCGGGCGGTTGGCTGGCCCGTCGGCTGCGCCAACTGCTCCTTCCCGCGGTGGCGCTGCTGGGGGTGGGTGCCGCGGTGCTGCTCGCCGCCACCGTCGTCGGCACCCCGGACGACACGCTCACCGTCGCGCTACGGCTGGCGGTCAGCCCGCTGTGGTTCCTGGTGCCGCTGCTCCTCCTGGTCGCGTCGACCGGCCCGCTGCGCGTCGCCGTACGCCGGTGGGGGTTGGGGCGCTGCGTCGTACCGGCGGTGGCCGTGGTCGCGCTGGCAGACCTGGCCGTACGTCTGCTGCCGGCCGGCACCGACCTGCCACCGGTCACCGTGGTGGCGGCCTGGACGGTGCCGTATGTGCTCGGCGTGGCGCACGCCGACGGGCTGCTGACCGGTCGGCGGGCGGCCGGAGCGCTGGCCGGTGGTGGGGCCGCCACGCTTGCGGCGCTGCTGGCGCTGGGCTACCCGGTCAGTGCCGTGGGGGTGCCGGGAGCGGGGGTGTCCAACCTGAATCCGCCCTCGCTGCTGGCGGTGGCCCTGGCGGTCACCCAGGTCGGGCTGGCGTTGCTCGCGCGGCCGGCGCTGGAACGGTTGCTGACCCGGTCGCTGCCACACCGGGCGGTGACCGGGGCGAACCGTTCCGCGGTCCGGATCTACCTGTGGCATCAACCGGTGCTGGTGTCGGTGACCGCGCTCACCGCTCGCGTCGGGCTGACCCTGCCGGGGCTGCACACCGCGCCGGACGGCCTGGGCTGGGTGCTGGCCCGCTGTTGCTGGCTGCCGTTGCTCGCCGCCGTGCTGGTCACGGTCGTGCGGGCGGGCCAGCCGGGTCACCCGGGGAGGCGGTGCCAGCCGGGCGGTGGAGGCGTCACCGGCCGGTCGGCCGAGTGCGTCCCGTCGACACCCCAGGTGTACGATCATCGACGTTCCGGCCCGCCCGACTTGCAGGAGGTGATCGCTGTGCGAGATAGCGATCCTCCCAGTCGTGGCCGGGCCGATGGTCAGCCCCGCTGAGCCACGACTCAGTCTGGTGAGCTGACCCCGCTTCGCTCCCCCACCGCCTCGGCCGACGCCGGGGTGCGTGTGCCGCGCCGTCCGACGACCGGACGGTTGCCGGGAGCCGCCCGGTCACGACTTCGTGTGCGCGTCCCCGCCCCCTGCGGTCCGCCCCCGCCTGCGGACCGTCCAGCCGCCACCCGGAGCCGTCCATGAGCCGCTACGTCGCCCCGCTGGGCTTCACCCTCGCCGCCGTCTGGGTGGCCATCGTCTTCGTTCTGGCTGGCGGCGGCCACTGAGCCGGCCGGCCAGCCGCTGAGCCGTGCTGGCCGGCGGCGGTGACCGCCGGCCCACCGGCTCAGAGCATCCGCGACGACCAGAGCAGGCTGAGCGCACCGGCGCAGAGCGCCAGCAACAGCGCGATCCCCGCGTACCACTGGGTCACCTCGCGCGGCTCGGTCCGGAAGCCGATCGAACTGCCCATGTCCTGGTAGACCTGCTTCAACTCGCTCACCGAGGCCGCCTCGTAGAAGTAGCCCTCGGTGGTCTCGGCAAGCTCGGCCAGCGCCAACCGGTCCACGGGCACCCGCTGCAACTGCCCACCGATGTCGACCTGGCCCGTGTCGGTGCCGAACGCGATGGTGGACACCGGCACGTTGGCCGCCTGCGCGGCCGCCGCCGCCTCCTCCACTGCCCGGCCCGAGGTGCGGAACCCGTCGGAGAGCAGCACGATCCGTGCCGGTGGGATGCCCGCCGCGCCATCTGCCGGCACCGACCGGATCGCCTCCAGGCAGGTGAACACCGCCTCACCGGTGGCGGTCGCCTCGGCCAGCACCAGCCCGTCGATCGCGCTGGTCACCGCGTCCCGGTCCTTGCCCGGCGGCACCAGCACGTTGGCCGCCTTGGCGAACGACACCAGACCCAGGTTGTAGCTCTCCGGCAACTCGTTGACGAACTGCTTGGCCGCCTCCTGCGCGGCCTCCAACCGGTTCGGCGCCACGTCGTCGGCCTGCATCGACAGCGACACGTCGATGGCGAGCATCACGGTCGCCCGCTCCAGCGGCTCCTTCCTGTCCACCGCCGGGCGGGCCAGCGCGGTGGCGAGCACCAGCAGGCAGAGCAGGAACGCCGTCGCCGGGACGTGCCGACGCCAGCCGAGCCCCTTCGGTGCCACGGTACGCAACAGATCCACGTTGGTGAACCGCATCGCGTACGCCCGGCGGTGTAGCTGCCGCCAGACGTAGAACGCGGCGAGGGCGACCACCGGCAGCACAGCCAGCAGCCACCACGGTTGCATGAAACGGATCATCGTGTCGTCCCCCGGGTGCGGGCGTGCCGCTGCGCGGCAACGAAACGCACCATGTCCAGCAGCCAGTCTCGGTCGGTACGCAGACGCAGGTGGGCAGCGCCCGCGCCGCGCAGGGCGGCTGCGATCGCGGCCCGTTGGGCGGCGGCGGCCTCGGCGTAGCGCTGCCGCAGGCGCGGGTCGGCGGTCTGCACCTCGTGCAGCTCACCGCTCTCCGGATCGACCACCGGCAGCACCCCCACGTCGGGCAACTCCAGCTCGCGCGGGTCCACCACCTCGATCGCCAGCACATCGTGCCGGACCCGCAGCTTGCGCATCGGCCGGGCCCACTGCTCGGCCGGCGCGAGGAAGTCCGAGACCACCACGGCGACCCCACGCCGTCGGGGCGGCCGGTTGAGCATCTCGACCAGGGCACCCAGGTCGCCCCGGCCGGGCTGGATCGCGGTGCTGGCGACGGTGCGCAGCAGGCCCTGCGCCTCCTTGCGGCCGGAGCGGGCCGGCAGCCGGGTGAGCACTCCCGGCCCGGCCGGCGGTGGGCCGCCCCGAAAACGGCGGGCCGGGGCGGACGCGCCGCCGCCGGTGCCGATCACCGCGCCGATCCGGTTGCCACCTCGCACGGTCAGGTGGGCGATGGCGGCTGCGGCGGCCACCACGACCTCGCGCTTGAGCCACTGCCCGGTGCCGAAGTCCAGGCTGGCCGAAAGATCCAGCGCCAGCCAGGTCTCCAGCTCCCGGTCGGCGACCGTACGCCGCACGTGCGGTGTCGTGGTCCGGGCGGTGACCGGCCAGTCCATCCGGCGGACGTCGTCGCCCGGGCGGTACTCCCGCGACTCCCCCGCCTCGCTGCCCGGCCCCGGCAGCAGACCGGCGTAGTCGCCCTGGAGCAGACCGTCGAGCTTGCGGGTGACGAGCAGTTGGAGGCGGGACAGCACCGCCTCGCTGCGGTCGCCGAGGGGGGCGGGACGAGGGGTGGGTGAGGTCACGGCCGCTGCCCGGGCCAGCCGGCACCCGGCGGCGGAACGGTGGACGGGGTGGCCTGCTGCCGGGGTGCGACCGCCGGGAGCGGAATGGTCGACATCACCCGGTGCACGATGTGGTCGGCCGGAACGTCGTCGGCGAGCGCGTCGTAGCTGAGCACCAGCCGGTGCCGCAGGATGTCCGGGGCGATGTCCTGCACGTCCTGCGGGAGCGCGTAGTCCCGGCCGCGGAGCAGAGCCAGCGCGCGGGTGGCCCGCACCAGGCCGAGCGAGGCACGCGGGCTGGCCCCGTACTGGATGAGCTGGGCGACGTCGGGCATGCCGTGCTCGGCCGGGGTACGGGTGGCCAGCACCAGCCGGACCGCGTAGTCGACAAGCGCGTTGTGCACGAAGACCTGGTCCGCCTTGCGTTGCAGGGCGATCAGGTCGGGTGTGTCGAAGACCGCCGTCGGCTCCGGCGCGCTGACGCCCATCCGGTAGACGATCTCGCGTTCCTCGGCGTCGGTCGGGTAGCCAACCACGATCTTCATGAGGAACCGGTCCCGCTGCGCCTCCGGCAGCGGGTAGACGCCCTCCTGCTCGATCGGGTTCTGGGTGGCCATCACGAGGAACGGGTCGGGCACCCGGTGGCTCTCCCCGCCGATGGACACCTGCCGCTCGCTCATCACCTCCAGCAGCGCCGACTGCACCTTGGCCGGCGCCCGGTTGATCTCGTCGGCGAGCAGGAAGTTGACGAAGACCGGGCCCAGCTCGACGTCGAACTTCTCGCTCGACTGCCGGTAGATCCGGGTGCCCATGATGTCGGCCGGCACCAGGTCCGGGGTGAACTGCACCCGGGCGAAGGACCCGCCGACGACCTTGGCGAGGGTCTCCACGGCCAGGGTCTTTGCCACACCGGGTACGCCTTCGAGCAGGCAGTGACCCCGGGCGAGCAGCGCGACGAACATCCGCTCCACCATCCGGTCCTGCCCGACGATCACCCGTTTGATCTCGAACAGCGCCCTCTCCAACAGGGTGGCGTCCTGCGCGGGCGTGGTCACCGGCGTGGTCACCGCTGCGGGTGTGTCCGGTGCCACCCCGTTCGGCGTCGGGGCATCGGGCGTGGTCGGCTGGGCCACCGGTCCTCCACAGCGTTTGTCGGTCGTCGCGGCTGGTGCGGTATCAAGACTCGCACGCCCGGCTGAGTGTGGAGGTGGGGAGAAGCCGATTTTCGCCGCGCCGTCCCCGGCAACCGAATCGCCCGTCACGGGTGGACACCAACCGGCCCGTGGTGTGTACCATTCATCCCGTCGCCGGGCGGCTCCCCCCGTGGCCGCCCGGCGCTCTAACTTCCGTCCGGCCGCCCTAGACTGGCCGTGATGAGCATCATCCCCTCCCCCGCAGATGAGGCCCTGGTCTGCTCGGCCCGAGGCTGCCGCGCCTCCGCCGTCTGGGCCCTGGAGTGGAACAATCCGCGCCTGCACGACGCCGATCGGCGCAAGACCTGGCTGGCCTGTGCCGAGCACCGGGGCAGTCTCGGTGACTTCCTGGACGCCCGCGGCTTCCTGCGTGCCGTCACTCCGGTGCCCGCATCACCTACCCTCGACATGTGATCCAGCGCAGCGAGCGAACGATGAGGCACAGCAGCGTGGCGTCGCGCGCCGTTGACGAGCGACGTGAGACAGCGCAGGCCGCGTGGAACGGTTCCCGTCGATGAGCGCGGAGGACCGCGTCGACCCCTCGGCCTCCCCCGGCCCCACCTCCCCGTCCTGGCCACCCACCCCGGCCACAGCGCCGCCCGGTGTCCCGCCGCCGCCTGGCGCGTTCCCGGCGCCGGGCACGCTCGGCCCCGAGCCCGCCCCGCCATACGCGTCCTCGCCGGCCCCGCTGCCGCCGAACGCGCTGCCGCCCTCCGGCGGGTACGCCGTCGGCTCGCGTCCGCCCGACCTGCCGTCCCCCGGCCTCCTGCCGCCGCCGGGCGCCGGCGCGCTGCCCAACTCCGGTACGCCCGGTCTCCAGACCCCGGGAGGGTCCGGGAGTCGAGGGCCGTTGGAGCCGTGGCCGGACACCGTCCACTGGCAGTCGATCTCCACCGACCTGATCTGGGTGGAGCTGATCCGGCTGGCGATCGTGGTGGCCATCGGGCTGGCGGTGACGGCGATCGGCTGGGCGCTGAGCGGTCACTGGCTGTTCGGGCTCGCCTTCGCCGTCGTGCTGCTGCTCGGCGCATGGCGGGCCACGGCCATCGTCCGCGCGGTGCGGGCCTGGGGGTACGCGGAGCGCGACGACGACCTGCTGGTCCGGCATGGGCTGCTGGTCCGGCGGCTGTCCATCGTCCCGTACTCCCGGATGCAGTTCGTCGACGTGAGCGCCGGCCCGCTGGAACGCGCCTTCGATCTGGCCACCGTGCAGTTGCACACGGCAGCCGCCGCGAGCGACGCCCGGGTGCCGGGGCTGCGCCCGGCGGAGGCGTCCCGGCTGCGCGACCGACTCACCGCGCTCGGCGAGGACCGGGCGGAGGGGCTGTGAACGCCCGAGGGGCCACCCGTCGGCGACACCGAGGGCCGGCCCGATGAGCGACGAGCCGGACACCCAACCATCCGGCGGAGCGCCTCCCGCCGGCCCTCCGCCGGGCCCTCCGCCCTACGCCGCCGGGCCGCCCTACGCGCCTCCCTACACCGCCGCGCCGTACGGCGCGGCACCACCGGGCCCGATGCCCCCGGGGTCGGTCCCATACGGCGCGATGCCGCCGGGCGCGGTGCCCCCGGGCTCGGTGCCACCGGGCGCGATGCCCTACGGCTCGGTGCCACCGGGCGCGATGCCCTACGGCTCGGTGCCACCGGGCTCGATGCCTTACGGCGCGGTGCCACCGGGCTCGATGCCTTACGGCGCGGTGCCGCCTGGCTCGGTGTACCCCTGGCCGATGCCGCCGGGTGACGGCGAGCCGCGCCAGCGGCTGCACCCGCTCAGCCCGCTGCTGCACGGCGCCAAGTCGCTAGTCGTGGTGATCGCCGGGCTGTCCTGGTCCACGCTGTCCCGGGTCGGCTTCGGCTGGTTCGCCGCCATGGTGGTGGTCCTGGCGCTCGGTGCGACCGTGCTGTCGGTGGTCAGCTGGTACAACACCGGCTACCACGTGGTGGGCCGCGAACTGCGCGTGTACGAGGGGCTGCTCTGGCGGCGTACCCGTGCGATTCCGCTGGAACGGTTGCAGGCCGTGGAGGTCGTCCGGCCGCTGCTCGCCCAGCTCACCGGCCTGGCCGAGCTCCGCCTGGAGGTGGTCGGCGGGGGCAAGACCGAGGCCCCGCTGGCGTACCTCGGGGTGGCCGACGCGGCCCGGCTACGGGAGCGGCTGCTGGCGCTGGCCGGGCGGGCGGCGCCGCCCGCGGCGGGTGTCACGGCACCCTCGGCGGTCCCGGGGGCGGCACCGCCGGCGGCGGCGCCGGGTCGACCACTGCACGCGGTACGCAACAACAACCTGCTGGTCAGCCAACTGCTCACCCCGCAGGCGTTCCTGCTTCCGTTCGGCCTGGCGTTCGTCGTGGTGCAGTTCGCCACCGCCGAGTCGTGGTCGTTCATCGCCGTGGCGAGCACGCTGACCGCGATGGCCGGTGTGCTGCTGCAACCGATCCGCCGGGTCCTCGACGACTGGAACTTCCGGCTGGCCCGCGACGGCGACACGCTACGGGTGCACAACGGTCTGCTGGAGACCCGGGCGCAGACCGTGCCACTGGACCGCGTGCAGACCGTGCGGGCCACCTGGCCGCTGCTCTGGCGGGTCAAGGGCTGGCTGCGGCTGCGCCTGGAGGTGGCCGGGTACTCCATCGCCGAGACCGCCGACCGCAACCGGCCGGACCGGCTGCTGCCGGTCGGTGACCTGCCGACCGCGACGATGATCGTCGCCGAGGTGCTTCCGGGTGTACGCCTCGACGCGCTGGCGCTGAGCCGCCCGCCGTCCCGGGCACGCTGGCTGCACCCACTGGGCCGTGGTGCGCTCGGCGCGGGCCTCTTCGATCGGGTCTTCGCCACCCGATCCGGGCTGCTCACCCGGGAGATGGCGATCGTGCCGTACGCCCGGATCCAGAGCGTGCGGGTCGTGCAGGGGCCGGTGCAGCGCTGGCTGCGGCTGGCGACCGTGCACGCCGACACGGCGGGCGGCTCGGGTGCAGCCGCCGAGGACCGGGACCTAACGGAAGCCTGGGCCCTGGCAGCAGAGTTGACCACCCGAGCACAAGCAGCCCGTCGCCCAACCTAACCCCACCCCGGCCCGCCCCGGCCCGCCCCGGCCCGCCCCGGCCCGCCCCGGCCCGCCCCGGCCCGCCCCGGCCCGCCCCGGCCCGCCCCGGCCCGCCCCGGCCCGCCCGCCCGCCCGCCCGGTGATCATGAAGTTAGCGTGCCGACACGCCGACGCGGAGGGCAATAACCTCATGATCACCGCGGGGGGACTGCGGGGGTGGGGCGGGGCGGGGGGCGGGGTTAGCGGTCGGCGGGTACCGCTGGTGCTGGGGCTGGCGGATTCGTGATGCTGTCGGGGTCGGTTTGCGGCCCTGGTGGTTCGCTGGCGGTTGGTTTGGCCTCGGCCTTCGGGTGGCGGGCCCGCCACGCCGCCCACCCGCGCTCGGCCAGGCCGACCACCAGGAAGGTCAGCCCGACGTACGCCCAGCCCACCAGCACATCGATCACATAGTGCTCACCCGAGTAGACCAGGGTGAGGGTCATCGCCAGCGGGTACGCGAACAGCAGCGGCCACCAGCGGCGCCGGGTGGTGGCCAGGAAGAACACCACCACGAACAGCGCCCACGCGGTGTGCAGCGACGGCATCGCGGCCACCGGGTTCGAGGCGATCTGGCCGGCGTTGAGCACGTTGCCGGCGCCGTGCATGCCGAACGCCTTCCAGCCCCGGGTCGAGATCCGGGCGACCTCGGTGAGCAGCCCGTTCTGCGCGGCCCACCAGGGCGGGGCGGCCGGATAGATGAAGTAGGTCGCCAAGCCGGCGGCGCAGAGGAACCCCCAGCGCCGCATGTACGCGATCCAGCGACGCCTGTCGCGCAGCCAGAGCACCGTGGCGGCGGCCAGCGCCACCACGAAGTGCGAGAAGTACACCCAGCTCGCCGCGATGTCCCACCACTGCACCTGCGGACGGTAGAAGTGCTCCTGCAACCAGACGGTGGGCACCTCACCGCCGGTGGCCCAGCCGAACATGAACTGGTCGGCGACGATCAGCTCCATGGCGTGCGGGGTGGCGCCGTTGTCGGCGAACCCGCGCGAGAGGTTGTACGCGGCCAGCAGCAGCACCACCGGCACCCAGTCCCGGGCGAAGCGCAGGTGGCTGCGCCACGGTCGGTCGCTGTTCCAGGCGATGGTTCCGGCCCAGATCCACACGAAGGCGTACGTCGGGTCGGTGGGCAGCCCGATAGCCAGCCAGGCGGTGACGAAGGCGACCGCCCATATCGTCATGGCGACAACGCGCCGACGGCCCCCGTCCGGGGACGCGGGCGGGTCGGTCCGGGCGGGGGGCTGGGGGTCAGTCACGACGGCCATCGCGGTCAAGGTTAACGACGGCGGTGGCATCGACCGACGGCGACCACCCGGCGAAGCCGTGCCCAGGTGGGAGGCGGTCGGTGTCGGGATCCCCGGGCAGGCGCTCGGCGGGCACGGTGAGCACCTAGGCTGACGACCATGCAGGAGCAGCCCGAGTCGGCCTTCGCGCCGGGTCTGACCGCCCAGGTCGAGTTGACCGTCACCGACGCGGACACCGCCCAGGCGGTCGGTTCCGGGGACGTACCGGTGCTGGGCACACCGCGGGTGCTCGCGCTGGCCGAGGCGGCGACCGTCGCGGCCACAGCGACCGGGATGCCGTCCGGAGCGACGACCGTGGGCACCCGGGTCGAGCTGGAGCACCTCGCGCCGACCGTGGTGGGCCGGACGGTGCGGGCGCAGGCTCTGCTGGTGGCAGTCGATGGTCGCCGGCTGTCGTTCGACGTCACTGTCAGCGACGGTGACCAGACGGTGGCGCGGGGCCGGGTGGACCGGATCATGGTGGATCGGCAACGCTTCGTCGACCGCGCCGGGCGGACGTCGTGAGCGGCGGGTTCGTCGAGGTCGCCGATCGGGTGCACGTGCTGTGTGAGCCGCTGCTGCGGATCAACGTGACGCTGGTCATCGGCGACGACGAGGCGCTGCTGGTGGACACCCTCTCCTCGGCCGTGCAGGCCACCGAGCTGGCCACGGCCGTCCGGGCGGTCACCGACCGTCCGCTGACCCTGGTCAACACCCACCACCACTACGACCACTGCTTCGGCAACGCCGTCCTGGCCGGCAACCCACCCCGCCCGGTGTACGCACACGAGCGGGCCGCCGAGGCCCTGCGCGACGAGCCGGAGCGGCTGCGCCGGGAGGCGTACGACGAGGTGCGCGTAGAGCATCCGGGGCTCGCCGCCGAGCTGGCCGACACGCCGCTGCTCGCCCCGACGCACACCGTGCACACCGAGACGGCGCTCGACCTGGGCGGCCGGCGGGTGCTGCTGCGGCATCCGGGGCGGGGGCACACCGACGCCGATCTGGTGGTGCACGTTCCGGACGTGGACGTGCTGGTCGCCGGGGATCTGGTGGAGCAGAGTGGTCCGCCCGCCTTCGAGGACGCGTACCCCCTGCAATGGCCGGACGCGGTCGCGGACCTGCTGCGGCTGACGACCGCGCGCACGGTGGTGGTGCCGGGTCACGGCGAGCCGGTCGATGTCGGCTTCGTCCGCGCGCAGCACGCCGAGCTGGCGAAGCTGGCCTGGCTGATCCGGGCCGCGCACACCGGCGGCGCCCCGCCGGAGCGGGTGGCCGCCGAGGCGCCCTTCGGCGCCCGCGCCGCCCTCACCGCAGCCCGCCGCGGCTACCGCGAGCTGAACGGCGCGATCTGAGGGCCCACCCCACCCCGTCGATCTTGCACTTGCCGCCCCCGCAAAAGCGGCAAGACGAGGCAAAGCCCCGACCGAAACTGCAAGATCGGCGCGGGAGGGGCGGGCGGGTTAGGGCGCGTAGCGTTGTTCGACGGCTTGGCGGGTGGGCATGGCGGTGGCGCCGCCGGGTGACTCGCAGACCAGGCCCGCCACCCGCAGCGCGAACGCCACCCGCTCGACCCAGCCGTCCGGGCCGCCTGGTTCGCCGTCGGCGAGCAGGTCGGCGATCAGCGCGGCCAGCACCGAGTCACCGGCGCCGGTGGTGTCGACGGCGTTGACCCTGGGTGCCGGCACCCGCACCGGGTCGGCGCCGGCGGCGGCCAGCACCGCACCGTCCGCGCCCAGCGTCACGACCACCGTGGCGGCGCCCAGCTCCCGCAGGTACGCGGCGACGCCCTCGACCGGCTCGCCGGGGTACAGCAGGTCGGCGTCGGCGGTGCTCAGCTTGACCAGGTGCGCGCCGGCGGCGAACTCGGCCACCACCGCGCGCAGCCCGTCCAGCGCGGCCGGGCCGTCCAGCAGCCGGGGGCGCACGTTCGGGTCGAAGACCCGCAGCCCGGTGGCGAGCGACCAGGCCCGGCGGGCGGCGGCGAGGGTGCCCGGTTGCAGCAGCACCACCGAGCCGCAGGAGAGCACGTCGGCGCCCTCCAGCAGCGCCAGGTCCAGGTCGTCGGCGTCGAGCAGGCCGTAGGAGGGCGGCTGCCCGTAGAAGCGGAAGTCGGGCTCCGGGCCGGCGAAGGTGACCACCGCGAGCGTGGTCGGCGCCGGCACCGTGACCACGCCGGCCAGCCCGACGCCGACGGTGGTGAGGAAGTCGCGGATCCGCCCGGCGAGCACGTCGTCGCCGAGCGAGCCGACGAACTGCGCCCGGCCGCCGAGCCGGGCCACGCCGACGGCGACGTTGAGCGGCCCGCCGCCGATCGCCTGCCGGTAGACCCGCTCCCCGTCCCGTTCGGTGTCGAGCAGGTCGACGAGCGCCTCACCGAGCACCACCGCGTACCCCATCCCGGTCCCTTCCCGGTCGTCAGCCGCCGAAACGGTCGGCGCGGCACCAGGCTGGCGCAGCGCGCGGGCCGATGGGCGGCGAAGGCGCGGTACCGGTCAGCCCGGGTGGTGGATCGGTCCGCCGAGCGCGGACAGCGGGCGGGCGCTACCGCCCCAGCGGGCCGCGACGATCTGCGCGGCCACGCTCACCGCGGTCTCCTCCGGTGTACGTCCGCCGAGGTCCAGCCCGATCGGCGAGGCGAGCCGGTCGAGCTGCTCCGGGCCGAGTCCCGCCTCGCGCAGCAGCTTGTGCCGCTCGTCGTGGGTGCGCCGCGATCCCATCGCGCCCACGTACGCCAGTGGTTGGCGCAGCGCCAGCGCGAGCAGCGGCACGTCGAACTTCGGGTCGTGGGTGAGCACGCAGACGACGGTCCGCGGGTCGACCCGGCCGGCGTCCACCTCCGTCCGCAGGTAGCGGTGCGGCCACTGGACGACCACCTCGTGCGCCTCCGGGAAACGTCGACTGGTGGCGAAGACCGGCCGGGCGTCGCAGACGGTCACCCGGTAGCCGAGGAACGCGCCGATCCGGGCCACGGCGGCGGCGAAGTCGATCGCCCCGAAGACGATCATCCGGGGTGCGGTGACGTACGCGGTGACGAAGAGGCTGAGGCCGGCACCCCGGCGCTGCCCCTGGTGGCCGTAGCGGAGCACGCCACTGTGCCCGGCGGCGAGCAGCCCGAGCGCGTCGGCGGTGGCCGCGTCGTCGAGCCGGTCGTCGCCGAGCGAACCGGTCACCCGCTGCCCGGTCAGCACCAGCCGTCGGCCCAGTCGCCGGGCCGGGTCGCTCGGCGCCGCACCCGGGGTGTCGTCGGCGTCGACGGCCACGCAGGTGACGATCGCCGCCGGGTCGCCGGCCTGTCGCGCGGCGGCGACCGTGTCCAGGGCCGCGAGGTCGGCGTCGTCGATCCGTTCCACGTACACGTCCAGCATCCCGCCGCAGGTCAGACCGATGGCGTACGCGTCGTCGTCGCTGACGCCGTAGTGGATCAGCTCGGGTACGCCGGTGTCGAGCACGTGGCGAGCGCGCTCGTAGAGGTCCGCCTCGACGCAGCCACCGGAGACGCTGCCGGTGACCGTGCCGTCGGCGGCCACCAGCATCGCGGCGCCGGGCGGCTGCGGCGCGGACCGCCAGGTGTCCACGACGGTGGCCAGAGCGACCTGTTCGCCTGCCCGGCAGCGGCGGTGCATCTCGTCGAACACGTCGGGCACGCGCTGCCGCCCCTTTCGTCTCGTCGCGGTCCGGTCGACCCTGCCGGCCCTCCCGACCGGGCGGCCACCGTCGCCATGAGCGACCGAATCATCACTATATGGGGGTGGTGTCGGCGGGGCCGGAGGATGAGCCGTCGCGGCTCTGCGTGCCCACTGTTTGGCGCATCGAGGATCGGCTATTGCATGGCGGCCGGGTGGCGTGATGGGATGACGCGTACCGAGCGGTGCGAAGGGCTGTCGCACCGCCGCTTGCCGGGTTGTGTGACGCGAGGGCACCGGTCCCAGAACAGGACCGTTGATGGCGCGTGTCCGCCGGCCGATCCCTGCGCCGGGCGCATCGCCATCACCGCGAACGTCGCATCGGCGCATCAGCGCAGCGATGCGACCAGGCCACATCCCACCCGATTGCGGCGGGGCGGCTCGGGCGGCACGCCTCGCGAGCAAGGAGAACCCGTGAACCGTTCCCGTACGGCCGCGTTGCTCACCGCGGCCGTGACCCTCGCGCTGGGCGCCGTCGCCCTGGCGTCCACTCCGGAGCCAGCCGCCGCGCACGGCGCGGCCATGACCCCGGGCAGCCGCACCTTCCTGTGCTGGCAGGACGGCCTCAGCCAGACCGGTGAGATCAGGCCGAACAACCCCGCGTGCTCCGCAGCCGTGGCGCAGAGCGGGGCCAACTCGCTCTACAACTGGTTCAGCGTGCTTCGCTCGGACGCCGGCGGTCGGACCACCGGCTTCATCCCGGACGGGCAGCTGTGCAGTGGTGGCAACTCCGGTTACCGGGGTTACGACCTGGCCCGCACCGACTGGCCGTTGACCCACCTGACGGCCGGTGCGCGGATGGACTTCCGGTACAGCAACTGGGCGCACCACCCGGGCACCTTCTACTTCTACGTGACGAAGAACAGCTGGAGCCCGACCCGGGCGCTGGCCTGGAGTGACCTGGAGGAGCAGCCGTTCCTCACGGTGACCAACCCGCCGCAGCGCGGCAACGTCGGCACCAACGACGGGCACTACTACTTCAGCGGCAACCTGCCGTCGGGTAAGAGCGGCCGGCACCTCATCTACTCCCGCTGGGTGCGCTCGGATTCGCAGGAGAACTTCTTCGGCTGCTCCGACGTGACCTTCGACGGTGGCAACGGTCAGGTGACCGGTGTGGGCCCGGGCGGCACGCCGCCCCCGACCACCGCCCCGCCGACCACCGCCCCGCCGACCACTGCCCCGCCGACGACCGCCCCGCCGACCACCGCCCCGCCGACGACCGCCCCGCCGACCACCCCGCCGCCGACCGGCGGTGACTGCATGGCGGTCTACAAGGTCGTCAGCGCCTGGCAGGGCGGCTTCCAGGGCGAAGTCATGATCATGAACCACAGCAGTAGGGCGTACAACGGCTGGACCGCGAGCTGGACCTGGCCCAACGGGCAGTCCATCAGCCAGATCTGGGGTGCCACACAGACCTCGTCCGGCTCGTCGGTGACGGCCACGAACGTCGCGTACAACGGCACGATCGCACCGGAGGGCACCACGACCTTCGGCTTCCTGGCCAGCACCAGCGGCACCAACGGCCTACCGACGGTCAGCTGCTCAGGCCGCTGACCCCCTGAAACGACCAAGAGGTTTGCGTCACCGGAACTCCTCCGGCTGGCGCAAACCTCTTGGTCGACAGGGGTCGGGTCAGCGCACCATGGACCCGACGACGGGCTTGGTGAGCAGGGCCGACTGGTTGCGCTGGATGCCCGGGTCGAGAGTCTTGGCCACGAAGATCGCGTGCCAGATGCAGAAGATCAACACCGTCCACACCTTGCGGGAGTGGTCGGCCTCCTCCCGCTTGTGCTCGTCGAGCAGCCGCAACGCGTACGACAGGTCGAGCAGGTCACCCGCGCCCGAGGTGCTCAACACGTGCCGCGCCCACTCGTACATCTCGCCGCGCAGCCAGACCCGGGTGGGGGTCGGGAAGCCCAGCTTCTTGCGGTTGACGATGGCCGGCGGGACGACACCCTGCAACGCCTGACGCATCGCGTACTTGGTGGCGTCCGAGCGCGGCGGCAGCTTGAGGTCCACCGGGATCTTCGCCGCGACGTCGAAGACCTCACGGTCGAGGAACGGCACCCGCACCTCCAGCGAGTGCGACATCGAGATCCGGTCGGCCTTGACCAGGATGTCCCCGCGCAGCCAGGTGTAGAGGTCGACGTACTGCATCTTGGTGACGTCGTCCAGCTCGGTGCACTCGGCGTAGATCGGCGCGGTCACGTCGGTGTAGCGCACCGAGGGGTCGTAGCGACGCAGCAGGTGCTGCTTCTCCTCCTCGGTGAACATCCGGGCGTTGCCGTAGTAGCGCTCCTCGATCGGGGTGGTGCCGCGCTCCAGGAAGCTCTTGCCCTTGACCCCCTGCGGGATCGCCTTGGAGACGGCACGCAGGCCCTTCTGCACGCCGCCGGGCAGGCCGTTGACGGTGCCGAGCGACAGCGGCTCGCGGTAGATCGTGTAACCCCCGAAGAACTCGTCGGCGCCCTCACCGGAGAGCACCACCGTGACGTGCTCGGCGGCCTTCTTCGCCACGAAGTAGAGCGGCACCAGCGCCGGGTCCGCCACCGGGTCGTCCAGGTGCCAGACGATCTTCGGCAGCGCGTCGATCATGTCCTGCGGACCGATCTTGGTGGGGATGGTGGTGACGTCCAGGTGCCGGGCCGACTCCTGCGCGACGTCGATCTCCGAATATCCCGGTACGTCGTAACCGACCGTGAAGGTGAGGATGTTCGGGTTGAACTCCCGGGCCAGCGCGACCACCGCCGTGGAGTCGATGCCGCTGGACAGGAACGAGCCGACCGGCACGTCGGAGCGCATGTGCATACGCACGCTCTCGCGCAGTGTCTCCCGGATCTCGTGGTAGAGCTTCTGCTCGTCGTCGACCGGCGCGGGCCGGAACACCGGCCGGTACCACCGGCGTACGTCGATCCGCGCGCCCGGCGTCCAGGTCAGGTACTCGCCGGAGCCGATCCGGTTGATGCCCTTGTGCAGGGTGCCGGGCTCGGGGACGTACTGCAGGGTCAGGTAGTGGCTGAGGTTGGCCGCGTCGACACCCGCGTCGCCCTGGTAGCTGCTGTGCGCGAACGGCAACAGCGCCTTCTTCTCCGATGCCAGGTAGAGCCCGTCGGCGGTCTCCAGGTAGTGCAGGGGCTTGATGCCGAAGTAGTCGCGGGCACCGAACGCGCGCCGCTCCTGCCGGTCCCAGATGACGAAGGCGAACATGCCGCGCAGCCGGGTGAGCACCTGCTCGCCCCAGAAGTGGTAGCCCGCCACGATCACCTCGCCGTCACCGGCGGTGGCGAACTGCGCCCCGAAGTTCCTGATCAACTCCTCGCGCAGCTCGATGTAGTTGTAGATCTCACCGTTGAAGGTGAGCAGGTAACGGCCGTTCGCGTAGGGCAGTGGCTCGTGACTCGACGCGACGTCGATGATGGCGAGCCGCTTGTGGGCGAACACTCCGTCCGCGTACCGGCCGGAGGCGTCGCCGACCACCTCGACCCCTGTCTCGTCGGGGCCGCGGTGGTGCAGGCATTCCAACGCTCCGGCGATGTGGTCGCGGTGCGCGGCGGCGTTGCCGTTCGCGCTGAAGAAGGCCAGAAGTCCGCACATGGTGGTCATCTTCCCACGCGGTCCCCCGGCCCGTCGCAGCCGTCCGTCGATCCGGAGCGCTCCCGGGGGGCTCCAACGCGAACCGGGTGCGCGGTACCGTCGGGACCAGCAATGACGCGGAGGGAGCGGGGCAATGACCGAGGGACGCACCGACGGTACGCCGACAGACGGTACGGAATCGCACGATCCGGACTTCCCGGAGGCGTTCCTGTCCTTCATGCGGCAGGGCTGGCAGGACACCGAACTGCCGGTGACGCCCCGACCGGAGGCCCCCAACTACGCGAAGCGGCGTGCCGCTCTCTCGGCGGCCTTCCCCGGCGAGACGCTGGTGATCCCGACCGGCCCCGAGAAGGTCCGGGCCAACGACACCGGCTACCCGTTCCGGCCGGGCAGCGACTTCGCCTACCTGACCGGTGACCACGACCCGGACAGCGTGCTGGTGCTGCGCCCGAACGGCTCGGGGCACGACGCCACGCTGTACATGCGGCCCCGCTCCTCGCGGGAGACCGACGAGTTCTTCCGCAGCCGGCACGGCGAGCTGTGGGTGGGCCGGCGGCACACGCTCAGCGAGAAGTCCACCGAGCTGGGCCTGCCCACCGCCGACCTGACCGGTCTGGAGGCCGCGCTGGCCGACCTGGCGCCCGGTCGCACCCGGGTGCTGCGCGGGTTCGACGCCGAGGTGGACGCGGCAGTCCACCCGTACGACGGGGTCCGTGTCGAGGGGCAGCCGCCGCGCGACCGGGAGCTGGCAATCGCCATCTCGGAGCAGAAGCTGGTCAAGGACGAGTGGGAGATCGGCCAGCTCCAGGACGCCATCGACGCCACCGTGCGCGGCTTCGAGGACGTGGCCCGCATCCTGCCGGCGGACCGCGCCGTCTCGGAGCGGCTGCTGGAGGGGATCTTCGCGCTGCGGGCCCGGCACGACGGCAACGACGTCGGGTACAGCTCGATCGTCGGCGCCGGCGAGCACGCCACGATCCTGCACTGGGTGCACAACCACGGCGCCACCCGTCCGGGTGACCTGCTGCTGATGGACATGGGCGTCGAAGGGCGCAACCTCTACACCGCCGACGTGACGCGGGTGGTGCCGGTGAGCGGCCGGTTCACCGCCCTGCAACGCCAGGTCTACGACATCGTGTACGCCTCCCAGCAGGCCGGCATCGACGCGATCCGGCCCGGCGTGAAGTTCAAGGACGTCCACCTGACCTGCATGCGGGTGCTCGCCGAGGGTCTGTCCGACCTGGGTCTGCTGCCGGTGAGCGTGGACGAGGCCATGGACGAGAAGTCCTCGGTCTACCGCCGGTGGACGCTGCACGGTTTCGGCCACATGCTCGGCATCGACGTGCACGACTGCTCGAACGCCCGTAAGGAGAGCTACCGCGACGGCGCCCTGGGCGAGGGCTACGTGCTCACCGTCGAGCCGGGGCTGTACTTCCAGCCGGAGGACGAGCTGGTCCCCGCCGAGCTGCGCGGCGTCGGCGTCCGCATCGAGGACGACGTGCTGGTCACCGCGACCGGCGCGGTGAACCTGTCGGCCGGCCTGCCGCGTACGGCCGACGAGGTGGAGACGTGGCTGGCCGAGCAGCGTGAGGCGGGCCCGCGCCTGCCTGGCTGACGCAGCACCGCACGACACCGACGGCGGACCTCGCCGCCGGGCCGCGACGTTTCGACGTCCGCGCGCCCGGCGTCGGGGTCCGTCGGTGTTTGTGCTGGCCACGCCATTCCTACCGGGCCGACACACCTGCCCTGCCCTGAGGCGAATGCGTGGGTTTCTCAGATAAGTCCGCATCGCGAAGATGGTTCTCATACGGTGGGGATCAGAGGCTGCAACCGATTTGTAGCTGGTCGTGGCGCCTCGGGCGGTGCGACCCCGTCTGATAGCAGGAAAGGGCGGAAGGCTCTGATGTCCAACGAGGTAACGAGTACCGACGGCGGGGCCTCGACAGCTCCGCCGACACGACGACGGCGAGCGCTCTGGGTCGCCGGCGTGGCCGGGCTGACCGGCGTCGTGGGCCTGGCGGCCCTCGGCGGCGTGGCCGCCCGGGACGACAAGCCCAGCTCCGACCGCGTGTCCGACGCGCAGTCGTCGACCAACCAGCAGCCTGTCAGCGACGCTGGCGAGAAGGCCGACGGCGCCAAGGAGAGCGGCGGCCAGGACGACGAGTGGAGCGGCGACGGCTGGAGCGGCTCCGACGACCGGTCCGCCCGGGACGGCAAGCGCGACGACAAGGAGCGCACGAGCCAGGTGCCCTGCGACTCCGACAAGCTGATCCAGGCGATCGTCTTCGCCAACAGCCAGCACGGCGGCACGCTGGAACTGGCCAAGGGCTGCACCTACAACCTGACCCGCAACGACTACGAGGGCAACGGCCTTCCGGTGATCACCCAGGCCATCACGCTCAAGGGCGACCACACGACCATCGGTCGCGATGCCACCGCCGACTACTTCCGCATCCTCAACGTCGGCCCGGGTGGGCACCTCACCCTCAAGGGCCTGAGCATCAAGGGCGGGCAGACCATCCAGCGGGCGATGACGCTGGAACCGGCGACGGTCTGGGCGCCGTACTCGGCCTCGGTCCGCAGCACAGTGGCGGCCAAGCCGGCAGCGGCCGCCGCAACCGCACCGGGCGCGGCAGCCAAGCCGGCAGCGGCAGAGGCCAAGCCGGCAGCGGCGGCGGCGGCGACGGAGGCCAAGCCGGCAGCGGCGACGACGGCGGCCAAGCCGGCGACGGCAGAGGCCAAGCCGGCCGCGGCCGCGGAGGCGGCCAAGCCCGCCACGGTGGCAGCGGCGCCGACCGTGACCCCGTTGGTGGAGGAGCCCGGGTTCAACGACGGCGCCGGGGTGCTGGTGCAGCCCGGTGGTCGAGCGGAGATCCTGGACAGCGAACTGCTCTACAACCAGGCCGGCGGCAACGGCGGCGGGTTGGCCAACTTCGGCGCCGCCAAGCTCAGCAAGAGCACCGTGGCGCACAACACCGCGTTCCTGCACGGCGGCGGCATCTTCAACGCCGGTGTGCTCCAGGTCGACGAGTCGAAGGTCAAGGACAACACCGCGATCATCGGCGGTGGCGGCATCGCCAACGGCGCGGCCGGGATCTTCACCAAGGACGTCGACGGCGGTTCCGTCTGGGTCTACAAGAGCGAGATCACCGACAACAAGACGCTCGGCTTCGGCGGCGGCGTCCTGGACGTCGGGGGCACCACGACCCTGCACGACACGACGGTCAATGACAACGCCGCGCTTCTCGCCGGCGGCGGCGTCGCGGTGGCCGACAGCCAGCTCACCCTCAAGCACGCCACGGTGGCCAAGAACAGCACCGCTGGTGTGGGTGGCGGTGTGGCCGTGGCCTTCGACAGCACCGCGACCGTGGAGAACAGCGCGATCAAGGACAACACCGCCGGATTCTTCGGCGCCGGCCTCTTCAACGAGGACAGCGTCACCACCCTGCGCGACAGCGAGGTGGTGGGCAACCGGGCCTTCGGTCCGTTCGCTCGCGGCGGCGGCATCTACAACACCGACAGGGGCGAGGTCTCCCTGAGCCGGACGACTGTGGCGCACAACTTCGCCACCCTCCCGCCCGGCGGGATCTTCAACCAGCTGGGCAGCACCGTGACGCTGGACGACAAGTCCGCGGTGACCGCCAACCGCCCCACCAACTGCGTCAACGTTCCGGACTGCTTCGCCTGACCGGGCGGGGCTGAACCACATAGAGGGCGCGCCCCTCCGAGCCGACCACCGGCACGGAGGGGCGTACCCATTTGGGCTGCTCACGGCCCGACGGCCGGGCTTGGGGGGCGCGTGCCCGCCCGGGGCCTCGCGGCCGGTCCGGACGGAACGCGAACCAAATGTGGGGTTGTTTCGGATACGCCCGCGAGGCGAGGAACATTCTCATACGGTGGTTTTGGGAGCTACAACCGATTTGTAGCAGGGGACGTCCGCTTTGAGGGTGGCGACCCTGTCTGGTACGAGGAGAGGGCAGAGAGCTCCGATGTCCAACTACCTAACGAACAACGAAGCCTCCGGGCAGGCGACGGCCAAGCGCCGCCGCAAGCTCTGGCTCGCCGGTGGCGTGGCCGGTTTGACGGGCGTGATCAGTCTCGCGGCGGTGGGCGTCGCGGGCAGCGCCGGTGCGGTCAGCGGCCTGAGCTGGAACACCGCGCAGGTCAGCAGGGATGGCAGCGACCAGGGCGGCGACCACGGGCGCGACTGGGACAAGGACCGGGACAAGGACAAGGGCAAGGACCGGGACAAGGACCACGAGCGCGGGAAGGAGGTGCCCTGCGACACCGACAAGCTGATCCAGGCGATCGTCTTCGCCAACAGCAAGCACG
This sequence comes from Micromonospora sp. NPDC047527, assembly GCF_040643015.1. Classification (NCBI taxonomy): domain Bacteria; kingdom Bacillati; phylum Actinomycetota; class Actinomycetes; order Micromonosporales; family Micromonosporaceae; genus Micromonospora; species Micromonospora sp. NPDC047527. The sequence continues at coordinate 11,902 of NZ_JBEYTK010000011.1, read as the reverse complement.
GCGGTGTGCTGGATCTGGCCAAGGGCTGCACCTACAACCTGACCCGCAACGACTACGAGGGCAACGGCCTTCCGGTGATCACCGAGCGGATCACGCTGAAGGGCGAGCACACCTCGATCGTCCGCGACGCCACGGCCGACTACTTCCGGATCCTCAACGTCGGCAGCGGTGGGCACCTCACCATCAAGGGCCTGACCATCAAGGGCGGCCAGACCCTCGAACGGTACGAGGCCCTCGAGCCGGCCGCCGTCTGGGCGTCCTACTCGGACTCCGAGGCCATCGCGGCGCAGGTGAAGGCCGGCGTACCGCTGGAGCAGGCGCTCACCGCGCGGCAGGCCAACCCGAAGGCGGGCCTGAAGGCGGCCCCGAAGGCCGCTCCCAAGGCCGCGCCGAAGACTCAGGCGGGTGTCGTCACGCCGCTCGTCGAGGAGCCGGGCGACACCGACGGCGCCGGCATCCTGGTCCAGCCGGGCGGCACCGCCGAGATCCTCGAGTCCGAGGTCGTCCTCAACCAGTCCGGCGGCAACGGCGGTGGTGTGGCCAACTTCGGCACCACGAAGATCTGGCACAGCACCGTGGCCCGTAACACCGCCTTCTTCTTCGGCGGCGGTGTCTTCAACGCCGGCGTGCTCAAGGTCGAGGAGTCGAAGATCAAGGACAACACCGCCATCATCGGTGGTGGCGGTATCTCCAACGGTGCCGCGCGGATCTTCAAGGACGACATCGACGGCGGGACCGTCGAGCTGAAGAAGGCCGAGATCAGCGACAACGAGACGCTGGGCTTCGGCGGCGGCCTGCTCGACATCGAGGGCAACACCACCGCGTACGAGACGAAGTTCGTCTCGAACGCCGCGCTCCTCGCCGGTGGCGGTCTGGCGGCGGCGGACAGCCAGCTGAACCTGCACGGGGTCACCGTGGAGAAGAACAGCACCGCTGGCGTCGGTGGTGGCCTGGCCATCGCCTTCGACAGCGCGGTCACCGTCGAGCGCAGCGCCATCAAGGACAACACCGCCGGGTTCTTCGGCGGCGGGGTCTTCAACGTCGGCAGCGTCACCACCCTGCGCGACAGCGAGGTCGTCGGCAACCAGGCCAAGGGCCTGATCGGGGTCGGCGGCGGCATCTTCAACATCTTCGGCGAGGTCAACCTGTCGAAGACGAAGGTCGCGCACAACTTCTCCACCTTCGCTCCGGGCGGTGTCTTCAGCTTCTTCGGCGAGGTGAACGTGGACAACAAGTCCGCGATCACCGCGAACCGTCCGACGAACTGCCTGGCCATCCCGGGCGGCACCATCGAGAACTGCTTCGCCTGATCACCCTCGGGTGACCACAGCACGACAGGTCGGCCCCCTTCCGCACCACGCGGAAGGGGGCCGACCCGCGTCACGTCTGGACGAACACCGCCACGCTGCGCGCCGGCACGGTGAAGGTGCCGGCCGCCCGGTCGAACGACGCCGTACGCAGCACCGGGTCGGCCGAGGTCACCAGCACCGGGTGCAGCGCCACGTTCGCACCGCGCAGACCGGTCACGGTCTGCTTCGCCGTCTCCGGGGTGCCGTTGAAGACCACGGTCACCGACTTCCAGGCCCCACCCAGGCCACGGGCGTCCAGGGTCATGGTCAGCACACCCGGCGTCTCCGTCTCGCCGGAGAGCGGGAACGCCACCCGTTGCTGCACCTGCTCGGCCGTCCGCAGACCGAACACCGGCGACGACGCCCTGACGCGCAGCAGCTCGGCGTACCGGGCGTCGGTGGTGTTGATCGCCGCGCAGTCCGGCACCAGCGCCGGGTCCGCGAGCAGCGGCTTCGCGTACGACCACTTGTCCTCGTTGTCCTGCGCCGGTGGCAGGCCGGCACCGAACCCGTTGCCCCGCTCGCAGCCCCAGCGGATCTGGTTGAACCAGTCACCGGAGTTGTACGAGTTGCGGTCCAGCGACTTCGACCGCAGCCGCTCGGTGCCGGTGGTGACGAACCCGGTGCCCTGGCTCAGCACCACCGTGCCCAGCGCCAGCACCTGCATCCGGGAGCGGTCCACCGCGCTGGTGGCCTGCGGCAGCTTGTACGCCAGCGCGTCGTACAGGATCTCGTTGTCGTGCGCGTCGACGTAGGTGACGGCCTCCCCCGGCGCGGCGGTGTAACCGGCCGGCGAGCCGTTGTAGTCCACCTGCGCGCCGGTGACCGTGCGTCCGGTCGAGTCGGTGAACCGGTATCCGCGTAGGTTGCCGGTGAGACCCACCTTGATGAGGTCGTGGGCGTGCAGCAGGCGGGCCTTCTGCTCGGCCGCCGATCCGTTGACGGGGTCGCCGTTGGGGTCGGTGTAGAGCCCTGACGCGAAGCCCTGCGCACGAGGGTTGGCGTCGAACGGCCCGCCGCCGCGCACCGCGTCCCGCAGCCGGTCGTTGAAGGTGCCGATGCCGGTGCCGGCCATGTTGGCCTGGGTGGCCTGCACGAACCGGGCGTCGTCGGCGACCTCGCCGAAGTTCCAGCCCTCGCCGTAGAGCATGATCGCCTTGCCGTCCACCCCGTCGCGGGCGACGGTCAGCCGGTCCAGCGCCGCGCGGGCGGCCAGGATGTTCGCCTTCGGGTGGTGACCCATCAGGTCGAACCGGAAACCGTCCACCTTGTACTGCTTGGCCCAGGTGACCAGCGAGTCGACCACCAGCTTGCCCATCATGGCGTGCTCGGGCGCGGTGTTGGCGCAGCAGGTGGAGTTGGCCACCGTGCCGTCCTCCAGCAGCCGCTGGTAGTAGCCGGGCACGATCTGGTCCAGCACCGACTTGTCGTCAGCCCCGGCCGCCGAGGTGTGGTTGTAGACCACGTCCATGACCACCCGCAGGCCGGCGCCGTTCACCCCGGCCACCATGCGACGGAACTCGGTGGTCCGGGCCGCGCCGGCCGGATCGACGGCGTACCCGCCCTCCGGCACGGTGTAGTGCAGCGGGTCGTAGCCCCAGTTGTAGCCGTCGGACGCGGCGACCGCCGCCACGCACGTCTGCTGCTGGGCGGAGTCCGGTGGCAGCGCCGCCAGGTCACAGGCCGGCTGACGCTGGTCGGCCCGCTTCTCGGGGATGGTCGCGAAGTCGAACGCCGGCAGCAGGTGCAGGTGGGTGACCCCGGCGTCGCCCAGCGCCCGCAGGTGGGTCATGCCGGCGGTCTTCGGGTCGGTGAAGGCGAGGAAGGTGCCCCGCCGCTGCGCCGGCACGGTCTCGTCGGCGATCGAGAAGTCCCGCACCGACAGCTCCGAGATCTGCGCCCGCGACGCCGGCACGGCGGCCGGCTTGCGCAACGTCCGCCAGCCCGCCGGTGCCAGCGCCGGGTCGCTCAGGTCGACCAGCTGGCTGTGGGTGGAATCCGCGGCGAGGGCCACCGAGTACGGGTCGGTCACCGACGCGGTGACCATCCGCTGCGCCGCCGGCTGCCACGCCTGCACCTGGTAGCGGTAGTACTTCCCCGTCCAGGCCTGGCTGCCGCGCGCCGACCAGACGCCCGTGCGGTCGTCGCGGCGCATCGGCACCGTCGTCGGCTGCGCGGTGGGCGAGTCGAACAGTTGCAGCGCCACGGTCCGCGCGGTCGGCGCCCACAGCGCGAGGCTCGGCGTCCGGCCCGCGAAGGTCGGCCCGAGGGTGGCGCCGGTGGCACCGGCGTACACGTCGTCGAGCACACCGGGGATCTGCACGCCGGTCGCCGCGAGGAGGGCACCCTCCGCGTCGCGCTCGGTGACCAGCACCTGCCCACGCAGCGCCGCCGGCACCTTGGCCAGGTCCGCCCGGTCCAGCGTGAAGCTGCGGTACGACCACAGGTGCGGGAACGCCGCGCGCTGGGCCTCGGTGAGCCCGTTGCGCTGCGCCCGCAACGGCAGCGTGGTGTACGTCCCGGTCAGCTCCCCCTCGACGACGCTCACCCCGCCGGCGGGCGCGGCCACCAGCGCGTACGTCCTGCCGTCGGTGGGCGGGGTCTGCCAGACGATGGTGGACCGGTCGATCCAGTGCGCCTTCTGCTTGCTGATGTCGGTGTCCCCGCCCACGCTGGTCGCGGTCGTCGGCAGCAGCCGGCCCGGGGTGGCGGCGAGCAGCCACACCTCCCGGCCCGCGCTGGCGAAGTCGAGCCGCTGGTCGTCGGGCAGGTCCTTGGTGTCGCCCCGGTGGATGATGTAGTTCAGCCCGGTGGCCCCGGCAGCCAGCGGCACCCGGAACACCGCGCCGAACGCGTCGGTCGAGGTCGGCGCGAGCGGGGTGGACCAGTCGGTCGGATTGGCCGCGCCGTCCCACAGGTGCAGGCCCCAGCCGGCGTAGTTGCCGTCGGCCCGCCGGTAGTGGATCACCGCGGTGCCCTCCTCGACCGGCGGGTCGGGTTGCCCGGTGGCCGCCTGCCGACTCGGGTAGATCGCCGGGTCACCCTGCTTGAGCCACACCTCCCCGGTCTGGGTGACATCGATCGTGCGGTCCTGGGCGACGTCCTTCGTGCCGTCGGAGTCGACCACCACGAAGCCCACCGACGTCGCGCCCGGCTTGAGCTTCACCCAGGCGAACCGGCCGTAGGAGTCCTCCCCGGCGAACGGCTGTCCCTTCGGCCACTCGGTGACGTACGCCGGGTCGATGTCACCCCAGGCGTACAGCGCCCAGTCGTCGTACCCGCCGGCGGGGCGCTGGTAGTGCACCACCGCCCACTCCCGGGACCCGCCCTGCTCGGGGGTGCCCACGATGGCGGTGGACCGGGCGGTGGCGGTGCGGCCCCGGCCGTCGCGGACCACCGCCTTGTACTCGACCCGGGTGCCGCCAGCCAGGCCGGTCAGGTCGTGGTGCACGGTGTACGGCGCGTGGCTGGCGCTGCCCAGCAGCGTCCACCGGCCGCCCGCGACCCGGGCCGCGACGGTGACGGTCGCGAGCGGGTCGCCGGTCACCGTGGCGGTGACCGCGGCCCGGGTGGCCACCGGCGCGGCGGGGGCCGGCGTGGTGATGGTGACGGTCGGCTTGCCGGTCGGCTGCGCGACGGGCGTGCCGGCCCGGTACGCCACCGCCGACAGCGGCGGGACGGTCACGCTCACCTTGCCGTCGGCGCCGGCCCGCACGGTGCCCGAGCCGCCGTAGATGCCGGTGAACGTCGCGCCGGCCGACCAGGTGTCCACGGTGACAGTCTGCGCGGAGTCGGCGTTGTTCACCGCCACGATGTACTCGGTACGGTCGGCCGGGGTGATCCGGGAGGCGGCGAACACACCGGGGCCGTCGGCGGCGTACCGGGTGACCTGGATGCCGTCGCGCAGGGCGGGGTGTGCCTTGCGCAGCCGGCCCAGCTCGGCGATGGTCCGGTACAGCGGGTGGCCGGTGTCGAACTGGTCGCTGGCGTGGGTGCGGTCGGTGCCGAGCAGGTCGTCGTCGAGATAGTCGGGGACCATCGATGCGAACATGTCCTGCCGGGCGTCCTTGTCCCCGCCGGGGCCGGTGAAGCCCTGCTCGTCACCGGAGTAGATCACCGGCTGGCCGCGGGTGAGGAACATCAACTGGTGGGCGAGTTGGTCGCGGCGCAGATGGGTCGCCGGGTCGGTGCCACCGCCGGCGATGAACGAGCCGATCCGGCCCATGTCGTGGTTGCCGAGGAACGTGGTCGACCGGCGGGCGTCGGTGTCCCGGGCGGCGTAGAGGTCGTCGCGGGCGTACACGTCGGCCAGCGCCTTCGCCGAACCGGCGCCGGCGGTGTACCCCCGCGCGGCCTCCTGGAAGGCGAAGTCGAGGGTCGCTGGCAGGCCACCCTGCCGGACATAGCTGGAGCTGATCTGCGGGTCGGCGCTGTAGACCTCGCCGAACATGAAGAAGTCCTTCTTGCCGGCCTTCTCGGCGGCCCGCTGGATGCCCTGGCTGAACTGCGGCCAGAAGTCCATGTTGACGTGCTTGACGGTGTCCAACCGGAACCCGTCGACACCTGTCGCGCCGATCCAGTCCCCGTACGCCTTGGTCAGACCCCGGACCACCTCGGGCCGCTCGGTCCACAGATCGTCGAGGCCGAAGAAGTCGCCGTACTCGCTGTTCTCCCCGGCGAAGGTCGAGTCACCACGGTTGTGGTACATCGTGACGTCGTTCAGCCAGGCCGGCACCTTGACCCTGGCGTCCCCCGGCTCGTCGAACGTCGGCGTGTACGGGAACGACTCCCGGTTCACCGACGGGAAGGCGCGGCTGCCGTCGGCGTAGTTGCGGTCCTCGAAGGCCCGCCCCTGCGCGTCGGTGTACGGCGAGGTGGCCTTGTCGACGTAGGCGTACCTGTCCTCGGCGTACTTGATGACGTCAGCGGTGTGGTTGACGATCACATCGAGGTAGACCTTGATGCCGCGCTGGTGGGCGAGCTTGACCAGCCGCTTCATCTCCTCCATGGTGCCGAAGTGCGGGTCCACCTGGGTGAAGTCGGTGATCCAGTAGCCGTGGTAGCCGGCCGAGATGTCGTCGCCTCTGCCCTGCACGGGCCGGTTCTTGAAGATCGGGGCGAGCCAGATCGCGGTGGTGCCCATCCCCTGGATGTAGTCCAGCTTGTCGATGACGCCCTTGAGGTCACCGCCGTGGTAGAAGCCCTTGTCGGTCGGGTCGAGGCCGGTGCGCAGCCGGTCGCCGGTGAGGCCACCCCGGTCGTTGCGCCGGTCCCCGTTGGCGAACCGGTCCGGCAGGACGAAGTAGAACTGCTCGGCACGCGCGGTGTTGTCGCCCGCCTTCAGCAGCGCCTCGGCGGTGGGCTCGGCGCGCCACTGGGCGGTGCCGCCGACGGCGAGGGAGGCGTCACCGGAGGGCCGGGGGGCCGCGGCGGCGGGATGCGCGGCGACCGGAGTGCCGACGAGCGTCAGGGTGAGCAGGCAGGTGAGGGCGAGCAGGGCGGTACGCGGAAGCGGCGGGGGTTTCATCGACGGCCTTCCTTTGGTCGTGATTGGCCGCACGCTAACCCTTGCCGAAACAATCTGCAATAGATTGCAAACAAAGTCGTAACCGAGCAACGTCCTTGCGGAAGCACCACGCAGCGACCGGGCCGCCCACCGGCGACCGTCCGATCAGAAACCGCCGCAGCGCACCCCGTCGACCGTGCAGCCGCGCGGCGTGGTCGGCGCCCACTCCAGGTGGAACCGCAACGGCACCGACCTGCCGGCCGGCACGGACACCCCACTGGTGTACGTGAAGCCGCCGTCGAACTGCCGCACCCTCCCCTGTGGCGCGCCCTCCACCCAACTGGTCACCAGTCGCCCCCCGCCGAAGTGGATCCGCACCGTCCAGCCCCGGTCCACCCGCGACGCGTTGACGATCAACACCTCGCCGATGAAGCCCCCGTCGAACCTCTGCACGACCCGGTAACGCCCACTCACCGCCGGCTGCCGCTGCGGTGGTGGCGGGGGTGGCGGGGGCGCCTGTTGCGGCGCCCGGGTCGGCGGCCGAGCCGACGTCGGCACCACCACCGGCTCGACTCGCGGCGACGGCGACACGACCGGGGCGCTCGGCGGCAACCCGGTCGCCCGCGGCGACAGCCCGGGAATCACGGGCGACGACGACCTCGACAACGGCGGTGTCTGCGTCGAGTCGGTCGGCGCACCCGGCACCTGCGGCAACGGCAACGTGGCCGGCGGCGCCCCGTCGTCCATCGGACTCTGCCCCCGGTACGCGCCCAGGGCCACGATGAGCAGCACCACCATCACGACAAGGCCCGCGCACGCCACGATCCAGGGCGACGACGCGATGGCCACCGGACCGCGCGACGGTCGTGGGGCGCGACGCATGCCGGACATGTACCTCCCTCAGCGAGCCGTCCGGGAAGCGTAGCGATCGATGGCCCGACCCGAAAGCGCCAACGCTCACCCCCGCACGGGCGCCCGGTCAGCCCAACCGGCAGGCGACCCCGTTGACCGTGCAGCGGACCGGCTGCTGCGTCGACCCGCCCCAGCCCAGACGCAGGCGCAACGTGCTGGTGTCACCCGGACCGAGCGACGCCCCGCCACTGAGGACGTACTCCCCGTCACCCCGCGCCGACACCGAAACCCCCGGGGCGCCACTGACCCGCAAGCCCCGCGCGCCATCGGCGAACGTCAACTCCACCCGCCAGTCCGCCGGCCGATCCGACTCGTTCCGGACCGACAGCACCGCCTCCGCCGCGATCGGGCCGCCCGTACCGACCTGATACCGGGCGGTGACAGCCCCCTTCGCCGGTGCCACCGCCGAGGCGCTCGTGGCCGGACGCGGCGACCCAGTGGTGGCCCGCGGCGACGGCGTCCGCGTGCTGCGCGACGGCTGCGGCGACGCCGTACGCCGTTGCACCGCGGCCGGCGTCGGCGACACCCCCGACGACGCCGCAGCGGGCACCGTCGGCAGGAACACCGGCGGCGCGGCCTGCGGCGCGCCCTCCCGCTCCCGACTCCGGAACGACAACAGCGCGATGACCAACAGCACCACCAGCGCACAGACACCGAGCAGCACCACGACCCACGGCACCGACACCAGCACCCGCGCCGTTCGCGAACCCCCCGCACCGTCCGGCCGCACCGCCATCAGGTCTCCCCTCGTCCCACCGACGCGCCAGCGTAGCCAGCGCCGACCGGACCGGAAACCGGGCGGGCACGGATCGGGCCGACCGGCCCACCCCGATCGGAAAACGGCGCGACGCGGCGGACGGTCGTCGCTCAGGCCGCCCGGATGACCGTGCAGATGAGCGGACCCTCAGCCGCCGTACGCAACAGATAGCGGTACCGCTCCCCCGGCACCGAATGCCCCCGGCTGTCCAGGAACTCCCACTCCACCGACACCAGGGTCAACGACGCCGACACCGGCTGCACGTCCTCGATCCGAGCGTGGGCGGCGATCAGCTCACGATCCTGGTAATCGGGTGCGGCGCCCACGAAGGACAGCGCGACCGCCGCCAGCGAGGTGAACGAGAAGCTGTACGTGTCGGCCACCACCAACCCGGGCAGGGCGTAACAACCGCCGAGGGCCGGCAGGTCACCGGAGGTCAACGCGACGCCGTACCGGTCGAAGAAGCCGGTCAGGGTGTCGAGATCGGTAGAGGCCTTCACGGCGACAGCAATTGCCCCCCGCCGGGTGGGCCAAACCTCAGCGCGCCGGAACCCGGACCTCGATCTCCGCACCCAGCCGCGCGCCGGCGGCCAGACCCAGGTCGTCCCCACTCCAGAACCGCCCCGGGTCGTACCAGTTCGGACGCCGGCCAGCGGGCAGCAGACCCATCGCCTCGTACGTCACCGCCACCACCTCGGCGCAGTACGCCGTCTCCAGCGCCCGATCCCGGGCCGCCGCGGCGCTCGCTGGGTTCGCATCTGACTCCGGGGTGGACGACTTGGCTGGCCTGGCCAGGATGGCCCGGGACGCGAACTCGGACACCGCCCGACCTGGGTGGGGCAGCGCCGGCACCCGGCCACGCACCCACCGCCAGGCCAACTGGGCCGTCGACGGGAACGGCGTGCCGTCCAACCGCGCGATGGTACGCAGCACCGCCCGCTCCATCTCCCCGTCCGCCGGGGGGTCGAGCTGCCGTAACCAGGCCCGCTGGCCGTACCGGTTGGCCCAGACGCAGACCGCGTCCCGCAGATCGTGCAACTGCACACCGCGCTGGTGGCCGCCCGACCACAGGTCCGGCAGTGACCGACCCAGCTCCGCGTGCCACATCAGCGGCGGCATGTCGTCCAGCACCACCGCCATGCCGACGTGGTTGACCGGGCTGTTCGTGGTGAACTGAATTGCCCGGTCCGGCACGCTGCGACCCCGGAACACCCACACGTCTCCGGTGCGGGTCAACTCGACGGCCTCGTCCAGGCTGATGCTCATGGGGGTCTAGCCTAGGCCGATGCGGCAACGAATGCGGTGGTGGAAGGTCCTCGGGCTCGCCGGTCTCGCCGGGGTCGCGGCCTCCGGCGTGGTCATCGCGCGAGCCGAGCGTCGGCGGCGCGCGTACACCCCGGAGGAGATCCGGCAGCGGCTGCTGGAGCGACACGCGCAGGCCAGCGACGCGGGGAAGCCCGTCGACCCCGCCTGAGGCTCCCCTGTGGACCGGCAGCGGGGCCATCCGGCCGGCGGATGATCGATACCCTCGGGGCATGACGACGCCCGTCGCCCAGCGACCCTTCGTCCTGTCCACCCCCGCCGCGCCGGTCGAACGGCACGGCAACGTCGACCTGCACCTGCCCACCGGTGACGGCCCGGCACCCGCAGTGGTGGTGGTGCACGGCGCCCCACTCCCGCCGGGCGTGCCCGACCCCCGCGACTGGCTGCTCTACCGCGGCTACGGCGCGCTGCTCGCCGAGAGCGGCGTGGTCACCGCGCTGCTCAGCTACCAGGTGACCGAACTGTCGGCGCTACCCGCCACGGCCGACGACATCGCCACGATGGTCGAGCAGGTCCGCGCCGACCCACGGGTCGACCCCGACCGGGTGGTGCTCTGGTTCTTCTCCGGGGGCGGCCTGCTGGCGTCCGACTGGCTGCGCGACGCCCCGTCCTGGCTGCGCGGGATCGCGCTGACCTACCCGCTGCTCATCCCCTTCCCCGACTGGGAGATCGACTCGCGGTTCCTGCCCGTCGACGCGCTCGACGCCGGGTCGACCGTCCCACTGGTGCTGACCCGGGCCGGGCGGGACATTCCGGTGGTGCTGGCGGGCATCGACGCGTTCCTCACCGCGGCCACCACCCACGGCCGCCCGGTCCAGGTCATCGACGTACCGGACGGCCAGCACAGCTTCGACATCCTCGACCACTCCCCGCAGTCCGAGGCGGCCGTCCTGGCAGCACGGGACGCGGTCCTGGCTCTCCTCGCCAACAACTGACCCACCTGTCCGGCGAGTCCGCGACGCGCGGTCCGCCCGCGGTGCGTCCGCCGTGCGAGGGTCCCGATCGGGGCCACCGACAGGCCCTCGCCAGGTGCGCGAGGTGCGCGACCCGCCGTACGGCACCAATCCGACAGCGAGCGCTTGATCGACTCCATGTCGCGGATGTGGGGGTGTCGGAGCGCTGGGATACCGCGATATCGGCGATACGGAGTCGATCATCGCCCGGCGCCGGGTTCGGCGGGCCGGTTTGTCGGGTTTGGGGGTCGGGGTCCCGTGGTCGGTGGCACGCTGGCGGCGGAATGATGGGCCGGGCCGGGTGGTTGTACAGGGGGTAACCACGACAGTCGCGGCCCCGGCCCGACCGCGTTGGCCGCCCGGGAACATCCACCCGACCGGCCCGGTTACATCCCCCGGACCACCCGAGCAGCCTCCCCAGGCCGCTTGGTGAGATCCCCCGGAGCGCGGTGGAATGAGTCGCCGGCCCCGACGGTTACATCTCCCTGGACCACCCGAGCAGGCCCCCCGGGCCGCCGGTGAGATCCCCCCGAACTCCCCCCTTGCACCGCAGCGCACCAGCCCCCGCTGGTGTCGCGGACCCCCGAATCGCAGAGGAGCACGCCACCATGCGTACCGATCTGATTCGTAAGACCGCCCTGACCGCTGCCGGCCTCGCCTTCACCGGCGGCGCCATCGCCGGCCCCGTCACCGCCGCCTACGCCGCCTCCGACGCCAAGCCCACCACCCAGACCCAGGGCAAGGGCGAGCGTCAACTCGACGTCCGCTACGAAGCCCAGCCGAACTTCTACTACTGCGGCCCCGCCGCCGCCCGCAACGCCCTGTCCGTACAGGGCAAGGACATCAGCGTCGACGCCATGGCCAAGGAAATGGGCACCACCGAGAACGGCACCAACAGCATCAACGACATCACCCCCGTCCTGAACAAGGAAACCGGCAAGAACGACGCCTACCGCTCGGTGGAGATCAGCACCCCCGCGGCAGACGACAAGCAGACCGACAAGCTGCGCACCGATGTCGTCAAGACCGTCGACGACGGCCGCGCCGTCGTCGCCAACATCGCCGGCACCACCACCGACACCAACGGCAACACCCACTCCTT
>NZ_JBEYTK010000010.1:115329-199757 GCF_040643015.1 Micromonospora sp. NPDC047527 | reverse complement strand
CCCGGGCCGAGCAGTGCGCCCGGATCACTCCCTCCTCTGTTCCCTGTCGACGCCTCGGACAATCACCCTGATGTCCGATTGCCGGCGGAGAAGGAGGCGGGGGTGCGGCGCCGGCCGGCGGGTTGCCCCGATCAGACCAGGCAGTTGACGATCTCCGCCACCGAGCGGCGGCGGCCCGTGTAGAAGGGGACCTCCTCGCGGACGTGCCGGCGGGCGCTGGAGGCCCGCAGGTCACGCATCAGGTCCACGATGCGGTGCAGCTCGTCGGCCTCGAAGGCGAGCATCCACTCGTAGTCGCCCAGCGCGAACGACGCGACCGTGTTGGCCCGGACGTCCGGGTAGCCACGCGCCATCTTCCCGTGCTCGGCAAGCATCTCGCGCCGCTCCGCGTCGGGCAGCAGGTACCACTCGTACGAGCGGATGAACGGGTAGACGCAGATGTAGGGGCGGGCCTCCTCGCCGGCCAGGAACGCCGGGATGTGGCTCTTGTTGAACTCCGCCGGCCGGTGCAGCGCCATCTGCGACCAGACCGGGGTCAGCGCCCGACCCAGCGTGGTGCGGCGGAACCGCAGGTACGCGTCCTGCAACGCGTCGCTGGACGCGGAGTGCCACCAGATCATCACGTCCGCGTCGGCGCGCAGCCCGGAGACGTCGTACACGCCCCGGATCACCACGTCCTTGCCGGCCAGCTCCTCGAAGAGGGCCTCGACCTCACCTGTGACGTTGTCCCGCAGCGACGGCAGCGGGGCGCTGGCCCGGAACACCGACCACATGGTGTAGCGGATGCTGTCGTTGAGCTCCCGCAGGCGGGCCGCGTTGGTCTGCTCGCTCATCTCGCCGATCCTCCCAGTGCTGTGATGATCTCGTCGGCCGCCGTCTCGCCGGAGCGGACGCAGACCGGGATGCCGACGCCGTCGTAGCCAGCGCCGGCGAGGACCAGTGTGGGGTGCGCGGCCCGCAGCGCCGTCCGCGCGGCGGCGACCCGGTCGGCGTGCCCCGGAGCGTACTGGGGCAACGCGCCACCCCACCGCTGCACGTGCCCGTCGACCGGAGCGGGCAGCGGTGCGCCGAGCACCGCCGACAACTCCCGGTGCACGGTGGCCGCCAGGTCCTCGTCGGGGCGTTGGAGGTGCGCCTCCTCGCCGTACCGGCCCACCGAGGCACGTACCAGCGCCAGCCCGGCCGGCCGGCGCAGGTGCCCCCACTTCGTGGTGAAGAACGTGGCCGCCTTGATCAGCAGCCCCTCGGTGCTCGGCACCAGGAAGCCGGACAGCTCGGGCAGGCGCGGCTGCGGCAGCGCCAGGGTGACCAGCGCGACGCTCGCGTAGTCCAGCTCACCGACGGCCGTGGCGGCCGCCGGGGCCGGGACGCTGAGCAGTCGGGCCGCCGGCCGGGCCGGCACCGCCAGCACCACGGCGTCCACGTCGATGTGTTCCGGGTCGCGGGTCGGGCCGACGGTGAGCCGCCAACCCGTGACGGTGGGCGCGACCTCGCGGACCGCGGCGTCGCGGCGGACCGTCGCGCCGCTGGCCGTCACCGCCGCCTCGACCAGGGTGCTCAACCCACCAGCCAGGGTGCCGAAGACCGGGGCGCCGGGAGCGCGCGGCGCGGCGGCCTGCGCCGCGCGGACCGCACCGACCAGCGTGTGTTCGACCCGGGCCGTGCGGGCCAGCGCCGGCATCGTGGTGACCAGGGAGAGGTCGTCGGCGCGGCCGGCGTACACGCCACCCAGCATCGGGTCGACCAGCCGGTCGACCACCTCGTCACCGAAGCGCGACCGGACCAGCGCGCCCACCGAGACGTCCGCGCCGGGCGCGACCAACGGCCGGCCGCCGTCGGTGTCGGCGTCCACCGCCGGGCGGGCGACCGTGGCCACCCGATCCAGATCCCCGGGTACGCCCACCAGCGTGCCGCCCGGGATGGGGCGCAGCCCTCCGTCGACCACCAGCGCCGCCTGCCCGACGGTGGGGTGCACGATCTGCTCGGCCAGCCCGAGCCGGCGGGCCAACGCCACCGCGGCGCTCTCGGCGCCGGTCGGGTCGCGCATCAGGAACGACTCGGCCCCGAACTCCACCGGCTGACCGGCCAGTTCCCCGGTACGCAGCTTGCCGCCCAGCGCGCCGGACTGCTCGTACACGGTGATCTCGGTGCCGGCCGGGGCGCGGTCGCGCAACCGGACCGCGGCGGCCAGGCCGGCGATCCCGCCGCCGACCACCGCCACCCGCCAGGGCTGCCGCATCGCCGGTCAGCCCTGGTCGGCCCGGCGACTGGACAGCTCGTGCACCAGCGCGACCACCCGGGTCAGCACCTCCGGGTCGGTCTCCGGCAGCACGCCGTGACCGAGGTTGAACACGTGACCGGGGGCGGCCCGCCCCTGGGCCAGGATGCGGCGTACCTCGCCCTCCACCACCGGCCACGGTGCGAGCAGCACGGTCGGGTCCAGGTTGCCCTGCACGGCCTTGTCCGGGCCGATCCGGCCGGTGGCCACGTCCAGCGGGGTCCGCCAGTCGACGCCGACCACGTCCGCGCCGGCCTCGCCCATCGCGCCGAGCAGTTCGGCGGTGCCCACCCCGAAGTGGATCCGCGGCACCCCGGCGTCTACCAGCCCGCTCAACACGGCGGTCGAGTGCGGCAGCACGTAGCGGCGGTAGTCGGCCTCGGAGAGGGTGCCCGCCCACGAGTCGAACAGCTGCACGGCGGACACGCCGGCCTCGATCTGGACCCGCAGGAAGGCCAGCGTCATCTCGGCCAGCCGGCCGCAGAGCGCGTGCCACAGCTCCGGATCGCCGTACATCAGCGCCTTGGTCTTCGCGTGGGTCCGCGACGGACCGCCCTCGACCAGGTAGCTGGCCAGGGTGAACGGCGCGCCGGCGAACCCGATCAGCGGGGTGTCACCCAGCTCGACCACCAACTGCCGGACGGCCTCGTCGACGTACGGGACGTCGTCGCGGGTGATCGGGCGAATGCGCTCGACGTCAGCGGCGGTACGGATCGGCTCGGCGACCACCGGGCCGGTGCCCGGCACGATGTCCAGGTCGACCCCGGCCGCGGCGACCGGCACCACGATGTCGCTGAACAGGATGGCCGCGTCGACCCCGTGCCGGCGCACCGGCTGGAGGGTGATCTCGGTTACCAGGTCCGCGCGGCGGCAGGACTCCAGCATCGGCACGCTCGCCCTGATCTCCCGGTACTCGGGAAGCGAGCGGCCAGCCTGGCGCATGAACCAGACCGGGGTGTGCGGGCCGGGGCGACGCCGGCAGGCCCGGATGAAGGGCGAGTCGGCGGGGCCGCCGGGGCGCGGGTCTCCGTCTCGGGCGGCAGTGCCCGTGGTTTCCGTGGTCATCGCCGCAATCGTGCCACGCCACGCACCCCCGACCCTCCTGGGGTGAAAGGAAGAACACCTTCCGGACGCCCACCACGCGGAGCGCCGGCAGCGGGCGGGCTGCGCGGAGGCGTCGGCGCGCCGTCGAAGCGGGTGGGCCGACGGCGGCATAGGCTGCCGGCATGGCCCCCCCGATCGCGCTCCCGGAGACCTTCGTCCGCGCGGTCGCCGGGTTGAGGTCGCCGGCGCCCCGGCCGGAGATCACGCTGGAGGAGGTTGGCGCCCCCCAGCGGCTGGCGCCGTACACGTTCGCGCTCTCCGCGGCGGTGCTGCGCGACGGCGACGAGGTGGCCACTGGCCGGCTGATCCTGCTGCACGACCCGGCCGGGCACGAGGCATGGCAGGGCACCCTGCGGCTGGTCACCTACGTGACCGCCGAACTGGAGGTCGACCTCGCCGCCGACCCGCTGCTGCCCGGGGTCGGCTGGACGTGGCTGACCGACGCCCTGGACACCCAGGAGGCGGCTCACCGGGCGATCGGCGGAACTGTCACCCAGACCATGTCGACCCGGTTCGGTGACCTGGCCGGCCCGCCGACCGTCGGCGACATCGAGATCCGCGCCTCCTGGACGCCGGTCGACGACGACCTCGCCCCCCACCTGCTCGGCTGGTGCGCGCTGCTCGCCTCGACGGCCGGCCTTCCGCCGCCCGGGGTCACCGCGCTCTCCGACCGCCGTCCCGCCGGCACCGCCTGACGCCGCCCCGCCCGGTTTCCGGGTCGGGGCGGACGTCCGTCGGGGTTACAGGTAGTTCTCCGCCTCGTCGCAGACCTTGTCGAGGCCCTTCATCGCCGCGTCGTACGCGCTCCTGTTGCCGGCCGACGCCGCGCCGAGCGCGGTGGTCAGCTTGTCCAGGCAGCTGGCGATGACCTTCTTCTGCCGGGCCTGCTCGTCACGGTCGTTGCGGGTGCCGGTCAGGTCCTGCTGGGTGTTGTCGAGCTTGTCCTGCATGGTCTGCAGGTCGGCCTTGAGCTTCGTGATCTCGGTGGTGTTGGCCGTGATGGTGCCGTCCCGCTCGCTCACCTGGTTGGTGAGGCGCTTCTCGGTCCGGTTCAGCTCGTTGTTCTTCGTCACGAACAACCCGGTCATCACCCCGCTGACGACGAAGAGCAGCGCTGCCACCAGGGCCAGCACCAGCACCGCCCGACCCCGACGGGCCGGCGGCGTGGCGGGCGGCCCGTACGGCGCCACCCCGGGCGGGGCAGACATCGGCTGCCCGTACGCCGGACCGGAGACCGGCGGCGCGGACATCGGCTGCCCGTACGCCGGACCGGAGACCGGCGGCGCGGACATCGGCTGCCCGTACGCCGGACCAGAGACCGGCGGCGCGGACATCGGCTGCCCGTACGCCGGACCAGAGACCGGCGGCGCGGAGACCTGACCGCCGTACGGCGGTGCGCTGGCCGGGTAGCCCGGCGACGCCTGCGGGGTGCCGTACTGCGGCGGCACGGGCTGGGCTGCCCCGTACTGCGGAGCGGCCTGACCCGACGCGTACTGCTGCGGCGTGGGCTGCGGCGGCGCGTACTGCTGCGGCGGCGTCGCCTGGGCCGGCGCGTACTGCTGCGGCGTGGGCTGCTGCGGCGCGTACTGCTGCGGCGGGGTGGGCGGTCCGGCCGGGTACTGCACTGTCGCATCGGTGCCGGCCGCGTGTTGCACCGTCGCGTCGGCGTCGGGCGAGCCGGCAGGCGGGCCGGCGGCGTACGAGACGGTCTGGTCGGCGTCGGACGGCGGTTGACCCGCACTGGCGGGCGGCGTCGGGGTGGCCGACGGAACGCCCTCCGGCCCGGTCGGGGGTTGAGACATGATGTTCCTCCAGGTGAGCAGGTCCTCCGCCGGTAGGCGCGACGGACCGGATACGGCGAGGTCGTCCGGGTCCGAGGACCCGGTCGGATTGGGAAGCGGCCGACGATGGCCGGGGATGGCGTGGGCGGCCGAGGCCGCCCACTCAGCAGATCTTGAAACCGTCGCAGGCGACCTTGATCGGTACGGCCAGTCCGATGCCCTCGGCGTCACGAGCCTTGGCGGTGGCGATGCCGACCACCTGCTTGCTGCCGTTGATCACCGGCCCACCGGAGTTGCCGGGGTTGATTGGGGCGTCGAACTGGATGGTCGGCCCGGAGGCCCCCTGGGCGGAGCGCAGCGCGCTCACCACACCGGTGGTCACGCTGTCCTCCAGGCCGAGCGGAGCGCCGACCACGACGATCTGCTGGCCGGATTTCACGGCGCTGGGTGCGGTGACCAGGCCGGTGAACTTGCCGCTGGTACGCAGTTGCGCCACGTCGTTGGTCTTGTCGACCTTGACGATGGTGGCCGGGAAGCGCTGGTCGGTGCGCTCCAGGAAGACCTGGCGTCCGCCGCCCTCCCAGACCGACTCGACCACGTGGAAGTTGGTGAACAGGTTCGTCCCGCCGCCGTCCGCCGGCTTGCCCACCGCGAACGCGCTGCCGGTGAACTGACCGGCCCGGACCCGGAACACGCTGGGCAGCACGGCGCTGGCCACCGCCTCCGGGTTGAACGCCGCGCCGGCCTGCTTCTCCAACGCGTCCGCGCGGGTCTCCAGGCCGTCGAGGCGTGTGCCGTTGCCCTCCTGGGCCTGCGCCAGCCGCCGGTCGGTGTCGGCGAGCCGGTCGCCCAGCCGGTCGAGTTGGAACGCCTGTACGCCGGCCACGGCGGCCAGCACGACGACCAGCACCGTGGCGAGCACGACCGGCCAGCGACGCCGGCCGGGCCGCGCGGGTGGCGGCGGAGCCGGGGTCGGCCAGCCGGGCTGACCGCCGCCGGGCTGGCCACCGGTGAACATCGGTGGCGCGCTGGCCGAGTCACCGGGCGACGGGTAGCCGCTGGCGCCGTACGGCGTGGCGGCGCCCGGACCGTACGGGCCGGCCACCGTCGTTCCATACGGCGTCCGTGCGGCACCCTGCGGCGCCGCCGTGCCGTACGCCGCCGGCGCGGCGCCCTGAGGCGCGGCCGTGCCGTACGTCGCCGGCGCGCTGCCGTGCGGTGCGGTGCTGCCGTGCGGTGCGGCCGGCGCGGTGCCCTGGGGCGCCGCGCCCCACTGGCCGCCGTTGGGCGGGGCCGCCCAGCCGGTGCGGGGTGCCGGAACGCCCTGCGGCTGGTCGGTCCCGCCGGGCGGCGGCCCGGGCCAGGCAGCGCCGGCGGCGGGGTGCGGCTCGATGCGGGGTGGCAGTGGCCCCGGTCGCCCGGATGTGGACCCACTCATGTCGTCAGGCCTGGTGCCCTCCGGTCGTCCGTCCTGCGCGCCGAAGCCAGCCGTCATGATCGCCTTGCCTTCCCATGGTCTTCCTGTGCCGCACATCGACCCGGATGTCACCCTTTCGGGGCTCGCGGCTCGATGGACCGTACCTGCGTGAACGGGCTTTGTCTCCCCCGATGTCCGGCATCCGAAATGACACCTTGTGGACACCGGACCGACACACGCCGGACCGGCTGCACACGCAATATCAGCGCGCGCACTAGGGTTGGCAGGTGACCGACGAACCACCCCTGCGCCGTCGGCCCACCGAAGAACTCCCGGGACACGCACCCCACCACCCGCCGCTGGCTCAGTCGCAGCCGGCAGGCGAGGGGCCCGACCCGACCGACGGTGGGCCCGTTCCGCTGATCGCCCCGCGTGACGGCACCCCGGACCCGGTGGCCGCCCCGGCGGAGCTTGCCGAGGTCGTGGCCCGTTTCGCGGCGGGCACCGGCCCTGTTGCGCTGGACGCCGAGCGCGCCTCCGGATACCGCTACAGCCAGCGCGCCTATCTCGTGCAGCTCCGCCGCGCGGGTGCCGGCACGGCGCTGATCGATCCGCTGCCGCTGCCCGACCTCAGCGCGCTGGACGCGGTGATCGGGGAGGCCGAGTGGGTGTTGCACGCCGCGAGTCAGGATCTGCCCTGTTTGGCCGAGGTTGGGTTGCATCCGCGCCGGCTCTTCGACACAGAACTGGCCGCTCGGCTGGCCGGGTTCGAGCGGGTCGGTCTGGCCGCGCTGACCGAGCAGCTACTCGGGTTCACCCTTGAGAAGCACCACTCGGCGGCCGACTGGTCGAGTCGTCCACTGCCCGAGTCGTGGCTGACCTACGCGGCCCTCGACGTGGAGCTGCTCACCGACCTGCGTGACGCGCTCGACGCCGAACTGGCTCGGCAGGGCAAGTCGGCCTGGGCCGCGGAGGAGTTCGCGGCGCTGGTGCGTACCGGTGCCCGGCCGCCCCGGGTCCGCGCGGAGCCCTGGCGGCGTACGTCCGGCATCCACCGGGTGCGGGGAGCGCGGGCGCAGGCCCGGGTGCGTTCTCTGTGGTACGCCCGGGACCAGATCGCGTCCCGGCGGGACGCCGCGCCCGGGCGGGTGCTGCCCGACTCGGCGATCGTCGCCGCCGCCGAGCTCGACCCGAAGGACGAGAAGACGCTGCTGACGTTGCCGGGCTTCGGTGGCCGCTCGGTCCGCCGGCTGGCCCGCACCTGGCTGGCCGCGCTCGACGACGCCCGCCAACTGCCGGACGACGCGCTTCCGGTCACCCCGGCCGTGGAGGGTCCGCCTCCGCCGCACCGGTGGGCCGAGCGGGATCCGGTGGCGGCGGGTCGGCTGGTCCGCTGCCGGGAGGTGGTGGTCCGCATCGCCGGGGAGCACAACCTGCCTCCCGAGAACCTGATCACCCCGGATTCGGTACGCCGGCTGGCCTGGAGCCCACCGGAGGAGCTCACCGAGGAGGCGGTGGCGGAGACCCTGCGCGGCTTCAACGCCCGCGAGTGGCAGATCGCCCTGCTCACCCCCCATCTGACCCCCGCCCTGTCACCCCCGGCCTGATCCCGCGTGCCGCGTCGGTGCCGGGTGGTGTGGGGTGGGCCACAGCAGGCGGTGCGGACGGGTTGGTTACTGGCGAGTAGCATTCGGGAGAAACGTGCCCGTGTCGGCGACCCTCATTCGGTTCCGAGTGCCGCCTGCCGGCGCGAAGGCCGAATTGTGGTCGAATAGGAGGCTCAAGTGCCCCGTGAAGTTCGAGATGTCGTCTTCGTCGACGGCGTCCGTACCCCGTTCGGCAAGGCGGGTGGCATGTACGCCAACACCCGCGCCGACGACCTGGTGATCCGCTGCATTCGGGAACTGCTGCGCCGCAACCCGCAGCTGCCGCCGGAGCGGGTCGAGGAGGTCGCCATCGCGGCCACCACCCAGATCGGCGACCAGGGCCTCACCATCGGCCGCACCGCCGCGCTGCTGTCCGGCCTGCCCAAGACCGTTCCCGGCTTCGCCATCGACCGGATGTGCGCCGGCGCGATGACCGCGGTGACCACCGTCGCCGGTGGCATCGCCATGGGCGCGTACGACATCGCCATCGCCGGCGGCGTCGAGCACATGGGCCGCCACCCGATGGGTGAGGGCGTCGACCCCAACCCGCGCATCGTCGCGGAGAAGCTGGTCGACCCGTCCGCCCTGGTCATGGGCGCCACCGCGGAGAACCTGCACGACCTGGTCCCGCACATCACCAAGGACCGCACCGACGCGTTCGCGCTCGCCTCCCAGCAGAAGACCGCCAAGGCGTACGCCAACGGCAAGCTCCAGGACGACCTGGTGCCGGTGGCCATCCGCGACGCCGAGGGCGGCTGGGGCCTGGCCGGGGTCGACGAGGCCCCCCGGGACACCTCGCTGGAGAAGCTCGCCACCCTGAAGACCCCGTTCCGCCCGCACGGCAAGGTCACCGCGGGCAACGCGGCCGGCCTGAACGACGGCGCCACCGCGAGCCTGATCGCCGACGAGGCCACCGCCCGTGAGCTGGGCCTGCCGGTCGCCATGCGGCTGGTGTCGTTCGGTTACGTCGGCGTGGAGCCGGAGGTGATGGGCATCGGCCCGATCCCGTCGACGGAGAAGGCGCTGCGCATCGCCGGCCTGACCATCGACGACATCGGCCTGTTCGAGCTGAACGAGGCCTTCGCCGTGCAGGTGCTCGCCTTCCTCGACCACTTCGGCATCGCCGACGACGACCCCCGGGTCAACCCGTGGGGCGGCGCCATCGCCATCGGCCACCCGCTCGCCTCCTCCGGCGTACGGCTGATGACCCAGCTGGCCCGCCAGTTCGCCGAGCATCCCGAGGTCCGCTACGGCGTGACCGCCATGTGCATCGGCATCGGCATGGGCGGCACCGTGATCTGGGAGAACCCGCACTGGACGGAGGGCAACAAGTGAAGGCACCGAACGAGGTCGTCACCAAGGCGCTGCTGCGCCAGGTGAACGTACCGGGGCTGGACCGACCCGCCGCCCTGATCACGCTGGACAACGGCTTCGACCACACCAAGCCGAACACCTTCGGCCCGGGTGGGCTGGCCAGCCTGGACGAGGCGATCACCGCCGCGCTGGCCGCCGACCCTGCGTTCATCGCGGTCACTGGCAAGCCGTACATCTTCTGCGTGGGCGCGGACATCGTCGGGCTGCCGCAGCTCGCCGACCGCGCGCAGGCCCTGGAGATCGGCCGGCTCGGCCACCGGGTCTTCGCCCGGCTCAAGGACAGCACCGTGCCCACCTTCGCGTTCGTCAACGGCGCGGCGATGGGCGGCGGCCTGGAGTTGGCGCTGCACTGCCACTACCGGACGCTCTCCGGCGGCGCGGCGGCTCTCGCCCTGCCCGAGGTCTCCCTCGGTCTGGTGCCCGCCTGGGGCGGCACCCAGCTGCTGCCGAACCTGATCGGCATCCCCGCCGCCACCCAGGTGATCATCCAGAACCCGCTGATGCAGAACAAGATGCTCAAGCCGAAGCAGGCCGCCGAGCTGGGCATCGCGGACGTGCTGCTGGAGCCGGCCGACTTCCTGGAGCGGTCCCTGGAGTGGGCCGCCGGTGTGGTCCGGGGCCAGGTCACCGTGACCCGGCCCGAGGTCGACAAGGACATGTGGGCGGGCGTGCTCTACTTCGCCCGGGAGACGCTGAACCAGCGGCTGCACGGCGCGGTTCCGGCCGCGTACAAGGCCCTCGATCTGTTGGAGACGGCCAAGGACGGCGACTTCGCCGCCG
Source organism: Micromonospora sp. NPDC047527 (assembly GCF_040643015.1). Taxonomy (NCBI): domain Bacteria; kingdom Bacillati; phylum Actinomycetota; class Actinomycetes; order Micromonosporales; family Micromonosporaceae; genus Micromonospora; species Micromonospora sp. NPDC047527. The sequence continues at coordinate 189,377 of NZ_JBEYTK010000010.1, read as the reverse complement.
GCACCGCCGCCGAGGACGAGGCCCTCGCGGACCTGGTCTTCTCCGAGGAGCTGCGCAGCGGCCTGTACGCCTTCGACCTGGTGCAGCGGCGGGCCAAGCGGCCGGCCGGCGCACCGGACAAGGGCCTGGCCCGCACGATCACCAAGGTCGGCATCGTCGGCGCCGGCCTGATGGCCAGCCAGCTGGCGCTGCTGTTCGCCCGCCGCCTCCAGGTGCCGGTGGTGATGACCGACCTGGACCAGTCCCGTGTGGACAAGGGCGTCGGCTATGTGCACACCCAGATCGAGAAGGCCGTCACCAAGGGCCGGATGGACAAGGGCACCGCCGCCAAGCTGTACGGCCTGGTCAGCGGCACGGTCGACAAGAGCTCCTTCGCCGACGCCGACTTCGTCATCGAGGCGGTCTTCGAGGACCTGGGCGTCAAGAAGCAGGTCTGGGCCGAGCTGGAGAAGATCGTCTCCCCGGAGGCGGTGCTCGCCACCAACACCAGCTCGCTGTCGATCACCGAGATGGCCGCGGAGCTGGAGCACCCGGAGCGGGTGGTCGGCTTCCACTTCTTCAACCCGGTGGCGGTGCTGCCGCTGCTGGAGATCGTCCGCGGTGAGCGGACCGACGACGCCACCCTGGCGACCGCGTTCGCGGTGAGCAAGCAGCTCAAGAAGTCCTCGGTGCTGGTCAAGGACGCCCCGGCGTTCGTGGTCAACCGGCTGCTCACTCGCTTCCTGGGCACCGTCTTCGCCGCCGTCGACCAGGGCACCCCGCTGGACGTGGCGAACAGCGCGCTCGACCCGCTGGGCCTGCCGATGCGCCCGCTCGCCCTGCTCCAGTTGGTCGGGCCGGCCGTCGCGTACCACGTGGGCGGCACGCTGCACGAGGCGTACCCGGACCGGTTCGGTGTCAGCGAGAACCTCAAGCGGATCGCCGACTCCGGCCAGCCGATCGTGGTCGACGACCAGATCAACGACGAGGTCGCGAAGCTGCTCGTGGTCGGCGACCAGCCGCTCACCGAGGAGCAGGTACGCCAGAACGCGCTCGACGCGCTCGCGCAGGAGATCCGGCTGATGCTGGACGAGGGCGTCGTCGCCGAGGCGCAGGACATCGACCTGTGCATGATCCTCGGGGCCGGCTGGCCGTTCCACCTGGGCGGCGTCACGCCGTACCTGGACCGGACCGGCACCAGCGAGCGGGTCACCGGCAAGCGGTTCCTGCCGCGCGGGGCGGCGAGCCTGCCCGCCTGACCGATCTCAGCACCCTGCATTCGCGGTGGTTGCCCCGTCCAGCTTGGATGGAGGTAGCCACCGCGAATGTCTTTGTGCCCGATTCCCCGTCGGGTCGGGACAGTGGGACCCTCTGGCGGCTGGCTACGGTCACCCGTTCGCACCCTCGCCTGGAGCTGATCAATGTCCCAACCGCCGGTCGATCCTTGGTCCGGGCAGACGGAGCCCGACGCGCGCTACGACTTCCACCGGCCGCACCCGGACAGCTACCCGGAGCCGCCCGCCGAGGGTTGGGTGCCCCAGCCGGGCGGGCAGCCGCCATACGACGGCCAGTGGCACGCCGCGCCGCAGCCCGCTCCCCCACCGGCGGCCCAGCAGCCGTATCCCGCACAGCCTTATCCCACCCCGCCCTATCCCACCCCGCCGCACTCCACCGCGCCGTACTCCGGCCCACCGCACTCCGTCCCGCCGTACTCCGGCCCACCGCACTCCACCCCGCCGTACTCCAGCCCACCACACGGCGGATATCCCGGCGCGCCGCAGGCCGGCTATCCGGCCGGCCAGTACGCCGGCTACCCGCCGCCCCATCCCGCCGGCGGCGGACAGGGGCAGTCACGCCAACTGATCCTGGCGCTGGGCATCGTCGGGCTGCTGGTGCTCTGCCTCGGTGGGGGCGGAGTCGCCTACCTCGCCTACGAGGGCGATCAGAGCACCGACCCAAAACCCACCCCGACCGCTGCCCCCACCACAGCGCCGCCCGCCACCCCCTCCTCGACGGCCACTCCGCCGCAGAGCCCCAGTCCCGCTGCCCAGATCCGGGTCGTCACACCGGAGACCCTCGCGGGGCGTCCGAAGAGCACCGACCCGACGCTGAAGAAGGCGTCGGAGGGGATGGTCGAGGAGCTGAGAAGCTCGATGCGCGTCGAGGCCCCCGTCGCCGGCGCCTTCTACGGCAGCCCCGACGAGCGGAACATGGTCATGGTGATCGCTGCCTCTACGTTCGTGCTCAACCCAGCGAAAGAGCTCGACGACGCGGTGCGGGGGTTGGCCAAGGGCATGGCCGTGACGGGGATGACCACCATCGCCCCAGGCCCACAGGGCGGGGTGGCCAAGTGCGGCGACGGCAAGTCCGCGGATGTGCCGCTGGGTGTCTGCGCGTGGGCCGACCACGGCAGCGTCGGGATCATTGTGATGTTCTTCTCGTCCGCGGCCGCCTCGGCGGCGGAGTTCGTCACCATCCGGGGGGAGATCGAGCAGCAGTCCTGACACCCGGCCACCTCCGGGTGGCCGGGGCCCCGTGCCGTGTGCCACGGACCGCTGAGGGTCAGGCCACCGGGAAGTACGCGTTCAGCTTGCCGCGCAGGTGGGCCGCGTAGATGATGCCGAGCACCGGGTTGCCGCGGTACGCGCTGGCCGTGCCGGTGGTGGCGTCGACGGCCACCGGTCGGGCCACCGCCGCGAACTTCACCTGCTGCCCCTCCTGCGCCCACGCCGAGGCCGCCGGCTCGATCTGGGTGCCGACCAGGGCGGGGAACACCGCCACGCCGTTCTGGAAGCCGCGCAGCTGCCCCTTTCGGGCCAGTACGTAGTCCGTCGCCGTGGCGGTGAACGTCTGCAGGGCGGCGGCGGTGACCAGGGTCGCCGGCGCGGCGATGGTGAACAGGTGCAGCTTGGTCGCCATCCACCGCATCTTGAAGTCGCCCCGGTAGCCGATCAGCACCGGCACGCCGCCCCAGTCTTCGGTTCGCACCTCGCAGCCGTCGGCCCGAAGCCGCTCACCGGCCGCGGTGAGGTACGCCTGCACCGGCTCCGTCGACGTCACGTCCATCTGCCCACACGCCTTTCGCCCGCTGCCCCGGCCGCTCATCTAACACCACCGCGGCCGGCCCCGCCGCCCCTGCCGCCGCCCGCTCGGCTGGGTTGCCGAGTACCCGGAGGACGTCCGAGCCCTCGCCTCCGGCAGCGCGCCGACCGGTCACCGTCGTCACGGCCGGGCACTCCCGAAGGCCGCCAATACTTTGCCCTTGCGCTAAGTGTCAGCTCACGCAACACTTAGCCACATGGCACAGTATTCGCCACAGCTCGACGGAGTGTTCGTCGCCCTCGCTGACCCGACCCGGCGCTGGGTCATCCGACGCCTTGGCCACGGTCCGACGAGCGTCGGCGATCTCGCCCGCGAGGTTCCGATGACCCTTCCCTCGTTCATGAAGCACGTGCGGACGCTCGAGTCGAACGGACTGATCCGCACGACCAAGTCCGGCCGGGTGCGCACCTGCATGCTCAACCGCGAGCGCCTCGCCGTCATCGACGACTGGCTCGCGGAGCAGCGCCGGATCTGGGAAGAGCGCACGGACCGCCTCGAACGCTTCGTCACCGATCAGCAGGAGAACCAGCAATGAATCCCGACCTGGACCTGACCTTGGCGCGGGTCATCCGCGCCCCTCGCGCTGCCGTGTGGAGCGCCTGGACCGACCCGTCTCGCTTCGAGAAGTGGTGGATCCCGGCGCCGACGCTGTGCCGCGTCGATCGCTTGGACGTCCGGCCCGGTGGCGCGCTCGTGACCCGACTGAGCGACGACGGGGTGGAGTTCGTCCCGCACCTCGATGCGTGCTTCCTCGTCGTCGACGATTTCGAGCGGATCGTGTTCACGAATGTGATTGACAGCGCCTGGCGGCCCGCGAACCCTACCCCGGTCCCCATGACCGCAGAGATCACCATGAAAGATCATCCGGACGGCACGGACTACCGGATCATCGTCCGCCACGGTGATCCCGCCGCTCGCGTCCGTCACGAGAATCTCGGCTTCGCGGAGGGCTGGGGCTCGGTCACCGAGCAACTCGCCGGGGTCGCCGAAAGCCAGGGTGCGCTATGAAGATCGCCCTTACCGAGTTCGTAACTCTCGACGGGGTCAGCCAGGGTCCCGGCTCGCCGACCGAGGATACGAGCGACGACTTCACCCGGGGCGGCTGGCTCGTGCCCTACCTGGACGAACTCTTCGTTCGGCGCACCTCTGACTGGCTAGGTCTCGCCGACGGTCTGCTGCTCGGGCGGCGAACCTATGAGGCGTTCGCTCGCGACTGGCCGCGGATCACCGACCCAAACGATCCGTTCACCGAGCGGATGAACTCACTACCAAAGTACGTCGTAACCAACACCTTGACGGAGGGTAGCTGGCACCCGACGTGGGTGCTCCACGGCGACCCGATCCACACCGTCGGGAAGCTCAAGGCGCAGCCAGGACGGGAACTCCAGATCCACGGAAGTGCCCGACTTGGCAAGGCCTTGTTGTCGGGCGGTCTCGTCGACACACTCCGACTCGTCGTCGCCCCCACCGTGGCCGGTTCCGGGCGGCGCCTGCTCGACCACCCGAGCGTACCCGTCGGCCTCCGACTCGTTCACCACGAAGTGACGCCGAACGGCCTGCTCCTGCTCGAGTACGAGCATGTCGGCGCCGCCCCTGTCGCGGAGTACGAGGGCGTCACCGCCTTCGTATAGTCACCACGTCCACGATGCGGCCCGGCCCGGCCCGGCTACTGCATCTCGGCGGCCATGGCCCGCGCCGCCGCGGCCGCCGCCCGCTCGGCCTTGTTGCCGAGTACGCAGAACTCGTTGCCCTCGGGGTCGGCGAGCACCACCCAACCCCCGCCGGTCGGGCTGACGTGATCGGCGACAAACGTCGCGCCAATGCCGAGCAGCCGCTCGACCTCCTCGGCCCGGGTCCGGTCGGCGGGTTGCAGGTCCAGGTGCAGACGGTTCTTCACCGTCTTGCCCTCCGGCACCTCGATGAACAGCACCTCCGGACCACCCGGCGGCAGGAGCATCGCCTCCGGGTCACCGGGGAAGTCGTCCGGCTGCCGGGGGCAGTCGAAGACCTGCGACCAGAAGCCGGCCAGGGCGTACGTGTCGCGACAGTCGATGCTGATGTTGTGGATCGTCGAACTCACAGTGGTCCTCCACAGTGGTGACGTGGTGCGGCGCCCGTTTCCGGGCGCGGCAGAGCACGCAGAAACTGGATCGCCCTCGGATGGGCGGTTCGCGCCCGACCCACGCGGGGCGCGGCGCCTCCGGGCCTCAGCCGACGCGGTCCCGGGGCGCGGAGTCAACATTGGTGGACATCGACGCACCCCCCTTCGCTTCCGAGCTGACCGGGGCATCTTGCCACCGGCCGCGCGACGCACGCAACCCCGCTCAGCCGGCCGTGGGCACCGGGCCGGTCACCGCCGGGGCGTCCGCCGTCGGCAGGGTGACCGTCACCTCCAGGCCACCGCCGGGCTGGGCGACCACCCGCACGCTGCCCCCGTGCGCCTGGCAGACCGCCCGGACGATGGACAGACCCAGACCGGAGCCGCGAGCACCGGTGCGTTCCCGCCCGCCGCGCCGGAACGGCTCGAACAGCCCCGGCACGTCGGCCTGGTCCACCTCGAAACCGGTGTTGCCCACCACCAGCCAGGAGCGTTCGCCATCGGTGCCGGTACGCACCCAGAGCCGGCCGTGCAGGTGGTTGTAGCGGACCGCGTTCTCGATCAGGTTGCCGGCCAGCCGGTCGAGCAGCCCCGGGTCCCCGACCACGGGCGCGGACTCCAGCGATGTCTGCACGCGCAGGCCGATCCGTTCCACCTCGCGGCGCATCGCCGACAATGCGTTGGCGGTGCCCGTGGCGAGGTCGCACTCGGTCCGGCGACCGAGCCGCCGCCCGGTCTGGGCCTCGCTGCGCGCCAGCACCAGCAGCGCGTCCACCAGGCCGTTGGCCCGCTCGGAGGCGTCGCGCACCACTGTCGCCATCCGGCGGTACTCGGCGGCGTCCGCGTCGTCGTCGCTGAGCGTCACGTCGATCTCGGTCCGCATCACGGCGAGCGGGGTACGCAGCTCGTGCGAGGCGTTCGCCACGAAGCGCTTCTGCGCCTCGAACGCGGCCGTGATCCGGTCGAGCATCGCGTCGAAGGTCTTGGCCAGTTCGGCCACCTCGTCGTCGGCGCCCGAGTAGCCGATCCGCTGGTCCAGGGTCGCCTCGCCGAGCCGCTGCGCGGTCGCGGTGACCTGGTGCAGCGGACGCAGCGCACGGCCGGCCACCGCGTACGCGCCGGCCACCCCGACCACGCTTATCGCCAACAGCGCGACGAGGCCCTTGGCCAGCAACTCCGCCGAGGCGGCGTCGACGAGTTGGCGCTGCCACTGCGAGGCGTCCATCGACCTGCCGTCGGAGAGCAGCACTGTCGTGCCGGGCAGCAGCTCGTCGGTGGGCCGCAGCGCGTCGCGGACCAGCAGCCAGGCCAGCAGCACCAGGATCGCGCCGGCACCGACCAGCAGCACACCGTTGAGCAGGGTCAGCCGCAACCGCAGGGTGGGCCGCAACCGGCGGCTCACCGGGCGCCCTCGGTTCGCGACTGCGGGGCTCGCAAACCCGGCTCACTCCTCGCGCTCACAGCCCCACCTCGGCGGTGCGGTAGCCCGCACCCACCACCGTCTCGATCAGCGGCGGATCGCCGAGCTTCTTGCGCAGCGTCATCACCGTCACCCGGACGATGGTGGTGAACGGGTCGGTGTTGGCGTCCCAGACCCGTTCCAGCAGTTCCTCGCTGGACACCACCGCCCCGCGCGCCTTGAGCAGTTCGCTGAGCACCCCGAACTCCTTGTTCGTCAGGTCGACCGGCACACCGGCGCGGGTGGCGACCCGACGGGCCGGATCGAGCACCAGGTCGGCGAGTTCGAGCACCGGCGGCGCGGCCGGGGTGGCCCGCCGGCCCAGCGCCTGCACCCGGGCGACAAGTTCGTCGAAGGCGAACGGTTTGGGCAGGTAGTCGTCCGCGCCGAGCTGCAACCCCTCCACGCGGTCGGCCACGGTGCCACTGGCGGTCAGCATCAGCACCCGGGTCAGCGCGCCCGAGGCGGCGAGGTCGGCGCAGATCTGGTCGCCGTGCACGCCGGGCAGGTCGCGGTCGAGCACGACCACGTCGTACCGGGTGACGAACGCCGCCTCGTGGCCGGCGTCGCCGTCGTAGGCCACGTCGACCGCCATTCCCCGCTTGCGCAACCCGCGCGCGATCGCGTCGGCGAGGTTGCGCTCGTCCTCCACCACCAGTACCCGCATCCCGGCCTCCCCCTCGCTGCTGACCACCGACAACCTAGTGCCGACCTGCAACATCGTCCCGCGCCGGTCGGCGTCGCGGACCAGGCGCGGCGGTACGCGACGCCTGCCGGCGGCGGTCAGCCGGACATGCCCCACAGTTGGTACGTGCTGTTCGGGATGGCGCACAGCAGGCGGTCCGGGATGGGCTGGCAGTCCCCGGTGGCGCGCGGCAGCACGTCCAGGACGCGTACCTTGCCGGCGCGGATGTCCAACTCTCCGACGAGCAGGCCACCGTCGGGGTGCCGGCGGAGGCCGACCATCCGGTGGTCGGGGCCGAGTTGGTACAGCTCCCACCGGCCCAGATCGGCCAACTCCTCGCCAGTCAGCGCGTCGATCACGAGGTACTGCTTGACCGGGCCGGCCTCGCTGCCGCTGACCATCAACCTGTCGCCGTACGGCCAGCCCCACAGCCAGCGGTCGCTGCGCCAGCGCAACCCGCCCGTGGCGGGGTCGAGGGCCTGCAGTTCCTCCGCGGCGGTACGCAGACACACCACGGGGCCACAACCCCCCGCGAACTCGACCGGGCCGGTGACGCGTGTCCAGCGCCGGTCCAACCGATCCAACCCGTACGCGGTGACAGTGGCCGAACCTCTGTCGACGGCCAACAGCAGGTCGTCCATCACCTCCAGCCCGAGCGGTCCGTCATCGGGTGGGAGCAGGCTGGCACTGGCCAGCACCGCGCCCGTGCTCGCCTCGCGTACCTCGACTGGCGCGTTCACGGGGTTGAGCACCATCCGGTCCACGCCGCGCCCGGAGGTGCGGAAGCTGATCTGGGCGCTGGTGGGCGGCAACTGCCAGCGCACGGTGCCGCAGCAGGGGTCGACAGCCCGCAGGACGCTCGATTCGGCTTCGCCGCCGGAGTGCAGCAGCACGTTGCCGTCCGCCAACGTGATGGCCCTGCCCGACTGCTCCCACCGCTGGGCCCCGGTTGCCCGGTCCAGCGCCACGGTGCGCGTCTCCCGGCCCACCGGCCCGATCTCGTACCCGGTGACCAGCAGCGTCCCGCCCAGCGGGGTGATTCCCCACTGCCGGGCCCGCGGCGACAGCGGCGCCTGCCAGGCAGGCGCGCCGCCGGGCAGCCGGTACGCGGCCAGCCGCGCCGAGGTGTCGGTCGGCTCGACGACCAAGAAGAGGTCACCGTCGACGAGCACGTCGGACCCGAGCCGGGCCGGCAGCGTCACAAGTGTCCGTGGCGGCGGTGGCACGGCCGCGGCGGCGACTGTGACAAGCACGAGCAGCAGGACCAGCGCGCCGCGTAGCCGCCGGTCGCCGGCACGGGGTGGGCGGGGCGGCAGGTCCGGGTCGGGACCGTGCCGCAACTCGCCGAGGTCGATCACCGGGCCGGTCACGGGCGCGACCGCCGGATCGCCGCCGCGTCGACGAGGGTGCGCCAGTCGTCCATCACCAGTACGCGCATCCCCGTCCTCCTCGCTGCTGGCCACCGGCGCCCTGACGCCGGCCGACAACCATCGTCTCTCGCCTATCGACTCGGTCGCACCCGTCAGGCGGGTAGTCGCCACAGCGCGAACGAGGCGTCCAGCCGCCGGCAGAGCAACTGCCCGCCGATCACCGCCTGGCACTCGCCTGTCGCGTCCGGCAGCACGTCCAGCAACCGCACGGTGCCCGCCCGCACGTCCAGTTCGGCGACGAGCAGACCTCCGTCGGGATGACGGCGTACGCCGATTGTCGGGCCGCCGAACGGGAACTGGGCCATCTCCCAGCGGCCCAACTCGGCCAGCACCCGACCGGTCTGCGGGTCGAGCACGACGATCTGCTCCGCACCCGGCCCGGCGCTGCTCAACGTGGTGGCCACCAGCCGGCCGGCGTACGGCCACACCCACGCCCAGCGGTCGTTGCCCCAGAGCAGCCGACCGGTCGCGGCGTCGACCACCCGCAGGCCACCGGAGCGGTTCTGGAGGCAGACGACGGCACCGCAGTCCGACGCGTACAGCGCCTCGTCGGCGGGTGTGCGCCACCGCTGCTCCAGCCCGTCCAGCCCGTACGCGGTGATCATGGTCGGATATCCGCCGAAGGTGAGCAGCATGTCGTCCACGATCTGCACACCCGTGTTCGCCCCACCGCCGGGCGGGGCCAGGTCGGCACGGGCCAGCACGGCTCCGCTGACCGCGTCGAGGACCTCGACCGGCCCGTTCGCGTGGTTGAGCACCACCCGGTCCACTCCGTGCTCGCCCTCGCGGAAGCTGAACTCGCCACCCGGGACGACGGGCACCTGCCAGCGCACCGTGCCGCAGCACGGATCGACCGCGCGCAGGGTGCCCCCCTGGTCGTCGTCGACGGAGTGCAGCAGCAGGTTGCCGTCGCCGAGCCTGCTGGGGCTGCCGGGCTGCTGCCAGTGGTACGCGCCGGTCGCGCGGTCCAGCGCCACCGTGAGCGTGCCCTGCCGGTCCGGGCCGGTCTCGTGCCCGGTGGCCAGCAGCAGCTCACCCTGCTGGGCGATCCCCCAGTACCGGCCCTCCGCCGGCAACGGAACCTGCCAGGCCGGCTCGCCGTCGGGTAGTCGGACGGCGGTCAGCCGCCGCTGCCCCGTCGGCCCGCTCAGCGGTTCGACGAGCACGAAGAGGTCGCCGGCGACCAGGGCATCGGCACCGAGCCGACCCGGCAGCGTCACCACCTCCCGCCGGGTCGGTGGCCCCGCAGCGGCGAGGCTGATCAGCACCAGCAGCAGGACCACGGCGCAGCGCAGGGGCCGCCCCTTGGCCAGCGGCGGGCGGGGCAGCGGGTCGGTGTCCGGCCCGTGCCGCAGCTCGCCGAGGTCGATCACCGGGCCGCTCATCGGGACAACCGGAACAGCGCCGTCGAGCCGTCGAGGCGACGGCAGAGCAGGACGGGCAGCGCCGCCTGGCACCCACCGACCACCCCGGGCAGGACGTCCAGGATCCGCGTCCGACCGGCTGCCAGGTCCAGTTCGGCGACCACGAGCCGGCCGCCGGTCGCCGGCCGTACGCCGATCAGGTCGTCGTCCCGCCGCAGCCGGCTCACCAGCCCCCACTGGCCCAGATCCGTCCGCTCCAGCCCGGTCCTCGCGTCGCGTACCGCGTACCGCTGGTCGAGTCCGGTCACCAGCAGCTTGTCCTGCCGGACGTCGGCCAGCGTGTCCGGGCCGGCGTCCGACCACCGAACGGCACCGGTGGCGGGGTCGATGGCCTGGATCCCGCCGGTCTGCTGGACCGTGCAGAGCAGGTCGGCGCACACGGTCACCCAGGCCACCAGCGGCACCGGGGCCGTCCACAACGGATCCATCCCGGGCAGGCCGTAGGCGACCAGCCGCGTGCTGCCGGGCGGGACGAGCAGCACCATGTCGCCGACGACCTGCACGCGCTGGAACGCCGACCGGTCCCCGGGCAGCGTGTCGACACTGCGCACGAGGTCGCCGGTGCCCACGTCGTACACCTGCACCTCGCCGGTGGGCTGAACGATCACCACCTGGTCGACCCCATCGGCGCGTTGGTGGTAGTCGGGGCTGCCGGGTGGGACGGGCAACGACCAGAGCACCCGGCCGGTGTCGGGCGCCACCCGGCGCACCGTGCCCGGCCCGTCGCCCGAGTCGTTCGCGAGGAGGAGGCCGCCGTCGGCCGTCCACTGGACGAGCCCCAGGTGCTGCCAGCGCCGCTGACCGGTTGCGGCGTCGAAGGCGGTGGTCTCCAGTACCCCGTCGGCGGTGCTGGTCCCCGCGGCCAGCAGCAAGCCGCGTTCGGCCCACACGGCCAGGTAGTCGCCGCTGGTTGCCAATGGCACCCGCCACCGGCGCCGCAGGCTCTGATCGCCGGTCGGCGCGGGCCGGGTGTACGCGGTCAGGTACCGGTCGCCGTTCGGCGTCGACGGGTCGACCACGACGATGCCGTCCTCGACGAGGTACGCCGAGGCCCCCGGCGCGGTCGGCACCGACGTGACCGTCCGCCGCGGCACCGGTGCCGCGGCGGTCAGCACGGCCAGGGTCAGCAGCAGGACGGCCGTGCTGCGCAGCGGCCGGCCGGCGGCGCGCGGCCGGCGGGGCGGCGGTGTCGACGCCGGCTCGTCCCGGACCTCACCCAACTCGATGATCGACAACGACCGTCCCTCCGTGGCGGGGTACGACCGACCGGGGATCTCCCCGGCAAACCGGCCGTGGCAGCACCGGCCCGGCAAATGCGACGCACGCCCGCCTGTACGATGGCGCGTCGTGGCTGTGCCGGTGGTAGACCCCTCGCTGAATCCCGTTACCGACGCCGACCCGGCCGAGGTCGAGCCGACACGGCGACCTCGACGCCGTCCGGCCCGCGCCGACCTGTTGGCCCTCGGAGCCTATGTGCTGCTGGGCGTCTTCGTGTGCCTCAACTACTGGGGTGACGTGACCGGCCGGGTCTCCTCGCACCTGCCGACCGACCACAGTTGGTTCGAGTGGCTGTTCGCGCACGGCGCGTACTCGGTGCGGCACCTGGAGAACCCGCTGTTCACGGCCCGGCAGAACGCCCCGGACGGGGTGAACATGATGGCCAACACCTCGCTGCTCGGGGTGACCCTGCCACTGTCGCCGCTGACCATGCTGCTCGGTCCGCAGGTCACGTACGCGCTCTATCTGGGTGGTGCCCTGGCTGCCACCGCCGGCACCGCGTACTGGATGCTCTCGCGGCATCTGGTGCGCTCCCGGGCGGCGGCGTTCGTCGGTGGCGCGTTCCTCGGTTTCGCGCCGGGGGTCGTCCACCACGCCAATGGTCAGCCCAACTTCGTGTCGAACTTCCTGTTGCCACTGATCGTGGTACGGGTGCTGCGGCTGGGTGAGCCGGGCCGCTGGCGGCGCAACGGGTTGGTGCTCGGCGCTCTGGTGGCGTACCAGATCTTCATCAACGAGGAGATGCTGCTGCTCACCGCGCTGGCCTGCCTGGTCATCGTGCTGGCGTACGCCGTGCAGCGGCCGGCGGCAACGCGAGCCGTCGCCGGCACGTTCCTGGCCGGGCTCGGCGTCGCCGGCGGGCTGGCCCTGCTGCTGGCGGCGTACCCGATCTGGTTCCAGTTCAACGGCCCGCAGTCCTACCGCGGCCTCCAGGGCGGGGTCTTCCACAACTGGGGCGAGGACCTGGTCGCCTTCGTCACCTTCGCCCGGGACACCTGGGCCGGTGACCCGGCGGTGGAGAAGACGATCGGGCTGACCGAGCAGAACACCTGGTTCGGCTGGCCGCTCGTGCTGCTGTCGGTGGTGGCGCTCGTGCTGCTGGTGCGCCGGTCGCTGACCGCCCGGATCATCGCGGTGCTGATCGTGGTCTTCACGGTGGCCTCGATCGGGCCGTGGGTGCGCTTCGACGGCGTGGAGACCGGGGTGCGCGGCCCGTGGTCGTACGTGTCGGACGACCTGCCGCTGGTCGAGATGATGATGCCGACCCGGTTGGCCCTGGTGGTGGCCGCCGCGGTGGGCGTACTGCTGGCGCTGACCTGGGACGCCGCGTACCGGCAGGGGCGCCCGGTGGCCGACCGGCTCCGGGTGCCGGCCCAGCGCACCGGCGAACCGACGGCGTCCGACGAGCCGTCCACGCCCGCGCCGCGCCGTCGGTGGCTGCGCCCGGTGGGGTACGCGGCGGTCGCGCTCGCGGTGCTGCCGCTCTTCCCCCGACCGCTGCCGGCACAGCAGGTGGACCCGCCGCCGCACTTCATCACCGCCGGCGGTTGGCGCCCGTACGTGCCGGCCGGCCGGACCCTCGTGCCGGTGCCGATCCCGAGCAACGTGCACGGCCTGCCGACGCTGCGCTGGAGCGCCCTGACCGAGCAGGAGTTCCCCGTCCCGGGTGGCTACTTCATCGGCCCGAACGAGCTGGGCGAGGGCGTCTTCGGCGCACCGAACCGGCCCACCAGCAGCCTCATCTACTCCACGATGGACGCGGGAGCCGTCCCGGCGCTCACCGACGAGAACCGCCGCCAGGCCGTCGAGGATCTGCGCTTCTGGCGGGCGTCGGTGGTGGTGCTCGGGGCGCACCCGCGCGAGGCGGTGCTGCGCGAGCTGGTCACCGGCCTCATCGGGCCGCCGCAGCGGGTCGACGACGTCTGGGTCTGGGACGTCCGCACGCTTGTGGACTGAGCGACGGCGGACTGAGCGACGGCGGTGCGGTCGTCAGCCGACCCGGTCGCGGACGTCCCACACCCACCCACCGTCGACCTGGCGGCCGGGGCCGAGCAGGTCCTCGACCGTCCGGCGCACCGGTTCGTCGTGCGCGAGCCGGCCGAGCACGACGAGCGCGGCCCGCCAGTGCCGCAGGTCCTCGACGGCCTGGCGGCGGTCGGCGTCGGTGAGCACCGGCACCGCGCCGGTCTGCGCGACCCGCCGCAGCAGCACGGCGGTGGGCCGGTCCGGGGCACCCCAGCGCGCCGTCGGGTCGTCCGGGCCGCTCGGGCCGATGAAGTAGCCGCCCGGCGCGTCGAACGCCAGCCCCGTGCGGGCCGACCAGAGCATCACCGGGCTCAGCGCGGCACCGGTGATCGGGGGCAGCGCCACCACGGTCCGGCCCGGGGGCACCAGCGGCCGCCACCGGCCCTCGGCGACGAACGCCGGCACCGGCGCGACCGGGATCGCCCGGATCGGCGTCGGCATGAGCGGGAGCAACGCGGCGGCCACCGCACCGCCCCACAGCAGTCGTACCGGCAGCCCCGGGACGGTCGACGCCCGGCCCACCGTCCGCACCCGGTCCAGGGAGAGCGCCACCAGCACGCCCAGCACCGGCACGCAGACCAGCGCGAACCGGGCCGGCACCGCGAGATCGAGCAGCGGCAGCCCGGCGACCAGCCGATACGGGCCGGGAATGCCGGTGGCGGCGCCATCCACCCGCAGGTCGGTGCCGAGTGAGAGCAGGGCGAAGACGACTCCGCAGCCAGCCAACGCGCGGACCAGGGGCCGCCGCCACAGCCAGATCACGATGACCACGGCGAGCACCAGCAGCCCCGGGCCGAAGAACGAGTTCTCCTCGGTCGGGTTCGGTGACAGCAGTCCGGGCAGCCAGTCGTCGCCGAGCACGGTCTGCCGGGCCGACGCGGTGAACGACGCCGCGTCGAGCTGGAAGCCGTGCGCGGCGAAGGCCATCCCGGTGTAGTGCTGCGGGCCGTAGAACTGGAACCACAGCGGGTACGCCAGCGGCACCACCGCCACCACGGCCGCCACGGCGAGCCGGCCGAGCAGGGCCGGCGCGTGCCGCCGCGCCGCCGCCCGGTCGGCGAGCGCGTAGCCCAACGCGAACACTCCGGCGGCGAGGACCAGGAAGACCAGGACCTCCTCGCCGATGAACACCTGCCAGACGAGCAGCAGCCCCAGGCCGACACCGGGCCGCCACACCCCGCCGGGGCGTGGGCCGGGGCGGAAGACCAGAGCGAGGATCGGCGGGACCAGGAACTGGGCGGCCACGTGCAGGTGCGCCCCACCCTGGGCGACCATGCCGGGGGCGAAGCCGCAGACCAGCCCGCCGACCGCCGCCGCGGACCGGGCGGTGACCAGCCGGCGGCGCAGCAGCGCGTACCAGGCCGTGGCCGTGCCGGCGAGGCCGCAGACCACCGCCACACAGAACGCCACCTGCGAACCGAACAGCAGCGTCACCGGGGTCAGTGGGACGCCCAGGCCGAGCACCGACGTGTTCGCCATCAGGTTGACGCCGTCCGGCGCGTTCAGCGCCGTGCTGTAAAGCGGGTTCTCCCCCTCGACGACGGCGTGCGCCGCGTGGGCCAGCATCCACTCGAAGAGGACCTGGTCGCCGGCCTGGTGGAACAGCCGCCCGGGGTGGCCCCACTGACCGCTGGTCAGCAGCAGCGCGAGACCGAAGTAGCCGGTGATCACCAGCGCGTCCGGCAGCCACGCCGGTCGGAACCGGCGCGCGGTCGCGGTCGCAGGGCTGTCCGTCGCCGCCGTCACCGACGACGACGTTCCCGTGGTCATCAGACCGGGCGGTCGGTCAGTGTCCGGACATCCCACACCCAGACGTCCAGCTCCTGCCGGCCCGGGCCGACCAACTCCTCGACGGTACGCCGCAGCGGCTCGACGTTCTGCTGGCGCGTCGGGAGCACCAGGATCGCCGCCCGCCAGTGCCGCAACTCGTCCAGGAAGCGTCGGCGCTGCCGGTCGTCGAGCTTCGGTGTCCGGCCGGTGGTCGCCACCTCCTCCAGCAGCTGACCCACCCCGCTGGGCCGGCCACCGAACCTCCCCGGGTCACCGGTGTTGCCGTTGCGGGGTGCGAGGAAGTAGCCGCCCGGGATCTTGAAGTCGAGGTTGGTGGCCGCAGCCCAGCGCATGCCGTGCGTGTTGCCCATGCTCGGCACCGGGATCGGCACGAGGGTCTGGTCCGGCCCGACGTACGTCCGCCAGCGGTCGGCGCTGATGAAGTCCGGCACCGGCGGTCGGGAGACCATCCGCAGCGGCATCGGGGCGATCGGCAGCAGCGCGAACGCCAGGCCGGCGGCGGTGAGCGTCCGCACGGTACGCCGGTCGGCCGGGCGCAGCGCCCAGGCCCGCTCGACGGCCAGCGCGAGCAGCAGTCCGATCACCACGGTGGTGATCAGGCCGAACCGGGTCGGCACCACCGCGTCCAGCAGGGGCAGGTGCACCAGCAACTGCCACGGGCCCGTGATCAGCTCCCGGTCCCACCAGGAGATCCGCTCGCCGAGGGAGAGCACGGCGAAGAGGCCGCCGGTCACCGCGAGCGCCCGGACGATCATCTCCCGGCGCAGCCAGACCACGACGGCGACGACCAGCAGCGACAGGCTCCAGCCGAAGAAGGCGTTCTCCTCGGAGTAGTTCGGCGCCAGGTTGATGTTGGCCCGCTGGTTGCCGCCGAGCGTGGTGGAGCCGGGGGCGAAGAACGCGGCGATGTCGTTGCCGTAGTCCTGGACCGCGTCGCTGAGACCGTGGTACGCCATCGGCCCGGCGAACTGCACATACAGGGGGTACGCCAGCAGCGCCCCGGCCAACGCGGTGCAGGCCGCGACTCCAGCGCCGAGAGGTCGCCACGCCGCCCGCCAGCGGGCCGGCTCCTGGGCGAGCACCGCGAGCAGGAAGACCCCGCAGGCCATCGCCGTGAAGAGCAGGATCTCCTCGTTGATGAACGCCTGCGCGGTGACCAGCAGGGCGAGCAGCAACCCGTCCCGCACCGGCCGGCGGGACCGGGTGAGCACCAGCACCCGCCAGACGATGAACGGCAGCAGGAACTGGCTGATGATGTTCGGGTGCCAACTGGCGTGCGAGAGCATCGCCGGGGAGAAACCGCAGAACCAGCCGCCGGCCGCCGCCGCGAGCGGGGTACGCACGAGGTGGCGGGACAGCACGAGGTACCAGGCCATGGCCGTGCCGGCGAGGCCGAGCGTCACCAGCACCACAAAGGACACCGCCGGCCCGAAGAGCAGGGTCACCGGCACCATCGGGATGCCCAGCGCCAGCACGGCCGTGTTGGCCATCAGGTTGACGCCGTCGGGGTAGTTGAACTGCTCGGTGTAGAACGGGTACTCGCCGTGCAGCACCACCCGCACCGAGTGGGCCAGGAAGAACTGCACCTGGGCCGGGTCGCCGGTGTAGAGCGATGCCACCCGGCCTGCGGGGTCCAGCCAGATCCGGCTGGTCACCCAGAGCGCGGCGAGCAGGAACAGCGCGCCCACCGCCAGGTGCTGTCGTCGGCGGGTCCAGCCGGTCCACCACCGTCGGCGCGGGCCGGCCGGCGCCGAGGCGGCATCGTCGTCGACGTCGACCGGTACGGCAGCCGGGGGCGCGTCGACCGGCGCGGCCGGCGCGGCTGTCACGGCTTCGACCGGCGCGGCCGGCGCGGCGTCGGCCGGGGCCTCGACGGTGCTGGCGTGGGATCGGGCATCGCCCAGGGCGGGAGCATCGGCCACACTGGCCGCGTTGGCCGGGGAGGCGCGGCGAGTGTGGTGGCTCACAGTCTCGTCGGCGCCCACTGCCGCCTCCGGGCGCGGCGCGGACAGGGCGCGGGACTCGGCAGGCGTCACAGTCGGCGGAGTCTACCGGAGTGACGAAACGCCACTAAAAGCCCCGGTGCGTCCAATGTGGTGGGTGAGACGCCGGCCAGCTGAGCCGCCGCATCGGACATCTCGTACTATGGCGCTTTCCGGAAACGACGGCTAGGCGATCGGGGGCGGACCAGGTGACTCCAGGCCGCCGGCACGGCACGACGCTCACCGTCCTGCTGACCGCACTGTTGACCGCCACCGCGTGCGGCCCCGTGGCTGACCGCGCACCGCGCGACCTGCGGGTGGGTTACGACAGCGTCGACGGCACGCTGCGGGTGTGGCCACCGCGGGGCGACCTGGCCGGTGACGCCGCGGCGACGGCGAAGGTCACCGACGCGGTCCGCGACTGGCGTTCACCGGTCGACGACCGGGCGCACCTGCCCTCGTCCGGCATCCTGTTCTCCGGGCGGGTCGACGGCACGCCGGTGGCCCTGGTGGCGGCCGACGTGCCCGGCGAGAGCGCGTCCTGGCTGTTGCAGCTCAGCGGCGACGGCGACCGCTACGCGGTGACCCGCGCCACCGAGTACACCGACCCCGGCTACCTGGTCTACTCCGACGTGCTGCCGGTGCACACGGCCGGCGGCCGGCGCTACCTGGTCTCCGCCCGGGTGCAGCAGCTTCTCGGGCCACAGGGCCGGGCGCTGGCCCTGGCCGATGGCCTCAGCGCCCCGGCCGACGTGCCGGCCTGCGCGGCCGTCGCGGTGACCGCGACCCTGCGGGCCACCGAGTCCCTGCCGCAGGGGCGCGCCGCCGACCGGCTGCTCGACCTGGGCACCGGCATGACCGACCCGCGCTATCCGCTGGTACGCGACGAGTCCGGCGCCGGCCGGCGGGCGCTGACCGGCCTGGACACCTGCGTGCTGGCCGGCGAGCGGGGCCCGTTCGGCAGCATCCCGCGTCGGATCGGCGACCGGGACGCGCCGCGGTCGGTGCCGACGTCCTGGCCGATGGCGAAGCTCACCGTCCGCTCACTCGGTGAGGTCGCCCTCGGCGGTGGCGAGCCGGCCGAGTTGCAGCAGCTCAGTTGGGACACCGACGCCGGCGCGATGACCTCGGTCGTCTACCGCCCGGCGGACGGGAGCGCGCCGGTGGTCTCACCGGCCGACCGGGCCACCCCGTTGCAGACGTACCACCTGCCGCTGCCCGGCCAGCCTCTGGTGGTGCTCAGTTGGCGGCCCACCCGGGACAGCAGCCTCTCGGTGCCGCCCGGAACTCCCCTGCTGGCGGAACGCCCCGGCCTGGTGGTCATCCCCGAGCCGCCCCGCACCCAGACCTACAGCCTCGCAAACGCCGACAAAACCCACTACCGCTCAATAACCCCCCGCTAATCCCCCGCGCCTCCCCTCCCCACGACCCCCACCCCCCCACCCCCACCCCCACCCCCACGCGATCTTGCACTTTCTGCCCGGCCATATGGGGCAAGGCACGCGTAACGGCGACCGAAAGTGCAAGATCGCGCGCAGGGTGGGTGGACGTGCAACGAGCGCGGCGGGCGTCCCCCGTGGGGGGCGCCCGCCGTCGGGGGTTCTAGTTCTGGGCTGGGGCGTCGGTTGGCGTCAACCGGACCGGGGAGTTGTCGAGGCCGGAGATCCAGCCGGTGACGTTGCGGGCCACGTCCTGGGCGGTCAGACCAAGGTCGGCGAGGATCTGCGCGCGGGTGCCGTGCGGGTGCCAGTCGGCCGGTACGCCCAGGTCCTTGAGCGGCACCCGGACGTCGGCGTCGCGCATCGCCTGGCCGAGCGCGTCGCCCACCCCGCCGACCCGGACGCCGTCCTCGACGCTGACCACGAGCCGGTGGCGGGCGGCCAGCTCGACCAGCTCAGCCGGCACCGGGCGGACCCAGCGGGGGTCGACGACGGTGACCCCGTAGCCCTGCTCGGCGACCCGGGCGGCGACCTCCATGCCCAGCTGGCCGAACGAGCCCACGGCGACCAGCAGCACGTCGGTACGCGCCGACTCGGCCAGCACGTCGACCGGGCCGACCCGACGCAGCGCCGGCAGGTCGGCGGCGACGGCGCCGGTCGGGAAGCGCACGACGGTCGGGCCGTCGTCGACGGCCAGCGCCTCGCGCAGTTCCTCGCGCAGCGTGGCGGCGTCGCGGGGAGCGGCGATCCGCAGCCCTGGCACCACCCCGAAGACCGACATGTCCCAGATGCCGTAGTGGCTGGGGCCGTCCGGGCCGGTGATGCCGGCGCGGTCCAGCACGAAGGTCACCGGCAGCTTGTGCATCGCCACGTCCAGCAGGACCTGGTCGAAGGCTCGGTTGAGGAAGGTGGCGTAGACGGCGACCACCGGGTGCAGGCCGCCGAGCGCCAGCCCGGCCGCCGACGTGGCGGCGTGCTGCTCGGCGATGCCCACGTCGTACACCCGCTCGGGGTACTTACGGGCCAGCTTCGCGATGCCGGTCGGCTCGGCCATCGCGGCGGTGATGCCCACCACGTCCGGCCGCTCGTCGGCGATGGCCAGCAGCTCGTCGGCGAAGACGTGCGTCCACTTCACCGCTGGCGCGGCCAGCAGCGCTCCGGTCTCCACGTCGAAGGCGCCGCCGGGGCCGTGCAGGCAGTCCGCCTCGTCCTCCTCGGCCGGGCGGTAGCCGTAGCCCTTGCGGGTGACCGCGTGCACGATCACCGGGCCGCCGAAGTTCTTCGCCGCCCGCAGCGCGGACTCGACCGCCGCCACGTCGTGCCCGTCGACCGGGCCGACGTACTTGATGCCGAGGTCCTCGAACATGGCCTGCGGCGCGACCGCGTCCTTGATGCCCTTCTTGACCGCGTGCAGCACCTCGTACATCGGCTTGCCGACCAGCGGGGTGGAGCCGAGTGCGTCCTTGACCGTGTCGAGGACCTTCTCGTAGCCCGGGTTGAGCCGCAGCGAGGAGAGGTGGTCGGCGAGGCCGCCGATGGTCGGCGAGTAGGACCGGCCGTTGTCGTTGACGACGATGACCAGGGAGTTGCCGGCGGTGGCGATGTTGTTCAGCGCCTCCCAGCACATGCCGCCGGTGAGCGCGCCGTCGCCGACCACGGCCACGACGCTGCGCGCCTCGCCCCGCAGGGCGTACGCCTTGGCCAGGCCATCGGCGTAGGAGAGCGCGGTGGAGGCGTGCGAGTTCTCGATCAGGTCGTGCTCGCTCTCGGCCTGGCTGGGGTAGCCGGAGAGGCCACCGCGCTGGCGGAGCTTGTCGAAGCCGGCCTGACGGCCGGTGAGGATCTTGTGTACGTACGCCTGGTGGCCGGTGTCGAACAGGAGCCGGTCACGGGGGGAGTCGAAGACGCGGTGCATGGCCAGCGTCAGCTCGACCACACCGAGGTTGGGCCCGACGTGCCCGCCGGTGCGGGAGACCTTGGCGATCAGGAAGTCGCGGATCTCCGCGGCGAGCACGCCCAGTTCCTCGCCCGACATCCGCTTGACGTCCTGCGGACCGCGAACCGTCCCCAGCAGTCGGCCGTGGTTAGCCGTGTCCTCTTCAACACTCATGACCGCAGAGTCTATCGGCCCTGCCGTACTCCGCAGCCCGGCCGAGCCCGCCGCACCCGCACCCGCCGACTGAGCGCCTGCTCAGAGCCCGGCAGGCCCGGCCCACGACGACCGACGGCGGGCCTGGTCAGGACCGGATCCGCAGCCGGCGCGGTGGGGCGGCCGGTACGCCGGGGTACGCCGGGCCGGCCGGGGTCCAGGAACCCAGGACCGCGCCCCGGGTGGCGCCGGTCACTGACGGGATCGACCCGGGCAGGCCGTGCCAGGACAGCCAGCCGAGCAACGCGAAGGCGTACGCCTCCTTGGCCTGCGCCGGCACGCCCAGCTCGTCGGTGCCGCGCAGCCGCCACCGACCGGCACTGAGGGCAGCGAGCCGGCCCAGCAGGGTGGGGTTGCGCACACCGCCCCCGGCGGCGACCACCTCGACGACGCCGCGCCTGTCGCACTCGACGGCCACCACCCGCGCGGTCAACTCGGTCAGCGTGGCCAGCAGGTCGTCCACCGGCACGGGCGCGTCGAGCGCGGCGAGGTGGCGGTCCAGGTAGCCGGCGTGGAACAGCTCCTTGCCGGTGGACTTGGGCGGCGACGCCGCGTAGTACGGCTCGGCCAGCAGTTCGGCGAGCAGCCCCGGGTGTACCCGGCCGGCCGCCGCCCGCGCGCCGTCGAGGTCGCACGGCCGGCCCAGGAAGCGCCGGGCCGCCGCGTCCAGCAGGGCGTTGGCCGGGCCCACGTCGTACCCGAGGACCGGCGCCCCGGGCGCGACCACGGTGAGGTTGGCGATGCCGCCCAGGTTCAGCGCCGCACGCGGCCCGGCGGCGCCGTCGAGCAGCAGCGCGTCGAAGGCCGGCACCAGCGGCGCGCCCTGACCACCGGCGGCGATGTCCGCCGAGCGCAGGTCACTGAGCACCGGTACGCCGACCCGGGCCGCCACCCGGGCCACCGCGCCCAGTTGCAGGGTGCCCCGGGCCACCCCGTCGGCGACCCAGTGGAAGACCGTCTGACCGGGCGAGACCACCGCGTCGACCTGCCCACCGGCCAGCTCCAGGCCGACGGCCGCCGCCTCGGCGAACACCTCACCCAGGCGGTTGTCGAGCCGGCAGACCGCCTCGATGGTGGTGGCCTCCGGCGGCAGCAGCGCGGCGATCTCGGCACGCAGGGCCTCGTCGTACTCCAACTCGCGGTGCCCCAGCGGCCGCAGCCAGAGGGTGTCCTCCTCGGCGGTGAACTCCGCCGCGACGACGTCCACCCCGTCGTACGACGTGCCCGACATCAACCCGACGATCTTCACGGCGTCAGGTTAGCGGCGGCCCGAGTCACCTGGTGGCAGCCCCGGCGGCGGTCAGCCCGCGCCTGGCACGAGCGGGCAGACAGCCCTACGCGGTGTCGCTGGTCGCGGGCTCGGGCACGCCCGGCACCAGCAACGCCACCAACTCCACATGCTGCGTCATCGGGAACAGGTCGAACCCGCGCAGCGCCGCCAACCGCCAGCCCAGCCCGGCGAAGGTGCGTACGTCCCGGGCGAAGGCCGCCGGGTCGCAGGCCACGTACGCGATGGCCCGAGGGCCGGCGGCGGCCAGCGCGCGGACCACCGCGGCGCCGGCCCCGGCGCGCGGCGGGTCGAGCACCACCACGTCGACCGGGCCGGTGATCCGCCGGCGGGCCAGCGCGGTCTCCACCCGGGCCGACACGACCTCGACGCGGGGCAGGTCGGCCAGGTTCTGTCGGGCGGCGGCGACGCCCTGCGGAGCCGCCTCCACCACGGTCACCCGGCCGGTCGCGCCGACCCGGGTGGCCAGCCCGGCGGCGAACAGCCCAGCGCCGCCGTAGAGGTCCCAGGCCACCTCGCCCGGTCGCGGGTCGAGCAGCTCCAGCACGGCCGTGGACAACGTGTCGGCCGCCGCCGGGTGCACCTGCCAGAAGGCGGACGCGGGCAGCGTCCAGTCCCGCCCGGCCGCCACCTCGCGGACCACGGCCGGCCCGCTCACCGGCGTGGAGATCCCGTCGCGGACCTCCGCGACTGTCACGTCCCCGCCGGTGCTGGCGACGGTCTCCACCGCGTCGGCGGCCGGCCAGGACGCGCCGGTCGGGGTCAGCACCGGCAACTGCTGGATGGCCGGGTGGGCGATCCGGCAGCGGTCGATCGGCACGACCTCGTGCGAGCGGTGCTTGAGCAGGCCGGCCCGGTCGGCGGCGTCCACCGCGTAGCGGACCCGGGAGCGCCAGCCCAGCAGCCCGCCGGGCAGCGCCTCGACCCGGACGCCGAGGCGGTCCAACTCGGCGTCGGTCAGCCCGCCGAGGCGGGTCAACTGCTCGCGCACCACGGCGGCCTTCCAGGCCAGCTGCGCCTCGGGGGCGACGTGTTGCAGGTCGCAACCGCCGCAGGCGCCCGGTTTCGCGTACGGGCAGGGCGGCTCGACCCGGTCCGGCGAGGCGTCCAGCACGGTCACCGCGTCGGCCCGGACGAACCCCTTGTGCACCTCGGTGACCTCGGCGATCACCCGCTCGCCGGGCAGCGCGTGCCGGACGAAGACCACCTGCCCGTCCACCCGGGCCACGCAGTGCCCGCCGGGTGCGACCGCGTCGACGGTCAGCTCGACGCGCTCCGCCTCGGCCAGGCCAGGCTCAAACTCCGCGGGTGCCGCGGTCCGCTCAGTCACGGCCGCCTCCGACTGTTCCGCTGCCCACCGGGCCGCTCTCGCCGGGCTGCGCGGGCACCACCTCCGGGGGCACCGTGCCCCGGGGCCCGCGCGCCGGGGTCCGGGACAGGGTGGCGTCCAGCCGGTCCAGGTTCTTGCTCGCGCTCGAGGCGAGCTGCCAGGGAACGCTCACCACCATCACCCCCGGTTCGAAGAGCAGCCGGCCCTTGAGGCGCAACGCGCTCTGGTTGTGCAACAGGTTCTCCCACCAGTGCCCCACCACGTACTCGGGGATGAAGACGGTGACCACGTCGCGCGGTGACTTGCGGCGCGCGGAGGCCACGAAGTCCAGGATCGGCCGGGTGATCTCTCGGTACGGCGAGTCGACCACGGTGAGCGGGATCGCCATCTCCCGCCGCTCCCAGTCGGCCTGAAGATCGCGGGTGTCCTGCTCGTCCACGTTGACCGTCACGGCGGTCAGCGTGTCCGGCCGGGTGGCCCGGGCGTACGCGATGGCCCGCAGCGTCGGCTGGTGCAGTTTGCTGACCAGCACGATCGCGTGGTTGCGGGCGGGCAGCACGGCCCGGCCCTCGTCCGGCGGGGTCAGCTCGGCGGCGACCCGGTCGTAGTGCCGGCGGATGGCCAGCATCAACACGTAGATCACCGCCATCGCGGCGATCGCGATCCACGCGCCGAGCAGGAACTTCGTGATCAGGACGATCACCAGCACGGTGCCGGTCAGGCCCGCGCCGAACGTGTTGATGGCCCGAGATCGGTGCATCCGGCGGCGCGCCTCCGGGTCCCGCTCGGTCCGCAGCCGCCGGTTCCAGTGCCGGATCATGCCGGCCTGGGAGACGGTGAACGAGACGAAGACCCCGACGATGTAGAGCTGGATGAGGCGGGTCACCTCGGCCTGGAAGCCGACGATCAACACGATCGCGAAGAGGGCGAGGAAGACGATGCCGTTGGAGAACGCGAGCCGGTCGCCCCGGGTGTGGAACTGGCGGGGCAGATAGCGGTCCTGGGCGAGGATCGACCCGAGCACCGGGAAGCCGTTGAACGCGGTGTTCGCGGCCAGGAAGAGGATCAGGGCGGTCATCCCGGCCACCACGTAGAGCAGGATCGACCCGGAGCCGAAGACCGTCTCGCCGAGCTGGGTGGTGACGGTCTTCTGCACGTACCCCTCGGGGCCGGAGACGATCTGCAGGGCCGGGTCCTCGACGAACTGCAGGTGGGTCAGCCGGGCCAGCCAGATGATCCCGACCAGCATGCTCACCGAGATGCCGCCGAGCAACAGCAGCGTCGTGGCGGCGTTCCGGCTCTTCGGCGCCTTGAACGCCGGCACCCCGTTGGAGATCGCCTCGACCCCGGTGAGCGCGGCGGCGCCCGAGCTGAACGTCCGTAGCAGCAGGAAGATCAGCGCGAAACCAGTCACGCTGTGCTCGGCCTGGATGACCAGGTCGGCGCTCGGCGCGCGGAGGTCGTCGCCGAGAACGAAGACCCGGACCAGCCCGGTGAGCAGCATCCCACCGATGACGATCACGAAGCCGTAGGTGGGGATGGCGAAGGCGGTGCCCGACTCGCGCAGTCCGCGCAGGTTGACCGCGGTCAACAGGGTCACCGCGATCACCGCGATCATGACCTTGTGGGTGGCCACGAACGGCACCACCGAGCCGAGGTTGGCCACGCCGGAGGAGACCGACACGGCCACCGTGAGCACGTAGTCGACCAGCAGCGCGCTGGCCACCCCGACCCCGAACTTCGGGCCCAGGTTGACCGTGGCCACCTCGTAGTCACCACCCCCGGAGGGGTACGCGTGCACGTTCTGCCGGTAGCTGGCCACCACCGTGAGCATCACGACGACAACGGCCAGCGCGATCCACGGGGAGAACAGGTACGCCGACGCGCCGGCGATCGACAGGGTCAGCAGGATCTCGTCGGGCGCGTACGCGACGCTGGACAGCGCGTCGGAGGCGAACACGGGCAGCGCGATGCGCTTCGGCAGGAGGGTGTGCTGCAGACGGTCGGACCGGAACGGTCGACCGAGGAGCAGCCGCTTCAGCAGCGAGGTGGGACTGGCCACGAACGCCAAGGGTACGACCACCACGGCGAGAACGCGGGGGTGGGCGATCACGGCTGCCCGGCGCGACGGGGTACGGTCGGTCCCCGCTGCCGACCGGCACGTGGCAGGCTCGCAGTCGAAGGCCACCGGCCGCGCCTGCGCAAGGGCAAGCGGCAGCGGTACGCACCTTGGGAGGGACAGCGTGCACGTCGTGATCATGGGATGTGGTCGGGTCGGGTCGACGCTCGCCCACAGCCTGGAGTCCCGGGGGCACTCGGTGGCGGTGATCGACCACGATGCCGACGCCTTCCGCCGGCTCGGCCCCGACTTCGCCGGGATCACGGTGACCGGGGAGGGCTTCGACGGTGACGTGCTGCGCCAGGCCGGCATCGAGCGGGCGGACGCCTTCGCGGCCGTCTCCAGCGGCGACAACTCCAACATCATCTCGGCCCGTCTGGCCCGGGAGACGTTCGGGGTGTCCCGGGTCGCGGCACGGATCTACGACCAGCGCCGGGCGCAGGTCTACGAGCGGCTGGGCATCCCCACCGTGGCGACCGTGCGCTGGACGGCCGACCGGATGCTGCGGCACCTGGTGCCGGAGGGCAACGTGGAGATCTTCCGCGACCCCACGAGCACCGTATCGATCGTCGAGGTCCCGGTGCACAAGGACTGGATCGGCCGTCCGGTGCGCAAGTTGGAGGAGGCGTCCGGGGCGCGGGTGGCCTACCTGATCCGCTTCGGCATCGGCACGCTGCCCACCGCCTCCACCGTCCTACAGGAGGGCGACCAGGCCTTCATGCTGGTCAGCGACGACATCGTGGGGACGGCCACGTCGGTGGCGGCGGCGCCGCCGGAAGGGGGGCACTGAGCCATGCGGATCGCCATCGCGGGGGCCGGAAACGTGGGCCGTTCGATCGCCCAGGAGTTGATCGACAACGGCCACCAGGTGATGCTGATCGAGCGTCAGCCCAAGATGCTGCGCCCGGACCGGGTGTCGGCCGCCGAGTGGGTGCTCGCCGACGCCTGCGAGCTGGCCAGCCTGGAGGAGGCCAACCTCGCCGGCTGTGACGTGGTGGTCGCCGCCACCGGCGACGACAAGGTCAACCTGGTGGTGTCGCTGCTGGCCAAGACCGAGTTCGCGGTGCCCCGCGTGGTGGCCCGGGTCAACCGGGCCGAGAACGAGTGGCTCTTCACCGAGCAGTGGGGCGTGGACGTCGCGGTGAGCAAGCCTCGGGTCATGGCCGCGCTGGTCGAGGAGGCGGTCACCGTCGGCGACCTGGTCCGGCTGATGACGTTCCGGCAGGGCGAGGCGAACCTCGTCGAGATCACCCTGCCGCCGACCGCGCCGTACGTCGGTCAGCCGATCCACGCCGTGCCGCTGCCCCGCGACGCCGCGCTGGTGGCGATCCTGCGCGGCAAGCGGGTCCTGGTGCCCAGCCCGGACGACCCCATCGAGGCCGGCGACGAGTTGGTGTTCGTCTGCACCGCCGAGGTGGAGGACGACGTCCGCGCGGTGATCCTCGGCCCGGACAGCGTCGAGCGGACCCGCAACTCGCGCTGAGCCGCCCGCGCGGGGCTGCCCCGCGCGGTCAGGCGCCGGGCAGCGGGGACGGTTGCGGTTCCCGGGTGACCCGGCGCACCGTCCAGACCGTGATGAGCAGCAGCAGCGCGTACGGCGGGTAGCCCAGCGCCAGCCGGGCCACGCCCAGCGCGGTGTCCTGGTGGGCCAGGTAGAGCCCGGCCTGCACACCCACCTTGGCCAGCCAGACCACGCCCCAGAGCACGGTCAGCTGGGTGAAGGTGCGCACCAGCTTCGGGTCGTCCCGCCACTCGGAGCGACCCTTGGCCACCAGCACCGACCAGATCCAGCCGACGAGGGGCTGCCGGATGGCCGCCGAGATCAGCAGCGCGATGCCGTAGCCGATGCCGTAGAGGATGCCGGGGAGGTAGAAATCCCGCTCGTCGCCGGTGCGCCAGGCGATGGCGGCGCCGATGCCGACGCCGAACAGCCCGTTGACCGCGTGTCGGATCGGCCGGCGCTGGGCCAGTCGCAGCCCGGCGATCAGCAGCGCGACGGCCACCGAGGCGATCACCGCCGGCCGCAACTCACCGATGATGTTGGCGACGACGAAGACCACCACCGGGATGCTGGATTCCACCAGCCCTCGCCAGCCGCCAAGCTGATCGGCCATCTGCTCGGCGACCGTCGGCAGTCGCTCGTCGTCCTGAGGACCGGTCTCCGGCTGTGCCGCCCGGTGCTGTCCCGTCGTCATGGCCGGCCTTCCGTCCGCAGCGCCGTCACTTCGGCGAGTCCAGCTCGTAGTACGGGTTGTAGATGACCTTGCGGTCGTCGCGCATCGCCACCCGGCCACGCGCGGTCAGGTGTCGCCCCGGCTCGATCCCGGAGATGTGCCGTCGGCCCAGCCAGACCAGGGTGACCACGTCGCTGCCGTCGTACAGGTCGGCCTCGAGGGTGGGCAGATTGGTGCGCGGCGTGTAGACCACCGTGCGCAGCCGCCCGGCGATCGAGACCACCTGACCCCGGGAGCACTGCTGGGCCAGGACGCCGCCACACTCGGCGCTCTCCTGGCGCAGCTCCTGCGCGTCGATCTCGGCCTCGCTGGCGGTGAACCGTTGCAGGATGCGCCGCAGCGACACCCTGCTCTCGTCGGTCATCATGACCTCCGCGTCACCCTCTCCACGCTCACCGGCCCGCCGTGGGGCACTGCCCCGGCACCGGCAACGCCGGAACCGTTCCGCCAGCGTACGCCGACGGGGCCGGTTCCGGCGCTCCGGTGCTCGGCGGTCAGACCTGGCGCGACTCGGAGGCGGCGGCCGCGTCGCCCGCCTCGGCGTCGGCCTGGTCGGCCATCTCCCGAGGCAGGCGCAGCGGCAGCGGCTCGCGGACCGGCTTGGCCTCCTGCCCCCGGTCGACCACCAGGCCGTCCAGGCACTCGGCGAGCGGCCCGGCGCTGGCCGGGTCGACTGCCACCCGGCCCTGGAAGACGCCGCGGACCATCCAGCGCGGCCCGTCGACACCGACGAACCGCAGGTGCGTGGGGCCGTCCTCGGTACGCACCTGGGCGTGCAGCTCCGGGCCGTACTCGCCGTCGACCTCCTGGGCGGTGGCACCGTCGCGCAGCAGCGACTGACGGATCTCCTCGCGCACCTCGTCCCAGATCCCCTCCGAGCGGGGCGCGGCGAAGACACCGAGCTGCAGGGCGTTGTCACCGTGGACCAGCACCACCTGCTGGATCACGCCCTGCGGGTCGGCCTGCACCCGCACCTCCACCTCGGCGACCGCCGGGATTTGCAGGCTGCCCAGGTCGAGGCGCTGCACCTCGTCGTTGACCTCGGAGATGTCGTACGGCCCGCGCACCAGCGCGGGCGTCGACTCGCCGGTGCCCTCGTCGAGGACCTCGGTGGTCCGCTCGTCACGGGTGTGCCGCCCGGCACCGGCCCGCTTTCGGGAGAAGATCACTGCGCCCGCCCTCCGCTGTTCGCACTCACCCTGCCACCTCTTCCGTCCGGCCACGGCCCGGCTCGTCGACCCGATCCCGCGCGACCCGATCCTGCCCGGCCGGCGACGGCACCAGTCCGGCGTGCCCGCCGGTCGAGCCGTGCCCGCCGGTCCCACGCTGGGACTCGGGCAGCTCGGCCACCGGCTCGAACCGCGCCCGTGCGACCCGCTGGATCACGAGCTGCGCGATCCGGTCACCGCGGGAGATCTTCGCTGGCGTGTCCCGATCATGGTTGATCAGGTTGACCAGGATCTCACCCCGGTAGCCGGCGTCGACCGTACCGGGCGCGTTGAGCACCGTCACGCCGAGCCTGGCCGCCAGGCCGGATCGCGGATGGACCAGGCCCACGTACCCCTGCGGCAGGGCGATGGCCACCCCGGTGGGCACCAGGGCACGGCCGCCGGGCGGCAGCTCCACGTCCGTGGCGGCCACCAGGTCGGCCCCGGCGTCGCCCGGATGGGCGTACGCGGGCAGCGGCAGCTCGGCATCGAGCAGCCGCACGGGCACGGGTACGACGTCGGTCACGAGACCCTCTTCCGTCCGGTTGTCGGGCTGACCATGCCATCCTGCCGGTTACCCGGGCCGTCGTGCGCCGTACCCTCGCAGGAGTGAGCATGTCGCCCTCCCCGTCCGCCGGTCGGCCACCGGTCGCGGCCCGTCCGACGTACGCCGAACGGCTGGATCTGCCCTGGTGGCTGTGGCTGGTCGGGTTACTGGCCGCCGCTCTGCTGGCCGTCGAGATCTGGATGGGCGGCACCGGCGCGCGTGCCTGGGTGCCGTTCGCGGTGCTGCTGCCGATCACCGCGGCCGGGCTGTGGTGGCTGGGCCGGATCCGCGTCGCGGTCACCGACTCGGAGCTGCTGGTGGACGACGCCCGGCTGCCGGTGCGCTTCGTCGCCGACGTGGTCCCGTTGGACGCGGCCGGCCGCCGTGAGGTGCTCGGGGTCGGCGCGGACCCGCTCGCCTTCGTGGTGCAGCGGCCGTGGATCAGCGGTGCCGTGCAGGTGGTGCTCAACGATCCGGCCGACCCGACGCCGTTTTGGGTGGTGAGCAGCAGACGTCCGGTCGAGCTGGCCGAGGCGCTGCTGGCCGCCCGGGACGCTCGGACGCCCGCCGACCGGAGGGCCGCCGAGCCGGGCTGACCCCCGCCGGCGCACACGGCGCGCGGCCCGACTGGGGCCCACGCGACCGACGGAGGCGCAGGGCCTGCTGAGGCCCGCGCGGCCCGCTCAGGTGCCTGTCGGCGGGCCGGGCAGGGCCGATGGTGGCGCCGGCCGGGCGATACCGCGACGGCGCAGGTCCACCTGGAGCTGCTCGGCCATCTGTCGAGTGGCCCGGCGGTTGAGGAAGCTGGCTACCGCCGCACCGGTGAGGAACGGCCCGAGCGTGGTGAGGTTGCGCCCGAAGCGCCGCAGCAGCGTGTCCCGCAGCTCCTTGCGGGCGGCGGTGCCGAGCACCGCGCCCACCCCGACGCCGGGCACCATCGGGTTGACTCCGCGCTGGGTGGCCCACGAGTGCACCAGGGCGACCGTCCGTTGGCTGCCGCTGTCGGCCAGCGGCACGCCGTAGACCTCGTGCAGCTCACCGACCAGCTTCAGCTCCACCGCCACCACCGCGACCGTCTCGGCGGCGAGCAGCACCGGCGCGGAGAGCAGGGTCGGTGCGACAGTCCACTCGACGGCGGCGACTCCCCCGCCGGCCGCGCCGACCCCGGCGGTCGTCCGGGCCGCGTTGCGGATCAGGCGATCGGCCAGGGCGGCGTCGTCCAGGCCGGGGAAGTGTTGGCGCAGGGTGGCCAGGTCCCGTATCGGGATGTGTGGGGCGATCTCGGCCACCGTGTCGACCATCCAGCGCACGGCCGCACGGGGCTTGAAGAGGTCGGAGATGCCCCGGCTACGGGCCTGCCCGACCATCCGGGCGAGAAGTTGACGCCGCCGGGCCGGCTCGATGTCGTCAGCGGTCAACGCCGCGACGGTGGCGCCGAGCTCGTCCGCGCCGCCGCCGGTGGTGTCGGCTCGATCGCTCATGGGTCGGACCTCCCGCTGCTGTGGCATCCCGCTACGAGTCAAGCAGGTACCCACGGGAGTCGCATGCCTACACCGGTAGCGGCGGCCCCGATCAGGAGGCCGCCGCCGGTGTTGTGAGTGTCAGACGCACTCGCGGCAGATCAGCTCGCCGTTCCGCTCGACCGCCAGCTGGCTGCGGTGATGCACCAGGAAGCAGCGGGCGCACCGGAACTCGTCCTGCTGCATCGGTAGCACCTTGACCGTGAGCTCCTCGTCGGCCAGATCGGCACCGGGCAGCTCAAAACTCTCGGCGACCTCGGCCTCGTCGACGTCCACTGCGCCCGACTGTGAGTCGACGCGCCGGGCCTTGAGCTCTTCCAGGCTGTCCTCGCCGAGGTCGACCTCGTCGCGACGCGGGGCGTCGTAGTCGGTGGCCATCGGTTTCACTCTCCCATATCGATGTTGTCGCTTCCGGTTGTAACGCCGGACGACGCTGTTTCGGTTCCGCTGGCCGGCCACCACTTGTGTCGGGCTCCCGACCCGTGGACCGCACGGATCGAGATCGCCGGGGCAACTCCCCTGCGAGCGCGGAACCTTACCCCCCCTAGGGCGAGGCATGTATACCGCCCTTGCGGTTGAGATGTACGCCACCGCACGCCAAGATGTTCCCGATGTGACTCAGGCGACACGAAGATAGGGGTAGTAGTACCCGGTTCGCGGTCGGCGCGCCGGCATGTCGGGCTGTTTCCACGCGACGGCCGGACAACCGTTAACCTCAGCGGCGTATTCGACGGCCGGCGGTCAGTGCGATCGATGACGGCCGCCGCCGCCCACCTGAGCTCCCGGGAGCGCCCAGATGAGTTTTGCGCGAGTGCGAGCACTCGTCGTGGTCGGCCTGCTGGGGGTCCTGGCCCTGGCCTTCGTGATCACCGCGGTCCTCCGCGACAGCCAGAGTGGTGCGGGCGCCAAGGGCTGCCCGGACGGGTGGCCGCTGGCCGACGTCACGCTGCACGAGACCAAAGACGTCAAGATCAATGTGTTGAACGCGACCGACGAGCCGGGCCGGGCCGGCGCCGTCGCGGACGACTTCCGCAACCGCAAGTTCCAGGTCCAGAAGGTCGGCAACGCGCCGAAGGGCATCGACGAGGTGGCCGTGCTGCGGTACGGCCCCAAGGGCGTCGGCTCGGCGCACCTGCTGCGGGCGTACTTCCTGAACAACGCCGACTACCAGTACGACGAGAAGCGCACGGACGACGTCGTCGACGTCGTGCTGGGCAACGGCTTCCAGCAGCTCGCCACGACCACCGAGGTGAACCAGTCTCTCGGTGACCTGGGCGCCCCGCAGGCGCCCCGGGGCTCCTGCCCGTCCCCCGCCGCCGACAAGTGACCCGGTAATCGGCCGGGCCACCGGACGTCGCGGGCGCCCCTGCGTGGCGGCCGGTGTCGTCGGACGCGCCCGGCCAGCCTCGGCTGCCGGTCAGGGGCCGCCGGAGGCGTCCAGGGCGGCCAGCCGGTCGTGTAGCGGCTGCAGGAGCGCGGGCGGGGCCGCGATCACCAGGTCGGGGCCGGGCGGGCGACCGGCCAGGCCGGTGACCCGCACGCCGGCCTCCGCGGCCACGAGCCCGCCGGCGGCCAGATCCCAGGCCTCCAGACCCTTCTCGAAGTACGCGTCCAGCCGCCCCTCCGCCACCAGGCAGAGGTCCAGCGCGGCGGCGCCCAGGCGGCGGATGTCCCGCACGTGCGCGATCAGCCCGGCCACCACCGACGCCTGGTGCGCCCGCCGCCCGGCGTCGTAGCCGAAGCCGGTGCCGACCAGCGCCTGCCCCAGGTCCGTCTCGCCGGAACAGCGCAACCGGACACCGTCGCGCCAGGCGCCACCGCCGGCCGTGGCGGTCCACTCCTCGCCGGTGCTCACGTTGCGCACCACGCCGGCGACCACCACCCCGTCCACCTCGGCGGCCAGCGACACCGCGCTGTACGGCAACCCGTAGAGGTAGTTCACGGTGCCGTCGATCGGGTCGATGATCCACCGCACGCCGCCCGGCTCGGCCGGCCCGGTGTCCTTCGTGCCGTACTCCTCGCCCAGGACGGCGTCGCCCGGCCGCAGCCGGCGCAGCGCGTCGAGCACCTGCCGCTCGACGGCCCGGTCCGCGGCCGTGACCACGTCGGTGACCGTGCTCTTGGTCGCCGCGACCGAGACACCCTCGACCCGCATCCGATGTGCGGTGGCCGCGGCGTCCCGTGCCACGTCGAGCGCGATCGCGAGCAGTTCCCGCGCTGACGGCGCCGAATCGTGCATCCCAAGGTCCCCTTCCCGTACGACCGGGGTGTTCCGGGCCGTCCGCGAGTATCATCTTTACAAAGTCCACATCTGCGCCGAATCGGCGGTCCCGCCGCCGTTACACCGTGCGGCGCAGGATGATCGCCGCAGACGGCGTTACAATTCACCCTGCCCACGCGCCGCGGACCGCCGACCACCGGCCGGCCCGGGACACGGGGGCCCCTCAACCACATCGTCTGGCTCGGTTGCCCCATGCTGTGTCGGACGACCCGGCCGTGCCCGCTCTTCGCCTCCGGAAGGTCATTCGTGACAGAACCCCGCCAACCCGGCGCAGACGTTCGCTCGCTCACCGACACGCTGATCGCGCACGCGCAGAGCGCCGGTGGTCAGCTCACGTCGGCTCAGCTCGCGCGCACCGTCGAGTCCGCCGAGGTGACTCCGGCCCAGGCCAAGAAGATCCTGCGGGCACTCTCCGAGGCGGGAGTGACTGTGGTGGTGGACGGCTCGGCGAGCACCCGCCGCCGCGTCGCCGCCGCCCGCTCGACCACGCCGGCGTCTCGGGCCACCACCGCCAAGACCACCAAGAAGGCCGCGGCCCCCGCCCCGAAGCAGGCCCCCGCCTCCGACGAGTCGACGCCGTCGGCGCCGGCCCCCCGGAAGGTGGCCGCGCGCAAGGCCACCGGCAGCACCGCCGAGGTCGGCGCCGCCGCGGCCACTCCGGCGAAGGCCACCAAGTCGACCCGGGCCACCAAGGCGACGGTGGCCGCGGCCGCCGGCGCCAAGCCGGTCAAGGCCGGCGGCAAGGCCAAGGGCGAGGGCGGCGAGGGTGAGATCGACCCCGAGGAGCTCGCCGCCGCCATCGAGGACGTCGTGGTGGAGGAGCCGGCCGAGCTGGCCCAGGCCGCCGAGACCGACGCCGCCGCGTCGGCCACCGACAACGACTTCGAGTGGGACGACGAGGAGTCCGAGGCGCTCAAGCAGGCCCGGCGTGACGCCGAGCTGACCGCCTCCGCCGACTCCGTCCGGGCGTACCTGAAGCAGATCGGCAAGGTCCCGCTGCTCAACGCCGAGCAGGAGGTCGAGCTGGCCAAGCGGATCGAGGCGGGGCTCTACGCCGCCGAGCAGCTGCGCGCGGCCGACGAGAGCGAAGAGAAGCTCCCGCGGGAAATGGTCCGCGACCTGGGCTGGATCTCCCGTGACGGCGAGCGGGCCAAGAACCACCTGCTGGAGGCGAACCTCCGTCTGGTGGTGTCGCTGGCCAAGCGCTACACGGGACGCGGCATGGCCTTCCTCGACCTGATCCAGGAGGGCAACCTCGGCCTCATCCGCGCGGTGGAGAAGTTCGACTACACCAAGGGCTACAAGTTCTCCACGTACGCCACCTGGTGGATCCGGCAGGCGATCACCCGCGCGATGGCCGACCAGGCCCGCACCATCCGCATCCCGGTGCACATGGTCGAGGTCATCAACAAGCTCGGCCGCATACAGCGCGAGCTGCTCCAGGACCTGGGCCGTGAGCCCACGCCGGAGGAGCTGGCCAAGGAGATGGACATCACACCCGA
This sequence comes from Micromonospora sp. NPDC047527, assembly GCF_040643015.1. NCBI lineage: Bacteria > Bacillati > Actinomycetota > Actinomycetes > Micromonosporales > Micromonosporaceae > Micromonospora > Micromonospora sp. NPDC047527. The sequence goes on along the minus strand of NZ_JBEYTK010000010.1, from coordinate 154,507 downwards.
GAAGGTGCTGGAGATCCAGCAGTACGCTCGGGAGCCCATCTCGCTGGACCAGACCATCGGCGACGAGGGCGACAGCCAGCTCGGTGACTTCATCGAGGATTCCGAGGCTGTGGTCGCGGTCGACGCGGTGTCGTTCTCGCTCCTGCAGGACCAGCTCCAGCAGGTGCTGCAGACGCTCTCCGAGCGTGAGGCGGGCGTGGTGCGTCTGCGGTTCGGCCTGACCGACGGTCAGCCACGGACGCTGGACGAGATCGGCCAGGTCTACGGGGTGACCCGGGAACGAATCCGGCAGATCGAGTCCAAGACGATGTCCAAGCTGCGTCACCCGTCCCGGTCGCAGGTCCTTCGGGATTACCTGGACTGAGCCGGCTTCGTCAACCGAACGTGTCGTTTTGGCCACCTGGTGTGCAACGCCAGATGGTGATCGTCCGGATGCACGAATGTGATCGTTGACGTGGCACCCTGGGTGCACGGCACACTGTCCCTGCCAGGTGTGACCTCGGTCCCCCGCGGGCACACAGGGAAGGCAAGGCCCGGCACGGGTGTTGCACGATAGGTGAGCAACGACCGAAGAGATTGTTCATCGGTGACGACCAGAGGAGGAAGGCGATGACCCCGACCCTCACGCCGCCGCCCGTGACGGCGGCTCCCCCAGCCGCCGATGAACGGTGCGACCGCTGCAATGCTGCCGGGAAGCTCCGGATCACTCTGGCGGGTGGGAGTGAGCTGGTGTTCTGCGGGCACCACGCGAACAAGTACGCGGAGGATCTCGTGAAGATCACCGAGCGGTTCGTAACGGACCCCGAGTTCAGCTGGCGTGGTGCCGATCTGATGGCGAACTGAGTACGTAAACCGACATAGCCGGCCGGAGGCACCCCGAGGGTGCCTCCGGCCGGCTTTTCGTTACCCAGGCGCCCCGCGCCCCGGGGCGGGCGGGCCTGCGGACTGGGGCAGGCGGGGCCGGCCCGGCTTCGCGGCTCGATGTGGCCGGTGGTGCCGATGTGGTGTGGGGTCAGAGGGTCTGCACGGTGGCGATGCGTTCCTCAAGCTGCTCGATGGTGGCCTGGGCGCTCGGCGGGCCGCCGCAGAGCCGGCGCAGTTCGGCGTGGATCTTGCCGTGCGGCTGGCCGGTGCGGTGGTGCCGGGCGGCCACCAGAGCGTTCAGTTGGCGCCTGAGCGCCACGCGACGCTGGGCGGCGCTCATCGGTGCCGGCGGGGCCGCGGTGGGCGCAGCGGCCGGCTGAGCGGCCCGCTCGGCGGTACGGCGACGCTGGGCGGCGAGTTGTGATGCCTGCCGCTTGGTCAGCAGCAGGGAGACCTGGTCGGCCGTGAGCAGACCGGGCAGGCCGAGGTACTCCTCTTCCTCGGGGGTGCCGGCCTGGGCCGCGGTGCCGAACGACGCCCCGTCAAAGATCACCTGATCCAGCTCGGCGGTGGCCGAGAGCGCGGCGAACCGCTTCTCCAGCTCACCGCTGGCCTGGTCGTCGCGCTGCGCGCGTTCCAGCAGGTCGTCGTCGAAGCCGTCGGCTTCCTTGGGTTTGCCGAGCACGTGGTCCCGCTCGGTCTCCATCTCGCTGGCCAGCCCGAGCAGGTGCGGCACGCTGGGCAGGAAGACCGAGGCGGTCTCCCCGGGGCGGCGGGCCCGGACGAACCGGCCGATCGCCTGGGCGAAGTAGAGCGGGGTGCTGGCGCTGGTGGCGTACACACCGACCGCGAGGCGCGGGATGTCGACCCCCTCGGACACCATCCGCACCGCGACCAGCCACCGCTGCTCGGACGCCGCGAACGTCGCGATCCGGGCGGACGCGCCCTGGTCGTCGGAGAGCACCACGGTGGCCTTCTCGCCGGTCACCTGCTCGATGAGCTTCGCGTACGAGCGGGCGGTCTGCTGGTCGGTGGCGATGATCAGGCCGCCGGCGTCGGCCATGCCGGCGTTGCGGAGCACGGTGAGTCGGGCGTCGGCGGCGCGCAGCACCTGCGGCATCCAGTCTCCCGCCGGGTCCAGCGCGGTACGCCACGCCTGCGCCACCAGGTCCTGCGTCATCGGCTCACCGAGGCGGGCGGCCAACTCCTCCCCCGCGTTGGTGCGCCAACGGGTCTCCCCGGAGTACGCCAGGAAGAGCACCGGCCGGACCACCCCGTCGCGTAGCGCGTCGGAGTAGCCGTACACCGAGTCGGCGCGGGAGCGCAGCAGCCCGTCGCCGCCCCGCTCGTAGCTGACAAACGGGATGGGGTTGTCGTCGGAGCGGAACGGCGTGCCGGTGAGCATCAGCCGGCGTACGGCGGGCTCGAAGGCGTTTTTCACCCCGTCGCCCCAGGATCGGGAGTCGCCAGCGTGGTGGATCTCGTCGAGGATGACCAGGGTGCGCCGGGTCATGGTGCGCCGCCGGTGCACCTGCGGGGCCATCCCCACCTGGGCGTAGGTGACCACCGCGCCGTGGAAGTCGGCCGCGGAGTGCACGTCGGCGTTGCGGAACGCGGCGTCGAGCTGGATGCCCACCCGGGCTGCGGCGTCCGCCCACTGGTTCTTCAGGTGCTCGGTCGGCGCCACCACGGTGACCGCCTCGATGGTGCCGTCACCGAGCAGTTCGGCCGCGATCCGCAGGGCGAAGGTGGTCTTCCCGGCGCCGGGCGTGGCGACCGCGGTGAAGTCCTCGGTCCGCCGGCGCAGGTACTCCACCAGGGCCTTGCGCTGCCAGGCGCGTAGTGCCGGGAACGTCTCGAGCACCGGCGTCCGGGCTGCCACGCGAAGCTCCTCTCCGACCGCACGACGGCGGACCCCGGGCGAGGGCCACGAGTTCCGCCGCCCATGAAAACGCCTCCGCGCAGAAGCTGCCGCGAAGGCTGACTCAGCATAACCAGCGCGGGCCCCAGGGCCCAGGCGACGCCACGCCCGTCACATCGGCCACCCCGACCCGGGCGGCCTCACCACTCCCGGTCGGTACGCGGATCGGCCCCATCGCTGCGGGGTGACCGCAGTGTCGCCACCGGGGCGGACCAGCGTCGACGCAGCGCGATCAGGCGCAGCCCGAAGACGAGCACGGCGGCGGCGGTGAGCGGCGCGGGCCCGGTCTGCCCGGTGACGTACAGCAGCACCACCACCACCGATCCGGCCAGGGCGGCGAGCGCGTAGATCTCCCGGCGCAGCACCACGGGGATCTCGGCGGTGAGCAGGTCACGGGCGAGCCCGCCGCCGATCGCGGTGAGCATGCCGATCAGGCAGGCTCCGACCGCCGGCACCTGGGCGTCGAGCGCCTTGAGCGTCCCGGTCACGGTGAACAGTGCGAGGCCCGCCGCGTCCAGCACCAGCACGGTGGTGCGTAGTCGGGCGAGTTGGGGGTGCAGCCAGAAGACGGCGAGGGCGGTGACGGCGGCGGTGGCCGCGTACCGCCAGTCGGCGAAGGCCAGCGGCGGGACCTCGTCGATGACCAGGTCCCGGAAGATCCCACCGCCGAGGGCGGCTACGAAGCCGACGAAAGCGACACCGAACAGGTCGAGTCGCTTGGCGACCGCCGCCGACGCCCCGGAGGCCGCGAACACGGCGACCCCGGTCAGGTCGGCAAGAAGCAGGGCGGTGGAGGTGGTCACCGCCGCAGGCTACGTCGCCGGCCAGGGCACCGGCCCGGGTTCACTCGCGGTACGAGTCGTAGATCTCCTTGCACTTGGGGCAGACCGGCGAACCGGGCTTTGCCGCCTTGGTGACCGGGAAGGTCTCTCCGCAGAGCGCGACCACGTAGGTGCCCATGACGGCACTTTCGGCGATCTTCTCCTTACGGACATAATGGAACATCTCGGGACCGGTGTCGGCGTCCTTCAGCTCCGGACGCTCGAGAACCTCTGTGCTCACGTCTGCACCTCCAACCGCCAAGTTTGGCAGGTCGTCGCGGCCGGGTCCACCTGAGGCCTGTCGAAGCCCGACCCCGTACCGTGGCCCAACGTGACTGACTTTCGCATCAGCTTGGGCCCCGAGGTGGCCGAAGCCCAGCGCGACGGCCGGCCCGTCGTCGCCCTGGAGAGCACCATCGTCTCGCACGGCCTGCCTCGGCCGGACAACCTGCGGGTGGCTCGGGAGATCGAGCAGGCGGTCCGGGACGCCGGGGCCGTCCCGGCGACGATCGGCATGATCGCCGGCGAGCTGGTGGTCGGCCTGGACGACGCACAACTGACCCGGCTCGCCACCGTCGACGGGGTGACCAAGCTCTCCGTCCGTGACCTCGCGCTGGCGGCGGCGACCGGCGCGGACGGCGCGACCACCGTGGCCGCGACCAGTGCGGTGGCCGCCGCCGCCGGGATCGGCGTGTTCGCCACGGGCGGGCTGGGCGGGGTGCACCGGGAGGCCGCGCACACCTTCGACGAGTCGGCGGACCTGGTCACCCTGGCCCAGACCCCGATCGCGGTGGTCTGCGCCGGGGTCAAGTCGGTCCTCGACGTGGGCGCGACCCTGGAGCGGCTGGAGACCCTCGGGGTCGCCGTGCTCGGTTACCGCACCCGCCGGTTCCCCGGCTTCTACCTCACCGACGCCGGCTTCGACCTGGACTGGTCGGTGGACTCGCCGGAGCAGGTCGCCGCCGTGCTCGCCGCCCGCGACGAGCACGCCGTGCACACCGGCGGGCTGCTGGTGGCCAACCCGCTGCCGGTCGACGAGCAGCTCGACCCGGAGCTGCACGACCGCACGCTCGCCGACGGTCTGGCCCTGCTGGAGCGCGACGGGATCACCGGCAAGGCCGTCACCCCGTACCTGCTGGCGCACTTCCACTCGGCCACCGAGGGCGCGAGCCTGGCGGTGAACGTCCGGATCATCCTGCGCAACGCCGATCTGGCCGCGCGGATCGCGGTCGCCGCGGCGGCCCGCACCGCCGCAGCCCCGGCATGACCCGACCGGCCCGGGTGGTCGTCGTCGGTGATGTGATCACCGATGTGGTCGCCGTGCTGTCCGGACCGCTCGCGATCGGTTCGGACACCGGGGCTGAGATCAGCCTCGGCGGCGGCGGTCAGGCGGCCAACACCGCCGCCTGGGTCGCCGCGCAACGGGTGGACGTCACGCTCGTCAGCGCCGTCGGTGACGACGACGCGGGGCGGGTCCGGGTGGCCGAGCTCGAACGGGCGGGTGTCGACTGCGCGGTCGAGCGGGTCGAGGACGTACCGACCGGCACGGTGATCGTGTTGGCCGTCGACGGCGAGCGGACCATGGTCAGTCAGCGGGGCGCGAACCTGCGGCTGAGCGCCGCGCACGTCGAGCAGGCCCTCGCGGCGGTGCCCGAGGCTGGGCATCTGCACCTGTCCGCGTACACCCTGTTGGACGCCGGGTCGCGCGGCGCGGGGCTGCGGGCGCTGGCCGTCGCCCGCGAGCGCGGGCTCACCACCAGCGTCGACGCGGCCTCCGCGGCGCCGCTGCGGCGGGTGGGCGCGCGGGCCTTTCTGAGTTGGGTACGCGATGTCGACCTGCTCCTGGTCAACGCGGACGAGGCCACGGTGCTGGCCGGCGGGCTGGACCCGGCGGCGCAGGGGCGGGCGCTGTCGGCGACGGCGCGGCGGGTGGTGGTCAAGGGTGGCGCAGCGGGCGCGGTCTGGGTCGACCGGACGGGAACGGTCAGCGTGGCGACGGCCCGGCGGGTGACGGTGGTTGACGTGACCGGGGCCGGTGACGCCTTCGCGGCCGGCCTGCTCACCGCGTGGCTCGGCGGTGCCACCTCGACCGCGGCCCTGGACCGCGCCACCGAACTGGGCGCGCTGGCCGTCTCCACCGTCGGCGCCCGGCCTCGACCGTGATCTCCCGAACCCTGGCCCGCGCGGCGCGGGTCAGGGTTCGGCGTCGATGATCTTGTGCGGGCGCTCCTCGGCGGTGAGGCTCATCGGCGGGGTGTCGTCCTGCAGGCGGGGGCGGAACCGGTTGGCCAGCCGGTGCTGCTCCTTGGGCGGCCGGTCGTTGGCCAGCAGCACCGCCAGCCACGGGATGATCACCATGCCGAGGGCGCACAGGGGCAGCCAGAGCCACAGCAGCGGGGCCTTCACGCCAACCAGGATCGCGCCGGCCACGATGCAAGCCACTCGGATGCCCATCATCAGGACATAGCGGCGTTGTCGGGTGGTGAGCTGATCGTTCTGGCTGCGCGAGGCGTCGGTGATCAGAATCGGCTGGTACGCCTGACGCTTCACCTTGGACCTCCTCGAGGGGGTTACGCCTCATCCTGTCACCGCAGGCCCGTGATCAGCGAAATTTGCCGCATACAGAACGTGTTACGTGCGTGGTACGCTGCGCGTCGTGGGCAGCAAGTTCAGCTTCACCGACGAGGCGTTGGCCAACCTGAGGGTCTACGACGTCACACCCGGGGAAGTCTGGGAGGCGCTGCACAGCGCTCGACGGGTCATCCGCCACCTGGGCGACGACGTGATGGTGGTCTACGCCGCCGCCCGACGGGGTCGCCGACTGGCGGTGCTGCTCGCCGAGGCCGATGGCACCGACAACGACTGGGACATCCTCTCCGCCCGCGAGCTGAGCGACGTCGAGGCCAAGCGCTACGACGAGGCCGTGCGGAGATCGCGCCGATGAGGAGGCCGTGACGATGCACCGTGACGACGCGACCAAGCAGTTCCACAGCGGCGACGACCGGATCGCCGAGTTGATCGACCAGAGCCCGGAGGTGGACCTGCCCACCCCCGACACCGACGTGCCGATGGTGAGCCGATCGGTCCGGCTGCCGCTGGAGACCTACGAGCGGGTGCGCGCCGTCGCCGACGCCCGCGGCATCGGGGTCACCACGCTGATGCGGCAGTGGATCGAGACCGGCCTGGCCGACCTGGACGACTCGGCCACCGTCTCGCTCGCCGACGTCCGACGCGCGCTGGCCTCGCTGGCCCACCCGACCGCCGCCTGAGCGACCGGGTCAGCCGCCGGCGGTCTTCGCCTTCGCCGCCGCCTTCATCTGCTGCTTGTACTCCCGCACCCTGCGCAGCGAGTCGGCGTCGGTGACGTCGGCCACCGACCGGTACGCGCCCGGGTCGCCGTACCCGCCGGCCGCCTCCCGCCAGTCCTGCGGGGTCACCCCGAACCGCTTGCCGAGCAGTGCCACGAAGATCTGCGCCTTCTGCTTGCCGAAGCCGGGCAGCTCGGCGACGCGGCGGAACAGCTCCGGCCCGTCGGCGACGTCCGACCAGAGCAGGGCGGCGTCTCCGTCGTAGCGGTCCACCAGGACCTGGCACACCTCCTGCACCCGGGCCGCCATCGCCTTCGGGAACCGGTGCAGGGCGGGTGGCTGGGCGAAGATCGCGATCAACGCCTCCGGGTCGTACCCGGCCAGCTCCGCCGCGTCCAGGTCGTGGCCGAGCCGTTGCGCCAGCACGTACGGCGAGGAGAACGCCTTCTCCATCGGCACTTGTTGATCAAGGACCATGCCCAGGAGTCTGGCCAGCGGACTCTGCTCCAGCAGCCGGTTGGCCTCGGGATCGATGGGTAGCACGAGCGTCATGCACCCCATCCTGCCCGGCCGCTCAGCCCGGCGGGCACCGACGCTCCGGGTGGGGATCCGGCGGGTGGTGCCGACCGGTGACACGACGAGGGGCAGGATGACGGCGTGGACGAACACGACATGCTGCTCTCCCCCGCCGGCATCGACGCGCTGCGGACCGCGCTGACCGGGGCCGGTTTCACCAGCAACGGCATCGCCGAACGGCTCGGCGCGCACACCACCGGCGCGGTCGCGCGCAACGACTACCGCGCCGCGCTGCGCGCCACCGAGGACCGCGACCCGCTCGCCACCCTGATCCGGGTGTTCATCTGCGACCAGACCGAGCCGGAGGCGGCAGTTGCCGCCGCGCTGGCACCACTGAGCGTGGCTGAGGCGCTCGCCGGTGGCCTGGTGGAGCGGCACGGTGACGGCCTGCGCGCCAGCGTCGACCTGGAGCCGTACGGCGACGACTGGTGGGTGCTCGCCGACGTACCGGCCAGCGCCCGGCCGGGGCAACCACTGCACGCCGAGCACGTGCTCGGCATCGGCGGGGCCACCCAGACGCTGCTCGGCGCGACCCTGCGCCGGCCCGTCGACACGGCCCTGGACCTGGGCACCGGCTCCGGCGTCCAGGCCCTGCACCTGGCCACCCACGCCCGTTCGGTGACCGCCACCGACCTGTCGGAGCGGGCCCTGCGCTTCGCCGCGACGACCGCCGCCCTCAACGGCCAGGACTGGGAGCTGCTGCGCGGCGACCTGGTCGCGCCGGTGGCCGGCCGACGGTTCGACCTGGTGGTGAGCAACCCGCCGTTCGTGGTCGGCCCCGGCACCACCACGCACGTCTACCGCGACTCCGGCCGGGTCGGTGACGCGATCGGCGCCGAGCTGGCCGCCGCCGCCCCCGGCCTGCTCACCGAGGGCGGCACCATGCAGTACCTGGCGAACTGGGTGCACGTCGCCGGCGAGGAGTGGGACGAGCGGGTGGCCGGCTGGTTCGCCGGCACCGGCCTGGACGCCTGGGTGATCCAGCGCGAGGTGGCCGACCCGATGGCGTACGTCGACCTGTGGCTCACCGACGTCGGCGAGAGCACCGACCCGCAGCGGATGGCCGCCTGGCTGGACTGGTTCGACGCGCACAAGGTCGAGGGGATCGGCTTCGGCATCGTGTCGCTGCGCCGGGGTGGGCACGCCGACCCGATGATCCGGGTGGAGGACCTGCGCCAGCGGGTCGAGCCGCCGCTGGGCGACCAGGTGGGCGCCTGGTTCGACCGCCAGGACTTCCTCCGGGTACGCGACACCGACGCGCTGCTCGCCGAGCGCTACCGGGCTGCCGAGGGCCTCCAGCTGCGGCAGGAGGCGACCATGGGTGACGAGGGCTGGGCGGTGGACCGGCAGGTCCTCGCGATGCCGCACGGCCTGCGTTGGACCGAGGAGATCGACCCGCTGGTGCTGGCGCTGGTCGGTGGCGCGGACGGCCGGCTGCCGCTGCGCGACCAGCTCGCCCTGCTCGCCGCGGCGCACGACGTCGAGCCCGACGAGATGGCCGAGGCCGCCGGTCCGATCGTCGCGCACCTGGTGGAGCGGGGCTTCATCGAGCCGGTGACCGCCTGATGCGGGCGCGGACGGCGACCGGCACGCCGGTGGTCCGCTGATGCGCGCGGTGGTGCAGACGGTCGGGCGGGCCAGCGTGACCGTGGACGGCGAGGTGGTCGGCGCGATCGAGAACGGTCTGCTGGTGCTGCTCGGGGTGACCCACACCGACACCCCGCAGACCGCTCAGACGATGGCCCGAAAGGTGCACGAGCTGCGCATCCTGGACGGCGAGCGGTCCGCCGCCGACACCGGCGCGCCGATCCTGGTGGTTAGCCAGTTCACCCTCTACGGCGACGCCCGCAAGGGACGCCGTCCAACCTGGACCGCCGCCGCCCCCGCCGAGGTGGCCGAACCACTGGTGACGGCGGTCGTCGAGGCCCTGCGCGAGCGCGGCGCGAAGGTCGAGACGGGTCGCTTCCGCGCCCACATGCTCGTCGAGAGCCTCAACATAGGCCCCCAAACCCTCCTCCTAGACCTCTAACCCACCCCACCCACCCACCTCACCCACCTCCCGCCCGACACCACCCCCGTTGATCATGAAGTTATTGCCCCGACGCGCCGCTGCGGCGGGCAATAACTTCATGATCAACGGGCGGAGAGGGGGGAGGGGGCGGGGCGGGGGTTAGGAGAAGAGGCCTCGGCGGGTTAGGGACTGGCGGAGCCAGTTGTCGAGTTCGGCGGTCCAGTCGGTGCGGTCGGCGGTGGCGTGGTCGACCGTGAACCGGCCGAACGCGTCCCGGCCCTCGGTGAAGATCCCGCCGCGTTTGTCGACCTCCAGCACGACCTGCATCTGCCGCGCGTCGGCGATGAAGGTGACCTCCAACTGGTTGATCGAGCGGGCGTACTGCGGCGCCGGGCTGAACTCGATCTCCTGGTAGAAGGGCAGGCTCTGCCGTACGCCGTAGAGGTGGCCACGCTCCACATCGGCGCGAGCGAACCGGAAACCCAGTCGCAGCAGAGCCTCCAGCAGCCGCTCCTGCGCGGGCAGCGGGTGCACCGACACGGCGTCCAGGTCACCCTTGTCGACCGCGCGGGCAACCTCCAACTCGGTCCGCAGCCCCATCGTCATGCCGTGCAGGTGCTGCCCGTACAGCTCGGTGACCGGCGTCTCCCAGGGCACGTCGAAGCGGAACGGGATGTCGTGGCGCTGCCCCGGCTCCAGCCGGAACGCGCCGGTGACCCGTTGGCGGTGGAACTCCTGGTTGGCGTCGTACTCGTTGTCGCCGCTCTCCACCTCGACCCGGGTGACCAGGCCGAGTGTCACGTGGTCGATGTCGACCTGGTGGTCGCCACCGACGACCTGGATGCGGCCCTCCAACTGGCCGCCCGGGCGGCAGTTCGGGTTGACCAGCACCGTTTCGACCGACGGGCCACCGACCCCCATCGCCTTCATGAGCCGCTTGAAGACCACACCGTCCTCCAACCTCGTCGTCGCCGACCCGAGGTGGCCGACCGTCCGCAACGTAACGGGCAACGACAAAAACCCGCCGGGACGACACACCGCGCCAGCGACCCGACCGGATTCCTGTCGGGTGCCCGATCGCCTCACTCCCGTTTCACGCCCCTCCCGCCAAGCTGTGTGTCACACCGGCACCACTGAGCCGGAAAACGGCACAGACGTGGACACGGGGAGAGACAGAGATGGTCCTGCAGATGACGGAACACCGGATGCGCCCGGCAGCCAGCACCGACACCGACGCGGCCACCGAGGCCCTCGTCGACCTGGACGCCACCGACGAGCGCGGCATTTCCACAGACCTGGTCCGGGCGTACCTCAACGGGATCGGCCGGACGAAGCTGCTGACCGCGGCGCAGGAGGTCGACCTGGCGCGGCGCGTCGAGGCCGGTCTGTTCGCCGACGAGAAGCTGGCAACCTGCACCCCGGTCTCGCCGGAGCTGCGGGCCGACCTGGAGCTGATCGTCGCCGAGGGCCGGGCGGCCAAGGACCATCTGCTGGAGGCGAACCTGCGGCTGGTGGTCAGCATCGCCAAGCGCTACACGGGACGCGGCATGGCCTTCCTCGACCTGATCCAGGAGGGCAACCTCGGCCTCATCCGGGCGGTGGAGAAGTTCGACTACGCCAAGGGCTACAAGTTCTCCACGTACGCCACCTGGTGGATCCGGCAGGCGATCACCCGCGCGATGGCCGACCAGGCCCGCACCATCCGCATCCCGGTGCACATGGTCGAGCAGGTCAACCGGATGGTGCGGGCCCGCCGCGAGTTGGCGGTGACGCTGGGCCGCGAACCGACGGTCGCCGAGGTCGCCCACGCACTGGAGATCCCCGAGATCCAGGTCATCGAGCTGATCTCGTACGACCGCGAGCCGGTCAGCCTGGACCAGGCCGTCGGCGACGACGGCGAGAGCGCGCTCGGCGACTTCGTGGCCTCGGTGGACCCGCGCAACGAGCCCGGTGACACCGCCGCACAGGGCGAGCTGCGCAACGAGGTGAGCATCGTGTTGTCCACGCTGTCCCAGCGGGAGCAGGCGGTCATCCGGCTCCGGTTCGGCCTGGACGACGGCCGGCAGCGCACCCTGGACGAGGTCGGCCGCGAGTTCGGCCTGTCCCGGGAGCGGATCCGGCAGATCGAGAAGGTGACGCTGCTGAAGCTCCGCGCCCCGGAGCGGGCGCAGCGCCTGGAGGCGTACGCCTGCTGACGCACCACCTCCACGGAAGGCCTCGGCGGTTCGCCGGGGCCTTCCGGCCGTCCACGGGAGTCAGAGGCGGCGGGGCCCGGTGTCCGGGCGGGCCGCCGCGCCACCCACCCGCACCTGGGCGTGCAGGACCGAGATGCCGTCCGGCCGGGCGAGCACCGGGTTGAGGGTCAGCGAACGCACCCGGGGCTGCTCGTCGGCGAGCTGACCCACCCGCAGCAGCAGGTCGGCCAGGGCAGCCCGGTCGACCGGTGCGGCCCCTCGGTGCCCCCGCAGCAGCGGCGCGGCCCGGGGTTCGTCGACGAGTTCGGCGGCGTCGCGGTCGGTCAGCGGCACCGCCCGCCAGGCCCGGTCGCCGAGCAACTCGGTGGCGACCCCTCCGAGACCGAAACCGACCACCGGCCCGAACGCCGGATCTTCCATCAGCTCCACCACGCAGGCCACCCCCGGCGCGACCATCGGCTGCACCAGCACCTCCGCGCCGAAGCTGGCGGCCAGCTCGGCGTACGCCCGGCGGACGGTCGCCTCGTCGGGCAGGTCGAGCCGGACCGCGCCGAGGTCGAGCCGGTGCCGCAGCCCGGCGGCGGCGGCCTTGAGTGCCACCGGAAAGCCCAGCCGCCCCGCCGCGTCGACCGCCGCGTCGGCCGAGTCAGCGGTCACCGACGCCACCGTTTCGATGCCGTACGCGGCCAGCAGCGCGTTCGGATCGGGCGGATCGCGGAGCGCGGCCTGGGCGGCGGCCCGATCGACCCGGGGCAGCTCGGGTGCCACTCCGGGCGGACGGCGCAGCCACTCGGCGTACCGGTGCACCCGGGCCAGGGCCCGGACCGCCTCCTCCACACCGCCGTACGCGGGCACCCCGGCCGGCAGCCGACCCACCAGGAACGTCGCCACGGCCGGCTTGCCCAGCGCGAGCGCGGCCGGCAGCGCGGCGGTGACGTCGGCGTCCACATCGGTGCGTTGGCCGGGCAGCGGCGGGGCGAAGACCACCACCAGGGCGTCCACCCGGTCGTCGCCGGCCGTCTCAGCGAGGGCGGCGGCGAACTCGGCGGCGCCCGCGCTCGGCCCGACGTCGCGGGGATAGCCGTCGACCACGGTGAGGCCCTGCCCGACGCACGCGGTCGCTGCCAGGCCGGTCAGCGCCGAGGAGTTGCCGACCACGCCGACCCGACCGCCGGCGGGCAGCGGCTGGTTGGCCAGCAGCACCCCCACGTCGAGCAGCTCCGGAACGGTGTCCACCCGGATCACCCCGGACTGGGCGAACAGCGCGGCCACCGCCACCTCGTCCGGCCCGGCGGTGTCGCCCACCCCGGCCGGGCGGGCCCGCGAGGCGAGCGCGACGACCGGCTTGGCCCTGCCGATCCGCCGGGCCAGCCGGGCGAACTTGCGCGGGTTACCGAACGTCTCCAGGTACAACATGATCACGTCGGTGCCGGGGTCGTCCTGCCAGTACTGCAACAGGTCGTTGCCGGAGACGTCGGCCCGGTTGCCGGCCGAGACGAAGCTGGACAACCCGAGGCCGCGCCGGTCGGCCTCGGCGAGCAGCGCCACCCCGAACGCGCCGGACTGGCTGAAGATGCCGACCCGGCCGGCCGGCGGCAGCGCCGGGGCGAGGGTGGCGTTGAGGCGTACCGCCGGGTCGGTGTTGGCCACGCCGAGGCAGTTCGGGCCGACCACGCGCATGCCGGCGGCGTGCGCCGCGCGGACCAGCGCCCGCTGCGCGGCCGCGCCCTGCGCGCCGGCCTCGGCGAAGCCGGCCGAGATGACCACCAGGCCGTGCACTCCCGCGGCGGCCGCGTCCGCGACCACCGCGGTCGCCGCAGACGGCGGGACCGCCACCACCGCCAGGTCCACCGGGACCCCGGCGTCGACGGCCGACGGGTACGCGGGCAGCCCCGCCACGGTCGACGCGCTCGGATGCACCGGCACCACCGCACCGGTGAAGCCGCCGTCGCGCAGATGCCCCAGCACGGCCGCGCCGACGCCCTGGCCGGTGGCGCTGGCGCCGTACACGGCGATGCCGCGCGGCGCGAGCAGCCGGGCGATCGAGCGGGCCTCGGTGCGGTGTTCCCGGCCGAACTGCACCTCCAGCGTGGCCTCGGTGGGCGCGATCGGGAAGCTCAGGTGCACCACGCCGTCGGCGTACTCGCGCTGGACCTGGTAGCCGAAGTCGGAGAAGACCCGCAGCATCGTCCCGTTGGCTGGCAGCACCTCGGCGACGAAGCTCAGGATGCCGTTGCGCCGGGCGGCGTCGGCGAGGTGCTCCATCAGCACCGAGCCGATGCCCCGGCCCTGGTAGGCGTCCTCCACCACGAAGGCCACCTCCGCCTCCGGCGCCTGCGGGCCGAGCCGCTCGTACCGGCCGACCGCGACGATCTGGTCGCCGGCGAGCACCACGAACGCCTCCCGGTCGTGGTGGTCGACCGTGACGAATCGGATCAGATCCCGTTCGGGAATGCGCGGGTACGGCGAGAAGTACCGCAGGTAGCGGGTGCGCTCGGAGAACCGGCTGTGCATCGCCACGATGGCCGGCGCGTCGTCCGGGCTGATTGGTCGCAACTGGACGGTGGTGCCGTCACTGAGCAGCACGTCCACCGGCTGGGCCACGGTTGTCACCGGCGCCGTCCTCCCCCGGCCCGGCTCAGTCTCGCGGATCGTGCGGGTCGAGCCCCAGGAGCGGGAAGACGGTCTTGCGGGTCGCCGCGATCGCCCGGTCCACCGCGTTCGGCTCGCCGGTCGGCTGCCACGGCTCGTACGACGGGTCGGCATCGTCGGTCATCCGCAGCGGAATCTCCCGGCCCGGACGGCGGGCGGCGGCAAGCTCCCGCCAGGCCGGCGGGGTGAGCGTCGCCGGGTCGATCGGGTCGCCGGTGGCCACGGCCAGCAGGTGGCTCCAGGCCCGGGGCACCACCTCGACCAGCGCGTACCCACCGCCGCCGGTGGCCACCCAGCGGCCGTCGCACAACTCGTCGGCGAGGGCTCGCAACGCCAGGTAGGTGGCGCGCTGCCCGTCCACGGTCAGGCTCAGGTCGGCCAGCGGGTCCAGCCGGTGCCCGTCGGCACCGCACTGGCTGACCAGCACCTGTGGCCGGAACGCGCGCAGCACCGACGGCACGATCGCGTGGAACGCCCGCTGCCAGCCGGTGTCGTCGACGCCGGGCGGCAGCGGCATGTTCACCGCGGTGCCCTGCGCACCGGGCCCGCCGGTCTCGTCGGGGAAACCGGTGCCCGGAAAGAGCGCGAGCGGGGTCTCGTGCAGGCTGACCGTGAGCACCCGGGGGTCGTCCCAGAAGATCTGCTGCACGCCGTCGCCGTGGTGCACGTCCACATCCACGTACGCGATGCGCTCGGCACCCAGGTCGAGCAGGCGGGCGATGGCCACGGCAGGGTCGTTGTAGACGCAGAAGCCGGAGGCACGGGCGGGCATCGCGTGGTGCAGGCCACCGGCCACGTTCACCGCCCGCCGCGCGTCGCCGCGCCAGACCGCCTCGGCGGCGGCCACAGTGGCTCCGGCGATCAGCGCGCTGGACTCGTGCATCCCGTCGAAGACCGGGTTGTCGGAGGTGCCCATCCCGTACCCGGCGAACAGCGGGTCACTCGGCGCGGCCCGCACCGCCGCCAGGTAGGCAGGGTCGTGCACGCGGGTGAGCAGAGCGTCGTCGGCCGGCTCCGGTTTCACCATGCGTACGCCCGGACGGTCCAGGATGCCCAACTCCCGGGCGAGCGCGAAGGTCAGCTCCACCCGCACCGGATCGAGCGGATGGTCACCCATGTCGTAGGCGAGCAGCGACTCGTCCCACACCACCACCGTGTCGTCGGACATGAGCCCATCGTCGCACGGGGACCGTCCGCACGCGCTGGTCAGCTACCGGGTGTCGGGCCCGGTGGCGACCGGCCGGGCCGGATCGGCGACCCAGTTGCTCCACGATCCGACGTAGAGCGCCGCGTCCGGCCGGCCCGCCAGGTGCAGCGCCAGCACGGCCTGCGCGGCGGTCACCCCGGAGCCGCAGTACGCGCCGACGGCCCGCTCCCCGGCCACCCCAACGGCGGCGAACCGCTCCCGCAGCACGTCGGCGGCCAGGAAGCGTCCGTCCGCGCCGACGTACTCGCCGGCCGGCAGGTTCGCCGCGCCCGGCACGTGGCCGGCCACCGGGTCGATCGGCTCCACCTCGCCCCGGTAGCGGGGCGCCGCCCGTACGTCGAGCAGCACGGCGTCGTCGGCGGCGGCCAGCGCGGCGGCCTGCCCCGCGTCGAGCACCGGAAGATCGCCGGGGCGCACCTCGACGTCACCGGGGGCCGGTGCGGGCACCTCGGTGGAGACGGGCCGACCGGCGGCGACCCAGGCCGGGTAGCCGCCGTGCAACACGCGCACCGGGCGGTGCCCGGCCCAGCGCAGGGTCCACCAGGCCCGTGCCGCGGCCATGCCGTCGCCACCGTCGTACACCACCACGGGGTGACCGGCGCGGACGCCGGCGGCCCGCAGCGCCGCCTGCAACGCGGCCGGATCGGGCAGTGGATGCCGGCCGCCGACGCCGGGCGGGCCGCAGAGCGCGGTGTCCAGGTCGACGAAGACCGCGCCGGGCAGGTGGCCGGTCAGGTAGTCGTCGTGGCCGGGCGGGCCGGTGAGCCGCCAGCGGACGTCGAGCAGGGTGGGCGGATCGGCGTCGTCGAGCTCGGCGGCGAGACGACCGATCTCGACCAGAGGCTCCTCAATTCCGGACATGGCGACCATCCAACACCATCCGGCTCGACACCCCAGGCGGTTCGGCGGCGGTCGCGCGCCAAACCGCAAGGTAGCATCGTGCATCGGAGGGCCGCTGACCTTATGAAGTCTCACGACCTGGTCGACACGACCGAAATGTACCTGCGCACCATCCTCGAGTTGGAGGAGGAGGGCGTGCCGCCGCTGCGCGCTCGGATCGCCGAGCGGCTACGGCAGAGCGGCCCCACCGTGAGCCAGACCGTCGCCCGGATGGAGCGCGACGGCATGCTCACCGTCGAGGGCGATCGGCAACTGACCCTCACCGCGCTGGGCCGCGGCATGGCTGTCTCCGTGATGCGCAAGCACCGCCTCGCCGAGTTGCTGCTCGTCAATGTGATCGGGATGCCCTACGAGGAGGCCCACGAGGAGGCCTGCCGCTGGGAGCACGTGATGAGCGACGCGGTGGAGAAGCGGGTGTACGACCTGCTCAACCGGCCGACCCGCTCCCCGTACGGCAACCCGATCCCGGGTCTGGAGGCGTTGGGCTCGCCCGAGACGCAGGCCACCGAGGCCGGCGACAGTGAGCGCAACCTGGCCTTCCCCGGGCTCACCGGGCCGGTGGTGGTTCGCCGGATCTGTGAGAGCGTGCAGACCGACTCCGACGTGCTGCGCCAGTTGCACGCCGCCGGTGTCGACCCGGGTGCCACGGTGACCGTGGCGCAGGAGCGCGACGGGGTGTCGATCGACCGCTCCGGCGACCGCGTCCGGCTGCCGCGCGAGGTCGCCTCGCGGGTCTTCGTCGCCGCCAACTGACCAGCCGCCCGCCGCCGGGCGTCACAGCGCCCGGGTGTCCACCTTCTTGGCCAGCGAGATCAGCTCTGCGGTCAACTTCTCGGCCGCAGAGCGCTCGGTGCCTCGGGCGCCGGTCCAGGTCAGCGTCGCCAACCGGCCGTCGGTGGCCAGCCAACCGACCTCGGCGACCGGCCCGTGGCCGCTCGCGGCAGCGGCGGTACGCCGGTACGCCTGCTGGCCCAGGCCGGTGACCTTCGTGGCCTTGGCGGGCACCACGTCCGCGCCGAAGGTGGTCTTGTCGATCGACGTCTCGGACACGCTCAGCGTCAGCTCCGGCAGCGCCGCGTCCCCGGCCCGGACCACACAGGTGTGGGTGTCGCCTCGTTCGCTGGCCGCCGCCACGTCGAAGCGCGCCTTGACCAGTTGCTCGATGAGCGCGAAATCCAGCAGTCGGCAGGCGCCGCCCGAGGAGGCCGCCGGCACGTCCACCGCGATCGGCACCGGCGGCGGCACCGCCACCGGCTCGGCGTCGGCGGCACAGCCGCTCACCAGCAGCCCGGTCAGCCCCGCGACCACGATCCGCCCGCGCACGCTCCACCCTCTCGCCGACCGACGGCGGTAGGCGCCCGCCGGATGTCCGTCGGAAACCGTACGGGGTGCGCGGGCGCGGCGGAAGTCCTCGTTTCGCCGTTATCCGCAGGGTGGATCATCCACGTACGGGCAGTGCCGGCAGCCGCGTCCACAGCAGGTGCCGCGCCGGGCCAGGAAGGCGGCGCTGAGCACGAACAACCCGGTCGCCGGGTCCAGGTAGCCGGCCTCCCCGGCGGCCAGCGCGGCGGCGTGCGCGGCGAGGATCCGGGCCCGGTCGGGGTGCTCGGGCGGCAGCCGGGACGGGTGCGGCTCGGTGAGCGGCCGATCGGCCAGGGGTCGTCGCTCTCCGGTCACCGCAGCAGTCTAGGGAGCGTCGAGGAGCGCGATGCTGGTGCGGGCTGCGGCGCGCCTCGACGGGTCTACCTGCGGCGTCAGCCGAACCAGGTCATCGCCTGGCCGTGACCTCTCGTCCAGGCCAGCGGCGTGCCGTCCAGCGCGAGGACGTTGTGCAGCCCCTCCCCCGGCGGCGTCGGCAGTCCGTCGTACGGCAGCACCTCCGGCGCCTCGATGGAGACCCAGTGCCCGGACAGCTCGCGGACCAGCCGGACGAACGCCTCCCGGCGCGGCACGGGCACCTGGTAGAGCACGGAGGTGTGGAAGACCACCAGCGTCGCGTCGGCCGGCGCCCGCGCGGCCAGCGCCGGCAGGTCGTCCACCAGGTCACCACGGACCAGCAGCGGCGGGTCGGCCGCGGCGACCGCTGCGGCGGCCCGTAGCCGCGCCCGTCGGTGCTCGTGCTCTGGCCAGATCAGGGCGTCCAACCAGGACATGTCCGCCGGGTTGGTCACGTCGAGCGGGTTGAGGTCCAGGCCGGCCCGCCACACCACCTGGGGTACGCGTGTCGGCAGCGCCAACCCGCTGGCCGCGCACTCCAGGACCGGCTCGCCGGAGCCGACCTGATGGTCGCCGTAGCGGTACGCGTACCGGTCGGGGTAGAGGCAGAGCCCGGCGGACGCGCCGACCTCCAGCAGGGCAAGGGGCTGCGGCAGCGCGGCGAGCACCGGCAGCAGCACCGCGCAGCGGCCGGCCTCGTTCGTCTGGGTGGCCCGGACGCGCATCTGCGCCTCGATGACCGGCCAGTTCGCCACCGTGTAGTCGTGGAACGCCGCCGGGTCCTCGACCGGGCCGCCGAGCCACCGGACGACACCGAACAGCAGGTTCGGCTGCCGCTTGGCCGGAGGCAGCCGGTCGAGCAGCGCAAGCACCTCGCGGTCGCGGGACACCGCCTGGGACAGCCGCTCGTACGCGGGCGAAACTCCGCGTACCTCCCGGTTGGCGAACCGGGCGTACGCCTCAGCGGTCGTCATGCCCTGATCGTCGCAGCCTCCGCCGGCAATCGGTGCCCCTGTCAGCGTCGCTCGTCGGCGAAGGCCGCACGGGGGTCGAGGGCCTGACCTCGTGCGTACTCCTCGTCGAAGGTGGCGGTGCCGAGCGCCTCGATGGCGGCGGCGCGCGCCTTGGCGAGGTCGGCCGCGTCGTCCGGATCCGGCACCTGGCCGAGCGACGCGAACGCGGCATCCGCGACACCGATCATCCGCGCGGCACGAGCGTGATCACCTTCGGCGGTGGCGAGCGCGGTCTCCGCCACGCAGACGTACGGCACGAAGTCGGCCCAGCCGTTTCGGAACACCCGCTCGCGGCTCTCGGCGAACAGGTGCCGCGCCACGTCGATGTTGCCCAGGCCCAGCTCGCAGAACGCCAGGTTGTGATACTCGGAGTTGACCGTCATGGGCTGGTCGAGCGCCTCGTTGAGGGCGATGCTCTCCCGGTACAGGTCCCGGGCCCGGGCCAGGTCACCGGACATGCGCGCCACGCCGGCCAGGACGTGCCTCGGCCGTTCCTCAAGGCTCCGGTCGCCCGAGCGCAGCGCGACCTCAAGAGCCTCGCGGGCACGAGCCTCCCCGCCCGGCAGGTCGCCGCCACGGATGGCGACCCGGGCCAGGCTGTACCGCGCCTCCACCTCGCCCGCCAGGTCGCCGGCCGCCTGCGCCCGCGCGATCTCGGCCTCGCTCATCCGCACCACGGCGTCGGTCTCACCGCGCCGGAAGGCCGAGCGCACGTTCGTACTGAAATCCACCGGTTCTCCCCCCGCGTGTTCGGTCACCGTTACTCGAACACGGTCCAGGTCTCGACGAGGCGGAAGCCCATCGACTCGTACAGGGACCGACCCATCTCGCTGGGTTGCAGGTACGCGGCGTCCGCGCCGGCGGCGATCGCGTCGCGCAACACGGCCTCGGTGATGGCCCGACCAAGGCCACGGCCCCGGGCGGCCGGAGCGACGGCAACGTTGAACACGCCAACCACCCCGGCGGTCCGCACCCCGAGACCGGTGCCAGCGGGGTGACCCGACTCGTCCGCCAGGTAACCGGCGATGGCGTCGACGTCGAGCACCCCACCGCCCATCAGTGAGCCGAAGGCGCTTGCGGGAGCTTCGAACCCCTCGGCGAGAGTCGCCGTGTAGAGGTCGCTCTCGGCCGCACCGACCCGGCGTACCAGCTTTCGCTGCGCCTCGTCGGCCCGGAACACGATGTCGCCCGCGGCGCACGTCAGCATCGGCAGCTCACTGCGTTGCACCAGGCCGTGCCGGGCCGCCAGCTCGACGACATCGTCCCCCGCCTCGCCACGCACCACGATCGACCAGCGCGGGACCCGCCCGCTGACCTCCGCCGCCAGCTCGTCGAACGCCGCGAGGTCCGGCTCCAACGTCGTGTCGTAGATCGTGTTCAGCGTCGCGATGTCGGCGTATGCCAGGGCGGCGCGAGCTGTCCCCCGCTCGGCGTACCAGCCCTTCGGGGTGGCCTTGCAGAGGACTTCGAGGACCTCGAACTGCGCCGCAGCCACCCGGTCAGCAATCGTGTTCACGTCTGCATCTCTCATGTTTCTCGTGATCAGCAGCGACCGAGACTACCCCCACGGACGGTCAAGGAAGCAGAGCGAGAGCGGCTACGACACGATGGGCGGCGACCAGCGATCCGACAATGAACCCCGTTCCTCACACTTCGGCCCCCGTGCCCGTGCGCCGCCGTGCCCGCCTCGTAGAGTGCTGCGGCGCTCCGGACGGTGAGCGGCAGGGGCAACGGGGAGGAATGTGTCGTGCGGGGTCACGGTTTACGGGTACTGATCGTCGGCGGTGGAATCGCGGGGCTGGCGACCGTCGCGGCGTTGCGCGAGTGGGGCGCGACGGTCGACGTGGTGGAGCGGGCCGCTGGGCCGACCGACTCCGGCACCGGCATCTATCTCACCGGCAACGCGACCCGCATGCTCGGCGTACTCGGTCTGCGGGAGCCGGTCGCCGACATCGCCGTGGAGATCACCCGGCAGCGCAGCGCCAACCAGCGCGGGCGCGGCCTCTTCGACATCGACGTGGCCGCCCTGTGGCAGGGCGTCGGACCCTGCGTGTCGCTGCCCCGGGCGCAGTTGCACCGGGTGCTGCTCGACGGCGTCGGCGACACCCCGATCCGCTGGGGCCGCCAGCCGGTCACGCTCGTCGAGGAGGGCGAGCGGGTCGCCGTCGAGTTCGACGACAACAGCACCGAACGGTACGACCTGGTGATCGGCGCCGACGGCGTGAACTCGACCGTCCGGCGGCTCGCCTTCGACGGCCAGACGGCCCGCAACCTCGGCCAGTACGCGTACCGGTGGGTCGCGCCCCGGATCGACGACGAGCCGGTCTGGTCGGTGCAGTTGGGGCGCGGCAGGCAGTTCCTCACGATCCCGATCAGCGCCGAGCAGACGTACTGCTACTACAACGACGGCCCGGTGGCCGACCGCCCCGGCTGGCGCGACGAGGTGGCCGAGTCGTTCCCCGAGCCGGCCGCCACCATGCTCAAGGCACTCGACCACGACGACAGCACCCTGCACGCCGGGCCGAACCAGGAGGTCGTGCTCGATTCGTGGTCCCGAGGGCCGGTGCTGCTGATCGGTGACGCCGCCCACGCCACCTCACCGAACATGGCCCAGGGCGCGGCGATGGCCCTGGAGGACGCCGTCGTGCTCGCTTCGTCGTTGGCCACCGCCGATTCCGTCGCCGAGGCGGTGCGCGGATACGAGGTGCGGCGCCGCCCGCGTACCGGATGGGTGCTGTCCCAGACCCACCGCCGGGACAAGGCCACCGGGCTCCCGCCCGCGCTGCGCGACCTGGTGATGCGCCGCCTCGGCGAGCAGATGTTCCGGTCGAACTACGGCCCCCTGTTCGCCCAACCCTGAGCCGGCCGTGCCGTGTGATGATCAGGTGATGCGGGTAGCGATGGCGACCGATGCGGGACACCCTGGGCGTACCAATGAGGATTTCGCCGGCGCCGTCCCGTGCGGCATGGTCCTGGTCGACGGCGCGGGTGGCATCGCCAGCGCCGAGAAAGTCTGCCATCACGGTGTGGCCTGGTACGCCACCCGCCTCGGCGGTGCCCTCCTGGGCGCGCTGTCGGTGGATCGGAGCCTGCGCGACGTGTTGGCCGAGAGCATCGAGCGGATCACCGACGAGCATCGCGACACGTGCGACGTCGCCCACTCGATCAGCCCGTACGCCGCCGTGGCGATGCTCCGATTTTCCGGCGGGCTCGTCGAGCACCTGGTCCTCGGTGACGCGGTGGTGGTCCTCGGCCGGGCTGGGGGCGAGCCGTTCGTCGCCCACGATCCGCGCGAGGTGGTGATCGCCCGGTCCTTCGAGGCCCGGCTCAAGGGCATTCCCGAGGGCAGCGACGAGTACCGGCGGCTGCTGCTGGAGTTGCGGGCGCACCGGAACAGCCCGGGCGGCTTCTGGGTGGCCAAGGACGACCCGCGGGTGGTGGACGAGGCGATCACCGGCAGTTGCCCGGCGGACGAGGTGACCGTGGCGGCGCTGCTCAGCAACGGCGCGAGCCGACTGGTGGACACCTTCGGGCTCACCGACTGGGCGGGGCTGCTGCACCTGCTGGACACCGACGGACCCGGCGAGGTCATCCGCCGGGTCAGGGAGGCCGAGGTCCGCGACGGCGTCGCCACCGACGACGCGACGATCGTCTGCCTGGGGTCGTCGCGCACCGTTTAGCTTGCGAAAGTAGGTCAACGGCGGCCCGGACACCTACTTCTCATCAATTGATCTTGTTGACTTTCGTCGCCGGGATATCTCCTCCAGGTGCTGACGCTGGTGCTGCCGGACCATCTCGTCCCAGGCCTCCTGGTCATAGTCGGGGTCCGGCGGAATCCACCGGTGCGAGTTGTCGCTGTAGTGGAACCGCTCGTCACCCCGCCGGATCAGGCTCACCGGACCCAACCCAGGAAGCGGCGATGCAGCAGCCCGGCGGGCACCCACGTCAGGTCCTCGGCCGCCCAGACCAGGTAGGACCCCATGTAGAGGCCCAGCGACACCGGAGCGCCGTCGAACTCGGCGCGCAACTCGGTGCGCCGGGTCCGGCACGGCCAGGGCGCTGCGCAGCCCCCGCACGTCCACACCGGAAGAACCGGGCCGTGGGTGGTCACCGCAGGCCGTCCAGGAAACGCCGGGTGGCGACCCGGGCGTGCCAGCGGGTCGCCCATTCCGCCTGATAACAGGGGTACGGGGACAGCCGCGCCCACCACCAGCGACAACCGGCACAGAGCCCGTCGACGCCGGGCAGGTGAAGGGACAAGATCTGCCCGACCTGGTCCTCGGTCACTCCTGCTCCTCCCCTGGCCAGTGGCCTCGACGGATCGGGATGCGGTGCCGGGCACGACAGGGCAGGTCCGCGCCGCAGCGACAGATCCAACGCCACCGCCGCCACGACCAGACCGGCCGATGCCGCCGAGCCAGAGTCATCGCCACCGCCAGCAGGTAGTCGTCGTACGGCACACGCGATCCCATAAGGCTCCAAAGTTGGACTCCTATTTTGGAAGTACAACCAGGCTAGAAGTTGGACTCCTAATTTGGGAACCTCTTCGCGGCGTGTCGCGATGTCCGGCTACGACCGGGCCATAATCAGCCGGTGGTGAACCCGACGATCCAGCGACGGCGCCTCGGCCTTGCTCTCAAACGGGCTCGTGAAGGTGCAGGCAAGACGCAGGACGAGGCGGCTGCTGTCATCGACGCGGCAGCAAGCAAAATCAGCAGGGTCGAGCTTGGACAGTCCGGGATCAAGCTCACCGACCTGAACCTGCTGCTCAATCTCTACGGGATCCGGGGTGATGAAGCCGAGCCGCTACGCGACCTCGCACGCGCAGGGCGGCAGCGCGGTCGCTGGAGCACCTACCGCAACGCTGTGCCGGACTGGTTCCGCCAGTACCTGGACCTCGAAGGTGACGCGTCGGAGATTCGTTGGTACCAGCCGGAGGTCATCCCGGGCGTCCTTCAGATCGAGCCGTACATCCGTGCCATGAATGCGATCGCCTATCCACGGCCGCCCGCCGATGAGGTCGACCGGCAGGTTGCCATCCGCATGGAACGACAGTCGATCCTGCGGCAGGACGACGGACCTGACCTGAGCTTCATTCTCAGCGAGTCGGCGCTGCGGCGAAGCATCGGCGACGGGGCAACGATGCGCAGCCAACTTCTACACCTGGCTGAGGTCGGCAAACAGCCCAACGTCACGCTCCAGGTCTTCCCGTTCGACGCGCAGACCTACGAGACGGCCTCGTTCAGCTTCATCATCCTGCGTTTCGGTGACGACGCCGCATCGGACGTGATCTACGTCGAGACCTTCACCGACGCTGATTACCTTGACCGGCCCGACGCCGTACGGGCCTACACTCGACTGTGGGACCGACTCCGGGCAGCCGCTCTCGGGCCGGTAGAGTCGCGCAAGCTCATCCTGAGGATGGCGGACGACGTGGAGCGGCAACAGACCTGAGAGAGTGATCATGGAGACCTCGAATCGCCTGGTCTGGCGTAAGTCGAGCTACAGCGACAACAACGGCGGCGCTTGTGTCGAGGTTGCCGAACTAGATACGAGCATCGCGGTGCGCGACAGCAAGGACCCCAACGGGTCGACCCTTCGCTTCACGAGAGGCGCATGGACGGGGTTCGTACGTAGCATCCGGTAGCCCAAGACCCGAAGCTCAGAGGTTTGCCGTGGTCTGGCGGTGACGCAAGAGCCCGCACGACCAATTCCCCGCGCCGATCGTTTGCCTGCTCCGGTCCGTGTCCGTTCACCATCGTCACGAACCTCCTCGACCGGCTGCGGCGGCAATAGCCATCTCGGAAGAGCAGCTTCGCACCGGACCTCTCCAGAGGAAAGGGCCCGTAGGATCCGGTGCGCGCTCCAGGTGGCTACTCCGGCCGCGCCTGCCTTTGAGCGATGATCGAATCAGTTCGCACGCAGAATCGAGCGTCAATACCGAGCTAGATCGACGTAGCGTAGGAGGCAAGGCCGCCGCCGGCGGGTCCGAGGCTCCTTTTTGGCTGCCAGCGGAATCACCAGCATGACGGCAACGCGTAGCGAGACTGCGTGCGGGGCCAAAGTCACTGGACCGTACCTCTACCCTCGGATCGTGAACTCAGGGGACAGCAGGTGGAATATCAACCTCGACAACGAGGCCAACGATGCGGCCGTGCTCTTTTCCCATGGCCTAGCGATCACCGAGAACATCACCCGTGACTACACCGCCGCCGTCGCCGCTATGTCGCTGCTCGCCTTGGGCGCCGAGAAGCTGCTAAAGCTAACGGTCGGGCTCGCCCATCTCGATCGCGGAAATCCGTGGCCAAGGCAGGGATACATGAGGCGAGACATCGGCCACCGCGTGGCGACCGCCGACAAAACGGCTCGCGACCTGCTCGACCTGAACAGCGGAACTGCGCCAGGCGATGTACAAGAGAAAGCTGCTCGGGTTGACGGCGACAAGATTCTTGCAGTCGCGCTAGCTACACTTGAGCGCTTTGGTGACGCCGGCCGATTCTACTTCCTCGACTCTTTGGGCGAACAGCCGCAGATCGAGCGTGCACCGCATTTTCTGTGGCTGGATATGGTCAGCGAGATCATGACCGCAGAGCCGGGCCTGGTCGAAAAGATCAACACGGAGGAGGAGTTCCGGCAGGCGCGGGCCGGCATCAACCATGTGATTGTGGGCTCGTTAACGCGCTGGTGGGACTTCTATCGGTCGGTGTGGACTACCGGCGTAGTCGGGGAGCAAGCGAAGGTGTTCTCCTCGACAATCCGTCTGGCCAGCCGGTAGGCAGAGCGCCTCGCCTGTTCAGCCGGCGACGTTGCGGTAGAAAAGCACACCGGCATGCTCTTCTGCCTCTGACAGCGCCCGCTCGGCCCTGTCGGGTCGCTGCGGGCCAGCCCCGGAAAACCTCAGTCGTCCACAGGCTCGAAGCTGAGCACACACGTGCCGGGTTCCGAACCCGCAGGCCAACTCTTGACTGCGCGCCACTTTGTGCCCAGCCGGTCGTCACGGCACTCGATCTGAAGCCTCTGCAGGCCGAGAGGGAGGCGCGGGTTGTTCTGTCCCGATCCCTCCTCGGCGGATACACCGGCGAGGAGGAACCAGCCCGCGTCCCAGTTAACCTCACCTTGGACTGGAGGCGTCACGTGGGTAGGGGCGTGCGCCTGACCGTCGTCGTCCACCCATATCAGTTCGTATGCTGACTGGATCCCGGGCCAGAAGACCAGTGAGACGCGCAAAGGTGCCGGGGAGGAGGCAGGAACCGCCGGGTTTTTTGGATCGCGCGTTGTGAACTCGACACGAATCCTTCCAGGCTGGTAGTGGAGCTGCAGCGCTCTGCGCGACTCTGACGCGGCCTTTTGTGATGCCTTAGCTGACGCAAACGCCAGCAGCGCGGTCATGAGCGTGATGCCGGCTGCGGTGATGGCGATATCTTCGCTGGTGATGAGCTTCGGAAAGCGGTGCCGGAGGAACACCGCCGTCGCGACCCCGGCAGCCACTCCAAGACCTGCCACCCATGGCCAATGCCACCGGCTCGACGTTCGTGTCATCACCCTGATATTGCCATGGCGAGGTCCACACCCACACCTGTGACCCACCGGGGACCGAGGATCTGCTGGGCGACATCCGCCTCTGCCGTTCCTCGCGAGCCAGGGAGCTTATAAACGGCGCTGCCCCGACCGACGATGAAGGAGGCCGGGGCAGCGCTTATCGCGTACGTCAGCTGCAGCCGCTGGTGGAGCCGCAGCCCTCGCAGACGTAGCAGCTACCGGCGGGGCGCATCTTCGTACCGCAGGTGAAGCAGAGCGGTGCGTCGGCGGCCTTGCCGATGACGGCCTCCAGCAGTTCGGTGCTGGAACCCACGCTCGGAGCCGGCTTGGCGGCGGCAACCTCGGCCATCTCCTGGGCCGGCTGAGCGACGGCCTCCGGCTTGGCCGGAGCCGCCACCGGCGCGGACGACGCCATCGCGGTGAGCTCGGCGCCGGTGACCCCGGCGGCTTCCGCGTCGGCCTCGGCCCGCAGCTGGGCGGCCCGCTCGCTGGCGGTGAAGATGCCCAGCTCGGCGCGGCGCTCGTAGGGCAGGAAGTCCAGCGCCAGGCGACGGAAGATGTAGTCCATCACCGAGGCTGCCATCCGCACGTCCGGGTCGTCGGTCATGCCGGCCGGCTCGAAGCGCATGTTGGTGAACTTGCTGACGAACGTCTCCAGTGGCACGCCGTACTGAAGGCCGATGCTGATGGCCACCGAGAAGGCGTCCATCACGCCGGCCAGGGTCGAGCCCTGCTTGGACATCTTGAGGAAGACCTCACCGAGGCCGTCGTCCGGGTAGGACGACGCGGTGAGGTAGCCCTCGGCGCCACCGACGGAGAAGCTGACCGTCTCGGACGGGCGCTTCTTCGGCAGGCGCTTACGCACCGGCCGGTACTCGACGACCTTCTCGACCACCGGCGCGGCCGTGGCGGTCTCGACGGCGGCCAGCTCGGTGGCCTTGTTGGACTTCGCCACCGAGAGCGGCTGGCCGACCTTGCAGTTGTCCCGGTAGATCGCCAGCGCCTTGAGGCCGAGCTTCCAGCCCTCGAAGTAGATCTTCTCGACGTCCTCGACGGTGGCCGCCTCCGGCATGTTGACCGTCTTGGAGATGGCGCCGGAGACGAACGGCTGGATGGCCGCCATCATCCGCACGTGGCCCATCGGGGCGATCGTCCGCTCGCCCATGGCGCAGTCGAAGACCGCGTAGTGCTCCGGCTTGAGGCCGGGGGCGTCCACCACGTGGCCGTTGTCGGCGATGTGCTCGACGATCGCCTCGACCTGCTCCTCGGGGTAGCCGAGGCTGCGCAGGGCGCGCGGAACCGTCTGGTTGACGATCTGCATCGAGCCGCCGCCGACCAGCTTCTTGAACTTGACCAGCGCCAGGTCCGGCTCCACGCCGGTCGTGTCGCAGTCCATCATGAAGCCGATCGTGCCGGTCGGCGCGAGGACGCTCGCCTGCGCGTTACGCCAGCCGAACTTGTCACCGATCTTGTTGCCCTGGGTCCACTGCTTGGTCGCCTCGCGGACGATCGCGGTGGCCACCGGGCTGGTCGGCTTGATCTCGTCGTTGGCCGCGGCGTGCTTACGCATGACCCGCTTGTGCGGCTCCGCGTTGCGGGCATAGCCGTCGTACGCGCCGACGACGCCGGCCAGCTCGGCCGAGCGGCGGTAGGCGGTGCCGGTCATCAGCGACGTGATCGACGCGGCGACCGAGCGGCCCTGCTCCGAGTCGTACGGCAGGCCGGAGGCCATCAGCAGGGCGCCCAGGTTGGCGTAGCCGATGCCGAGCTGCCGGTAGGCGCGGGACGTCTCACCGATCTTCTCGGTCGGGAAGTCGGCGAAGCAGATCGAGATGTCCATCGCGGTGATGACGAACTCGACGGACTTGACGAACTTCTCCACGTCGAAGCCACCGTCGGCGCGGAGGAACTTCATCAGGTTGAGCGAGGCCAGGTTGCACGAGGAGTTGTCCAGGTGCAGGTACTCCGAGCACGGGTTCGACGCGGTGATCCGGCCGGTCTCCGGGCAGGTGTGCCAGTCGTTGATCGTGTCGTCGTACTGCAGGCCCGGGTCGGCGCACTCCCACGCGGCCTGAGAGATGGTGCGGAACAGCTTCTTGGCGTCGATGGTGTCGATCACCGAGCCGTCCAGTCGGCCGCGCAGGTCGAAGCCGCCGCCGTTCTGCACCGCCGTCATGAACTCGTCGGAGACCCGCACCGAGTTGTTGGCGTTCTGGTACTGCACGCTGACGATGTCGGAGCCGCCAAGGTCCATGTCGAAGCCGGCGTCCCGCAGCGCGCGGATCTTGTCCTCCTCGCGCGCCTTCGTGACCACGAACTCCTCGATGTCCGGGTGGTCCACGTCGAGGATGACCATCTTGGCCGCCCGCCGGGTCGCGCCGCCGGACTTGATGGTGCCGGCGGACGCGTCAGCGCCGCGCATGAAGCTGACCGGGCCGGAGGCGGTGCCACCGGAGGAGAGCAGCTCACGCGACGAGCGGATCCGCGACAGGTTGACGCCGGAGCCGGAGCCGCCCTTGAAGATCAGCCCCTCCTCCTTGTACCAGTCGAGGATCGAGTCCATCGAGTCGTCCACGGCGAGGATGAAGCAGGCGCTGACCTGCTGCGGCGACGGCGTGCCGACGTTGAACCAGACCGGCGAGTTGAAGCTGAACACCTGGTTCAGCAGCATCCAGGTCAGCTCGTGCGCGAAGATCTCGGCGTCCGCCGGGTTGGCGAAGTAGCCGTACTCCTCACCAGCGGTGCGGTAGGTGGTGACCACCCGGTCGATCAACTGCTTGAGCGACCACTCGCGCTCCGGGGTCCCCACCGCGCCCCGGAAGTACTTGGTGGTCACGATGTTCGCCGCGTTGACGCTCCACGACTCCGGGAACTCCACGCCACGCTGCTCGAAGTTGATCGAGCCGTCCCGCCAGTTGGTCATCACGACGTCGCGGCGCTCCCAGGCGACCTCGTCGTACGGGTGGACCCCCTCGGTCGTCCACACCCGCTCGATCTTCAGCCCCGCGCTCGCGCCGGCCTTGCTTCGTGACCTGCTTGTCGTCACACCATCCCCCGACATCTCATCCGCCCCCTCGTCCGCGCGGTCATCCCGCCGCACGTCTACCTGCAAAAACACAAACCTCAGTTGGTACGGCCGGTGGCCCCCGTCGCCCCGGCCTCCGCCGCGCCCGCACGCGCACGGGCGGCGGCACGCAATGTCTCGATTTCCTGCTCGAAGTCGGCCAGCGAGTCGAAGGACCGGTAGACGCTGGCGAACCGCAGGTACGCCACCTCGTCCAGGTCCCGCAACGGGCCCAGGATCGCCAGCCCCACGTCGTGGCTGGGGATCTCGGCCGCGCCCTTGGCCCGCACGGTCTCCTCGACCTTCTGGGCCAGCAGCGCGATCGAGTCCTCGTCGACCGGCCGGCCCTGGCACGCCTTGCGCACCCCGCCGATGATCTTCGTCCGGCTGAACGGCTCGGTCACCCCGCTGCGCTTGACGACCGCGAGGACCGCCTCCTCGACGGTGGTGAACCGCTTGCCGCACTCCGGGCAGGAGCGTCGCCGTCGGATCAACTGGCCGTCGTCGGCCTCCCGCGAGTCGACCACGCGGGAGTCGGCGTATCGGCAGTACGGACACCGCATCGCCAACCTCCTAATCATGATCAACCACGGGCGTACCGGGCACCTCCGGGCACGACTCGACACGACGGTGCCAGCTGAGCTGACGCCCGCCGTGGTCGGCGCTGCGGGAGTGCGGTCGGTAGTCGGACCCAACCTGTGGGCAACTTACGCCCATGTCACTACTACATCTAGGGGTTGACCGTATGTCGCTGACGAACCCGGGTCAAGTTGGCCGGCGTGTCCGGCGCGTCACGGACCATCCGGTCATCCGCGCCCACCACTCCCGCCGGAAGACCCAACGCCGAGGCCGCTGCCGGGTTACCGGTCAACAGTGTGGCGTCGCCCGCAAACGGGTCACCAATCGAACATCAGTGCTATCCGACGTACCATTTATCAGAACATCCGTACGACCGGAGTGGTTTTTCACCCCGACACGCCGGTGAGAGGTCGTACAGATGTTTGAAAATGACCGATCTCACCTATACGGTCAGGAACAGCCGGGCGCGTTGGATCTTCAGCACACCCGGCTCCGCAGCACCGTCAGCGCACCACCGCACGCACCACGAGCCGACGAGGCACCCCAGCGCCGACCAGGGAGGACGGACGTGACCGAGGACCGGGCCAGCCGGCCGAAGAGCCCGCAACAGATCACCGACGCGGGTCCGCCGGCCACCCGACGCCGCAGTGCCGCGCGCAGCCGGACGGGCCAGCCCGCCGTGCGCCCGGTCACCCCGGTGGTCAGCACCTTTCCCGACCCGGCGACGGTCGACCTGACCGCCCGCCAGCGCCGCATCCTGGAATTCATCCGCAACTGGGTGGAGCGCCACGGCTACCCGCCGAGCGTCCGAGAGATCGGCGAGGCGGTCGGCTTGGTGTCGCCGTCCAGCGTCGCCTACCAGCTCAAAGAGCTGGAGAAGAAGGGCTTCCTGCGCCGCGACCCCAACCGGCCGCGCGCCGTGGACGTCCGCGCCCCCAGCGAGGCCATCGACGACGAGCTGTCCCGCGCCCAGCGACCGACTCCGGCCTACGTGCCGATGCTCGGGCGGATCGCCGCCGGTGGGCCGATCCTCGCCGAGCAGGCCGTGGAGGACATCTTCCCTCTCCCCCGCGAGTTGGTGGGCGAGGGCGAGGTCTTCATGCTCCAGGTCAAGGGTGACTCGATGCTCGACGCGGCGATCTGCGACGGCGACTGGGTGGTGGTCCGGCAGCAGCCGACCGCCGACTCCGGCGAGATCGTGGCCGCCATGCTCGACGGCGAGGCGACCGTCAAGACCTACCGGCGACGCGACGGCCATGTCTGGCTGATGCCGCAGAACCCGGCCTTCGACCCGATCCCCGGTGACGACGCCACCATCATGGGCCGGGTCGTGGCGGTGCTGCGCCGGATCTGACCGGCCCGCGGGTGAGTGCCACCACGGCGCTCACCCGCGCGACCGATCGCGCGTTGCTCCCGGCTCTTGAAGCGTCAGTAGCGGTCGCCCCGGTGCGGGCCTCGACCGCCTCCCGGATACGGCCCGTACGGGTCGACAGGCGCGTCTTCGTCACGTCTGCGAGGGGACCGCTGACCCCGGTAGTCCGGGTCCTGCCCGCCGCGCCGGGGAGGCTCCGCCCGACCCCCGCCGGGCTGGCCACCTGCGCGACCGCCTCCAGGCTGACCGCCGGCCCGACCGCCTCCGGGCTGACCGCCGCCCCGACCTCCGCTGGGCTGGCCACCGCCGCCGCCGTAGACACCGCCGCCGGGCCGACCACCGCCACCACCCGGAGGGCGACCGCCCCCGCCTGCCGGTCGGCCACCGCCGCCAGCGCCCGGCGCACGACCGCCACCGTAGACACCGCCGCCACCGGCACCGGCGGCACCGCCCGGCAGGGGAGCACCGTAGCCGCCGCCGGCGTCGGCCGCCGCCGGACGGCCACCGCCGTACACCGCTCCGGCCGCCGGCGCCGGGCCACCACGGCCCGCGCCGGCCCCGTAGACCGCGCCGCCCGCCGGTGCGCCACCGCCGTAGACGCCGCCACGACGGTCGTCGGCTGCGCGACCATCGTCGCCCCGCCCTGGGGCCGGGTCGAGGGGATCGCCGTCCGGATCCGACCGTTCGGACCCCTCGCCCGGCGGCCGGCGGCGGGCCCGCACGATGCCGATGATGCCGGCGCCGACCAGCAGCAGGCCGACCAGGCCGACGGCGCCGACCAGGTAGGTGATCTCGTCGAAGCTCAGCCCGTCGAACCAGGACCGCGAGGCGGCCGGCTTGACGGCGGCATCGGCCGCCAACGGCACAGCCGTCGAGGTGGACGGCGTGTAGCTGAGGATGTCGACCGGGTCGTCCTCGCTGAACTGGCCGCCGTCGGAGACGGTGACGAAGCTCTTGCCGTCCGGGGTGTAGCTGATCGCCTCGCCGAACGGGTCGGCCAGCGGCGTCACCCGGGGCTTTCCGGTCGTGAGCGCGCCGACGATGTCACCGCTGGCCACGTCGTACTCGAAGGCATCCGCATAGGTACGCAGGACGACCCGCGCGCCGTCCGGGGAGCGGGCCGCACCGGTGATCGCGACCCGACCGAACGTGTTGAGCGGGTTGTCGGTCTCCGTCGCGGGCAGTGCGATGTCGCCGACCTTGCGCATCGGCACCGGGTCGGTGTCACCGGTCTTCAGGGCCGCCGCCGGGGTGTAGATCTCGGCCTTGCCGCTGGTCACCTTGGTGATGATCAACGGCTTGCCGTCGTCGCCGATGAGGAGCGCCTCGGCGTCGTGCGGCTTCCCCTCGGGGTACGAGAGCCGGTGCAACACGGGCTGCTTGGCGCCGGTTACCGGCATCGACCAGAGCGCCACGCGCTTGCGGCGTTCCTTGGCGGTAACGTTGTCACCGGTGTCAGCGATCCAGAGGGTCGCGCCGTTTGGGGAGAGCGCCAGGTCTTCGGTGTCGAAGGGGCCGGCTCCCGAATACTGGACCGGCTCCCTCGCGATCTTGCACTTGCTGTCCAGGAAGAAGACCCGTTTGCGCGCCGCGATCTCGGTGCTGTCGTTGATGACGATGTAGCCGGTCTTGGTCGCCACCAGACCCGACAACTCCCGCAGCCGCTCGTCGGTGACCGTGCACCGCTTCTTGCCGGGGGTGATAGCGGGCGGCTCGGACGGCCCGGGAGCGGGAGCGGCAACAGCCACTCCGGCAAGCGCCACGGTTGCCCCAAGCAGGCCGAGGGCAACCGTGACCGAGGAAACGACGCGGCGCATTCGGCCAGTGTCGCATGCCGCACGTTTCGGGTGGATGACGCCGGGACCAATCAGGACAGCTTGACGGCCGCCTGCCCCTGTCGCTCGACGTCGAACGGCGCCAGCTCTGCGGCGAGCGCCGCACTGACCCGGACATGCAGCAGCGTGCCCTCCGCCAGGTGCGAGGTGCTCAGCACCTCACCGCTGCGGTGCACCCGGGACACCAGGTCACCCCGGTCGTACGGCAGGACCGCCCGGACCTCCACCGCAGGCTGCGGCAGCCGCTCCTCGATGGCCTCGCGCAGACCGTCGATGCCCCGCCCGGAGTGCGCCGAGACGAAGATCGCGTCCGGCCAGAGCCGCTTGAGCCGCAGCAGCGTGTCCTCGTCGGCCGCGTCGGTCTTGTTGACCACCAGCAGCTCGGGGAGCCGGTCCGCGCCCACCTCGGCGAGCACCTCGTGGACCGCCCGGACCTGCTCCTCGGGATCCGGGTGGGTGCCGTCGACGACGTGCACCACCAGATCCGCCTCCGCGACCTCCTCCAGCGTCGAGCGGAACGCCTCGACGATCTGGTGCGGCAGGTGCCGTACGAAGCCGACGGTGTCGGAGAGGGTGTAGAGCCGCCCGTCGGAGGTGGTGGCCTTGCGGGTGGTCGGGTCCAGCGTGGCGAAGAGCGCGTTCTCCACCAGCACGCCCGCACCCGTGAGCCGGTTGAGCAGGCTGGACTTGCCGGCGTTGGTGTAGCCGGCGATGGCCACCGCGGGGATGGCGTTGCGGGAACGGCGGGAGCGCTTGGTCACGCGTACCGTCCGCATGCTCTTGATCTCGCGACGTAGCCGGGAGATGCGGTGGCGGATGCGTCGCCGGTCGGTCTCCAGCTTGGTCTCACCGGGACCACGCACACCCACACCGCCGCCAGCGCCGCCGCCGCGACCACTACCGCCGGTCTGCCGGGACAGCGTCTCACCCCAACCACGCAGCCGGGGCAGCAGGTATTGGAGCTGGGCCAGCTCGACCTGCGCCTTACCTTCCTTGCTCTTGGCGTGCTGGGCGAAGATGTCGAGGATCAGCGCCGTCCGGTCGACAACCTTGACCTTGGTGCGCTGCTCCAGGTTGCGCAGCTGTGACGGGGACAACTCACCGTCGCAGATGACCGTGTCGGCGCCGGTGGAGAGCACCACCGCGCCAAGATCTTCGACCTTGCCCCGGCCGATGTAAGTGGCCGGGTCGGGACGCGAGCGGCGCTGGATCAACCCTTCGAGCACCTGCGAGCCCGCCGTCTCGGCGAGCGCGGCCAGCTCGGTCAGGGAATTCTCCGCATCGGTGACCGTGCCCTCGGTCCAGACGCCCACCAGGACGACCCGCTCCAGCCGCAGCTGGCGGTATTCCACCTCGGTGACGTCGGTGAGCTCGGTTGACAGGCCCGGGACGCGTCGGAGGGACTGCCGCTCCGACAGCTCCATCTCGCCGGTGGTGACGTCGTCGAGCTCGTCCTCGACCCCGACGAAGCTCTCCTGGTCTCGCAAGCGGTTCTCCTGTCCGTTTTGATAAGTAGAACGTAATCCTGACATGAGACAACACGCGATGCACCTGCTATATGCCCGTGCCGAGGGTCGCCAAAAGTGGGGGCGAATGCCAGTCGGCCTCGTCAACCCGGTAGAAATGCGGGGCGGCGGCCGAACGGCCGCCCAGCCGTGACGGAGGGACCCCGTGGCCATCACCCGACTGCCGAGCGCCGGATTTTCGATCACCATCCGGATCGCAGTGACCGCAGACGCCTCCTCGATCGGCCGACTCACCACCTCTGTCGGCGAGGCCGGGGCGATCGTCACGGCGCTGGACGTGGTGGACTCGGACCCGACCCACGTGATCGTCGACCTGACCTGCGACACCGCCGACGCCAGCCACGCCGACCAGGTGGTCGAGGCGCTCACCGCGCTGGACGGCGTGGACGTCCGCAAGGTGTCGGACCGGACGTTCCTGCTGCACCTCGGCGGCAAGATCGAAGTTACCTCCAAGGTCGCGCTGCGCAACCGCGATGAGCTGTCCCGGGCGTACACCCCGGGGGTGGCCCGGGTCTGCATGGCGATCGCCGAGAACCCGGCGGACGCGCGCCGGCTGACGATCAAGCGCAACACCGTCGCGGTCGTCAGCGACGGCTCGGCCGTGCTCGGCCTCGGCAACCTGGGCCCCGCCGCGTCGCTGCCGGTGATGGAGGGAAAGGCCGCCCTCTTCAAGCGCTTCGGCGGCGTGGACGCCTGGCCGGTGGTGCTGGACACCCAGGACACCGACGAGATCGTGCAGATCGTCAAGGCGATCGCACCCGCGTACGGCGGGATCAACCTGGAGGACATCGCCGCGCCGCGCTGCTTCGAGATCGAGGCCCGGCTGCGGGAGGCGCTGGACATTCCGGTCTTCCACGACGACCAGCACGGCACCGCGATCTGCGTGCTGGCCGCGCTGACCAACGCCCTGCGGGTGGTGGGCAAGCAGCTCGCGGACGTCCGGGTGGTGGTCTCCGGAGCCGGCGCAGCCGGCACCGCGATCATGAAGCTGCTGCTGCGCCAGGGCGTCGGCGACATCATCGCGTACGACCGCGAGGGCGCCCTGCACCGCGGGCTGACCGGGCTCAACTCGGCCTGGCAGTGGCTGGCGGAGAACACCAACAAGGAGAACTACTCAGGCGACCTGCCCGGCGCGATCCGGGGCGCCGACGTGTTCATCGGGGTCAGCGCGCCGAACCTGCTCACCGGCGACGACATCGCCCAGATGGCCAAGGACGCGATCGTCTTCGCGCTGGCCAACCCGGACCCGGAGGTCGACCCCCGGGAGGCGCGCAAGCACGCCGCGGTGGTCGCCACCGGCCGCTCCGACCAGCCGAACCAGATCAACAACGTGCTCGCCTTCCCGGGGGTGTTCCGCGGCATGCTGGA
This sequence comes from Micromonospora sp. NPDC047527, assembly GCF_040643015.1. NCBI lineage: Bacteria > Bacillati > Actinomycetota > Actinomycetes > Micromonosporales > Micromonosporaceae > Micromonospora > Micromonospora sp. NPDC047527. Next base: position 118,040 of record NZ_JBEYTK010000010.1, on the reverse strand, counting down.
CGCGCACGCCGAGGAGTTCACCGAGGAGATGGCGCTCGCCGCCGCCCAGGCCATCGCCGACGTGGTCGGTGAGGAGAAGATCAACCCGACGGTGATCGTGCCGAGCGTCTTCGACTCGCGGGTCGCCCCGGCGGTCGCCGCGGCCGTACGCGCCGCCGCGAACAACCCCAGCCCGCTCCCGGCCGCCGACCCCGGCCCCGCCGACCTCCCCGAGATCGCCGCCAACGCCAGCGCGACTCCCTGAGCCGACGCGGCGGCCTCCCCGGGTGGTCGTCGCGAGCCCTTTGCTCTGCTTCAACCAGCGCAACGGCCGGTGTCCGACTATCGGACACCGGCCGTTGCGTCTGTTGAAGCAGAGCAAAGGGGGCACGGTGCCCCACCGCGCCCAGGCGGATCAGCGCCCGAACGCGGACCGGCCGGCCGCGCGGACCACGACCCGCCAGCGGCGTGCGGGGTCAGGCGGTGGTCGGGAGGGCGTCGAGGTCGACCTCGCCCGTGGCCACCAGCAGAGCCGGGCCGGCGAGCCAGCAGGAGTCGTCGGTGACGGTGACCGTGACCCGGCCCCCCGGGACGTCGACGGCGACCACTCCGGTGCCCCGGCCGGCGTCGCGCAGGGCCACGGCGGCCACCGCGCAGGCACCGGTGCCGCAGGACATCGTCTCGGCGCTGCCGCGCTCGTACACCCGCATGAGGGTGTGCTCGTCCACACCGTCGACCGGCTCGCCGGCCACGATGAACTCCACGTTCACCCCGGACGGGAAGACCGCCGGGTCGAACCCGGGCGCGGTCGTGAGGTCCAGCGCGCCCAACTCCAGGTCGGCCGGCAGGACGCAGACCAGGTGCGGGTTGCCGACATCCACGGCCGTGCCGGGCAGCGCCCGACCGCCGAGGGTGGCGGTGGAGTCGTCGTACAGCCGGGGGCGCCGCATCTCGACGGCGACGGTGTCCCCCTCGATCAGCGCACGCACCACCCCGGCCCGGGTGGCCACCGGCAGCGCCGCGCCCGTCGGAGTCACCAGCCCGTTGTCGACCAGGTAGCGGACGAAGACCCGCGAGCCGTTGCCGCACATCTCGGCGAACGAGCCGTCGGCGTTCCAGTAGTCCATGAACCACTCGGCCTCGCCGGCCTGCCCGGCGCCATCCGGATGCTTGGCCGCGCGGACCACCCGCAGCACCCCGTCCGCGCCGATGCCCCGTCGCCGGTCGCAGAGCGCCGCGACCAACTCCGGGGTCAGGTCGAGCTGACCGTCCGGGTCGGGAAGGAGGACGAAGTCGTTGCCGGTGCCGTGGCCCTTGGTGAACTCCACGCCCTCAATCATCGCGCAGCGGCGGGCACCACACGCAGGGCGGCCTCGATCAGGTCCGGCGCCGAGGAATCCAGCCACTGGATCCGCGGGTCGCGCCGGAACCAGGAGCGCTGACGGCGGACGAAGCGCCGGGTGGCGCGGACCGTCTCGTCGTGCGCCTGCGCCTCGGTCAGCTCACCGGCGAGCAGCCGCAGCACCTGCTGGTAGCCGAGCGCCCGGCTGGCCGTCCGCCCCTCGGCCAGCCCCCGACCCGCCAGCTCGCGGGTCTCGGCCACCAGGCCGTCGGCCCACATCCGGTCCACCCGCACCGCGATCCGCTCGTCCAGCAGGCCGGTGTCGAGGTCGACCCCGAGCTGCACCGACGGGTAGTACGGCGTCGGCACCGGCAGCGACGCCGTGAACGGCGCACCGGTCAACTCGATGACCTCCAGCGCCCGGACGATCCGGCGCCCGTTGCCGGGCAGGATGCTCTCGGCGGCAGCCGGGTCGGCGGCGCGCAGCCGCGCGTACAGGGGCGCCGGGCCGGCCTCGGCCAACTCCCGTTCCAGCCGCTCGCGCAGCACCGCGTCGGTGCCGGGGAACTCGAAACGCTCCAGCACCGCCCGCACGTACAGCCCTGACCCGCCGACCAGCAGCGGCACCCGCCCCCTGGACAGGATGTCGTCCACTGCCGCGCGGGCCAGCCGCTGATATTCCGCGACGCTGGCCGGCTCGGTGACCTCCCAGATGTCGAGCAGGTGATGCGGCACACCGTCCCGCTCGGCGGGGGTCAGCTTGGCGGTGCCGATGTCCATGCCCCGGTAGAGCTGCATCGAGTCGGCGTTGACCACCTCCCCGTTCAGGGCATGCGCCAGAGCGATGCTCAGCGCCGACTTGCCCGCCGCCGTCGGGCCGACCACCGCCACGACCGTGCCGGCCACGCCGCCGTTCACGCCCGATCCCAGGAGGCCACGAAGTAGGCCACACCGTAGGGGGCCGAGTCGTGCAGCAGCTCACCGCGCCACCCGCCGCCGGTCGCCCGGGCCGCACCCGCGAGCACCTGCCACGGTGCCCGGCCGGCGGCCTTCAGCTGCGCCGACAACCCCGGGTCGAGGTCGCGCAGACCGTCCAGGTCCGCCCCGGCCAGGGCCGCCGAGACCCGCATGTCGTACGCGAGGGCACGCGGATCGTCGTACCCCGGGGACTTCTCGCCCCGGCAGGCCGACCCGTCGCCGAGCACCAGCAGCGCGACCCGGTCACCGGCGGCGGCGACCTCCTCGGCGAGCGCGGTCAGCTCGGCCGGGCCGGCGTCGGCGGTCACCTGCACCGCGGTCACCGGCACGGCTGTCCCCGGCACTGCGGTCGCCGGCGCGGCGGACCCCGGCACCGCCGTCACCGGGGCACGCGCGGGGGACCCCGGCCCCG
>NZ_JBEYTK010000010.1:0-115231 GCF_040643015.1 Micromonospora sp. NPDC047527 | reverse complement strand
GGCGGACGCCGGGGCACGCGCGGGGGACCCCGGCCCGGCGGACGCCGGGGGACGCGCGGGGGACCCCGGCCCGGCGGACGCCGGGGGACGCGCGGGGGACCCCGGCCCGGCGGACGCCGGGGGACGCGCGGCGTGGCGGCCCAGCAGCCAGGCGCCGATGGTCAGGCTCAGCGGCAGCACCGCGCCCCGGTCCGGCTGACCGGGGACCAGTGGCACGTCCAGATCGACACCCCAGGGCTGCAGCGACCCGGTGGCCGGGGGCCGGATCAGGCCGGTCGTCGGGCCGGCGCCGATCAGCACCACCGCGTCCGGGACGGCGGCGAACAACCGACCGACGGCGGTGTCACAGGCCGCACGCAGGTCGTCCAACTCGGGCGCCGCCGCTCCGGCCACCTCGGGCACGAGCAGGGGCGGATGCGGGCAGACGGCAGCGGCGACCAATGGCACCCAATCACCGTAGCGGGACTCCCCGGTGGGTCTGCGCGCCGATCCGGTCAATCGGGCCCTAGGACACCGTATGGTCACGGTCGGCGATAGGCGCTCGACGCGGACCGGGGCGGACCTGTGACAATGCCGGAAGTAACTTGGCTGCGCCGTGGCGGCGACGGGGGTCATTCCCTCGACGCCGGGAGAACGAGGATGGGCACATGAGCGACTGGACTGCCTTCGGACGGGTGGACGCGGACGGCACCGTTTACGTCAAAACCACCGAGGGCGAGCGGGTTGTCGGATCCTGGCAGGCGGGAGCACCGGAGGAGGGCCTGGCGCACTTCGCACGCCGCTTCGCCGACCTGGTCACCGAAGTGGACCTGACCGAAGCACGGCTCAACTCGGGCGCGGCGGACGCCGGGCACTCGTTGAGCACGATCCGGCGGATCCGCGCCACGCTGCCCGAGGCCCACGTGGTCGGCGACATCGACGCCCTGGCCGCGCGGCTGGACAAGCTGGCCACCCTCGCCGAGGAGAAGGCCGCCGAGGCGCGTGCCGCCCGGGATGCCGCCCGCGGTGAGGCCCTGGCCCGCAAGACCGCGCTGGTCGAGGAGGCCGAGAAGCTGGCCGCCGAGTCCACCGGTTGGAAGACGGCCGGGGACCGGCTCAAGGAGATCCTCGACGAGTGGAAGACCATTCGCGGAGTCGACAAGAAGGCCGACGGCGAGCTGTGGAAGCGGTTCGCCGCCGCCCGGGACGGCTTCACCCGGCGTCGGGGCGCCCACTTCGCCACTCTGGACGCGCAGCGCAAGCAGGCGCAGACCGCCAAGGAAGAGCTGGTCGCCGAGGCCGAGAAGCTCAAGGACTCCACTGAGTGGGCCGCCGCGGCCAACCAGCTCAAGGAGCTGATGACGCAGTGGAAGGCCGCGCCGCGCGCCTCGAAGGAGGCCGAGCAGAAGCTCTGGGAACGGTTCCGGGCCGCGCAGGACGCCTTCTTCAGCCGGCGCAGCGAGGTCTTCTCCGCACGGGACAACGAGCAGCGCGGCAACCTGGAGCGTAAGCAGGCCCTGCTGGCCGAGGCCGAGGCGTTGGACATCGACGCTGACCCGAAGGGCGCCCAGGCCAAGCTGCGGGAGATCCAGGCCCAGTGGCACGAGGCCGGCCGGGTGCCCCGCGAGGCCGCCACCGGGCTGGAGCGTCGACTGCGCGCCATCGACGACAAGGTCCGCGAGGTGATGGACTCGGCGTGGCGCCGTACCACCAAGGAGGACAACCCGCTGCTCGCCCAGATGCGGGCCCAGGTGGCCGAGGCCGAGGACCGGCTGGCCCGGGCGCAGAGCGCCGGGGACGCCCGCCGGATCAAGGAGGCCGAGCAGGCTCTCGCCTCCAAGCGCCAGTTCCTCCAGCTCGCCGAGCAGGCCGGCTGACCCGAGGCGTTCCGAGAGCCCTCGACCCTTGACGGGGCCGAGGGCTCTCGCATGTCCGCGCCCCGCGCCAAGATCAACACACTTTCAGGGAAGTTGCTGCTTCCGACGCGCGGGAAGCAGCAATATCCGCGATGTTGTGTGGATCTTGCCGGGAGGCGAGGGCGGGAGCGGGAGGCGGGAGGGGGAGGCGGGAGGGGTGGTCCGGTTGACGCATCGAGGTGGGCTGATGAGAATGGGCGACGGAGTCAGGCTGGGCCACCGGCAGCAGGGCAAGGACGGCGGGACACCGCTGTCACGGGTCGCCGGTGAGCTTGCGCGAGTGTCCCCGTCCGCGTGACATGGACCGTCGCGCACTGTCCGCGTACCCCAAAGGGAGCGTGACGTGCCGACGGCCGCCCGCCCGCGCCCCCCACGGCCGGCGCGGGGCCTCCGAAGTGGAGCTCGCATGTTCCGTCCCACCGCACTCGGCGGCGCGCTGACCGCGCTCGCCACCGCCGCGGCCGGCGTGTTCCTCGCCGCCGCCGTCAGCACCAGCCCAGCCGTCGCCGCTGGCACCGGCAGCGGCTACCTGCACACGAACGGCAACCAGATCGTGGACAGCACCGGCGCCACGGTCCGGTTGACCGGCATCAACTGGTTCGGCATGGAGACCGACAACAAGACCTTCCACGGGCTGTGGTCGAACAACCCGTGGCGGGGGCAGCTCGACACGATGGCCCGGCTGGGCTACAACACGTTGCGGGTGCCGTACTCGAACGACGCGTTGAAGCCGGGGGCGACCGCCAGCGGGGTCAACGACTTCGTCAACCCGGACCTGGTCGGGCTCTCGCCGTTGCAGATCCTGGACAAGGTGATCGACTACGCCGGCAGCAAGGGGATGCGGATCATCCTGGACCGGCACCGGCCGACGGCGGCCGGGCAGTCGCCGCTCTGGTACACGTCGACGGTCTCCGAGGCGACCTGGATCAACGACTGGAAGATGCTCGCCCAGCGGTACGCGGGCAACCCCACGGTGATCGGCGCGGACCTGCACAACGAGCCGCACGCCGAGGGCACCAACCCGGCGGCAACCGGCGCGTGCTGGGGCTGCGGTGACCCGGCGCGGGACTGGCGGCTCGCCGCCGAGCGGGCCGGCAACGCGATCCTCGGTGTCCAGCCCAACTGGTTGATCTTCGTGGAGGGGGTGAGCTGCCCCAGTGGTGGCCTCTCCAACGTATGGGACAACGACCCGAGCAACGACGAGGACTGCGGCTGGTGGGGTGGCAACCTGTCCAAGGCCGGCGAGTTCCCGGTACGGCTGAGCGTCGCCAACCGGCTTGTCTACTCACCACACGAGTACGCGACCTCGGTCTACCGGCAGGCCTGGTTCGACGCCCCGGACTACCCGGCGAACCTGCCGGCGATCTGGGACAAGTACTGGGGTTACCTCTACAAGCAGAACATCGCCCCGATCATGATGGGTGAGTTCGGCAGCACCCTGGCCGACCCGAAGGACCGGGTGTGGTTGGAGAAACTGATGGCGTACACCGGCACCGGGGTGACCGGGATGTCCTTCACCTACTGGTCCTGGAACCCCAACTCCGGTGACACCGGCGGCATCGCGCTGGACGACTGGACGAACATCAACACCACCAAGCAGGCGATCCTCCAGCCGTACCTGATCGCGCCGTCCGGTGGCGGCGGCCCGACGCCGACGCCGACCGCTACGGCCTCGCCCACCGGCGGCCCGAGCAACCCGCCGACCGGTGCCTGCACGGCCACCTACCGGCAGGTCAACGCCTGGCCGGGCGGCTTCCAGGGCGAGTTGACCGTGAAGAACACCGGCTCCGGCGCGGTGAACCCGTGGTCGGCGACCTGGAGTTGGCCGGCCGGGGTGACGCTGGGCAGCGGGTGGAACGCCACCGTCACCCAGGCCGGTACGACGGTCACGGCCGCCGCGCCAAGCCACGCGCCGTCCCTGGCGGCGGGGGCGTCGGTCACCGTGGGCTTCACCGCCAACGGTACGGCCAGCGCCCCGGCGACCGTGAGGCTCAACGGCGTCAGCTGCTGAGCCACCGAGAGGGCCGGCGCCCACGCCGAGGGCGCCGGCCACCTCGGGTCCACTTCGAGCGCCGACCCTCCGCAGGGCGGCGCACCCCGGCCGCACGGAGCATTTACATCCAGTTCCTTCTATGTTTCCATCGGGAAAGCGCTTGCCAATCGATGCGGGCGGCGCGAGCGCGGGAGCCGCTCTCCGCACCGAACCGCACCGGCGGACCCGGGACCTCAGAGCCCGAGCCACCTCGCCGCCCACGGGCATGGGCGTCGCGACGGTGCGTCCGCCTCATCGAAAGGAAGCAGCATGCGCACAGCACAGCGTCGGATGACGCTGATCGCCACCACCGCCGCGGCCACCGCCACCCTGCTCACCGTAGGCCTCCTGACCGCCGTCTCGGCCCAGGCGGCGGCCGGCTGCCAGATCGCCTACTCGGTGGCCAGCCAGTGGCCGGGCGGGTTCACCGGCAACGTCACGGTCACCAACCTCGGCGACCCCGTCTCCGGGTGGACGCTGCGCTGGTCGTACGGGGCCGGCCAGCAGGTCAACCAGGCGTGGGGCGCGACCGTCTCGCAGAGCGGCAGCCAGGTCTCGGCGACCAACGTCGACTACAACGCCAACTTGGCGACCAACGGCAGCACCTCGTTCGGCTTCAACGCGAGCTGGAACAACGCCAGCAACCCGGTGCCGACCAGCTTCACCCTGAACAACGTGGCCTGCACCGGCGGCACCACGCCGACCACACCCACCAACCCGTCGCCCAGCACACCGGCGCCGAGCAACCCGCTGCCCAGCGACCCGGTGCCCAGCATTCCGCCGCAGACCGGGCTCGTCGGCTGGGCCACCCAGAACGGCGGCACCACCGGCGGCGGCGGGGCGCCGACGACCACCGTCACCAGCGCCTCGGCGCTGACCAGCGCGCTGAACGCCACCGGATCCGCGGTGATCCGGGTGTCCGGGACAATCTCCTGCTCGGGCATGCTGCGGGTCCGGTCCAACAAGACCATCCTCGGCAACTCCGGCGCGACCATCGCCGGCTGCGGGCTCAACATCAGCGGCGACCGCAACATCATCATCCGGAACCTGACCTTCCGGAACTGGAACGACGACGCGATCAACGTGCAGGAGTCGGCCACCAACATCTGGATCGACCACAACAGCTTCAGCAGCGGGTACGACGGCGCGGTCGACATCAAGCGCGGGTCGGACTTCGTCACCGTGTCGTGGAACCGGGTCTTCAACCACGACAAGACCATGCTGCTCGGCCACAGCGACGACAACGGCGGCCAGGACATCGGTCACCTGCGGGTGAGCTACCACCACAACTGGTTCGACGGCAGCAACCAGCGCAACCCCCGGGTGCGCTTCGGCAACCCGGTGCACGTGTTCAACAACTACTACCGGGCCAACGGCGGTTACGGGGTGGCCTCCACCGAGAACGCCGGGGTGCTGGTCGAGGGCAACTACTTCGAGAACGTCAGCGACCCGTACCACCTCGGTGAGGGCGACTCCGGCCCGGGCCGGATCGTCGCCCGCAACAACCACTTCGTCAACTCACCCACCGGGCAGGCCGGCGGCAGCGTCGCCAGCATCCCGTACTCCTACCAACTGGACACGGCGAGCAACGTCAAGTCCATCGTGACGGCCGGCGCCGGCGCCGGTCGGATCACGGTCTGATCGGTGCGCCCCCTGTCGTCGCGCCGACGGCGACAGGGGGCCCCTGCTCAGTGGGCGGCGCAGCCACCGGTGGTCGCGGCCGCGACCACCGGAGCGCCGATCGTGGGCAGACCGAGCAACACCCCGGGGGTACGCGGGGAGCGGCCCGCCTCGGCGGCGTCGCCGGCCCGGGTGCGGCGGTGTGCCACCGGCGCCCCGTCGGCGTTGAGGTGGTGCGGCGCGGCGTACGTGATCGTGGTGTGCACGATGTCCCCCGGCCGGATCTGGCCGGCAAGCGACTCCCCGCCGGGGGCCTCGGTCGCGAAGTGCACCAGTCGACCGTCGCGGGCCCGGCCGGACATCCGCCCGGTCCGCTCGTCCTTGCGGCCCTCACCGACCGCGACCAGCACCTCGACGGTCTCCCCCACCAGGCGCTTGTTCTCCGCCCAGGTGATCTCCTCCACGGTGGCGATCAACCGCTCGTAGCGCTCCTGCACGACCTGCTTGGGCAGCTGGCCGTCCATGGTCGCGGCCGGGGTGCCGGGGCGCTTCGAGTACTGGAAGGTGAAGGCCGACGAGAACCGGGCCTCGCGGACCACGTCCAGGGTGCGCTGGAAGTCGGCCTCGGTCTCGCCGGGGAAGCCGACGATGATGTCGGTGGTGATCGCCGCGTCCGGCATCGCCGCCCGGACCTTCTCGATGATCCCCAGGTAGCGCTCGGAGCGGTACGACCGGCGCATCGCCCGGAGCACGTCGTCGGAGCCGGACTGCAACGGCATGTGCAGCGAGTGGCAGACGTTCGGCGTCTCGGCCATCGCCGCGATCACGTCGTCGGTGAAGTCCTTCGGGTGCGGGCTGGTGAACCGGACCCGCTCCAGCCCGTCGATGTCGCCGCACGCGCGCAGCAGCTTGCCGAACGCGTACCGGTCGCCGAACTCGACGCCGTAGGAGTTGACGTTCTGCCCGAGCAGCGTCACCTCCAGTACGCCCTCGTCGACCAGGGCGCGCACCTCGGAGAGGATGTCGCCGGGGCGGCGGTCCTTCTCCTTGCCGCGCAGGGAGGGCACGATACAGAACGTGCAGGTGTTGTTGCAGCCCACCGAGATCGAGACCCAGCCGGCGTACGTGGACTCGCGGCGGGTCGGCAACGTGGACGGGAAGACGTCCAGCGACTCCAGGATCTCCACCTCGGCGGCGGCGTTGTGCCGGGCCCGCTCCAGCAGCACCGGCAACGCCCCGATGTTGTGCGTGCCGAACACGACGTCCACCCAGGGCGCCTTGCGGACGATCTCGCCGCGGTCCTTCTGGGCCAGGCAGCCCCCGACGGCGATCTGCATGCCGGGGTGCTTGTCCTTCACGGGGCGCAGATGACCGAGGTTGCCGTAGAGGCGGTTGTCGGCGTTCTCCCGCACCGCGCAGGTGTTGAAGACGACGACGTCTGCGGTGTCGTCGGCCTGGGGCGCACGCACGTAGCCGGCCTGTTCGAGCAGGCCGGAGATGCGCTCGGAGTCGTGCACGTTCATCTGGCAGCCGTAGGTGCGCACCTGGTAGGTGCGCGGGCTGCCCGCCGCTGCGGTAGTCATGACCCGGACAGCGTATCCGGGTCGGCCGGATCCCCCGAACCGAGGAGCAACCGATATGTGTCGGAGCATCAAGACGTTGCGTGAGCCGTTCACCCCGCAGGTGACCGACGCGGACATCGAGGCGGCGGCGTTGCAGTACGTCCGGAAGATCTCAGGCTTCCGGGCGCCCGCCGCGCACAACGCCGCCGCGTTCGACGCCGCGGTGGCCGCCGTCGCCGAGGCCACCCGCACCATGCTCGACCAGTTGGTGGTCCGGGGCGCCGCACCGGCCGCCGTCGCCGACCAGCCGGCCGCCGCCGCTCACAGCTGAGCGCCCCGGCACCCGGCGCTGGCCCGCACCGAGCGGGCCCGCCCGGTCAGGCCGCGGCGAGAGCCGGGGCGACCGTGTCGGGCGCCCAGCGCGAGCGGTGACACTGCGACCAGCCCCGGCAGCCCGGGTCGGCGAGGGTGCAGAGCCGCTGGCCGCTGAGCACCTCACCATCGTCGGTTTCCCGCACGTCGAAGTGCACCGGGCGGACCGTGCCGTCCGGGGCGACGAGCAGGTGCCGGCCGGCGTCGAGCGTGTCGTCGCGCAGCAGGCAGTTGCGGTCCAGCAGACGGGCCAGCGCGGCGATGCTGGCGTGCTCGGCGAGCTGCTCGGGCACCCCGTAGCAGTCGACCACCGTCGCGAACTCGCCCGGCGCCTGCCAGACGTCGCACACCACCGCGTACGCCGGCAGCCGGGCCGGGTCGGCCACGGCCAACGGCATCACCACCCGACCTAGTGCCTCGGCCAGCGCCGGGTAGACCTCAACGGGTCGCACCCGGTCGATTCTCCAGTTCCACAGCTCGGTCATTCCGCCTCCTCGCTGCGCTCGTCCCACCGGCCTCCGGATCGGGCCTTACTGACGATGGTGGGGGGCATTTGACCCCAGCCGGGGGCAAGTTACCGGTCTGTGACCATTCCGGACCAAATTTCCCTGAGCAGCATTGCTCTGAGTAGCGGGAAGGTGACAGTTTATCGGGTATGGTGCGCGATCCCCACCACCGCCACCCCGTGTTCGGCGACGGCCGCCGAGAGGGTCACCGCAGGACGACGAGGTGCTCGCTGCGGGGCAACAACTCGCCCACCACGGGCGCGCCGGGCACCTCGCCAGCCACCAGCAGGCCGCCGGAGGTCTGCGCGTCGGCCAGCAGCAACCGCTCGTCCTCGCCCACGGCACCGAAATCGGTCCACGGGGTGACCCACTCCAGGTTGCGCCGGCTGCCGCCGCTGACGTACCCGTCGCGCAGCGCCTCCCGGGCGCCGGCCAGGTAGGGCACCCGGGCCGTGTCGATCGCGACCGTCAGCCGGCTGGCGCGGGCCAGCTTCGAGGCGTGCCCGAGCAGACCGAACCCGGTCACGTCGGTGCCGCAGCGGATGCCGGCGGCCACCGCCGCCCGGGAGGCGTCGCGGTTCAGCGCGCTCATCGTCGCCACGGCCTCCGGGAAGCTCTCGCCAGTGGTCTTGTGCCGGGTGTTGAGCACGCCCACCCCGAGCGGCTTGGTCAGCGACAGCGGCACCCCGGCCCGGCCGGCGTCGAGGGTGATCAGCTCCTCCGGTCGGACCGTGCCGGTGACCGCGAGGCCGTACTTCGGGCCGTCGTCGTCCACGCTGTGCCCGCCGGCCAGGTGGCAGCCGGCCTCCCGGGCCACGTCCTGACCACCGCGCAGCACCTCGCCGGCCAACTCCATCGGCAGCACGTCGCGCGGCCAGCAGAGCAGGTTGAGCGCGACCAGCGGGACGCCGCCCATCGCGTACACGTCGGAGAGCGCGTTGGCCGCGGCGATCCGACCCCAGTCGTACGCGTCGTCGACGACCGGGGTGAAGAAGTCCGCGGTGCTGACCAGGCCGGTCCGCTCGTCCAGTCGGACCACTGCCGCGTCGTCGCCGTGGTCCAGGCCGACGAGCAGCTCGGCGGTGCCCGTGGCCGGGCCGAGCCCCGCCACCATGATCTCCAGCTCGCCCGGGGGGATCTTGCAGGCGCAGCCCCCACCGCGGGCGTAGCGGGTCAACCTCACCGGTTCTGTCATCTCACTATGATCTCGGTTACGCGCTGCCGCCGCCACGAGCGCTGTCACCGGTGACCGAAATTGAATCCGGGGCCACGAGTCGGCCCGGTGTTACCGCTCCGTGACCAACTGGGTTGCGTTCCGCCACGTCAGGCCGCCTACAGTTGCCCAACCAGGGGTCATCCGACCCCGATCCGGGAGACGACAGGGGACGGTGGACGACGTGACGACGGGCGAACCGCTCATCGTGCTGGACGCGGTCAACAAGTGGTTCGGACCGCTGCACGTGCTGGACAACGTCTCGTTGTCGGTGGGTCGGGGCGAGGTGGTCGTGGTGATCGGCCCGTCCGGCTCCGGCAAGTCGACGTTGTGCCGCACCATCAACCGACTGGAACCAATCAACTCCGGCACCATCATCTTCGACGGTCAGCCGCTGCCGGCCGAGGGCAAGCCCCTCGCGAAGCTGCGCAGCGAAGTGGGCATGGTCTTCCAGTCCTTCAACCTCTTCGCCCACAAGACCATCCTCGAGAACGTCACTCTCGGCCCGGTCAAGGTCCGCAAGGAGAAGCCGGCAGCCGCCCGCGAGCGCGGCCTCGCCCTGCTCGACCGGGTCGGCATCGCCAACCAGGCGGACAAGTTCCCGGCCCAGCTCTCCGGTGGGCAGCAGCAGCGGGTGGCCATCGCCCGGGCGCTGGCCATGCAGCCCAAGGCGATGCTCTTCGACGAGCCGACCAGCGCCCTGGACCCGGAGATGGTCGGCGAGGTGCTCGACGTGATGACCTCACTGGCCAGCGACGGCATGACGATGGTCGTGGTCACCCACGAGATGGGCTTCGCCCGGCATGCCGCGAACCGGGTCATCTTTATGGCCGACGGGCAGTTGGTCGAGGACGCCCCACCAGCGGAGTTCTTCGCCAACCCGCGCAGCGAGCGGGCCAAGGACTTCCTCTCCAAGATCCTCACGCACTAGGCGTCCGTAGTGGAGCGCGCCGTCCCCCGGTGGGCTCCGTCGAAGAAGGAGAAAAATATGCGTATTACGCGCGTTGCGGCAATCGCCGCTGTCGCCGCTCTGGCGCTCGGCCTCACCGCCTGCGGTGGCGACGACGACGGGGAGGGCACCGGCTCTAGCAGCAAGTCCTTCGCCGCCGGCAGCACCATGGAGAAGCTGAACAAGGCCCAGAAGATCAAGGTCGGCACCAAGTTCGACCAGCCTGGCTTCGGCCAGAAGGGCCTGTCGGGCAAGCCGGAGGGCTTCGACGTCGAGATCGCCAAGATCATCGCCAAGGAGCTCGGCATCTCCGAGGACAAGATCGAGTGGGTCGAGGCCCCCTCGAAGGTCCGCGAGGACGTCATCGTCAACGACACGGTCGACCTGGTCGCCGCGACCTACACGATCAACGACAAGCGCAAGGAGCGCATCGCCTTCGCCGGGCCGTACTACGAGGCTGGCCAGAACGTCATGGTGAAGAAGGACGACACCACGATCACCGGCCCGGACTCGTTCAAGGACGGCACCAAGAAGGTCTGCTCGGTCACCGGCTCCACCCCGGCCGAGGAGATCAAGAAGTACGTCAAGGACGTCGGCTCGCAGCTGGTGCTCTTCGACACCTACGACAAGTGCCGCGACGCCCTCAAGGGCGGCCAGGTCGACGCCGTGACCACGGACAACGTGATCCTGCTCGGCTACATCGCCAAGGACGAGGCGTCCTTCAAGCTGGCTGGCGCCAACTTCACCAAGGAGCCGTACGGCATCGGTGTGAAGAAGGACGACGCGGACTTCCGCAGCTTCATCAACGACACGCTGGACAAGGCTGTCGCCGACGGTAGCTGGAAGAAGGCCTGGGACGACACCGCCGGCAAGTTCGGCGCCGAGCTGGGCTCCGCGCCCACCATCAACCGCTACTGATCCTTCGATCTGGAGGGTGGGGAGGAACACCGACCCGTGAACGTGCTCATCGACAAGTTCGACGTCTTTGCGGGTGGTTTCTGGCTCACCCTCCAGATCTGCGTACTCGCCGCGATCGGCGCCCTCATCCTGGGCGCCATCGTGGCGGTGCTCCGCATCTCGCCGGTGCCGCCGCTACGCGCGCTCGGCACCAGTTACGTCAACATCTTCCGCAACCTGCCGCTGACCGTGGTGATGTTCTTCGCCGCGTTCGGTCTGCCGGCGCTCGGCTCCAACGCGGACTTCCTCCGCATCCCGGTGATCGACTCGTTGTTCACCCGACTCGGCACCGACCTGCCGTACTTCCGGTTCGCGCTGATCGCCCTGGTGCTGTACACGGCGGCGTTCGTCTGTGAGGCGCTGCGGTCCGGCGTCAACGCGGTGCCCCCCGGCCAGGCGGAGGCCGCGCGTTCGCTGGGCCTGACCTTCGGGCAGAACCTGCGCTACGTGGTGCTGCCGCAGTCCTGGAAGGCCTCCATCGTGCCGCTCGGCTCGGTGATCATCGCGATGATCAAGAACTCGGCGCTGGCCGGCTTCTTCGGGGTCGTCGGCGATCTGTCGGCCACGGCCGACCAGCTCACCGGAGCCGAGGGCTACGCCTTCGTCCCGGTCGCCATCGGCATCTCGATCGGCTACCTGATCATGACGGTGCCGCTCGGCACCCTGCTGGACCGGATCGAGAAGCGACAGGCGGTGGCCCGATGAGTCAGCAGACAAGCGTCCTCTACGACGTTCCCGGGCCCCGACAGCAGCGGATCACGCTGATCAGCAGCATCGCCGCCGGGCTGGCCCTGCTCGTCGGGGCGTACTTCCTGATCTACCGACCACTGGACGAGAAGGGCCAGTTGTCGATGGAGTTGTGGGGTCCGCTCATCGACCCCTCCAACGAGAACTTCTCCGCGGTATGGGAGCGGATCGGCCTCGGCTTCAAGAACACCCTGATCGCGGCGGTGATGGCCATCGTGGCCTCGCTGGTGGTCGGCACGCTGTTGGCGATGTTGCGGATCCAGCTCAAGAGCCTGACCGGCCGCAAGTTCACCGGGCTCGCCACTCCGCTGGCGTACCTGTTGCGAGGGCTGAGCACGCTGCTCTCAGCGGTCACCAGGGTCTGCGTCGAAGTGTTCCGCGGCCTGCCGGTCGTGATCACCATCTTCTTCGTGGCCCGTGGCTTTCCCGAGTTCGGCATCGCCTTCGACAACCTCTGGTACTTGGTCATCGGTCTCACGATCTACAACTCCGTGGTGATCGGCGAGATCCTGCGCTCGGGCATGGAGGGTCTGCCCGGCGGGCAGCGCGAGGCCGCCGCCGCGCTCGGCCTCTCACCGTTCCAGTCGACCCGGATGATCCTCCTGCCGCAGGCATTCCGGATCATGCTGCCAGCGCTGATCAGCCAGCTGGTGGTGGTATTGAAGGACACCTCACTCGGCTTCATCATCAGCTACGAGGAGACGCTGAACATCGGCAAGCAGATCATCGGCGCGCTGGGCAACCCCATCCAGGTCTACGTCGTGATCGCCGTTCTCTTCATCGTGGTGAACTACTCGCTGTCGAAGCTCGCGCAGTACGTCCAGCGCCGGCTCGCCCAGGGTCGCAAGACCGCGGACACCCCGGCACAGAACCCGCCGCCCGCGGCACTGATGTCCCAGGCCGAGGGTGCCGGCGGCGTCTGACACCCCGCTCGCAGCACAGAGGGCCAGCCCGGCGTTCGGGCTGGCCCTCTGTCCATCTCCCAGAGCATCAGCGAGCAGCGCGCCGCGAATCCCCTGTCTCGCCGTCGCGGGGGTCCGCACGGCGCTGGCCGCGCGATCCGCCCGTCGACCAGGCCGGGCCGACGGTGTCGTGGATCAGCGGGCGATCTCGGTGACCCGGGACTCGCGGACCACGGTGACCCGGATCTGACCCGGGTAGGTCAGCTCCTCCTCGATCTGCTTGGCCACGTCCCGGGCCAGCACGGCCGCCCCGATGTCGTCCACGTCGTCCGGCTTGACCATCACCCGGATCTCCCGGCCGGCCTGCATGGCGAAGACCTTGTCCACGCCGAGCTTGCCGGCCGCGATCTCCTCGATCCGCTCCAGCCGCTTGACGTACGCCTCAAGGCTCTCCCGACGCGCACCCGGCCGACCGCCGGAACAGGCGTCGGACGCCTGGGTCAGCACGGCCTCGATGGTCTGCGGCGGCACCTCGTTGTGGTGCGCCTCGATGGCGTGCACCACGTCCTCGTGCTCGCCGTACTTGCGGGCCAGGTCGGCGCCGATGATGGCGTGGCTGCCCTCCACCTCGTGGGTGAGCGCCTTGCCGATGTCGTGCAGGAATGCCGACCGCTTGATGGTGGGCACATCCAGCCGCAGTTCGGCCGCCATGATGCCGGCGATGTGCGCGGTCTCGACCAGGTGCTTGAGCACGTTCTGCCCGTACGACGTGCGGTAGCGCAGGCGACCCAGCAGGCTGACCAACTCCGGGTGGATCTCGGTGATGCCGACCTCGACCAGCGCGTCCTCGGCGGCGCGGAGGCAGAGCTGCTCCACCTCCTGACGGGCCAGGTCGTAGACCTCCTCGATCCGGTGCGGGTGGATCCGCCCGTCCAGCACGAGCTTCTCCAGGGTGAGCCGGCCGACCTCCCGGCGTACCGGGTCGAAGCAGGAGAGCAGCACCGCCTCGGGGGTGTCGTCGATGATCAGGTTGACCCCGGTCACCGACTCGAAGGCGCGGATGTTGCGCCCCTCCCGACCGATGATCCGGCCCTTCATCTCGTCACCGGGAAGGTGCAGGACGCTGACCACGCTCTCGGCGGTCTGCTCGCTGGCGACCCGCTGGATCGCGTCCACGACGATGTGCCGGGCCCGCTGCTCGGCGGTGTTGCGGGCGTCGGACTCGATGTCCCGCACCAGCAACGCCGCCTCGCGCTTGGCGGACGTCTCGATCACCTCGATCAGCTCCAGCCGGGCCGCGTCGGCGGTGAGGCCCGCCACCCGTTCCAGCTCCCGGCGGCGCAGCTCCTCCGCCTCGGCCAGCTCGGCCTCGCGCTGGGTGACAGCCGACTCCCGAGCCGCGAGGGCGGCGCTCGCCGCGGTGAGTTGCCGCTCCCGCTCGGCGAACCGCTCCACCTCCTCGGTGTGCAGGCGTTCCCGCTCGTCCATCCGCGCCGCCCGGCGCTCCACCTCGGCGGCCTGCTCGCGAGTGGTGGCGGCGAGGACCGCGACCTCCCGCTCGCCGCTGCGGCGGGCCGTCGTACGCAGTTGCTCGGCGTCCGCCTCGGCCTGCTTGTGCGCCCGTTCCAGCACGGTGTCCGCCTCGGCGCGGGCGTCGTCGAGCATCCGTCGGGCCTCGGCCCGGGCCGCCTTCGCCTCGGCCGTCGCCGCCGCCGCCTCGGTACGCGCGGCGGCAGCCGCCGACTTCGCCACGTCGATCGTGCTGTTCGCCTGGTCCGCCGCGTTGCGCAGGGCGGCCAGCGACTGCTCCTGACGGTCCTTCTCGGCGATGAAGGCCGGATCCTCCGGGGCCGGTGCCGCACCCATCCGGCGCAGCGTCCGGACGCCGACCAGCACGGCCACGACCACCACCACGGCGAGGATCAGGACGGCCGCGAGGAGCACGACGTCGAGGGCGTTCATGCCGGGACCCCGTTGGGTCTACCGGTGAACCTGTGCCGCCGCCCCGCCATGGCCGCCTCCCCTGAACGTCAAGACCGCAGCGAATGTGCCATGGGCACACTCCTGCGGCTGTGGACGCCCGACCGGAGCGGCTGGCCGTGGGTAGCTCTCTCCGCCGGCGGTGCCCGCAGGCAACGTCGGCGACCGGGTGCAGTTGTCGCGGCGTCCCGGACCGGCCTGTCCGGAACTGCCGCCATAGGCCGCGGAGTCGGCCAAAGTGATGCTGTTCTGTTACGCGATCTATGTTGTGGACTTAGCCTGCGTTGGTCGGGCAATGTGAGCCTGTATGGCGAGGCTAGGTCGCCGGGGGTGGTCTGGTCAAGGACTCATGATCAAACCCCCCGAACGGAGAGAAGTTGCGGCGTCACCTAAAGCAATTACGGTGTCGGATACGCCGGGACAAACGCGGCGAGACGACGGACCCGATCCGAGCGTCGTGCCTGTTCAGCAGGGACGACGCCGGACGCTGAGCCGGCTATGTGACACCACGACGGCGCGCACCACCGCTTACTCCACCGGACGGCTGGCGCGATCCAGCTCACCTTCGGCGTCGGCGAGCGCGTCGGCGTCGATCTGCTCGGCGAACTCGGCCGCCTCGGCGCTCTGCGCGGCCAGCGCGTCCTTCACCGCCCGGATCGCCACACCGGGCGGGTAACCCTTGCGGGCCAGCATCCCCACCAGCCGGCGGAAGACCGCGTCGGGCTCACCCCGGGCGGTCCGCAGTTTGCGGTCCACCAGTGCGCGGGCGGTCTCCGCCTCGGTCTCCTCGTCCAGCTCACCCAGCGCCTCGGTGGCCACCTCGCCGTCCACGCCCTTGCGGCGCAGCTCGTTGGCGAGCGCCCGGCGGGCCAGGCCACGCCCAGCGTGCCGACTGGACACCCAGGCGCGGGCGAACGCGGCGTCGTCGATGATGCCGACGTCGTCGTACCGGTCGAGGACCTCGGCCGACACCTGCTCGGAGATGCCCCGCTTGGCCAGCGCCCCGGCCAACTCGGCCCGGGTGCGGGGCCGGACGGCGAGCTGACGCAGGCAGATCTCCCGGGCCACCTCGGACTCGTCGCGCGGCGGCGCCGAGGGCTCCGCGGCGTCACCCTCCTGGGGGCGGCCCCGGCGGCCCGGACGAGGGCGGGGTGGATCGCTGGCGTCGCCCGCACGGGGTGGGCTGGCATCCCAGCCCCGCCCCGTACGAGCGCGTCGTCCTGCCATCTGGGTCAGCGACCGGTCAGAAGTCGACCGGCGGCAGCTCCGGGCCACCGGCGGCGTCACTCGCGCCGACACCGACGCCGAGCTTCTCCAGGATCTTCTTCTCGATCTCGGCCGCCACGTCCGGGTTTTCCTTCAGGAACTCCCGGGCCTTCTCCTTGCCCTGGCCGAGCTGGTCACCGTCGTACGTGTACCACGCGCCGGACTTGCGGATGATCGCCTGCTCCACACCGACGTCGATCAGCGAGCCCTCGCGCGAGATGCCCTTGCCGTACATGATGTCGAACTCGGCCTGCTTGAACGGCGCGGCCACCTTGTTCTTGACGACCTTGACCCGGGTGCGGTTACCGACCACGTCGGTGCCGTCCTTGAGGCTCTCGATGCGTCGCACGTCGAGCCGGACCGAGGCGTAGAACTTCAGCGCCCGACCACCGGTGGTGGTCTCCGGGCTGCCGAACATCACGCCGATCTTTTCCCGGAGCTGGTTGATGAAGATCGCCGTGGTGCCGGTGTTGCTGAGCACACCGGTGATCTTCCGCAGCGCCTGGCTCATCAGCCGGGCCTGGAGGCCCACGTGGCTGTCGCCCATCTCACCCTCGATCTCGGCGCGCGGCACCAGGGCCGCCACCGAGTCGATCACGATGATGTCGATCGCGCCGGAGCGGATCAGCATGTCTGCGATCTCCAGCGCCTGCTCGCCGGTGTCCGGCTGGGAGACCAGCATCGCGTCGGTGTCGACGCCGAGGGCCTTCGCGTACTCCGGGTCGAGCGCGTGCTCGGCGTCGATGAAGGCCGCGATGCCGCCGGCCCGCTGGGCGCTGGCCACCGCGTGCAGCGCCACCGTGGTCTTACCGCTGGACTCCGGGCCGTAGATCTCGACCACCCGGCCGCGCGGCAGGCCGCCAATGCCGAGCGCGACATCGAGCGCGATGGAACCGGTCGGGATCACGGCGGTCTGGACGACCGGCCGGTCCCCCAGCCGCATCACCGAGCCCTTGCCGAATTGCTTGTCAATCTGAGCGAGAGCAAGGTCGAGTGCCTTCTCCCGGTCAGGCCCTGCTGCCATGGTTGCCACCCCTGCCTTCGCCGGCGTCTTTGCTGAGCTTCGCGTCACGCGGGACACGCTAGGCGCTAGGTCCGACAGAAAACCAGCCGACGGGCCGCGAGCTGTGGACGAGCACCCCGCTGTGGACAATAGCCGAACAGGTGTACGACTCGACAAGCGACACGCGGAAGCGACGAAAAGGCTGCTCAGCGTAGTCGGGCGGGCACCCGATCGGGGTACGCGGCGCAGACCGCCCGCCACACCACGTGCGTCTGCTGCCCCGACGCCAGTGCCTGCTCGATGGTCCGTCCATCGAGCTGCGACAGCACCTGGTCGCGGGCGATGCTGGCCGCGTAGCCAGGCCCGAACGCCTCTTCCAAGCGCGCCCAGAAGTCGGTCAGCCGCACGTGATCAACCCTCCTCGCCCGGCGCCCCGGTCGGCACCGGGCGCAACGCTAGCGCCACCAGGGGCGCTGTCGCGACCGCCGCGAGCAGGGTGAGCACTGGATATCCGGCCACCTGCATGACAAACCCGCTGGCCACGGCGGCACCGGCACCCGCCAGCCCCATGATCAGGTCGGAGAAACCCTGGACGCTCGGCCGCACGTCGGCCGACACCGACTCGGAGAGCAGCGTCGAGCCGGCCACCATCGTCCCCGACCAGCCCAGCCCGAGCAGGACCAGACCGACCGAGAGCCGGGGCGTGTGGTGCCCGGCCGTGCCGGCGACCGCGCAGGCGGCCAGCAGCAGCCCGACCCCGCCGAGGATCACCGCCCGCCGACCGAGCCGGTCGGTGAGCCAGCCGACCACCGGGGAGAACGCGTACATGCCGGCGATGTGCAGGCTCAACACGATGCCGACCAGCCGCAGCACGTCGGCGTCGGCGTGCGACTCACCGAGCCGGACCGGGGTCATCGCCATCACCGCCACCATCACCAGGTGACCCACCGCCACGGCGGCGATGCCGAGCCGGGCGGCGGGCTGCCCGCGTACCACCGACCAGGCCGCCCGCATCCCGGCGCCGCGCGGCGGGCGCACCCCGACCGGCGCGGCGGCCGGCGTCGCGCCGTCGACCGGGCCGCCGGCCGCCGGCGCCTCGGCCGCCACGGCGGCGGGCGGCGCAGCGGCGATGGGCGACACAGCAGCTACGGGCGGCACAGCGGCGGCGGGCGGGTCGGCGGCCGCGAGACGGCGTGCGGTGAGCAGCGGGTCGGGCCGGAGCAATCCGAGGAGTACGCCGCCAGCCAGCACGAACGCAGCCGCGCTGAACGCGAACGGCCCGGCCAGCGGCGGCAGCCCCCAGCCGGTGGTGACCCGGTCGGCGAGCGCGGCGAAGTTCGGCGCGGCCACCGCGCCGATCGTGGTGGCCCAGATGATCACGGAGAGTTGTCGCCCCCGCCGGGCCGGCTCGGCGAGGTCCACCGCCGTGTAGCGGGCCTGCAGGTTCGCGGCGGTGCCACCGCCGAAGAGCAGCATGCCGAGAAAGAGCAGCGGCACCGACCGGGTGACCGCGGCCAGCACCACGAGCACGCCGCCGACGGCACCGATCGCGTACGCCACGACCAGGCCCGGTCGGCGGCCGTGCCGGGCCATGATCCGGGTGACCGGGATGGCGAGCAGCGCCGCACCGACCACGCCGGCGCTCTGCGCGATGCCGGCCATCGCGGTGCCGGCGATCCGGGCGGCGAGCAACGCGCCGACGGCGATGCCGATGGTCACGCCGACGCCGCCGATGATCTGGGTGCCGAAGAGCAGGCGCAGGGTCCGCCGCTGGATCGGCCCGACGTCGGGGCGGGCGGTACGCGGCGCGGTCAGGTCGGTGGCCATCAGCGCTCCTCGGGACGGGGGTGGCCCATCCTCGCGTACCCGCGTGGGTTTCGTCGCCCGGCTCACTACAGGGCGCGGGCGGCGACGGTGAGGTCGGCGACCAGACCCTCGTACGCCTTGTCCTGGTCGTCGGCGCGCAGCACCGCCGACGGGTGGATGGTGGCCAGCAGGCGGGCCGGCGGGGCGTCGGCCAGCTTGCCGGCGTTGTCCACCGGCACCCGCTGGAAGTCCTCCGGGTGCTGGGCCGACGCGGGCCAGGGCAGCAGCTCGCCCCGTTGCCGGGTGACCCGGAAGGACGGGCCGAGCAGCGCCTTGGCGGCTGTCGCGCCGAGCACCACCACGATCTCCGGACGCAACCGGGCGAACTCGGCGACCAGCCAGGGCCGGCAGGCGGTGATGTGCATCTGGTCGGGGGTCTGGTGGATCCGCCGCTTGCCGCGCACCTGGAAACGGAAGTGTTTTACGGCATTCGTCAGGTAGAGCTGCGCGGGATCGAGCGCGGCGTCGTCGACCGCGCGTCGCAACAGCCGACCGGCGGGGCCGACGAAGGGCAGACCTTTTTGATCTTCCATGTCGCCGGGCTGCTCGCCGACCAGCACCACCCGGGCGCTCTCGTCGCCTCGACCAAAGACCGTCTGCGAGGCGTCCCGATAGAGCTCACACCCCCGACAGCCGCCCGCTGCGGCGCGCAGCTCGTCGATGGTGTCGGCGTCGGGTGGGATGAACCGCTGGGCGCCCGGGGCGCTCCCGGTCTGCTCGGCCATGCCGACTGTTATATACCCGTTCGATGCCGACTGCCGGGTGCGCCCGCCGCTGCGGTGCTGCCGCCCCCGCGTCAGTAACCGCCGCCGCCACCCCCACCCGAAGCCATCGCGATCAGCACGATGACGATGATGACCACCGCCACCGCCACCGCGATCCAGACTCCCTTACGCGCCCCACTCGAAGCCATGACCCCCACCTCCGGCGCCCGCATACCCACCCCGTCCGCCCCGAATCATCGCGATCTTGCACTTTCTGCCCTGGCATAGCGCCCATACCGGGCATATCCGCGACACAAAGCGCAAGATCGCGGGGGGTGTGGGGGTGTGGGTGGGGTGGGGTGGGGTCAGGTTGGGAAGCCGGGGGGTGGGGTGGGGTTGGTGGCTTGGGTCAGGGCGGCGGCCAGGGGGGCCAGGTCGGCGGTGGTCAGGGGGCTGACGGTGATACGGAGGGCGGGTGGGGCGGCGATCCGGTAGAGGGCGCCGGGGGCCACAGCCCAGCCGACGTCGCGCAGCGCGGTGACCGCGCTGGTCTCGTCCGCCACCGGCAGCCAGACGTTGATGCCGCTGCGGCCGTGCGCGGTCAGGCCGTGCGCCGCCAGCGCGGCCAGCAGCCCCTCGCGCCGCAGCTCGTAGCTCTGCGCCGCCCGCCGCACCAGCTCGGTGACCGTCGGGTCCCGCCAGAGGGCGAGGACCAGCCGTTGCAGCACGGTGGAGACCCAGCCGGCGCCGACCCGCGTACGGCCGGCCACCCGAGCCACCGTGGTCTCATCACCGGCCAGCACCGCCAGTCGCAGGTCCGGGCCGAAGGGCTTGCTCACCGAGCGCAGAAAGGCCCAGCTCTCGGTCGCACCGACGAGCGGGTGCAGGGGTACGCGGGCCAACTCGGCCGCGTGGTCGTCCTCGATGAGCAGCAGGTCCCGTCGACCGGCGAGCAGCGCCCGCAGCTCCTCGGCGCGGGCGGCGGAGACGGCGGCGCCGGTCGGGTTCTGGGCCCGGCTGGTCACCACCAGCGCGCGGGCGCCGGCGGCCAGTGCGGCGGCCACCCCGGCCGTCAGTGGCCCCTCGTCGTCCAGCGGTACGCCGATCGGGCGCAACCCCAGGGCGGCGACCAGGTCGAGCAGGTTCGCCCAGCCCGGGTCCTCCACCGCCACGGCGTCACCGGGGCGCAGGTGGGCGCCGAGCAGCCGCTCGATGCCGTCCAGCGCACCACCAGTGAGGGTGATCTCCGAGGCTGGCACGCCGTCGGCGTTCAGCCGGGCGCGGGCCGCCTCGGCCAGTTCGGGGAGCACGCCGGCGTGGGAGTAGCCGACCGGCGGGCCGATGTCGGCGGCGAGCGCCGCGAGGTGCGGGCCGAGCGCGGGCAGCAGCAGGGGGTCGGGCTCACCCCGGGACAGGTCACGGGCGCCGGGCAGCGGCGCGGGGCGCAGTGCGGAGCGGCGGGCGGCCACTGGCGGGCGGGGGCGGACCCGGGTGCCGTGCCGTCCGGCGGTGGCGAGCAGGCCGCGCTGGCGCAGCTCCTGGTAGGTGCGGGCGACGGTGGCCGGGCTGACACCCAGCTCGGCGGCGAGCACCCGGACCGGCGGCAGGGCAGCGCCCGGCGGCAGGGCGCCGGTCCGGATGCCCGACTCGATGCTGGCCGAAATCGCGACGACCGTCGCTCCGGTGAACTGATAGCGTGCTGACACAAACAAGAGATTGTACTAGAACAAAGGGGCGACCATGTACCCACCCACCGCCCGGACCACCCCCAACCGTTCCCGCGACCGGATGAGCTACGACCGGGCCGCCGCGCACGCCGTGCTCGACGAGGCGTACCACTGCGCGCTCGGGTTCACCGTCGACGGTCAGCCACGGGTGCTGCCCACCCTGCACGTCCGCATCGGCGACACGCTCTACCTGCACGGCTCGACCGGCAGCCGGCCACTGCTCGCCGCCCGGGACGGCGGGCTGCCGGTCTGCGTCGCGGTGACCCTGCTCGACGGGCTGGTCTACGGCCGCTCCCAGTTCCACCACAGCGCCAACTACCGCTCGGTGGTGGCGCTCGGCACCGCCCGGCTGGTCACCGACGAGCAGGAGAAGAGCGCCATGCTCACCGCGCTGGTCGAGAAGGTCGGCACGGGCCGCAGCGGCGACAGCCGCCCGCCCACCCGCCGCGAGTTGGCCGAGACCGCCGTGCTGGCGTTGCCGCTGCGGGAGGTCTCCGTGCGGGCCCGCGGCGGTGGGGTCCGCGACGACGAGGCCGACCTGCACCTGCCGCACTGGGCCGGCGTGCTGCCGATGCGGCTGACCGCCGGGCTGCCCGAGCCGGACGCCGCGGTCACCGCGCCGCTGCCGGCGTACCTGCGGGAGGCCCGCACGCCCTGGCACGACCCGGCGCCGATGCGCGGCGAGCACGTCCGGCTGGAGCCGCTGGACCTGGCGCACGCCGACGAACTGCACACCGCCACGGCCGACGACGAGGTCTGGCGACACCTCGGCGTCGCGCGGGCCACCGAGCCCGCCGGGACCGCTGCCGTGGTCGCCGCCGCCCTTGCCGCACAGCAGCGCGGCGAGCGGGTGGCCTGGGTGCAACGCTGCGCGGTGACCGGGGCGGTGGTCGGCACCACCTCGTACTACGAGATCGACCCGCAGCGGCGGTCGGTGGCCATCGGGTACACGTTCCTGGGCCGGCTGTGGTGGCGCACCGGGATCAACACCGAGGCGAAGCTGTTGCTGCTGGGCCGGGCCTTCGACGAGTTGGGGGCGGTGCGGGTGGCCTGGCACACCGACATCCGCAACGTCCGCTCGCAGGCCGCCATCGAACGGCTCGGCGCCACCCGCGAGGGGGTCCTGCGGATGCACCGGCAGCGCCCGGACGGCTCCTGGCGGGACACCGTGCAGTACGCGATGACCGTCGACGAGTGGCCGAACGCACAGGCCATGCTGCGGGAAAGACTTCGCCGGACGGCACCGGTGGCCTGATGATGACGGGCGTGCTGGGGATCACCGACATCTGGACGTACGTACTGGGCACCGTGGCCATCGTTCTGCTGCCCGGGCCGAACTCTCTCTTCGTGCTCTCCACCGCCGCCAAGCGGGGTGTCAGCACCGGTTACCGGGCGGCGGCGGGGGTGTTCGTCGGCGACACGGTGCTGATGTTCCTCTCCGCCGCCGGGGTGGCGTCGCTGCTCAAGGCGTACCCACCGGTGTTCCTGGTGATCAAGTACGCCGGTGCCGCGTACCTCGCCTATGTCGGGGTGAGCATGCTGCGCGGCGCCTGGCGGCGCTGGCGCGACCGCAACGACCCGACCACGCCGCGGCTCATCGACGCCGCCGAGCCGGCGGCGATGCGCAGCCCGTTCCGCAAGGCGCTGGTGATCAGCCTGCTGAACCCGAAGGCGATCCTGTTCTTCATCTCGTTCTTCATCCAGTTCGTCGACCCGAACTACGCCTGGCCGGCGCTGTCGTTCCTGCTGCTCGGGCTGATCGCCCAGGCGGCCAGCGTGCTCTACCTGACCGCGTTGATCTTCGCGGGCACCTTCCTGGCCACGCAGTTCCGCCAACGCCGTCGACTGGCCGCCGGCGGCACCACCGCCATCGCCGCGCTGTTCCTCGCCTTCAGCCTCAAACTGGCCACCGCCAGCGCCGGCTGACCCCACTCCCGTCCGCGTCAGGTGCCGTCGCCACCGCTGCCGCCACCACCGATGCCCGCGCCGCCCGCGGTGCCGCCGAGGCCGTAGCCGGGACGGACCGGCTCGTCCGGGTGGCGGCTGACATGCGGAGACCCGGTGATGCGCGCCGACCAGTCCGCGTGCGCCGCCGCGGCGGCGTGCCGGTTGATCGCCTGACGCAGCCAGCCGTCCACGGTTGCCACCCAGTCCCGCTGCTCGGCGTCGGCGTGCCAGATCCGGAACCGGCTGATGCTCTGGTGGGTGATGCCGGCCAACGCCAGCCGACGGTCCATCCAGAGGATCACCTCCAGGCCCGCCGAGTTGGTCACGAAGATCACCTCCAGCTCGGTGATCGGGCCGGCGTAGAGCGGACCCACCCAGAAACCCCAGCGCTGGTGCAGCGGCAGGGTGTGCTCCACCCCGGGCAGCCCACCCTCCTGCAACCCGGCCTGACGGATCGTGAAACCCAGCGTGTCCAGCGCCGCGAACACGTGCTGCTGCGTGGGGATCGGGTGCACGAACACCGGCACCATGGCGCCCTGATCCAGATCCGGGTCGACGGACACCTCCGTCCGCAACCCCATCCGCAGGCTCAGCAGCGGCACGCCGCCGAAGGTGGTCACCGGCGTCTCCCACGGCAACGGCAACGCGAAGTCCACCGCCCGCCGTCGACCAGCCGGTACGACGAACCGCCCGGCGATCGGCAGTTGGTGGAACTGCACCAGACGCCGGGCGGCCTCCGGATCGTTCGGCTCGACCGTGGTGACCAGGCCGAGCCGGATGTGCCGTACCAGCACGTCGTCCGGCCCGGCGGCGAGGGTCACCCGGCCCGGCAGGCGTAGGCCCGGACGGGTGCTCGGGTTGGGCAGCGTGGTCTGTACGGACAGCCCGGTCCCGCCGGACTCCCGAGACACCCCCGTCAGCCGCACCGCGCCCCCACCAGGCCACGCCCTTGGAGCCTCGCGTCCGCGAGGTCACCTCAAGGTTCGCGGACCCGGCGGGTGGTCACCTCGACTTCGGCGAAGAGTGACCACCCCTCCGGTTTCACCGCATACGTCGCCCGCGTGGCACCGTGTCGGTTTCGTCGTCGAACTCGCCGATGACCTCCTCCAGCAGGTCCTCCAGGGCGACGAAGCCGACCGGACGGGACGGGCCACCACCGTTGCGCACCAACGCGAGCTGGGACTGCCTGGCCCGCATCGCGGCCACCGCCTCGGTGACCGAGGACGTCGAGGGCAGGGTGAACGCGGGCGTCATCAGCTCCTCGGCGGTGGCGACGCGGCCGGTGGTCACCACCCGCACCGCCTCCCGGACGTGCACCAGGCCGCAGACCTCGCCGTCGGCGTCCAGCACCGCCAGCCGGGACCGGCCGCTGTCCCGGCTGACCTGCTCGATCCGCTCGGCCGGGTCCTCCCGCCGGACGGTGACCATGGTGGCGAACGGCTCCATCACCTGCGCCACCGACGTGCCCTGCAACTCCAGCATGCTGGTGAGCAGCTCGTGCTGCTCGGCGCCGAGCAACCCGTGTTCGCGGGACTGCTCCAACAGCATCCGCAGCTCGTCCGGGCCGTGCACCTGGGCCAACTGATCCTGCTGTTCGACCCCGAACAGGCGCAGGATCGCGTTGGCCAGCGCGTTCAACGCCGACAGCACCGGCCGGGCCACCCGGGCGAACGCGCGGAACGGCAACGCGAGCAGCGTCGCCGACCGCTCCGCGTCGGTGATCGCCCACGACTTCGGCGCCATCTCCCCCACTACCAGGTGCAGGAAGGTGACCAAGCCGAGGGCGAGGACCAGGGCGATCACGTGGCTGGCGGCGTCCGGCAGGCCCACCGCGTGCAGCAGCGGGCTGACCAGATGCTCGATCGCCGGCTCGGCCAACGCGCCCAGCCCCAGGGTGCACAGCGTGATGCCCAACTGCGCTCCGGCCAGCATCAGCGACAACTCGCGGACACCGTCCAGGGCGGCTCGGGCCGCGCGGCCACCGCTCGCGGCCGCCTGCTCCAGGCGATACCGCTTGCTGGCCACCAGTGCGAACTCGGCGGCCACGAAGAACCCGTTCAGCGCCAGCAGCACCACCGAGGTGAGCAGCGCGATTCCGGGGCTCATGCGGTCACCCCCGGCTTGGTCAGCTGCAACCGCACCGAGTCGGCCACGTGCCGGTCCACGGCCAGCACCTCGACCAGCGCCCGTGGCTCCGCGTCGTGGTCCTCACCGTCCGCGCCCTCGCGCACCAGGCTGATCTCCAGCCGGTCACCGACCTCCGGCACCCGGCCCAACTCCCGCATGACCAGCCCGGAGAGGGTGTCGTACTCCGGGGCCTCGGGCAGCGCGATGCCGGTGCTGTCGGCGACCTCGTCGATCCGCCAGCGGGCCGGCACCACCCAGGACCCGTCGTCCTGCCGGGCGGGCGCCCGATCGGGTGGGTCGTCCTCGTCCCGGATCGGGCCGACCAACTCCTCGGCGATGTCCTCCAGCGTGATCACGCCGGCGAACCCGCCGTACTCGTCGACCACGCAGGCCATCTGCCGGTGCCCGGACCGCAGGCGGTCGAGCACCGTGGGCAGCGGCAACGTCTCCGGCACCAGCAGCGGCGGCCCCGCCACCGCGCTCACCGCGGTGGTGGCCCGCTCCCCCGGCGGTACGCCGAGCACGTCGGCGATGCCGACGATGCCGATCAGGTCGTCGACGCCCTCCGCGCCGCGCACCGGGAACCGGGAGTGGCCGGTGTCCAGCAACTCGACGACCCGGCTCACCGGCTCGTGCGCCCGTACGGTGTGCACGTCGACGCGCGGCACCATGGCCTCGCCGGCGGTCAGCTCACGGAAGTCGAGCCCTCGGTCGAGCAGCGTGGACATCTCTGCGTCCAGGCTGCCCTCCTGCCGGGACTCGGCGATGATCTGTTCCAGGTCCGCCGGGGTGGCGCCGCTGGGCAGCTCCTCGATCGGCTCGATGCCGATCCGGCGGAGCAGACGAATCGAAGCCCGGTCGAAGAGCCGGATCAGCGGCCCGGCGACGGCCAGGTAGATGAGGGTGGAGCGGCTCAGCGCCCGGGCCAGCGACACGGCCCGCGCGATGGCCAGGTTCTTCGGGGCCAACTCGCCGAGGACCATCTGCACGACGGTGGCGATGACCAGGGCAAGTGCCACCGACAGCGGCAGGCTCACCGACGTGCTGACGCCGGCCACGCCGAGCAGTTCGGCGAGGCCACCGCCGAGGTACGGCTCGGCGACGTAACCGACCAGCAGGGCGGTGACGGTGATGCCGAGCTGCGCGCCGGAGAGCATGAAGGAGAGACGGCTGGTGACGGTCAGAGCCCGGGCGGCGGCCTGGTCGCCGTCATCGGCGAGCTGGCGCAGCTTGCCCCGGTCCACGGCGACGTAACCGAACTCCTGGGCTACGAAGTAGCCGGTGGCAGCGGTGAGTACAACAATCAGAAGGAGACCAACGACGATCAACACGGGTCGCTCAGGGCTCCCGGGGTCGTCGGGGCGGGGATATGCCGGGCACGACCCGGCTGGCTACTGCTGCCCTCCTGGGCAGAAGAGTCGATCATGCTGCCATTTTATCGGCGTTGGCTGGGACTCCGCTGAGGGTGGGCCGAAGGCGCTGATCGTCCGGTTCACCGCGCCCGGCCGTCACCCCAACTGCCCGCCGCTCGGCCCGCGCTCGGCCAGCTCGTCAGCGTCGAGCAGGCTCCGGTCCAGACGCCCGGCCCGGTAGGCCGCCCGGCCGATCATCTGCGCCGCGACCGGCGCGGTGGCCAGCTGGAACACGCCTACCAGCAGGATCATCCCGATGTCGGACGGGGTCCGCAGCCGCAGCGCGATGCCGAGCAGCAGCAGGAGCACCCCCAGCACCTGGGGCTTCGTGGCGGCGTGCATCCGGGACAGGGTGTCCGGGAAGCGCAGCACACCGATCCCGGCGGCAAGTGCCAGCAGGGCGCCCGCCACCAGGCAGGCGGCGCCGACCCAGTCGGCGACCACGCCGATCACGCCTGCTCCCGAACGGCGAAGCGGACCAGCGACACCGAGCCGACGAAGCCGAGCAGGGAGAGCACCACCAGCACGGGCAGCGTGGTGGAGTGCCGGTTGACCGCCGCCTCCGCACCCACCGCGCCGATAATGGTGGCGAGCAGCATGTCGGCGGCGATCACCCGGTCCAGCAGCGACGGGCCCCGGTAGAGCCGGATCAGCGCGAGCAGCGCGGTCACCGACAGCAGGGCGGTGAGGACGGCGGCCAGGATCAGGATCACTGGTTGCTTCCCTTCTCGGCGGAATCGGGCTCGACGCAGCGCACCTCGGCCGCGCTGCCGACCGCGCGGACGATCCGCCGCTCGAGAGCGTAGGTGCGTTCCCGGGCGAGGGTCAGGTCCTCCGGGCCGCGGGTGTCCAGCACGTGCAGGTAGAGCGTCGCGGCGTCCCGGTCCACCTCGAGGATCAGCGTGCCGGGAACCAGCGAGACCGCCTCGGCGGTGAGGGCCATGTTGAGGTCGGTCGGCACCCGCAGCCGGACCCCGATGATCGCCCCGCGCGGCCGGTAGCCGGGCTGCACGGCGATCCGGGCGACGTGCAGGCTCGCGCTGACCAGCTCCACGACGAACCGGCCCACGAACACCAGTAGCGCCCCGAGCCGCAGCCGGCCGCCGAAGGTGACCGGTGGCAGCGGGAAGAACACCAGCACCGCGCCGCCCACCAGCACACCGCCGATCAGGTTGGCCCAGGTGATCTCGCCCCAGAGCAGATTCCAGACCACCACCAGCCAGCCGAGGGCCACCGCCTGGTCGCGCCAGCGGCCGAACCGCCCTCTGGGCGACGTGGGCGGCTCGGGGGCGGGCCCTGGCGTCGTCGCGCGCGGATCGGTCACGGCGCACCTCCCGGCAGCACGGCCCTCACGTACGGGGTACGCGAGAGCAGGTCGGTGGCCGCGTCGGCGGTGACGTCGAAGAGCGGACCGGCCAGCACGGTCAGCATCAGCCCGAACACGACCAGGCCGACGGTGGCGCCGACCATCAGTGTGGGCAGCCGGACGACCGGCTCGGTGGTGGCCAGTTGGGGTGCCCGCCAGAATGCGATGTTCCACACCCGGGAGGCGACGTAGAGGGTGAGCAGGCTGGTCAACGTGCCGGCCGCCACCAGCGCCCACGGCAGTGCCCCGCCGGCCGCCACCCCGGCCTCGAGCAGACCGAGCTTGCCGAGGAAGCCCGAGAATGGTGGCACCCCGGCGAGATTCATCGCCGGAACGAAGAACAGCACTCCGAGCAGGGGCGCCACCCGGGCCAACCCGCCGAGACGGCGCAGGTCGGTGCTGCCGGCCCGCTCCTCGACCAGCCCGGCGACCAGGAACAGCGTGGTCTGGATGGTGATGTGGTGCACCACGTAGAAGATCGCGCCGGAGAGCCCGGCGATCGTGCTCAACGCCACCCCGAAGATCATGTAGCCGATGTGGCTGACCAGGGTGAACGACAGGAGCCTCTTCATGTCGGACTGCGCCACCGCCCCAAGGATGCCGACCACCATGGTCAACCCCGCGACGACCATGAGCAGCTTGCTGGCCTGCCCGTCCGGGAAGAGCAACGTCTCGGTGCGGATGATCGCGTAGACACCCACCTTGGTGAGCAGTCCCGCGAACACCGCCGTCACCGGGGCCGGGGCGGTGGGATAGCTGTCCGGCAGCCAGGCCGACAACGGGAAGACCGCCGCCTTGATCGAGAACGCGAGCAGCAGCATCAGCTGCAGGGTCAGCCGGACGTTGTCGGGCAGATCGTCGAGCCGCTGCGCGAGCTGCGCCAGGTTGAGCGTGCCGGTGGCCGAGTACACCAGACCCACCGCGGTCAGGAAGATCATCGAGGAGAGGATGCTGACCACCACGTACGTCGACCCGGTGCGGATCCGGGCCTCGGTGCCCCCCAGCGTGATCAGCACGAAACTCGCCGCCAGCAGGATCTCGAAGCCGACGAACAGGTTGAACAGGTCACCGGCGAGGAACGCGTTCGTCACGCCCGCGGTGAGCACCAGGTACGTCGGGTGGAAGATCACCACCGGAGTGGTCTCGGCCGTCTCACTGCGGCCCTGGCCGATCGAGTACAGCAGCACGCACAGGGTGACCGCCGAGGACACCACCACCATCAGCGCGGCGAGCTGATCGGCGACCAGCACGATGCCGACCGGCGCCGGCCACCCCCCGATCGCCAACACCACCGGCCCATACCGGTACGCCTGGATTAGCAGCACCACCGCGACGACGAACGTGCTCGCCAGACACAGCACGCTGACCGAACGCTGAATCCGGGGCCGGCTCGCCAGCAGCAGGGTCAGCGCCGCACCCAGCAACGGCACCACCACCGGCAGCGGCAACAGGCTGTTCATCGAGTCCCCCACCTTGCCCCGGTCATCCCGTCTCGCCCTCGTGCCGCAGCCGACGGCGCGCCGGCTCCGGATCGACCTGCTCCGGGTCCTCGTCCGGGCCCTCCCCGCCGTGGTCGACGGCACCCACCTCGTTGCGCTCGGCCTGGCGGATGATCTGCCGGTCCTCCAGGTCGTCGGGCACCTCGTCGTCCCCGGTGAGGTACCAGCTGCGGTACGCCACGGCGAGCAGGAACGCCGACAACCCGAACGTGATCACGATGGCGGTCAACACCATGGCCTGCGACAGCGGATCACTCATCTCGTCCACCGGACCGGTGCCGACGACCGGCGCCCCACCGGGCCGGCCACCCAGCAGGATCAGCAGGTTGACCCCGTTACCGGCCAGGATCACGCCGAGCAGGATCCGGGTCAGGCTGCGCTCCAGCAACAGGACCACGCCGCAGCCGACCAGCACCGCGACGGCGAGCACCAACACCACCGTCGGCCCAGCGTTACCGGCCGTCATGCCGCACCGCGTTTCGCGACTGGCCGCACTCGCTGACTCACCCTCATGGCCGGTCTCCCTTGTCGACGGCCAGTCCGCCCGATCCGGTCCCGGTCGCCTCGATGTGCCGGTCCACCTCGGCACCGAGGCTGCGCAGGATGTCCAGCACCAGCCCGATCACGATCAGGTACACACCGATGTCGAAGAACAGCGAGGTCACCAGGTGGATATCGCCGATCAGTGGTAACGACCAGTCGATCTTCGCGCTCTCCAGCAGCGCACCACCGGCCAGCAACGACACCACGCCGCTGCCCACCACCACGGCCAACCCGGCGCCGAGGATCAGGCCCGCGCCCACCGGCGCCGCCTCGGTCAGCTCGTACCGGCCGCCGGCCAGGTAGCGGACCACCAGGGCGAGGCCGGCCACCAGACCACCGGCGAAGCCGCCGCCCGGCGCGTTGTGCCCGGAGAAGAGCAGGAACAGGGAGAACAACACCACCGTGTGGAAGATCAGCCGGGTGATCACCTCCAGCACGATCGAGCGCCGCTCCTCGTACAGGGTTGGCCCGCCGCGCAGCCACACCCGCCGGCCGTACCGTGCCGTCCGGGGAGCCCGGACCGGCTCCGGCCGACGCGGGCGCGGTCCGGTGCGGGACCGCTCGAAGATCAGGCTGGCCACCCCGGTCGCGGCCACCACCAGCACCGACACCTCGCCCATGGTGTCCCAGGCCCGGATGTCGACCAGGGTCACGTTGACCACGTTGCGGCCGTACCCCTCGCCCACCGCGAGGTCCGGGAAGGCAGCAGAGATGTCCGGTGCCCGGCGGGCGCCGGCCGCGACGAGGGCGAGCCCACCCGCCACCACGCCCACGGCCACGCCGATCACCCGGCGCGTCCACCGGCTGCGGCGCAGCGGGCGGGCCGAGAACCGTTGCGGTAGCCGGCGCAGCACCAGCACGAAGACCGCGATGGTCGCGGTCTCCACCAGGAACTGCGTGAGCGCGAGATCGGGCGCGCCGTGCAGGATGAAGAGCATCGCGGTGCCGTAGCCGGTCACCCCCACCAGCAGCATCGCGGTCAGCCGCCGGCGGGCACCGACCGCGAGCAGCGCGGCCACCGCGATCACCACCACGACCACCGGTTGCAGTGGGTTGTCCCAGAGTGGAATCCGGGTTCGCCACGGGCCGGCGGCGAGCATCGCGCCGCCGGGCAGCACCACCAGGGTGACCAGGATGATGCCCAGGTACTGCGGGAGTGAGCCCCGCTGGGTCGCCCCGGTCACGTCGGTGGCGAGCCGGTCGAACCGGCCCACGACCCACTCGTACCCCTGGTTGCCGCCCACCGGCGAGCGGAGGCGGGCCAGCACCGGCGCGAGCGGCCCGCGCAGGGCGAAGAGCAGACCGCCGCCGGCCAGCGCCAACACGGACAGGCCGAGCGCCGGGGTGATGCCGGGCCAGAGCGCCAGGTGCGCGTCGACCGCGCCGAACAGCTCGGCGTACGGGCTCAGCAGGCCGTCCAGCACGGCGGCGGCCGGGCCGGCGAGCAGCCCGATGCCGGCGAGCACGGCCGGCGGGACGAGCATCGACGCGGCGATCGGGGCCGGTGCGACCGGTTCCACGCCCGGCCGGTCGGCGAACGCGCCCCAGAGGAACCGGGCGCTGTACGCGACGGTGAACACCGTCCCGACGACCAGCCCGGCGAGGAGCAGAGGCTGGTCGGTGAAGGCCGCAAACACCGCCTCCTTGGCCACGAAACCGACCAGCGGTGGCACGCCTGCCATCGACGCCGCCGCCAGGATCGCGACCACGAACAGCGGCCGGGACCAGCGCCGCAGCCCGGACAGTTGACGCAGGTCGCGGGTGCCGGCGCCATGGTCGATGATGCCGACGACCAGGAACAGCGAGGCCTTGAACAGCGCGTGCGCCAGCAGCATCGCCGTGCCGGCCAGCGCGGCGGCCGGAGTGCCCGCGCCGGTCACCGCGATCAGCAGGCCGAGCTGACTGACCGTCCCGTACGCCAGCAACAGCTTCAGGTCGGTCTGCCGCAGGGCCGCCCAACCGCCGACGAGCATGGTGGCCACGCCGGCGACCTGCACCACGGGCCGCCACGGGTCGACCGTGGCGAGCACCGGCGCGAGCAGCCCGACCAGGTAGACGCCGGCCTTGACCATGGCGGCGGCGTGCAGGTACGCGCTGACCGGCGTGGGTGCCGCCATCGCTGCCGGCAGCCATGAACTGAACGGCAGCACCGCCGACTTGGACAGCGCGCCGGCCAGGATCAGCAGCACCGCCGCGATCAGGTACCCGCCGCTGGGCAGCGGCTGTGCGGCGATCTCGGACCAGCGGTAGCTGCCGGCATGCTCGCCCAGCATGATGAACCCGATCAGCATCGCCAGCCCGCCCAGCGTGGTCACGGTCAGCGCCTGCGCCGCCGCCCACCGGCTGGACCGCCGTTCGGTGCTGTGACCGATCATCAGGTACGAGAAGACCGTGGTCAGCTCCCAGCCGACGTAGAGCAACAGCAGGTCGTCGGAGAAGACCAGCAGGAGCATCGCGCCGGCGAAGGCGACCAGGACCCCGGCGAACTGCGCCAGCCCCGTCGAGCCGGCTTTGAAGTACCGGGCACAGTAGACCATCACCAGCGCACCGACGCCGCCGATCAGCAGGGTCATCAGCCAGGACAGGGTGGTGACCCGCAGCGCTATGTCGAGCTTCAGTTCCTTGATCCACGGGTACGTCTCGACCACCGCACCGCCGTCACCGACGGCGGGCGTGTGGGCGAGCGCCCAGCCGAACGCCGCGGCAGGTGCCAGCGCCAGCGCATAGAACGCCCGTGGACCCCACCAACGGACGAGTAGAGGCGCCGCAACGGCAGCCACGAGGTGGAGGATGAGTAGTAACAGCACTCGCGCTCCCGATCGTGGTGGCCGACGCCCGTACAGCTGTGGCGCCTAGCAGCGATCAGACGCCACTTCGCCAGCGCGCGAGCGCCATTGCCATTATTCGTCCCCTATCGGGCGGGCAAAGTGGCGGCTGCCGTCAGCCAGCGAGTGCGCGAAAACGCGTCGGTGGCCGACTGACCAACAGGCCGCCGGAGATCAGCTTATCAGGGCGTTACTGATGGGTTGCGCGTCGTCCATGTCGGCGTCGCCCGCGCGCAACTCGGCCAGCAGGTCGGCGCGGCCGAGTTGGCGAGCCACTTTGCTGACCACCCGCTCGGCGACGGTCAGGGACCGCATCGACAGCAGACGACCCCTGCTCTCCCGGCGCAACACGAAGTAGTGGACGGCGACGCGCACCTGACCACGGTCGGCGGCGCTGGCCTGGGCGGTGGAGATGACCAACTCGCGCAGGCAGCGGGCGAGGCGCTCGGCGAGGGCCAACTCGGGCCCGTTCAGGCCGCCGCGCAGGGTGGCGAGGTGGCTGTCGACCTTGCGGATCAGCACATCGGTGCCGGGTTCGACGTGTCGCGGCTCCTTGGCCATCTCATCGCCTCCACCCCGGTTCGCGTTGCGGTGAAGTTACGTTATGTTGCACCTCACAAGCAAGCAGTTAAGTGAGACTTAACGTACTTAACCACGCATCCAGTGCTTTTTGCCGGAGGCGGGACTGTTCTGACCGGGGACGCTCGTGGTTGTCGTACCGGCGGGGCACGATGGTCCGGTGACCGGGGCAGATGTGGACACGGGCGGGGTGCTCGACGGGTTCGGCCCGGCCACCCGCGCCTG
The DNA here is from genome assembly GCF_040643015.1 of Micromonospora sp. NPDC047527. Classification (NCBI taxonomy): domain Bacteria; kingdom Bacillati; phylum Actinomycetota; class Actinomycetes; order Micromonosporales; family Micromonosporaceae; genus Micromonospora; species Micromonospora sp. NPDC047527. Next base: position 81,407 of record NZ_JBEYTK010000010.1, on the reverse strand, counting down.
GTTCGACGCCGCCTTCGCCGCACCCACCGCCGCCCAGGCCGGCGCCTGGCGGTCGGTCGCCGCTGGGCGCAACGCCCTCGTCGTGGCGCCCACCGGCTCCGGCAAGACGCTCGCGGCCTTCCTCTGGTCACTGGACCGGCTGGCTCGCGAGCCCGCACCGGCCGAGACCCGGCAGCGGTGCCGTGTGCTCTACGTCAGCCCGCTCAAGGCTCTCGCCGTCGACGTCGAGCGCAACCTGCGCGCCCCGCTGGCCGGCATCCGGCAGGCGGCGACCCGCCTCGGCGTCGCCCCGCCCGACATCACCGTCGGCATGCGCACCGGCGACACCCCGGCCGACGAGCGACGCGCCTTCGCCCGCACCCCGCCCGACATCCTCATCACCACGCCCGAGTCGCTGTTCCTGCTGCTCACCTCCGCAGCTCGGGATTCGCTGCGCGGTGTCCAGACGGTGATCGTCGACGAGGTGCACGCGGTGGCCGGCAGCAAGCGCGGCGCGCACCTGGCCCTGTCGCTGGAACGCCTCGACGAGTTGCTGCCCTCCCCGGCACAACGGATCGGCCTCTCCGCCACCGTCCGGCCGATCGACGCCTGCGCCCGATTCCTCGGCGGCGCCCGGCCGGTCGACGTCGTGCAGCCGGCCACGCCGAAGACCATCGAGGTCAGCGTGCAGGTCCCGGTGGAGGACATGACCCGACTGGACGAGCAGGACCAGCCACCGGAGGACGACCTCGGTGTCCCCGGGCCGCGCCGCGCCTCGATCTGGCCGGCCGTGGAGGAGCGGGTCTTCACCCTCATCGGGCAACACCGCTCGACAATCGTCTTCACCAACTCCCGCCGCAGCGCCGAGCGCCTCTGCGCCCGGCTCAACGAGCTTGCCGCCGAGAGGCTGGCCGCCGAAGGGCTGGTCGCCGCGTCGGGCGACGGTGCTATCGGCGTACCGGAAGGGTTGCCGGCGAACGACGGCCCGGCTGCCAACGGCGGTCCGGCGTCGGGCGGGCAGCGGTGGGGTGACCCGGCCGGGCCGGTCCGCAACCGGCCGCCGGCCGCGGTGATGGCGCAGTCCGGCGCGGCCACCGGCGCGACGCCCGTGATCGCCCGCGCCCACCACGGCAGCGTCTCGCGCGAAGAGCGCAAACACATCGAGGAGGCGCTCAAATCTGGGCAGCTCCCGGCGGTGGTGGCCACCTCCAGTCTGGAGCTGGGCATCGACATGGGCGCGGTCGACCTGGTGGTGCAGATCGAGGCACCGCCCAGCGTGGCCGCCGGGCTGCAACGGGTCGGTCGGGCCGGGCACCAGGTGGGCGCGGTTTCGCGCGGGGTGGTCTTTCCCAAGCACCGCGGAGACCTGCTCTCCTGCGCGGTGGTCGCCGAGCGGATGACCAACGGCGCGATCGAGGAGCTGCACTACCCGCGCAATCCCCTCGACGTGCTGGCCCAGCAGATCGTCGCGATGGTGGCACTGGAGCCGTGGCCGCTCGGCGACCTGGCCGTGCTGGTCCGCCGCGCCGCGCCCTTCGCCGAGCTGCCCGACTCCGCGCTGCACGCCGTTCTGGACATGCTCTCCGGCCGCTACCCGTCCACCGCCTTCGCCGAGCTGCGCCCCCGGCTGGTCTGGGACCGGGCCACCGACCTGCTCACCGGCCGCCCCGGCGCACAACGGCTCGCGGTGACCAGCGGCGGCACCATCCCCGACCGGGGCCTGTTCGGGGTCTTCCTGGCCGGCGCCGAGCGGGCCGCCCGCGTCGGCGAGCTGGACGAGGAGATGGTCTACGAGTCCCGGGTCGGTGACGTCTTCCTGCTCGGCTCGTCCTCCTGGCGCATCGAGGACATCACCCCCGACCGGGTGCTGGTCTCGCCGGCTCCCGGCCAGGCCGCCCGGATGCCGTTCTGGAAGGGCGACCAGCTGGGCCGGCCGGTGGAGCTGGGCCGGGCCATCGGCGCCCGGGTCCGCACCCTGCTGCGGCAGAGCGACGAGGCGGCGCTGGCCGCACTGCGCGCCGGCGGGCTGGACGACTGGGCCGCCGCCAACCTGATGGCCTACCTGCGCGAGCAGCGGGAGGCCACCCGCTCGCTGCCCGACGACCGCACCATCGTGGTCGAGCGGTTCCGCGACGAGCTGGGCGACTGGCGCCTGGCCGTGCACAGCGTCCTCGGCGCGCGGGTCAACGGGCCGTGGGCCCTCGCCGTCGGCCGCCGGCTCGCCGAGCGGTACGGGGTGGACGCCCAGGTCATGCCCTCCGACGACGGCATCGTGGTGCGCCTGCCGGACACCGCCGACGAGCCACCCGGCGCCGATGTGGTGGTGTTCGAGCCCGACGAGATCGCCCAACTGGTGGAGGAGTCAGTGGGCACCTCGGCACTCTTCGCCGCCCGGTTCCGGGAGTGCGCCGCCCGGTCGCTGCTGCTGCCGCGCCGTGACCCGCGCCGCCGCCAACCGCTCTGGCAGCAGCGGCAACGTGCCGCACAGTTGCTCGACGTCGCCCGCGAGTACGCCGACTTCCCGGTCACCCTGGAGGCGGCCCGGGAATGCCTCCAGGACGTCTTCGACCAGCCGGCGCTGGCCGGGTTGATGCGTGACCTGGCGGCCCGCAAGGTCCGGCTGGTCGAAGTGGAGACCAGCGCGCCGTCCCCGTTCGCCCGGTCGCTGCTCTTCGGCTACGTCGGGGCATTCCTGTACGAGGGTGACGCCCCGCTCGCCGAGCGGCGCGCCGCCGCGCTCGCGCTGGATTCCACGCTGCTCGGCGAGCTGCTCGGCCGGGTCGACCTGCGCGAGCTGCTGGACCCGGCGGTGCTCGCCGAGACCGACCGGCAACTGCGCTGGCTGACCGAGCAACGCCGCCCCCGCGACGCGGAGGACGTGGTCGAGCTGCTGCGGGTGCTCGGCGACCTGAGCACTGTCGAGCTGGCCGCGCGGGGTGCACCGGAGGCCTGGCTGACCGACCTGGAGGCCACCCGCCGGGTGCTGCGGGTCCGGATCGCCGGCGAGCAGCGCTGGGTGGGCGTCGAGGACGCCGCCCGCCTGCGGGACGCGCTCGGCGTGGCGCTGCCGGTCGGAGTGGCCGAGGCGTACCTCGCACCGGTGGCCGACCCGCTCGGCGACCTGGTGGCCCGCTACGCCCGCACCCACGGCCCGTTCGCCGCCGCGAGCTGCGCGGCCCGCTTCGGGCTCGGGGTGTTCGTCGTCGAGCAGGTCCTGCGCCGGCTCGCCGCCACCGGGCGGGTCGTCTCCGGGGAGTTCACCCCGGATTCGGCCGGTGCCCAGTGGTGCGACGCCGAGGTGCTGCGGATGCTGCGCCGCCGCTCGCTCGCGGCGCTGCGCCGGGAGATCGAGCCGGTGCCGCCCCGGGCGCTGGCAACCTTCCTGCCCCGCTGGCAGCAGGTCGGCGCGTCGGCCCGAGGCGTGGAGGCGCTCGCCGCCACCGTGGAGCAGTTGCAGGGCGCGGCGGTGCCGGCCTCCGCGTTGGAGCGGCTCGTGCTGCCCGGCCGCGTCGCGGACTACTCCCCCGCCCAACTCGACGAGCTGTGCGCCAGCGGGGAGGTGCTCTGGGCGGGTTCGGGGGCCATCTCCGGCGGTGACGGCTGGGTCACCCTCGCGTACGCGGACGCCGCGCCGCTGCTCCTCGCGCCCCCCGATGACGCGCTGACCCGCACCCCGCTGCACGACGCGGTGCTCGATGCCCTCGGCGACGGGCAGGCGCTGTTCTTCCGGCCGCTGGCCGACCGGGTCGGCTCGACCGACGACGCCACGCTGACCGGGGTGATCTGGGACCTGGTCTGGGCCGGGCACCTCACCAACGACACCCTCGCCCCGCTACGGGCGGTGCTCGGGGCCGGTGGGGCGCACCGCTCGCGGCCGTCCGCGCCGCGCACCCGCTACCGGCGGCCGGGTCGGGTGGCGCTGCCCACCCGGGGCGGCCCGCCGACGGTCGCCGGTCGCTGGTCACGCCTACCGGAGCGAGATCTCGATCCGACCCGGCGTGCCGCCGCCCTCGCCGACGTGCTGCTGGAGCGGCATGGGGTGGTCACCCGTGGTGCGGTGATGGCCGAGCAGGTGGTCGGCGGGTTCTCGGCGGTCTACCCGGTGCTGTCGGCGCTGGAGGAGCGCGGCGCGGCCCGCCGCGGTTACTTCGTCGAGGGCCTCGGCGCGGCGCAGTTCGCGGTGCCCGGGGCGGTGGACCGCCTGCGCGCGTTGGCCGAGACCGCCGACGGCACCCGGGGTCGGGGCGGGCCGGCCATGGTGCTCGCCGCCACCGATCCCGCCAACCCGTACGGCGCGGCGTTGCCCTGGCCGGAGCGCGTGGTCGACTCGGGCGACGGGGCCGCCCCGGCGACCGGGCACCGGGCCGGCCGCAAGGCGGGCGCCCTGGTGGTGACAGTCGGCGGCGACCTGGTGCTGTACGTGGAACGCGGCGGCCGGACGCTGCTCTCCTTCACCGACGACACCGACACGCTCGCGGCGGCCGGCAAGGCGCTGGCCGAGGCCGTCCACTCCGGAGCGTTGGGCGCGATATCGGTGGAACGCGCCGACGGTGAGGCGGTGCACTCCTCAGCGCTGCGTGACGCGCTGACCGCCGCCGGCTTCCGGGCCACCCCGCGCGGCCTACGCCTACGCGGCTGAACCCCACTCCCCAGCGCCCGCCCCCGACCAACGTGACGCCGACCCATGCCACGCCGACCGGGCCGGGCTAACTCACCCGACGCCAACCCCGCACGACCCACGCCACGCCGACCCAGGCGAGGGCCGACTCACACGACACGAACCGAGCAGCCTCACTCACGCGACGCCGGCCCGGCGGCCTCACTCAGTTGAGCGTGATGTCTGTGAGACATATTGATGCCTCACAGACATCACGCTCGAAATAGAGGCTTGCCTCGTCGCTGACGCCAGTACCCACCGCTCAACGCCGACAGCCCGGCGCCCCACAGCACGCTGCCCACAGCCCGGCGACCGGCGACCGGCGACCGGCGACCGGCGACCGGCGTTGAGGGTCTGGCTCAGCGGAGGCTGTTGAGGGCCTTCTCGTAGCGCGGGCGGTCGGCGGCCGGGGTCTTCGCCTCCAGGTAGTTGAGCACCACCGCGCCGCGCCGGTACGACTGGCCGCCCCAGGTTTCGGCGATGTCGCTGGCGCTGGTCTCGTCGGGGAACACGTAGACCGTGACGGCATCGGTGGCGACGATCTCTGAACAGCCCAGGCCGAGCCCGTCCGGTCCGCAATCGACGGACCGGTCCTTCGGGTGCGGCACCTTCAGGCCAGCGGCCCGGAACGCGTCGACGACCTGCTGGGCACCGGGCGCGCCGGCCGGGCGGGCGGGCAACACCACCGGCGGCTGGCTCGCCGGCCGACGCTCGGTCGGGCCCTGCGGCGGAGCCGGCGGCGCAGCGGGCTGGCCCGGGGTGGCGGCACTGCCGGCGGGGCCGGACGGAACCGCCGATGGCAGTGGGGCGTCCGGCAGAGCGGTGGCCTCCTGGGTTGGGAGGGACGAGGCGGATGGGGCCGCGCTCGGCCGGTCGGCGTCGTCACTGCCGCAGCCGGCGGTGAGAGCGACGGCGACCAGGAGAACACCGACGGCGGGCAGGCTCCGATTTGTCACCAGGGCAGTCTGCCGGTCGGCGCCCGACGACGGGAGGGGCCGGTCGGCCACTGCGCTCTGTCCCATTTCCGCCAATCGTCGGTCGGCCGCGCAGCCCGGGTACACCACAGGGCTGGCACCGGCGCGGAGCGCTAACCTGCGGGGATGGCCGCCACGCCCTGGATCTCACTGACCACCGACTATGGCCTCACCGACGGCTTCGTGGCCGCCTGCCACGGGGTGATCGCCCGGATCGCGCCGGCCGCCCGGATCATCGACGTGACCCACCTGGTGCCGCCGGCCGACGTCCGGCGGGGCGCCGCCGTGCTGGCGCAGACGGTGCCGTACCTGCCGGTGGGCGTACACGTGGCGGTGGTCGACCCGGGGGTGGGGACCACCCGGCGGGGTGTCGCGCTGGCCACCGCGGGCGGACTGCTTGTCGGCCCGGACAACGGGCTGCTGCCGGACGCCGCCGCCGCGCTCGGCGGGGTGACCGCCGCGGTGGAACTCACCGAGCCCCGCTGGCTGGCCACCCGGGTGTCCGGCACGTTCCACGGCCGGGACGTCTTCGCGCCGGTAGCGGCCCGGCTGTCGCTCGGCGCGCCGCTGGCCGAGGCGGGCCCGGCAATCGACCCGGCCGGGCTGGTCCGGCTGCCGCCGCCGATCGTGGCCCCCGACGCCGACGGGTTCACCGCCGAGGTACTGACCGTGGATCACTTCGGCAACGTCCAACTGGCCGCACCGGCCGAACACCTCGGCCCGCCTGCGGCCACGGTGCGGGTGGGGCCGCCGGGGCCGACGCCGGGTCGGACAGCGGTGCGCGGACGCACCTTCGGTGACGCACCCGACGGCGGCCTCGTGGTGTACGTCGACTCGGCCGAACGGGTGGCGATAGCGGTCAATGGTGGTCGCGCGGTGGACCTCCTCGGGGTAGGCCCGGGTGATCTTTTGCGGGTGGCCTGGTGACATTCAACTGTGGAATGCTGCCTCGGTGGGTGAACACGTAGTTCCCGTGGGCTGTCCCTGTTGCGCCTCTCGCACCGGCGGCGGGACCTGCCCGGTCTGCTTCTGGACAGACGACGGGCAGACCGACGCCGATGCCGACGCGGTGCGAGGTGGCGCCAACGGCGACCTGAGCCTGTCGTACGCCCGGCTCAACTACGCCGTCTACGGGGCCAGCCATCCGCGTTACCAGGACATGGTGCGCCCGGCCCGCCCCGACGAGCGCCCCTGACGGCGCCCGACGGGGCGAGACCGGATCAGCAGACCGGGACGGTGCCGCCGTACACGGCGGAGATGTACGCGTGGCTGACGTACTGCCCGGCGGCCAGGCGGTTCCACCGGGTGGTGGTGCGGTAGGGGCCGGTCACCGACTGACCGGTGACGTAGCACTGGATCGGCACGTTGGCGAACCGGGCCGCGAGCCCACGGACCGCGTACGACGTGCTGGCCCCGCTGCGGATGTTGAGTGGCCCGTCGCCGACGACACCGCGCGACCCGCCGCCGGTCCACAGGTAGGCGACGTCCACCCAGGCGTTGGTGGTGAGCTTCAGGCCGTCCCAGAAGGTGCCGTCGGCCAGATCGATGCCGGCCGGGTTGAGCACGGTCCGCCCGAACTGGTCCCGCCCGCCGTTGTAACCCGACTGGTAGGCGGCCTGCGCCTCGGGCCGGCCCTGTGGCAGGTTCTTCCAGTTCTCCCGTACGGCAGCGGGGTTCCAGTAGTCGTCGCGGGTGTTCCACGGCCCGACGTCCCAGACCGGGGCGTACTCGCAGCGGGACCCCGTGGTGGTGCAGACCCGCACGGTGTAGTCGCCGGTGTTGAGCGGGGAGAGGCCACGGCGTGACGGCAGGGCCACGAAGTGGTCGCGCGGCTGCACGGTGCGGCCGTTGGCGGTCACCTCGCCGACCAGCCCGATCCGGGTGGCGTACACCCGGTAGGTGCGGCCGGGCGTGGCGGCGGAGACGGCGGCGGTCGCGTCGGCGGTGAGCTGGACGCCGCGTACCGTCGCGGTGGCGCCGCCATTGGGCGCGGTCAGCACCACCCGGGTCTGCACCTGGCTGACCGGCCGGTCGAAGACCGCGCCGGCGGTCGCGGCCCGCCATTCGGTCCAGCCGCTGACCCGCCAGCCCCGGACCTGCACCTCCACTGTCGCACCGGCGGGAACGTCCGCGGTGAGCTCGGCGCGGACCCGGGTGGCCGGGCGGGCGAGGGTACGCGGGGCGGTCAGCAGCATGCCCTCGGCGACCGCGCTGTGCGGGCTACGCGGGCTACGCCCGGTGGATCGTGCCTCGCGCAGCCGCAGACCGGCGGGGGTACGCCGGACGTTGACGTCGTCGCGGTCGACGACCGAGAGGTCGGTGCTCCACCGTTCGCCACCCGGCGCGACAGCGGTGTGGGTGACCAGGCCGCCGACGCTCGGGGTGGCGGACGAGAATCCGCTGGTGATGGGCACGAGAGCGGCCGTGAGTGCGAGGGCGAGGGCGGCGGTGAGGGTGGTGGAGCGGATACGACAATGAGGTCGTCTCATGGGCATTCTCCTCAGATCCCCCCTGACCCTGCCATGTCTGGAGATCATGAGGAACCGAGGTACAAATAGCGATACATGCGAATCTTGCTCGACCGAGGGAGGATGGCAGGGTGCCCGAGGGTGACACCGTCTGGAACACCGCGCGCGTGCTGCACCGCGCGCTGGCCGGCGCGCGGCTCACCGGCAGTGACTTCCGGGTGCCGCAGCTGGCCACCACCGACCTCACCGGCTGGACGGTGCGCGAGTCGACCAGCCGGGGCAAGCACCTGCTGCTCCGTCTCGCCGCCCCGGACGACGCGCACTGGACGCTGCACTCGCATCTGCGGATGGACGGCGTGTGGCGGGCGTACGCGCCGGGGGAACGCTGGAGTGGCCGCCCGGCGCACCTGATCCGGGTGGTGCTGCGCAGCCCCGGCGCGGTCGCGGTCGGCTACCACCTGCACGAGCTGGCGCTGGTGCCGACCGCCGAGGAGGACCGCCTGGCCGGCCACCTCGGCCCCGACCTGCTCGGCCCGGACTGGGACGCGGCCGAGGCGGTCCGCCGGCTCACCGCCCACCCCGAGCAGACCATCGGCGAGGCGCTGCTCGACCAGCGGAACCTGGCCGGGGTGGGCAACCTCTACAAGTGCGAGGTGCTCTTCCTGCGGGGCGTGTCGCCGTGGACACCGGTCGGCGCGGTGCCCGACCTGCCCGGCATGGCGGCACTCGCGCAGCGGCTGCTCGCCGCCAACCGGGGCCGCTGGACCCAGAGCACCACCGGCTCGCTGCACCGGGGGCAGACCAGCTACGTGTACGGTCGCCGCGCCCAGCCCTGCCGCCGCTGCGGCACCGCCATCCGCAAGCAGGAGCTGGGCGAGCGGGTGACCTACTGGTGCCCGGTCTGCCAGCCGGAGCACCCGAGCGACCTGCCGCCCGGCTGACCGGGGCCTCGTCGATCGAGCTCATCCCAGATACGGACGATTGGGTAATTCCTATCTGGCGTCGGACGTCGCATGCTGCGGTTGAGTGCTCACCGATCGTCAGCAGAGTGCCGAGGTTCGCCACGTCGGGGTGGCGACTCTCGTGCCCCGACCCCGGGGAGAGCCATGGCGATGTTTCGCAGACTCCGCTCCACGTTCTTCGACCGGCCCGCCCAGGGCAGCGACGAGGCCAACGGGCGGGCGGCGCCCGTGCCGGCCGCTCGTACCCCCGAGGAGGCGACCCCGGCGGCGAGCCTGGACCCCGCCGTCGCGCCCCGGTGCTTCGGCCCGGTGCCGAACTTCGCGCACAGCCCTCGCCCGGCGCGTGACCCGCACGGTCAACTGGTGCCGGGCACCGGTCTGCGGAAGTTCGTCGACGCGCTGCCGACCCCGGGCGAGCTGGGTCGCACCGACCTTGGCAGCTACCTGCCGGTGGCGGTGCCCGACACGATCAGTTATCCGGGCTGCGACTACTACGAGATCGGCCTACAGGAGTACGCCCAACGGCTGCACCGGGACCTGCCGGCCACCCGGCTGCGCGGCTACCGGCAGCTCAACCTGGGCACCGACGTGTCGGGCCACAACACGGTGGCGCCCCCGGAGCGACCCTGGCACCTCGGCCCGATGATCCGCGCCCGGCGGGGCCGGCCGGTGCGGGTGAAGTTCATCAACCAGCTTCCCACCGGCCGGGCCGGCGAGTTGTTCCTGCCGGTCGACGAGACCGTCGAGGGCGCCGGCATCGGCCCGCTGGACGGCCCCGCTCCGTACCCGCAGAACCGGGCGGTGCTGCACCTGGCCGGGGCGCAGACCGGCTGGACCAGCGCCGGCAACCCCGAGCAGTGGATCACTCCCGCCGGGGAGATCACCCCGTACCCGACCGGGGTCAATCTGGCGCACGTGCCGGACATGCCGCCACCCGGTGCCGGCGCCACGACGCTCTACTACCCGAACGAGCAGAGCGGCCGGCTGCTGTGGTTGCACGACAACACCCTCGGCCTGGCCCGGCTCACCGTCTACGGCGGGCAACTCGCCCTCTACCTGCTCACCGACCCGGCCGAGGACCAACTCGTCGCTGACCGGGTGCTGCCGGCCGAGCAACTGCCCCTGGTGATCGAGGACAAGACGTTCGTGCCGGACGACACCCAACTGGCCGCCGAGGACCCGACCTGGGACCGGGAACGCTGGGGAGCCCGGGGCAGCCTCTGGCACCCCCACGTCTACCAGCCTCGGCAGAACCCGTACCGATCCGGCGGGCGGAACCCCACCGGCCGGTGGGACTACGGCCCTTGGTCGCGCAACCCGGCCCCGGACGGCAGCCGGGCCGACGCCCGTTCCACCGTGGACGGCTGGTCGGCAGCCGACCACATCACCGGCGGGCCGCCGCTGGTCGGGCCGGGCCCGGTGCCGAACCCGCACCACGACCCGGTGGGCGCGCCGGCCGAGCCGCCGCTGCGCCCCGGAGTGCCGCACCCGTCCGCGGTGCCCGAGGCGTACGGCGACACGCCCCTGGTCAACGGCGTCGCCTACCCGTACCTGGAGGTGCGGCCCCGCGCGTACCGGTTCCGGATCCTCAACGCCTGCCTGGACCGCGGCCTCAACCTCCAGCTCTACCGAGCGTGCTCCGACGCGCCGATGTGGACCGACGACGGGAGTCTGGCCGACGCGGACGCGGGTGAGGTGCCGATGGTGCCCGCCGTGCGGGCGGCGGACCAGCCGGCCGGGTGGCCGACCGACGCACGGGACGGCGGTGTGCCGGACCCGCGCGCCGCCGGGCCGGCGTTCATCCAGATCGGCAACGAGGCCGGGCTGCTGCCCGCACCGGTGGTGCTGTCCAGCCGGCCGATCAGTTACCGCTACGACCGGCTCGACCCGACCGTGCTCAACGTCGACGGGCACACGCTGCTGCTCGCCCCCGGTGAGCGCGCCGACGTGCTTGTCGACTTCTCCGCCGTGCCACCGGGCAGCACGCTGATCCTCTACAACGACGCCCCGGCGCCGCTGCCCGGCTTCGACCCGCGCTATGACCAGCACACCGACGCGCCGGACCGGACCGCCGACGGCGGCCCACCGCCCACCGAGCCCGGGTACGGCCCGAACACCCGGACCCTGCTCCAGTTCCGGGTGACCGGAGCGCCGGCACCGCCGTACGACCTGGACCGGCTGCGGGAGCGCCTGCCCGTGGCGTACGCGGCCAGCCAGCGCCCGCCGATCGTGCCGCAGCCGGCGTACGACCGGGCGTTCGGCACCCGGACGGCTGCCGAGACGACCGTGCCGGTGCACGCCGCCACGGTGACGTTCACTCCCGCCGGCGGCGCCGTCCCGGTGACCCTGCCGATCGAGGTCAAGGCCGCGCAGCACGTCTTCGAGCCGGGGCACGGCCGGCTGGCCGGACGGCTCGGCGTCGGCCACCCGCTGGCCGGGCCGCTCACCTCGGCGACCCTGCCGCTCGGGGCCACCGACCCGGTCACCGAGGTGCTGTTCGCCGCCGACCCGGCCGTACCGGTAGGAGCGCCGACCGACGGGACGCAGCTCTGGCGGATCAGCGGGAACGTCCGGCAGACCGAGCCGCTGCGCTTCGGCGGCTGCGACGTGCAGGTGGTCAACCGGGTCGGCTGGGACGGCACACTGCGGCCACCGCACGGCGCGGAGCTGGGCTGGAAGGAGATCGTCCGGGTCAACCCCCGGGAGGACGTGGTGGTGGCGCTGCGCCCGGTCGCTCCGGCGCTGCCGTTCAAGCTGGGCGACAGCGTTCGCCTGCTCGACCCGGGCCGCCCGCCCGGGGCGCGGACCGGGTCGACTCCGGTCAGCCCGGCCGACGGGCGACCCGCCGTGGTGGTCAACCAACTGGTCAACCTGGGTTGGGAGTACCGCTGGCACAGTCAGCTCGCCGGTCACCGTGACCTCGGCATGAACCGACCGCTGGTGCTGCGGGTGACGCCGAGGGCGCCGACCGGGCTGACCGCCACACCGGTGCCCGGCTCGGCCACCGCGTTGCCGGCCATCGCGCTGACCTGGACCGGCAACGGTGGACGCCCGTCCGCGACCAGCCACCTGCTGCAACGGGCCACCGACGTGACCTTCGCCGGCGCGGTCACGACGATCACCGTCGCGGCCGCCGCCACCCGGTACACCGACGCGACGGTCACTCCGGGCGTGACCTACCACTACCGGATCCGGGCGGAGAACGAGGTCAGCTACTCGTCCTGGTCGAACAGCGTGCCCGCCTCGGTGCAGCTGGCCGCCCCGGCTGGCCTGATCGCGGCGATCCCGCCGGCCGCTCCGCTGCGGGTGGCGCTGCGCTGGACGAACCGGTCTTTCGCCACCGGCATCGATGTGCAGCGCGCCACCAACCCGACCTTCACCAGCGGGCCGGGCACCACGGCGATCGGGGTCGGCGACAACCACCTGGACGCCACGATCGCGCCCGACACCACGTACTACTACCGGGTCCGGACCACGTACCTGGGCGCCGCCTCGGCCTGGTCGACGGTGGCGACGGTGAGCACCCCGCCCGCGCCGGCCACCCCGGCCGGGGTGAGCGCCACCGCCAGCGCGCCGGGGCCGGACACCGCCACGGTCGTCCTGGGCTGGACGGCGAACACACCCGCCGGCCCGGGGGCCGGGTTCATCGTCCAGCGGGCGTTGGACCCGGCGTTCGGCAGGGAGGTCGCCACCTTCACGGTGACCGGTCGCGGCTTCACCAACACCGGGCTGGCCCGGGGCGTGACCTACCACTACCGGGTGCGGTCGTTCAACGTCGTGGGCAGCTCGGCGTACACCGGCCCGATCCCGGTCACCACCCCACCGTGACCGGGCGGGCGGGGCTCAGCTCAGCGGGTGGGCGCGCGAAGCGGGCGGTCGACGGCGCGCAACTCGGCCAGGGCGGAGGCCACACCGTGCAGCAGGTCGGTCGCCTCGGTGAGCCGGTCGGCGGCGGGATGGGTGGGCTCCGGTCGGGCGTCCTCGGCGAGATAGCCGGCGGCGGCGACCACCAGCCGCTCGTAGGCCGCCACGCCGCTCTCCAGTTGGCCGGTCAGCATGCGGTGCGCCTCGGCGAGCGGGGGCCGGGCGTCGGTCGGTGCGAGTCGCAGCGCTCGTTCGACGCTGGCTGTCCGCTCGGCGAGTTCGCGCAGTGACCGGTCCGCGGCGGCGGCCTCCAGGACCGCGGGCTCGGCCAGCCCGCTGAGCCGGGGCGCCATCCCGGCCAGGGTCAGCGAGGCCCGGTCGAGTCGTGCCCACTGCTGCCCGGCGGTGGTGCCGCGCAGGGCGACCCGGTTGCGGACCCGGCGGGCCTCGGCCAGCAGGCCCGAGCCGGCCGGCAGTCGCTCGACGGCGGCCACCAGCCGTGCACGGGACCGGGCGGCAGCCTCGGCCGGATCCAGGGCCGGCGGTGCCGGTTGGGCGGCGAGCCCGCGCAGGTCGATCCACCGCCAGGCGGCCAGCGCCACCGCACTGCCTGCGGCGCCGGCCCAGGCCGCGTCCGGCAGACCGAGGCCGGCGTACGGGGTCAGCACCGCCGCGGCGCCGCCCAGCCCTCCGGCCAGTACGCTCCACCGCCGGGCCGAACGGCGCAGCCGATCCAGCCGACGGAAGTACCGCGTCCGCTCGTCTGCCACCGTTACCTCCTCGGACCAGTCGTTCAGCCGGCGGCGGTCGGGTCGCCGGTGCCCCGCTCGCGGGCCATGCTGGCCCGCAGCTCGTCCAGCCGGGCGGCGGCGGCCGGGTCGCCGGCCGGGCTCGCCGAACCGGTCGTCTCAGCCTGGGGTACGGCCGGGCGCTGGCCCGCGCCACCGAGCTGCTCCCCCGCCATGCTGGACCGGATCTGCTCCAGCCGGGCCGAGCCCGCCGAGTCGATCGTCGCCTTCTGGATCTCCAGCATCCGGCCCTCGACCGAGTTGCCGGCCAGCTCGGCGCGGCCCATCGCGTTGGCGTACCGCCGTTCGATGCGATCACGCACCTCGTCCAGGGACGGGGTGTTGCCGGGGGCGGTCAGGGACGACATCGACTCCAGCGAGTGGGCGACCGTCTCCTGCATCTTGGCCTGCTCCAGCTGGCTGAGCAGCTTGGTGCGCTCGGCGAGCTTCTGCTGGAGGATCATCGAGTTGTTCTCGACCGCACGGCGGGCCTGCGCTGCCGCGCCGAGCGCCTGGTCGTGCAGGGTCTTCAGGTCCTCGGTGGCCTGCTCGGCGGAGACCAGCTGACTGGCGAGGGTCTGCGCGGACTGCTCGAAGCGCGCCGCCTCGGCCTCGTCGCCCTTGGCGCGGGCCTGGTCGGCCAGCACCAGGGCCTGCCGGGCGTTGCCCTGCAACCGCTCGACCTCGGACATCTGCCGGGACAGCTTCATCTCCAACTGGCGCTGGTTGCCGATCACCGCGGCTGCCTGCTGGACCAGTGCCTGGTGCTGCCGCTGGGCATCCTCGATGGCCTGCTGGATCTGCACCTTGGGATCGGCGTGCTCGTCGATCTTGGCACCAAAGAGCGCCATCAGGTAGTTCCAACCCTTGACGAACGGGTTCGCCATCTCCGCGGTATCCCCTCAGTAGCGTCGTTCCGCCACGGTCGGGCCGGATGGACCGACCGACCGCGACCCGGCCGATCTCCATCGTCCCAGTCGGACGCCGGCAAGGCATCCGTACCGGACGGTCGACGGGCACCGGCGGCTCCTGCCGGCCACCCTACGCGGCCCGCGCCACCTCGCCCATGGTCAACCGGACTGATGACTCAGGCGGCGCAGACCACATCGCGGTCGCGCTCGGTGGGACGCACCCGCGTGCTGCGCAGCGTGGCCCGCAGCGGCGAGTCCTGCCGGACCGACACGGCGACCTTGCCATCGGAGGTGACCTGGCGTACGGCCCGGTTGGCGCTCTTGCCGACGGCCGCCGTCGCGCCGACGGGCGTGGCCTCGGCCGGCTCGTCGGCCATCGGGACGAGCACCCCGGGCAACTGCTCGGCGAGCGCCACGGTGTCGCTCACCTCACGGAGCAACTCGGACAGGCGGGCACCGAGCGCGTCGCAGATCGCGGCGAGCAGCTCGCTGGACGGCTCCTTGTGCCCGCGCTCGATCTCGGAGAGGTAACCGAGGCTGACGTTGGCGGCGGTGGACACCTCGCGCAGCGTGCGCTGTTGCCCCTGCCGGCGCGCCCGCAGTGCGTCACCGATCACTCGGCGTAGCAGGACCATCGCACCTCCCCCTGAGGGATACCTCTCGCCCGGCGTCGGGCAGCCGGTCGCGGCGGACCGCGCCGGCCCCGAGCGTCGGAGCCTTCCCGCAACCGTACCCGGTGTGGGCCCGGCCGACATCCCGCCCCGCCTGTCGGATCGCTGGGAACGCCTCAGCGGTGCCCCGCGCCGGCGGTTCCCAGGCCGTCGCGGGCGGCTTCGTCGGCGGCGTGGATCCGTTCGGCGAGCAGCCGCAACGCCGCGACCACGGCACCCGAGCGGACGTGGTCCCGACCGCCGTCCAGGTCGAGCTGGCGGACCTCGCCGCCGTTCGGACCGGCGACGGCGACGTAGACCAGGCCGACCGGCTTGCCGTCCTGCGGCTCCGGACCGGCCACGCCGGTCGTGGCGAGCCCCCAGTCCGCGCCGCAGCGCTGCCGTCCGCCTTCGGCGAGCGCGGCCGCCACGTCCGGGTCCACCGGGCCGCGCTCGGCCAGCAGCTCGCCCGACACGCCGGCCAGCGTGGCCTTCAGCTCGGTGGCGTAGACCACCAGCCCGCCCTGGTAGATCCCGCTGACGCCGGCGATCTCCACGACCGAGGCGGCGAGCAGGCCCCCGGTGAGCGACTCGACCGTGGCGAGGGTCTCGTGCCGCTGCGCCAAACTGTGCACCACCGCGGCCGCGGGACTACCCGTCAACCGCCCAGACTCAGAATCCCGCGCCATAGAACCCGTCCTTCCCCACCAGTCCCACCCCAACCCTGCCTGACCCGGACGGTGGGTCAGCGGCGGTGTCGGAGCCGGAGCGCCTGGGCTATGTAGTCGAAGCCGGTGGCGACCGTCACCAGGACGGCGGCGGCCATGATCCAGGGGCCGACGGCGACGAGGGCGGCCGGCAGCGGCCAGAGGTACCAGGCGATGGCCAGGATCTGGAGCGCGGTCTTGACCTTGCCACCCCGGCTGGCCGCGATCACGCCGTGCCGGATCACCCAGAACCGCAGCCCCGTGATGCCCACCTCGCGGACGAGGATCAGCGCCGTCACCCACCAGGGCAGCCGGTCGTACCAGGAGAGCAACAGCAGTGCCGCGCCGGTGAGCGCCTTGTCGGCGATCGGGTCGGCGACCTTGCCGACCGAGGTGACCAGAGCGAACCGGCGGGCGATCCAGCCGTCCACCAGGTCGGTCGCCGAGGCCACCGCGAAGATCAGGCAGGCTGCCATCTGCCAGCCGGCGTGGGTCATCTCGGACGTGATCACCGACGCGGCGAAGACCGGCACCAGCGCCAGCCGCAGCGCGGTCAGCGCGTTGGCCGCGTTGAGCACGGGAACCTGCGGGACCACCCGGGCCGGCGTCGACTCCGTCGCCCCGGTCACCGCCTCACCCCGCTCGGATCGCCGTGGCGTCTCCGGCATCGCGCCACCTGGCTCCCCCGCTCCGCTCGGCCCCGCCGTCACCGTGCCGCGCCGGGCGCCGCCGAGATCATCTCATCCGGCACCGCGAGCAGATCCACCCCTTCGGTGCCGGTCACCGTGGCCCGTACCAGGTCACCCGGGCGCAGCGCGGCCAGGTCGACCCCGCCCTCGGCCGGGGCGACCAGGGTGGTGGAGCCGTCCACCTCCGGCGCCTGGTGCGCCGCCCGACCCTCGACCACGCCGTCGGCGATCGAGTCGACAAGCACCTCGACGGTCGAGCCGAGGCGATCCTCGGCCCGCTGCGAGCAGAGCTCGTCGGCGAGCGCGCTGAGCCGGTCGTAGCGCCGCTTGATGGTCGCGGCGGACACCTTGCCGGGCAGACCGGCGGCCTCGGTGCCGTCCTCGTCGCTGTAGTCGAACATGCCGATCGCGTCCAGCCGTGCCTCGGTCAGGAAGCGGATCAGCTCGTCGACGTCGGCCCGCGTCTCGCCGGGGAAGCCGACGATGAAGTTGCTCCGCGCGCCCGCGTCCGGAGCCAACGCGCGGGCACCCGCCAGCAGCTCCAGGAACCGGTCGGTGGAGCCGAAACGCCGCATCCGGCGCAGCACGGGCTCGCTGGAGTGTTGGAACGACAGGTCGAAGTACGGGGCCACCCCGGGCGTGCCGGCGATCGCCTCGACCAACCCGGGCCGGGTCTCGGCCGGCTGGAGGTAGCTCACCCGCACCCGGACGATGCCGGACACCGCGGCGAGCTGCGGCAGCAGCTTCTCCAGCGCCCGGGGGTCGCCCAGGTCCTTGCCGTACGAGGTGGAGTTCTCGCTGACCAGCACCAACTCCCGTACGCCGGTCTTGGCCAGCCACTCCGCCTCGGCGAGCAGCTCGTCGGGCGTACGCGAGACGAACGCCCCACGGAACGCGGGGATGGCGCAGAACGCGCAGCGGCGGTCGCAACCACTGGCCAGCTTCAGCGACGCGACCGGGCCGGTGTCCAGTCGGCGGCGCAGCACCTGACGCAGGTGCGCCGGGGTGTGCTCGTCGGCGTCGACGGCCGTCCGGGCGACGGTGCCGTGCCCGGGCAGCGAAACGGCGGCGTCGCGTCGCTTCACCGGGGTCAGCGGCAGCAGCTCGCGGCGGTCCCGGGGAGTGTGCGAGGTGACCTGCTCACCGGCGACGACGGCGTCCAGCCGGGCGGCGATCTCCGGGTAGTCGTCGAAGCTCAGCACCGCCTGCGCCTCGGGCAGGCTGTCGGCCAGCTCCTTGCCGTACCGCTCGGCCATGCAGCCGGCGGCCACCACCTTGGCGCCCGTCCCGGCGGCGGCGAGCAGGGTCTGGATGGAGTCCTGCTTGGCCTTCTCCACGAAGCCGCAGGTGTTGACGACCACCACGTCAGCGCCCTCGCCGTCGGTGGTCACCTGCCAGCCGTCGGCGTGCAGCCGGGCGGCCAGCTCCTCCGAGTCGACCTCGTTGCGGGCACAGCCCAGGGTGAGCAGGGCTACACGGCGGCCCTCGGCAGCGGAAGGGGAGGTGGCAGACACCATCCGAGGGTACCGGGCCGATCAGGGAACCCCACGCACGCGGGGCGACCTGCCGACCGGCGTATCCCGCGCGACGGTGGTCACGCCGGTGCCCGGCAACCGCCGCTCAGCGGGTCGCGGCCCCCACCCGGGTCAGCGCGTCGAGCAGGAAGACCTCGGTGCCGGCCAGGCCGGTGGAGCAGAAGACGGAAACCTGGTCCGCCGAGGTCCGGCCGGGGACCGCGCCGGCCAGAATGCCGCCCAGGTCGCGCAACCGATTGGCGTACGGGGGTTCGGCGGCGAGCATCGGCGGCTGGTAGTCCGCGGCCTGGGCCGGTGAGTCGGTGACCAGCAACTCGGCGGCGTCCAGCAGGTCGGTGCCGAACTCGCTGCGGTCCCGCTGCTTGAAGCCGACCGCGCTGACGTGCGTGCCGGGGCTCAGGTCGACGGCGCGCACGACCGGGGTCACGCTGGTGGTGGCGAGCACCACCACGTCCCGCCCGCGCACCGCCGCGCCGGGGTCGGCGACCGCGCGGGCCGGCACGCCCAGTTCGGCGCGTACCCGGGCGGCGAAGGCGTCCCGCCGGGCGGCCGAGCGGCTGTGCACCACCACCTCGCGCAGCGGGCGGACGGCGGCGGCCGCCCAGACCTGGGTCCACGCCTGACGGCCGGAGCCGATCACCCCGAGGGTCGCCGCGTCCGGTCGGGCCAGCGCGTCGACCGCGACGCCACCCAACCCGCCGGTACGTCGTGAGCCCAACTCCTCGCCGACCGCGACCGCGCGGACGGCGCCGGTGCGGGCGTCGTGCAGCACCACCAACTGCTCGCCCTGCGGATGGCCGAACGTGTCGTACGAGCGGAAGCCGTACCACTCGCCGACCAGGTGCCCGGCGGTGAGCACCATCCGCCCTCCGCCGAGCGGGGCGGCGGCCCGGGGCGGGGCGACCAGTCGTCCGTCGTACGCGGCCACCAGGGCGGCGCGCATTGCGTCGACCGTGGTGGTGGCGTCCAGGAAGGCAGCGACCTCGGCGTCGGCGTAGAGCAGGGTCATGGTGGCCATACTGCAAGTTGAAGTGAGGTAGAGGTCAAACGGCCGTGGCGGGAGTCACGGCCCGGCCGCCGGGGCCGGTGCTAGCGTCGGCGGTGGTGGCCCCGGATGCCCGTGGCCGCTCCGGACGAGTGGTGGGCGTACCCGGTCAGGCCAAGACGCCCCGCGTGACGTACCGACTCGACTCGTCCCGGCGCGGCAGCCCCGGGCTCTGCGTGAGGTGAACGATGGCCTGGCTCGTACTGGTGATCTCGGGACTGTTGGAGACGGCCTGGGCGATCGCCCTGGACCGCAGCGCCGGCTTCAGCCGGCTGGTCCCGACAGTGGTGTTCGTGGTGGCCCTGGTCCTGAGCATGGGCGGGCTGGCGTACGCGCTGCGGGATATTCCGGTCGGCACCGGGTACGTGGTCTGGGTCGGCATCGGCGCGGTCGGCACCGCACTGGTCGGGATGTTAGCGCTCGGCGAGTCGGCGAGCCTGCCCCGGATTCTCTGCCTGCTGCTGGTGGTCGCTGGCGTGGTCGGCCTGAAGATCTACCACTGAAGAGCCGCGCGGGCATGCGTGATCGACTGCTGAAGTGGGTAGTGACCGTTTTGTCACTACAGGCTCTCAACCGGAGGCAGACATGGCCGACATGCCCAGCACCGCCCGCCCGCGCAGCAGCGCCGCCCGGATCGTCACCATCGTGGGCTTCGTCTTCGCGGTGCTCGCCCTGTTGCTCAACCCGATCATCTTCGGCGTGCTCGGCGTGATCGCGGGTGTCGTCGGCGCCGTGCTCGGCGACAAGCCGCTGGGCTGGTACGCGGCCGTGGCCAGCGTCGTCGCCGCGATCATCAGCCTGGTGATCATCGGCGCGCTGATCAACAACTGAGCCCTGAACTGTCGCGGGCCCGCCGGTTGCCGGCGGGCCCGTCGTGTTTCCCCGGTCGATGGTGCCCGATCACACCGAGAGCGCCCGCCGGGTCAGTCCACGTCGCCGCGCAGGCCGGCCAGGACGTCCTCCAGCTCGTCCGGCTTGACCAGCACGTCACGAGCCTTCGAACCCTCGGACGGCCCGACCACGCCACGGGTCTCCATCAGGTCCATCAGACGGCCCGCCTTCGCGAAGCCCACCCGCAGCTTGCGCTGGAGCATCGAGGTCGAGCCGAACTGGGAGGTGACCACCAACTCCACCGCCTGCACCAGCAGGTCGAGGTCGTCGCCGATGTCCTCGTCGATCTTCTTCTTGTTCTCCTGGGCCGGGGCCAGCACGTCCTTGCGGAACTCCGGCTCGCGCTGGTCCTTGCAGAACTTCACCACGTCGGCGATCTCGCGTTCGGTGACCCAGGCGCCCTGGATCCGTACCGGCTTCGACGCGCCCATCGGCAGGAAGAGCCCGTCGCCCCGGCCGAGCAGCTTCTCCGCGCCCGGCTGGTCCAGGATGACCCGCGAGTCCGCGAGGGACGAGGTCGCGAACGCCAGCCGGGACGGCACGTTCGCCTTGATCAGACCGGTCACCACGTCGACCGAGGGCCGCTGGGTGGCCAACACCAGGTGGATGCCGGCGGCCCGGGCCAGCTGGGTGATCCGGACGACCGAGTCCTCCACGTCGCGCGGCGCAACCATCATCAGGTCGGCCAACTCGTCCACGATCACCAGCAGGTACGGGTACGGGCGCATCTCCCGTTCACTGCCGGGCGGTGCCTTGATCTCGCCGTTGCGGACCTTACGGTTGAAGTCGTCGATGTGCCGGACCCCGTTTGCCGCGAGGTCGTCGTAGCGCATGTCCATCTCGCGGACGACCCAGTCCAGCGAGTCGGCCGCCTTCTTGGCGTTTGTCACGATCGGGGTGACCAGGTGCGGGATGCCCTCGTAGCCGGTCATCTCGACCCGCTTCGGGTCGATCAGCAGCAGCCGCACCTCATCCGGGGTGGCCCGGGTGAGGATGGACACCAGCAGCGTGTTGAGGCAGGACGACTTGCCGGCGCCGGTGGCCCCGGCGATCAGGATGTGCGGCATCTTGGCGAGGTTGGCCACCACGTAGCCGCCCTCGATGTCCTTGCCGAGCGCCACCACCATCGGGTGATGGTCGCTGGTCGCCGCCCGCGAGCGCAGCACGTCACCGAGCGCCACGTTCTCCGGGTCGGTGTTGGGGATCTCCACGCCGACCGCGCTCTTGCCCGGGATGGGGCTGAGGATCCGTACGTCCGGCGACTTCACCGCGTACGCGATGTTGCGGGACAACTGGGTGATCCGCTCGACCTTGACGCCGTGCCCCAGCTCCACCTCGTACCGGGTGACCGTCGGCCCCCGGGTGAAGCCGGTGACCGCCGCGTCCACGTCGAACTGGTCGAACACGCCGGTCAGCGCCGCGATCACCTCGTCGTTGGCCTTGCTGCGGGTCTTCGCGGCGGCGCCGGCGCTGAGCATGTTGGCCGGCGGCAGGGTGTAGTCGCCGGCCAGGCCGGTCAGCGCCAACTGCTCCGCCCGGGTTGGCGCGGGCGAGTGCTCCGGCGGCTCGGCCGGCTTGCGGCTGGCCGGCACCTTCGCCGGCGCCTTGCGCGGCAGCACCATGGTCTCCTGGAGGTCGGCGCCCTCCAGGTCGTCGAAGTCGTCCGGGTCCACCGGCGGCGGCATCCGCTTCGCGGGCCGCTTGCGCGCCGGCCGGACCGCCGTCTCGTCCACGTCCTCGCCAGCGTCCGGCGGGGCGACCAGACCACCGGCGAGCAGACCCAGCCGCTCGGGGATCTTGTTGATCGGCGTCGCGGTCACCACGAGCAGGCCGAAGAGCAGCAGCAGGATCAGCAGCGGCACCGCCACCCAGGCGGTGACCGCGCGTTCCAGCAGACCACCGACGCCCGCGCCGACCAGACCGCCGGCGAAGTCGCGCTGCACCGGGTCGGTCGGGTCCTGACCGATCTGGAGCAGCGCGGCGGTCGACACCAGCAGCGAGCCCCAACCGATCAACCCCCGGCCCCGGTGCGCCGGGTCGGCCGGCTGGCGCATCAACCGCCAGGCCCCGATCATCAGCAGCACCGGCACCACCACGGAGATCGCACCCAGGAACAGCCGGACCGTGTCGGCCAGGCGCGCACCAACCGGGCCCGCTCCGGACAACCAGAGCGCCACGGCGCTGAGCAGAGCCAGCCCGAACAGCAGCAGCCCCGCCCCGTCGCGGCGGTGCTCGGGGTCGAGGTCACGGGCGGAGGCAGCCTGCCGGCCAGCGGCCCGCATCGTCCAACCCACTCCGTGGGCCACGCCCATCCACAGTGCACCGATGGCGCGGCCCACGTAGACGGCCGGCCCCGGTCGCGCGGGCGTGGTGCGCCGCCGGACCGGCGCCCGGGTCTTCTTCGCCGGTTGACGAGCACGGCTGTTGGTGCCACCGCGCGGCGACGCGCCGCGTCGCCGGCTCGCCTGAGAGGTACGGCCCGCCATAGAGTCACGGTAACGGTGGGGCCGGGCAGAACGCCGCTTTTCCGGGTCGTGTCCGCGCGTCGCAGCACGGACCCCGCCGCCGGTCGTGATATCCGCCTCAGAAGGGAAGCCCGATGGCGCCGCCCGGATTCGAGGACGATCCGCTGGCCGGGCACCCCGGCACGTTGCGCCCGCTGACCGGCGACCTGGTCGCCGCGGTGCTGGCCGCTCGGGGCCGGCCGGTCGGTCGGGCCGTCAACGGCGACCTGGTGGGCCGCTTCGACGACAATCTCATCTGGTTCCTGCGCCTCGGCGCAGACGGCGAGTTGTTGCAGGTCCGCACCATGGTCACGGCCACCTTCGACATCGAGCAGGTGCCCTCCCTGTACGCCTTCTGCAACTCGTGGAACCACGACCGGCTCTGGCCCAAGGCGTTCGTGCACGTCGACGACGACGGTCGGGCCCAGATCTGCGGCGAGGTCATCACCGACCTGGAGCGCGGAGTGACCCCGCACCAGCTCGACCAACTGCTTGACTGCGGCATCACGGCCGGGTGCCAGCTCGCCATGGCGGTCGGCCGGCTGCCCGGTGCGGTGTCGGCATGACCGGGCGGGACGAGGCCACCGGCAGCCGTACCGAACGGGCCGGTGAGCCCGGCGCGTCGGGCACCGGCAGCCGGGCCGCGGCCCGCGCTCCGGCGCTGGTGGCCGCGCTCGTCGACGCCCGGGACCTGCCCGACGGCCAGGCCCGGCTGGTCGCCCTGGAACGGGTCGCCGAGCGGGCCGACGCCGCCGGGGACGTCCGGTCCGCGGTGGACGCCCGGATCGCGCTGATCGAGGCGTACCTGCTGCACGGCGAGCGGTGGCGTCTGGTCGAGCCGGTACGGCGCTGCCTGGCCGCCGCCGACCACTGGCCAGGGCTGCTCACCGACGCGGAGGCCGCGCTGCTGCTGCGCTACCAGCGGTACGCGGTGGAGGCGCTGCTCGGCACCCCCCGGGTGGGGCTGGACCAGACCCGGGCCCTGCTCGACGACCTGGCGCTGCGGGTGGGAGCGGACGGACCCGACGCGCCGACCGTCGCCGAGCTGCGCTGCCGGATCGCCGACCACCTCGGCGACGAGCCCACCGCCCGCCACTTCTACCAGCGGTGGACCGGCACACGCCCCGGGCCGGCCGGCGGCTGCGCGGGCTGCGCCCCGGCCCGGCGCGCGGAGTTGCTCGCCGGCTGGGGTGAGTGGCACTCGGCCCTCACCGAGCTGCGGCAGCCCGCCGCCGCGGACGGCTGCACCGACCAGCCCGAGCGATCGCTGGTCGCCGGGCTGTTGCCCGAGCTGCGGGCCGGCGATCCGACCCGGGCCGCGGCGGCACACGTGCGGGCGTACCGGAGGCACCGGCGCGAACGCGCCGCGTTCCCGCACCTCGCCACGCACCTGAGGTTCTGCGCGCTCGGCGGCCATCTGGAACGCGGCCTGGCCATCCTGGCCGCGCAACTGCCCCGGCTGGACCAACCCACCGACGACCACGCGGCGATGGAGTTCGCCGCCGCCGGGGCGCTGCTCTGCGGGCTGGCCGGGGACGCCGGCCTCGGTGGACGGACGGTGCGCCGCCCGGCGTACGGCGAACGCCCGGCCGCCGACCTCGACGTCGCCGCCCTCGGCGCGCTGCTGCTCGGCGTGGCAAGCGAACTGGCGGGCAGCTTCGACGCCCGCAACGGGACCGGTCACCACTCCGGAAGGATGGCGGCCTGGCTGGCCGAACGCCCAGTCCCGGCGTCGATGCCGCTGCCCGTGCGGGACGACGAGACCGACACCGACGACACCGACGACGCCGGTCCGCCGGGCGCCGACGCGTACCCCGAGCACGAGGTGACGGGCTTCACCCTCGATCTGATCACCAGTGCGCTGGATCGGCGCGGCGATCAGTACGTGGTCGACGAGGACGGCACCGTGGTCGGGCGGTGGGGTGCGGCGCTGATCCAGTTCCGCCGGGCCGGCGAGCGCGGCGAGGTGCTGCACACCCGGGCGATGGCAGCCCGTCGACTGCCGGCGGAGCGCCGCGCCGAGGCGTACGCCTTCTGCAACGCGTGGAACCACGACCGGCTGCTGCCCAAGGCGTACGCGCACGACCTCGGCCCCGAGATCGTGCTGGCCGGCGACGTGGCCACCGACCTGACCCACGGGGTGGCGCCAGCGCAGATCAGGGTCCTGGTGGACGCCGCCGTCGCCACCGGCGTGGCGTACGCCGAGGCCGTCGCCGCGCTGCCCTGACTCCGGCGGGCCGCAGCGGAGACGGCGACGCCGGTCCACCCCGAACAGGGTGGACCGGCGTCAGCGCGACGTTGCTCAGACCTCGACGACGGTGGGCACGATCATGGGCCGACGCCGGTACTTGTCGTTGACCCACCGCCCAACGGTCCGCCGGACGATCTGCTGGAGCTGGTGCGGGTCGGTGATGCCGTCGGCGGCGGCCCGGTTGAGCGCCTCGGTGACCAGCGGAACCACCGGGTTGAACGCCTCCGGGTCCTCGGAGAAGCCCTTCGCGGACAGCGTCGGGCCGGCGACCACCTTGCCGGTGACCGAGTCGACGACCACGGTGGTGGCGATGAAGCCGCCGTCACCGAGGATCCGCCGCTCGGTGAGCAACGACTCGCTGACGTCGCCGACGGCGAGGCCATCGACGTAGACGTACTTGCTCTTGACGTGCCCCACCAGGCTGGCGCGGCCCTCGACCAGGTCGACCACGTCGCCGTCCTCGCAGATCACCACCCGGTCGGCGGCGACCCCGGACTCGATGCCGAGCCGGGCGTGGGCCCGCAGGTGACGCCACTCGCCGTGCACCGGCATCAGGTTGCTGGGCCGGACCACGTTGAGCAGGTAGAGCAGCTCTCCGGCGGGGGCGTGCCCTGAGACGTGCACCTTCGCCACGTCCTTGTGCACGACCACCGCACCGGCCCGGGCGAGCCGGTTGATCACCCGGTAGACCGAGGTTTCGTTGCCCGGCACCAGCGACGAGGCCAACACCACCGTGTCGCCGGGGGCGATCGTGATGTGCCGGTGGTCGCCGCTGGCCATCCGGCCCAACGCGCTCATCGGCTCGCCCTGCGAACCGGTGGACATCAGCACGATCTGGTCGGGAGGCAGCGTGGTCGCCTCGTCGATCCCGATGACCAGGCCGGCCGGGATGTTGAGCAGGCCCAGGTCCCGGGCGATGCCCATGTTGCGGACCATCGACCGGCCGATCAGCGCGACCTTGCGGCCGTGCTCCGCGGCGGAGTCGAAGACCTGCTGCACCCGGTGCACGTGCGAGGCGAACGAGGCCACGATGATCCGGCCCTTGGCCTTCGCGAAGATCGAGTCGAGCACCGGCCCGATCTCCCGCTCCGGGGTGACGAAGCCGGGGATCTCCGCGTTCGTGGAGTCGGACAGCAGCAGGTCGACGCCCTCGGCGCCGAGCCGCGCGAAGCCCGCCAGGTCGGTGATCCGGCCGTCCAGCGGAAGCTGGTCCATCTTGAAGTCGCCGGTGTGCAGCACCAGGCCCGCCGGGGTACGGATGGCCACGGCGAGCGCGTCCGGAATCGAGTGGTTGACGGCGAAGAACTCGCACTCGAACGGGCCGAGCCGCTCCCGGCCGCCCTCCCGCACGGTCAACGTGTAGGGCTGGATGCGCCGCTCGGCCAGCTTCGCCTCGACCAGGGCGAGGGTGAACTGTGAGCCGACCAGCGGAATGTCGGGCTTGTGGGCGAGCAGGTACGGCACCGCGCCGATGTGGTCCTCGTGGCCGTGGGTCAGCACGATCGCCTGGACGTCGGCCAGCCGGTCGAGAATCGGCCCGAAGTCGGGCAGGATCAGGTCCACGCCCGGCTGTTCGACGTCGGGGAAGAGCACCCCACAGTCGACGATCAGCAGCTTGCCGTCGTATTCGAAGACGGTCATGTTCCGACCGATGGCGCCGAGCCCGCCGAGCGGGATGATCCGCAGGCCCCCTTCCGGCAGCGGCGGGGGCAGTTCCGCCTCGATGTGCGCCTCGGTCACGCGTCCACCTCATTCTGCGACGCCATCACTCGGCGCCCATCGTGTCGTTCGATCATTCGGGCAGCTCCAGGCCCGCTGCCGCGAAGTCCGCGCGCAGCTGGGCGATCTCGTCGTTGGTGGCGTCCACCAGCGGGGGTCGCACCGGGCCGGCCGGCAGGCCCAGCGACGCCAGGCCCGCCTTCACCAGGATGGTGCCCTGGGTACGGAAGATGCCGGTGAACAGCGGCAGCAGCCGCCGGTGCAGGGCAAGCGCGGCCGGCATGTCCCCCGCGTCGTACGCCTCGATCATCTGTGCGGTCAGCGCCCCGGTGAAGTGCGTCGAGGTGCCGACCAGGCCCACGCTGCCGACGGCCAGCGCCGGCAGGGTGAGCGCGTCCTCACCGCTGTAGAAGGCGAGGGAGCTTCGGCTGGTCACCCAGCTGGTGGCGGTCAGGTCGCCCTTGGCGTCCTTGACCGCGACGATCCGGCCGTGCTCGGCGAGCCGGACCAGCGTCTCGGTGTCGATCGGCACGCCGGAGCGGTGCGGGATGTCGTACAGCATCACCGGCAGGCCGGTGGCGTCGGCCACCGCGGTGAAGTGCCGCAGCAGCCCGCTCTGCGGCGGCTTGTTGTAGTACGGGGTGACCACCAGCAGACCGTGCGCGCCCGCCTTCTCGGCGGTGGCGGCCAGCTCGATGGTGTGCCGGGTGTCGTTGGTGCCGACCCCGGCGACCACTTTGGCGCGGTCACCGACGGCCTCCACCACGGCCCGGATCAGGCGTTCCTTCTCCGCGTCGGTGGTGGTCGGTGACTCACCGGTGGTGCCGTTGATGACCAGCGCGTCGTTGCCCTGCTCGTCGACCAGGTGAGTCGCCAGCCGGGCGGCGCCGTCGAGGTCGAGCGAGCCGTCGGGGGTGAACGGGCTCACCATGGCCGTGAGCAACCGCCCGAAGGGGCGGGACACCGCTCGGGCGCCGGTGTCGGGGTGGTCGTGCGTCATACCCTCCAACCTAGCGGACGACCGGCCGGGGCCAGCCGGGGAAGGGCTCAGGATGCCTCGTGAGGGCTGGCCGCCACCTCGGTCCCGTCCGCCAGCGTGGAGATCACGAAGTCGGCGAAGACGTTCGGGGCGACCCCCTGCAGCTGGCGCAGGCACTCCACGGCCAGCTCACGGATCTCCACGTCGGCGTGCTCGGTGGCACGCATCGCGACGAAGTGCCGCCACGCCCGGTAGTTGCCACTGACCACGATCCGGGTCTCGGTGGCGTTGGGCAGCACCGCGCGGGCCGCCTGCCGGGCCTGCTTGCGGCGCAGCGTCGGGTTCGGCTCGTCGGAGAACCGCTTCTCCAGGCCCTCCAACAGCTCGGTGTACGCCCGCACGCTCGCCTCGGCGGCCTCGGTGAACTTCTTGTGCAGCTCCGGGTCGTCGGCGATCACCGCCGGCTCGACCATGGCCGCGTCCCGCTCCGGGACGTAGCGCTGGGACAGCTGGGAGTACGAGAAGTGCCGGTGCCGGATCAGCTCGTGGGTGAAGGAGCGGGACACCCCGGTGAAGTAGAAGGTCACCGAGCCGTGCTCCAGCACGCTCAGGTGGCCGACCTCAAGGATGTGCGCGAGATAACCGGCGTTGGTGGCGGTCGCCGGGTTCGGCTTCTTCCAGGACTGGTAACACGCCCGACCGGCGAACTCGGCGAGCGCCTGACCGCCCTCGGCATCGGTCGACCACGGCACGTCGTCCGGGGCCGCGAACTGGGTCCACGCGATCAACTTGACCTGGGGCTGCACCATCTCCGGCATTCCTGGCACTGTAGTGGCGCGCCGCCCCTCGGCCCAACTCAGACTCACCCCGTGCAATGTCGATCACTCAGACGGCCCCGGAGCCGAAACCCCGGGGGGCGGGCTGGTGCGTCGTGGCCAGGGAGTCGCGGCCAGAACGTCGCGGCCAGGAGGTCGCGGCCAGGAGGTCGCGGCGGGGCCGCCCGTGACCCGGGACCTCACCGCCGGGGCATCGCGGCGAAGGCACCACGGCCCGCAACCCACCACCAAGGCATCACGGCGAAGGCACCGCCGCCCCGGCACCACGGCCCGCAACCCCACCGCCGCGGCATCACGGCGAAGGCATCGCCGCCCCGCATCACCGCCCGGAACCCCACCGCCGAGGCATCGCGGCGAAGGCGTCGCGGCCCCGGCACCACGGCCCGGAACTCCACCGCCGAAGCATCGCGGCCAGGGCGGCCACTACTGGCCGCGTCCTTTGGAGCTGAATCGTCTACGACATCAGCCATCCCTGCGCGGACGAGCAGTCTCCGCGCGGGTCCGCGACAGCAGCGCGGGGTCCGGGCGGGCGGCGGGCTGCGGGCTGCGGGCTGCGGGCTGCGGGCTGCGGGCTGCGGGCTGCGGGCTGCGGGCGAGAAATTGGACAGCTGGTCGGCAGTGACGGCCGGAGGAAACAGGCGATGTCCTAAACGGTTCAGCTCCAAAGGGCGCGAGCAACACCTGCCGGCCGGGCCGGCAGCCGCGAACCGACGACGCGTGAACCGCCAGCGCCGCGAACCGACAGGCCGCCGCGAACCGACAGGCCGCCGCGAACCGACAGGCCGCCGCAAATCGACAGGCCGACGTGCACCGACAGACCACCGCGTCGGGCGGGCGGAGCGCTCAGAGGTAGGGCTCAGACGTAGAACGAGGTGAACGGCGCCCAGGGCAGGTTGCGCAGCACCGAGAAGGCGAGCCACGCGGCCAGGAAACCACCGATGACCTTGGAGCTGATCCGCAGCTCGGGCAGCCTCCAGCCGAACGCCTGGTTGCCCGCCCAGGCGACGAAGAGGTACGCCAGGAACGGAACCGCGAAGACGAACAGGAAGTGGTGCCGGGCAGCGGCCGGCAGGTCGCCGTGCAGCACGTACCAGAGGGCGCGGGTGCCGCCGCAGCCCGGACAGTCCAGCCCGGTGGTCAGCTTGAGCAGGCAGGTCGGCGCAGCATCCGGGTCGGCGTGGGTCGGGTTGCTCAGCAGCGCGTAACCCATGCCGGCGGCGACGCAGCCGACCGCGGCCAACGGCACCGCCCAGCGTGGCGAACGCTCGTAGAGCCGCAACACGAACCGGGTCAGCCGGTCCGGCTCCGGGGCTGGGTAGCCGTAGCCAGCCGGCGGGCTCGCCGGCCACCCGGCAGGACCAGTTCCACCGGCAGCGTCAGCTTCTGCCGGCACCGTGCGGACCGCCCCGGGGGCGGGCGTCGGCTGGTCGACCGGTCCGGGAGCGCTCGTCACGCGCTCACGGTACACCGGACACGCCGGCCAACGCGGCGGTGAGCGGGCCGGCCAGGTCACCGGCGGTGGGCGGTGCCACCGCGCTCAGCCCCAGCCAGCCGGCGAGCCGGTACAGCTCGGCCGCGAGGGCGACGGCGGTCTCCCCCGGGTCGGCCCCGGGCTCGACCCACGCGGCCGGCACCAGCAGCACCCCGGCCTTGCGGTCGGCCTTCAGGTCGACCCGGGCGGTGAACCTGTCGCCCTGCAGAAACGGCAGCACGTAGTAGCCGTAGACCCGCTGCGGCGCCGGCACATAGATCTCGATGCGGTAGGTGAAGTCGAAGAGCCGTTCGGTGCGGGCCCGCTCCCAGATCAGCGGGTCGAACGGGCTGACCAGCGTGTTGCCTCGAACCCACCGGGGCAGTCGGGCGGACGCGTGCAGCCAGGCGGGCTGGCGCCAGCCCGCCACGCTGACCGGCACCAGCTCACCGGCCTCGACCAGCTCCGCGATGGCCTGGCGGGCACCGGCCAGCGGCAGTCGGAAGTAGTCGCGCAGCTCCGGCTCGGCGGCCACCCCGAGCGACCGCGCGGCGAGGGCCACCAGGCTGCGGTACGCCTCGGCGTCGGTCGGGGTGGGCTCGGCCAGCACGGCCGGCGGGAGCACCCGCTCGGGCAGGTCGTAGCGGCGGGCGAAGGAGGTGCTGCGCTCGGCGGCCGTCACCTCGCCGGCCCAGAACAGGAACTCCAGCGCCCGCTTCACCGCCGACCAGTTCCACCCCCAGTTGCCGGTCTCCCGGGGCGCGTCGTGCTCGATCTCGGCCGCGGTCAAGGGACCACGGGCAGCCACCTCGTCGCGCACCCAGGCGACCAGCTCCGGCTGCTCCTCGGCGATGCGCCGCATGCCGCCCCAGGACTCGCTGTGCGCGCGGGCCATGCGCCAGCGCAGCAGCGGGTGCAGCCCGACCGGGACCAGCGACGCCTCATGGCCCCAGTATTCGAACAGCTCGCGGGGTCGGCGGTAGGCGGCCTGGTCGAGCAGCGTGGTCGGGTACGGGCCGAGCCGGCTGTAGAGCGGCAGGTAGTGCGCGCGTTGCAGCACGTTTACCGAGTCCATCTGGATCAGCCCGACCCGGTCGAGGACCCGGCGCAGGTGCCGGCGGGTGGGCACGCCGGCCGGTGCCGGGTCGGCGAAGCCCTGGGCGGCGAGAGCCACCCGCCGGGCCTGGGCGAGCGAGAGTGATTCCGGTGCGGTCATCGTCGGCGACCTTAAATCATGGGTACGACGCCGGTGCGGGAAGCTGGACTCCGACCATCACGGGGCATAGAACGGTGCAATGCTGACGATCCGCCGGGAGGAGCCGGACGACGCCGACGCGGTCGCCCGGGTGCACGTGCACGGCTGGCAGGCGGGTTACGCCGGGTTCATGCCGGACGAGGTGCTGGGACGGCTCAACGTGGCGGCCTGGGCACAGCGCCGCCGTGACGTCGGCACCGCCGACCCGGAGCACCCGTTCACCACTCTGCTCGGCGAGGTGGACGGCCTGGTCATCGGCTTCACCACGTTCGGGCCGTACCGCCGCAACCAGGACCGGGACGACCTGGACCCGGCCGTCGGCGAGGTGCTGGCGCTCTACGTCGAGCCGGCGTTCTGGGGTGACGGGACAGCCGCCGCGCTGTTCGCCGCCGCCCAGGCCGGGCTCGGCGAGCAGGGCTGGACCGGATACCGGCTGTGGGTGCTGGCGGACAACGTGCGGGCACGCCGGTTCTGCGAGCGGGCCGGATTGTCACCGGACGGTGAGCAGGCGACCTATCAGGTGCCGCTCGCCGGCGGGCGCGGGCCGGTCGGGTTGGCCGAGCTGCGGTACGCCGGACGCCTCGACGACTGACCCGTGCGGGGTCAGCCACCGGCGGATCGGCAGGAAGGCCAGCAGCGCGAGGCTGATCCAGACGTACGCGTTGCTGCCCAGGAAGCCGTCGACGCCGGTGAAGTCCTTCTCCCAGAACCACACGGTACGGCTGATCAGCAGCGCGTACCCGATGGTCGCGGCGGCCAGCAGGACCAGCCGACGGCGGCCGGCCGGCGCGGCCATCGCGTTGTCGACCAGCAGGATCAGCGCGGGCAGCAACCAGACCAGGTGGTGCACCCAGGTGACGGGGCTGACCAGGCACATCACCGCGCCGGTCAGCGCCAGACCGGTCGCCTCGTCGCCGGCCGCGACGGCGGCCCGGGACCGCCAGGCCCAGAGCGCCAGGGTGGCGAGCACCAGCAGCAGCCAGAGCAGGGTGCTCGGGTGCTGCGGGTCGAGCCGGGCGACCACCCCGCGCAGCGACTGGTTGGAGACGAAGGCCAGTTCGCCGACCCGGCCGGTGTTCCACAGCGCCTCGGTCCAGAACTCCCGCGACGCGTCCGGGAAGAGCGCCCCGGCCAGCAGGGTGACACCGGCGGCCACGCCGCTGGCGGTCAGCGCGGCCCGCCACCGCCCGGTGACCAGCAGATAGACGATGAAGATGCCCGGGGTCAGCTTGATCGCGGTGGCCAGGCCGACGCCCACACCCGCCCACCGGTTGCCGGCCGGCAGCAGCCGCAGCAGGTCCACCGCCACCAGGAAGAGCAGCAGGGTGTTGACCTGACCGAAGTTGACCGTCTCCCGCATCGGTTCGAAGGCGGCGGCCAGGCAGAGCGCCACGGCCAGGGCGAACCAGCGGGTCCACCCGGCCCGACGGGCGATCGGGTCGACCAGCCACCAGATCAGCACCGTCGTGGTGACCACGCTGGCCAGCACGCTCACCACGATCGCCGCCGTCCACGGCAGGTACGCCATCGGCAGCATGACCAGCGCGGCGAACGGCGGATAGGTGAAGCCGTACTGGGTGCCCGGTTTGAGGTAGTCGTAGATCTCCCCGCCGTCGTGCACCCACCAGGTCAACGCGCCGTAGTAGACCTTCAGGTCGAAGAAGCCGTGCCGTACGGCCGCCACAGCGAGGAACGCGGTGACCGCCGCGGCGAGCACGACCACGCCCACGACCTGCGCGGTCGTCCTGTTGGCACCCTGCGCCACCGTCGCCTCCCTGGCCCTGCGTAGGCTTCCGTCCCATGGCTCTCGGGTACGTCCGCCCGGCGCGTCCCGAGGACGCCGGCGAGATCGCACGCATTCAACTCGCGACCTGGCGGGTCGCGTACCGTCGGATCCTGCCTCGGCACGTCCTCGACAACCTGGACGAGGCGTTCCTCGCCCGGCGGTGGAGCGCCGCGGTGCTGGAGCCGCCCTCGGCCGCGCACCGGGTGCTGGTCGCCGTCGAACAGGCCGAGCAATCGTATCTGGTGGGTTTCGCCGCCTCCGGCCCGGCCGACGCCGAGGCGCTGGCTCCGGGCGAGCCGGAAGAGGCGCTGGGCCCGGACGTGGCGGCGGTGACCGACCTGCTGGTCGAGCCGCGCTGGGGTCGACGTGGGCACGGCAGCCGGCTGCTCGCCGCCTCCGTCGACCTGTGGCGGGAGGACGGTCTGAGCCGGGCGGTGGCCTGGGCGTTCGAGGGTGACGAGGCGACCCGCAAGTTCCTCGCCAGCACCGGGTGGGAGGCCGACGGCGCGGCCCGCGCGCTGGACGTCGAGGACATGCTGGTGCCGCAGGTACGCCTGCACGTCGGCGTCCCGGCCGAGCGGGAGGACGACCAGCCCGCCGACTGACGCGGCGCGCCCGCCGGATCTACCGGCCCGATGTCGGACCGTTCGCCTACGGTCGGGCTCATGAGGGCAGCGAGCGCGTCAGTGACGGCGCCGACAGACGACGGCCGGCTGGAGGAGCACCGGGTCGAGCTGACCGGCTACTGCTACCGGATGCTCGGCTCGCTGTTCGACGCCGAGGACGCGGTGCAGGAGACCCTGCTGCGCGCCTGGCGTGGGTGGGAGGGCTTCGACGGCCGGTCCAGCCCGCGCACCTGGCTCTACCGCATCGCCACGAACGTCTGCCTGGACCATCTGCGCGGCCGCAACCGGCGCGCCCTGCCGACGGACTTCGGCGACCCGTCACCGCCGGTGGCGGCGGCCCTGGGTGATCCGGAGGCCGGCTGGGTGGGGCCGGCACCGGACGCGGCGGTGCTGCCGACGGCGGATCCAGCGGAGCTGGCGCTGCTACGGGATTCGGTACGGTTGGCGTTCGTCGCCGCGCTCCAGCACCTGCCGGCCCGCCAGCGCGTGGTGCTGATCCTGCGCGACGTGCTGCGGTGGCACGCCGACGAGGTCGCTGGCCTGCTCGACAGCAGCGTGCCGGCCGTCAACAGTGCGCTGCAACGTGCCCGCGCGACGCTGGCCGACCGGGTGGCAACGGCCGACGCGGCGAGCACGCCTGTGTTGGACGAGGAGCAACGCGATCTGCTGGCCCGCTACGTGCGGGTCTTCGAGCGCTACGACATCGACGCCCTCGTGGGTCTGCTGCGCGCCGACGCCATCCAGAGCATGCCGCCGTACCGGATGTGGCTGCGCGGCGCGGCCGACATCGGTCGCTGGATGGTCGGCCCGGGGGCGGGCTGCCGTGGCTCCCGGCTCCTGTCGGTGTCGGCCAACGGCGGGCCGGCGTTCGCCCAGTACCGGCCCGACCCGGCCGGTGGGCACCTACCGTTCGCCATTCAGTTCATCGAGGTCGCCGGCGGCCGGATCACGCGGGTCACGTCCATGTTGGATCCGGCGATCTTCGCCCGCTTCGGCCTGCCCGACCGGCTGCCCTGACCACCACCGATGAGTTCGGCGCCGGCCCTGGTCCACCCGAAGGCCGACCACACGCCAGCGACCTACACGGTGCTCAACTTCCCGGTCGACGACGTGGACCGGGCGGTCGACGAGCTGACCACGCGCGGGGTGCGCTTCGCCCGCTACGACGGGATGCCGCAGGACGACAAGGGGATCATGCGTGGGCAGGGGCCCGCGATCGCCTGGTTCACCGACCCGGCCGGCAACATCCTGTCCGTCCTGGAGCAGTAACCGGGGCGCGATCAGTCGAGCAGGGCGTCCAAGCCGACGGTGAGGCCGGGGTGGTTGCGCACCGCGCGGACGGCCAGCAGCACACCGGGCATGAAGGACACCCGGTCGTACGAGTCGTGCCGGATGGTCAGCGTCTCGCCGGTGGTGCCGAAGAGCACCTCCTGGTGGGCGACGAGGCCGGTGGCACGGACGGCGTGCACGCGTACCCCGTCGATGTCGGCGCCCCGCGCGCCCGGCACCTCGTCCCGGGTGGCGTCCGGCACCGGGCCGAGGCCGGCGGCGGCCCGGGCCTGGGCGATCTGCCGGGCGGTGTGCGTGGCGGTGCCACTCGGCGCGTCCAGCTTGCGCGGGTGGTGCTGCTCGATGATCTCGACGGACTCGAAGTGCCGGGCGGCCCGCGCCGCGAACTGCATCATCAGCACCGCGCCGATGCCGAAGTTGGGTGCGATCACGGCGTTGACGCCGGGCTTGCCGGCCAGCCAGCCGCGCACCTGTTCCAGGCGCTGCTCGGTGAAGCCGGTGGTGCCGACCACCGCGCTGATGCCGTGCTCGACACACCACCGCAGGTTGTCCATGACGACGTCCGGCGTGGTGAAGTCGACGACCACCTCGGCGCCGGCGGCCGAGACCGCGGACAGGTCGTCACCCTGGTCGACAGCTGCCACCAGGTCAAGATCGTCGGCGGTGTCGACCGCCTTGCAGACCTCGATGCCCATCCGGCCCCGAGCGCCGAGCACACCGACTCGCAGCGGCTCGTTCGGGTTTCTCTCCTGCGCGTCCGTCACGCGCCACAACCTACCAATCGGGACGTGCGCCTCCCGCCGGACGGGGTCCACACCCACCATCCGGGAGCACGCCTGCCCGACAGCGCCATCACGCGCTCACGCGGCGGCGACAACCCTCAGGCGGAGAAGTCGCCCTTGCCGAACGGGCCGACCACGGCCAGCGACATCGGTCGGCTCAGCAGTTCCGCGGCGAGCGCGTTGACGTCCGCCACGGTGACCTCGTCGACCCGACGGAGCAGCTCGTCCACCGGCATCAGGTCGCCGTAGAGCAGCTCACCCTTGGCCAGGCGGCTCATCCGGGAACCGGTGTCCTCCAGGCCGAGCACGAACGAGCCCTTGCTCATCCCCTTGCCCCGGGCCACCTCGGCCTCGGTCAACCCGTCGGCGGCGACCCGGGCCAACTCGGCGCGGGTCAGGGCGAGCACCTCGTCCACCTTGCCCGGCGCGCAGCCGGCGTAGACGGCGAACAGGCCACTGTCGGCGTACTGGCTGGCGTAGGAGTAGACCGAGTACGCCAGGCCGCGCTGCTCGCGGATCTCCTGGAACAGGCGGCTGGACATGCCACCGCCGAGCACGTTGTTGAGCACCCCGAGGGCGAAGCGCCGATCGTCGATGCGGTCGATGCCGGGGCAGCCGAGGATGACGTGCGCCTGCTCGGTCTCCTTCGGCTCGACAAGCGTGGTGGCCGGCTTGGTGCGTACCGTCGGGGTGGCCGCGCGGTGCGACGCCGGGGCCGCCGGGTCGCTGTCCAGCGGGGTGCCGCGTATCGCCTGGCGGACCAGCTTGACCACCGTGGCGTGGTCGAGGTTGCCGGCGGCGGCGATGACGATCTGCGGCGCCGTGTACCGCCCCCGGTAGAAGCTCTGGATCTGCCGGCGGGTCATCGGCGTGACGGTCGCCTCGGTGCCGGAGATCAGCCGGCCCAGCGGGTGGTCGCCGTAGACGGCGCGGGCGAAGAGGTCGTGCACCTCGTCACCGGGCTCGTCGTCGTGCATGGCGATCTCCTCCAGGATCACGCCACGCTCGGTCTCCACGTCGGCCGGCTCCAGCAGCGAGTCGGCGACCAGGTCGCACATCACGTCGATCGCCAGCGGCAGGTCCTCGTCCAGCACGCGGGCGTAGTAGCAGGTGTATTCCTTCGTCGTGAAGGCGTTGGTCTCGCCACCCACCGCCTCGATCTGCGACGAGATCTCCAGCGCGGTGCGCTTGTGGGTGCCCTTGAAGAGCAGGTGCTCCAGGAAGTGCGCGGCACCGGCCTGGGGACGGGTCTCGTCCCGCGAGCCCACCGCCACCCAGATCCCGAAGGAGACGCTGCGCATCGCGGGAATCGCCTCGGTGAGCACACGAAGGCCGCTGGGCAGCACGGTACGACGTACCGTGCCGCCCAGCGGGTCGTCGCTGAGCGTCCGGGTCACCGCCCGAGCGGTGCCGCCGGAGCGGCCCGCCCCGGTGTCCCGAGACGGGGCCACCCCCCGTCGATCCGGTGGAAACGGCGCACTGAAGGCCCGACTCACGTGGTGCTCCCGGTTCGACGAGGGGTGGGTGATGCGATGTGCGGAGGTCAGCTGTGCCGGGTCCGGCGGCGCGGACGCTCGCCGCCCTCGCCACCCTCGCCGCCGCCGTTGCCGCCACCCTCGCCACGGTCACCGCGCTCCGGGCCACGGCCGCCCCGGTCGCCGCCACGCTCGCGGTCGCCCCGGTCACGCGGACCACGGTCGCCCCGGTCACGGCTGGCCGGCCGGTCGCCACCGGCGGCCTCGCCAGCGGCCGGCGCCTCGGCGCCCTCCGGGCGGACCTTGTCCAGGTAGATCTTGCCGCGGGCGTCGATGTCCGCGATCTCGACCTCGACCCGGTCGCCGACGTTGAGGAAGTCCTCAACACGCTCGACCCGCTTGCCGTCGCCCACCTTGGAGATGTGCAGCAGACCGTCGCGGCCCGGCAGCAGCGAGATGAACGCGCCGAACGCGGCGGTCTTGACCACCGTGCCGAGGAACCGCTCGCCCTGCTTCGGCAGCGTCGGGTTGGCGATCCCGTTGATCCGGTCGACGGCCGCCTGGGCCGACGGGCCGTTGGTGGCGCCGACGTAGATCGTGCCGTCGTCCTCGATGGAGATCTCGGCGCCGGTCTCGTCCTGGATCGCGTTGATGGTCTGCCCCTTCGGGCCGATCACCATGCCGATCTTGTCCACCGGGATCTTGACGGTGGTGACCCGCGGCGCGTAGTCGGACATCTCGGCCGGAGCCTCGATCGCCGCCTTCATCACGCCGAGGATGATCTGCCGGGCCTCGTTGGCCTGCTGCAGCGCGGCGGCCAGCACGTCCGACGGGATGCCGTTGAGCTTGGTGTCGAGCTGGAGCGCGGTGACGAACTCCGGCGTGCCGGCGACCTTGAAGTCCATGTCACCGAACGCGTCCTCGGCACCGAGGATGTCGGTCAGCGTCACGTACTGGGTCTTGCCGTCCACCTCGTCGGAGATGAGCCCCATCGCGATGCCGGCGACCGGCGCCTTCAGCGGCACACCCGCGGAGAGCAGGCCCAGCGTCGACGCGCAGACCGAACCCATCGAGGTGGAGCCGTTGGAGCCGAGCGCCTCGGAGACCTGCCGGATGGCGTACGGGAACTCCTCGCGCGACGGCAGCACCGGGATCAGTGCCCGCTCGGCGAGCGCGCCGTGGCCGATCTCGCGCCGCTTCGGCGAGCCGACCCGGCCGGTCTCACCGGTCGAGTACGGCGGGAAGTTGTAGTTGTGCATGTAGCGCTTGCGGTTCTCGGGGGACAGCGTGTCCACCATCTGCTCCATGCGGAGCATGTTCAGCGTGGTGACGCCCAGGATCTGGGTCTCGCCCCGCTCGAACAGCGCCGAACCGTGCACCCGGGGCAGCACGCCGACCTCGGCGGTCAGCGCCCGGATGTCGCGCGGGCCACGCCCGTCCATGCGGACCTGCTCGCGCAGCACGCGGTTGCGCACCTCGGACTTGGTCAGCGACCGGAAGGCGGCGCTGAGCTCCTTCTCCCGACCCTCGAACCGAGCGCCCAACTCCTCGGCGACCCGGGCCTTGACCCGGTCCAGGGCCTCCTCGCGGTCGGCCTTGCCGGCGATGGTGATCGCCTCGGCGACCTCGCCGCGGGCCAGCTCGGAGACGGCGTCGTACACGTCGTCCTGGTAGTCCAGGAACACCGGGAACTCGGTGACCGGCTTGGCGGCGACCTCGGCCAGCTCGCTCTGCGCGCGGCACAGCTCACGGATCGCCGGCTTCGCGGCCTCCAGGCCACTGGCCACGACCTCCTCGGTCGGGGCGGTGGCACCGGCCGAGATCAGGGCGACGGCGTTCGGCGTGGCCTCGGCCTCGACCATCATGATCGCGACGTCGCCGTCCTCCAGCGTGCGGCCCGCCACGACCATGTCGAAGGTGGCGCGAGCCAGCTCCTCCAGGGTCGGGAAGGCGACCCACTGGCCGTCGATGTGCGCGACCCGGGTGGCACCGATCGGGCCGGAGAACGGCAGGCCGGAGAGCTTGGTCGACATCGAGGCGGCGTTGATCGCCACGACGTCGTACGGGTGCTGCGGGTCGAGCGCGAGGATGGTCTCGACGACCTGGACCTCGTTGCGCAGGCCCTTGACGAACGACGGGCGCAGCGGCCGGTCGATCAGCCGGCAGGTGAGGATCGCGTCCTCGCTGGGCCGACCCTCACGGCGGAAGAACGAGCCGGGGATGCGGCCCGCGGCGTACATCCGCTCCTCGACGTCGACGGTCAGCGGGAAGAAGTCGAACTGCTCCTTCGGGTGCTTACCGGCGGTCGTGGCGGAGAGAACCACCGTCTCGCCCAGCTGGGCGATGACGGAACCGGCGGCCTGGCGAGCCAGCCGGCCGGTGGAGAAGGTGATCTCACGGGTGCCGAAGGACCCGTTGTCGATCACGGCGGTGCGGGATTCGGTGCCGAGTTTGGTCTCGGTCATGTGCTGTCGTGCTCCTTCGCGTCGTGGGCCCACGACATCGGGGAGCTGCTCAGCCGGCCGGTCTTCGATCGAAGCGCCCGGGTGGCCGGCATGATGCCGGGTTCCCGGGGGCCACTACCGGAGACCGGTACGCTGACCGGCTCCCTCTCGGGTGGTCGCGCGGCCCGTGTTTGTTCAGGTGGGACGCGGTACGGGGGAGCGGCCGGTCGGCCACTCCCCCGTCACGTCACCGGCGCAGGCCGAGCCGCTCGATGAGCGACCGGTAGCGGGCAATGTCCTTCTTCTGGACGTAGTTGAGCAGCCGACGGCGACGGCCGACCAGCAGCAGCAGCCCACGGCGGCTGTGGTGGTCGTGCTTGTGCACCTTCAGGTGCTCGGTCAGCTCGGCGATCCGCTTGGTGAGGACCGCGACCTGGACCTCCGGCGAACCGGTGTCGCCCTCGGCGGTCGCGTACTCCGCGCGGATGCTGGCCTTGGCTTCCTGGTCGAGCGCCATGTTCTCCCTGTTTCGATGGGTTGATCAAGTAGGTGTCCGTCGTCCCGATGAACCGGGAACGGACCGGTACCTCGCACCCGCGGCGTCGTGCAGGCACGCGAGGCCCCACGCCGGTCACCCGACGTCCGGGCAAGACTACCAGCAACCAGCGGAAGCGCCCGGTGAAGGGCTCGGCAGGAGCGGCGCGATCCCCCGCGACGATCAGCTCAGAGCGCGCCGAGTGCGTGCGACGTCCTGTTCGATCTGGGCGATCAACGGTTCGACCGAGTCGTACCGGACCTGACCGCGCAGGTGTGCCACGAAGTCCAGCGCCAGCCGCTCACCGTAGAGGTCGCCGTCGAAGTCCAGCGCGTACGCCTCCACCCGCCGCTCCCGGCCAGAGAAGGTCGGGTTGGTGCCCACCGACACCGCCGCCATCAGCGGCTCGTGCTGCCCTCGGCGGATCATCCGGGCGGCGTACACCCCGTCGGCGGGCACCGCCGCGTACCGGTGGCAGAGCAGGTTCGCCGTGGGGAAGCCCAGCACCCGGCCGCGCTGGTCGCCGCGCACCACCACGCCCTCCACCCGATGCGGGCGGCCCAGCGCGGCCGCCGCGGCGCCCACGTCACCCGCGTCGACGCAGGAGCGGATGTACGTGGAGGAGAAGACCGTGCCGTCCTGGGCGACCAGCGGGCCGCCCTCCACCCCGAAGCCGAAGGTCTGCCCCAGCCGCTCCAGCAGTGCCACGTCGCCGGCCGCCCGGTGCCCGAAACGGAAGTTGCTGCCCACCACCACCAGCGCCGCGTGCAGGTGCTCGACCAGGATGTCGTGCACGAACTGCTCGGCCGGCAGCCGGGAGAACTCCGCGGTGAACGGCACCACGCAGAGCACGTCCACGCCGAGCGCCTCGACCAACTCCGCCTTGCGGGCCGGTTCGGTGAGCACCGCCGGGTGGGAGCCGGGCCGGACCACCTCGGCCGGGTGCGGGTCGAACGTGACGACCACCGACTGCACGCCCAACTCCCGGGCCCGCGCCACGGCGTGCCCGATCGTCGCCTGGTGCCCCTTGTGCACGCCGTCGAAGACACCGATGGTGACGACCGAGCGCCCCCAACCACCGGGCGCCGCGTCGTACCCCCGCCACCGCTGCATGCCGTTCCTCCCCTGCTGTCCCGCCGTCCGGCGGGTCGACACCGCCGACCGGGGCCGGCGAACCTGCCTCCCGGTCTCAGGCCGGGGCGAGCACGATCTCCGCGCGGGCTCGCCCGTCCCGCTCGCTGACGATAGCGATCAGGCCGCCGGTCGGTCCGAACACGGCGTACGGGCCGGTGAGGCCGGCCGGGTCCAGCGGCCCGCCGTGGGCGAGCACCCGCGCCTCGTCGGGCGTCGCCTCCCGCCGGGGGAAGAACCGGTCGGCCGCCGCGTCCAGCGGCAGGTTCACCACGTCCGGGGAGCGCTGCTCCAGCTCGTCGAGGGTCGCCGCCTCGGCGAGGGTGAAGCCGCCCACCGCGGTGCGGCGCAGCGCGGTGAGATGCCCACCGACGGAGAGCGCCAGGCCCGCGTCCCGGGCGATGGCCCGGATGTACGTCCCCGACGAGCAGGTCACGTCGACGTCAACGTCCACGACGTCCGGCTCGGTGCGGCGGATCGCCAGCACCTCCAGCCGGGAGATGGTGACCCGCCGCGCGGGCAGCTCGACGCTCTCCCCGTCACGGACCCGCTTGTACGCCCGCTGCCCGTCGATCTTGATGGCGCTGACGGCGCTCGGCACCTGGTCGACCTCGCCCGCCAGTGCTGCCAGCGCCGACCGGATCGCGTCGTCGGTGACCTGGCCGGCCGGCGTGGTGGCGATCACGTCACCCTCGGCGTCGTCGGTGACGGTGGCCTGGCCGAGCCGGATGGTGCCGGTGTAGCTCTTGCCGGCGCCGATCACGTAGGTCAGCAGCCGGGTGGCCCGGCCGACGCCGATGATCAGCACACCGGTGGCCATCGGGTCGAGGGTGCCGCCGTGCCCGACCCGCCGGGTCTTCGCCAGCCGGCGGATCCGCGCCACCACGTCGTGCGACGTCATGCCGCCGGGCTTGTCGACCACGATCAGACCATCGGTGCTCACGTCGGCCAAGCCTGCCAGACGCAGGCGTCGGTCAGCGGACGGCCCCGACCACCGCCCAACGGCCGTCGCGCATTCGCAGCAGCAGAGCGACCAGGCGGATCACCACGGACAGGGTGAGCCCGGCCCAGATGCCGCCCAGCCCGAGATCGAGCCCGTAGGCCAGCCAGATGGCCGGCAGGAAGCCGCCGAGCGTCGCCACGATGGTGAGGTTGCGCAGGTACCGCACGTCGCCAGCGCCGATCAGCACGCCGTCGAGGGCGAACACCACCCCGGCCAGCGGCAGCATCCCGACGAACCACGGCCAGGCCACCATGGCCTGCTCGCGTACCTGCGCATCGGAGCTGAACCACGACGGTACGACGCCGGCGCCGGCGGCGATGAGCAGCGCGAACGCGACGCCGCAGATGCCGCCGAGCAGCCCGATCCGGCGGGCCAGCGCCCGCGCGCCCGCGTCGTCGTCGGCGCCGAGCGCGGCACCGACCAGGGACTGCGCGGCGATGGCCAGCGCGTCGAGCACCAGCGCGGTGAAGAACCAGAGTTGCAGGGCGATCTGGTGCGCGCCGACGGCGGCGGCGCCGAAGCGGGCGGCGACCGCGGTCGCCGAGAGGAAGCTGGCCTGGAACGCCACGCCCCGGATCAGCAGGTCCCGGCTGAGCACCAACTGCTGGCGGATCACTCGGGGCCGGGGGCGCAGCGACACCCGCTCGGAGACCAGTGCCACCGCGAAGAGCACCCCGCAGAGCGTCTGCGCGACGACGTTGGCGATCGCCGATCCGATCAGGCCCAGCCCGACGGGGTAGACCAGCAGCGGGCAGAGCAGCGCGGAGAGCAGGTTGGGCCCGAGCACGAAGATCAGCGGGCGGCGAGTGTCCTGCACACCGCGCAGCCAGCCGTTGCCGGCGGCGGCGAGCAGCAGGCCGGGAGCGCCCAGGGCCGCGATCCGCAGCCAGTGCGCGGCGGCGTCGGCCACCTCGCCACCACCGCCGGCGAGGGTACGCGCGAGTGCGCCCCCGCCGAACTGCATGCCGACCGCGATCAGCAGCCCGACGCCGAGCGCCAGCCAGGACGACTGGACGCCCTCGGCCACGGCCGCCGCCCGGTCGCCGGCGCCGAAGCGGCGGGCCGAACGGCCGGTGGTGCCGTAGGCGACCACGGTGCCGACCCACGCGGTGAGCGTCATCACGGTGCCGCCGACGGCGAGCGCGGCGAGCGGCACCCGGCCGAGGTGCCCGACCACGGCGGTGTCGACGAGCACGTAGAGCGGCTCGGCGGCGAGCACGACGAGGGCCGGCAGTGCGAGTGCGGCGATCCGGCGCGGCGAGGCTGGCCCGTTGGTGGCCGTCGGGGTGCCGGTGGTGGCTTGTTGGCTCATCGCCGCCGATCCTGGCACGACCACTGTAAGGAGTACAAGAGCAGTGGGCGCTTACAAATCTCTCAGTCAATGGGAACAGCGAGGAGGGCCAGCCTGCCGAAGTCGCCTGCCAGGGCACCCACTTGCGGCGGTCACTACCCTGATCGGGACTCCCACGCATGTGGTTCACATTTTTGACACCGATAGGGCTTACAGTGAGCAACGGTTACCCCCCGTACGAAGGGCAGCAGCCAGACCCCAACGTCACACCCTGGAGCGGGCCGCCAGCCCCGCAGCAGGGCGGCTACCCCCCCTACGAGCAGCCACCGGCGGCACCGCAGTACGGCGCCCCGGCGCCACAGTATGGAGCCCCGGCGCCACAGTATGGAGCCCCGGCGCCACAGTACGGAGCCCCGATGCCCCCGTACGGAGCCCCCGTTCCGCCGCCGAAGAAGTCGAACAAGGGCCTGATCATCGGGCTCGTCGCCGGCGCGGTGGTCCTCGTGCTCGCCATCTGCGGCGCCGGCGTCGGGCTCGTGCTCGCCTTTGACGACGACGAGCCCGGGGCGACCGCATCCGCAGGCCCGAACCCCACCCCCGGCACCGACACGGGCAGCACGCCGGACGCGGCGGCCTCCCCCACGCCCGCCCAGTCGGACCAGCCGAACGACAACAACTCGATGACGGCCCGCTTCTCCAGCGACCTGTCGAACGTCTGCGAGGGCAGCCAGATCCTGAACGCGGCCCCCTACAGCGGACCGGCCGGCGCCAAGGC
Source organism: Micromonospora sp. NPDC047527 (assembly GCF_040643015.1). Lineage (NCBI taxonomy): Bacteria > Bacillati > Actinomycetota > Actinomycetes > Micromonosporales > Micromonosporaceae > Micromonospora > Micromonospora sp. NPDC047527. The sequence goes on along the minus strand of NZ_JBEYTK010000010.1, from coordinate 37,134 downwards.
GTACACGTTCTCGAACAACCCTGACCGGCCGACGTTCTGGTCGTCGAAGTTCGTCGGCTCGAGCAAGCCCTACTACGCCAAGAGCGATGAGTACGAGAAGGTGTCGGTGGTCGGCTGCCTGAAGTTCGAGGAAGGCAGCCAGGGCACGCCGAAGAAGTGCCAGTACAAGGACAGCGCCCAGAAGCAGGTCACCGTCGACTACGTCTCGTCGCGCTACACCCTGACCTTCTACGCGGCCAAGACTGCCGAGAAGATCGGCGACGGCGGCACCGTGACCGGCCCGGCGAACCGGTGCCCGAGCATCATCTCGTACGACAAGTCCACGATGAAGGCGTACGCGGCGCCGGACTCCGGAACCATCGAGGCCGCCCTGGACAAGTTCCTGTCCTGAGCGGCTTCTGCGGGCGGCCGGGGAGGGCGGGAGACCGGCCGCCCCGGCCGTCTTTTCGGCCGGTCATCGGGCGGGTCAGCGCTTCTGGCCCGAGGGGACAGTCACCTCGGCGGAGTTGCTGAGGACGGCGCCGATCATGAGCGGCAACCGGGTTGGGACATCAAACCGGCCAGGTGGTGACGCTGTCGACGTGTCGCGTCGACAGCGTCACCGCCTGGTGCCTCGGGTCACTGACGCGTGTCCATCGAGGTCTGGAGTGCGCGGCGAGCCTGCTCGCGGGCGTCGTCGGTGGTTTCCGGCTTGGACTTCTTCGGCATGGTGGCGCTCCTTCCAGGGTGCGAGCCGCCGACAACGGCAGCCCTCACGGGCGGTCTTACTGCGCGCCCCACGGCGGTCCGGGGTTACCGGAGCAGCCGGCTGGGCAGCGTGAGCCCGGGTCGGTGCGACCCTGGAGGAAGGCAGCGCGAGGTGTGGCACCACCACCCACGACCTGCACCGCAGCGCGCTGCCGGTCGCCTCCCAAGTTATCGTTCAGGTCCACATGCTGCTTACGGTTCCCATCATCTGGGCACCCGCCGACCCGGTTCAGCGGGCCAGGAAGTGCCACCCTAGCCACCACCAGAAACCGAACAGACCGATACGGCCCACCGGCACCGGGCCGACCTCGTAGCGCATCACGTACGCGCAGACCTCACCCAGGGTGGGGATCCGGGAACCCTCCCGCCGGGCCAGCCACTCGACCACGGCGAAGAGCACCAGCGAGACGAGGAAACCACCGATAGCGAACGCCCGCATCATCGCCGCACCAGCCCCCAGAACGCCGCCAGCCAGGCGAACCAGGCTGCCGAACGGGTCAGACTGTCCTCCAGCAGCGGGTCGGCCAGCCGGGAGAAGGTGGGAAAGTCGTCACCGACGGCCATGACGAAGGTAGCGCCCTCGAAGACGCCGAAGACCACCACCGGCAACGCCCACCAGGCCGCTCCCGCACCCAACCGGCGCGGCGCCGGCCGGCGCGGCACGCGGTTGCTCAGACCGAGCCAGATCAGCACCCCGCCGGTGCCGAGCGTGTAAAGATTGGCCTCGGTCGAGAACGACGCGAACCGCCCACCGACGAGCGACAGGCAGACGAGAACCGGGACGGAGACGGCAGGCCGGTCCCAGACTCGGGGGGCCTCCATGGTGAGGTCGTGCGGCTGTTCCATCCCGCAATTCTTCCCGGTCATACGGAGTGTCGGAAGACCAACACCCCCCGGAGCTGACCCTGATCTTCGCAGTCAGGCGGCGGTGTCGATCAGGGCCGCGCCCAGCTCGCCGCGGATCGCCTCGACCACCTGCTCGACGGAGCCCCGGCCGGTGAACCCGGCCGCGAAGCGGTGCCCGCCCCCGCCCAGCGCGACCGCCACCCGGCTGACGTCGACCGCGCCCTTGCTGCGCATCGACACGGCCCAGTCGCCGGATGCGGTCTCCTTCAGCACGCAGCTCACGTCCGCCTCAGCGGTGCAGCGCACCGAGTCGATCAGCGCCTCCAGCACGTACGGCCGCTGCTCGTGGCGGGCCAGGTCGTCCAGGGTGGCGAAGGTCCACACCAGCCCCCGCCCGTCGGCCGCCGCCGGCTCCAGCCGGGCCCTGCCGAGCACCTCGCCGAAGAGCCGGACCGCCCCGAAGGGCCGGGTGTCGAAGACCCGCCGGGAGATGTCCCCGGGCGAGATGCCGGTCGCCAGCAGGCGGGCGGCCAACTGGTGCACCGCCGGGGTCGTCGCCTCGAACCGGAACGAGCCGGTGTCCGTGGTCAGCGCCACGTACAGGCACTCGGCGACGGCCCGGTCCAGCGGTACGCCGAGCCGGGCCAACAACTGCTCGGCGACCACCGACGTCGCCGCGGCCCTGGCGTCGATCAGGTTGACCGTGCCGAAGCCGGGGTTGGAGGCGTGATGGTCGAGCACCAGCGACGAACCCGCCGCCGACAGCCGCCCGGCCAGCTCGCCGAGGCGCGACTCGCTCGCCGCGTCGAAGCAGATCACCAGATCCGGATCCGGGTCCGCGGCGCTCGCCGGGACCAGCAGATCCAGGCCGGGCAGACCCCGGAACGGCTCGGGCACCTCCGGCGGCCCGGGAAAGGTCGCCTGCAACAGGTGTACGCCGAACCGGCGCAGACCCAGACCGAAGCCGAGCATGCTGCCCAGCGCGTCGCCGTCCGGGTTGATGTGACAGATCAGCAGCACCCGGCCGGTCGGCGGGAGGGCACGGATCAGCGCCTCGGCCGCCGCCCAGTCCGCCTCGGCGGGGCCGGCGCCGATCGCGGTGGCGAGCTGGGTGCCGGCGCTGCCGGTCACCGCGCTTCCCCACCCCGGGGGTTGTCCGCGACCTCGTCGGCCTCGTCAGCCTCGTCGTCGTCCTCGTCGTCGACCCGGTACGGCTGCGCCTCGCCCGCGTACTTCGCCTGGGCGGCGAGGCGCTGCACCTCGGCGTCGGCGTTACGGGCGGCGGCGAGCAGGTCGTCGATGTGCTTGACCTGGTCCTGCACGTCGTCGAGGACGAAGGTGAGCGTCGGCGAGTGCCGCAGCCCGAGGGCCTTGCCGACGGTGCTGCGCAGCATCCCCTTGGCGCTCTCCAGCGCCGCCGCCGTGTCCGCCTGGGCCACCGCGTCACCGAGCACCGTGTAGAAGACCGTCGCGTCGCGCAGATCCGCGGTGATCCGGGCGTCGGTGATGGTGATCATGCCGAGCCGCGGGTCCTTGATCTGGCTCCGCACCACCGACGCGACCAGCTCGCGCACCCGTTCCGCGTGCCGGCGTACCTTGGCCGGATCAGACATCTCGCCACCTCCACGGCGTCCTGCTCCCGGCCGCCGACGACCGTGGGGCCGCCGGCCGACCGGCCAACATCTCGAACACTACCTTCGTGGCCCGCACCGGTCGCCCGGCACCGTCGGCACCCTGGTCAGTCGTCGTCCACGCCGTACAGCCGGCGCCGGACCGACAGCAGCTCTACCTCCGGGCGAGCGGCCACCAGGTGCTCGCAGGAGCCGAGCACCTCGCGGACGTGCACCGCCTCGGCGGCCACCACGGCCACCGCTATCTGCGCCCGACCGTGCAGGTCGAGCGCACCCACCTCGGCGGCCGAAACCTCGAAGCGGCGCAGTGCCGCCACGATCGGCCGTACATATGATCTCTTGGCTTTGAGCGACCGGGAGTCGCCCGGCAGCAGCAGGTCGAAGACCGCGGTTCCGGTGAACATCGCCCCGGACGATACCGGTAACCCACCCCGCATGATCAAGGGGTTTACGCCGGTCGGCGTAAACCCCTTGATCAGCGTGTCACTGCCGGATCAGGCGCGAACCTTCTCCCGCATCTCGAAGGTCTCGATGACGTCGCCGACCTGGACGTTGTTGTAACCACCCAGGGTCAGACCACACTCGAAGCCCTCGCGGACCTCGGTGGCGTCGTCCTTGAACCGCTTGAGCGAGGTGATCGTGAGGTTGTCCGCCACGACCGTCCCGTCCCGAAGCAGCCGAGCCTTCGCGTTGCGTCGGATGATGCCCGACCGGACGATACAACCGGAGATGTTGCCGATCTTGGACGAGCGGAAGACGTCGCGGATCTCCGCGCTGCCCAGCTCGGCCTCCTCGTACTCCGGCTTGAGCAGGCCCTTGAGCGCTGCCTCGATCTCCTCGATGGCCTGGTAGATGACGGTGTAGTACCGGATCTCCACGCCCTCGCGGTCGGCCATCTCACGGACCTTGTTCGAGGCCCGCACGTTGAAGCCGATGATCGTGACCGGCTCGGACGAGGCACTCGCGAGCATGACGTTGCTCTCGGTGATCGCGCCGACGCCCCGGTCGAGGACCTTGAGCTGGACCTCCTCGGGGATGTCGAGGTTGAACAGCGCGTCCTCCAGGGCCTCCACCGAACCGGAGACATCGCCCTTGAGGATGAGGTTGAGCGAGGTCTTCTCGCCCTCCTTGAGCTGCTCCATGAGCGTCTCGAGGGTGGCCCGACCACGGGAGTTGGCGAAGGACGCCGCCCGCCGCCGTGCCTGCCGCTGCTCGGCGATCTGCCGCACCGTGCGGTCGTCCGCCGCGGCGAGGAACGTGTCTCCCGCGCCGGGCGGCGCGGTCAGACCCAACACCATGACCGGACGCGCCGGCCCAGCCTCGGAGAGCTGGTTGCCGTTCTCGTCGAGCATGGCCCGGACCCGGCCGTGCGCCCCACCGGCGACGATCGAGTCGCCCGCCCGCAGGGTGCCCTTCTGCACCAGCACCGTCGCCACCGCACCGCGGCCCTTGTCCAGGTGCGCCTCGATGGCCACACCCTGCGCCGGCCCGTCGATCGGAGCGGTCAGCTCCAGCGACGCGTCGGCGGTCAGCAGGACGGCCTCGAGCAGCTCCTCGATGCCGATGCCCGGCTTGGCTGCCACGTTGACGAACATGGTCTCGCCGCCGTACTCCTCGGCGACCAGGCCGTACTCGGTCAGCTGCTGGCGAACCTTGTCCGGGTTGGCCTCCGGCTTGTCGACCTTGTTGACCGCGACCACGATCGGCACGTCGGCCGCCTTGGCGTGGTTCAACGCCTCGATGGTCTGCGGCATCACACCGTCGTCGGCCGCGACGACCAGGATCACGATGTCCGTGACCTGGGCGCCACGAGCACGCATGGCGGTGAACGCCTCGTGACCCGGGGTGTCGATGAAGGTGACCGCCCGGTCCTCGCCCTCGTGCGGGACGTGGACCTGGTAGGCACCGATGTGCTGGGTGATGCCACCCGCCTCACCGGCCACGACGTTCGCCTTACGGATGGCGTCGAGCAGCTTGGTCTTACCGTGGTCGACGTGACCCATGACGGTCACCACCGGCGCACGGCTGACCAGACGCTCCTCGGCCACCTCCGCGTCGAGGTCGATGTTGAACTGCGCGAGCAGCTCGCGGTCCTCGTCCTCCGGGCTGACGATCTGGATGTCGAAGCCCAGGTGCTCACCCAGCAGGTGCAGGGTGTCGTCAGAACAGGACTGGGTCGCGGTCACCATCTCGCCCAGGTTGAACATCTCCTGGACCAGCGAACCCGGGTTGGCGTTGATCTTGTCCGCGAAGTCGGACAGCGAGGCGCCACGGGAGAGCCGGACGACCTGACCCTGACCCCGGGGAGCACCCGAGCTCATGGTCGGAGCCGACAGGTTGTCGAACTCCTGTCTGCGCTGCTTCTTGGACTTGCGACCGCGCGTCGGCCGACCACCCGGACGCCCGAAGGCACCCGCGGCGCCGCCGCCACGGCCACGACCGCCCGCACCCGGACGACCGCCGCCACCGGCCGGACCACCCGGACGGAAACCGCCACCGGGAGCACCCGCACCGCCGCCGGGACCGCCACGGTAGCCACCGCCACCGCCGGCACCCGCGCCGCCACCAGGGCCGCCGCGGTAACCGCCGCCACCGGCGCCACCGCCGGGACCGCCACGGAAACCGCCGCCACCGCCACCGGGACGACCTGCGCCGCCACCGGGACGACCGGCGCCACCGGGACCGGGGCGACCGGCAGCCGGACGCTGGCTCGGCATGGACGCCGGGCTGGGCCGCGGCGGCATGGAGTTCGGGCTCGGCCGCGGCGGCATGCCCGCCGGGCTGTTGGGCCGAGGGCCACCCGCACCGGCGGCCGGGGGCCGCTGCTGCTGGCCACCCTGGATGCCGAACGGGTTGTTACCGGCACCGCGCGCCGGCGGACGACCGCCCGGCCGGGCACCCGGACCGGGAGCCGGCGTGCTCGGACGAGCTGCCGGCGAACCGGGACGGGGCGGCATCGCTGCGGGACCCGGCCGAGGACCGGGCCGGTTACCGCCGTCTGCCGGAGGCTCCCGGCGAACGGGGTTGTCCCGCTGCTGCTGGCGGGCGGCCTGCGCGGCCTTGACCGCGGCCTCCTGCTCAGCCTTCAGCGCGGCGGCACGCGCCTCCGCGGCCGCCACCTCGATGTCGTGGGCACTCGCCGGCTTGGCGACCGGGGTCACCGTCTGCGGGGCACCGGGAACCGGCCCCTTCGGCTTCGGACCGGGTGCCGGCGCGGCCGGCCGCCGAGGCGGCATCGGCTTGGCCGAGACCCGGGGCGCGCCCGGGGTCGGGGACGGCGTGGGACTCGGGGTCGAAGCCGGCGCCGACGCGGGCGCCGACGGGGCGGCCGGCGCCGGAGCACCGGTCGACGCGACGAATGCGTTACGCAGTCGTCGGGCGACGGGCGCCTCGACGGTGCTGGACGCGGACTTCACGAACTCGCCCATTTCCTTCAGCTTGGCGAGAACGGTCTTACTCTCGACCCCGAGCTCTTTTGCAAGCTCGTGTACGCGGGCCTTGCCTGCCACTGCACTCCTCACTCCGAGGTCGTGCGGGCAGCACCCGCAGCGACCTCACTCGTGCACTTGAAGCCTGGTCATTTCAGGGACTTCATCGTGTGCTCATGTCGGTCGTCCTACCTTGCTAGCGACCCTCGCCCGGTCGGGCTGACCGGACGTAGTGGTTGGCGCATCGACGTGCTCCGCCAGCACACCGTGGTCGAGGACCTCGGTGATGCGCAGCGCTCGCCCGAAGGCTCGGCGCCGCACCGCCAGCGCGAAGCAGGCCGGATCCGGGTGCATGTTCGCTCCCCGACCCGGCAGCCTGCGGAGCGGATCAGGCCGGAGGCTGTAACCAGCCTCGTCCCCGATCGCGACGACCCGCAGCAATTCGCTGGCCGGCGCACGCTTCCGGCAACCCACACAGGTGCGCTCCGGCTGCGCGCGTCGTACCACTGGAGGAAGTCTACCCCTAGCTGCCCGAGATCGCGCCGCCCGGCTCCGGTACCTGATCAGCTCCGCCACGTGCGGCCGGCGCGGCCTGCTCCGCGTCGGAACGGATGTCGATCCGCCAACCGGTCAAACGGGCAGCGAGACGGGCGTTCTGCCCCTCCCGGCCGATGGCGAGAGAGAGCTGGAAATCCGGAACGGTCACCCGGGCGGCCCTGCCGGCCAGGTCCACGACCTCGACCCGCAGCGCCTTGGCCGGCGACAACGCGTTGCCGACGAAGGTTGCCGGGTCGTCCGACCAGTCGATGATGTCGATCTTCTCGCCGTGCAGCTCGCTCATCACGGCTCGGACCCGCTGACCCATCGGGCCGATGCAGGCGCCCTTGGGGTTCACCCCGGCGGTGGTGGAGCGTACGGCGATCTTCGTACGGTGACCTGCCTCACGCGCGATCGCGCCGATCTCCACCGTGCCGTCGGCGATCTCCGGGACCTCCAACGCGAACAGCTTCTTGACCAGCGCCGGATGCGACCGGGACAGGGTGATCTGCGGCCCGCGCATGCCCTTGGCCACGTGCACCACCACGCAGCGGATCCGCTCGCCGTGCGCGTACCGCTCGCCGGGCACCTGCTCGGACTGCGGCAGCACGCCCTCCAGCTTGCCCAGGTCGACGCTGACGATGCCCTTCTCGATCCGCGTCTCGTGCGCCTGCACCACGCCGGTGACCAGGTCACCCTCGCGGCCCACGTACTCGCCGAAGTGCACCTCGTCGGTGGCCTCCCGCAGCCGCTGGAGGATCACCTGCTTCGCGGTCATGGCGGCGATCCGGCCGAAGTCGTGCGGGGTGTCGTCCCACTCCCGCACCAGGCTGCCGTCGGAGTCCATCTCCTGCGCGTACACCAGGGCAGCGCCGGACTTGCGGTCGATCTCCACCCGGGCGTGCGGCTCAGCGCCGTCGGTGTGCCGGTAGGCGGTCAGCAACGCGGTCTCGATCGCCGCGAGAATCGTGTCGAACGGGATCTCCCGCTCGCGCTCGAGTGCGCGTAGCGCCGCGAGGTCGATGTTCACCTCTCCTCGTCCTCCACATCATCTTCGTCGTCGATGTCGTCTGAATCGTCGATCTCGTCCGAGTCGTCCGCGTCGTCGATCTCGTCGTCCGGCTCGCCCAACTCGGCGAGGCGGGTGAACTCGACCTGAACCCGGCCCGGCCCCAACTGGGCGTACGCCCAGGAGTCCCGGCCGGCGTCGGTCTCCAGTTGCACTGTCTCGTCGTCGGCCCCTACCACCCGGCCGGTCAGCTGGCGGTCCCCGGAGGGCTGCTCACCGCGCTGGCCGGGCAGCGCGACCGCGCCCCGGACGGTGACCTTGACGAGCCGACCCACGTTGCGCCGCCAGTGCCGGGGCAGGGTGAGCGGCCGGTCCACACCCGGCGAGCTGACCTCGAGCTGGTACTCCCCGGCGAGGATGTCGCCGCTGGCCTCCTCGGCCGCGTCCAAGGCGGCCGAGACCGCGCGGGAGACGTCGGCGACGGCGTCCAGGTCGATCCCGCCGTCGGCGTCCACGATCACCCGCACCACGTGCCGGCGGCCGGCCCGGGAGACCGACAGGTCCTCCAGGTCGTAGCCCGCGTCGTTGACCACCGGCTCAATCACGGCCCGCAGCCGGGTGCGTCGCGCGGCGAGATCACCGCCGCCGCGCGGGCCGGTGGTGTCGCGCGGGCCGCGGGGACCCGCGGCGTCGCGGGGTCGACCCGTCGACCTGGTGGCACGGCCACGCTGTGTCATCTCCGCACCCTCTCACTGGTCGACCGGGACGCTCGTCCCGCCATGCCGGCACGCCACCGGAGCGGACGCGCCGGCGGCTGCGCAGAGCGTAACGCGCCCGCCGGTCGCCGGACCGGGCGGCGCACCGACGCCGGTGGCCCCCGGAGCGGCGCGGATGGTGTTGACTTGCCCGGTGGGGATCGGCAGAACGACACAGCGCGACCATGCATCCGGACATTCCCGGCGAAACCTCCTGCGTGCCGGGGCACTGGTGGCGCTCGGCACCGGCGTGGCCCCGCTGGCCGGCTGTGATCTTTTCGATCGGGACGACGAGCCGACACCGCCACCGGACCCGCTACGACCGATGGTCGACGAGTCGCTCGGGCTGGCCGCCGCGTACCGGGAGAGCGCCGTGACCCACCCGGACCTGGCCGGCCGCCTCGATCCGATCGCCGAGACGCACACCGCGCACGCCACCGAGCTCGCCCGGGTCATCGGCGTCCCGCTCCCCTCCGCGCCCGCCGCCGCACCGAGCACCACCCCGGCGACCGACCCGGCCGGCGCGCTGGCCGCCCTCCGCGCGCTGGAGAAGACCGCCCAGCAGTCCGCCACCGCCGCCTGCGCGTCCGCCCCGGCGGAACGCGCCGCGCTGCTCGGCTCCATCGCCGCCGCGCGGGCCACCCACCAGGAGGCACTGAAGTGAGGCAGCCGACCGCCGCGGAGGCGCTCGCCACCGCCCTCTCCGCCGAGTACGCGGCCATCTACGCCTACGGGCGCATCGGCGTCCGGCTCACCGGGGCGGCCCGCGACGCCGCACGCCAGGCCGAGGCCGCGCACCGACGCCGGCGCGACGCGCTGGTGGTGCAGCTCAGCACCACCGGCGGCACCGTGCCGCCGGACCGGGCCGGGTACGCGCTGCCATTCGCCGTCACCGATCGGGCAACTGCGTTGCGACTGGCCGTCGACGTGGAGGAGCGGACCGCGGCGCACTGGCGGGCCGCGCTGGCCTCCACCACCGGCGCCGACCGCGACCAGGCGCTGGCCGCCCTCGTCGAGTACGCCGTACGCGCCACACGGTGGCGCAAGACCGCCGGCGTCACCCCGCTGACTGTCGCTTTTCCCGGTCGCCCGAGCTGAGCCGGATCCGCTCCGGTTGCGGTACGGGATACCAGGTATGCATACTCCGTTGCCATGTCCATCCGTCACGGGCTGCTCGCCCTCCTCGAACGCGGCCAGATGTACGGCTACCAGCTGCGCGCCGCATTCGAGGAGTCGACCGGCTCGACGTGGCCGCTGAACATCGGGCAGGTCTACACCACGCTGTCCCGGCTGGAACGGGACGGTCTGGTGCGCCCGCTGCCGGAGAGCGAGGCCGGGCAGCGCCCGTACGAGATCACCGACGCCGGCCGGGCGGACCTGACGCTGTGGTTCGCCACCCCGATCAGCCGTACCGACCGCCCCCGCGACGAGCTGGCGATCAAGCTGGCGTTGGCGTTGACCACCCCCGGGGTGGACGTCCGCTCGGTGGTGCAGGCCCAGCGCAGCGCGACGATGCGCGCCCTGCAGGAGTTGACCCGGTTGAAGTACGGCAGCGACCGGCCGGAGGACCTGCCCTGGCGGCTGGTCCTGGACTCGATGGTGTTCCAGGCCGAGGCGGAGGTGCGCTGGTTGGACCACTGTGAGAGCAGCCTCGTCCGGCACCAGCCGAGCGGCCCGCCGCCCCCGCTGCCGGGGCCGGGCGGCGGCGGGGTGTCCGACCCGGCGCGGTGGGCCGACGAGGGGGCACGACGGTGAGCGGACCGGACGTCGCGGTGCTGGAGCTTCGCGCCGTCCACCGCACCCACGGGACCGGCCCGGCGGCGGTGCACGCGCTGCGCGGGGTCAGCATGGTCGTCCGGCCGGGTGAGCTGGTCGCCGTGATGGGCCCGTCCGGCTCCGGCAAGTCGACGCTGCTGGCCCTCGCCGGCGGCCTGGACCGCCCGACCCGCGGTGACGTACGGGTCGAGGGGCAGCAGCTCGGGGCGTTGGACCCCCGAGGGCTGGCCCAGCTGCGCCGCCGCCGCATCGGCTACATCTTCCAGCAGCTCAACCTGCTGGGCAGCCTGAGCGCGTTGGAGAACGTCGCGCTCCCGCTGGAGCTCGACGGCGTCGGCGGACGGAAGGCCCGCACGGCGGCCCTGGCCGCGCTGGCCGAGGTGGGCCTGCCGGCGCTGGCCGACCGTTTCCCCGACCAGCTCTCCGGCGGCCAACAGCAGCGGGTCGCCATCGCCCGCGCGCTTGTCGGCGAGCGGCGACTGGTGCTCGCCGACGAACCGACCGGGGCACTGGACTCGCAGACCGGTGAGGCGGTGCTGCACCTGCTGCGCCGTCGGGTCGACGCGGGCGCCGCCGGCATCCTCGTCACCCACGAGGCGCGGCACGCCGGCTGGGCGGACCGGGTGGTGTTCCTACGCGACGGGGTGCTGGTCGACACGACGGCCCCGCTGGGCAGCGTCGAGCAACTGCTGTCCGGCAGCGACCGTTGACCCTCCGCCGGGCGTCGCGGGCACCCGGTCCGGACGTCGGCACGCCGGAGTCTCCTCCCGCTCCCCCGGGCCGGCGGCGCTTCGCCGAGATGGCCGGCTCGTGGCGGACGGCGCTGCGGATCGCCCGGCGGGAGTCGCGCCGGGCGCGTAAACGTACCGCCCTGGTGCTCGCGATGATCGCCCTGCCGGTGCTGGTGCTGTCCTTCCTCGCGGTGAGCTACGACATGGCCGAGCTGACCCCGCAGGAACGGGTCGACCGGCGCCTCGGTGTCGCCGACGCGGAACTGCGGTGGTTCGCCGACACCCCGATCGACCAGGACGAGTGGGGCGAGAGCTGGTATCCCCGCAACGGCGACCCGGAGGCGTTCAGCCATCAGGCCACCGCCGCCGAGGTGGCCGCGTTGCTCGGCCCGGACAGCCGGTTCACCGAACTGCGCGGCGAGGTCTCCCTGACCGTGCAGGGCCCGGAGGGCGACGAGAACATCCGAGGGCGGGTGCTCGACCTCACCGACCCGCTGGCCCGAGGGCTCGTGCGGTTCCGGTCCGGTCGGGCGCCGCAACAGCCCGGCGAGGTGGCGGTGAGCCCGGCCGCGCTGCGCCGCCTCGACCTACGCCTGGGGTCGGCCGTGGCCACCGCCGACGGGACCACGGCGTACACCGTGGTGGGGGTGGTCGAGTTCCCCGACGATCTCGGCGCGGTGGTGGCGCTGCACCCGTCGGCCGTCCCCCGGGCCGATCCGCAGGCCGTCAGCAGTTGGCTGGTCGACGTGCCCGGCAGCGACGACGCCGCGCTGGTGGCCCGGCTCAACGACCGCGGCGTGGTGGTCACGACGCGCGAGCCGAACGGCACGGGGACACCGGCCCGCAGGTGGCTCGGGTCCGTCGCGCCGGGCGACGCCGACGACCTGAGCACCGGAGTGCTGATCGCCGGCCTCGGGTTGCTGGAGGTGGTGCTGCTGGTCGGGCCGGCCTTCGCGGTCGGCGTCCGCCGCCGTCGCCGGGACCTGGCGCTTGTCGCGGTGGCCGGTGGAGACGCCGCCCAACTGCGTCGGGTGGTGCTCGCCGACGGCGTGGTGCTGGGTGTGCTGGGCGCCGCCGTCGGACTGCTGCTCGGGGTCAGCGCGGCGTTCGCCGGTCGCCCACTCATGGAGCAGTACGTCTTCGGCGCCCGACTCGGCGGGTATCGCTGCTGGCCGGCGGCACTGCTGGCGCTCGGCGGGGTCGCGGTGCTGGCCGGTGTCCTCGCGGCGCTCGCGCCGGCCTGGATGGCCGCCCGGCAGGATGTCAGCGCCGGGCTCGCCGGACGGCGTACCCCGCCCTCGTCCCAGACCAGGTGGCTGGTCCTGGGGCTGACGCTGGCCGGCGGTGGGGCGGCGCTCGCCGCGTACGGCGCCACCCAGACGTCTGCGGCGGTGATCCTCACCGGCCTGATCCTCGGCGAACTCGGCCTGGTGTGCTGCACGCCCACGTTGATCGGCGTGCTGGCACGGCTCGGCCGGCTGCTACCGCTCGCTCCCCGGATCGCACTGCGCGACGCCAGCCGCAACCGGGCCGCCGCCGCGCCGGCCATCTGCGCGGTGATGGCCGCCGTGGCGAGCAGCGTCGCACTCGGCGGATACCTGGCCAGCGACCACGTCCGGGACGCGAGCACCTACCAGCCGCTGCTGCCGACGGGCCACCTGCTGGTCAACCCGGCGAGCGAGGCCCGGCAGCCCACACTGACCCAGGTCACCGCCGCGGCCCGGGAACATCTGGGCACCGACGCGGTCGCCCCGGTGCAGGGGATAGCCTGCGCCACGACGGGCAACGGCTACTGCGACGTCACCCCGCAGCTCCCGCCGGAGCAGGTCTGCCCCTGGCAGCCCGGGGAGGTTCTCTCCGCGGCGTACCGCCGGCAGGCACGGGCCGACCCGCGCTGCCAGATCCGCGACACGGACTTCTACGGCCCCTCGGCGCGGCCCCTGGTCGACGACGGGACGGCACTGCCGCTGCTCACCGGCGCGGACGCGGCGGTGACCGCCACGGCCACGAGCGTGCTGCGGTCCGGCGGCGTCGTGGTGACCGACCCCCGCTACCTGCACGACGGCCGGGTGACGGTACGCGTGACCCAGGTGGACGGCGAGGTGGAACGACCGCCCGTCACCGTTGACTTCCCCGGGTACGCGCTGCCCGCGTCCGTCGGCGAGTCCCGCCTGCTGCTGTCCGCGGCCTCGGCCCGCAGCCTCGGCCTGGGCCTGTCCCCGGTCGGTTGGGTGATCGGCGCCACCACGCCGCCGGACGAGGACCGGCAGGAGCGGTTCTTTATGGCTATGCGGCCCTTCGGATCGGTGTCACTGAGCGTCGAGTACGGCGCCGCCCCCAGCGACATCTCACCGCTGCTTCTCCTGCTCGCCGCGGCGGCCGGGCTGATCACGGTGGGGGCCGCCGGAATCGCCACGGCGCTCGCCGCCGCCGAGGGGCGGGCCGAGTTGTCCACCCTCGCGGCGGTCGGCGCGGCCCCGGCGGTACGTCGGCTGCTGGCGATCTGCCAGGCCGGGGTCATCGCCGGTCTCGGCTCGGTGCTCGGCATCGTGGCCGGGCTGGGCACCGCCGCGATCGTGCTGTTCTCGGTGAACCGCCAGTACGCGACGGACTGGCCGACGCCCGCGCCGTACCCGTACCTGGTGCCGTGGCCGGTGCTCGGTGTCCTCGTGCTGGTGCCCCTGGTGGCGATGCTCGGCGCGGGCCTGTTCACCCGCGCCCGGCTGCCGATCGAGCGTCGGTTGGACTGAGCTGGCGCGGCACCGACCCGGGCGAGATTCGATGAACCCCAAACCCGGGGCCGTCCGGGGGTGCCGCCGGGGCGCGACAGCCGGCAGACTGATCCGCGTGTCAGCGCTCGGAACCCTCACCCGTCGGGTCGGCCACCACCGCTGGTTCGGCGCCGCCGCCCGCCTCCTGGTGCCCGCCGACCGCATCGTCGGCCGGCTCACCCGGGGCCGGGTGGTCGCGCTCGGCCTGATCCCGTCCCTCGTCATCACCACCACCGGCCGCCGCTCCGGCCAGCCACGCAGCAATCCGCTGCTCTACGTGCCCGACGGCGACGCGTACGTGGTGATCGGCTCCAACTGGGGGCAGACCCAGCAGCCCAGTTGGGCGCTGAACCTGCTCGCCGAGCCGACCGCCGAGGTGGACGTGCGGGGTCGGCGGATCCCTGTGCGGGCCGACCTGGCCACCGGCGCGGAACGGGACCGGTTGTGGCAGCTTCTCGTCACCGAGTGGCCGGCCTACCGCACCTACGTCGAGCGGGCCGGCGACCGGGAGATCCGGGTGTTCCGGCTGGTGCCGGCCGGGCCGCCGTCTGCCGGCTAGGCCGACCTCGGGTTCGAGGCCACGGGCGTCAGAGCCCGCCCTGCACACCGATCAGCGAGCCGATGAGATAGGTGGCACCGGCCGCCGCGGCGCCCAGCAGCAGTTGGCGCAGCCCGCTGGTCCACCAGGGTCGGCTGGTGAACCGTGCCACCACCGCGCCGGCGGCGAACAGCCCGAGCCCGCCCACGGCGAGCGCCAGCCAGAGTTCGGTGGCGCCGAGCAGGTACGGCAGCAGCGGGACCAACGCGCCCACCGAGAAGAACGCGAACGAGGAGATCGCCGCCGCCCACGGGCTCGGCTGGTCGTCGGGGTCGACGCCCAACTCCTCCCGGACGTGCACCCGCAGCGCCTCCTCCGGGTCACGCCGCACCGCCTCCGCGACCTGGGTGGCGAGGTCCCGGGGCAGGCCACGGGCCACCCACGCGTCGGCCAACTCCCGGGCCTCCGCCTCGGGGTGCCGTTCCAGTTCGCGCCGCTCCTTGGCCACCTCGGCGGCGACCTGCTCGTTGGCGGAGCGCACGCTCGTGTACTCGCCGAGCCCCATCGAGATCGCGCCGGCCACCAGGCCGGCGGAGCCGGTCAGCACGATGCTGCGCGGCGACACCCCACCGCCGCCGACCCCGGCGATGAGGGCGATGTTGGTGACCAGCCCGTCCATCGCGCCGAAGACGGCCGGCCGCAGCCAGCCGCCGGACACGTCCGCGTGGTGAGCCTCGCGCAGTGCGGCAGGGGTGTCGGTCACGGCAGGGTCAGGATCTCGTGGCCGTCGTCGGTCACCACGATGGTGTGCTCGAACTGGGCCGTCCACTTGCGGTCCTTGGTGACCACGGTCCACCCGTCGTCCCACATGTCGTACTGGTAGGTGCCCAGCGTGATCATCGGCTCGATGGTGAAGGTCATCCCCGGCTCCATGATGTCCGTGGGGCGAGGACTGTCGTAGTGCGGCACGTAGAGCCCGCTGTGGAAGGACTCGCCGATGCCGTGGCCGGTGAAGTCACGGACCACGCCGTAGCCGAACCGCTTGGCGTACGACTCGATGACCCGGCCGATCACGTTGATCTGCCGGCCCGGCTTCACCGCCCTGATGCCGCGCATCATCGCCTCGTGGGTCCGCTCGACCAGCAGCCGGGCCTCCTCGCTGACCTCCCCGACGCAGAAGGTGGCATCGGTGTCGCCGTGCACCCCGCCGATGTACGCGGTCACGTCGACGTTGATGATGTCGCCGTCCTGAAGGGGGGTGGAGTCCGGGATGCCGTGGCAGATGACCTCGTTGATGCTGGTGCAGCAGGACTTGGGGAAGGCCCGGTAGCCCAGCGTCGACGGGTACGCGTCGTGGTCGCAGAGGAACTCGTGCACCACCCGGTCGATCTCGTCGGTGGTTACGCCGGGCTTGCAGTGCTCCCCGGCGAGCTGCGTCGCCTGGGCGGCGAGCCGGCTGGCGACCCGCATCTTCTCGATGGTCTCCGGTGTCTGCACATGCGAGCCGCGCCACTCCTGTGGTTGCTTCTTACCCACGTACTCCGGGCGGGGAATGTGGGCGGGCACCGATCGCCACGGGGAGAGCGTGCCGGGGGTCAGCGGCGGACGGACGGTCATGCCCCCAGCCTATCGCCGGATTCGCCGGTGACCCGCGCCACGGCGGGCCCGTCCCGGTTGTTGCCCTGTCAGGTCGGCTGTGCCATGGTGTCTGCGTGGATCAAGGGGGAGCACCGCCCGTCTTCTCCGCCAGCGCGGAGATCGACGGTGATCACCTCCAGGTCGTGGTGACCGGCGAGGTCGACATGGCGACCGCCGACACCATGCTCCAGACCGCGCTGCGCGAGCCCGCCCAGCGGATCACGCTCGACCTGCGCGCGGTCACCTTCTTCGACTCGGCCGCCATCCACGCGCTGGTCCGGCTCGCCCAGCAGTTCTCCGGCACGCTGTCCGTGCTGCCGTCCCGGCAGGTCCGCCGGGTGCTGGAGATCTCCGGCCTGGGCGACCAGAGCTGGCTCGAACCGGCCTGACCCGCCCCGCTCAGGCCCGCAACTCCCGGCGCAGTGTCACCTCGGTGCCGTCATCGGTACGCCGCACCGTCAGGTCACCCAGGGCGCTGATCAAAGACAGCCCGCGCCCCCGGAACCCAGAGTCGGTCGACTCACGCCACTGCCCGCTGTCGCGCACCGTGGCGACGACCGTCCGGTCCTCGATGGCCACCTCCACGCCGATCACCGGCTCGGCGGGGTGGAGCGGGTGCTCGATGGCATTGGCGGCGGCCTCCGAGACCGCCACGGTCAGGTCGAACAGGTCGGTCTCGTCGACGTCGTGCGCGACCAGGAAGTCCTCCAGGCGCTTGCGCAGCACACTCAACCGGGTCGGGTCCGCCGGCAGCCGCAACGCGAACCGGTTCAGCTCAGCCGCCTCCAGGGCGAGCACCGCCACGTCGTCGCGGCGCGGTCGGCTGGCGACCCGGTCGACCACCGTGTCGATCAGGTCCGCCACGTGCTCGCCCGGGGTGGCCGCGTCGACGCGCAACTGGGCCAGCGCGGCGTCGATGCCGACCTGCCGGTCCTCGATCAACCCGTCGGTGTAGAGCAGCAGCCGACCGCCGGCGGTCAGCTCCCCCTCGACCGTCTGGTACGTCGCGCCCGGAATGGCGCCGACCGGCGGGCCGAGCGCACGGTCGTGCAGGAACGCCGCGTCGCTCCCCCGGATCACCAGGGGGGACGGGTGACCGGCACTGGCATAGCGCAACCGGCCGGTACGCGGACTGAACAGCAGGCAGACCACTGTCGCGAAGGAGCGCCCCTCGGTGGACCCGACCAGCCGGTTGAGCCGGGTCAGCGACTCACCCGGGTCGAAGCCCTCCAGCAGGTACGCGCGCAGCGCGTTGCGCAGCTGCCCCATCGCCGCGGCGGCCTGCACGCCCTTGCCGACCACGTCGCCGATGACCAGCACCAACTCGTCGCTCTCCAGCGCGATCGCGTCGTACCAGTCGCCGCCGACCTCGACGTCGGCGGTGCCCGGCAGGTAGCGGCTCGCCACCACCGCGCCCGGCATCTGCGGCAGCGTCCTCGGCAGCAGGCTGTGCTGCAACGTGGTGGCGATGCGGTGTTCGGCCTCGTAGAGCTGGGCGTTCTCCAGCCGCACCCCGACCAGCCGGGCCAGTTGGGTAAGCGCGGCCTCGTCGGCCTGCGACTCGTCACCGGCCGCCTGCCAGACCCGCAACTCGCCGAGTTGTTCACCGCTCGTGCCGGTCAGCTCGGCCACGAAGGACGGGTCGGTGGCCGTGGCGCCGCCCGCGTCGGCCTCGAACCGGGCATCGGCCGAGGTGACCACCACCCGGGCCGCCTCGGCGAGACTGAGCGCGTGCCGGGCGGCGACCTCGAGGACGTCGCCGGTGGAGCGGGCCGTGTTCACCGCCACCGCCGCGTCGGCCAGTGCGCGCAGCCGACGGATGATCTGCCTGCGCAGCTGGCCCAGCTCGACGTTCGCCCGGACCCGGGCGATCAGCTCCTGCCCCGAGAACGGCTTGGTCAGGTAGTCGTCGGCGCCGACGGAGAGGCCGGCCACCGCCTCCGCGGAACCGGCCCGGGCGGAGAGCAGCACGATCGGCACATCACGGGTACGCGTATCCCCGCGCAACGCGCCGACCAGCCCGAACCCGTCCAACCGGGGCATCATCACGTCGGTGAGCACCAGGTCGAAACCGCCCTCGCGGGCCAGCTCCAGAGCCGCCAGACCGTCGCTCGCGGTGACCACCTCCCAGGTCGGGGAGAGCAACCGGGTGACGTGCTCACGCAGGTCGATGTTGTCGTCGACGACCAGGATCCGGCCGGCGGGAGTGCCCGCGGACGGTTGGCTGTCGAACTCCGGGCCCGTGTCGGCGCCGGACCACAGCGCTGTCTCCGCCACGTAGAGCCGGGCCTGCTCGGGCTGGCCGGCCGGCAGGGGGGCGAACCCGGCCACCCGGTCGGCGGGCAGGTGCGCCGACCCGAACGGGATGGTCACCGTGAAGGTGCTGCCCTCGTCGACCTGGCTGGTCAGCCCGACCGTGCCGCCGTGCATCTCGACCAGCTCGCGGACCAGCGCGAGACCGATCCCGGTGCCCTCGTGGGTGCGGGCGCGCACGCCGGGCACCCGGTGGAACCGCTCGAAGACGTGCGGCAACTCGGTCGGCACGATGCCCACGCCGGTGTCGGTGACGTCGAGTCGGGCCGCGCCGTCGACCGCACGGACCCGCACCCGGATCTCGCCGTCGAAGGTGAACTTCAGGGCGTTCGACACCAGGTTGAGGACGATCTTCTCCCACATGTCCCGGTCGACGAAGACCGGCGTCGGCAGCGGTGGGCAGTCCACCACCAGGCGTAACCCGGCACGGTCGGTGGCCGAACGGAAGGTGCTGGCGAGCCGGGCGGTGTAGCCGGCCAGGTCGGTGGGCTGGTAGCGGGCGGCGAGCCGACCGGATTCCAGCCGGGAGAAGTCCAGCACGGTGTTGACCAGCTTGAGCAGGCGCAGCGCGTTGCGGTGCATCATGGTGAGCCGGTCGATGTAGGGGGCGGGCAGCTTCGGGTCGGCCAGCATGTCCTCCATCGGGCCGAGCACCAGCGTCAGCGGGGTGCGGAACTCGTGGCTGACGTTGGCGAAGAAGTTGGTCTTCGCCCGGTCCAGTGCGGCCAGCTCGGCGGCACGGGCCCGCTCCTGCTGGTACGCCCGCTGGATGCTCACGGCCCGGGAGATCTGCGCGGCCACCAGGTCGAGGAAGTCGCGGTACTCGTCGGCGAGCGGCAGCCGACGGTCCACGCCGACGACCAACGCGCCGACCGTCTCGTTGGTCGCCATGAGCGGCAGTACGCGGGCGACGTCGGCCACGTCGGCCGGCGGCTGGTCGAACAGGTCGGCGACCTCGACGGTGGCGGGCCCCTCGGCGACCAACTGGGCGAACGCGTCCGCGGTCATGCCGACCGCGGCCGGGTCGGCGCCGGTCGCGCCGGTCAGGACGAACCGGCCGGCGGAGTCGGCCTGGTAGATCAACGCGAACGGCACGTCGGCCCGGTGCCGACCGAGCACGCTGACTGCGGTACGGCCCAGCTCGGCCGCGCTTGTCACGTCGACCAGCTCCGCGCCCAACTCCGCGAGCGCCCGCAGTCGACGCTCGCCGAGCACCCGCCCGGTGGTCTCGTTGACGATGCAGTAGACGCCGCTGACCGCGCCGTCGGCACCCCGGATCGGGTCGTACGCGATGTCGAAGTAGGTCTGCTCGACGAAGCCGTGCCGGTCCAGCAGGAACGGGTGGTCCTCGGCGCGGTAGGAGCGCCCGGTACGTCGTACCCCGTCCAGCAGCGGACCGAGCACCTCCCACGTCTCCACCCAGTGCTGCCGGGCCGGCTGCCCGAGCACGTGCGGATGCTTGCCGCCGATCGTCGGCCGGTAGGCGTCGTTGTAGAAGGCGAGCTGGTCGTCACCCCAGAACATGACGATCTGCGCGCTGGAGGCGAGCATCATGCCGACCGCGCTGGAGAGGGCCACCGGCCAGCGGGACGGCGCGCCCAGCGGCGCCGTGGACCAGTCGAAGGCCCGCAGCCGCTCGCCCAGCTCGCCGCCGTTCGAGAACGCGGCAGCCAGCAGCGGGGGGACCTCATCGCCGTCCGTGACGGAATGCCCCGCGTCCGCGCCCCCCTGAGCCGAGCTCATGCAGCCTCCCGCTCCGGCCGTGCCCCCAGCCGTTGATCTTCCGCGCCGTGCATCGACTTGTACCCAGGCGGATCAGCAACGTAACGCACGGCGGACCGTAGACGCTGGTTACCTACGCCGGGCCGGTCGGACACCCGACAGCGCGGGGCGGGCACCGGCCCCACCGGTGGCGCGGAAGCGGCCCGACGGCTCAGAAAACGGGCAACCCGTCGATGCTCGCGGCATTCTTGGTGGCCCGGTAGGTCACCAGGTCGTCGGCCGTACGCCGGGAGTGCGAGGTGAGCAACAGGTCGCGTTCCGCGCGGAAGTCCATCAGCGGCACGGCATAGCCGCAGGAGTCACTGACCCGCTCCACCTCGACGCTGATCACGGCCCGCACGGCGTGCACGTCCGGCGGCGCGGGGAACTCGGCGAGCCGGTCGGCGAAGGCGGCCTCGGTGACCGCGACGCTGCTGCCCCGGCCGTGCAGGCGGACGATCTTCGGCGGCCCCTCGAACGCGCAGAACATCAGCGTGATGCGGCCGTTGTCCCGCAGGTGGGCGATGGTCTCCGCACCGCTGCCGTGGTAATCCAGGTAGGCCACCCGGTGCGGGCCGAGGATCACGAAGGTGCCCGTCATGCCCTTCGGCGACACGTTGACGTGCCCCTGCGCACCGGACGGCGCGGTGGCCACGAAGAAGACCCGCTGGGCCTCGATGAAGTCCCGCAGACGACCGTCGATCTCCGCATACACCTTCCCCATGCGCTGATCCTTGCACCGGCCGCACCATCGGGCGGGGGGACGTACGTCACACCGCCGTCGGCCGGGCCGGACCCCGACTCTCGTCCCGGACGGTGACCGGAGGGGTGGGCCCTCGCCGACCGGCGGCTCTGACCAGCGCGGTGATTGGGCGAGGGTCCGCCTCGTTCTCCGGATGCCACTGCACACCGAGCACGAACGGGCGGTCCGGATCCTCGACAGCCTCGATCACCCCGTCCGCCGCCCACCCGGTGACCACGAGCCGCCCCGGGTCGGCGACCGCCTGATGGTGGTACGAGTTGACCCGCTCCACCCCGGCCAACACCGTGGCGGCAAGACTGCCCGGCGCGAACCGCACCGGATGGGCGCCGTAGACCCCCGGCGCCGGCCGATGCGCCTCGTGACCCACCACGTCGGGCAGATGCTGGTGCAGAGTGCCGCCGTAGGCCACCGCGAGCAACTGCATCCCCCGGCAGACGCCCAGCACCGGCAGCCCGGCGTCGAGCGCGGCGGCCAGCAGGGTCAGCTCACCGGCGTCCCGGTCCGGCCGGTCCTCGGTCCGCGGGTCGGGCGACTGGCCGTACCGCCCCGGGTCCACGTCCGCACCGCCGGCCAGCAGCAACCCGTCGAGGACGGCCAGCACGTCACCGTCCTCGTCGTCCGGCGGCAGCACCACCGCCCGGCCACCCGCGGCGGTCACCGCCCGGACGTACGCCTCGGGCACCAGCACCGCCCGCACGCCACGCCAGACCGCCCAGTCCGCGGGCTCGACGTACGCGCTGATCCCGATTAGTGGCCGCCTCACGGGACCGGCACCGTTCGCTCGCAAACCCGGCCCACTCCTCGCGCTCACAGCGGAGTGACATACGCGCCGGTGATGCCCCCATCCACCACGAACTGCGCGGCGGTCATGAACGAGGCGTCGTCGCTGGCCAGGAACGCCACCGCGGCGGCGATCTCCTCCGGCTGCCCGAACCGGCCCATCGGCACGTGCACCAGCCGACGCGCGGCCCGCTCCGGGTCGGCGGCGAACAACTCCAGCAGCAGCGGGGTCGCCACCGGGCCGGGGCAGAGCGCGTTGACCCGGATGCCCTCCCGGGCGAACTGGACACCCAACTCCCGGGTCATCGCCAGCACGCCCCCCTTGCTCGCGGTGTACGCGATCTGCGACGTCGCCGCACCCATCAGCGCCACGAACGAGGCGGTGTTGATGATCGAGCCCTTGCCCTGACGGCGCATGTGCGGAATCGCGTACTTGCAGCACAGGTAGACGCTCGTGGTGTTGACCCGCAGCACCCGCTCCCACGCGTCGAGCCCGGTGTCCAGGATGGAGTCGTCGTCCGGTGGGGAGATACCGGCGTTGTTGAACGCGACGTCGACCCGTCCGTGCCGCTCGGCGACCCCGTCGAAGAGGTCACGCACCGCCGCCTCATCGGCGACGTCGGCGGCCACGAACTCGCCGCCGCACTCCCGCGCGGCCCTCTCGCCGGCCGCCGCGTCGATGTCCACGCAGACCACCCGGGCACCCTCTGCGGCGAACCGCCGGACGGTGGCCAACCCGATCCCGCTACCCGCTCCGGTGACCACGGCCACCCGGTCCTGCAACCGACCCTGCACTGGCGTCACTCCTCTGTCGCGATGAACACGTTCTTGACGTCGGTGAAGGAATGCAGCGCGTCCGGACCCAGCTCACGGCCGAGCCCGGAGCGCTTCATCCCACCGAACGGGGTCCAGTAGCGCACCGAGGAGTGCGAGTTGACGCTCAGGTTGCCGGCCTCGACAGCGCGGGCCATCCGGAGGGCGCGACCGACGTCGCGGGTCCAGATCGAGCCGGAGAGACCGTACTCGGTGTCGTTGGCGAGCCGGATCGCGTCGGCCTCGTCGTCGAACGGGAGGACCGAGACCACCGGACCGAAGATCTCCTCCCGCCAGTGCCGGTCGGCGGGTGAGTCGGCCAGCAGCACCGTGGGCGCGTGCCAGAACCCCGGGCCGTCGGGGCAGGAGCCGGTGAAGGCGACAGTCGCCCCGGTCAGGTAGCCGGCGACCCGGTCGCGCTGGGCGGCGGAGATCAGGGGACCCATCTCGGCGGTGTCCCGGGACGGATCCTCCACCCGTACCGCCCGCACCGCCGGTTCGAGCAGTTCCAGGAAACGGTCGTACACCGGGCGTTGGACCAGGATCCGCGACCTGGCGCAGCAGTCCTGGCCGGCGTTGTCGAAGACCGCGCCCGGCGCGGTCGCGGCGGCGCGCTCCAGGTCGGCGTCGGCGAACACGATGTTGGCGCTCTTGCCACCCAACTCCAGGGTGAGTCGCTTCACCTGCGCGGCGCAGCCGGCCATGATCCGGGTGCCCACCTCGGTCGAGCCGGTAAAGCAGATCTTGCGGACGGCCGGGTGGCTGACGAACCGCTCCCCCACCACCGCGCCCTCGCCGGGGACGACGGTGAACACGTCCTCGGGCAAACCGGCCTCGCGGGCCAACTCGGCCAGGCGCAGCGCGGTGAGCGGGGTCAGCTCGGCGGGCTTGAGCACCACGGTGTTGCCGGCGGCGAGGGCCGGGACGAACCCCCAGGCGGCGATCGGCATCGGGAAGTTCCACGGCACGATCACGCCGACCACGCCGAGCGGCTCGTGGAAGGTGACGTCGAGCCCGCCGGGCACCGGGATCTGCCGCCCGGTCAGCCGCTCCGGCGCGCCCGCGTAGTAGTCCAGCACGTCCCGGACGTTGCCGGCCTCCCAGCGGGCGTTGCCGATGGTGTGCCCGGAGTTGCGAACCTCCAGCGCGGCCAACTCGTCCAGGTGCGCGTCGACAACAGCGGCGAACCGCCGCAACAACCGAGCCCGATCCCCCGGCGTGACCTTCCGCCACACCTCGAACGCGGCGACAGCCCGCGAGATCGCGGAATCAACGACCTCCACGGAGGCCCCCGGCACGTCCCGAAACCCAACCCCAGAAGCCGGATCAACAACCAAAGCCACCGTCACCACCCCTCTCCCGCGCTCCGCCGCGCTCCCCGCGCTCCCACGCTCCCGCGCGCTCCCCGCCCTCTGCCGCGATCTTGCAGTTACTGCCCCGACATAAGCCGCGATCCATCACGAATCAGCGACAGAAAGTGCAAGATCGCGGCGGAGGGTGGCGGCGCGGAACGCGGCGCGGTGGGTGGGTTAGAGGCGTTCGAAGCCACGGGTCAGCTCCCAGTCCGTCACCGCTGCGTCGAAGGCTTTCAGCTCGACTCTTGCCTGGTTGGCGTAGTGGGCTACCACCTCGTCGCCGAAGGCGTCGCGGGCCACGGTGGAGTTTTCCCAGAGGGTCAGGGCGTCGCGGAGGGTACCGGGGACGCGCTCGGCCTCCGGGTCGTCGTAGGCGTTGCCGGTGCACTCGTCGCCCAGCTCCAACTCCTGGTCGATGCCGTGCAGCGCGCCGGCGACCAGACCGGCGATCGCCAGGTACGGGTTGACGTCGGCGCCCGGCACCCGGTTCTCCACCCGCATGCCCTGCCCGTGCCCCACCACCCGCAGCGCGCACGTGCGGTTGTCCACTCCCCAGCGCAGCGCCGTCGGGGCGAACGACCCCGGCTGGTAGCGCTTGTAGGAGTTGATGTTCGGGGCGAAGAGCAGGCTGAACTCCCGCATGGTGGCGAGCAGCCCGGCGAGCACCCGCTGGCCGGTCTGCGACAGGTGCGCCGGCCCGTCGCCGAGCATCGCCGACGAGCCGGCCGAGTCCCGCAGTGAGAAGTGGATGTGGCAGGAGTTGCCCTCCCGCTCGTTCGGCTTGGCCATGAAGGTGATCGCCATGCCCTCCTGGGCGGCGATCTCCTTGGCCCCGTTCTTGTAGATCACGTGGTGGTCGGCGCACGCCACGGCCTCGTCGTAGCGGAAGGCGATCTCGTGCTGCCCGAGGTTGCACTCGCCCTTGGCGCTCTCCGGGGTGAGCCCCGCGCCGGCCATCTCGGTGCGGATGCGGCGCAGCAGCGGCTCCACCCGGGCGGTGCCGAGCAGCGAGTAGTCCACGTTGTATTGATTCGCCGGGGTGAGATCACGATAGCCGCGCCGCCAGGCGTCCTCGTACGAGTCGCGGAACAGCACGAACTCCAGCTCGGTGCCGGCGTACGCGGTCAGCCCGTGCTCGGCCAGCCGGGCCAGTTGCCGGCGCAGGATCTGCCGGGGCGAGGCGACCACGTCACCGGAGCCGTCCAGCCAGGTCAGGTCGGCGAGCAGCAGCGCGGAGCCGGGCTGCCAGGGCGTCCGGCGCAGGGTGTCGAAGTCGGGAACCATCGCGAAGTCGCCGTAGCCGCGTTCCCAGCTCGACATCGCGTACCCGTCGACGGTGTTCATGTCGACGTCCACGGCGAGCAGGTAGTTGCAGCCCTCACTGCCGCCCGCCACCACCTGGTCGAGGAAGTAGGGCGCGTGGAACCGCTTGCCCTGCAACCGGCCCTGCATGTCGACGAGGGCCAGCACCACGGTGTCGATCTCGCCCTCGGCGACGGCGACCCGCAGTTGTTCCAGCGTGAGCGGTGCTTTCCTCATTCGCGGGCCTCCATCACCAAGGTCTACTGGCAAACCGGACCACCGTCAATGCCCGCTGCGGCGACCCCCGCAAACGGGATCGCTCGGATGTGCGCAGGCGGCGGGCTGCGGCCGTACCCGCGTCCCGGTCCGCCGTGCGACGGACCGGGACGGTCGGGTCAGCCCGGCCCGTCGACCGGCGCCGGGTCGGGCGACCGGGCCGGGTCCTCGACGGTACGCACGGGGCCGGTGAACCACTTCCGGGCCGAGGCGTACCACCAGACGGCGACCACCAGCAGCACCCCGCCGACGGCCAGCGGCGCGTAGTTCACCGCCGACCAGGCGAAGTCGTCGTTGCCGGGCACCCCGGCGGGCACGATCGGCAGCACGAAGTAGACGGCGATGACCACGATCTCGATCACCGCTATCCAGCCGAGCACCTTGTACTTGCGCCCCAGCGTCCACGGGCCGGGGGTGAACCGGTCACCGAGGCGCAGTCGCAGCGCGATCGGGATGAGGAAGGACAGGTAGAGCCCGAGCACCGCGACGGAGACGACCGCGTAGAAGGCGATCGGGATGCCAGCCGAGCTCTCGTAGAGCGCCGGCAGGGTGAGCACCAGGCCGGCCAGGGTGGCGCCGATGATCGCGTTGGCCGGGGTGCCGTTGCGGTCGACCTTGGACCACAGCCGCCAGCCGGGCACGGCCCGGTCGCGGCTGAACGCGTACGTCATGCGGCTCATCGAGGTCACGCAGCTCATGCCGCAGAAGAACTGCCCGATGGTGGAGATGATGATGACGATCTTGAAGAATACCGGGGTGAGCGCCGACTCGAAGATGGCGCCGGAGAAGCCACCCGCGGCGTTGACCGCCTCGACGTCGGTGGCCGCGAAGAGGAACGCCAGCAGCAGGATCCAGCCGCCGATCGCCGAATAGAAGATCGACTGCCAGAGCCCGCGGGCGGCGGCCTGCGAGGCGCCGCGGGTCTCCTCGGAGACGTGCGCGCAGGCGTCGAAGCCGGTGATCGTGTACTGGGTGAGCAGGAAGCCCAGCGGCAGCACGTAGAACCAGAAGGTCAACCCGCCGATGTCCCCGTCACCGAAGCCGGAGTTGTTGAACCGCTCGGTGAACACGAACTGGAAGCTCTGGTGGTTGTCCGGGACGAAGACCAGGATGGCCACCACGGCGGCAGCGCCGGCCACGTGCCACCAGACCGAGACGTTCTGGAGTACGTCGATGATCCGGTGCCCGAAGACGTTGATCAGCCCGTGCAGCGCCAGGATGATCACGAAGAGAATGAACGCCTGGCGCAGCGTGCCGGCCCAGCCGTCGAAGAGCGCCGACAGGGTGAGGTTGAGGAACGTCGCGCAGCCGTAGTCGACCGACGCGGTGACCGCGACCAGGCCGATCAGGTTCAACCAGCCGGTGAACCAGCCGTGCACCGGACGACCCATGGTGGCCGCCCACCAGTAGATCCCGCCGGCCGTCGGGTACGCCGACACCAGCTCGGCCATGCAGAAGCCGATGATCAGGATGAACAGTGAGATCAGCGGCCAGCCCCAGGAGATGGCGACCGGCCCGCCGTTGTTCCACGCCTGGCCGAACGTGGTGAAGCAGCCGGCCAGGATGGAGATGATGGAGAACGAGATGGCGAAGTTGGAGAAGCCACTCCACTTACGGCGCAGTTCCTGTTTGTAGCCGAGTTCGGCGAGCCGTCGGGCGTCCTCGTCCATCGGTTGCTCGGCGGTCGGCACGGGGGTCGTGGCCACTGCACACCTCCCTGAGGTGGTTCCGCGTGCGAGTGGGCAAAGTGTGATCCTGGCCGATTAAGGCGGTCAATACGTTGGTCGGTGGGAATCGCACCGCCGTCGCGGTAATTGTGTTGCCACGCCGGCCACCCGGCCGCATCCTTGACCTCGTGACCAGGCCCGATCACGACGGGCCGACCCCGGGCGCTCGGACCGCCCGGACCGCGGCGGCGCGGGGCACAGCCTCTCTCTCACGGACGGCACCGCCGTACCCAAATGTGCCCCGCGCCCCCTCCTCCTGATCGCCGACGAAAAGCGGTCAGGTGAGGAGGAGGCCGGTTGCCCAGAGGACCGCGATGACCAGGCCGGCCAGGAACTCCACCAGCATCGACAGGCCGGCCGCCTTGAGCGCCTGCACGGTGGACGGCCAGGCGAGCTGGTGGCTGCCGAGCCGCAGCCGCTCCGCCGCCCACACCCCGCCGACGAAGCCGAGCACCAGCCCCACGATCGGCACCACGAAGAACCCGACGATGCCGAGCACGCCGCCCGCGAGCAGCGTGGACGTCGGCACGCCGGTGCGTTTCAGGTTCCGCCCGGGCCACGCGTACTTGATCACGGCGCCGGACACGGCGACAAACGTGGCGGCGGCGAACACCGCCCAGCCACCCACGCCGGCACCGCCGAAGATCGCCCAGACCAGGACACCGCCCCAGCACAGCGGCAGCGCCGGCAGACCTGGCACCACCACGCCTGCCAACCCGGCCAGGATGGCCAGCGCGGCCACCACGGTCACCACCGTCTGTGAGTCCGTCAGGCTCACGCCGCCACCCCGCCGCGTAGTCGGGCCGTGATCACATCGGCCGGGGCCGGGGCGCCGAAGTACCGCCCCTGACCGGTGTCGCAGCGCAGCGCCCGCAGCCGTTCCGCCTGCACCCCGGTCTCCACCGCCTCGGCGGTGACCCACAGCTCCAGGGCGTGCGCGAGCCGGACCAACGCGTCGACGATCCGCTCGTCACGGTGGTCGGCCACGACGTCCGTCCCGTCGGCGCGGATGCCCTCGACGAACGGGCCGGCCAGTTTCAGACAGTGGATCGGCAGCCGGCGCAGGTACGCCAGGTTGGAGTAGCCGGTGCCGAAGTCGTCCACGGCCAGCCGGACGCCGAGCGCCGCGAGCCGGTGCAGGCTGCGCAGCGGCTCCCCGGCGCTGCCCATCACGGCGCTCTCGGTCAACTCCAGTTGGAGAAGCTCCGCCGGCAGCCCGCTGGTGGCCAGCACGTCCGCCACCGTCTCGACGATCGCCGGGTCGTCGGCCTGCCGGGCGGCCAGGTTGACGCTGACCACCAGCCGAGCCTCGGGGAACTCCCGCCACCACCGTTCGGCGTCCTGGCAGGCCTGCCGCAACACCCACTCGCCGAGCCCGACGATCAGGCCGGTCTCCTCGGCCAGGCCGATGAACCGGTCCGGGCCGATCAGGCCCAACTCCGGGTGCTCCCAGCGGACCAGCGCCTCCACCGCGAGCATGGTGCCCTCCAGCAGCGACACGATCGGCTGGTAGTGCACCACGAACTCGCCCCGGTCAAGCGCGGCGGGTAGCCCGGCGACAAGCGCCGACCGGGCGATGTCGCGGGCGCTGCGCTCGGGGTCGTACACCGCCCACCGGCCACGGCCGGCGGCCTTGGCCCAGTAGAGCGTGGTGTCGGCGGCCTTCATCAGCTCCGAGGCGGTGGTCTCCGCGGCCGGGCAGTCCACGATGCCCACGCTGGCGGAGACCGCCAACTGCTGGTCGCCGACGTGCACCGGGGCGGCGACGGCGGCCAGCGCCGCCTCCGCCACGGCCACCGCGTCGGCGGTGCCGGCCCCGCCGTCGACCAGGATCACGAACTCGTCGCCACCCATCCGGGCGACCAGGTGGCCGTGGTCGGCCACGCACTCGGCCAGCCGCCGGCCGATCACCACCAGCAGCCGGTCACCGAGGTCGTGGCCGAGGCTGTCGTTGATCGCCTTGAAGCCGTCCAGGTCGAGGAAGCACACCCCGACCCGCTGCCCGGCACCCGCGGTGTCGAGGACCCGGCCCAGCGTTTCGAAGAACAGCGTCCGGTTGGGCAGCCCGGTCAGCGGGTCGTGGGACGCCTGGAAGCGCAGCCGCTGCTGGAGTTCGTACCGCTCGGTGATGTCCTCGATCATGGCGACGGTGAAGCGGGGTCGGCCGTCGTCGTGCCGGATCAGCGAGACGACCAGGTTGGTCCAGACGACGCTGCCGTCCTTGCGGTAGTAGCGCTTCTCGGCCCGCGCCGACTCGTGCTTGCCCTCGATCAACTCTTGGTACAGCTCCCACATGCCGGCGGTGTCGTCGGGGTGGAACAGCCCCGCCACGTTTGTCTCACACAACTCCTCGATCGAGTAGCCGAGCATGTCGGCGAACGCCTGGTTGACGTCGAGGATCTGACCGTCCACCCCGGCGATGCCGATCCCGATGGCGGCGCCGGTGAAGACCGCCCGGAACCGCGCCTCGCTGTCGCGCAGCGCCTGCTCGACCTCGTCGCGTGCCTGCCACGCCGACCGCGCGATCCGCTCCTGCTGGGTGAAGGTGCGGTCGCGCAACGCGCGGGCGAACCCGGCCGCCAGGCCGCCCTGCACGGCCGCGATCCGCCGGGTCAGGTCGACCGGTCGGTCGTCGGCGGTCAGCACCCGCTGGGGAAAATCGTCACCGAGGGCGCGCAGCGACCACTCCAACGCCCGGGGCTCGGTCAGGTGCGCCTCCACCAGCGCCCGCCCGACCTCCTCGGCGGGACGGACCGAGAACGGCTCTGCCCGCAGGGCCTGGGCCAGCCGGAGGGTGTGTGCCAGCAGCAGCCGCTCGGTCTCGGCCGCGCTGAGCGGCACGAAACCGAGGCGGCGTACCGCGCGGGCCCAGTCGGCGGCGTAGCCCTGGGCGTCGGCACGGCCGACGTCGACTCCGGTGGGGTCCGGGACGGCGGCCACGGGGTCAGCCGACGGACTGGTCGTACCGGGCCACCGCCCCGAAGGCGCCGAACCTCTCGGGGTGCTCGTCCACATCGGACGGCGAGTCGGGACGCCAGAGCGGCATGTGCACGACGCCCGGTTCGAGGACGGTCCAGTCGCCGAAGAACCCGGTGACCTGCGCGCGGGAGCGCAGGGTGATCTCGGTGTCGGTACGCGAGGAGAGACGCTGGGCGTCCAGCATCTCCTGCGGCTGGTCCTCGAAGGTGGAGTGCGAGATGACCAGGAAGCTGCCGGGCGCGGCGGCCGCCCGCAGGGTCGCCAGGATGTCATCGGGCCGGTCGGCGTCCGGGATGAAGTGCACCACCCCGGCCAGCAGGATGCCCATCGGCCGGCTGAAGTCGATCAACCCGAGCCGCCGGGTCTCGTCGAGGATGCGCTCCGGCTCACGCAGGTCGGCGTGGATCACCCCGGTCAGGTCGTTGCCGGCGAGCAGTTCCCGGCTGTGCGCGACGGCCACCGGGTCGATGTCGACGTAGACCACCCGGGCCTTCGGGTTCGCCGACTGGGCCACCTCGTGCACGTTGCCCACGGTGGGAATTCCGGAGCCGATGTCGAGGAACTGATCGATGCCGGCGTCGAGCAGCGCGCGTACGGCCCGGCGCAGGAACTCCCGACCGGAGCGCATGGTGGCGGCGAGGTTCGGGGTCATGCTGGCGATCTGCTCGGCCAACTGCCTGTCGATCTCGAAGTTGTGTGCCCCACCCAGGAAATAGTCGTACACCCGGGCCGCGCTCGGCCTGGTCAGATCGATCTCGGTCGGCAGTCCGTCCGGCATCAGCGTGCTCCCCAGTTCATCGCCGCGGCGCGAGGCGGCTCCGGCGTCGGCGGGCCCGCGCGACCACCGGCCGACCCCGCGGTTCGTGTGGTGTGGACCACTCTAGGCCGCCGACTCCCGCGTTCGGGAGATCCCTTCACGCTCTTTCCGCGCTCAGGCCGCCGACTCCAGCAACAGCGAGATGCCCTGACCGACGCCGATGCACATGGTGGCCAGCGCCCGGCTGCCACCGCGACGGCGCAACTCCAGGGCGGCGGTCAACGCCAGCCGGGCGCCGCTGGCACCCAGCGGGTGCCCGAGCGCGATGGCACCGCCGTTCGGGTTGACGTGCTCGGCGTCGACCGGCAGGCCCAGCTCCCGCAGCACCGCCACCGACTGCGCGGCGAACGCCTCGTTCAGCTCGATCACATCCACCGCGCTCAACTCGACACCGACGCGGTCAAGCAGCTTGCGGGTGGCCGGCACCGGGCCGATCCCCATGATCCGGGGCGGCACGCCGGCTGCCGCCGCACCGCCGATGCGGGCCAGCGGGGTCAGGCCGTACCGGGCGACCGCCGCCTCGCTGGCCACCAGCAGCGCGACCGCGCCGTCGTTGACGCCCGAGGAGTTGCCCGCGGTCACCGTGCCGCCGTCGCGGAACGGGGTGGGCAGCGCGGCCAACTTCGCAAGCGTGGTCTCCCGGGGGTGCTCGTCGGCCTCGACCAGCCGGGTCTCCCGGCGGCCGGCCGGCACGGTGACCGGCACGATCTCCTCGGCGAACCGGCCGTCGGCCTGCGCCTTGGCCGCGCGCTGCTGTGAGCGGTACGCGAAGGCGTCCTGCTCGGCGCGGCTGACGCCGTACTCGGCGGCCACGTTCTCCGCCGTCTCCGGCATCGAGTCGACCCCCCAGCCGTCGCGCATCAGCGGGTTGACCAGCCGCCAGCCCAGGGTGGTGTCGTGCACCTCGGCCGAGCGGGAGTACGCCGACGTGGCCTTCGGCATGACGAACGGCGCCCGGCTCATGCTCTCCACCCCACCCGCGACCACCAGCTCCGCCTCTCCGGCCACGATGGACCGGGCGGCGGTGGCGAGGGCGTCCAGCCCGGAGCCGCAGAGCCTGTTGACCGTGCTGCCCGGCACCTCCTCGGGCAGACCGGCCAGCAGCGCCGCCATCCGGGCCACGTTGCGGTTGTCCTCGCCGGCCTGGTTGGCGCAGCCCAGCACGACGTCGTCGACGCGGGCCCAGTCCACCGACGGGTGGCGGGCCACCAACTCGCGGATCACGTGCGCGGCCAGGTCGTCGGGGCGGACGCCGGCCAGCGCGCCGGCGTACCGGCCGATCGGGGTACGGACACCGGCCACCAGGTATGCCACGGTCATCGCGAGTCCTTCGGGGGTGCAGACGGCGGGGGTGGGGGCACGCCCACCGGGTCGCGGAGGCTGCCGGCCGCCAGGATATCCGCGCCGGCAGCGGATAGGTTGACGGCATGGCCCCGGCCCAGTTCAGCGCAGAGACCAGCGGCGACGGCGCGTTCGTCCGCCAGCCCAACCGGTTCACCGGTCGGGTCACCCCGCACTCGACCTCCCCGCCCGGCGGCGGCCCCGACGATCAGGACCGCTGGCCGCTGGAGGCCGGTCGTTACCGGCTGATCTGGTGCCGCGCGTGCCCGTGGGCGCACCGGGCGAAGATCGTGCGCGGCCTGCTCGGCCTGGACGACGCGATCTCGCTGGGCACCGTCGACCCGATCCGGGACGAGCGCGGCTGGGCGTTCGCCCTCGACCCGGATGGCTTCGACCCGGTCCTCGGCGTCGGTTTCCTCTCCGAGGCGTACCTGGCCACCGACCCGGACTACACCGGCCGGGTGACCGTCCCGGCGCTGGTCGACACGCTGACCGGCCGGGTGGTGACCAACGACTACCCGCAGCTCACCCTCGACTTCTCCACCGAGTGGCGGCGGCTGCACGCCCCCGACGCACCGGATCTGTACCCGGTCGAACTGCGCCCCGAGATGGACGCGCTGATGGCCGAGATCCACACCGACGTCAACAACGGCGTCTACCGGTGCGGGTTCGCCACCTCGCAGGAGGCGTACGACGAGGCGTTCCGGGCGCTCTTCGCCCGGTTGGACGCGCTGTCGCGGCGGCTGGCCGGGCAGCGCTACCTGATGGGCGACGCGATCACCGAGGCCGACGTGCGGCTGTTCACCACGCTGGTCCGCTTCGACGCCGCGTACCACGGGCACTTCAAGTGCAACCGCGACAAACTGACCGAGATGCCGGTGCTATGGGCGTACGCCCGGGACCTGTTCCAGACCCCGGGCTTCGGCGAGACGGTGGACTTCGACCACATCAAGCGGCACTACTACGGCACCCACCGGGAGATCAACCCGAGCGGCATCGTGCCGCTCGGGCCTTACGAGGCCGGCTGGACCACGCCGCACGGGCGTGACTGAGCCGGGCCGGGCCGGCACCGGGGCCGCGTCCGTCGCCCGCAGGGACATCGCCCGCCGGGCCGCCGCGTCGGCCGCTGCCGGGGGCGCGCTGGCCGGCGCGGTCGCGGTGACGTTCGCGGTGGTCTTCGGTCCGGGTCCAGGCCTCACCGGGTACGTGAGCGAGGCGGGCATCGCCGGCAGCGCGTACGCCGCGGCGTACCGGATCGGGGTCCTGGCGTTGGCCGGCGCGTTGCTGCTGCTCGCCGTGGCGCTGCCCCCGGGGGTGCGGATCGCGCCGGCGCTGCTCGCCACCAGCGCGGTGTTCACCGCCGTGTCCGGGGCGGTGACCTGCTCGGCCGGTTGCCCGCTGCCGCCGTTCGAGCGGGCGACGGTGGCCGACCTGGTGCATGGCGGCGCGAGCATCGTGGCGACCGCGGCGGTGGTCCTCACCATGGCCGTGCTGGCCGGGTCCGAGCAGTCGGGTCCGGCGGTGCGCCGGCTGGCCGCTCGCGCGGCGACGCTCGCCTTTCCGCTGTGCGCGGCGGTCGGGGTGGCCATGCTCGTCGTCGGCCGGGGAACCCTGGTGGGCGTGTTGGAACGGCTGGTCCTCGGGCTCGCGGTGCTGTGGGCGGTGGCCACCGCCACCACGCTGGCCCTGAGCAGGTTTATTCCGCAGCTTGAGGTTGCGCGACGGTAAGGAGCATCACGGCCAGCACTCCTTGCGGTGGCCCACCATCGGCGTAACCTCGCTCAGCGATGACCAATGTCTGGGGCCTCACCGTTCGCCTGTATGTCGATCTTCGACTGCAGGCCAGCGGCATCTGTCCGGCGTAGCCGCCCTCCCCGCGCCTACCTCGACCAGACCCCGACAATTGGATACGTTCTCATGTCTTTCGGCCTGCGCAAGATCCCCTTCTCCGTGCAGATACTGCTCGGCCTCGTGCTCGGCGTCGCACTCGGTTTCGTTGCCCGAAGCAATGACCTGAGCTGGCTGACCACCACCCTGCACACCGTCGGCAGCCTCTTCATCCAACTCCTCAAGCTGGCCGTGCCGCCGCTGGTCTTCACCGCCATCGTGGTCAGCGTGGTCAGCCTGCGCGGCGTGGCCAACGCCGCCCGGCTCGCGCTGAAGACCCTGATGTGGTTCGGCATCACCGCGCTGATCGCGGTGAGCATCGGCATCGGCATCGGCCTGCTCACCAACCCGGGCAGGGGCGTCACCCTCGACCTGGGCGGCGCGGCACCGCCGAAGAACACCGGCTCCTGGACCGACTTCCTCACCGGCATCGTGCCCACCAACCCGGTCGGCGCGTTCGTCGAGGGCAACGTCCTCCAGATCGTCTTCCTCGCCCTCGTGGTCGGCGCCGCGGCGCTGCTGGTCGGCGACGCCGCCGAGCCGTTCGTGGCGCTGAACCGCTCCCTGCTGGAGATCGTGCAGAAGGCACTCTGGTGGGTGATCCGGCTCGCCCCGATCGGCACCATCGGCCTGCTCGGCAACGCCGTCGCCTCGTACGGCTGGGACCTGCTGGCCCCCCTCGCGAAGTTCGCCACCGACGTCTACGTCGGCTGCGCCATCGTGCTGTTCGTGGTCTACCCGCTGGTGCTGATCCTCGCCGGCCGGCTCAACCCGCTGCGCTTCTTCGCCGGCGCCTGGCCGGCGATCGAGCTGGCGTTCGTGTCCCGCTCCTCG
This sequence comes from Micromonospora sp. NPDC047527, assembly GCF_040643015.1. Classification (NCBI taxonomy): domain Bacteria; kingdom Bacillati; phylum Actinomycetota; class Actinomycetes; order Micromonosporales; family Micromonosporaceae; genus Micromonospora; species Micromonospora sp. NPDC047527. The sequence continues at coordinate 1,779 of NZ_JBEYTK010000010.1, read as the reverse complement.
GTGGGCACCATGCCGGTGACCCAGCGCTCCGTCGAGCGGCTCGGCGTGCCCCGCGAGTACGCCTCGTTCGCCGTGCCGTTCGGTGCCACCACGAAGATGGACGGCTGCGCCGCCATCTACCCGGCGCTCGCCGCGATCTTCGTGGCCCAGGTGTTCGGCGTGCACCTCGGCATTACCGACTACCTGCTCATCGCCTTCGTCTCGGTCGTCGGCTCGGCGGCCACCGCCGGCCTGACCGGCGCGATCGTGATGCTCACCCTCACCCTGAGCACGCTGGGTCTGCCGCTGGCCGGCGCCGGCCTGCTGCTGGCCATCGACCCGATCCTGGACATGGTCCGGACCGCCACCAACGTGGCCGGGCAGGCACTCGTGCCGACCGTCGTCGCCGCCCGCGAGGGCACCCTCGACCGGGCCGCGTACAACGCCGCCGGTCGACGGGACCTGACCGACCCGGAGCCGGCTCCGCCGGCGCGCCCCGACCGGCGGGACGAGCTGAGCCCCGTCCCGGCCTGACCTCGGCACACCGACATCGACGGACCCCTCCGCACGGGGTCCGTCGGCGTTTCCGAAAGGATGACGATATGAGCTCCCTGTTCGCACCGCTGGCCCTGCGCGCGGTCACTCTGCCCAACCGGATCGCCCTGGCGCCGATGTGCCAGTACTCCGCCGGCCCGGACGGCCTGCCCACCGACTGGCACCTGATCCATCTCGGCAGCCGCGCGGTCGGTGGCGCCGGGCTGGTGCTGAGCGAGGCGACGGCCGTGCTGCCCGAGGGCCGGATCAGCCCGCAGGACACCGGGCTGTGGTCCGACGCGCACGTCGACGCGTGGCGACCGGTGACCGCGTTCGTGGCCGCCCACGGCGCGGTGCCGGCCGTCCAGCTCGCGCACGCCGGGTTCAAGGCCTCCACGTACCGGCCGTGGGCACCGGAGCGCGGCGGCGTACCGGACGCCGAGGGCGGCTGGACGCCCGTCGCCCCCGGGTCGGAGCCGTTCGCCGCCGACTACCGGACGCCGACCGCCCTCGACGCGGCAGGCATCGCCGGGGTCGTCGAGGCGTTCGGCACCGCCGCCGAGCGGGCCCTCGCCGCCGGCTTCGCCGCCGTGGAGATCCACGCCGCACACGGCTACCTGCTGCACGAGTTCCTGTCGCCGCTGAGCAACCACCGCACCGACGGCTACGGCGGTGACCGGGCCGCCCGGATGCGGCTCACCCTGGAGGTGGCCCGGGCGGTACGCGCTGCGGTCGGCGAGAGCGTGCCGGTGCTCACCCGGATCTCCGCCACCGACTGGGTCGAGGGCGGCTGGACGATCGAGGACAGCGTCGTGCTCGCCGGCGAGCTGGCCGGTGTCGGCGTCGACCTGGTCGACGCGTCCTCTGCCGGCATCAGCGTGGCCCAGCGCATCCCGCTCGGCCCCGGCTACCAGGTGCCGCTGGCGGCGCAGATCCGCCGCGAGGCCGGCGTACCGACCGGCGCGGTCGGCCTGATCGTCGAGCCGGAGCACGCCGAGCAGATCATCGCCAACGGCGAGGCCGATCTGGTGCTGCTCGGCCGGGAACTGCTGCGTGACCCGTACTGGCCCCGCCGGGCCGCCGCGAAACTCGGCGTCGCGTACAACGGGCCGGCGCAGTACGCCCGCGCCTGATCCCCGCCGGGCGGGGGGGCGGGGGGGGCCCCCCCCCCCCCCCCCCCGCCCCCGGGGCCCCCCCCCCCCCCCCCCCGGCGGCCCCCCACACGCCCCGCCCGCGCGCGGGGGTGGGGTATTGGGGGAGCGGGAG
>NZ_JBEYTK010000009.1:0-212148 GCF_040643015.1 Micromonospora sp. NPDC047527 | reverse complement strand
CTGCGCCCCTGCGCCCCTGCGCCCCTGCGCCCCTGCGCCCCTGCGCCCCTGCGCCCCTGCGCCCCTGCGCCCCTGCGCCCCTGCGCCCCTGCGCCCCTGCGCCAAGATCGTGCTCGATCCACGATGTAGTGGCCTCACCGACGCGCCGACACCACTCGATCCTGGATCAAGCACGATCATGACCGTGGGCTGCGTTGGACACGCAACTAGGGAGACATTTTGTCCGTTTTGCCCAACCGGAAGTCGCTCGATCACCGGCGCTGGCGCGGGTCGCGGTTAGCGCGGGCACCATCGGCACCTTCGGCGGCACGGGCACCGTCGGCGGCGCGGGGAGCATCGGCGGGGCGGGAGGGGCGGGCGGCAGCGCGGGGATCATCGGCGGCGCGGGCGGACGCGCAGCAGGAGCAGCACCAGGAGCAGGGCGGTCATCGCCAGGGCGCCGGGGGCCTTGGTGAAGCGGGCCAGGTTGGTGCCGTCTGGTAGGGCGAGGAAGGCCGCCGCCGAGGCCGGCAACACGAACCACGTCGTCCGAGATGCGGTGAGCGCGAGCAGGGCCAGGGGCCAGGTGGCGTACCAGGGGTGGAAGACCGGGGACAGGACGACGGTGGCGACCAGCGCCAGCGCCGCGCCGTGCAGCGCCACCCGGGGGCGTGCCGCCTCGATCCGGGTCACCCACTGCCGGACGTCGTTCAACGCGCGCAGCGCCTGCCAGCCCTGCCACCAGAGCACCACCAGCACCCCGGCGAGCAGCAGCAGCGCGGTCGCCCGGACCACCGGCACCGCCTGTGGGTCCCGACCGACCAGTGCGCCCGCGTAGTCCACCACCAGGCCGACGGCGGTGGGCGGCGACGTCCACTGCTCGGAGTCCCCGCTGTGGGTCAACCCACCGACCCAGCCGAAGCCGAGGCCGGACAGCGCCGAGGCGACCAGGAGCGCGGCGAGCAGCCCGCCGGCCAGCCAGCCGCCGTCGCGCAGCAGCGCCCGTACGGTGTAGCGACCGTGCACGGCAGCCAGCGCGGCGAACGGCGCCACCACCACGGCACTGGCCTTCACCGTCACCGCGAGCCCGAGCAGCGCCCCGGCGAACAGCAACGCCGACGGCCGGCCCGGTCGGCGGACCACAATCAGCAGGCCGCACAGCAGCAGCCCGAGCATCAGCGCGTCGTTGTGCGCCCCGGCCACCAGGTGCACTCCGACCAGCGGGCTGGCCAGTGCCAGCCAGGCTGCCCGCCGGGTCGGCACCCCTGCCGCCCGGGCCAGGCCGGGCAGGCAGAGCGCGGCCAGCAGCAGCCCCGCCACGGCGATCACCCGCAGCGCGACGACCGTTCCGGTGAGCCCGCCGCCGAGGCCGACCGCGAGCGCCGCGAGCAGCACGAACAGCGGCCCGTACGGTGCCGGGGTGTCCCGCCAGATCGGCGCCACCGTGTCCAGCCACGGACAGCCCGCCGCCGCCACCGACGTCGCGTACGGGTCGACGCCGTGCGCGTACGTCCAGCCCTGGCAGGCGTACGAGTAGACGTCCCGGCTGCCCAGCGGCGGCGCGACCAGCAGCGGCAGCATCCACAGCCCAGCGGTGACGTACGCCCAGCGGGTCGACGGCGCCCCCTCGCGCAGCGACCACCACGCGCCGACCAGCAGCGCGGTGCCGACCAGCCAGCAGATCAGCGTCGCCGGGCCACCCGGGGCTCGCCAGATCGACGCCGGCGTCGCGCCCAGCGGGGAGTCAGGCAGCGCACCGCCGAGATACCCGGCGACGGCCAGCAGGACCGCGCCGGCCAGCCCCACGTACCGGGCGAGGCGTGGGACCTGTGGACCAGCCGGCGGCGGGGGTGCGCCGGGAGCGGTCACCGGCGCACCTTCCCTCAGTCGGCGGCGACCGGCTGACGGGCCGCCCGAGCCGACCGTACCAACCGGACGACCAGCACGATCACCAACAGCGTCATCAGTGGCGCACCGACGGACTTGGTGAACCGGGGCAGGCCGGTGCCGTCGGGCAGCACCAGGAACGACGACACCAGGGCGATCACGGTGAACCAGCCGGTCCGTCGGGCGGTCGCCGCCAGCACGGCCAGCGGCCAGATCCAGTACCAGGGGTGGAACAGCGGCGCGAGGGCGACCGTGGCGGCCAGCGCCAGGCCGGCGTGCCACAGCGGCTCCCGGGTGCGGGCCCGCCACCAGAGCCAGACCAGCAGCACCGCCAGCACCGCCATGCCGATCGCCCGGGTGACCGGCAGCGCGTCGATGTGCCCGCCGAACGGCACCGCCAGGTAGCCGACGGTCTGCCCGACTGCGGTGGACGGCGACGTCCAGGCGATCACGTCGCCACCCCGGGCCAGCCCACCGACCCAGCCGAAGTCCAGCCCGGCGGCGACTGTCACGCCGGCCACGACGGCGACCGAACTGCCGACTACCCACCCGCCGTGCCGGATCAGCGCCCGGATCGAGTACCCGCCGACGATCGCGGCCAGCGCGGCGAACGGCACCACGACCAGCGCGGTCACCTTGATCGCGGCAGCCAGGCCGAGCAGCGCCCCACCGGCGAGCAGCGGGCCGGGGCGGCCGGGCCGGGACGCGATCAGGGCCAGCCCGGCGACCAGCAGGCCGACCATCAGGGCGTCGTTGTGCGCGCCGGCGACGAGGTGCACGGCGACCAGCGGGCAGGCCAGCGTCAGCCAGACCGCCCGACCGGCCGGTACGCCGGCCCGTCGCGCCAGCACCGGCAGACTGACCGCGGTCAGCGCCACCCCCGCCACCGCGATCAGCCGGAACGCCACGATCGCGGCGGTCAGCGATCCGGTGGCCTTCACCACCGCGCCGGACAGCACCACGAACAGCGGCCCGTACGGCGCCGGGGTGTCCCGCCAGATGTAGGAGATGCTGTCCAGCCAGGGGCAGGGCAGCACGGAGACGCCCTGCTCGTAGGGGTTGAGCCCAGCGGCGTAGCTGGCGCCCTGGCAGGCGTACGCGTAGACGTCTCGGCTGGCCAGCGGCGGCGCGATCAGCAGCGGCAGCAGCCACAGCCCGACGGTGACCAGCGCCCAGCGGGTCGACGGCACGCCGTCGCGCAGCGACCACCAGGCGTACGCCATCAGCCCGGTACCGACCAGCCAGGTGGCGATCACCAGCGGCCCGTTCGGGCCCTGCCAGATGCTTACCGGGGTGGGCCGCAGGGGTGAGTCGGGCAGGGCGCCGCCGAGGAACGCGGCGACGGCGAGCAGGGCTGATCCTGCCAGTCCGGTCCAACGCGCGAGGTGGTGAGGCACGCCGGACATGCTGCCAGTACGGTGGTCGCGGTACGGAGGTGGGCATGCGACGCAGTCGGGTGGTGGCGGTGTCCACCGGTGCCGCCGCCGTGCTCGGCGCGCTCTGGCTGGCTCTGCCGCTGATGGGTTCGGACCTCGCCGCGCAGGTCGCACGGGCGGACTTCTTCGCCGCGCACGGTCCCACCCCGGTCGATCTGCGCTGGTACGGCGGGGTGCAGCAGTTCGGCTACAGCCTGGTGTCCCAGCCGGTGATGGCGCTGCTCGGCGTGCGGGTGACCGGTGCCCTGGCGCTGGTGGCGTCGGCCGCCGCGCTGGCCGCGCTGCTGGTCCGCAGCCCGGTGCCCCGGCCGCTGCTGGGCAGCCTGGTCGGGGTGGTCACGCTGGCCGGCAACCTGGTCTCCGGCCGGGTCACCTACGCCCTGGGTGTGGCGTTGGGGCTGGCCGCGCTGCTCGCGCTGACTCGGGGCGTACCCCCGGGTCGAAGGATCGGGCTGGCCGCCGCCGGTGCGCTGCTGGCCTCGGCGACGAGCCCGGTGGCGGGTCTCTTCGTCGGCCTCGCGGGTGTCGCGCTGCTGCTCAGCCGCCGGTACGCCGACGGCTTGGCGCTCGGCGTCGCGGCGGCCGTGCCGCTCGCCGCGACGGCGCTGTTCTTCGGCGACGGCGGTTGGATGAACATCAGCCGCACCGACACGGTGCGCGCGACGCTGACCAGTCTGGTGGTGGCCGCGTTGGTGGCGTACCGGCCGGTGCGGTTCGGCGCGCTGCTCTCCGCCGCCGGGGTGCTCGCCGCCGCCCTGGTGCACACGCCGGTCGGGTTGAACGCGACCCGGCTGGCGACGATGTTCGCGCTGCCGGTGCTGGCCGCTGCCGCCCGCCCGCCGGCCTGGCTGGCCCCACGGGCGGCACGACCCGCCCGCGCCCGGCTCGTCGGGGGCGTCGGTCTGGCCGCGCTGCTGGTGGCGGTCTGCGTCTGGCAGCCGCCGGTGGTCCCCGCCGACCTGCGGGGCATCGGCGATCCGACAAGCGCGCCCGGCTACCACGCGCCGCTGCGCGCGTTCCTCGCCGGGCAGCGGGTCACCGGCCGGGTCGAGGTGCCGCCGACGCGCAACTACTGGGAGGCGGCCCGGCTGGGTGAGGTGCCGCTCGCCCGGGGGTGGCTGCGGCAGGCCGACATCGACCGCAACCCGCTGTTCTTCACGACGGTGCCCGGCGCGGACGGCACCGGCGTACCGCTGACCGCGGCCACCTACCGGGCCTGGCTGGCGGAGAACGCCGTGCAGTTCGTGGCCGTGCCGGACGCACCCCTGTCGTGGGTGGGGCGGGCCGAGGCGGAGCTGGTGGAGGGCGGGCTGCCGTACCTGACGCCAGTCTGGTCGGGCGCGCACTGGCGGGTCTGGGCGGTGGCCGACCCGACGCCGCTGGTCGCCGCACCCGCCGAACTGGTCCGCGCCGACGGCGCGGCGGTGACCTTCCGGGCACCGGCCGCCGGCCCGGTGGCGGTCCGGGTCCGGCACAGCCGCTGGCTGGCCGCGTCCGGTGGCGCCACCGTCACCGCCGACGGCGACTGGACCACCGTCACGGTCCCCCGCCCCGGCGAGTACACCCTCGGCAGCTGAGAGGGCCCTACGCCTCCAGGACGCGTTGGACGGCGGCGCGGGAGCGGCGGCCGACGCGCAGGTACTCGTCGAGGAACTCCCCCGGGTCGTCGCGGCCGAGCAGCCGGACGACCCCGGCCAACTCCACCCCGTGCCGGGGCAGTTGGTCGCCGTCCCGGCCGCGCACCAGCATCAGCGCGTTGCGGACCTGCGCGGCCAGGGACCATCCGGCGGCCATCTCCGCGGCGTCCGCCGGGTCGATCAGGCCGGCCCGCTCGGCGGCCGCGAGGGCGTCGAGGGTACGCGTGCCACGCAGCGCCGGGACGGCCCCCGCGTGCCGGAGCTGGACGAGCTGCACCGCCCACTCCACGTCGGCCAGCCCACCACGGCCCAGCTTGGTGTGGGTGGCCGGGTCGGCGCCCCGGGGCAGCCGCTCGGTCTCCACCCGGGCCTTGATCCGGCGGATCTCGACGACCTGCTCGCGGGTCAGCCCGTCGGCCGGGTAGCGCACCGGGTCGATCATCGCCTCGAACTCGGCGCCCAGGTCGGCGTCACCGCAGACGAACCGGGCGCGCAGCAGCGCCTGCGCCTCCCACACCCGCGACCAGCGGGCGTAGTACTGCGCGTAGGCGGCGAGGCTGCGCACCAGCGGACCCTGCCGGCCCTCGGGGCGCAGGTCGGCGTCGACGCCCAGCGGCGGGTCGGGGGCGGGCACGCCGAGCAGCCGGCGCAGCTCCTCGGCGATCGCGTGCGCGGCGGCGCTGGCCGCGCCGTCGCCGCTGCCGGCGGGCGCGTCGTAGACGAAGAGCACGTCGGCGTCGGAGAGGTAGTTCGACTCGTACCCGCCGAGCCGTCCCACGCCGATCACCGCGAACCGCAGCCCGGAGGGCGCCGACTGGCTGGCCCGGGCGGCGCGCAACGCGGCGGCCAGGGTGGCGTCGGTGACGTCGGCGAGCGCTGTCCCCACCCCGGTGATGTCGGCCAGCCCCGGGGCGGGCCGGTTCGCGCCGTCCGGCCCGGTGGGGGTGGGTGCGAGCGCGCCCGCCCGGCAGAGCACGTCGGCGCAGGCCACCCGGACCAGCTCCCGGCAGCGCAGCGCGCGTACCGCCCGGGTTGCCTCGACCGGATCGGTGTGCCGGGCCGCCGCCGCCAGGAAACCCTCCCGGAGGACCTCGCGCGGGCGCGGCGCCAGCTCGTTCTCCTCGGCCAGCAGCCGCAGCGCCTCCGGGTCCCGGGCGAGCAGGTCGGCGACGTACCGGGACAGGGCGAGGACCCGGGCGAGCCGCCGGGCGACCGGGCCGCCGTCGCGCAGCAGCCGCAGGTACCAGGGGGTGCTGCCCAGCTTGTCGGAGACCTTGCGGTAGTTGAGCAGCCCCCGGTCCGGCTCCGGCGCGTCAGCGAACTCGCTGAGCAGCACCGGCAGCAGGGTCCGCTGGATGGCCGCCGTGCGACTCACCCCGCCGGTGAGCGCCTGCAGGTGGCGCAGCGCCCCGGCCGGGTCGGCGAAGCCGAGGATCTCCAGCCGGTGCCTGGCCGCCTCCGGGGTGAGCCGCAGCCCGTCGGCCGGCACCCGGGCCACCGACTCCAGCAGCGGCCGGTAGAGCAGTTTGGCGTGCAGCCGTCGTACCTCTGCGGCGTGGGTGACCCACTCGGCCCGGAAGCTCTCCACGGCGCTGCGCCCCGGCGCGGCCGTGAAGCCCAGCGCGGCGGCGAGCCAGCGCAGCGCGCCCGGCTCGGTGGGCACGGTGTGCGTGCGGCGCAGGGCCTGTAGTTGGAGGCGGTGCTCGACGCTGCGCAGGAAGCGGTAGCCGCGCAGCAGCGCCTCGCCGTCGGCCCGACCGACGTAGCCACCGGCGACGAGCGCACGCAGCGCCGGGATGGTGCCGGGCGCCCGCAGCGTCTCGTCACCGCGACCGTGCACGAGTTGCAGCAACTGGACGGCGAACTCGATGTCGCGCAACCCGCCCGGACCGCGCTTGATCTCGCGTTCCAACTCCTTCGGCGGGATGTGGTCGATGATCCGACGCCGCATCGCGCGGACGTCCTCGACCGCCTCGGGACGTTCGGCCGCCCGCCAGACCAGCGGCGCGAGCTGGTCGATCCACTCCTGGGCCAGCGGCAGGTCACCGGCGGCCGGGCGGGCCTTGAGCAGCGCCTGGAACTCCCAGGTGCGCGCCCACCGCCGGTAGTAGGCGAGGTGACTGGCGAGGGTCCGCACCAGTGGGCCCCGGTTGCCCTCGGGGCGCAGCGCGGCGTCCACCGGCCACGCGACAAGCCCACAGATGTGGATCAGCCGGGTCGCCACCAGGGTCGCGGCGGACAGGTCGACGTCCTCGGCGGCCACGAAGATGACGTCCACGTCGGAGACGTAGTTCAGCTCGCCGCCGCCGCACTTGCCCATCGCGACCACCGCGAGCCGGGGCCGCTCGGTGCCGTCCGCCAGCTCCGCGACGGCGATCTCGTACGCTGCGGCCAGTGTCGCGTCAGCCAGCGCGGACAGCGCGGCCATGGTCTGTTCCAGGGCGCGCCCGCCGGTCAGGTCGGCCGCCGCGATCCGCAGCAACGCCAGCCGGTACGCGGTCCGCAGCACCGCCACGGGGTTGCCACCGTCGGTCGGCTCCAGCCGGCCCTCGGCGATCGGCGCGAGCCCGTCCGGGGCGGTACGCAACGTCAGGCAGTGCTCGGGGTGGGCAACCAGGTGATCGCCGAGCGCCGCCGAGGCGCCGAGCACCGCGATCAGTCGCCGCCGCAGCCCGGGGTCGGTGTGCAGCTCCGCCAACAGCCCTGGCCCGGCGGTGACGCCGTCGGTGCGTTCGGTGCCGCCGTCGACGCGACGTTCGGCCTCGACGATGCGGTGCAGTTGACGCAGCGCCAGATCCGGGTCGGCGGCCCGGGACAGCACGGCGAGCAGCTCCCCGGCCGCCTCGTCAACCGGTTCCTGCTCGGCCAGCCGCCACAGGTTCAGCCCGTCCGGGCCGAGCAGGTCGGCGGCGCGTGCCCCACCGTCGCCGTCCGCGACGCCGAAGCCGTAGCGCGCGAGCCGCCCGGGCGTCCTGGTCGGCCGACTCATCAGTGCCCGAGCAGCGGCAGGCCGCGCCGCATCATGCTGTCGTCCAGTTCGCCGAGGGCCAGCGCGGCGAACCGGGCGGCGAACGGCTGCCAGACCTCCTCGACGTCGACCATCACCGCGTCGCAGGCCGCCACCACCAGCTCCGGGTCGTAGCCCAGCTCGGCGAGCTGGGTCGAGTCGGTGGCCCAGTCGGCGATCATCGCGGTGTCGCACTCGATGTGGAACTGGAGACCCCAGGCCCGGTCGCCGAGCCGGAACGCCTGATGCGGGTAGCGGGTGGAGGCCGCCAGCAGGGTGGCGCCCCGGGGCAGCTCGGTGATCTCGTCGGAGTGCCACTGGAGCACGTCCGGGATCAACGGCACGTACCGGAACAGTGGATCACTCTCGGCGGCGTCGCGGCGGCCGACCACGCCGGGGCCGATCTCCGGCCCGGACGGGCTACGCTCCACCAGGCCGGCGTGCGCGGTGGCGAGCAGTTGCGCGCCCAGGCAGACGGCCAGGGTGGGCACCCGGTACCGGACCGCCTTGCGCAGCAGGCCCTCCACCGCCGGGAACCAGGGCGCACCGGGCGAGCCGTCCGGCAGCGGGTACGCCTGCTGGTCGCCGCCGAGCACCACCAGCGCCGCGTACCCCTCCAGGTCGGCGGGGAGCTCGTCACCGGCGTGCGGGCGAACCACCCACAGCTCCAGCCCGGCCTCGGTCAGCCACTCACCCAGCCGGCGCGCGTCGTCCGTCGGGTCGTTCTCGATCACCAGCGCGGTTGCCACCCGTCGAGGCTAGCCGGTGGGCGCCGGATGTCCCGAGTCGCGCCACCCGTCGTGTTCGCGCGGCGGCCGACGCACCGGCCCGGCGCGGGTCGGTCGGCGTCCCGGCCGGCGGCCCAGCCGGTTCGCGGGGCGGCCGGCGCGGCACCGGCCCGGCGCGGGTCGGCCGGCGTCCCGACCGGCCCGGACGGTACGCCGACACGCGGGTCGTTAGCGCGGCTAAGCTCTGCCGCTGTGCCCGATGATCGTGCCGTGAACGGCGTCGTCCGCCCGCCAGTGCTGCGCCCGGGCGACACGGTGCTGCTGGTGTCGCCGTCCGGGCCGACCTCGCCGGAGCGGGTGGCCCGTGGGGTGGAGCTGCTCACCGGCTGGGGGTTGCGGCCGGTGCTGGCGCCGAACGCGTACGCACGGCGGGGTTACCTGGCCGGCACGGACGAGCTGCGCGCCGCCGACCTGAACGCGGCGTTCACCGACCCGCAGGTGCGCGGGGTGATCTGCACCCGGGGCGGGTACGGCGTGCAGCGGATCGTGGACGCCCTCGACCTGGCCGCCGTCCGCCGCGACCCGAAGGTGGTGGCCGGCTTCTCCGACATCACCGCGTTGCAGTTCGCGCTCTGGCGGGGCGCCCGGCTGGCCGGCGTGCACGGCCCGGGGGCCGCCTGGCGGGACGAGCGGACCCCGCTGCGGTCGGCCGAGTCGCTGCACGCCGCGCTGATGACCACCGAACCGGTGACGGTCACGGCGGTGCCCGGCGAGGACACCTTCGGCGTACGCGTGCCGGGTCGGGCCACCGGCACCCTGCTCGGCGGCAACCTGTGCATGATCGTCGCGTCGGTCGGCACGCCGGACCTGCCCGACCTGACCGGAGCGGTGCTGTTGATCGAGGACGTGCAGGAGCCCCCGTACAAGGTCGACCGGATGCTCACCCAACTGCGCCGGGCGGGTGCGCTCGACGGGCTGGCCGGGGTGGCGGTGGGGCAGTTCACCAACTGCGCCGACGGGTGGGACACCACGGTCACCGACGTGCTCAGCGAACGGCTCGGTGACCTCGGCGTACCGGTGCTCGGCGGCCTGCCGGTCGGCCACGGCCCCGGCCAGCTCACCGTCCCGGTGGGCACTGCCGCCACCCTTGACACAACAACCGCAACCCTCACAGTCGCCTCAGCGGTCCAGTAACCCCTCCCCGACCCTGGTTGGCGGGGCAGGGGGGTCAAGGTCGGACGGGGGTCAGGTGGGCCACGGCGCCGGTTTCCAGGGCGGCCCAGACCGCGCCGTCCGGGGTGACCGTGAGGCCGTGCGGTTCGGAGGCGGGGGTCGGCAGGTCGTGGCCGGTGATGCCGCCGTCCGGGTCGATGTGGCCGATCCGGTTGGCGCCCCACTCGGTGAACCAGCAGCCGCCGTCCGGGTCGGCGACGATCGCGTGCGGGCGGGCCGTGCGGTCCGGCAGCGGGAACTCGTCGATCCGCCCCTCAGGTGTGATCCGGCCCAGTTGCCCGGCGGCGATCTCGACGAACCACAGCGCGCCGTCGCCGCCGAGCGTGATGCCGACCGGCCCGGCGGCCTCGGTGGGCAGCGGGTGCACAGTCATCGCACCGTCGAGGTCCACCCGGGCGATGGCGTTCGCCTGGTTGAGCGTGAGCCAGAGCGCGTCGTCCGGGCCTGCGGCCAGCATCGACGGGAAGCCCTTGGCGACCGGCAGCGGGTAGGTGGTGACGGCCCCGTCGACGGTCACCCGGCCGACCGTGTCGTCACCCATGCCGGCGTACCAGAGGGCGCCGTCCGGACCGACGGCCAGGCCGCAGGGCGCACAGCCCGCAGGCAGCTCCACCGAGTCGACCCGGCCGTCGACGGTCACCCGGCCGAGCCGGTCGTCACCCGAGCGGGTGTACCAGAGCGCGTCGTCCGGGCCGGCGACGATGATCAGAGGTCGGCTCTGCGGAGGGTCGGCGCGGTAGGTGCGTACCTCGCCGTCGAGGCCGAGCCGGGCGACGCCGCCGGAGCCGGCCAGCGTCAGCCAGAGCGCGCCGTCGGGACCGACCGTGATCGCGTACGGCCCGGAGCCCGGCCCGGTGAGCGCGACCTCGCGGATAGCGGGCTGCGTCATGGAGTGCCCTTTCGTCGGGTTTCGCCCAGCCTTCCGGCCTCCCCGAGGGTGACGCAACCCGAATAAATCCGGCCTTTCCCGCGAATTGCCAGCCCGCTGACAGGTTCGCCATGGGTGACCCTCAGCTCCGGCGGTCACTGTCGGTGACGTCATCGCATCACCACCGAATAGGAGATTCGCATGATCCGCAAGATGTCGAAGAAGCACCTGCTGGCCGGCTTCGCCGCCGCGGGAGTGCTCGGCGTCGGGATCGCCGCCCCGACGGTGGCTCTCGCCGACGACAAGACCCCGTCCCCGAGCGCCAGCACCACCGACCAGGGCGGCGACCGCCAGCAGCGGCACGCCGACCGGCAGGCCGAGTTCGCCGAGGCCCTTGCCAAGGAGTTGGGTGTGTCGACCGACCAGGTCACCGCGGCGCTGGAGAAGCTGCACGAGCAGCGGCAGGGCGACCGGCCGGAACGGCCCTCGACGCAGGACCGGCAGGACGCCCTGAAGGAGCGGCTGGACCAGGCCGTCACGGACGGCAAGCTGACCCAGGAGCAAGCCGACGCGGTGCTCAAGGCCGCCGAGGCCGGCGTGTTCCCGGGCCCGGGCAAGGGCGGCCACGACGGCAAGCCCGGCCACGGCGGCCCGCACGGCAAGCCCGGTCAGGACAGCAAGCCCGGTCAGGACGCCCCGAAGGGCGAGCCCGGTCAGGACGCCGAGTCCGGCCAGACCGGCAAGTGACAGGTGGCCCCGCCGCCCCTCGCCGGCCGAACCTCCTCCCGGCCGGCACCGGCGGGGCCGCCACCCCCGCACCGACCGGCTCGGGTGCGTTCGTTGCCGTCCTGACGACAACGAACGCGCCCGGAGTCCGTCGGACGGACCACGTTGAAGCTCCACATGCGAACGGGCGCCGCACCGGGACGTACCCGGATGCGGCGCCCGTCGTCCTGTCCCGTCCCTGGCACGTCACCAGGTGCGGGACAGTCCTCAGCGAGCCGTCGCGTACGCGGCGCAACCGATCAGCTCGAGCGAGACCTGGAGCCGCTCAAGGCTGATGTTCTTGGCGATGGTGTCCTCGGGCGTGTGGTACGGAGGCTCCAGCAGCGCCGGGCTCTCCTCGCCACGCCAGGAGAAGTTGGCGCTGGCGATGCCGACCTCCTGGAAGGACTGGTGGTCGCTGGCGCCGCGCTGCGTCACCGGCGACATGCGCGGGTCGTAGCCGAGGCGCAGGCCCGCAGCCGACACCTCGTCGGTGGCGCGGTTGGCCTGCCCGGTGAAGGAGAGCAGCCAGTAGAGAGTCGCCGGGTCCCAGCTGGTGGCGACCATGTCGTTCTGGTACACGGCGAGGAACCGGTCCCGCTCTGCCTGCGGCAGCTGCCGGACGTGGTGACGCGAGCCGAGCAGCCCCTGCTCCTCCGAGCCCCACAGGGCGAACCGGAGGGTGGCGTTGAGCGGGATCGCCTTCATCACGCGGGCCAGCTCGAGGCAGAGCACCGTGCCGGAGCCGTCGTCGTTGGCACCGGGAGCGCCGATGACCGTGTCGTAGTGGGCGCTGACCATCACGACCGGCCCGTTGGCGCCGGAGCGCCCGACCCGCTCGGCGATGACGTTGTTGGACGTCAAGTTGCGGTGCGCCACGGTGGAGATGGTGAGCGTGAGCCGCCGCCGCTGGGCGAGCAGGGCACGCAGCCGCTCCTTCTGCGCCTGCGCGACACCGACCACCGGGATCGGCACCGGCGAGTTGGCCGAGCCGGGCAGGGTCGGCGAGAACGTCCCGCTACGCCGGGGCGGTACGCCGTCGGCGGCGAGGAGAACCACGGCGACCGCGCCCTGGGCCAGTGCGGTGGCGACCAACTGCTCACGCCGGGCGGCCACGTAGTCGACCAGGACAATCTTGCCGGCCGCGTTCGCGGGGTAGTTCTCCGGCGCGCCCGCGCCCGCGTCCACCACATCGCCACGAACCGTGGTGTTCAGCGCGCCGTGCGCCGAGGCACCTGCCTGCCAGTTCAGGTCGCGGGGCAGCGGAGTCGGCGAGGAGAGCTGGGCGAGGAACTTGTCCGCCACCGCGAACGGCTCCAGCTTGACGCGGTAGCCGAGGCGGCCCAACTCCTTGGCGATGTAGTCCGCGGCGCGACGCTCGGAGGGCGTCCCACCGATGCGCGGTCCGATGTCCTCGCTGAGGACACGCAGGTGCTTCAGCGCCCGCACGGCCGAGGCCTGAGCGATGATCTTGCGATCGTCCGGCGTGAGCTTCGGCGGCCGGTGGGCGCCGGGGCGCTTGTCGTTGGCCGCCCAGGCCGGGGCCGGAAGAGCCACAGTGGCCGCACCACCGAGAGCGATGGTCAGCATGCGACGCCGGTTCACAGTGGAGCCTGAGGACTCGGTAACGGGTGAATTGGGGTAACCGCCGTTGGTCATGTGCCTCTCCTTACGGTGTCGAGCCCGGTCGACGACTGGCTGACCAGGCTCGAAGAAGCTAGAACCTATCCATATCCCGGCATGCCTCCAAGATCCGTTTGGGCGATGGCCGGAGGGCAGGCAGGCACCCTCTGACCAGGGGGACCAGTACGTCCGCCCTGGTGAGCGCAGTCCTCACCATTTGCCCCGCCTTGATCACCTCGACAGGGCCGCTCCCGGCCGTCCACAAGAGCACGATCCAGTGAGATGTTTCACGGGTTCGGCAGTGAACTTGGTACCGGCGCGTCTCACCGTCTGGGCGAAACCCTGGTCAGCGGCTCGCGCCGAGTCGGCACGGCGCGATCGGGCGTACCAGCGACCGGCGTACCGGCGGTCGGCGTACCAGCGGTCGGCGTACCAGCGGTCGGCGTACCGCAGCGGCAGCGCTCGCCCGGCGGCGCGCTGCCGCCGCAGCGACCGGCGCGGGGGCGATGGCGGGCACTGCCCCTCGGCGTCCGACCCGACGGCGATGGCCGGAGTCCCACCCGGCGGCGACCGCCGGCGCCGCGCTCGGCGGCGATGGCCGGCGCCGCGCTCGGCGGCGATGGCCGGCGCCGCGCTCGGCGTCCGGACCCGGGATAAGCGCAGCCTCAGGCGATGCAGGCGCAGACGATCAGGGCCGCGCCGAAGTGCGTGGCGGCGCTGACCCGGGCCGCCGGGTGCGGCTCGGACGAGCAGATGATCTCACCGAGCTTTCCGGGGGTGAGCAGGTCGAGCACCACGAAGGCCAGCGCCATGATGGCCAGCCCGACCAGGCCGAAGACCACGGTGGAGGCGAGCCCCTTGCCGAAGTCGCTGTAGCTGGTCAGGATCGCCGTGAAGACGATCCCGGCGATGCCGAGCTGGTTGGCGGCGAGCAGCAGACCCGCGTTGGAGTTGCGCTCGACCCAGATCAGGTCGCGCAAACGGCCCGGAGTCAGCAGGTCGACCAGCCCGAACCCGGCCGCCATGAGCCCGACGCCCACGACTCCGAACACGACGCTCTGCCAGGCACCGCTGAACAGGTCCTCCAGCACCGACTTGCCTCCCGACTCTCCGCCCGGAGGGGTACCGGCGCGGTGATCGAGACGATAGCGGCAGTGCGCAACCGCGTCATCCCCGCACTACAGCGCCAGGTAGCGCTGCCGCTCGTACGGGGTGACCTCGCGGCGGTACTGCTCCCACTCGGCCCGCTTGTTGCGCAGGAAGAAGTCGAAGACGTGCTCGCCGAGCACCTCGGCGACCAGCTCGGACTCGGCCATCACGTCGATCGCCTCGGCGAGGTTCTCCGGCAGCGCCTCGTAGCCCATGGCACGCCGCTCGGCGCTGCTCAGCGACCAGACGTCGTCCTCGGCGCCCGGCGGCAGCTCGTAGCCCTCCTCGATGCCCTTCATGCCGGCGCCGAGCAGCACCGCGAAGGCGAGGTACGGGTTGGCCGCCGAGTCCGGCGAGCGGACCTCGACCCGGGCCGAGTTGGGCTTGCCGTACGCGGGCACCCGGACCAGCGCGGACCGGTTCAGGTGACCCCAGCAGACGTACGCCGGGCTCTCGGTGATCCGGTCCGGCAGGGCCTGCGGGAACAGCCGCTTGTACGAGTTGACCCACTGGTTGGTGACCGCCGTGTACTCCCGGGCGTGCACCAGCAGGCCGGCGATGAACGACTTCGCCACCTTGGAGAGCTTCATCGGGTCGCCAGCGTCGTGGAAGGCGTTGCGCTCGCCCTCGAACAGCGACAGGTGGGTGTGCATGCCGCTGCCCGGCTGGTCGGTGAACGGCTTCGGCATGAAGCTGGCCTGCACGCCGGTGGAGAGCGCCACCTCCTTGACCACGTGCCGGAAGGTCATGATGTTGTCGGCGGTGGTGAGCGCGTCGGCGTAGCGCAGGTCGATCTCCTGCTGGCCGGGGGCGACCTCGTGGTGGCTGAACTCCACCGAGATGCCGATCCGCTCCAGCGCCAGCACGCCCTGACGGCGGAAGTCGCGGGCCACCGCGTGGGTGGTGTGCTCGAAGTAGCCGCCGGTGTCGACCGGGGTGGGCACCGAGCCGTCCTGCGGACCGTTCTCCAGCAGGAAGAACTCGATCTCGGGGTGGGTGTAGAAGGTGAAGCCCTTCTCGGCGGCCTTGGACAGCGCGCGGCGCAGCACGTGCCGGGGGTCGGCCCAGGAGGGCCCGCCGTCGGGCAGCAGGATGTCGCAGAACATCCGCGCGCTCTCGCCGCTGACCCCGCCCTCGAACGGGAAGACCTGGAAGGTGGTCGGGTCGGGCATGGCCACCATGTCCGATTCGAAGACCCGGGCGAAGCCCTCGATCGCCGAGCCGTCGAAGCCGATGCCCTCCTCGAAGGCCGACTCCAGCTCCGCGGGCGCCACCGAGACGCTCTTGAGCGTGCCCAGCACGTCCGTGAACCACAGCCGGACGAACCGGATGTCCCGCTCTTCCAGCGTACGGAGGACGAACTCCTGCTGACGGTCCACTTCCCCAACCCCTCGCGACACTCTTTTGTCCGCCTTGGTCGGGTGCACCCGACCTGATCGCCCAGTGTTCCCGGGCCTGGTTACGCAGACGTTACGCGAACCACCGCCGCCCGTCCCCTCGTGTCCCGCCCGGCGGCCGGGCGCGACGCAGCGTGGCCGTCATCTCGTTCGAGGGTACGGATTGCCCCGGCGAAGCTGGGGCAAGATGAGCACATGCCCACCCTGCGTCTCGCCCTGTCCCAGGTCAACCCGAGAGTCGGCGACCTCTCCGGCAACGCCGACCTGGTCCGCAGCTGGACCCGCCAGGCGGCCGACGCCGGCGCCCAACTGGTGCTCTTCCCGGAGATGATGCTGACCGGGTACCCGGTCGAGGACCTCGTCTTCCGGCGCTCCTTCATCGCCGCGTCCCGGGCCGCCCTGGAGCGGCTCGCCGCGGACCTCGCCGCCGACGGCCTCGGTGACCTGCCGGTCGTGGTCGGCTACCTCGACGCCGACGGCCCACCACAGGTCAGCGGGGACGCCGAGCCGGGCCGGGGTGCCCGCAACGCCGCCGCGCTGCTGCACCGGGGCGCGGTGGCCGCCCGCTACTTCAAGCACCACCTGCCCAACTACGGCGTCTTCGACGAGGACCGCTACTTCATCCCCGGCGACGAGCTGACCGTGGTCCGCCTCGGCGGCGTGGACGTCGCGCTGACCATCTGCGAGGACCTGTGGCAGGCCGGCGGTCCGTTCGCCGCCGCCCGGCAGGCCGGCGTCGGCCTGGTGGTCAACATCAACGGCTCGCCGTACGAGCTGAACAAGGACGACGTCCGGCTACCGCTGGTCCGGCGTCGGGCCGCCGAGGCGGGCGCCACCGTCGCGTACGTCAACATGATCGGCGGCCAGGACGAGCTGGTCTTCGAGGGCGACTCGATGATCGTCACGGCCGACGGCGAACTGCTCACCCGTGCCCCGCAGTTCGTCGAACACCTGCTCGTACACGACGTCGAACTGCCGGCCGCAACCACGGCACCGGGCAGCCAGAGCGTCGCCGACGACATGCGGGTCGTGCACAGCACCGTGGAGACGATCCCGCCCGCACCGACCGGCCCGGCCGCCTCCGGCGGGCTGATCGAGCCGGTGGCCGACGAGGCGGAGGTGTGGCAGGCGCTGGTGCTCGGCCTGCGCGACTACGTCAACAAGAACTGGTTCCCGTCCGTGGTGCTCGGCCTCTCCGGCGGCATCGACTCGGCGGTGGTGGCCGCCCTGGCGGTCGACGCGCTCGGCCCGGACCGGGTGGTCGGGGTGTCGCTGCCCAGCCAGCACTCCTCGGAGCACTCCCGCGAGGACGCCGCCGACCTGGCCAAGCGCACCGGTCTGGATTACCGCGTCGAGCCGATCCAGCCGATGGTGGACAGCTTCCTGGCCAACCTGTCGCTGTCCGGTGTCGCCGTGGAGAACCTCCAGGCCCGGGTCCGTGGCGTCATCCTGATGGCCCTGTCGAACCAGGAGGGCCACCTGGTGCTCACCACCGGCAACAAGAGCGAGCTCGCGGTCGGCTACTCCACCCTGTACGGAGACTCGGTGGGTGGCTTCAACCCGATCAAGGACGTCTGGAAGACGCTGGTCTGGCGGCTGGCGAAATGGCGCAACGCGGACGCGGCCCGCCGGGGCGAGACCGCACCGATCCCGGAGAACTCGATCGGCAAGCCACCGAGCGCCGAACTGAGCCCGGGCCAACTGGACAGTGACAGCCTGCCCGACTACGACGTACTGGACCCGATCCTCATCGGTTACGTCGACGGCGACCTCGGCCGGGACGGGCTGGTCGAGTCGGGCCACGACCCGGCGGTGGTGGACAAGGTGCTCCGGCTGGTGGATACCGCCGAGTACAAGCGACGGCAGTCCGCGCCCGGCGCGAAGATCTCGATGAAGGCGTTCGGCCGGGACCGCCGGCTCCCCATCACCAACCGGTGGCGCGAGGACGGCTGAGTCGTCCCCGGGGGCGCCGGGTCGCTGACCCGACCCGGCGCCCCGCCACCGTACGGGAGTGAGATCTTCCACTGCGCCCTGCCGTCACCCCCTCCCCCGGTGCGACGATCGCGACAGAACCCGGGGACCGCGCAGGCGGCCTCGAGGAAGGAGACAGTGATGGTGGAGTCCACTCCGAACGAGGTGACCGCGCTGTACGGCGGACCGGCCACCCGTCGCGTCCGCACCAGGGACCTGATCGCCGCCAAGGAGCGCGGCGAACGGTGGCCGATGCTCACCTCGTACGACCAGTACACCGCGTCGATCTTCGACCAGGCCGGCGTACCGGTGCTGCTGGTCGGCGACTCGGCCGCGAACAACGTGTTCGGCTACGAGACCACCCTGCCGGTCACCACCGACGACCTGCTCCCGCTGGTACGGGCCGTGGTGCGCTCGACCCGGCAGGCCCTGATCGTCGGTGACCTGCCGTTCGGCTCGTACGAGGAGGGCCCGACCCAGGCGCTGCGCACCGCCGTACGGTTCATGAAGGAGGGCGGCTGCCACGCGGTGAAGCTTGAGGGCGGCCGACGCTGCGCCGCGCAGATCGCCGCGATCGTCGGTGCCGGCATTCCGGTGATGGCGCACATCGGCTTCACCCCGCAGAGTGAGCACACGCTGGGCGGCTACCGGGTGCAGGGCCGCGGAGACACAGCCGACGAGGTGCTCGCCGACGCGCGGGCGGTGACCGAGGCGGGCGCCTTCGCGGTGGTCCTGGAAATGGTGCCGGGTGAGGTCGCCAAGCAGATCACCCACGAACTGCCGATCCCCACGGTGGGCATCGGCGCCGGCCCGGACACCGACGCCCAGGTGCTGGTCTGGCAGGACATGGCCGGCCTGCGTACCGGCAAGGCCCCGCGCTTCGTGAAGCGATACGCCGACCTGGCCGGCACCCTGACCGAGGCCACCCGCCGCTTCGCCGACGAGGTCCGCGGCGGCGAGTTCCCCGCAGCCGAACACACCTTCTAACAGACACGGACCGGCACAGCCGCCAGGCTGCACGGGCCTGCGGGCCGTGAGCCGTGGGTCGTGGCCGCGGGCCGTGCGCCGTGCGCCGCGGGCCGTGCGCCGCGGGCCGTGGGCCGCGGGCCGCGGGCCGTGCGCCGCGGGCCGCGGGCCGCGGGCCGTGCGCCGTGCGCCGCGGGCCGTGCGCCGCGGGCCGTGCGCCGCGGGCCGTGCGCCGCGGGCCGTGCGCCGCAGGCCGTGCGCCGCGGGCTGGGGTTGCGGGCCGCCGGCTGCGCATGCGGGTCGTGGGCTGCCGGCCGTGGGCTGGCCGTGGGCTGGCGGCCGTCGGCCGTGGGCTGCGGTTGCCTGCCGTGGCTGGCGGCCGTGGGCTGCCGGGCCCCTCTGGAGCGGCGGCGACAGCTGCGGGCCGGGAGCGGCGGGATCATATCGATCTTGGTGACTGAAAGTGTCGTACACCTGTTCTAGTCTCGGGTGGTGGTTGAGGAGCTGACGCAGGCAGACCAAGCCGTGGCGGCGTGCGTCGCCACGGCCGCCTGGGCCCTCACCGAGCCCGACCTGATCGCGGCACTCGACGCCACGCATCGGCTCGAACAGCGGCTCGCAGCGGTCAAGCTCGCCCTGGTCCGCGAGCTGGACGGCCGCGGCACGGCCCAGAGCCAGGGCGCGTCCTCCACGCCCGTGTGGCTACGCGAGCGGCTACGGCTCACCGTCCCCGCCGCCCGCCGGCTGGTCGACCTCGCCGCTGCGCTTGATGGCGGTGCCCCCGAGATCCGGCAGGCCCTCGCCGACGGGGCCATCACCCTGGAGCAGGCCCGCGTCATCGGCGACACCGTCGCCACGGTCCGCGCCGCCGCTGACGCCCCGGCCGCCGACAAGGCCGTAGACGTGCTCATCGGGTGGGCCGGGCAGTTCGATCCGACCCTGCTGCGCAGGCTGGGCACCCGGATCCTCGATCACGTCGCCCCGGAGATCGCGGAGGCCGCCACCCGCGCGGCACTGGAAGCAGAGGCCCAACGCTGTGCCCGGGACCGGCACGTCACCCTGTCCGAACTACCCGACGGCCGACTCCGGCTGGCCGGCAGCCTCGACACCGAAGCAGCCAGCCTCCTACGCGCCGCCATCGAGCCATTGACCGCGCCGTCCGGCCCGGACGACACACGCAGCCCGGGGCAACGTCGTCACGACGCCCTCGCCGACCTGTGCCGACTCACCCTGCGCACCGGGCAGCTACCCGAACACGGCGGCGAACCCGCCCAACTCGTCGTCACCACCAGCTTCGACGGCCTCACACAGCAACTCAACGCCGGCACCCTCGACACCGGCCTCACACTCACCCCAGAAACCGTGCGCCGCGTCGCCTGCGACGCCGCCATCCTGCCCACCGTCCTCGGCAGCACCGGCCAGGTCCTCGACGTCGGCCGACAACGCCGCCTCATCACCGGACCTCTTCGACGCGCCCTGGTGCTGCGCGACCGTGGCTGCGCCTTCCCCGGCTGCGACCGCCCACCCCGCTGGTGCGACGCCCACCACATCCACCACTGGGCCAACGGCGGCGACACCAGCCTGCGCAACGCGGTGCTGCTCTGCGCCCACCACCACCGTCACATCCACTACGGCGACTGGGCCGTCCAGTTGGCCGGCGACGGCCATCCCGAATTCATCCCACCGGCCTGGCTCGACCCCGACCAGCTTCCCCGCCGCAACCAGTACCACCGACGGACATGAACATGACCAGCAGCGACCCTCACCCCATCAGGCCGCCGCGCCGGCCCAGTGGGTGGCCACCACCGATACCACCCACCCGGGCCAGCCCTGGCCAGCGGACGGCGCCCGTCTGCAAGGCGAACCAGCGAGCCCACCCCAGAGCCAACCGACGGCCGCAGACGGCCGCAGACGGCAGGAGCCTACGAGCCACCCCAGACCGGCGAGCAACCCACGGACCCGGAGGGGCGGCGCCAGTGGTACCAGCCAGCGCCAGCGGACAGCCAGCAGCAGCGGACAGCCAGCAGCAGCGAGCAGTAGCGGTGGGGCTGCCCGGTTCGCTCGCGGCGGCGGCCATGGCGGCCATGGCGGCCATGGCGGCCCTGCCCGCGCCGGCCTGAGCGACGCCGGCCGTCCCCAACGTTCAGCGGCAACGGCCAGAGCCAGCAGTCGGCCCACAACCCTCAACCGCCGGCGTCAGCGGCACGCACCTCTCACACGTTCAGCCGGAGCGCTTGAGGCCGACCGGCGGCCTGCGCCGGTCGCTCATGCCGACCGCTGCGGGCCAGCGGGCGTTTACAGGTCGGTGACGCGGATGCCGGCGTGTGCCTTGTAGCGCTTGTTGATGGCGATCAGGTTGGCGGTGAACGCCTCGATCTGGTGGGCGTTGCGCAGCCGGCCGGCGTAGATGCCGCGCATGCCGGGGATCCGGGCGGCGAGCGCGCCGACCACGTCGACCAGCTCACGCTCTTCGGTGCAGATCAGCACGTCCAGGTCGATCCGGTCGACCTCGGGATCGGCCAGCAGCGGGGCGCTGACGTGGTTGAACGCCGCGCAGACGCGGGAGTTGGGCAGCAGCGCGGCGGCCTGCTGGACGGCGCTGCCCTCGGCGACGGCGAGCGCGTACGGGCCCTGCTTGTCGAAGCCGAGCGGGTTGACGCAGTCGACGACGATCGTGCCGGCGAGCGGCTCGGCGAGAGCCGCGACGGTCGCGGCGTGCCCGTCCCACGGCACCGCGATGATCACCACATCGCTGCGGCGAGCCACCTCGTCGTTGGCCGCGCCGGTGATGTTGGCGTCGGCCGGCATCCCCGGCAGCGCGGCGATCTCGGCGGCGGACTCGGCGGCCCGCTCTGCCGACCGGGAGCCGATCAACACCGTCTGCCCGGCCCGGGCGAACCGGTAGGCAAGGCCGCGGCCCTGATCGCCGGTGCCACCGATGATGCCGACCGTCAGCCCGGACACGTCGGGCAGCGTGCTCGCGTCGTATGCCATGTGCCCATCCTCGCAAACCGTCCGGTGCGTCAGCACTGCTAGGCGCTGTGACAATCCCCGCTACGCACGTGCCAGGCACGCCCGCCGGCCTGCGGCAGGACGCCATGCGACTACCCACTGGCCAGTGGGCCAGCATCCGGCTCTCCATCCGGACCGCTGGGAAGTCCCCCGGCTGCGGACCACGCAGCAGGTCAGAACCAACGCCGATACGCAGCCGGCAGCCGCGCAACAGGACTGAGCAGCCGCTCAGCCATCTCGAACAGAGGCTCAGCCGTCGCGCACACGAGGCTCGACCGGCGCGAACAAGAGACCCAGCCGACGCGAACAAGAGACCCAGCCGACGCAAACAAGAGAGTCGACCGGCGCGAACAAGAGGCTCAGCCGGCATGAACAGGAGGCTCAGCCGGCACGAACAAGAGGCTCAGCCGGCACGAACAAGAGGCTCAGCCGGCACGAACAAGAGACTCAGCCGGGTGCGACCAGAAGGTCACGCCAGCTTGAAGAGGACCCAGCCAGGACGATCGGAGGGCTCGGCCAGGTGCGCCAGAAGGCCCGGGCCAGCTCGAACAAGCAGCTCAAGCCAGCTCGAACAGAACGGTGCGGGCCGCCGGGTCGGCGGTGACGAGGCGGACTCGGACCCGTTCGCCGAGCGGCAGTTCGCCGAGGCAGCGGGCGCGGACCGGCGGGGCGTCCAGGGCCACGGATCCGCCCGGTGGGCGGGGCCGGGATTTGCCGTTGGGCGGGGCGTCGACGTCGAGTACCGCCGCGTCGAAGGTCTCCCCCACCCGGTCCGCCAGCAGCACGGCCTCGGCCAGCTCGACGGCGCCGCGGCTGGCAGCCGAGGCGGTTCGGTCGGTGCTGGCCATCACCTCGGGCAGCCGGGGCAGCGCGGCGCGCGCCCAGTCGGGCACCGGCCGGCCCGCGTGCAGGGCCAGGCAGACCTCGGTGGCGTACCGGTCGGCCAGGCGCCGCAGCGGCGCCGTGACGTGGGCGTACGCGGCGGCCACGCCACCGTGTTCCGGCTGCTCGGGCGGCGATCCGTCGAACGCGGTGTACGCGGCACCGCGCATCAGCTCGGCTGCCTGGTCGATGAACGCGGCGGCACGGGGCTGCGCGGGGTCCAGCACGGCGATCACCTCGCCCGGGGCCGCGCCGTCGGGCCAGTGCACGCCCAGCGGCGCGGCGGCGGCCCGCAACCGCTGCACCGCCTCCGGCCGAGGGCCGGGCATGGTGCGCAGCAGGCCGACCCCGCCGGCCAGCATGATGTCGGCGGCGGCCATCCCGGTCAGCAGGGAGATCTGCGCGTTGTACTCCTCCATCGGCGCCGGGCCGCGCAGCACCAGCCGCCAGCCCTCGCCGTCGGGCTCCACGTCCTGTTCGGGCAGCGGCAGGTTGATGGCACCCCGACGCAGGCCCCGGGCGGTCAGCCGGTCGCCGATCTCGGGCAGCAGCGCGATCGGGTCGGGCAGTCGACCGGCGTCGGCCGCCGCCTGCACCCCGGTGTAGTCGAGTTTGGCCCGGCTGCGTACCAGGGCTCGTTCCAGCTCGACGGCCACGGTACCGCCGTCGGCGTCCAGGTCGATGGTCCAGACCACGGCGGCCCGGTCGTCGTCGGGCAGCAGACTCGCCGCGCCCTCGCTGAGGGTCAGCGGGTGCAGCGGCACATGGCCGTCGGGCAGGTAGACGGTCTGCCCCCGCCGCCAGGTCTCTTCCTCCAGGGCACCACCCGGGCGGACGTGCGCGGCGACGTCCGCGATCGCGTACCGCACGCGGTAGCCGCCGCCCGGACGGCGGGCGAGGTGCATCGCCTGGTCCAGGTCCCGCGAGGTGGCCGGGTCGACCGTGACGAACGGTACGTCGGTGCGGTCGACGGCCGGCCGGGGCGGCGCGGCGGCCGCCTCGTCAGCCTCGCGTTGGGCGGCTGCCGGAAAGCCCTCGGGCAGGCCGAGCTCGCGGCGCAGCGCGCCGAAGTCGATGCGGGGCGCGAGTACGCGTCGGATGACCACGGGTCAATCCTGACAGCGCCATCGGTGATCCGCTTCCGGTGACCGGCCGAGATCTCCGGCCGGCCTGCGACGCGAGCGCGCCAGAGAGGGCCACACGAGGGGCTGTCGGATCCGCCAACGACCCCGCGAACCGACGAACCTGCGAGCTGACGAACCCGCAAGCTGACGCGACTCGGCAGCCAATCCCCGGTCAGCCAAGGCCGGGCCAGCGGGGCGCCCAGCTCAGCCGGTGGCCTTTCGCGCGGTGCTGCGCGTACCCCGGGGGGCGGTGGCTCGTGCGGCGACCGGGCGGGGCGGCGACTTGCGGGCGGTCACCTTGCGGGCCGGCGCCTTGGCCGCGGTTGTCTTCTTCGCGGGCGCCTTCTTCGCCGCCGCCTTGCGGGCGGTGGCCGACGAGGTGCCGGTGGCCTTCGCGGCCGGCGCCGTCTTGGCGGCGGCCTTGCGGGTGCCGCCGCTCGGGCGCGTGGACGCGGCCTTCTTCGCCGGGGCCTTCTTGGCGGCCGTCTTCTTGGCCGGGGCCTTCTTGGCGGCTGTCTTCTTCACGGCGGACGCCTTGGTCGCGACCTTGCGTGCCGGCGCCTTCGCCGCGGCGGTGGTCTTCTTCGCCGCCGACGTCGTGGCCTTCTTCGCGGGGCTGGTGGTCTTGCGCGCCGCACCCGTCGTCTTCGCCGCAGCGGCGGTGGTCTTGCGCGCCGCACCCGCTGTCTTCGCCGCAGCGGCGGTGGTCTTGCGCGCCGCACCGGTCGTCTTCGTCGCGGCGGCGGTGGTCTTGCGCGTCGCGGACGCCGGGGTCCGCTTGGCGGCGGTGGCCGTCTTGCGGGTGGAGGCCGTGGTCTTCGCCGGGGCCTTCCTGGCCGCGGCGGTGGTCTTCGCCGCCGTGGTCTTCGTCGCGGTGGTCTTGGTCGCGGCCTTCTTCGCCGGGGCCTTCTTGGCCGCCGTGGTGGTCTTCTTGGCCGGGGCACGCCCCGCGCCGCCGGCGGCTTTCCTGGCCGGCGCCTTCGCCGTGGTGGACTTACGGACGGGAGTGGTCCGGCTCGCTGCCGTGTTCCGCTCCGCCGCAGCGGTCTTCTTCGCGGTGGTGCGTCGGGCGGCCGGGCGGGTGGTGGCCTGCTGAGCTTCGGCCATCGTGGTTCCCTCCTTGGGGACGTGCTCTCGCGTGCGTCCTCGCGGAGCACGAAATACCGCGACGCGGGCCGTCCCGCGCCGTCTACCTGTCCTCCCCGGCCCAACGGGCGTCCTCGGCGTCCCACGCCTCGTTCCGCTCCTGCACTCGCTGCAGCGCGTTCTCCGCGTCGGCCGCCGAGTCGTACGGGCCGAGGACGTGCTTCGCCGGGCACACGTCGGCGTCCGTCTCGACCCGGTGGTGCCGGGTGCACCAGTAGAACTGCCCACCACGTCCGTTGTCGCTCATGGGAATCACTGTGCACCGCGAACCGACCGGCCGCCACCGGATCGCGCAAGTCGCCGACCCTCTCCACAGTAGAGCTCGTCAGGGCCTCCCGGGCCGGAACAGCGAAAGAACCCCAAGTCGGGACACTTCGCCCGCCACACGCCATCGGCCGAATGGCCGGTTCCGCCCCAAGCGGCGGCGGGGCAGCATCGGTCGCCGTGATCAACACGGGGACCGGCACGGGGGCGTGCCCGGGGTGTGGGGCAACGACGGCGTCCGTACGAGACGCGGTGCCCTGGTGCCCCCGCTGCGAGTGGAATCTGGACACGTACGACCCGGTGCGGCGCGAACGCGAGTTCGGCTGGACCTGGGTCGACCGGTGGACCTATCGGATGGCGTACCGGGCGACCGGACGGCAGTTCGCCCGGCTGGTCGGGCGACCGCTGGGCACCAGCGGCTCGGGTCACGCCCGGGCGCTGACCGCGGTGGCGTCGCTGGTGCTGGTCGCGGCAGTCGCCGCGCTCGCGGTCACCGGCGTCTGGCTGCTCGTGGCGTTCCCGTTTCCCAACCTGGCGATCCTCCTGGGTGTCGCGATGATCGGCCTGGCGGTCGCGCTGCGGCCCCGGTTCGGGCGGCTCGACCCGGAGTTGGAGGTCCTCTCCCGGGACCGCGCGCCGGAACTGTTCGCGCTGATCGACGAGGTGTCCACGGCGATCGGAGCCCCGGTGCCGGACGTGGTCGGCGTCGACGGCGACATCAACGCGTACGCGGGTGCGGTCGGTCTGCGGCGCCGCAAGGTGCTGTGCCTCGGGCTGCCGTTGTGGGGCTCCCTCACCGCCGGCGAGCGGGTGGCGTTGCTCGGCCACGAGCTCGGGCACTTCGTCAACGGTGACCCGCGCCGGGGCCTGCTCACCCAGCCCGCGTTCACCATGCTCGGCTCGGCCGCCGACCTGTTCCGGCCGGTGCAGACCGTCAGAGGCGGCGGGATCGTGGAGATGGTGGGCGACGCGCTGGGTCGGGCGTTCCAGTGGGTGGTGTCCCGGGTGTTGTTCGCCGCCCACCTGCTGTTGGTGACTGTGGCGCTGCGGGACAGCCAGCGCGCCGAGTACCTCGCTGACGAGTTGGCCGCGCGGGTGGCCGGATCGACTGCCGCGACCGAGCTGCTCGATGCCCTGCTCGCCGCCGAGTCGATGGCGCTGGCGGTGCGCCGGGAGACCCGGGCGGGACACGGCCCGGACCGGTGGCGTTCGGCCCTGGCCCAGGCCCGCGCCGCGAACGCGGATCGGCTGCCGCTGCTGCGTCAACTGTCGGTCCGCGACGAGGCGTCGTTGTTCGCCGCCCACCCACCGAGCGGACTGCGCCGCCGGATGCTCACCGACCGACCGTTGCAGGACCCGGCGGTGGTGCTCACCGAGGCCCGAATGGAGCGGATCGACGCCGAGCTCGCCAAGGAGTACGAGCGCTTCCGCCGTACCGTCAGCTGGTCGGCCTGACGCCGACGTGGCGTGACGGGACGACGCTGGCGGGTGGGGTCGTGCCTATGATCCCCGGATGGGAACACCCGACTACATCGTGGGGCTGCGCAAGCACGTCGGTCACGACCTGCTCTGGCTGCCGAGCGTCAGCGCCGTCATCCGCAACGACGCCGGTGAGCTGCTGCTCGGCCAACGCGCCGATGACGGCCGCTGGTCGGTGATCAGCGGGTTCGTCGAGCCGGGTGAGCAGCCGGCCACCGCGGTGGTCCGCGAGGTGCGGGAGGAGACCGGTCTGGACGTGACGCCGGTGCGGCTGTCCAGCGCCGTCTCGCACCCGCACGCCTACCCCAACGGGGATCAGTGCGAATACCTAAACCTGGGCTTCCTGTGCCGCGTGGCCGCCGGCACCGCCCGGGTCAACGACGACGAGTCGCTGGCCGTGCGGTGGTTCCCGTTGGATCGGCTGCCCGCGCTGGACAAGCACGCCCTGCTGGTCATCGCCTACGCGCTGCGCGAGAACCAGTCGGCCGGGTACCTACAGGCGGGCACGACGTGGGACGACGTGCCCGACTGAGCTACCCGGACCACGACGGCGCGGCGTCCGTGCGCTATCCGAAGGTGAAGGCGTAGGCCTCGGCGCCGGGCGCGCCGAACGTGATCTCCAGGGTCCGTTCGCGGACCGCGTCGTGCTGACGTACGAGCTGGTAGAGCCGGCCGTCGCGGAGCACACCGTTGCCGTCCTCGTCGACGTCGACACCGTGTGCCGGGCCGGGAGGCTCGCCGTCCAGGAGCACGCGGAAGGGGATCGACTCCTGGGCGCCCGGCGCCAGCACGACGTGCGCGTCGCGGGCGTGGAACCGGACCGCGATGCTCCCACCGGCCTCGCCGAGCACGGCCTTCTCGGGGGCGATCGTCCACTCCCCCGCCAGCGCCCAGTGGTTCAGGCGCAGGCTGTCCGGCAGGTCGTAGGCGCGGCGCTCGTCGAGCGCCGCGCCGTTCGGCGACGCGAAGTGTTCGCCGCGTCCGAAGCCGAGGTACGTCTCCGGCGTGCGCAGCTGGTCCCAGTCGGCCTCCGCCTCCACGCCGAGGCCCTCGACGGGTACGGGCTCGCGCTCGATGCCG
The DNA here is from genome assembly GCF_040643015.1 of Micromonospora sp. NPDC047527. Taxonomy (NCBI): domain Bacteria; kingdom Bacillati; phylum Actinomycetota; class Actinomycetes; order Micromonosporales; family Micromonosporaceae; genus Micromonospora; species Micromonospora sp. NPDC047527. The sequence goes on along the minus strand of NZ_JBEYTK010000009.1, from coordinate 184,515 downwards.
AGCAGTTGCTGGATGACACGCTCGGACTGCTCGTAGCGCCCCTCACCGAAGTGCTGGTCGCGGATGACGCCGTCGCGGTCGACGAAGTAGAGCGCCGGCCAGTAGTGGTTGTCGAAGGCGCTCCAGACCGCGTAGTCGTTGTCGACCGCGACCGGATAGTCGATCCCCCGCGCCGCGACCGCCGGCCGCACCCAGTCGCCGAGGTGCTCGAACGTGAACTCCGGCGTGTGCACCCCGACGACGACCAACCCGTCGTCGCGGTACGCCCGGGACCAGGCACGGACGTACGGCTCCTGGCGCAGCCAGTTGATGCACGTCAGGGTCCAGAAGTTCACCAGGACGACGCGCCCGCGCAGCCCGGCGGGGTCGAGTGGCTCGGAGTTGAGCCACTCGACCGCCCCGCCCAGCGGGGGCAGGTGCACGGCCATCTAGCGCAGCGACCGGAAGGCGGTGCGAAGCTCTTCGGAGAAGATCTTCGGCTGTTCCCAGGCCGCGAAGTGCCCACCCACGTCGAGCTTGTTGTAGTAGATGAGGTTCGAGTACGCCTGCTCGGCCCAGCTCTGCGGCGCCTCGTACAGCTCGTCTGGAAAGACGCTCACGGCGACCGGGACGTTGACGCCCTTGGCGGCGAAGAACGAGAGCTTGTTCTCCGCGTACAGCCGGGACGCGGACACCGCAGTGTTCGTCAGCCAGTAGAGCGAGATGTTGTCCAGGATGTCGTCGCGGGTGAGGCCGGCTTTGGCCCCGTCGAAGACCTGCGCGATCAGGGCGAGACTCTTCGCGTCGTGGTCGAGCAGGAAGGACGCCAGGCCGACCGGCGAATCCGCCAGCGCGGTGAGGGTCTGCGGACGCGTCGCCATCATGAGGGCGTACGCGACGTGCTTCCAGACGTAGTTGACCTCCTCGGCAGCACGCATCTCGTCGTCGGACAGGCCGGACGGCAGCGAGCCCATGGCGTTGTTCGCGCCGGTGGTGTCGCCCTGGAACAACAGGTCGATCTCGGGTGGGACCGCACCCGGCATGTTGGTGTGGATGCCCAGCAGTTCCGGAGGCGCCTGTATGCCCATCTGGTCCACGATGACCGCACCCCAGTCGCCGCCCTGCGCGACGAACCGCGAGTAGCCGAGGCGCTTTATCAGCTCGATCCAGGCGGTCGCCGTCTTCTCCGGGCTCCAGCCCGGTGCGCTGGGCTTGCCCGAGAAGCCGTGCCCGGGCAGCGACGGGATCACCAGGTGGAAGGCGTCCGACGCGCTCCCGCCGTGGGCGGTGGGGTCGGTCAGCGGCTCGATGATCTTCATCTGCTCGATCACCGACCCGGGCCACCCGTGGGTGACGATGAGCGGCAGCGCGTCCTCATGCTTCGAGCGCACGTGGATGAAGTGGATGTCCAGACCGTCGATGGTCGTCATGAACTGCGGTACGGAGTTCAGCCGCGCCTCGACCTTGCGCCAGTCGTACTCCTTCTCCCAGTAGCGCGCGACGGCCTGGATCGTCGCGAGCGGCACGCCCTGCGACTGGTCGTCGACCGTCTCCTTTTCCGGCCAGCGCGTGGCGGCGATGCGCCTCCGCAGGTCGTCAAGGTCCGCCTGGGGGATTTCGACCGTGAACGGCCGGATCTCCGTGGTTCCTGGACGCGTCTTGGTCTTGACAGCCATGCGTGCTTCCTCTCCCGTTCGAGTTCACTGGAGGGTGCCGTCTGCTGTGCCGGGGAGGGCGGGATAGAGGCCGCCGCGAACCCGTTCCTCAGGCCACTGCCGGGCTCCGGTGCCCGTCGAACCAGGGCACGCCCGCCGCCACATCTCGAAGCGTAGAACGGCCCGCCCCGTCATCGCGGGCATACCAGCAAGGCCCGTCCGGGGCCAGCGTCCGACGGCCGGCCAGACCGTCGTCACGCCATCGGATCGGCCGTACGCCGTGGTCGACGTTTACGACGACGCCGCGCACGATTGCCCATCTGAGCAGGACCGGCGCGCGGTTTCCGGCGCGGTCGAGGCCAGCCGTTCGAGGGCTCCAGCACAGTGACCGCCACGAACAGGAGATAGCCGGGGAGAACCGGCACAACGACCGCCAGCGCCACCGCGAACACCCACTCGGTCTCGCCGTCAGGCCACATCCACGTCGCTCCCGGGCCGCTGATCCGACCGGCCACGGTAGGCCCGGGCGGCTCGTCGCCATGCATGAACAACCGGACCGAGTCGATGCGCAGATCACCCGCATTCGAGGTGAACGGGCCGGTGCAGCTCCACCCGAGGGTCCAGAACCGGGGATCCCTTGGGGCCGTATCCTCCTCGCAGACCACAGCGGCCGATCCGGGCACACCCCAAACGGTGGCCCGGACGCCGTCCCAACCGCCCGGCAGCACAAGCTGCCACCAGGCCAACGCGATCGCAAGGGCGCACGCAACCAGGCCGCCGGACACGAGACGGTCCAGCCAGTCGGCCTCCCGGATCGCCGCGGGCAGATGCCTCAGCCGCGGACGGCGGGCTCGTGACCTCCGCACACGCCGCATGGCCGGAGGGTAGCTGCGCTGAGCAACCGCTTCTTCGAAGCCGAGTGGACCAAGCCGGCTCTACGTGGCCCTCGGCTCGGGGCACATGCTCCTCAGGGCATGCCCGCGTAGCGGAGTGGCAGTGGGGGTCGCGGCCGACGCCAGGCGACGTAGCTCAGGACGGCAAAGGCCATCAGGAGCACCGTCGCGATAAGGAGGATCACCCAACCGGACTGATCGTCCGGCTCGCGCACTCTCAGGCAGGGGTCGCTCTTTGCGTATCGGACGGGGATGCGCTGACCGACAGCCACAGACCGGTCCCTCGCGGATCGCAGAGTCGATTCACACGCCTCTCCGCGTTCGGTGGTGAACTGGACTGTCAGCAACGTTTTCACTCCGCGATGCTCGACGTCCCGCACCTCGGCCACCGCCTCTGATCCCCGATGGTCGTCCGCGACGGACCAGCCGCCCCCGGCTGTCAGGGCAACCGCAAAGAGCAGCCCACACACCGAGAACACCCGCAGGAAGGTTCGGCTCGGCCGTTGACGGTGCACAGCCGGGACTCTAGAGCGGATCAGCAACAGGACTGGACCGTGGAGCCCTCACCGGGCTGCGATGCCCGGGAATGTGCCGGTGCGGCACGTGACGGTCCGCTCGACGATTTTGCGTTACCGCAGGACGCTGCGGCAGCATCAGGCACCGTGACGGCGCCAGACTCGGACCCCAACAACGACACCCCGGCCGGCACCAACGGCACACGCCAGTCGCCTCGGCGGCTCAGACACTGGTTGGCCTGCGCCGGAATCACCGCCTTGGCCGCCATACTCGGCATCACCCTCGCCGTACGTGGCGGCGCCACCCCGGCCTGCGCCGCGCCACCGACCGGAAACACCGTCCACAAGGCAAAGGCCAGCTTCTACGACGCCGGCCGCTCGGGCGGCAACTGCTCCTTCCCGGGCCCACCCGCGGACCGGCTCTACGTGGCCCTCGGCTCGTCGGCATACTCCGGGGCCGCGGCCTGCGGCAGCTACCTGGACGTGACCGGCCCGAAGGGCACCGTCCGGGTCATGGTCATGGACCAGTGCGGCGGGTGCGGGTCCGGCAAGATCGACCTCTCCGACGAGGCGTTCGCGAAGATAGCCGACCGGGCGCAGGGCATCGCGCAGGTGACGTACCAGGCGGTGGTGAACCCGCCGCTCGACGGAGGGCTCACCTTCCGGATGAAGGACGGCGCCTCCCAGTGGTGGTTCGCGGTGCAGGTCGGCAACCACGGCAACCCGCTCCGCTCGGTCGAGGCCAAGGGGCCCAGCGGCGGCTTCCGCAAGGCGGCCCGCCAGACCGACAACTACTGGACCGTCGAGGGCGGGCTCGGCCCCGGGCCCTACAGCATCAGGGTCACCGACGTGTACGGACGCCAGGCGACCGCCACCACCATCCGGATGGTCACGAAGCAGGTCCAACGCAGCACGGCCGTACTCGCCTCCCCCATGCCCAGCAGCTCACCCTCGGCTCCGCCGTCCCCCAGCATCGCGCCCTCGCCGACCCCGTCCGAATCGATCGCATCAACGGCGACCGTCGAAGCGCTCGCCGGCGCCGCTCCGCTCAACGCCCCCCGCTGCTGACCGGCGAGGCCGTCGGGCCAGAGACAACCACCCGAGGAACCTGGCGTGCATGGCGGGCAGGTCCGGACGCAGACCCAGGCCGTGTACGTCATCGATCGCCTCGCGCATCGACGCGGCCAGATAGAACGCCAGCGCGATCGAGTGGCCGTAGAACTCGGTCATGAGGTCAAGCTGAGCCGGGCCACACGGCCAGGGCGCGGCGCAGTTGCGGCACAACCACGCCGGGCGCATCGGCAGGTGCGGGCGAGGGCGGGCGGTCATCCGACCCGCACCGGACCCCGGCGGGCGGGCCGGCGCTTCACAGGCCCCGACGGTACGGCGGGCAGCGCCAGCAACCGCACGCCCGCGCGCATCACGAACAACTCCCGCCGCGCCACCGCGTCGCCTGCCGCGTCCAGCTCGTAGCCCTCAACCCACACCCATCCGTCGTACGTGTGCCGCTCGGGCAGCTCACGGATGACGCGTACGAAGATCGGGCGCAGGAACTGCACGCTCGCGGCGGTGGTCAGGTAGACCACGTCGCCGGCCTTCATCGTCCCGATCACTGCTCGGGGCTCCCGGACTCGTCGTTCGCGGGCGGTGGTCTTCTGCTCTCATGCTCGTCGCCGGGCACAGTGCTCCCCCTGGTTGCCGTTGGGAAAGAGCCGCAACCGCGAGTGCAGTGCGGCTTCGCTACAGACGCCGCCGCCGATGTCATGGTCCCCACCGACTGCCGCCTGGTGACACTCTGCTGTGGAGGCCACTACGCTCGGAAGGTGCTCACGGCGTCCGGGCTGAGCTGGCAGAACAGGTGCCCGGCGTGTGGCGCCTCGGGTAGTCGATCTCTGATTTGGGAGGCGTTGAATGGGCGATGTGCCGAGTCCTCTCGCGGACTTCATCGTCAGCGAGATCCGCCGCGCTCGCGGAGCGGCCGGGATGACGCAAGAGGCGTTCGGCCGGGCAGCAGGGTTCAGCGCTTCCCATGTCAGCGCAGTCGAGAGCGGCACCCGAGCGCTCACGATGGACCTGATCCGCGGAGCGGACCGCGCCTTCGGCAACGGCGGTCTGTTCGGACGCCTGGTCGGGAAGCTCGGCGCACCGTCGTGGTTCCTGCCGTGGCTGGACGCCGAACGCGGCGCGCGACAGCTTCGCCTCTTCGAGCCACTACTGATCCCGGGCCTTCTTCAAACCGAGAACTACGCGCACGTCGTGATGCGCTTGAACGACCTCATGTCGGCCACGGAGGTGGACCAGCAGGTGAGCGCCCGCATGAGTCGGCACAAGATCCTGACTGGCGACTCGCCGCCACAGGTGGTGGCCGTGCTGGATGAGTCCACACTCCGCCGCGCAGGCGAGGAACACGCCGGCATCATGGCCGAGCAGGTCGCCCACCTCATCGCCGTCGCCGAACTGCCCCACGTCCACGTGCATGTGATCCCGGCTGGCGCCGGCCTCCACATCGGGTTGTCCGGGCCGTTCGCGCTGGCGCGGGCGAGCGACGGGGCGTGGGTCGGGCACCTCGAAAATCAGCTGGGCGGGATCGTGGTCGACAGCGAAGATGGGCTACATACTCTTCAGGCGAGGTGGGAGAACGTCCGGAACGAAGCCCTTCCGCGCCGACAGTCCAACGAACTGATGAAGGAGGTACTCAGCCATCATGGACCTCACTAACGCCACGTGGCGCAAGGCCCAGCGCAGCGGTTCGTCGGGAGGCAACTGCGTCGAGGTCGCCGACAACCTGCCCGGAGTCGTCGGCGTCCGCGACAGCAAGGACCCTGCCGGCCCGGCCCTAACCTTCGGCCCGGCGGCCTGGCGGGCCTTCGTCGCTCACGTCGCCGCCCAGCAGTAACCGAGCCAACAGAGCATGCCTGACCCGGGCGGGTCGGGAAGCCTCGGTTCGTAGCAACAACGTGGTCGTCTTCGGCAGGAGGCGGTGAGCACCGACCGTTCTACGCACGCTCCCTCTGCCGGCGTTCGCCCTCGTGAGGTCACTGCGAAGGGCTCGGAGCGTCGTCCAGCAACGTCAGTGGTGTCCTTCCTTTACTCATAGCCACTCGCCCTGACCAGCAGCTCGGCGAGATCTTCCAGTTGGGTTGGTCGGGAAGACTGTCACCCCGGTTCACGTATAGGCCGGGCAGCGCCTCCAGCGAGGCCGACAATGCGTCGAGGAAGCGCTCCAGAGTCAGGTTCTCCCAGTCGTTCGGGTGACGCCGAAGGTCGTCGGCCATCTCATTGACGACTCGCGCCACATCGGCGCGGGACACGACCTGATCCAGGTTGCTGACGGCAGCGGAGCGGCCCGACTCGTAGGCATTGCTCATCCGAGCATGGTGCCTTCCCAGGCAGAGCCGAGCCGACCAGGGACCAGCTCCACGCTGTGTGGGACTCGCGGCGAAGTGGCTCTGCGGCCTGCGTATGGCCGCAGGAGTGATCCGCTGGCTTTCACCACCCCGATACTCGCAGCGTGATCAGCAACGATCCACGCGCCCCCTGGCTGCCGCGCGTGCCACACCCAGCCGACAGCTAAACATTGCCCATCTACATGGTCATCTTCTTCGTCCTGGGCCTCGTTAGCTTCGCGGCACACGGGCTGGCCGACGGCAGAGAAGCACTCGTAATCGCGAGCATCGTCTCGGGAGTGTTCTTCACATGCTTCCTGATCCTGTTCACGATCTACTGGACCGGATACCTGCTGAAGGGACACGCCATCTGGCCACTGCGACGTCGTCGCGATCAACGGGCCCAGCTACCGGCTCAAGAACCGCCTCACCGCCATCGACGGCCAAGCCAACGTCGCCTGAGCCCGGGCCAGGCCACGGTCAGGCCTGCCGAGGACGAAGGCCGCGGATCCTGGAGAAGACCAGCGCGTCAGCGCGACGGCCCGGAAAGACAGGAAGCTGCGCAGCACACCTTCCCGCTCGAAGGCAGCCGCGGTGAGAACCCGCCGGGACGCCTCGTTGTCCGGCTCCACCCACGCCTCCGGCTGCGGCCGAAGCATAAGCACGACCGAACCGAGCGCTTGATCAGTCACCGCATCAGCAATCGCAAGCGAGACGCCCTCACCACTGTCGATTCGACTCCACTGCCGAGCCCTAGGGGTGACCGTGGGCCAGGCGGGCACCTTCACCCGTTTTCCCCGATCCAGAGACGCACGATGGCCCGGAGCCCACCACGGAGGGCAGGGCTGGACTTGCCGAACGGGCTGACGCGTGCCGCTGGGGGCCGCAGGAGGGGAGGGAGTGGGAAGGGTGAGAGGTGAGGGGACCGGGCGGGGTTAGAGCTGCCTCCGGCGGGGGCCAGACGACTCCAGAATGGAGTTGCCGAACGGTTCCAGTGGGTGGGTGGTTGGGAAGCTGCCATCCCGCCCGCCACCGACCCAGGCAAGCCGAGCAGACCAGGGCCAAGGCGCCAAGGTCGTACGTCCGGTAGGGCGCTCCACGTTGTCGCCCCGGCCCTGGCCCGCTCCACCGAGGTGTGGGTCGGCGGCAGACAGTGATGGATCAGGAGATGACTGTGGGCGGCATGCCTGCTTAAGCTATGGCGTGCTCGTTGCCGAGGCTCCCAAAATCACTGACTGGATGCAAGCATGGGGAAGCATCGCGGGCGTCGTGATGTCCACTGCCGCAGTGTTCTTCACCGGCCTTCTGTTTCGCCATGAGGTAAGAGCGCGTCGCCGTGAGCAGCAAGACGCAGAGGCAGCCCAGGCTCGGCTCGTTGTTCCACGGATCGTTGACTACGCTGCGGGAACAGGCGGCTCAGATGAGCCGCGAATGATCGAAAAAGTGAAGTGGGAGGTAATCAACTACAGTGACGCTCCCATCTTCAGTGTTCGAGTCAGAATTACCTATCAAGACGTCTTTTCAATCCGCCTCTCTCAAACATTCGCAGTCGTAAAGGAAAGTTGTTCCGGCGTAGTTGAAGTCTCCCGACCGGTTGGGGTTGACGAACTCAAAGGGTTCGGTGTGACGGCCACCTTCGTTGATTGCAATGGTAAGACCTGGAGGCGTGCCGATCAGACATTGCCTGAGCGGACTGTACTCAAGCCTAACCCCCGATCGACAGACGTCGAAAGCTCGCCCCAGTATTCCGACGCCTATCGGAACCACAGGACGCGGCCTGATGGGGGCGGCGGCTTCTATGTATTCGTTGCCGTTATCATTCTCGGCCTGCTTACCTTGGTGTCTTTTACGACCTACTTGGCCCTGGCTACCTAGCAAGAATTTCTTGAGTAGCGAGCACGCCAACCGGGTGACGATTGTCGAACAGGGGCACTGCCGTGCGTGGACCTGGTGGACGGGTGAAGCTTCGACCAGTCGGCAGCACGGGTGGCTAGTTGGAGACGCGGGCGTGATCGGTAGGGCCCAATCACGGACGTTCATCGATGGTCACCACGGCTAAGAGCGCCTGCCACTCCAAGTCAGCGAATCGTGTTGGTTGACTGAGGTAAAGGGGTCGCGGGTTTGACATCCATAGGAGCATCGGGATGGCGGCGGAAAGCCGAAGCACTCTACGGCGATGCCGAACTCCAGCAACTGGTTACCACTCCGCATATTCCTCGTCTACAGGCCGCAACAACTTCTGGCGGGGTGGAACACTAATTAGGGTGTGCCTGCGGCCTGCCAGCATGTCCCGCACTCGGGACTCTTCTTCGCTGGTTGCGACTAAGACTTGCAGACCAACTCCCGAAACCTCAGCTAGACGGCGAATAAACGACACAAAGTCGGGATATTCGACCTCTTGCTGGCGCGGCTCGTCAAGCGCTAAGAACCCAAGATGGTTAGTCTCATACGAGCGACCCAACATGGCCAGCGATAGTAGATACGCCCAGATGGAACGGATCATGTCGCTTGCTGAGAGATCGAAGCCTAGATCGAATCCATCATGCGTCGGCCGGTACGTCTCCTCCGAGATCCGGATATCAGCCGAACTTAGCGACCGGAATCCGTAAAGGTCGAGTTGACGTTGGAAACTGGATCCCAGTTCACCAATCTTAGCCTTATCGGTTGGGCTTAGACGATCCCTACCGATTTCGCTCAACAGACGGCGATTCGTTGCCCACTGCGTCGCGATCCCCCGCAATACATCCTCGACGCCCTCCGCTTCATTTCGAAGCTTTTCGAGTGCCTGAAGTTGCGCTTCAAGCCGAATCCTGGCAGCAATTTCAGCAGGGGAAGGAGTGGACGATGGCGCCACGAGGCTGTCTTTAATGTCGCGAATCTGAGCCCTCGCCAGAGCAGCCGATTGACGCAAAGTCTGCACCCGCACACGCAGCGCGTCGGTGAGCCGATCCGCATCCTGCTGCATCGCTCTAAAACTGCGCACCTCTTGCTCAATGAAGGTGATATTCTGCTCTTCCGACATCGGATTCTCGGTGACATCAAATCCGTCAGGCAGGAATTGGTGACACGTGGGACAGTGGGGTTCCGAATCGAACACCTGCACATTACGCGATCCAAGGTCACGCAATACCGCCGCATCCTTATGACGCTGCAAATCTTCCTTGAGCGCCGACAGCCGGGTATTCAAGCTACTGGCCCTGACCTGCGAATCCTCGTACTCTTTAAGAGATTCGGAGAGAGCAACAGTTATTACGGTCAACTCCGTCTGAGCCGACGCAAGGTTTCTATCTAGACCCTCTTGGTCTTCTACTACCGTACGAAGCGGCAACGCTGACGCCTCTGCAAACTGCAGCCTAAGACGCCGGATCGCCTCATCCAAATCTACCCACTCACTCCCCGAAGGCATAAGTAGATCAAAGGTAACCGAATCAGGATCAGTTGGCGGGCGGGAGGTGAGCCCCCTTGACACCACCGAGGCTGCGGCAGCAGTGGTATTGACACGTTCTACGTGGCGCCGCCACTCTGACTCAATGTTTGTTGCCTCCGATTCAAGGCGCTGGCGCTGAAGAACTAGGCCGTAGGCGTCTAGGTCTAGGACAAATTCGGCGGAGCGCCGAACAACATCTCGAATTCCGAAGTAGGTAGGGATTCGTGCCTGCAACCCGAGCCAGCCATGCTTCTGCTCTACAAAAAAGTAGGGGAACAAACACTCTAAGTAGAGAAGACCTTCGCTACCGTCCGTGCGGGTGACGCGTGGTAGCTTCCAGCCTATGAAATCCGCGAGCCACCGATGAAATCCGGCCTCGTTCTGCGCCGCACCTCTGCGTCTGACGAAGTAGTCGCGCCGTTGCCCGATCCCGTCACCCGTCAGGCCCCTGCCCATTAGTACCTTCACAAGGCCGTTGCCTGAGTCGCGTCCCTTTACCGCGCGCTCAACGGTGGCAGCGTCGCCTCGCCCATTCTGGATCTCTAGGCGGACGAGCGAACGCCTAACATCCAGGCGCCGCCCTGACAACTCGATCGAGTCCGTCATAGCGTGAGGTAGCGGAACCTCTCGGCGTGGACTCAACATGCCCTCAAGACCAAGAGTGTATAAGAGCGCCTGGAGACAAGTCGATTTCCCGCTTGAGTTGTCCGCCCTTACGACATTGAGGCCCTGTTGAAAAGTAATGTCGGCGCCGAAGACAGGCCCAGACGTCTCCGCTCGAAGCTGAAGGGCGTTAACTTGAAGCAACCTACACCTCCAGCATTTCGCGTACGGACTTCTGTGAGATTGCCCTCGGCAGCTCCAACAAGAAGGACTTTTCACGTTGCATAACCAACTCGTTATGCTTAATCGCAGTCGCGAGCTCAAGTCCATCGCCTGTTAACGACACCGATGGCCCCTTCCAGACAGTAAGGCCGCAAGCGATAGCTAAGCCAATTGTTCGGGACATCGCGGGGTCGTAACGGACAACCGGGTCATCTGGCGCTTTCGAGCCATTGAACCAACGGATTGCCATACGCGCCATCTCTTCGGACCTGATGGCCGAAGTGAGGAAATGTATCTGTTCCAGGCTGGCCGTTTTCCCACGTGACCTGTCTAGGACCAAGACCAGTGCCGACAACCGCCAGCTGAGCCGTAGGTCCCCAGGAATTGGGTCGGGCCGAGGAGTGAAACGAACTACCCCGTCGGCACTCGCGAATGCCTCTTCGAGAATACCCACGGCTACACTCCCGCGCCGTCAAAATCGAGCGGGCATCGGATCAACCAATCCCCGATTGCCCCCCACGCCAGAGCTGTCGCTGCGTCCCCATCAAGAATTGGGACACCCTGGGAAAGTTTCGTCTCTAGATCGCGCACAATCTGAACAATGAGGCGCCCAGTGTGAGGTTCGCCAGAAGACAGGTACTCCATGTTGAGCCGCCGCTCAGTGCGGCTCTTAGTGCGTGAGGCGTCTTCCCACTGATCCGGGTACCGCTCTCGAAGCTTCTGCAGATAGTTCTCAGAATCCAGGTAGTGCGAAATTACCTCACCCACATAGCGTTCCCGCTGGCTGGCAACCGGAAAGAGTGGAGAGAGCTTTCGCTCAACCGTTTGGCGCATCTCAGTGTTTTCGTCCAGCCAGTCCCTCAAGCCATCTTCGGTCACAGGAGGCACGGAGATAAGCTCTTTCGGCCGGCTCAGCAGGGCAGACCTGGCTTCTTTAAACGCAGCGTCAGTTACCACCCGGACCCTGAAATCGCCGTCAAGGAACGAAAGATTCGTACCCAGGTACTCTGTGGCCTTCTGCTGAGCATGAAGGACGAGTTCTTTAGAATCGAAATATGGCACAAGGAAGAAATAGCAATTGAGCTTCACGTTACCTAGAAGCTTCTCGAATTCCTTCTTCTTGGTAATGAGCTTTCTCATATCGCGGGTGAGCTTATCGCGCTGATTCTCGTAGCGGTCAGCCACGCTGGCAGGCTCTTCGGCCGCATAGCATTGGAATGCATGCCCACTGAAGGTGAATGCCTCGATACCCAAATCTCCGCCGTGTCGTGCAGGCATTTCCTGCAACTGATCGGCACCGTAAGCCACACGGAGGAGCTGGATGCACCATCGTTCCCAGTCATTCGGATCCCAGGCTACTGGAGTGGTCACACGCCCCCCGCAAGCTCGGTTAGGATTTGTAAGGTGCACAAGAGCGTCCGACCCTAACTGATTCAAGCGCGTTAGGGAACCTTATTGTCGGCTTAACGTCGATTGCAGGGCTTGGAGTGGCCCCAACAATGCGCAAGTCCATCCGGATCGGATCATCCAACGGCAACTCCCTGAACGATCAAGATCAGGGCGCTGCCAGGGCGTCAGGGCGTCTGCAGGGCGTCAAACGGCGACCGATGAAGACCACTGACGCTCATAGGCGGCCGGAAACGTGGTCGCATCCTTGATCAAGGCTGCGACCACGCGGGCGACGGACGAGTCGACCTGTACGCCGGATTCTGTGCTCGGCGCGTACCCCGGAGGGTTTGCGCCGGCGGCGGCCATCCATCTCGGCCTGCCGTTGCCGGCAGGCTCCAGCGGCCTACCCGCAGACATCGGGCGGGCAGCCCTCAAGCGTCTGCGCCGGGTCGTCATCTTGCGGTGACGGCCCTTGCTTGGCCTTGCTCCGGGTGGGGTTTACCGAGCCACCCCGGTCACCCGGGGTGCTGGTGGGCTCTTACCCCACCGTTTCACCCTTACCGTCCCCCGAGGGGGTCGGCGGTCTGTTTTCTGTGGCACTGTCCCGCGGGTCGCCCCGGGTTGCCGTTAACAACCACCCTGCCCTGTGGAGTCCGGACGTTCCTCGGCGGCGGGCCGGAGCCCGCCGACGCGACCGCCCGGTCGACTCGTCCGTCGCGCTCTCATCCTAACGACGTACGGGCCGACGGTATTGCCGCCCTGCCCGGGCAAGATCGCGCAGCTCAGGGGCGGTGGTCCGGCGAATTCGTTCCAGGAGGCAAGGGCTAACCTCTGAGGGCTATGGATCTCCCCCACGCCGCGCTGCTGCTCGCCGCCGGTCTCGCCGCTGGCACGGTCAACGCGGTGGCCGGTGGTGGTTCCCTGATCACCTTTCCGGCGTTGATCGCGGTCGGGTTGCCGCCGGTGCCGGCGAACGTCAGCAACTCTGTCGCCGTGTTCCCCGGGTACGTGGCCAGCGTGGCGGGCAGCCGGGCTGATCTGCCGCGCCCGCGGGCGCTTGCCACTCTCGTGCCCACCACCTTGGTCGGCACGATCCTCGGGGCGCTGCTGCTGCTGGCCACGCCGGCCCGCGCGTTCGAGGTGGTCGTACCCTTCCTGGTGCTCGGCGCGACAGCGGTCCTGGCCTTCCAGGACCCGCTGCGCCGGCTGGTCGGTCACCCCCGCGACCTGTCGCCGCGTCGCCGGACGGTCGCGGTGCAGACGATGGTCGCGCTCGGCGCCGTGTACGGCGGCTACTTCGGCGCGGCCCTGGGGGTGATGCTGGTCGCCGGGTTGGCCCTGGTGTTGGACGCGACCCTGGCCCGGGTGACCGCGATCAAGAATCTGCTCTCCGCGGTGGTGGGGCTCACGACGCTTGTGGTGTTCGCCCTGTTCGGCCCGGTGAACTGGGCGGCCGTCGCGGTGGTCGCGCCGGCCACGCTGATCGGTGGGTACGCGGGTGCCCGGCTGGTCCGCCGGCTGCCGCCGGTGGTGCTCAAGACGCTGATCGTGGTGTTCGGCACGACGATCGGCCTCTACCTGCTCTGGCGCGCCCTGAACTGATCGGCGGGGCCGGAGCCCCGACGGTCGTCAGTACGCCTCGCCGACCGGCTCCTCTGCGGCGTGCTCGCTGTCGGCGGCGGCGCGGTTCCACCGGGACCAGAGCACCCGCTCGCCGTAGCCGGCGGCCATCACGTGCGCGAAGGCCAGGTAGACCAGCACACCGACGGTGAGCACTCCGAAGCCGACCCAGTACGGCAGCGACAGCGACTGCTCGGCGAGTTTGCCGGAGATGATCGGCGCGGGCGCGGCGGCACCCCAGCGGACGAGGTTGAACGCGCCGGTGGCCACCCGGCGGTCGCTGGAACCGAGGCCGAGCGCCAGGTCGGTGAGGTTGGCGTTGGCGAGCCCCATGCAGAGCCCGGCGAGCACCAGCACCACGAGCGTTTCGGCGGTGCTGGTCGAGGTGGCGAAGAGGACCATGCAGACCAGCAGCCCGGCGATGGCCACGCCGACGGTCTGCACCGCGCCGATCCGGTGGGCCAGCCGGTGGCCGATCACCAGGATGCCGGCGGCCAGGCCGAGCCCCCAGCCGGTGAACGCCAACCCCAGCGGGATGACGTCCAGGCCCAGGAAGAGCGGCGTGTAGCCGAGCACCACGAAGAACACGAAGTTGTACGTGCCGGTCACCACGCAGAGCACGATGAACGCCGGGCGGCGGTAGGTGGCGAAGATCTGGCCGAGGCGTACCGAGGGCTGCCGGTTGGTCGGCTCGCGCAGCTTGCGGGCGGCCACACCGAGGGCGAGGACCATGAACACGCCGCAGACGAAGAACGGCAGCCGCCAGCTGACCTCGCCGAGCAGGCCGCCGATCAGCGGGCCGACGGCGAAGCCCAGACCGAGGGCGGTCTCGAAGAGGCCTACCGCCCATTCCCGGTCGACGGCCAGGTTGACCAGCACCACCATGGCGGTGGCGAAGAACATCGCGTTGCCCAGCCCCCAGACGCCGCGCAGCACGGAGAGCTGCACGATGTTGTCGCTGAGCGAGGCGAGGATCGCGGCCACGCCGACCACGGAGACGCCGGTGATCAGCACCGGTTTGAAGCCGAACCGGCCGCTGGCGAGCGTCGCCGGGATCATGCCGAGTGCCATCACCGCGATGTACGCGGTGAACAGCAGCTCGACCTGCCAGGCAGTGACTCCGATCGCGTCGCCGATGGCCGGCAGGATCGGGTCGACGACGGCGATGCCGGCGATGGCGAGGAAGGCCACCAGTGTGGTGGCGTAGATGGCACTGCGGTTCGGTTCGGAACGCCGATCCACTCGGACTCCCAAGATAGCTGTATGATACAGGCACTTATCCTGTATCATACAGCTATGAGCGACGACCCCCACCGGGATGCCGAGGCCACCCCGGACGAGGCCACCCTCGGCCGGATCGAGACCGAGGTCGCCCTGCTGATGCGCTTCGGCGAGGCGACCCGGCGG
Source organism: Micromonospora sp. NPDC047527 (assembly GCF_040643015.1). NCBI lineage: Bacteria > Bacillati > Actinomycetota > Actinomycetes > Micromonosporales > Micromonosporaceae > Micromonospora > Micromonospora sp. NPDC047527. The sequence goes on along the minus strand of NZ_JBEYTK010000009.1, from coordinate 169,419 downwards.
GCCACCGGCACCGCCGAGCACCGGGTGCTCGACCGGGCGGCGTACGTCATCCTGCGCCACCTGGACGCCGCCGGCCCGCAGAACGTCTCCGCGCTCGCCGCCCGGCTCAACCTGGACGGCTCGACCGTGACCCGGCAGGTGTCCGCGCTCCAGCGGGACGGCCTGATCACCCGTACCCCGGACCCGTCCGACGGCCGGGGCACCGTCATCTCCCCCACCGCCGCCGGCCTACAGCGGATGGCGGCGGTACGGTCCGCGCGGACCCGGCTCTACGGCGACATGCTGGCCGACTGGACCACCGATGACCGAGAAACCCTGGCAGCCCTCCTGAGCCGCTTCAACCAGGCCCTGGTGAACCGCAACCGCCGCCGCTCCTAACCCCGCCCCACTGCCCGCTTACGGCCCGCCCGGTGACGGTCTACGGCCGGCTGGGTTTCAGGAGAGCGTCCGTCGCGCCCACGTGCGAAAGTCGGTGGTGGGCAGGCCGAGGGCGCGGGTCGTCTCCGGACGGGCGGGGCTCCCATTCTCGTTGATCTGCTCGACCGCGTTGGCCATGAAGGGCAGCATGCCGCGCTCGACGGCCTGCTGCGGGGTGAGGACGGGTGCGGTGATCTCCCGGCCGGAGATCTCACTCAGGATGGCCGCGATCTCGGTCATGGTGAGATGGTCGCTGGCCAGGTCGACGTCCAGGGCGTGGAACTTCCCCGGGTTCGTGAACGCGATCGCCGCGGCCTCCCCGATGTCGTCGACGGCGATCAACGGAAGTCGCGTGTCCGCCGCGAAGCCCGTGATGATCGTGCCGCTGGACCAGTCGCCGAAGAAGTAGGACTGGCCGACGAGGTTCTCCATGAAGGTCGAGGGCTTGAGGATGGTCCAGTGCGCGAAGCCAGCAGAGCGCACCATCTCGTCGATGGCCGCCTTACTCTCCCAGTAGTGCCTGTCCCACCGGCCCTCGGCCCATCCGGGCTGGTTGCGGTGGAAATCGCCAGCACCCGAGACGCTGCTGTGCACGACGTGCGACACGCCGGCCCGGCGCGCCGCCTCGACGACGTTGCGACCACGGGTCACCTCGGCGTTGCCCTGCATGTCCGTCACGTCCGGATACGGGATGGAGAACAGGCCGTCCATTCCGTCCGCTGCGGCGAACAGCGACTCCGCGTCGTCCAGGTCACCCTTGACCAGTTCGACGCCCCGAGCCCGCAGTGCCTGGGCGCTGTCGGCACCCGGATCGCGGACCAGGGCACGGACCGCGACGCCACGGTCTAGCAGCGCCCGTGCCGTTGCCCCGCCCTGGTTGCCCGTCGCACCGATGACGAGAACAGCCATGATTCCTCCTGAAAAACACGTGGGGTGTCCCCCACTTCTTGTCGTGAACAGGTCCACCGGACGGTGGGTGACGGCGTCCGCCGGGGTGTGGGCCGCGTCAGCGGCCCGTGCCGCACAGCGCCGTCTCGACGGTCTTGTTCACCGCGGCGAGCATCTGCTCGCTGGTCGGCAGGCCGGTCACGGCCACTACCGCGCTCCGGCCGTCCCGGGTGGCGAGGTTGCGGGTCTGGAAGCCCTGGATGTCGCCGCCGTGGCCCCAGGCGTAGCCGCCGCAGGGCAGCTCGTACCGGGCGACACCCAGCCCGTACGCGTACTCACCGGTCAGCTCGAACCCGGGCGCGGGCACGGTCGTCGTCAGGGCCGCCTGCTGCGCGGGCTTGAGCAACCTGCCGCCCACCAGCGCGTCGAAGAAGGTCCGCAGCTCGTCCGGCGTGGACACCAGTTGACCGGCTGCCCAGCCCAGCGACGGGTCCATCTCGGTGACGTCCACCCACGGCGTGCCCGGCGCCACCGAGACGTAGCCCTGCGGGTGGGTGCCGCGAAGACGCTGCTCCCCGACGCCCGGCCAGTAGGTGTCACGCAGCTTCAGCGGCCTGATGATGCGGTTGGTGATCTCCTCGCCGATCGGGCGTTCGGTGACCTGCTCGACGATGAGGCCGGCGAGGACGAAGTTGGTGTTGCTGTACTCCCACTTCTCGCCCGGCGCGAAGTGCGGTGCCTTGGTGAGCGCCGCGTCCACCCCCCGGCGCGGCTGGTAGTACGAGCGGCTCTTGTCGATCAGGTCCTGCGGCTTGGTGAACACCACGTCGTCGTAGTCCGGCAGGCCGCTCGTCTGTTGCAGCAACTGTCGTACGGTGATCCTGCTGCCGTCGTGGCCATTGCCGCGCACGACCCCGGGCAGGTAGTGCTCGACAGTGGCGTCGAGGTCGATGCGACCCTCGCCCGCCAACTGGAGGACGACCACCGCGGTGAAGGTCTTGGTGTTGCTGCCAATGCGGACCTGGCCGTCCCGGGGGACCGGGCGCCGCTTCTGGAGATCACTGACCCCGGCGGTGTAGTCGCGGACCCGCCCGTCGGCCCCCCGCACCGAGGCGAGCGCGCCGGGGAAGCCGCTCTCGTTGACCAGTCCGTCCAGGTGCCGCTGCACGGCGTCCCGCGGGCCGTCGTGCCGGCTGGACCCGGTGTCGGCGAACGCCGACGGGACGGCCAGGGCGGCGCCGACAAGGACGGCGGCCAACGCGGCGGCGGCCATCCGCACGGTTCGGCGGCGGCGGGAGGGATCGCTCGGTATCACGGACATATTGGCTCCTCGGTGTCGGAAACGCTTGCCCCTCAATGGTTCAAGGAGTCCGATACCTGGACGATCCCCCCTGCTGCCCACCTTTGGTACAGCCTGCACTACCTCAGCTGTTCGGTGATCAGTACCTGACGCCGTCGGAGGTGAGCCAGGGCATCGTGCCGCTCGGCTGGCCGTCCACTGTGGCTCCAGCGAAGGCGAGACTCGGTGCGAGGTGCCGATTGTTGTCGGCGGGGAAGTTCAACGTGGGCGTCGACACCTCGTCGAGTCGTTCCGTCTGCCGCGGCGACAACCGCACGTCCACCGCGTCCAGGTTCGCCTTCAGTTGGTCGAGGCGCCGCGCACCGATCAGCACCGAGCTCACGCCCGGTCGGGCACCCACCCAGGCCAGCGCTGTCGCCGCCGGTGTCACTCCGGCGTCAGCGGCCACCTCGTGCAGTACGTCGATGACCCGCCAGTCACGCTCGGCAGGGCCGCCCACCAGTGCGCCACGCTTCGTGTCCACGGAGTCGTTCCCACGGACGAACTTGCCGGAGAGCCAGCCGCTCTTGAGCGGACCCCAGGGCAGCACTCCGAGGCCGTGCTCGGCCGCCATCGGGACGAGTTCCCCTTCGACGGTCCGTTCGAGCAGCGAATACTCGGCCTGCAATCCGATCGCCGGCGTCCACCCGCGGAAGTGGGCGACGATCTGCGCCTCGGCTGCCTTCCACGCGGGCAGATCCGACAGGCCCACGTACCGGATCTTGCCGGCCGTGACGAGGTTGTCGAGGGCGCGCAGCGTCTCCTCGACCGGTACGCCCCGATCCCAGTTGTGCAGCCAGTAGATATCCAGGTAGTCGGTGCGCAGCCGGCGCAGCGACTCCTCCACCTGGGCCACCACGGCCTTGCGCCCGGCGCCGCCGCCGTTGGGATCGCCGATGAACAGGTTGCCGAAGAACTTGGAGCCGAGGACGATCCGGTCTCGCAGGCCCGGCCGAGAGGCCAGGTAGTCGCCGATGATCTTCTCGGAGTGGCCGTTGGTGTAGATGTTGGCGGTGTCGATGGAGTTGCCGCCACGTTCCAGATATTCGGTGAGGATCGCCTCCGACTCGGCGACCGAGGCTCCCCATCCATGATCCTCCCCGAAGGTCATGGTACCCAGGGTGTACGGGCTGATGCGCAGGCCAGAGCGGCCAAGAGTGACGAAACTGTTGAGTGGCATATGTCCAGTTTACAATCCGCAGGCGCCGGTAGGGGTAGATCGATACTGCCACCGCGTTGCCTGATCCTGCCAAGTTGGGCAGGATGAGCGCATGAGCGCGCTGCCCGAGATCCGCGACCTGGTGCGGCGCCACGCCGGGCGGCCGACGCCAGCCGGGCTTGGCCTGCACCGCAGCGACTCCCCCACCGAGCCGATGCCGGCCCAGACCGCGCCGACCTTCGCCCTGGTCGTGCAGGGCACGAAGCGCGCCGTCCTGGGAAAGCGCGTGTTCACGTACGGGTCCGGGCAGTTCATCGTCGCGTCCTTGGAACTGCCGGTGATCACCCACATCACCCGGGCCACTCCCGACGAGCCGTACCTGGTGCTGGGCCTGGCGCTGCGGCCGCCGCTGATCGCGGAGTTGCTGGTGGAGACGCCACCCGGGCGGGGCGAGCCGGCGGCCGGCATCGCGGTCAGCACCGCCGGCGACGACCTGCTCGACGCGCTGGTACGGCTGCTACGCCTGCTCGACCGTCCCCAGGACCAGCGCGTGCTCTGGGCGGGCCTGGAGCGTGAGGTGGTCTGGCGATTGCTGACCAGCGAGCAGGGTGGCACGGTCCGGCAGATCGGGCTGGGCGGCGGCAACATCGTGCAGATCGAGCGGGCGATCCGCTGGATCCGCGACCATCACGCCGACCTGTTCCGGGTCGAGGACGTGGCGCGCGTCGCCGGGATGAGCGTGACGTCCCTGCACCGACACTTCCGGGCGATCACCACGATGACGCCGATCCAGTTCCAGAAGGTCATTCGGCTCCAGGAGGCACGGTCTCGGCTGCTCGCCGAGCCCGGGGACGTGGCGGCCGTCGGGTTCGCGGTCGGCTACGAGAGCGCGTCGCAGTTCAGCCGCGAGTACCGCCGGCTGTTCGGGCTGCCCCCGGGCCAGGACGCCGCCCGCCTTGCCCGACTCGATCCCGCACAACTCGCCGACGGGTGACCCCCCTTTCGTCGATCATGGAGTTGTGGCGGTGGACGAATGGCGCGAGTCACCATCGACCGGGCACCACAACTCCATGATCGACCGGGGCGGGGGTCAGGCGACCGGCTCTCGGGTGGGTGTGGCGTCTCGGTTGGGGCCGGGGGTTACGCGGGGGTCGCCCTCGTCGGCGAAGTAGTCGTCCGGGGTGGTGCCGTCGACGCCCTCGGGTGCCTTGGCGGCCCGCAGGATCAGCGTCAGCAGGGCCGCGACCGCCAGATTGACGAGCACCGCCACGATGCCGACGTAGATCGTCTTGGGGGTGTCGAAGCCGAACTTCTCCAGAGGGAACGCCGAGCCGCCGAAGTGCTTCCGGGTCGGGCTGGCCACCTGGTAGAGCATCCACATGCCGAGCCCCATGCCGGCGGCCCAGCCGGCGATCAGCGCGGTCCGGTGGAACCAGCGGGTGTAGAGGCCCAGCGCCACCGCAGGGAGCGTCTGAAGGATGATCACGCCGCCGATGAGCTGGAGGTCGATCGAGAACTGCGGGTCGAGGAAGACGATGCAGGCCACCGCGCCGACCTTTACCACCAGTGAGGTGATCTTCGAGACGTTCGCCTCCTGCGCGGCGGTCGCGTCCCGCTTCAGGTACTCCTTGTAGATGTTGCGGGTGAACAGGTTCGCCGCCGCGATCGACATGATCGCCGCCGGCACCAGCGCGCCGATGCCGATGGCGGCGTAGGCGACCCCGGCGAACCAGTCCGGGAACTGCTGGTCGAACAGCAGCGGCACGACCGTGTTGTTGTCGACGCTGCCCTCCGTCGCCCCCGGCAGCGGCTTCACGCCAGCCGCGATGGCCATGTAGCCGAGCAACGCGATAAGCCCGAGCAGCAGACTGTACGCCGGCAGCGCCGACATGTTCCGCTTGATCACGTCGCGGTTCCGGCTGGCCAGCACGCCCGTGATGCTGTGCGGGTAGAGGAACAGCGCCAGCGCCGAGCCGAACGCCAGGGTGACGTACTGGAGCTGGTTGTTGCCGTTGAGCAGGATGCCGTCGTTCGGGTTCGGCGACGCCTGGAACTTCGCGTCCGCCGCGTCGAAGATCTCGCCCCAACCACCCAGCTTGTACGGCAGGTAGATGACCGCCACCAGGATCACGATGTAGATCAGGCTGTCCTTGACGAACGCGATGAGCGCCGGCGCGCGCAGCCCCGACTGATAGGTGTACGCGGCCAGGATGGCGAACGCGATGATGATCGGCAGGTGCCGGGCCAGGGTGCTGTCCCCCGTCACGCCCATTGTCTTGAGGACCGCCTCGATGCCGACCAGTTGCAGGGCGATGTACGGCATCGTGGCCACGATCCCGGTGATCGCGATCAGCAACGCCAGCACCGGCGAGTCGAACCGCCTGCGGACGAAGTCGGCGGGGGTCACGAACCCGTGCCGGTGCGATACCGACCAGAGTCGGATCAGCACCAGGAAGACAAGCGGGTAGACGACGATCGTGTACGGCACCGCGAAGAACCCGGCCGCGCCGGCCCCGAACATCAGCGCCGGCACCGCCACGAAGGTGTACGCGGTGTAGAGGTCACCGCCGACCAGGAACCAGGTGATCCAGCCGCCGAAGCTCCGCCCGCCCAGACCCCACTCGTCCAGGTGCGCCATGTCCTTCGGTGCCCGCCAGCGAGCGGCCACGAAGCCCATCGCGCTGACCAGCAGGAACAGCAGGGAGAAGACGATGATCTCGGTGAGGTGATCGCGCCACATCAGCGGGTCCTCCGCTTCTTCGTCATCTGGTAGACGAAGGTCGTGGTGGACACGCCGAGCAGGATCCAGGTCAGTTGCAGCCAGTAGTAGCGCGGGAACCCGAAGATCCGGGGCGCGTCGCCATTGAAGAACGCCGGGATCAGCGGCACCACGATGGGGATGAAGAGCAACCAGTTCCAGGGGCTGTGGTCCTTTGCCCTGGCCGGCGCCGGGGTGGGCGCCTCCGGTTCGGGTGCAGCCATCTGACACACCTCCGGGGAGTCGTGACACTCGATGTAACGGCCGGAGGCTACGACTTTGTGATCGCCGTCACTGTCCCCGTCTGGATAGCGCTGCGCCGAACGGCGTCCGCAGTGCGCCGAGCGGCATCGACGGACGTACCCGGTATGGACTGCCCCGGAGACGGCGTGGGGCCCGGGCGCGTACGCACCCGGGCCCCACAAGGGCAGATCGTCAGGTCACCGCTGGGCTGTCCAGAGCAACGCCCGGCCGAGCTGCGACTGCAGGCCCTTGGGGTGCAGTCGGAACGTCGGGTCGGTGCCGAACAGCACCACGCCGTTCCCGGTGCCGGAGACGGCCCGCACGATGCTGGCCTGGTTGGCCGCGGCGGCCTGCCCGTTGGCGCCGCCGGTGGCCCACCAGCCGGACAGCAGCGGGTCAGCGGCGTAGGACTGCTCGACCTGGACGTTGGCGCCCAGGTTGGTGAACCAGACGGGCTGGCTGATGAACGCGTGCGGGATGGCCGAGGTGGTGACCGGCCCGCCGTTGTTCACGATGTTTGCCACACCACTGGCCAGGCTCGGCGCCGCCGTGGCGGTCACGCTCAACAGCCCGGTGGCGTTGCCGAAGGACGCCCCGGGGGTGCCCAGGCCGACCACGCCGCCGCCTCGCGCCAGGAAGCTGTCCAGGGCTGCCCGGTTCTCGGCGGTCAGGTTCGTCAGGTTGACGTTGCTGGCAACAAGCAGCACGTCGACGTCGTTGGTCAGCGTGCCGGCCAGCGTCGCGGCGGTCACCGCACGCGCCTCGAAGCCCAGGGCGGCGAGGGTGTCCCGCTCCTCGACCGTGCCGATGTAGCCGACCACGACCCGGTCCAGCAGAGTGCCCCGCCAGCCCTTCGGCGCCTTCTCGAAGCTCACGCCGTGTGCCTTCACCTCGGCGCGGGCCAGCTTCTGGTTGGCCGTGGTGCCGGGGACGACGACCGACCCGTCCGCGAGCCGGTAGACCGCGACGTTCTTGCCCAGCAGCGAGTTCACCGCGAGCAGGTCGGCGGCGTCCCGCAGGTCCAGGCGCAGGTCAACCTTGCCGGCGGGCAGGGTGCCCTCGGCCCGCGCGTCGTACGTCCGCTCCAGGCGCACGCCGGGAAGGGTGTTCCACAGAGTGTCCACGGTGGCGCCCCAGGTCAGCCCCTGGCTCCAGGCGGCCGGGCCGGCGTAGAGGTCGTTCACCCGGTCGGTGATGTCCGCGCCCGGTTCGAGCAGCGAGTTGACCAGGCCGCGCTTGGGCTGGTGCATGTCGATGACGTACGAGCCGGCCTGGTAGGTCTTACCGCCGGCCTTGAACGCCTTCTTCGCCTGCCACACCCGGCCACCGCTGCCGATCAGCAGGTCGACCAGACGCGCCGCGGCGGGCTCGGAGCGCTGCCCGGTGCCGGTGGGGATGACGTACGAGCGGGGGAAGGTGGTGTTGTAGTTGTCCTCCGGACCCCAGCCCGGCACGTAGCCGTCGGGAATGTCGCGCAGCGGCTCACCGGCGAGGCCACGGCGGTAGACCTCGGCCTGGTCGTGCAGCACCTGCGCGCGGTGGTCCTGGATGTAGCGCAGCGACGTACGGATCGCCACCTCGTGCACGTCGGTGTTGATGCCGGAGCGACGGACCCGCTCGGCGGGGGTGAGGTTGGTGCCGCGCGGGTTCAGCGGCGCCTCGATGGTGTACGGGATGCTGCTCTGGAGCATGGCGAACGACGGCACGTAGATCGGCGGGAAGTCGTCCCACACGCCCGGCTCGTCGTCACGGAACGGAATCCGCGCCCGCTGGGTCTCGGGGTAGCCCAGACCGCGCAGGTCCTCCTCGATCGCCAGGGCGTTCGGCAGGCCGTGCTTGATGTACAGGTCGTACTCGTTGTTGACGTTGTGCGGCGGGGTGCTGGGGTGCAGCAGCGTCGGGTTGACGTACCCGTGCAGGTCCAGCGTGATGATCGGCTTGGTGTCGATGATCAGATCACGGATGATCCTGGTCTCGGGCTGCGAGACGATGGTGAAGTCGCGGTTGAGGTCGTAACCCGCCGAGTTGGGCCGGGTCCCGGCCACCCGTCCGTCCGGGTTCGCGGTGACGATGAAGACCAGCCGGTTGCGCTTGAGCAGCGCCGCCACCTCGGGGCTGCTGTCGGTGGCGAGGTCCTCGATGACCCGCAGCGCCGCGTCGGTGCCCTCCCACTCGTTGCCGTGCAGGTTGCCGTTGACGAAGAGCGGGGTCTTGTAACCGGCCAGGAGCTTGCGGTCCCGCTGCGCCCGGGCCGGATCGTCCTCGATGAGCTGCTTCCAGGTCTCCTGCTGCTGGGCCTCGGCGCGGCTCTCCGGCGCGGTCACGGTGACCGCGTACAGGTCGTAACCGCCGGCGGACTTACCGGCGACCCGGGCGGAGACCCGGTTGCTGGCCCGCTGGAGGGCGTTCAGCTTCGGCGCGATCTCGTCGTACGGGACGACACCGATCGCGATCGACGCGTCGGCCGGATTGTCCGGCCAGAGACGGAGCGTGTTCTGCTGCGGGTAGCCCCGAACGTCGGAGTGGCCGGGGCCGTGCTGCGGCGCGGGGTGCCCCGGAGTGGAGTGCCCCGGCTTGGCGGACGCCGGATTTGTCAGGGCCACGGTGGCGAGCAACGCGGTGCTCACCACCGTCACGGTGAGGCGGGATAGACGTCTCGTGGGCAACATGGACAGATCTCCTGTCGGGAGGTACGCAGGCGGACGCGCCGCGGGGCCGGAGACCAGCGGTGAAGGGGAACGCCCGTAGCGTGCGAGGAAGGGATGGACCCGGCGTCAGATGGAGCGTCGACAGGCTGCGCTGGCGACGCGCAGGAGGTCGATGTGACCCCGCTTCGTCAGGTATACGCTTCGCACAAACCGATCTTGGGTCGCGCACGCTCCACTGTCAACGGTTTCCGCCCTGGTAGGAGCCCCAGAGCTAAGACCCTCCCGCTAGATGGGAATTAGTCGATCTTGGCGAGGTGTGCGGTGTCGTTGACCGTGCGGACCGCGACCCCGCCGTCGGGCCACATGTCGAGCACCGAGATGCCGGCCGCGTCCAGGAAGAGTCGGTGCAGGAAACCGTCACCGGCGGCGAGCGCGTCGCGCAGCGCCAGCTTGATCGGCGAGACGTGGGAGACGACCACCACAGCCTCCGCGGGGTACGCCGTGGGCAGCGCGGCGATGACCCGGCGGATGCGCTCGGCCACCTGGGTGAACGACTCGCCACCCGGCGGGGCGATCCGGGGAGAGGCGAGCCAGGCGTCCATCTCGCCCGGCCACTGCTGGCGCACCTCCGCGAAGGTACGCCCCTCCCACTGGCCGAAGTCGCACTCGATCAGGTCGTCCTCGGTGCGGACCGGCACGTCGCCGAGCGCCCCGGCGATCGCCGCCGCCGTCGACGTACACCGGGACAGCGGTGAGCTGAGCACGGCCGCGACGGACGGGGCCAGCGCGGCGACCCGGGCGCCGGTGGCACGGGCCTGGGCCCGGCCACGCTCGGAGAGCGGCACGTCACCGCGGCCGGAGTAGCGGCGCTGCTCGGTGTACTCGGTCTCGCCGTGGCGCACCAGGATCAGCCGGGTGGCGGTGAAGCTCGGACGCGGCTCCCAGGAGGCCGGCGCGGTCGCCGGGTCGCTGCCGGTCGAGGCACCGCCGGCCGGTGCGCTGGCCGAGGCCGGGGCGCTGGCGGCAGCCGGCGGCGGTGTGGGTCGGCCGGCGGCGGCGTCCATCGCGGCGTTGGCGAGCGCGTCGGCGTGGCGGTTCTGGTCGCGGGGAATCCAGGTGAACCGGACAGCGGTGAACCGGCCCACCAGCGTCGCCGCCTGGGCGGCGAGCGGCCGCAGGCCGGGGTGCTTGATCTGCCACCGGCCGCACATCTGCTCGACCACCAGCTTCGAGTCCATCCGGACGTCCACCTCGCCGGCACCCAGCTCGGCGGCGGCCGTCAGCCCGGCGATCAGGCCCTGGTACTCGGCGACGTTGTTGGTCGCCGTACCCAGAGACTCACCGCGTTCGGCGAGCACCTCGCCAGTCTCCGAGTCGCGCACCACCGCGCCGTAGCCGGCCGGGCCCGGGTTGCCCCGCGACCCGCCGTCGGCCTCGACGACGACCACGCGCGGTGCCACGACCTACAGGCCCGACTCGTTGGTACGGACCATGATCCGTCGGCAGTCCTCGCAGCGGACCACGTCGTCCGGGGCGGTCTTGCGGATCCGGGCCAGGTCGGCGCCGGAGAGCTCCAGCCGGCAGCCGCCGCAGCGACCCGCCGTGAGCAGCGCGGCGCCCAGCCCGGTCTCCTCGCGGATCTTGTCGTAGAGGGTGACCAACTCGCCCGGAAGGTCGGCCGCGAGCGGCTGACGGGCCCCCCGCTTGAACTCCTCCTCCTTGGCGATCTCGGCCAGCGCGTCGTTGCGGCGCTGCTCGGTGGCGGCCCGCTTCTCCCGGGTGTCGGCCAGCCGCTGCTCCACGCCGTCCAGCACGCCCTGCGCGGTCTCCCGCTGCTCCATCAACTCCAGCTCGGCGTCCTCCAGGTCGCCCTGGCGCCGGTTGAGCGAGACCAGCTCGTGCTGGAGCGCCTCCAGCTCCCGGGCCGGGCCGGTGCCGGCGGCGAGCCGGTTCTCATCCTTCTCCTTGCGGGCCCGGACCTGATCGACGTCCTTCTCCAGGCGGGCGATGTCCCGGTCCAGGTCGTCGACCGCCACCTGGGCGCGGACCCGCTCGTCCTCCAGCGACGACAACTCCCGGGCCAGCGCCTCCAGCTCGGCCCGCTCCGGCAGCGACCGTCGACGGTGCGCGAGCTGGGCGAGGTTGGTGTCGATCGCCTGAAGGTCGAGCAGGCGGCGCTGGACCTGGGGGTCAGCCTTCACGGTCGGGCTCCTTGTCGTCCACAACGGGTGCGGCGGCGTGCACGGTCCACGGGTCGGTGTCCAGGTCGGACACCAGCGTCTCGACGCCCGGCGCCTCCCGCAGGAGGGCGGCCAGATCGTCCAGCCACGGTCGTTCGGTCGCCCAGTGGGCGGCGTCGATCAGGGCGGGACCATCGGCCGCGAGGTGCTCGCCGGCCGGATGGTGCCGCAGGTCGGCGGTGAGGAACGCGTCCACCCCGGCGGCGGTCGCGGCGCCGAGGAAACTGTCCCCCGACCCGCCGCTGACGGCGAGGGTACGAACCATACGCCCGGGATCCCCCGCCGCGCGAACTCCCCACGACGTGACAGGGAGCACGGCGGCGGCGTGCCGGGTCAACTCGGCCAGGGTCATCGGGCGGGGCAACTCGCCGATCCGGCCGAAGCCCCGGTCGTCGCCGTACGCGGCCGAACCGGGCGCGGGCTGCTGCAACGGGCGCAGCCCGGTCAGGCCGAACCGGGCGGCAAGGGCATCGGAGACGCCGGGGGACGCGACGTCGGCGTTGGTGTGCGCCACGTAGAGCGCCACCCCGGCCCGGATCAACTGGTGCACGATCCGGCCCTTGAAGGTCGTCGGGGCGACCGACGAGACGCCCCGCAGCAGCAGCGGGTGATGCGAGACGATCATGTCCGCGCCGACGGCGAGCGCCTCGGCGACCGTCTCGGGCACCACGTCGACCACACAGAGCACCCGGCGGACCGGGGCGGCCGGCTCCCCGAGCACGAGGCCGACCCGATCCCACTCCTCGGCCCAGACCGGCGGGTAGCGCCGTTCCAGCTCGGCGACCACGTCGGTCACCGAGGGGGCGGATACGCATACGCTCACGGCGGCCCAGCTTACCGGCGCGATGGCGGTCCGGCGGCGACGCCCGGCCGGACCGGTCGGGCGACCCGCCGGACGCGACCGTCGAGCGCTCAGGCCGCGCGGTACGCGACGGTACGCAGCGCGGCCAGCGGCAACTGCCAGGGGAACATGTGCAGGTGCTGCTCACCCGTCCCGGGAGGGTGCAGGGCGACGACATGATCACCGAAGAGCATCGTGACACCCCAGTCGGCCAGCCGGGCCACGCCGGCCCGGAACGCCGGGTGGGCGGCCATCGCGACGTTGGTGTACGGCACCGCCACGATGGGCAGGCCCTTGCCCTGCGCCTCGACCAGCAACCCGAGGGCGAGAGTGTCCGCGATCCCGGCCGCCCACTTGTTGACCGTGTTGACGGTCGCCGGGCAGACGATCATGGCGTCGGCCGGTGGTAGCACGTCCGGGTCACCGGGGCTCTTGTAGTGCGTTCGCACGGGATGCCCGGTCTGGTGGGTCAGTGCGGACTGGTCGACGAACTTGGCGCCGTCGGGTGTGGTGACCACGCAGACATCCCAGTCGTCCTGCTGGGCCAGGTCGACCAGACGCCCGACGTGACGGGCCAGCGGCGAACCGCAGGCGATGACATAGAGCACCGCGCGGTGCTCGCTGGTGCGCTGTCCGCCGGCCATCAGACCGGCTCCGCGCTCATACCCCTACTCCCATGTGCTCAGCCAACTCCGCTACCGGAGAAGGCGGCGCACCACGTGTGCGACGAAGGATGTCCGACATGACCTCGTGGGCGATCGGCCGGCAGCGGATCTCCGACGGCGCGAGCCGATCGCCGAGCAGCAGCATCTCGCCGGCGTTCGCCACGTCGCCGATCTGCGCGTACCCCCGGGCGATGTCGAGCAGGTGGTGGGCGCGGCGTTCGGGCAGCAACGCGTTGAACAGGGGCTCCGAGATGCGCAGTTGGTGCACCTCCACCGCACGGCCCCCGTCGCCCAGCTCCACCGCGGCGGCGGCCCGGTGCAGCTCGACGTTGGTCGGGCCGAACGACGTCCAGTAGTGGTTCTGGTCGCTGCCGAGCAGCGTCGCGGCCTCCTCCGCGCAGTTGATCAGGTCGTCGACGCTGGCCGAGTCACCGATCCGGGAGGCGGCCATCGCGCCCTGGAGCAGCAGCATCCCGTAGACCGAGAGCCGGGCCGGGGAGACCTCGTTGCTCCCGCCGGGCGCCAGCCGGTTGGCGATCTGGACGTTCAACTCCAGCGCCGGACGGGCCCGGCCCATGGCGACCAGGGCGTTGCAGACCCGGGTGGTGGCGATGCCGGCCAGCAGCGGGTCGTCGGCACGCTGGGCCACCGCCATCGACCGGTCCGCGGCCAGCCAGGCCAGCTCGCACTCGCCGAGCTTGCGTAGCACCGAGGAGGCGATCTGGTAGACCTGCCCGAGCAGATGGGCCGCCTCCGGGGCCTGCGCGCCGTCGTAGGCGGCGTCGGCCGCCTGGGCGTCGCGCAGCAGCTTCGGCAGCGCCCGGGTGAGCATTCCGTAGCGGCCGTACTGGTAGGTGAGCCAGGCGTGGTTGACGGCCTTGCGCATGTCGTCCAGCGGGGGCGGGCAGGGCGCCGCGTCGAAGTAGGCGCTCATCGAGTCGTACCGCTCCAGGGCCGCCCGGATCTCCTGCACCTCGACCTGGTCGATGCAGTTCAGCGCGTCCGTACGCCGCTCCGGATCCCTGCCCATCAGCAGTTGCACGTCCATCTGGAGGATGTCGGCGATCTCGTAGAGGACCGAGAACTTGTCGAGCCGACGGACGCCACGCTCGACCTTGTCCACCCAGCTCTTCGACTTGCCCAACCGGTCGGCGAAAACCTGCTGCGACATCTTGCGTCGGCCCCGCCAGTAGGCCACTCGCCGCCCTATGGGTAGCTCGTCCATCTCCCCATCCCCTCCCCTGCCGCCACCGTCCCATCGGGACGGAGCGATGTCCGCGGGTGCGGCGGTCCAACGTGCTCTTCAGGTTTCCGCTGGTCGCACAGCCTGTACGTCAGCCGGATAGCCAGTCCTCGTACTTTTCGTGCAAGTTGCACGAGCCGTTCGTCAACCTCAACGATCGCGGGTTACGGCAGTGACGGTGCTCGACATGCGACCTGGCGTTCGCCAGGCCCGACGAGGGGAGATGACACAACATGTGGCGTAACGTCGGACCGCGCGTCGCCGAACTGTCGCCGTTGGAACGGGTCCGGCTGCGCCGGGTCGCCATCCGGTACGCCGTACACGGATGGGAGGTCACCCCCGGCGCCTGCCTGGCCCGCAGCCGGTTCGTGTGCGGCCGGGCCGGCTGTCCCACCGTCGGCTGCCACCCCGCCCTGGAGAACTGGGAGTTGGCCGCGAGCGCCGACCCGGCCCGGGTGGCCACCTGGTGGCGGACGCGCCCACACGGCGTGCTGCTGCCCACCGGGCGGGCCTTCGACGTGCTGGAGGTGCCGGCCCACCTCGGTCGGCACGTGCTCGACGCGGTGCGGACCCACCCGGCCGGCACCGGCGTACGCGGGCCGGTGCTGGTCACCCCGACCGGTCGGTGGATGTTCCTGGTACGCCCCGGCGATCCGCTCCGACCGGAGTTGGAGCACTGTTTCCACGTGGTCCGGCACGGGCCGGGCTCGTGGATTCCGGCACCGCCGACCCGGCTGCCCGAGGGGACGGTCCGCTGGGCGGTCGCCCCGGAGCAGGCCCGGTGGCAGCTTCCCGACTCCTACCTGGTGCAGAACACGTTGATCGAGGCGCTGCGCGCCACCGGGGTGACGCTCACCCTCGACCTGCTCCCCGGCCACCTGCCGCTGCCGCGCCGGGGCATGTGAACCGGTCCGCCGCGGCCATGTCGGGGCATGTGAGCCGGCGCACCGCGGCCGTGTCGGGGCATGTGAGCCGGTCCGCCGCGGCCGTGTCGGGTCGCTGGGCCGGTCCGGGCCACCGACCCGATCCGGTGACCGACAGCGTCGCCGGGGCGGCGGTCCTCGTTGAGCAGAGGGACAGCGACCAAGGGACAGCGCGAACGCGCGCCATGATCGGGGGAACGATGTCCACGGACGACAGAGCGCCGCATCCCGGCGGTACCGAGCCGCCCCGCCGCAGCCACCCCGGGCACCGCTGGGCCGGCACCCGGCCCGCCGGCTCCCGCCCCGGCCGCCCCCGCCCCACCGGCACCCGCCCCGCCGGCACCCACCGCCCGGTACGCTAGCCCGTCCCCCCTCCCCCGCGATCTTGCACTTCCTGCCCCGACAATCACCGCATTCCAGACGAACCAGCGACCAAAACTGCAAGATCGCGGCTGGTGGGGCGGGGTCGTGGGGCGGCGCGGGTCGTGGGGGGCGCGGGGACGACGTTGGGCGGGGTGGGTGGGGTGGCGTGGGGGTGGGGTCAGTCTGTTAGCGGGAGGGTGGCGGAGTTGTACTGGCGGGCGTTGTCGGTGATGACCGCGTGGGTGTGGTTGGCGCGGCGGTCCAGCCAGCCGATTCCGGCGGTTCCCATGGCCAGGGCTGCGGTGGCGTAGGCGTCGGCGATCCCGAGGTCGGTGCCGACCACGGTCACCGAGCGCAGCCCGTCGGCCGGTGCGCCCCGGCGCGGGTCCAGCACGTGCCGACCCCGCTCGTAGACGCCGGAGGTGGCGACGGCCAGGTCCGTGCCGGCGAGCACCAGGCAGGTCGCCATCTCGTCCCACGGGTGCCGGATGCCGATCCGCCACGGCTCCCCCGCCGGAGACAGACCGCGTACGCGCACGTCGCCGCCGGCGTTGACGCAGTGGTTGCCCGCTCCGGCGGCGAGCAGCCGATCAGAGGCGACCTGCGCCGCCCAGCCCTTCACGAAACCAGACGGGTCGAGCCGGCCGGTGGCGTACGCGTCGAAGAACCCGTCGGTGTCGCCCCACAGGTCGGCGCACGCCTCCAACACGAACCGCAGCTCCGCCGACGCCTCGGAGAGCAGCACCTCGCCCCGGTCGAAGCGGCACACCTCGCTGTCGTCCCGGTACGTGCTGAACCGGGCGTCCACCTCGCGCATCCAGGCGAAGACGTCATCGGCCAGCTCGTGCAGGCGCGCGGGCGGCAGGTCGTCGGCGAGGTCCACGGTGATCGCCGTACCCATGATCTGCTCGACCCGGCACAGCCCGGGTCGGGTCGTCGCGGCCGGCACGTCAGAACGCCTGCTCGATGGCAGCCCGCAGCGACTGCTTGTAGGAGTTGCTGGTTTCGGTGGCGCCGGAGACGGTGTTGAGGTTGGCGCTCTGCTTGCGGACTACCTCGCCGCCGGTGCCGTTGTAGGCGTCCCGGACATCGCCGCTGTGGATGTCGGATTCGCCGCCGCTGGGCAGCGACAGGGTGGTGGCGTCGATGATCCGGTTGCCGGAGACCACGATCTGCACCTGCACGTACCCGTACTCGTTGTCCACACCCGGCCCGGTGATCCGGCGGGTGGTCGGCTGGGGCGCCTTGGTGGTGCGCGGCGCGGTCGGTGCCTTCGTGGTGGTGCGGGTGCCCGACGGGCGGGCGGTGGTCTTGCCGGGCTTGGGCGACACCGGCGCGTTGGCGCTCTGCGACGGCGTCGCGCCCGCCGGGTCGGCGCCGGGGGCCGCCGGGGTGAGGCCCGGGTCGGCGCCCTGCGGCGTGGGGTTGACCGGCTGCCCGGCTGCCAGGTCCGGGGCGGCCTGGGTGACGCCCGGCGAGCCCTTCAGCACCACGAGCGCGGTGGTGCTGGCGGCCAGGCCGGTGATCGCGAGGAGCGCGCGGCGCATGCGATGCCTTCCTACAACTCGAAGGTGGCCAGGTGGATCTGCCGACGCGGTACGCCGGCGCGGCGCAACGCGCGCACCGACTGCTCGACCAGCCCGGGCGGCCCGCACAGGTAGACGTCGCGCCGGGCCACGTCGGGCACGAGTTGACGTAGCCCGTCCGGGCTCATGAGCTGACGGGGGCCGGGGTCGTCGCGGGAGCCGATGACGTACCAGATCGAGGTGTCGCGCTCCTGGGCCAGCCAGTCGAGTTCCCGGCTGAGCAGCACGTCGGCGGGCGTGCGGGCCCGGTAGATGAGGGCGGCGCCCGGCGGCAACTCCTCCAGCATGGCCCGGATCGGCGTGATGCCACTGCCGCCGGCGATCAGCAGCGCCCGCTCGCGGAGCCGGTGCGCGGCGGTGAACGTGCCCGACGGGCCCTGGGCCCAGACCCGGGTGCCCGTGTCCAGGTCGCGCAGGTCCGCGGTGTGCGTGCCGACCACCTTGACGGTGAGCCGCAGCCAGCGGCCGTTCGCGGCGGCCGAGACGGAGAACGGGTGCGACTGCCACCAGCAGCCCCGGGTGAGGAAGCGCCAGCGGAAGTGCTGCCCGCCGAGCATCTCCAACCGGCCCAGCCGCTCGCCCGTGAGGTAGATCGAGATGGTGTCCTGGCTCTCGGCGACCACGTCGGCGACCCGCAGCCGGTACCGCAGGTTGAACGCCAGTGGCGCGATCACCCGGCCCCAGAGCAGGGCGGCGACCACCAGCAGGTAGAGGGCGATCCAGCCGGTGCGGACCGGGCCGGGCTTGTAGAGCTGCGCGCCGTGGGTGAACTGGTGCCCGTAGCCGAGCAGAAGCACCAGGTAGCTGGACCGGTGCAGCAGGTGCCACAGCTCGTAGGGCAGCGCCCGCCGGATCGCCCGCATGCTGCTGAACCCGACCAGCACCATGATGCCGGTGGCGACGAACGCGGAGACCATGTCCTCGTAGTCGCCGAGCAGCGTGCCCACCTCGGCCATGATCGACTGGTTTCGCAGGTCGGCGTAGCCGACGAGGATCAGCGACATGTGCGCCAACACGGCCACCAGCAGCGTCGCGCCGATGTCGCGGTGCCAGCGGGACAGGTGCTCGCCACCGATCCACCGTTCCAGCACCGACAGTCGGCTCATCATCAGCACCTGCACCAGCAGCAGGTAGCCGGCGACCAGGCCGGTGATCCGGCCGGCCGCGGTCACGGTCGCCGCGGTAGTCCTCAGCGAGCCGGCGGGGGTTCCCAACCACCAGGGCAGCACGCTGGCGAGCAGCCCGACCAGGAGCAGCACCGCCAGGAACCGCCGGCCGCCGGGTCCGCGCCGGGCCGGGATCTGCGGGGGTACGGGCTCAGCCGACCGGCCGCCGTGCCGGGACGAGGTCCCGGTGCGGCGGCCGGCGGCGTGGGTGTGCGGGTACGTCACGCGTACAGCTTCATCGGGGCGTACTTCATGCGGGGGAACACCTTCTGCACCTCCGCGTTGGTGAGCCCGAACCGGCCCTGGGCCAGCGAGCCGTAGACGTTGAACATGTTGTTGTATTCCGGCACGTCACCGGAGTCCAGCTTGTCCAGGCCGTTCCAGGTGCCGAGCAGCGAACCGGCGAGCTTCTTGCCGGAGAGGACGGTGATCACGCCGCCGTGGCCGTGGTCGGTGCCGCCACCGTTGGAGCCGACCCGACGGCCGAACTCGCTGGACACCATGATCGTCACGTCGGCGGCCTGCGGGCCGAGGTCGGTGAAGAACGCGGCCATCGCCTTCGCCAGCTCACCCAGCCGGCGGTGCAGCTGGCCGCCCTCGCGGGTGCCCTGGTTCTCGTGGGTGTCGTAGCCGCCCATGCCGACGGTGGCGACCCGGACGTTGGCGCCGCCCTTGATCAGTTGGGCGAGCTGCTGGAACGCCCGCCCGACGCCCTCGTACGTGACGCCCTCGGCGGGCTGGTACGGCTTGGCGGCGAGCTTCTGCGCGGTCGCCAGCGCACCCATTCCCTCCTGCACAGCCTCCTCGACCGGGTGGTTGATCCCGGTGAAGAGCCCCTTGATGGCCTTCTCGGTGGCCGCCCGGAACCGGTCGTCACCGTTGAGCTTCAGCGAGCCGACGCTGTTCAGCGAGATCGCGCCGTTGTTGCCGACCAGCGAGCGGGGCAGCGTGCTGCCGATGCCGACGCTGCGGAACGCCGTGCCCTTGCCGAGGTTGTCGACCAGTCCGTCCAGCCAGCCCCGGCCGCCGGTCTCGTTGGGCAGCCCGCCCAGGTTGCAGGCGTCCGCGGCCTGGAAGTGGCTGCGGGACAGCCGCTCGTCGGAGGCCGCCGGGATGAAGCCCAACTGTCCGGCCTTGAGCCACTGCTCCAGCGGCTTGAACGCGCTGGTCAGCTTGAAGCCCCGGCTCAGGGCGAGCGAGTCGTTGCCGAGCAGCAGGTCGGGGCGGGCCTTGGCGAGCACCGGGTCGTTGTCCGGTGCCACCAGGCTCAGCCCGTCCAGCCCGCCGTAGAGGAAGACGTGGATCAGCGTGCCGGTCTTGGTCGCCGCGAACGACGCCGAGGTGGTGACGAACTGGGCGGTGGCCAGCGCGGTGGCGGTCGCCGCCGCACCGGCGACGAAGGTCCGCCGGGTGACACCGCGACCGTCCTGCTGGGCCTCCTCCAGGTCCTCCAGCGTGCGGTAGCGGTCGGCCTCGGCCGCGTTCTCGGCGGCGACGATGTCCGCCTCGGCGCGCAGCAGCGCCTCGGCCGGGTTGTCGGCCAGCCGCCGCAGGTCGGGGCATTCGGGGTGCAGGGGGAAAGAGTTGTACACAGTCTTCTCCATCGGGTGCCTCACCGGAGGTGGTGCTGGGGGGACGCGAGGATCGCCCGCGCGACGGCGGTGATGGCCCCGTTGAACGTGGCGTCGACCTTGGCGGTCGCCGGCACGCCGGCCACGCCGAGGATCAGGTTCTTCTCCCGGGTGCTCAGCTTCTGGCCCACCAGCCGCAGGGAGAGCGCGTCCACGTACGCCCCGGCGGTGGCCGGCGGCTTGGCGACCAGCTTCTGCGGCGGCGTGTACGTGAAGGCGGTGCGGTAGCCGGCGACGATCTCGCCGGCCTCGTTCCAGCCGTTGACCATGGTGCCGGCCGAGGTCCACGCGACGTAGACGTCCGGGTAGCCGTCCGGGGTGGGCTGACCCATCGGGTACTGGCCCAACTCCCGCAGCTTGTCGTGGACCTGCCGCAGGCCCCGGGCGAAGGGGGTGCGCTTGTTGTCGCCGTTGTTGTGCGTCGGCGACGCCTCCGGCGCCACGCCCAGCGTCCGGTACGTAGCCACCAGGTACTCCATCGGCCGCCGCACCTTCTGGCCCACCGCCGCCCAGAACTCCGAGGAGCTGAACAGCGTCATCAACACCGGCTTGATCATGCCGTTGTTGCTGCTGTACGACTTGGCTAGCCGGTCCACCAGGGACTTCGGCGGGGTGTCCGAGACGAACCGGGTGGCCAGGCTCTGCGCCACGTACTTCGCGGTCGACGGGTGCATCGCGATGTAGGTGATGTACTTGTCGATCGCCGCGTCCACGGCGGCGATCTCCTTCGGCGTCGGGTTGTTGACGTCGCCGATGCTGAAGGTGTTCGGGTGGGTGAAGCCGAGGATCTTCACCTTGCCCATGTAGTGCTGGTTGACGCGCAGGCGGTACTGGCCCTTGTCGTCGACGCCACGGCCGGTCTGCAACATGGCGGCCTGGCGGACGTCGCCCTCCGTGTAGCCGCCGTCGACGCCGACCGAGTACAGCTCCAGGTTCTCCCGGGCGAGGTTCTCGTTGATCGCGTCCTTGCGGGAGTCCTTCTGGTTCAGGTAGATCAGCAGCGCGGGGTGCTTGTTCGCGGCGACCAGCATCTCGGGGTAGCTGCCCAGCGCGTGCTTGCGCACCACGTCCTTGTCGAACGAGGTGCGGTACGCCTCACCGCCGTCGAAGTCGGCGGCGACGTGCAGGAAGTCGTTCCAGAAGTCGACCATCACCTCGAACAGTTGGCGCTTCGACCAGATCTGCCGTGCCAGGGTGGCGTCGACCACCTCCCGCTGCGGCTGGGCGCCCTGCTCGTTGAGCTTCTCCCGCTGGTCGCGCAGTTGCTGCACGGTGAGCGACTGGGTGGGCAGCTCGGCGATCTTCAGCTCGGCCTTGCTCGGCTCCAGCTTGTCCGGGTCGAGCTGGGCACGGATCCAGGCGTCGATGCCCTGCTTCTTGATGTCGGCGACCACGGCGGGCGTCGCGCCGAAGGTGGCCCGCCGGGCCAGGTGCAGGATCGGGTCCTTGGCCAGCACCGTCTTGACCGTCACCTGGGTGTCGGCGGCGGCCGCGGCCGGGCCGGAGAACGTTCGACCACCGGCGGGCGCGTTCTTCTTCAGCGCCTCACCGGCCCGGGAGCCCATGTAGCTCTCGTTCTGCTCCGTGTAGGTGCGCACCGTGCTGGGCTGCTGGCCGCTGGGCCGCGCCGCGTTGCCGTCGGTCACCGTGCTGCCGGTCGCGTCGCCGGCCACCGCCTCGTCGCCGAAGAGGCCGCGGAACTGCGGGGTCATGGCGAGCGCCGCGCCGCCGGCCACGACGGCGGCCGTACCGCCGAGCGCGACCATGGCCTTGCGCCGGCCGACCTTGCGGCCCGGCTCGTCGTCATCGTCCAGTGTGGGCAGGCCACTGCCGGCCTGGCGGGCCGGGACCGGGCGGCCGAGCCCCTCCGGGCCGACCCACTGCGGCCCGCGCGGGGCGGGAGCGGGATGTCCGGCGTGTGCGTACCCGTCGCCGTACTGGTCGCGCGGGTCGGCCTGCGCCGGGTAGCCGCCCTGGTAGGGGTGGGGCGAGTCGTACCCGTACGACGCGGAGTCGCCGTACCCGTCCGCACTGTGGTGCTGGCGTCCGTCCCAGCCGCGGTCGTCCCGCGGTCGACGTGGTGGCACATTCTGGTCGGCCATGTACCAATCCCGATTTCTGATGAGCGCCGGAAGCTGCGACCGAGCAGGTGCGGCAGGTGCGGCGACTGTTGCCTGAGGGGGTTGCTACGGGAAGGTAACCAAGCGCCCAGGTGCCTTCAAGGTGGCCCGAACGCGCTCGTGAGGGCACTTAAGACAGGCCTCACCACCGCCGTCGTGGCGGGTCACCTACGCGGGTCGGGCTCCGACCTTCCCAGCAGGGCGGACGTCCGACAGCCCGGTACGGATCGGACCGCGCCGCCGTACGTGACACATTCGGCGTCGTTAACGGCCACAGACAAACTTAAGGTCCGGATAAGCAGGACGTGAGGTGCCCTCATGCGGAGGGAAAAGTAGGAGCAGCGGGCGAGCGTGAGCCGCCGCAGCAGCGGGTATGCCGCCGAACCGCTGAACGCGTGAGGGGAAGGCAGCGCCATGCTCAGCAAAGAGGATCAGCGCAGGTTCGACCAGATCACCCGTCAGCTCCGGGAGAGTGACCCGGCTTTCTTCGCCCGGCTCGACCACCGGGTCCGGGCCCGCCGGGGCCGCTATCTGATGTTGTTGACCATCGTGCTGTGGGCGTCGCTTCCGGCGATGGCCGTGTTCGCCGGCCGGATGGCCGGCGCGATCTGCGCGGTGGTGCTGGTGGCCAACGCGGCGATCATGTGGCGGTTCCGCCGCCGCTGGACGTGATGGCTCACCGGTCGGCCGGGCCGAACGCCCGGTACGCGCGACGGAGCCGTTCAAGTAGTCCCGGCCCTCCGATGGCCGGTGCCGGCGGGCCGAGCTGGCGCAGCAGGAGATCCGGCCCGGTCGCCAGTCGGGGCGGTCGGTCGGGAAGCGGCACCGGCGGGGCCCAGAACCGGTCCGTCGTCTCGGCCAGTGGGGTTGCCGACAGCCCGGCGAGCGCCCGCGCCGCACCGGCCGACGGCAGCAGATCCACACCGGAACCGTCGCCGTCCAGGATGGACACGGCGTCGACGGGCGGGGCGGTGACCGCCGTCCCGGTGGCCTCGGCCCGGCGGGCGCGCAACTGGTCGAGCAGCTCCGCACGGGACCGCCCGCGCCAGTGCAGCAGCTCGAACGGGTCCGCGTCGAACGCCTCGGCCAGCAGATAGAAGGTGGCCGCGAGGTGCTTGCACGGCACCGCGAAGTCGGGGCAGTTGCAGCGCTGGGTCAGCTCGTCCACCGTGCCCGGGAAGAGCGGCGCGCTGGCAGCGGCGAACAACTCCTCCAGCTCGTCAGGCAGGTCACCGGCGAGCAGCCGGGCACTGAAGAACGCCTGCCCGGCCAACTCCGCCTCGATCCGGGACCAGAGGGCGGCTGGGAACGCGGCCAACGCGATGGAGACCTGGTACGGCCGCGGCCGGGAGCCCTGCACCTGGGCGGTGACCCGGCCGGGTGCGATGTCGAGCCGGAGCACCTGACCGGCCCGCGCGTACGACCGGCCACGGGTCAGCCGGGTGCCGAGCGCGAACGACTCCAGCACCTCCAGGAAACGCCGCGACCACCAGGACTGCCCTATCGCGCCCCGGGCGCTGCGCGCCCGCAGGCCACCGTCGACCCGCCGGGGGCGGCCGTAGTCGGCGAACCGGTCCGTACTCACGCCAGCGCTCCGCTGCGCTCCGCGCTGGCGCGAGGCACAACGCTGCTGTGTTTGATGGTTCGCTCGCTCCGCTCGTTCACTACTCCACCACCGCGCCGGCCTCCAGGGCGAACAGCTCCCGTAGCTGCCCGGTGGACAGCTCGGTGATCCACTGCTCGCCCGTGCCGACCACCCGCTCGGCGAGGCTGCGCTTGTCGGCGATCATCGCGGCCACCTTCTCCTCCACGGTGCCGGCGCAGACGAACTTGCGGACCTGCACCCGCCGCCGCTGCCCGATCCGGAACGCCCGGTCCGTGGCCTGGTCCTCGACCGCCGGGTTCCACCACCGGTCCACGTGCACCACGTGGTTGGCGGCGGTCAGGGTGAGCCCGGTGCCGCCGGCCTTGAGCGAGAGGACGAACAGCGGTGGCCCGTCGGCCGACTGGAACCGCTGCACCATGGCGTCGCGTTCGGCCTTGCCGAGCCCACCGTGCAGGAACAACACCTCCCGGCCGAACCGCGCCGACAGGTGCCCGCGCAGCATCGCGCCGAACTCGGCGTACTGGGTGAACAGCAACGCCCGCTCCCCCGCCGCCAGCACCTCCTCCACGATCTCGGTCAGCCGGGCCAGCTTGCCGGAGCGGCCGTCCAGCGGCGACCCGTCGCGCAGCAGTTGGGCGGGGTGGTTGCAGACCTGCTTGAGCCGGGTCATGGTGGCCAGCACCAGCCCGCGACGTTCGATGCCGTCGCTGGACTCGATTCGGGCAAGCATGTCATCGACGACCACCTGGTAGAGGGCGGCCTGCTCAGCGGTGAGATTGCAGAGCACCTCCATCTCCAGCTTCTCCGGCAGGTCGGAGATGATCGACGAGTCGGTCTTGAGCCGTCGCAGCACGAACGGGCCGGTGATCCGGCGCAGCCGTTCGGCGGCCTCGGCGTCGCCGTGCCGCTCGATCGGCTCCGCGAACCGCTTCCGGAACGTCGCGGCCGGCCCGAGCAGGCCCGGGTTGGCGAACTGCATGATCGACCAGAGGTCCGCGAGCCGGTTCTCCACCGGCGTACCGGTGACCGCCACCCGCTGCCGGGCGGGCAGCGCGCGGACCGCCTCGGCCTGCCGGGTCGAGGCGTTCTTGATCGCCTGCGCCTCGTCCACCACCACCCGGTGCCAGTCGATGCCGGCCAGGTCGACGGCGTCGCGGGCGGCCACCGAGTAGGTGGTGAGGACCAGGTCCGCGCCGTGCGCGGCCGCGGTGAACTCCGCCCCCCGCGCCCGCTCCGCCCCATGGTGTACGTGCACACGCAGCCCCGGCGTGAACCGGGCCGCCTCCCGCTGCCAGTTGCCGACCAGCGACATCGGACAGACCAGCAGGGTCGGTCCGGCCTCCGGTGGGTCTCCGGCGAGCAGCGCGAGCAACTGCACGGTCTTGCCCAGCCCCATGTCGTCGGCGAGCACGCCACCCAGGCCGAGCGACCGCAGGAAGGCCAGCCAGGCCAGCCCACGCCGCTGGTACGGCCGCAGTGTCCCCACGAAGCCCGGCGGCGGATCGAGCGGGGTGAGCCGGCGCTCCACCGCACCGGCGAGCAGGTCGCCCAGCGCCCCGTCGGCGGTCACCTCCAGCACCGGCAGCGCCCCGGTGTCGTCACCGTCGGCCAGCCCGAGGCGGAGCAGGTCGGCGACGGTCAGCTCGCCGGCCGACCGGAGCAGCCGCAGCCCGGCGGCGAGCCGCCCCGGGTCCAGCTCCACCCACCTGCCGCGCAGCCGCACCAGCGGGGTCTTCAGCTCGGCCAGCGCCGCCAACTCGTCGGCGGACAGCGGTTGGTCGCCGAGCGCCACCTCCCAGCGGTAGTCGACAAGCGCGTCCAAGCCGACGCCCGCCTCGGTGCCGGCCACCGTGCCGGGCGCGGTCCGGCTCCGGGCGCGCAGCCGGGCGCCGAGCCGCGCCGACGGGCGC
Organism: Micromonospora sp. NPDC047527; assembly: GCF_040643015.1. Classification (NCBI taxonomy): domain Bacteria; kingdom Bacillati; phylum Actinomycetota; class Actinomycetes; order Micromonosporales; family Micromonosporaceae; genus Micromonospora; species Micromonospora sp. NPDC047527. The sequence continues at coordinate 143,673 of NZ_JBEYTK010000009.1, read as the reverse complement.
TGCCACCAGGACGGCAGCAGCACCCCGAAGCCGGCGGCGTGCAGCACCGGGGCACCCTCGCTGAGGAACCGGTGCGCGCCCTCGATGTCCAGCTCCATCGCCTCGGGTGCGGCGGTGCGCAGCGCGGCGTCCAGGTCCGGCCAGAGGCGGCTGCCCCGGCCCAGCTCGGCGAGCAGGGTCTCCTGCGGGTTGGCCGTAGCGCCGGCCAGGCCGCCGAGGCTGTGCGGCGCCCGCCAGATCTGCCCGGCGTCGACGTGCAGGCCGGGCTCGTCGGCCGCCTGCAACCCGAACTCCAGTCGCCACCGCCCGCCACCGGCCGGCCCGCCATCGGACGGGACGCGGTCGGCCGGCTCGTGCCGGGTGGCCAGGATCGGTTCGGTGACCTCTTCGGGGTGCGGTTCCACCAGGCGGAAGCTGGCCCGGACCGCGCCGCCTGCCGCGTCCCGCTGCCAGTTGTCCAGCTCGGAGCGAAGGGTGGCCAGCGCCGCCGGGTCGACGGTGAAGTCGCGGCTCGGGCCGGTGAGCGCCGCCAGCCAGGCCGGCGCGGGCCCGCCCGGACGCAGCCCTCGGGCCAGCGTGGTGGTCGAGAGCGCGGCTCGGGCGGCGGCGTCGGTCAGCGCGTCGAGCGCATCCGCGACCAGCACACCAGCGGTCAGCTCGGCGTCGCTCGAATCGGTGGTCGCCGGGGCGGCGGCTCGGGCGGCCGGCGGCAGCGCCAGTGCCAGCGACCGCGCCCAGCCGGCGTCGGTGCCGGTCAGCAGCGGACGCCACACGGCACGTGCCGTCACCGTCGCTCCCGCCTCCGCCGGCCGCGCCGCGCGTCCGACCGCCGGTGGGCGCGGCGGCTCGGCCACGCCGGCACCTGACGACGCGATACCCGCCGTCGGGCTGACACCCGGCAGGACGCGGCCCCGGGTCACCAGGTCGGCGGCGAAGTCGGCCACTTCGGCGAGGTGGCGCAGGGTGGCCCCGGGCACCGCCGGGAGGTCGTCCAGGGCGCGTAGGAGGGGCAGGGCGTCGTCCGGGGCGTACACCAGGATGGGGACCCGCCACCCGGCCAGGGTGAGCCGGCCGCGGGCCGCAGGTTCGACGGCGGTCCGGATCAGTTCGGGTGAGTCGGTCGGCGCGCCCGCCCGGGTCGGCAGGGTGAGCAGCGCGGTGTCGGGGCGGGCTGGCTCGGCGGCGTCGGCGAGGACGGCGGCCAGGTCGGCGTGCCCGGCGGCGAACGGGTGCGGGCGTTCGCGGGGCGGCCGGCCGGAGCGCGGTGCGACGGCAGCCGGGGCGGCGCTGTCCTCCGCCCAGACGGCGAGGCCGGCGGACGCGCCGTCGCCGGGCAGCCACAGCCCGTGGATGACCAGCACGTGCTCCCCCTCGTCGCCGCCCGCGCCCAGGATAGGCGGCCCCGGTGGGCCTGCGTTCCCGACCACCGGTCGACACGCGCGGGCTCGCACGGGCTCACCGCGACGCTGCTGGGGTGATCGACTCGGTATCGCTGATATCGCGGTATCCGAGTAGGCGGGACACCCCGACTTCGCCGATCCCGTGGTGATCAAGCCGTCGCGCTGCCCCGCTATCCGCTGCGCGTGGGCGGCACGGCAGGCAGGATGGGCGCATGGCTTCCTCCGTGCAGATCCTCCTCGTCGGCGGCGCGGCGGACGGGCAGACCGTGACCGTCGAGCTGGACAGCAACGGCCGCCCGCCGCTCACCCACCACCACCTCGGGTCCGGAGGGCTGGCCGAGGCGCAGATCTACGAGTTGGAGTCCGCCCGCGAGGAAGCCCGCGAGTGGCGCTACCGGTGGACCGGCCCGGCGGTGTGACCAGCCGGATCAGACCCGGGTGAGGGTCTGGCTGCGCAGCCTCTCCAGCACGGCGCGGGTGACCTCCGAGGTGCCTCGGGCCTGTTCGCAGACCTCGGCGACCCGCCGGGCGGTGGCTTCGGCACGTGCCTCGCGCTCGTCCCAGAGCCGGTCGACCTCGGCCAGCAACGGACCCTCGACCTCCCGCTCCACGCCGCGCAGCGCCGGCACACCGAGCCGCTGGGCCAGATCGAAGACCTTCCCGGCGTACGGCAGCGGCAGGAACGGCGTGCCCACCATCGCCGCGAAGATCAGGAAGTGCAGGCGCATGCCGACGGCCAGATCGAAGTGGCGCATCAGACCGAGCACCTGCTCCGGGGAGTAGTTGCCGTGCAGGATCCGCCCCCGCTCGGCGGCGACCATGTGCGACAGCACCCCGTGCGAGTGCCGGATGTCGTCGCGTTCCATCGGCACGAACAGCACGTGCGCGTCGATCCGGTGCACCAGGAAGTCACCGATCTGGGCCAGCAGCCGGTGGTAGCCGTCGACGTCGAGGCGTTCGGCGGCCCGTCCCGGCTCCCGCACGCTGATCCCGACCAGCGGCTTGCCGACCGGCACACCCTCCTCGGCCAGCAGGTGGGCTGGGAAGTCCGCCGGCTGCAACAGGAACGCCGGGTCGGCGGTGACCGTGATCGGGTTGAGCAGGCCCGCCTCTTCCAGCACCATCCGGGACTCCTGGTCGCGGACGGTCACCTGGGTTGCGCTGGCGAGCGTCTCCCGGACCATGCCGGTGTCCACCGCGTCGCTGAGCGGCCCGACCCCCACCGCGTACGTGATCAGGGGTAGGCCCCGTTCCTGGGCGACCCGGACGACCCGCAGGTAGCGGCGGGCCTCCCGGTCGTAGAGGATGCCGCCGCCGCCCAGGATGAGCAGGTCGAGCTGGGCCAGGACCAGCGCGGAGTCGGTGCGGCTGACGCCCTCCCAGGGCACCGCCTCCACGTCCGGGTGGGCGGCCCGGGTGTGGTCCGGGTTGCGGGAGAAGACGATGATCCGGGCGTTCGGCTCCTGCGTGCGCAGATCGGTGAGCAGGCCGGTGAGGATCGCCTCGTCACCGAGGTTCCGACCACCGTACGAGCCGAGCACACCGATCGTCAGTCCGGCGTCATGCGTCATCCGTCGCTCCTCCCCGGGTGCGGTCCGGCGCGGTTTCCCGCTGGACGGACGAACAGTCCTGCTCAGGGGACCGGCGTCGCCGCCGGGTCAGCCCGCCGGTCGATCCGCTTGGCCATCTGCTGAGCGGTGACCTGGAATCCGAGGCTCTGATAGAGCCCGATCGCCACGGTGTTCGTGCCGAAGACGTTCAGCCCCAGCTCGGGCACCCCGAGTCGGGCGAGTTCCGCCTCCATGAGCTGGATCATCCGCCGTGCGTACCCCCGTCCCCGATGCGCCGGTTGCACCTCGATGTTGTGGATCCAGGCACGAGTGACGTCGGTGGCTCCGGCCGCCCCGGGCAGAGTCACCCAGATCCAGCCGACCTCGGTGTCGCCGACCCGCGCCATCCGCAGCAGCACCCCCTCGGTGGCCGCGCCCGCCGGCAGCAACTGCCGTAGCTGGTCCGCCGACCGCTCCCGCGCCGCCTGTGGGCTCATCCCCTGGTGCGCGGCCAGATCCTCGGCGTACGCCCGTTCCAGCGGGTCCCGCAACCGGGCCAGTTCCTGCTCGCTCAACGGCGTCAACGTCACATCCACCGGCTCCGCCTTCCTCTGGGTGTCAGCCTCCAGCGGGTAGTGCAGCAGAACCGACCCGACCCTGCCACCCCACCCACCGACTGGTTCCTGTCGCCGGTCAGCGTGCCGTGGGAGCCGACGCCAGTCCGTCCGCCAGTTGCGTCAGGTCGACCAGCCGCAGGTCGCCGTCGAGTCCCTTCAGCGCAGCGGTCAGCGCGCCAGCCGCCCGCCCGGCCTGTAGCCCGACCTCGGCATCCTCGACGACCAGGCACCGCGTCGGCGGCACGTCGAGCAACGCGGCCGCGCGCAGGTAGCCCTCCGGGTCCGGCTTGCCCGCCCGTACGTCCTCCACGGTGACCAGCACCGGCGGCTCGATGCCAGCGGCACCGAGCCGGGCCTCGGCCAGCCGGGCGTCGGCGCTGGTCACCACCGCCCAGGGCATCCCCAACCGGGCAAGGGTCGTCAGCAGCTCGTGGGCGCCGGTGGTGGGCGACACGTCCGACAGGTCGTCGTACTGCAATGCCAACTGCCGGGCCGCCGCCACGGCGACCGCCGCGTCGTCGAGTGCGGGCAGCAGCCGGCGAATCGTCTGATCGGCGGGCCTGCCGTGCGCGATCGCCAGCGCCGCCGCCGGCACGACGGCGTACTCGGCCGCCCACTGCTCCCACGCCCGCTCCACGGCGGCGTCGGAGTCCACCAGCGTGCCATCCATGTCGAACAGCACCGCGTCGATGTCCGCCAGCTCCACGATCACCCTCCCCGAATACGCTCCGTAACGAGGATAGGGAGCTGCCGATCGGGCCGCCGGCCAGGTGCCACCGTCGCGCCCTGGACCACACCGACGGCGCCGGACCACCACCCCGCCTCGACAGCCCGGGGATCAGGTGGGCGCGCCGACCTGGTGGGTGAGGAACGGCAGCACCGCCGCCGGCAGGGCCGGCGCGGCGATGATGTCGTAGTGCGTGTGCCCGGGCAGCACGGCCAGCCGGGCCGCCGGACGGTCGGTGCCGTCCCAGCCGGCGTCGCGGTGCCCGCCGCCGAGCAGCCCGTAGAACTCCGCCACGTGACGGGTCGGGATCGAGTCGGCGTCGGCGAAGACCAGCATCGTCGGCATGCTCAGCCGGGCCACCTCGGCCGACCAGTCGTAGTCACGGCGCAACAGGTCACCGCTCTTGGCCCAGAGCCGCGGCCAGTCCTGCGGACGCAGGGCGACCCGCTCGTAGAGCACGTGTGGCGGCGTGCCGCGCATCTGCTCGCCGGTGCGCTCGTCCTGGGTGGCCATGGCGGCCAGCACCTCCGGATACCAGCCGGCGCTCTTGCACGGGGTGGAGACCAGCACCAGCCGACGCACCAACGCCGGATGCTGGATCGCGGTACGCAGCGCGACACCGCCGCCCAGCGAGTAGCCCAGCACGTCGGCCGTGGACAGGTCGAGGTGCCCGAGCAGCGCCGCGATGTCGTCGGCCATCGTCTCGTAGCGCAGCGGCCGGTCGACGTCGGCCGTGCGCCCGTGACCCTGAAGGTCGACCGCGACGACCCGGCGTCGCTCGGCCAACGCCGGCACGACCGGGGCGAACATCTCCACCGACCCGTAGCCGCCGTGCAGCAACACCAGCGGCCGACCCGTGCCGTGCGACTCGTACCAGAGCCGCAGCCCGTTGACCTGCGCGTAACTCACCCGGCCTCCCGCTCTTCGGCGTCACCCGTCCCGATCCAACACGGGGCGCACGACGTCGACGTACGCAACGCGCCGATCCGTCCGTACCTCGATCGCGGCCAGCCAGCGGTCCCGGTGCCTGTCGCGCAGCGGCACCACCGCGTCGCCCGGCTCGCCGGCCAGCCGGCGCTGGTCGGCGTACTCCGTGGTGAGGCTGGCCAGCACCGACCGGGCCGCCGCCGCGACGTCCGCCGGGCCTTCCAGCAACACCAGGTTGTACGCCTCGTCCACGGCGCGCATCGCCGCGTACGTCTCGTCGTAGCCGGGCGGGTGCCCGTCCCCGGCGGGCTCGACCCACCGCCGGTCCAGCCGCCGGTACGCCTGGTCGCAGGCACTCAGGAACCCGACGTACGCCTCGCGCCGCAGCTCGTCGCGGCGGGCCGCACGCCGCTCGGCGTTCTCCTGGCGGGCCAGGGCGAGCTGATGGGCGAGTTGCCGGCGGGTGCTGAACGGGACGGCGCCCGGACATGTTGCCCGGGTCGCCTACGGTGCCACGCATGTCCCCTCGCGTGGCGCGCCTGCTGATCTGGCCCTTCGCGGTGACCGCGCTCGCCCTGCGGGTCTGCGCCGAACTGTGGTTCAAGCCGGTGACCTGGCGGATCGATCCGAGTGGCGTCGCCTTCCTGGTCTGGGCGGCCGTCCAGGCCGCCTGCTTGCTGGTGCCGTGGGCCGGACACGCCCTGCTCACCAGACGGGTGCGCCAGCGGCCGGCGACCTGGGAGGTGGCGGCCGGCGCGGAGAAGTTCGTCGCGTCGGCCAGCCCGCGCTGGCTCGGCCCCTGGGTGATCCTCATCGGCTGGCTGGCCGGGGGTGCCGTGTTGACCGAGCGGGTTCCGGGCGCGGACCGCGTGCGGCTCGCCGAGATACCCGGCGTCCTCGCCGTGAGCATCGCCGTCCCGGCCGTCGTCCTGGCAGCCATGGCGGCCGTGCTGCTGCTGGACCGACCACGCCTGATCCTGGACCGGGACGGCATCACCAAGCAGGGGCTGGCACGGCGCGCGTTCGTCCGCTGGGACCGGCTGCTTCCGGGCGGACCACCGTCACCGGCCCGGCGCACCGCGAACCTCACCCTCATGCAACAGCCGGCGACACCGGGCCGCCCACCCGTACCGTTCTCGCTGCCGATGGCGCCACTGCACGTCGATCCGACATTCCTCGCGGAAACGATCCGCCACTACGTCGAGCACCCCGAGCACCGGTCGGCCATCGGCACGCAACACGAGCTGGATCGGGTACGGGTACGTTGCTCGTAGGCTCGCCCAGGAGTCAAATATCCGACGCTGGCGATGCAGACAAGATCTCGGCCGCCGGTCGTGTTCAGAATTGTCCCACTTCTCTGCCGGCTCTTGGATTTAAGCCGTACGCGACAAGTTTTCATCCGCCGTTAGGATGCAGCACCCGAGGCAGCCACACCGGCGGAGAGCACAGATGCTTGGAGCTAAGAGATCGGTGAGGACGAAGCTGACCATCTGGCGCTACCGGCTGTGGCGCTTCCGACTCACCACCGTCGGCATTGTCTTGGCCTCGTTCGGCGCAGCAACCGCCCTGGTCAATCCGCCTCGGACAGTTAGCGTGGCTGCGGGACTTGCTGGCGCTACCCTCTCCTTCATGGAGACCCGGGCCAACCGCCGCCGCTCAGAGGAATTGCGGTTCCAGCCGCGAGAGGGCGACAAATACAAGGACGTTGTAGATCAGTCGGCCGCCCTCGGCCCGAGCATAGAAAGCGCCCGAGACGTAGGAATAATGCTGTCTCGGGAGAACGCCGAACTCCGCAAACGACCCATCCGCGCCATTCTTCAAACCCCGGACTACGTGCTTCCCCGTGACTTGAGGACCTGGTCCCTTGACTATCTGACCCGCCGCGCCAAGACCGGGAAGATTTACAACGACCGCGTGCTCTGCCTGGCATCGGATCTTCTGGGCGACGACGTCGCCAAGCTGAGAGCGGCCCGCTACTTCGACTTCTTGTGCAGCAACCTGCTCGCCCCCCTGGATGTCTGGCAGGTGGGGCGCAAGAGCCCCGCCCTTCGTGGTCGTGATCTCATCCTCGACCCCGAGGGACGGCTGATCCCCTTCAGGCGCAGCCGTCTCGCGAACATCATCGGCGTATCGACGCTTGCCTTCACCACCGATGGGCAATTGCTCCTTGTGTCGCAGACCCCCGAGAACATGGGCAGTCCCGGCTTGCTTGCCCCGTCCGGATCGGGTGCACTCGAACCCAAGGACATGCCTGACAACATGGCCGACTGGACGATCCAAACAATTGTCATCAACGGGGCCGAGCGCGAACTACAGGAAGAATGCCACCTGGAAGCGAACGAGATACGGCGCAGCGCTGTCGTTGGCCATGGTCGTTGGATCAGCCGGGGAGCCATGCCCGAATTCTGCGCAGCAACCCTTCTCAGACTCACCGGTGACCAGATGCTCGACCGGTCAGTGCGGCGGGTGGAGCGGTCTTTCGTCCACGAAGTCATGCCGGTCAACCTCGCACCTGTGCGACTGTGGGACCCTCGTCGGCCGCTTGAGATGCTGCCGCGCAAGCACCGGGATGCGGTTTCCTGGCCTCTGGCACTTGGGCTGGCTTCCCTCGCAGAGTGCGTCAATGACGAATCGTGGCCCCTGCGTAATGAACTGATATCCCGACTGACCGATTAGACCCGCAGCAGTTTGGTGCCGGATTGACGTCGCCGTAGTGACGCCGGACCTACCAAGCGCACGCAGAGGAGCCCGGACTGTTGTCCGGGCTCCTCCGGTTCAGTGCAGTGCTGTCAGGCAGGAATCGCGGTAAGGTACCAGAGCTGACCGGTCACGTTCTGGCACTTGTCCGTGAATGACGCACCCTTCAGGACGGACTCCGGCGCGAACCGGTTGCCTTCCAGGCATTCGCCTTCCTTTTCCCGGAACTTCGTCTGTAGCCGGAAAAGGTTGTCACCGGCTTCGACCAGCTTCCACTGTTGTCCGGTGACCTCGCGGCAGGTGTCGAGGAATGCGGCACCGCCGAGGACCTTCCCGGCGATCTGGTTGCCTTCCAGGCACTTCTCCTCGCCGAGGAACTTCGTCCGCAAGGTGTAGTAGCCGTCGGGGCGCTTGGTGAAACTCCAAGCCTGCCCGTCCACGTCCTTGCAGGTGTCCTGGAACGCGGCGCCGGCGAGGGTCGAGTTGCCGTCGACGCGGTTGCCTTCCAGGCACTCGTCCTCGCCGCGGAACACCGTCTTGAGCTTGTAGTACCCCGACGCCGAGGCTGGGGCCTGCGCCGCCGGCCGCGTCCGGACATCGACTGTCTTCACGGCAGCGGCGTCTGAACCGTCCACCGGCTTCTCGTTGATGGACGTGTCGACCGCCGCCGCCTGGGGCGCGGATGCGGATGCGGACGCGGATGCGGATGCGGACGCAGGTGCGGACGCCGCGCTCGTCGGCGTGGCCGGCTCGGACGCGGACGGGCTTGACTCTGCGTCCTGCCCGCATCCCGCCGCGGCCATGGCCAGAACCGCCAAGACCGCCACAGACCTTGTCATGTTCTTCACTTTTATTCCCATCAAAGACGAATTTCGACTCCACAGAATCGCTGCAATTTGCCGTAATTTATCTGGCCAATCGCACGAGATGCTGGTGCCGCAACCGTACGGCGTGCGCTTGATGGCCGACAACAGGTCAAGCGGATGGCAGAACTGCGCCTGTTCGGGGTGGCCCGTCTGGTTTTTCGGATCACTGTGGACGCTGGTTGGCGGCGCCGGATCCACCGGTCAGCGGGAACCCTAAATGCGATTTACAATAAGGCAATCAGGAGCGCCGATCAGATGCATCGACCCACTGCCGACAAACTGGACATCCCCAGCATCCGCAATAAGTCATAGCATTATCTTGAATAGCGAAGATCTTCCGATTGCCGTCGTCTCGGACGGTAATGCTCGGCAACAAATGCCCTCATAACACCGAAAAGAGCGAGCGGCAACACGGCCGAGCAGGTGGGCCAAACCGCGCTGGGTGCGGCCCGGTGCCTGACCGTTCCACCGCCCCGGCGCCGTCGAAGCTCGTGTCCGACACTGAGCCGAAGGGCGGAGCCGGCGTCTGCCGCCGGCAAGTACGGTGTCGCCGTGCGGAATTCGAGGCACCGTCGACGAGCCTCACAGGCAGTCGCCGCCTGCGCGGTCGCGATCGCCTGGGTGATCCTCGGTTACGGTCTGCGCTTCTCCCAGCCAGACCGAGAGGCGTGGGGCGAGTTGGAGGCCGGCGGCAGGTTCGGCACGTTCATCCTCATCTACCTGCCGTTCTACTTCCTGGCGCTCGCCCTGGCCGTGGTGGTCGCCCTTGCCCTGGTCTCGACCCGCGGCTGGTTGTCGGGGCTCCTGACCACCACTGCGGTCGGCGTCGCGCTCTTCGCCTGCTGGGTGGCCCTGATCGGCACCCCTCTGTTCGAGGCCCAGCCCCAACTCATGGCGTCCATCACCTGGTCCCTCGTCGCTGACGGCGTGGCTTTCGTGGCGCTGGTCGGCGTATGGCTGACCCACCCGGACCAGCCGGCTCGGACAGTGCACGGTTGATCAGTGGCGCGATCCGCCACCGACGGAGTCCCGCGCCGGTCGGGCATCTGCCCGTTGCTGTCAGCGCCCCGGGGATTGATTTCCCGGGGCTGTTTGCGCTGATGGTGAAGGGTGGGCGCGGCAGGTTTCGAACCTGCGACCCCTCGCTTGTAAGGCGAGTGCTCTCCCACTGAGCTACGCGCCCGGAACGCCCCGTGTGCGGCGGGCCGGTGGCTGGCAAGCTTACCTGCTCCCGCCGGCTCAGGGCGCGCGGCGTACCCCGGTCAGGCGGCGGCTTCGGCGATGGCCTTGCGCCAGCCCTGTTGGTCGCGGGCCTCCCCCGGGCCGTTCATCTCGGCGAAGCGCACCACGCCGGTCCTGTCGATGACGAAGGTGCCCCGGTTGGCGAAGCCGGCCACGTCGTTGAAGACCCCGTACGCCTGGGCGACCGCGCCGTGCGGCCAGAAGTCGGCAAGCATCGGGAACTGGTAGCCCTCGCGGTCGGCCCAGACCTTGTGGCTGTAGACCGAGTCGACGCTGACCGTCAGCACCTGGACGGCGTCGTTGACGTACTCGTCGAGGTTGTCCCGCACCTCGCTCAGCTCGCCCTGGCATACGCCGGTGAAGGCGAGCGGGTAGAAGACCAGCAGCACGGCGCGCCTGCCCCGGAAGGCCGAGAGCCGGACCTCCTGGTTGTTCTGGTCCTTCAGCACGAAGTCCGGTGCCTCGGCGCCGACCGTGACGATGGGCATGAGGACTCCTCGGGTCGCTCGCTGGATGACGCCAGCCTGCCACACCCGGCGGTGTGGACCGCCGGGTGCGAGGGGCCGATTGGGCTACTTCTTGGCCTTGGCCCCCCGGCGCAGCACCAGGCGGGCGCCGCTCCAGTCCCGACCGGCGTTGACGGTCGAGGTCTGCTGAAGGCCGGCGGTGGGCGCGGACTCCGCGACCTCACTCGGCTCGACGTGCCCCTCGCGCCCCGCCTTCGGGGTGAGCAGCCACACGACACCGTTGTCGGCCAGCGGGCCAAGGGCGTCGACGAGAAGCTCGAAGAGGTCACCGTCGCCGTCGCGGTACCACACCAGCACCGCGTCGACCACCTCGTCGGTGTCCTCGTCGACCAGGTCTCCACAGCGGTCGGTCAGGGCGTCCCGGAGATCCTGGTCGACGTCATCGTCGTACCCCATCTCCATGACGACCATCCCCGGTTCGATGCCGAACCGGTCCGCCAGGCTGCGTACCCCGTCGGCGGCCTGACCAGCGGTCGCGCTCACTGTCGCGTGCCTCCTCTTCTCGTTCCTGCTCGCGGCGTCAGGGCGACGCCGTCTGGCAAAGTCCACACAGTTGTGCGTCCCCGCGCAAGTGGCACACCGGGTGGATCGGAATTTACCGTGCCAGCAGCGTACGGGCACCGTCGGTAATGGCTTCCTCGGAGACCAGAACCTGGCGTGCTGCCGGACCTAATGGTACAAACGAGTCAACTCCGGCTACTCGTCGTGCCGCGCCGACATATCCGGCGTCGACAAGCGCGGCGATGACTCCCTCGCCGACCCCGCCGGACCGGCGTGTCTCGTCCACCACCAGCACCCGGCCGGTCGCCGAGGCCTCCCGGATGATGTCGGCCACCGGCAGGGGCGCCAGCCAGCGCAGGTCCACCACCCGGGTGCCCACCCCCTCCTCGGCGAGGACGGCCGCGGCCCGCAGCGACATCCGCACCCCGTTGCCGAAGGTGATGATGGTCAGGTCGTCGGCCGAGCCGACCGGGTAGACCCGCGCCCGGCCGATCGGCACGTGCCCCGCCACCCACGAGCCCGGCTCGGGATAGCCGGCCAGCCACTCGCCGTCGCCCTCGGCGTACAGGTCGCGGGTGTGGTAAAGCGCGATCGGCTCCAGGAACACGACTACGCTGCCGTCCACGGCCGCGCTGGCCAGGCAGGTCCGCAGCATGGGCGCGGCGTCGTCCGGCCGCGCCGGCACCGCGATCACCAGACCCGGCACATCCCGGAGTACGGCCACCGAGTTGTCGTTGTGGAAGTGCCCACCGAACCCCTCCTGGTACGCCAGCCCGGCCACCCGCACCACCATCGGGTTGCGGAACGCCCCCCGCGAGAAGAACTGCATGGTGGCCGCCTCACCGCGCAGCTGGTCCTCGGCGTTGTGCAGGTACGCCAGGTACTGGATCTCCGGCACCGGCAGCATCCCTGCCAGCCCGGCGCCGAGGCCCAACCCGAGCACCGACGTCTCGTCGAGCAGGGTGTCGAAGACCCGGGCCGCCCCGAACCGGTCCCGCAGGCCCTTTGTCACCCCGTACACGCCGCCCTTGGCGGCCACGTCCTCGCCGAAGACGGCCATCTGCGGGTGGTCGATCATCCCGTCGGCGAGCGCCGCGTTGATGCTCTGCGCCAACGTCAGTGGGCCGGTCAGCTCCGGCGGCTTGCCCCCGAACGCCTCCGCGCGGGCACCCGCGCCCGGCCCACTGGCCCGCGCCGCCGCGTCGGCCACCGCCCGCGCCACCCGCACCGGCCGGCGGGGCGCCAGCGCCGACACCACCTCGGCCACGGAGGCCAGCTTCGGCTCGCCCAACACATCCTCGGCGAGCCGGCGGACCTGCCAGCCGGTCTCGTCGTACCGGGCCAGCAACTCCTCGCCGGTCGCCACGCCGGCCTCGACGAGCAGCCGGGCGGTCGCGGCCACCGGGTCCCGGTCCAGGTCCTCGGCCAGTTCGGCCGGGCTGCGGTACGCCGACTCCGCGTCCGCGCCGGCGTGCCCCATCAGCCGGACCGTGCGGAGGTGCAGCACGGCCGGTCGCCGGTGCCGACGCACCCACGCCGCGGCCTCCACCGCCACCGCGTACGCCCGCACCGGGTCGGCGCTGTCGGCGCTGAAGAAACGGATGCCGGGCTTGGCCCGCAGCGTCGCCTCCACCCAGCCCTGCGGGGAGCGGACGCTGATGCCCAGCCCGTTGTCCTCACAGACGAAGAGCACCGGGATGCGCAGCCCGGCGTGGTCGTACCAGCCGGCGGTGTTGAAGGCTGCGGTGGCGCTGGCGTGGTTGACCGACGCGTCACCGAACGAGCAGACCACGATGGCGTCCGGTGGCCACGGGGCGTTCGCGGCGTCGGCCCCGCCGCCCACCCGCGCCCCGGCGCCGGTACGCCGGCCGGCGCTGTCCAGCCGGCGCAGCCGCTCCACAGCCAGCCCCATTCCGACCGCCCGGGGCAGGTGCGAGGCGATGGTGGAGGTGGTCGGCACGATGGCGAGGTCTGCCCGGCCGAACACCTTGTGCCGGCCGCCAGCGATCGGCTCCTGACTGGACGCGACCATCCCGCGCAGCACGTCCCGGGCCGCGTCCGCGTACGCCGCGAACCCACCTGCGCTCGGCGCGGGGCCGGACGGCTCAGGGGCGGCGGACGGGTCCTGGTCGGCGGACGCCTCCGGGCCGGCCGGTGCTTCCGGGTTGGCGGGCGCTTCCGGGTCGGTGGCGGGCACCGGCTCCCCCGTGTCCGCCGGGTCGGTGGCGGCCTGGGCGGCGCGTACGCAGTAGAACGCGCCGGAGCGGTAGTGCAGCAACGCCGGGTCGGTGGGGCGCAGCGCCGCGGCGACCGCAGCGTTGCCCTCGTGCCCGGCCGAGCCGATGGTGTAGAAGCCCTCCCCGAAGCTGCGCAGCCAGCGGCCGGCCAGGTCGAGCTGCCGGCTGGTCACCTGCGCGTCGAACAGGTCCAGCAGCTGTGCGCCGGTCAGTGGGGCGTCGTCGGTGACCGGGTCGGCGGGGTCACGCCGATGCTGCGCGGCGGGAAGGGCCGCGAGCGTCTCCCGGAAGCGGTCGTCGAGATCTTGCGGGGTGGTCACGTCGGACAGCATTACCGACGCGGGCCATGGTCGCCCACTGGGACACGGCCGGCGCGGGTCCAGTCACTCCGGTCCGCAGGGCTCCGGACAGCCACCGTCGGACACCTTCCACACCAGGTCACGCAGGGTGCCCAGCTCGTCGTCGGTCAGCCCGGCCAGGAGTCGGGAGTCGGACATCACCTCGGCCACCCGGTCCCGCACGCTCCGGCCCTGCCCGGTCACCACCAGTGTCTTCTGCCGCCGGTCCGTCGGGTCGGTGCGGCGCTCGACCAGCCCGGCCTGCTCCAGCTTGTCGACAAGTGCCGTCACGTTCGACCGGTCGCAGCCCAACCGCTCGGCGAGGTCACGGGCCGGCGACGGGCGGTCCGGGTCCAACTCGTGCAGCGCTCGGGCCGACGCCGGGGTGAGCCCCAGCTCGGCGAACCCGGAATCCTGCCGATGCCGCAGCGCGGCGCTCACGTGTCCCATCCGGCGCACCACGTCGGCGGCCAGGCCGGTGCGGTCCACCGGCCCGGCTGATCCGAAAACGACCTCCTGCGCCATCGCCACATCGTACGCAACGCCCCTGGCTCAGCAGGTCGACGATCAGGTTCGGTCACGCCGGCCGAGCGGCCCCCTCGGCTGGGTCGCCTCAGGCCGGAAGGAACGAGAAGCGGACCTGGCGGGTCGGGTTGTCGCCGTTGGTGTCGACCAGGCAGATCGACTGCCAGGTGCCGAGCGCCAGCCGGCCGCCGAGCACCGGCAGCGTCGCGTACGGCGGGACGAACGCCGGCAGCACATGGTCGCGGCCGTGGCCGGGCGAGCCGTGCCGGTGCCGCCAGCGGCCGTCGGTGGGCAGCAGCGCGTCGATCGCGGTGAGCAGGTCGTCGTCGGAGCCGGACCCCGTCTCGATGATCGCCAGGCCGGCGGTGGCGTGCGGCACGAAGACGTGCAGCAGGCCGTCGTCCTCGCCGGAGACGAACGCCTGTGCCTCGGCGGTGATGTCCCGGACGGTCGGCCGCGACCCGGTCTGGACGGTGATCACGTCACTGCGCATACGCCGCATTCTGCCGTAGTAAGCGGTCAGGAACCGCCGCCACCGCCACCGGAGTCGCCCCCGCCGGACCAACCACCACCGGAGTCACCGCCGGACCAACCACCACCGGAGCCGCCGCCGGAGTCACCGCCGACCGGTTCCGGGCCGCCGGACCCGCCGTCGTCGCGTTTGCGCTGGCGGCCGAGGTCTGCGCTACCAGGGTCGCCGGCCGTCCCCGGGTAGAAGACCGCGCCTCCGCCCGTATCCGGACGAGGTCGCTGGCCCGGTCCGTGCGGCACACGAGCCGCTCGGATCGCGTCCCGGAGCAGGACCACGCCGAGCGCCACCACCAGGGCGCCGAGAGCCACCGCCCCCACCACCGCCACGTCACCGGAGGCGACCGCGACCGCGCCGATCACCACTCCGGCAACCCCGATAACGATCATGCTCACGGCAACCGCGAGATGGCCTCTGTTCATGACTCAGACGGTAGGAGTGGTGGGCAACCACTCAACTGCTGCCCGCCGTCGCGCTAAGTTACCGGCGGGTACCTGTGTTCAGCATCGCGTCCGGGGGGTCTAGGCGTGACGAGGGGTGCCACCAGGGGGCAGGATGGCGCTAGAGACCTATCCCACACACAACCGAGGGAACGCCTGTGGCTACGGAACGCAAGCGCCCGGTGATCAGCGACGGCCTACCGAGCCAGCTTCCGGACATCGACCCTGAAGAAACAAGCGAGTGGGTCGAGTCGCTTGATGGTGTCATTGACGACCGCGGCGCCAAACGCGCTCGCTACGTCATGCTGCGCCTGCTGGAGCGGGCTCGTGAGCGCCAGGTCGGGGTTCCGCCCCTGACCACCACCGACTACATCAACACCATCCCGTCGGAGCGCGAGCCGTGGTTCCCGGGTGACGAGCACGTCGAGCGACGGATCCGGGCGTACGTCCGGTGGAACGCCGCGATGTTGGTGCACCGGGCGCAGCGCCCGGAGATCGGCGTTGGCGGGCACATCTCCACCTTCGCCAGCTCGGCGTCGCTCTACGAGGTGGGCTTCAACCACTTCTTCCGGGGCAAGAACCACCCCGGCGGCGGCGACCAGATCTTCTACCAAGGCCACGCCTCCCCCGGCATGTACGCGCGCGCGTTCCTGGAGGGGCGGCTCAGCGAGCACCAGCTCGACGGGTTCCGCCAGGAGCTGTCCCACCCGGGCGGCGGCCTGCCGTCGTACCCGCACCCGCGGCTCATGCCGGACTTCTGGGAGTTCCCCACCGTCTCGATGGGTCTCGGCGGTCTGAACGCGATCTACCAGGCCCGGTTCAACCGGTACCTGCAGCACCGCGGCATCAAGGACACCTCGCAGCAGCACGTGTGGGCGTTCCTCGGCGACGGTGAGATGGACGAGCCGGAGACGCTCGGCGCGATCGGTGTGGCCGCCCGCGAGGAGCTGGACAACCTCACCTTCGTGATCAACTGCAACCTGCAGCGGCTGGACGGCCCGGTCCGGGGCAACGGCAAGGTCATGCAGGAGCTGGAGTCGTTCTTCCGGGGCGCCGGCTGGAACGTGATCAAGGTCGTCTGGGGCCGCGAGTGGGACCCGCTGCTCGCCGCCGACACCGACGGCGCGCTGGTCAACCTCATGAACACCACGACCGACGGCGACTACCAGACCTACAAGGCGGAGTCCGGCGCGTACGTGCGGGAGCACTTCTTCGGCCGTGACACGCGCACCCGCAAGATGGTCGAGCCGCTGAGCGACGACGAGATCTGGAACCTCAAGCGGGGTGGGCACGACTACCGCAAGCTCTACGCGGCCTACAAGGCGGCCACCGAGCACACCGGGCAGCCCACCGTCATCCTGGCGAAGACGATCAAGGGCTGGACGCTCGGCTCGCACTTCGAGGGCCGCAACGCGACCCACCAGATGAAGAAGCTGACGCTGGAGGATCTGAAGACCTTCCGCGACCGGCTCTACCTGGACATCCCGGACTCGGCGCTGGAGGAGAACCCCTACCTGCCGCCGTACTACCACCCGGGCGAGAAGTCCGAGGAGCTGGCGTACCTCAAGGAGCGGCGCGAGCAGCTCGGCGGCTACCTGCCGACCCGGCGGACCAGCACCAAGCGGCTGAGCATCCCCGGCCCGGAGCGGTTCGCCGACATCAAGCGCGGCTCGGGCAAGCAGAAGGTGGCCACCACGCAGGCCTTCGTCCGCCTGCTCAAGGACATCATGAAGGACAAGGAGTTCGGCAAGCGCTGGGTGCCGATCATCCCGGACGAGGCGCGCACCTTCGGCCTCGACTCGATCTTCCCGACCGCGAAGATCTACTCGCCGCACGGCCAGCGCTACACCTCGGTCGACCGGGAGCTGTTCCTGTCGTACAAGGAGTCGACGACCGGGCAGATCCTGCACGAGGGCATCAACGAGGCCGGTTCCGTCGCCTCGTTCACCGCTGCGGGCTCGGCGTACGCCACGCACGACGAGCCGATGATCCCGATGTACATCTTCTACTCGATGTTCGGGTTCCAGCGGACCGCCGACGGGCTGTGGGCCGCGGCCGACCAGATGGCCCGGGGCTTCCTGCTCGGCGCCACGGCGGGCCGGACCACGCTCAACGGTGAGGGCCTGCAGCACGAGGACGGGCACTCGCTGCTGATCGCCGCCACCAACCCGGCGGTGGTCGCGTACGACCCGGCGTTCTCCTTCGAGATCGCGCACATCATGGAAAACGGCCTGCACCGGATGTACGGGGACGCGCAGGAGAACGTCTTCTACTACCTGACGGTCTACAACGAGCCGACGCTGCAGCCGGCCGAGCCGGCCGACGTGGACGTGGAGGGCCTGCTCAAGGGCATCTACCGCTACTCGCCGGCACCGCAGGTCGACGGCCCGAAGGCCAACGTGCTCGCCTCCGGCACCGGCATGCAGTGGGCGCTCAAGGCCCAGCAGCTGCTCGCCCAGGACTGGGGGGTGGCTGCCGAGGTGTGGTCGGTGACCTCCTGGACCGAGCTGCGTCGCGACGCGGTGCAGGCCGAGGAGTACAACCTGCTCAACCCGGGCGCCGAGGCGAAGGTCCCGTACATCCAGCAGAAGCTGGCCGACGCGGACGGGCCGAAGGTCGCGGTCAGCGACTGGATGCGCGCCGTACCGGACCTGATCTCCCGCTGGGTACCCGGCGACTACACGTCGCTCGGCACCGACGGGTTCGGCATGTCCGACACGCGGCACGCGCTGCGCCGGCACTTCCACGTCGACGCCGAGTCGATCGTGGTCGCCACGCTGCGGCAGCTGGCCCGCAGCGGCGCGGTGCCGGCCACCGTGCCGGCCGAGGCCGCCAAGAAGTACGCGATCGACGACGTCAACGCCGCCCCGGTCGGCGAGACCGGCGGCGACAGCTAACCCCAGCACGCACCAGAAGGGCCCGGCGCAGTTGCGCCGGGCCCTTCCAAGTTCCACCCACCCGTCCCGCCCCCGTCCCGTCCCCGTCCCCACCCTCGCCGGGTCGATCATGGAGTTGTGGTGGGGGACGAAGCGGTTAAGTCACCTTAATCCAGGCACCACAACTCCATGATCGACCCGGGCGGGGGCGGGGCGGCGGGGGCGGAGCAGGGCGGCGGGGCGGGTGGGGTGAGGGCGGGCGGTGGTTTGGGTCCCTGGCGGGGATCCGGACCACCGCCGTTGCCGGTGACGCCGGGAGGATGGGCTCTCGTCAGCCGACGGCGGCCAGGTCGGTGAGCCGGGCCAGCGAGTCCTCCAGGTCGGCGCCCACCCGGCGCAGGCCCAGGCGCAGCAGGGCCGCCTTGACCGGACCAGCCGGCCAGCGGACCACGATGAGCCGCACGATGGTCCCGCCCTCCTCCTCATCGGGAGTGAGCTGGACATAGATCTCGGTGCGCGCCTCCGCACGAGCACCGGCACCCTTGGCCCGCTCCCGCCAGCCGATCAGCGTCGGCTCCTGGTAGGCGATCACCTCGGCCTCATGCGCCGAGCCGCGCCCCGCCTGGACCAGTTGCCGCCGGCCGAAGCCCTCCCCCGAGAGCACTTCGGCCGCGCGGACCCCCGCCAGCCAGGCCGGCAACTGCTCGGCCCGCTGTACGACGTCCCAGACCACTTCCACCGGCGCCGCCACGTGCGCACTGCGTTCCACGAGGATCATTTCCGTCTTTCCTCCAGTGAGGACATCCCACGATATCGGCACTCTATGCGTTAAATCGGACTTACCTGGACGGGTTCGGAAAAAGACACGCCGATCAACCATTGCGCATCGCGCCAGACCGGCCTATGGCGCATTCATCGAGAGCGCTCTAAAGTCCCGAGCACGTTTCACGTTGACCGGGAGGGTGCCTTGTCGACCGCATCGATGCCCGAGTTCCCCGCCGGCTTCCGCTGGGGCGTCTCCACCTCGGCACACCAGATCGAGGGCGCCGCCACCGCCGACGGGCGCGGGCCGTCCATCTGGGACACCTTCGCGCGCTCCCCCGGCCAGATCAGCGACGGCAGCAGCGGCGAGGTGGCCTGCGACCACTACCACCGGTACGCCGACGACGTCGCCCTGCTCGCCGGGCTGGGCGTCTCCGCGTACCGGTTCTCGATCGCCTGGCCCCGGGTGCAGCCCACCGGCACCGGCACGGTCAACGCCGCCGGCCTGGACTTCTACGACCGGCTGGTCGACGAGTTGCTGGCCGCCGGCATCGACCCGGTGGCCACCCTCTACCACTGGGACCTGCCCCAACCACTTGAGGACGCCGGTGGCTGGCTGCACCGCGACACCGCCGCCTGCTTCGCCGAGTACGCCGACCGGACCGCCGCCCGCCTCGGCGACCGCGTCCGGCTCTGGATCACCCTCAACGAGCCGTTCATCCACATGAGCCTCGGCTACGGCATGGGCACGCACGCCCCCGGCCGGATGCTGCTCTTCGACGCCTTCCCGGTCGCCCACCACCAACTGCTCGGCCACGGGCTCGCGGTCGCCGCGCTGCGCGGTCGCACCGCCAGCCCGGTGGCGATCGCCAACAACTACTCGCCGGTGCGGGTGCTCGGCGACAGCGACGCCGACCGCGCCGCCGGTGCCGCGTACGAGGCGCTGCACAACCGGCTCTTCACCGACCCGCTGCTCGGCCGGGGCTACCCGGACCTGCCCGGCTTCGACCCGAGCGTCATCCACCCCGGCGACCTCGACACCATCGCCGCCCCGATCGACGTGCTGGGGGTCAACTACTACAACCCCACCGGAGTACGGGCCGCCGAGGAGGGTTCGCCGCTGCCGTTCGACCTGGTGCCGCTCGACGGCTACCCGCGTACCGCCTTCGACTGGCCGGTGGCCCCCGACGGGCTGCGCGAGCTGCTCGGCTGGCTGCGCGACACGTACGGCGACGCGCTGCCGCCCATCGAGATCACCGAGAGCGGCTGCGCGTACGACGACGCACCTGACGCGGACGGGCAGGTGGCCGACCCGGAGCGGATCGCGTACCTGGACGGGCACCTGCGGGCCGTACGGGCCGCCATCGACGACGGGGTGGACGTCCGCGGGTACTTCGTCTGGTCGCTGCTGGACAACTGGGAGTGGGCCGAGGGGTTCACCAAACGCTTCGGGCTGGTGCACGTCGACTACGCCACCCAGACCCGTACGCCGAAGTCCTCGTACATCTGGTTGCGGGAGGTGATCGCGACCCGCCGGCCGGGGTCGGCGGAGTGACCACCTTCGACCCGACCCCGGCGTCACTGCCGGCCGCGCTCGCCGAACCGACCGTGCCGGTGCGGCGCGGCTGGATCGGGTTGATCTTCGCGGCCAACCTCGGGGTGTGGATGGCGTTCTTCACGCCCATCCAGGTGCTGCTGCCGCAGCAGATCGAGCAGATCGCGCCCGGCAACAAGGAGAACATGCTGGCCGTGGTCACCGGCCTCGGCGCGCTGGCCGCGGTGCTCGCCAACCCCCTGGCGGGCGCGCTGTCGGACCGGACCTGCCTGCGGATCGCCGGCCGGGAGTTCGGCCGCCGGCATGTCTGGACCGCTGGCGGCGCGGTGCTCGGCGCCGGCGCGCTGGTGCTGCTGGCCCAGCAGCGGACCATCCTCGGTGTCGCCCTCGGCTGGGTCGCCGCCCAGATCTGTTTCAACGCGATGCTGGCCAGCCTCACCGCCGCCATCCCGGACCGGGTGCCGGTGACGCAGCGCGGTGGAGTCTCCGGCTGGGTCGGCATCCCGCAGGCGCTCGGGCTGGTGCTCGGCGCGGTGCTGGTCACCGCCCTGGTCACCGGCAACGCCGCCGGCTACCTGGCCATCGCCGTGGCCATCCTGCTGCTGTCGCTGCCGTTCGCGCTGCTCACCCCCGACGAGCCGCTGCCGCGTACGCATCGGCCCGTGCTGCGGGCGCGGGCGCTGCTGGCCTCGATGTGGATCAGCCCGCGCCAGCACCCGGACTTCGCCTGGGCCTGGATCACCCGGTTCCTGGTCCAGCTCGGCAACGCGCTGGGCACCCTCTACCTGCTGTACTTCCTCACCGACGGGGTGCGCCACCCCGACCCCGAGGGTGGCCTGCTGGTGCTGATCCTGCTCTACACGCTCGGCATGATGCTGACCGCCGTGGTCGCCGGCCGGCTGTCGGACCGCTCCGGGCGGCGCAAGATCTATGTGATCGCCTCCGGGCTGATCATGGCGGTGGCGGCGCTGCTGCTCGCGGTCGCGCCGATCTGGCCGATGGCGATCGTCGCCGCCCTGCTGCTCGGTGCCGGCTACGGCGTCTACCTCTCGGTCGACGCCGCGCTGATCACGCAGGTGCTGCCCCGGGCCACCGACCGGGCCAAGGACCTCGGCGTCATCAACATCGCCAACTCGGCGCCGCAGGTGCTCGGCCCGGCGCTCTCCGCCCCGCTCGTGGTCTACCTGGGCGGCTACGCCACGCTCTACGCGGTCACCGCCGTGGTCACCCTGATCGGCAGCGCGCTGGTCGTCAAGATCCGCTCAGTTCCCTGAGTCAGGGGGCGTGGCGTAACGCGATGGCGGGCCGCCGTAGGCTGGGGGACGTGACGGTACGTGTGCGCTTCGCCCCCTCCCCGACCGGTATGTTCCACGTCGGCGGCGCCCGCTCGGCGCTGCAGAACTGGATCTACGCCAAGCAGCAGGGCGGGGTGTTCGTGCTGCGCATCGAGGACACGGACGCGGCGCGCAACAAGCCCGAGTGGACCGAGGGCATCCTCACCGCGCTGGACTGGATCGGCATCTCCCGGGGCAGCTACGAGGGACCGTACTTCCAGTCGGAGAACGCCGGCGAGCACCGCGCAGCCGCCGCCCGGCTCTACGAGTCCGGCCGCGCCTACTACTGCGACTGCACCCGCGAGGACGTGCAGGCGCGTACCGGCTCGCAGTACCAGGGCTACGACGGCTACCACCGCGACCTCGGCCTCACCCCCGGCGAAGGGCGGGCGCTGCGCTTCCGTACGCCCGACGAGGGCGCGACGGTGGTCGTCGACCTGATCCGCGGCGAGCCCACCTTCGAGAACAAGCTCATCGAGGACTTCGTCATAGCCCGGGGCGACGGCTCGCCGGTCTTCCTGCTGGCCAACGTCGTCGATGACATGACCATGGGGATCACCCACGTGATCCGGGCCGAGGAGCACCTGCCCAACACGCCCAAGCAGCAGTTGCTCTGGGACGCCCTCGGTGTCAAGCCGCCGGTCTGGGCGCACGTGCCCGTGGTCGTCAACGAGAAGCGCCAGAAGCTCTCCAAGCGTCGGGACAAGGTGGCCCTGGAGGCGTACCGCGAGGAGGGCTACCTCGCCGGTGCGATGCGCAACTACCTGATGCTGCTCGGCTGGGCGCCCTCGGGCGACCGGGAGATTGTCCCCTGGTCGGTCATCGAGGACGAGTTCCGGCTGGACGAGGTCAACCCCTCCCCCGCGTTCTTCGACGAGAAGAAGCTGCGCGCGTTCAACGGTGAGTACATTCGCGCGCTGCCGGTGCCCGAGTTCATCGACGCCTGCCAGCCGTGGCTGACCGGCACGGGGACGATCGCGCCGCCGCCGTGGCAGCCCGAGGAGTTCGACGCCGACGCGTTCGCCGCCGTCGCCCCGCTGGCCCAGACCCGGCTCGCGGTTCTCAGCGAGATCGTCCCGAACGTCGACTTCCTCTTCCTGGCCTCGCCGCTGATCGACGAGGCGGCCTGGACCAAGACCATGAAGGACGGCTCCGCCGACCTGCTGGACGCCGCCATCGCGGCGTTCGAGGCGCTGGAGCCGTGGGACGCCGAGTCGTTGAAGTCGACGCTGGAGGCCGTCGGCGCCGAACGCGGCCTCAAGCTCGGCAAGACGCAGGCGCCGGTCCGGGTCGCGGTCACCGGCCGCACCGTGGGCCTGCCGCTGTTCGAGTCGCTGGAGGTGCTCGGTCGTGAGCGCACCCTGACCCGGATGCGCGCCGCCCGGCTCCGCCTGGTCTGACCCTCTACCACCGACTCCCGCGCCGTCTCCGCCGCCGGCCGCCAGTCAGGCTGGCGCCCGGCGGCTCAGCGGCGCCGCGCTCGGTACCGGCGCTGCAGTCCGATCACGAGCGCGCCCACCAGCAGAGCCGCCCCGATCGTCCACAGCCAGCCGCGCAACTGACTGCCCTCCTGGGAGGCCGGCACCGCGCCGCCCGCCGGAGTCGCGTCGACGGTCGCGGTGGCGACCGGCGACGGCGACCCGGTGGTGGCGGTCGGACCCGCCGCAGCAGCCGTCGGGGTGGTGCCATCGGCGGTCGCGGACGGGTCGGCGGCCGTCCCGGTGGTCAGCGTGAAACGCACCTCGCCCTTGACCGGATGTCCGTCGGCGGACGCGAGTTGGTAACCGACGATGTAGAGCCCTGCGGCAGCCGGTTTGAACGGCACACGCACGCGGCTGCCGTCGAAGGTGGGCGACCCACCAGCGACCACATTGTCCGGTCCCGTTATTGTGATCTTCGTGGTGGCCGGGGCCGGTCTGGCCAGGAACCGAAGCTCGATCCGGGCCGGCGCGGTGGCCACCCGGGCACCGTCGCGCGGATCGCTGCCGGTCAGCGAGTTGTGCGCGGCGGCCGGCAGCGCCGGGGCCAGCAACGACACACCGAACGCCACGCCGAGCACCACTGGCACGACCCGCGCCAAACGTGTAACCCTGCCCCCCATGAACCCCTCCGTAAGGGTACGATCCGCCCGCTGATCAAAACCGCTCCTCATTAGTCGAGCAGAGATCGCAGATAGTTCCAATTACTGTTCCACAAGCTGCAAATCATCGACGTTCTGCGGAGTCTGTGAGAGTGGGCACGACCGCCCGGCCGGTGAGCTCACCGGCCTACCGGTCCGGACATCACAACGAAGCCATCCATCGAACGGGGCGAGGAGGCGGGATGGTCCGACAGATGAGACGGTCGCTGGCCGTGCTGGCGGGCACGCTTGCGGGGGCACTGCTGGCGCTCGGCACCGCCGGCCCGGCCACCGCCGCGCCGAAGCCCGCCGCGCCCGCCGGAGTGGACGTCACCGGCGAAGGGCTGTCCGAGCCGCTGCGGCTGCGGTCGGACACGCAGCCCGCCCACGTGGTCGCGGTCATCGACCAGGTCAACTTCCTTGGTCGTACCGGCCAGTCGACCGGCCCGAAGGCGGCCAACCTCGGCCCGAAGTTCACGGTCGTGGTGCTCGCCGGGGAGACGCCGAAGCAGACGTACGACCTCTATCCGAAGGCTGTCGGCGGGCCTCGCGTCTACCGGCCGGCGAAGCAGCCGGACGGCCGCAAGACCAGCGCCGGCTGGTTCCTCGGCCGGCTCAGCATGTCCGAAACGCTGCGCACCGCCGGAGTGCCGCTGGAACGGCAGTTCGACACGGTCAGCGGCGGCGTGGGTGGCGGCGAGCGGGTGCTCCCGGAGGACACTCTCGACCCCGCTCGGGACATCGACAAGGCACTCGGCGAGTTGCAGCGACTGCTGCTGCTCAACGTCGCGGTGATGTTGACCATCACGGTCGGTCTCGCCGGCATCGCCCTGCTGATCCGTCGCCGGACCCGCTGACCCACCCGGAGTCGCCGCACGTGTCCCGTGCGGCGACCGCACGCTAGCTGCCGCCCATCGACCGTGCGGTCAGCACCAGCGGCGCGGTGGCCGCTCCCGGCGGGTAGCCCGCTGTCGTGGCCGAACCGGGCCGTGCCGGTGCGCCCCAGCCCACCCGGGCAGGTCACTGCGGCAGCCGGCGTCGTCGTCGGGCTCGTCGGGCAGCGCCGGCTCACCGGCCCGCTGGCGCGGCACCGCCAGGTCGTCGTCAGCCCGCTCGGCAGGGCGGCCACCGGCCGACTCCGCCGGGTGTGCCGGCAACCCGCCGACCGGCCGGCGGGGCTTGCCAGTCGCCTGCGGGTCGTGGTGCCCCGGCCGGCAGGGCTCACCCTGGGCGCAGCCGTGCTCGGCCTCCCCGTGCGCCATCCCGGTCTCCTCACGCTCGCACTCACGTGCGGGTGCTCCCCCCGACGTGCCCTGTCACCGTACTGGCCGGGACCGACGGCCCGTGCACGGCGTACCCGGGGGTCAGCCAGCTCGGTACCCTCGACGTACCCCTTTCGGCGCATGTCGGGGTCGGCGGGCTCCTCCCCCGGTCGGAGTTGCCGGGGGCGACGTTGTGATGGGATCGGGGCATGCGACCGCCACCCTGGCTCGGTTCCGGCACGCCCGGCCGGGACCTGACGCTGGCCGGCGCGTCGCTCGCCGGCGGCCTGGTGCTGTACGGCCTGGGCATGCAACCGCAGATCGTCCCGCACCCGGACGTGCCGCCCGCGCTGTTCCTGCCGCCGCTGCTGGTGATGTGTGTGGCCGTCGGCCTTCGTCGGGTCGCGCCACGCACCAGCCTGGCCGTGGGGACCGGGGCGCTCCTGGTGGACACGGCGCTGGGCAACTCGCTGGGCACGGTCGTGGTCTACACGCAGGTGCTCTACGACGCCTGCGTGTACGGCCCGCCCCGGCTGTGGCGGTGGCTGCTGCGGATCACCGTGGCGCTGAGCCTGATCGGCGCGGTGGTCGGCGTCCTCGGTTTCGGCCAGTGGCGGGGGGTCGCCGTCGGGGTGCCGGTGGTGCTGGCCGGGCTGCTGCCGGTGCTGACCGGGATCAGCGTGCGGCAGTACCGCGACCAGGCAGCCGCCGAACGGGCGCGCGCCGAGCAGACCGCCCGGCTGGTCGAGCTGGACCGCCGGCAGGCGGTCAGCGACGAACGCGCCCGGATGGCCCGGGAGCTGCACGACGTGGTCGCCAACCACCTCAGCGCGGTGGCCATCCACGCCACCGCGGTGCTGTCCGTGCCCGGTCTGGAGCGCGGCCAGGTCGAGTCGGCGTTGCGGGTGATCCGGGAGAGCAGCGTGCAGGGCCTGGCGGAGATGCGACAGATGATCGAAGTGCTGCGCGAGCCGGATGCCGGTGACGAGCGGACCCCGGTCGGTGGATCGCTGCCCGAGGCGGTGACGGCGCGGCTCGCCGAGGCGGACGGGCTGATCGAGCGGATCCGGGCCGCCGGCCTCGTGGTGCGGGTCCACACCGACGGCACGCCGGGCACGCTGCCCGTGGGGGTGGATCTCGCCGCGTACCGGATCGTGCAGGAGTCGCTGACCAACGCGCTCAAGCACGGCACGGGCGAGGCGGAGCTGACCATCGCGTACCGGCCGGCGGAGGTGGTGCTGACGGTGGAGAACCCGGTGCGCCGGGGCGGGGCCGGAGTGCCGGGCGCCGGGGCCGGGCTGATCGGGATGCGGGAACGCGCGACGCTGCTGGCCGGCCGGTTCACCGCCGGGCCGCACGACGGCCGCTGGCAGGTCCGGGCCGCGCTGCCCACCGGGGTCGGCGGATGACCGGGCCGGGCGACGCGGCAGCGCCGGTACGGGTGGTGCTCGCGGACGACCAGCCGGCGGTACGGGCGGGACTGGCCCTGATCCTGGCCGGGTCGCCGGGCATCGAGGTGGTCGGCGAGGCGGGCGACGGCGACGAGGCGGTCCGACTGTGCCGGGAGTCACGCCCCGACGTGGCGGTGCTGGACATCCGGATGCCCCGCCGCGACGGCATCGCCGCGACCCGGGCGATCGTCGCCGACCGGCTCGCCGACGTGCTGGTGCTGACCACCTTCGACCTCGACGAGTACGTCTTCGGTGCGCTCCGCGCCGGTGCGGCCGGGTTCCTGCTCAAGGACACCGACGCGGCGGGACTGGTCGCGGCGGTGCACACCGTGGCGCGCGGCGAGGGGTTCATCGCCCCCACGGTGACCCGTCGGCTGATCGCGGCCTTCGCAGCCACCGCGCCGGGCGCGTCGACGGGCACCCGGGCCGCTCTGGAGACGCTCACCCCCCGCGAGCGTGACGTGCTGGCCTGTCTCGGGCTGGGGCTGTCCAACCAGCAGATCGCCGACCGGCTGGTGCTGGCGGAGAGCACCACCAAGACGCACGTGAGCCGGATCCTGGCGAAGCTGGACCTACGCAGCCGGGTGCAGGCCGCGATCCTGGCCCAGGAGTTGGGCCTGCCCACTCCCCCGCAATCCTGAGCCCGGGGCCGGCGCGCTCGGGACGGCGACGGGCGGCCTGGCTGCCGTACGCTGCGCGCCATCGATGCCGATGACGGCTGCCGGAATGGGGACGACGTGCGACGGTGGTGGGGGACGACGGTCCTTGTGGCGCTGACCGTAGGAACGGGCGGTTGCGACGGCGTTCTCGCCGAGGAGAAGCCCTCTAGCTTCACTCCCGAGGCGGGGGTGTGCCACGCCACCGCCTCCGACGAGCGCAGCCCCACGTCGTACACACCGATCCCCTGCTCTTCGAAGCACGAGGTGGAGACGTTCCTGGTCGGCCGGTTCGACGGCGCGGACGCCGCCGCCAAGGCGCCGCCGGCAGCCGACACCGAGGGGATCTGGCGGGTGTACGAATCCTGCGACGCCGAGGCTGCCCGCTTCCTGGGCGGCGAGTGGCGCGAGTCGCGGCTGGCGATGCGGGCGCTGACCCCGTCGGCGGCGCGGTGGAAGGCGGGTGAGCGGTGGTACCGCTGCGACCTGCTGGAGATGCATGCGGTGGACCGGTGGTTCCCGAACCCCCGGGCGAACAGCCTGCGCAACGGACTGACCGGTGATTCGCCGCTGCGGTACACCTGTTTCACCGAGCCGGCCGAGTCCGGCGACACCGTCGACCTACCGCCCGCCTCCTGCTCCGGGCCACACGCCACCGAGTTCGCCGGCATCTGGCGGGCCGGACCGGAGGTCGAGGAGCTCACCGACGAGATCGTGGACGCGGGCTGCCTGTCGACCATCTCCGGGTACGTCGGGGCACCGGAGGGAGATCTGGACGGCCGGCTCGAGGTGTTGGCGTTCATGCTGGAGGGCGAGCCCGAGTGGCTGGCAGGCACCCTCAGCGCCTTGTGCTTCCTCCACAGCCCCGGTCAGCCGCTCAACACGTCCCTCAAGGGTGTCGGCCGGACCGGCCTCGCGGCGGCCCGCTGACCGGTGCCGACGTGGATGGCCTGCTCACGACATGTCAGGCTAGGGCGGTGAGTGCGCCCGGCGGTGGAGAGTTGTCGGCCACGCTGCGCCGGATCGAGCGTTCGGCGGGGGCGTTGGCCACTGCCAGCGTGGCGCGGATGGACGAGACGCTGCCGTGGTTCCGCGCCCTGCCGGCCGACCAGCGCTCCTGGGTGATGCTGGTCGCCCAGGCCGGTGCCCGGTCGCTGGTGGAGTGGCTGCGCGACGGCGGCGGCACGGCGGACAGCACGCAGGAGGTCTCCGACGAGGTCTTCGCCACCGCGCCGCTGGCGCTGGCCCGGTCGATCACCCTTCAGCAGACCGTGGCGCTGATCAAGGTGACCATCGACGTGGTCGAGGAGCAGGTGTCGCAGCTGGCCGTCGAGGGTGAGGAGCAGCAGCTGCGCGAGGCGGTGCTGCGCTTCTCCCGGGAGATCGCCTTCTCGGCCGCCCGGGTGTACGCGCGGGCCGCCGAGTCACGCGGTGCCTGGGACGCGAGGTTGCAGGCCCTGCTGGTCGACGCCCTGCTGCGTGGTGACTCGCCGGACGTGCTGGCCAGCCGGGCGGCCGCGCTGGGGTGGGCGGACGCGCCGCCGGTCGCGGTGGCGGTCGGTCGTTCCCCTGGTGGGGAGGTTTCGGCGGTGCTGCACGTCGTCTACCGGCTGGCCCGCCGGATCGACGTCGAGGTGATCGGCGGTGTGCACGGCGACCGGCTGGTGATCGTGCTGGGCGGCGCGGCGGACCCGCTGAGCGCGGCGGGCAAGCTGCTGGACGCGTTCGGGGACGGCCCGGTGGTGGTCGGTCCGGCGGTGCCCAGTCTGGACGAGGCGACGTCGTCGGCGCGGGCCGCGTTGGCCGGTTTCCGGGCGGCGCTGGCGTGGCCGGCGGCCCCGCGGCCGGTGCCGGCCGACGACCTGTTGCCGGAGCGCGCCCTCGCCGGGGACGCGGAGGCGCGTCGTCAGCTACGTCATGACGTGTACGCCACGCTGGTCCGCGCCGGTGGCGAGCTGCTGGAGACCCTGGACGCCTTCCTCGCCGCCGGTGGCACGCTGGAGAGCGCCGCGCGGGCGCTGTTCGTGCACCCGAACACGGTGCGGTACCGGCTGCGCCGCATCGCCGAGGTGACCGGCTTCTCACCCCTGTCGCCCCGGGACGCGTTCGCGCTGCAGGTGGCGTTGACTGTCGGCCGGCTGGATCCGGTGGTCCCGATCGCCTCGTCCGTACCGACCCAGACATTGACCCCGGCCGCCCGGAAATCCACCCAAACCAGTGATGATCCCGGCCGATCTTTGTAGGAAACCTCCAAAGGTCCTAGTGCGGTTTGGTCCGGGCCGGCACAGCGTTCCTTACGTGTATCCGGAAGAGTCATAGGCGTGCTCGCCGTACTTAGTCCCGGCCAGGGTTCCCAGAAACCCGGCTTCCTGACCCCCTGGCTCGACCTGACCGGCACCGAGGCACGCCTGCGGTGGTGGTCCGCGTTGGCCGGGGTCGACCTGGTGCACCTGGGCACTGACGCCGACGCCGACGAGATCAAGGACACCGCCCGCACCCAGCCGCTGCTCGTCGCCGCCGCGCTGCTCGCCGCCGAGCACCTGCCGCTGCACGACGTGGCGCTGACCGCCGGGCACAGCGTCGGCGAGCTGGGCGCCGCGGCGCTGGCCGGGGTGCTGTCGGCCGAGACGGCGATCACCCTCGCCGGTGTGCGGGGCCGGGAGATGGCCGCGGCGTGCGCGCTGGAGCCGACCGGGATGGCGGCCGTGCTCGGTGGGGACCCGGACGAGGTGCTCGCCGCGATCGAGGCGAACGGGCTGTACCCGGCCAACCGCAACGGCGCCGGTCAGATCGTCGCCGCCGGCGCGCTGGACGGCCTGGACAAGCTCGCCGCCGAGCGACCGTCGAAGGCCCGCGTAATCCGGCTCCAGGTGGCGGGCGCGTTCCACACCCCGTACATGGCCCCGGCCGAGACCGCGCTGGCCTCGGTGGCCGAGGGGATCACCCCCGCCACCCCGGAGCGGACCCTGCTGTCGAACCTCGACGGCACGGCGGTCACCGACGGGCGGGTCATGGTGCAGCGCCTGGTCCGCCAGGTCACCGCCCCGGTCCGCTGGGACCTATGCATGCGTACCCTGGCCGACCTCGGTGTGACCGGGGTGATCGAGCTGCCTCCGGCCGGCACCCTCGCCGGCCTGGTGAAGCGGGAGCTCAAGGGCGACGGCGCGCCCGAGATCGTCACCCTGAACACGCCGGACGACCTACCGGCCGCGCGGGATCTGATCGCCCGGCACGGCACGCCGGGCCAACCGCTCGCCCCCATCGGAGGACATTCATGACCGGCAGTCGCATCGTCTCGATGGGGCACTACCAGCCCTCGCGGGTGGTGACCAACGACGACATCGCCCAGCTCGTCGACACCAGCGACGAGTGGATCCGGGACCGGGTCGGCATCGTCACCCGACGGATCGCCGACAGTGAGACCGTGGCCGACATGGCCGCCGCCGCCGCCGGCAAGGCGCTGGCCAACTCCGGCCTGAGTGCCGCCGACATCGACCTGGTCGTGGTCGCCACCTGCTCGTCGATCGACCGCAGCCCCAACGTGGCCTGCCGCGTCGCCGCGAAGCTGGGCATCGGCGCGCCGGGCGCGTACGACGTCAACACCGCCTGCTCCGGCTTCGCCTACGCGCTGGGCACCGTTGACCACGCCATCCGGGCCGGGGCGTCCCGCAACGCCATCGTCATCGGCGCGGAGAAGCTCTCCGACTTCACCGACTGGACCGACCGCTCCACCTGCATCATCTTCGGCGACGGCGCCGGTGCCGCGGTGGTCACCGCCACGGCCGACGACGAGCCCGCCGGCATCGGCCCGGTGGTCTGGGGTTCGGTGCCGGAGAAGGGCGACGCGGTCCGCATCGAGGGCTGGCGCCCGTACATCCAGCAGGAGGGGCAGTCGGTGTTCCGCTGGGCCACCACCGCGCTGGCGCCGCTGGCCCTGCAGGCGTGCGAGCGCGCCGGGGTCGACCCGTCGGAGCTGGCCGCGTTCGTGCCGCACCAGGCCAATGGCCGGATCATCGACGGCATCGCCAAGCGACTCAACATCCCGAACGCGATCATCGCGAAGGACATGGTGGAGTCGGGCAACACCTCGGCGGCGAGCGTGCCGCTGGCCCTGTCCAAGCTGGTCGAGCGGCGGGAGGTGCCCTCGGGTGCCCCGGTGCTGCTGTTCGGCTTCGGCGGCGGTCTGACCTACGCCGGTCAGGTCGTCCGCTGCCCCTGAAACCCCCTCGGGCGCGTACGCGTCGAGGAGCGGCGGTCGGCGACGCCGGCCGCCGGAGATCCCCTATGAGAGGAACCAACCGCAATGACCCGTGACGAGATCACCACCGGCCTCGCCGAGATCCTCGAAGAGGTTGCCGGGGTGAACCCGGACGACGTGGCCGAGGGGAAGTCCTTCACCGACGACCTCGATGTCGACTCGCTCTCCATGGTGGAGGTCGTGGTGGCGGCCGAGGAGAAGTTCGGCGTCAAGATCCCGGACAACGAGGTGCAGAACCTCAAGACCGTCGGGGACGCCGTCAGCTACATCGCGGCGCAGTCCTGATCATGAGTCGTCCTGACGTCGTCGTCACCGGGCTCGGCGCGACGACCCCGCTCGGCGGGGACGTCGCGTCGACCTGGGACGCCATGCTTGCCGGCCGCTCCGGGGTGAGTGCCCTCACCCAGGAGTGGGCCGCGCAACTGCCCGTCCGGATCGCCGCGCAGCTGGCCGTGGATCCGTCGGAGGTCCTGGACCGCGTCCGGCTGCGCCGGCTGGACCGCTCCGAGGCGATCGCCATCATCGCCGCGCAGCAGGCGTGGGCGGACGCCGGCCTGGCCGACTCCGGCCTCGACGGGGAGCGGCTCGCCGTCAGCATCGGCTCCGGCATCGGCGGCGCCACCACCCTGCTCGCCCAGGACGACATCCTGGAGGCATCCGGGCCGCGGCGGGTCTCCCCGCACACCATCCCGATGCTGATGCCGAACGGCCCGGCCGCCTGGGTCGGGCTGGAGCTGGGCGCCAAGGCCGGCGTGCACACAGTGGCCAGCGCCTGCGCCACGGGTGCCGAGGCGATCGCGCTGGGGCTGGACATCATCCGCTCCGGCCGGGCCGACGTGGTGGTGGCGGGCGGCACCGAGGCGGTCATCCACCCGCTGCCGATCGCCGGATTCAGCTCGATGCGGGCCATGTCGACCCGCAACGACGACCCGGAGCGGGCCTCCCGCCCGTGGGACAAGGGCCGTGACGGCTTCGTCCTCGGCGAGGGCGCTGGCGTCGTGGTGCTGGAACGGGCGGAGCACGCCGCCGCCCGGGGCGCCCGGGTGTACGCGCGCCTCGCCGGCTCGGGCATCACCTCCGACGCGTACGACATCGTGCAGCCGCACGCCGAGGGTGAGGGCGCCATCCGTGCCATCGCCAAAGCGATCGCGGACGCGGACGTCGCCAGGCAGGACATCGTGCACGTCAACGCGCATGCCACGTCGACCCCCGTCGGCGACATGCTGGAGATCGGCGCGCTGCACAAGGCGCTCGGCGATCACCCGGTGCTGGCGGCGACCAAGTCGATGACCGGCCACCTGCTCGGTGCGGCCGGCGCGCTGGAGTCGATCGCCACGATCCTCGCCATCCGCGACGGTGTCGTCCCGCCGACGATCAACCTGGACGACCCGGACGACGGCCTCACCCTGGACGTGGCCACCCAGAAGGCCCGCCACATGGAGATCCCGGCCGCGTTGAACAACGCGTTCGGCTTCGGCGGCCACAACGTGGCTCTCGTCTTCACGCGAGCCTGAGGCCACCGCCGCGGAGCCACCTCCGCCGGACCGCGGCGCGCACGTCAGAAAGGGCCCCTTCTCGAAGGGGCCCTTTTGCCGTTCAGGACCGGTTGCGGGGGTGCTGCTTGGCGGTGCGCTCGTTGCCCCGGCGGTAGTTGCCGGTCCAGCGGGCCATCACCAACTGCGGGTCGTCGTCGACCTCGGCGAGGAACTCCGCCGCCCGGCCGCCGCGCAGTGTGCCCGCCACCCGGCCGTGATGCGTGATCACCACCGTGCCGTCGGCACGCTGGTCGTACCGGAAGCCTTCTGCCGTTGCCATGGCCCGAGGTTGCCAGGCCGGGACGGCCCGGCGCGAGGCGATTTCCCCGACACACGACGGCGACAGCCGGGCCGGGACCGCCCGCCGGCGGCCGACCAGATGCCGCGGGCGGCGGGCTGTCAGGTGCCGCAGGTGGTGGCGGGCAGGCCGGGCACGGCAACCGGGGACCGGCCGCCGGGGCGGGCCTTGCCGGCCAGCACGGCCGCCAGCGCGGTCATCGACGCCTTGCTGGAGGAGTACGTCGCCAGCAGCGTCGGCGACGCCGCACCGGCCAGCACGTACGGGGTGTCCATGGCGACGGTGACCGCCGCGTCGGCGCGCAGGTCGCCTGCGCCGTCGCCGTAGCCGACCAGGTGCACCACCGTGCCGCCGCTCGCCTTCACGGTCACGCCGGCAGCGGTCAGCGCGGCGGTCAGCGCCGCCCGGGTGCCGTCCCGGCCGCCGGAGGAGGTGACGGTCACCGGACCGGGTACCGCCTTGCCGCAGGCGCCGCGCAGCACGGTGACGGCACCGGCGGCCAGCGCGTCCGCCGCCGCCCGGTGCGCGGGAGAGTTGAGCGTGGACATCTGCGCGGCCGGGGCGTCGGCGAGCCGGAACTTCATGGTCAGCACCCGGGTGACCGCCTCGACCAGGCGGGTCCGGGGCAGCGACCCACCGCGCAGCGCGGCGAGCAACCCGTCGTACGCCTGGCCGACGTTCGGGGTCATCAGGATCAGGTCGTTGCCCGCGTTCAGCGCCCGGACGGCGGCCTCGCCGGGGGCCCAGCGCTTCGCCGGCGGCATGTTCATCCCGTCGGTGATCACCACACCCTTGAAGCCGAGCTGACCCCGCAGCACGTCGGTGAGCAGCTTGTGCGAGAACGTCGCCGGGGTGCCCGGGTCGATGGCCCGCACGTCCAGGTGGCCGGACATCACGGCCATGGCGCCGGCCTCGATCCCGGCGGTGAACGGCGGCCACGCGCCGCTGTGCAGCGCCTCGGCGGACTGGGTGAGCACGGGCAGGTCCTGGTGCGAGTCGTCGGCGCTGTGGCCGTGCCCCGGGAAGTGCTTCAGGGTGGCCGCGACGCCACCGGCCTGCAGACCCCGGACGGCGCCGCCGACCTGCGCGGCGGCGACCTTCGGGTCGGCGCCGTACGAGCGGGAGCCGATGACCGTGCTGCGGGTCGCCAGCACGTCGGCGACCGGGGCGAAGTCGACGTTGATCCCCATCGCGGCGAGCTCGGTGCCGGCGGCCCGCCAGGCGTTCTCGGTCAGCGTCGGGTTGCCGGCCGCCCCGGCCGCGAGGGCGCTGGGCAGCAGCGTGACGCCGTCGGTGACGCGGGTCACCACGCCGTACTCCTGGTCGGTGCCGACCAGGAAGGGCGCCGGGCCGGCGGCCAGCCGGCCCGCGGCGTCGCGCAGCCCGCCGGTCAGCTCGTGCACCTGCTTGGGGTTGTCGACGTTTGTGGTCTCCTGGTTGCCCTTGGTCGGGTCGTCGGCGCTGAAGCCGACCAGGATCAGCCCGCCGAGCCGGTACTTGGCGATCATCTGGGCGGGGGTGTCGACGCCGGCCAGTGCCTGGTTGCCGGCCGCCGAGCCGGGTGAGACCTTCGTCGCCGAGTCGCCGTAGGCGTACGGCATCAGCACCTGACCGACGAGATCCTCGTCCGAGAGCGTGGCGACCAGCGCGGCAGCGCGGGCGGCCGGGTCGGTGCCCGTCGTAGCGGCAGGGGTGCTCGGGGCGGCCGAGGTGCCCGCCGGGCTGGGCGTCGGGTCGGGGCGCTCCGGGGCACCCGAGCAGCCGGAGACGAGCAGGGCAGTCAGGGCGGCGACGGCGATGCCGGCGCGTCGCGGGCGAATCTGCACGCCGCCCATCCCACCAGCTTCCCCCTTATCGGGGCAACTTGACCTTACCGGTCGGCGCGACACGACCAGGGTGAGCGCCTGGATGGCGGCCCGGTCAGCCGACTCGGGTGAGCAACGTCACCGGCGCGCCGTCACCGGCGTACCGGTAGGGCTCCAGGTCATCGTCCCAGGCGGTGCCCAGCGCCTTGTCGAGGGCGTGCGACAGCGCCTCCGGGGCCCGCGCGGAGGCCATCAGCGCCCGCAGCCGGTCCTCGCCGAGCTGGATGTCACCGGCCGCGCCGACGGTGGCCCGGAACAGGCCACGGGCCGGCACGTACATGTAGCGCTCACCGTCGGCGCCGGGACTCGGCTCCTCGGTGACCTCGAAACGGATCATGGGCCACTGCCGAAGGGCAGCAGCCAGCTCGGCGCCCGTCCCGGGACGCCCGGTCCACCCGCACTCGGCCCGGCGTGCGCCGGGATCGACGGGCTGAGCCGTCCACTGCAGGTTGACCGGCGCGGCTAGGACGCGCGCGATCGCCCACTCGACGTGCGAGCACACGGCGAGCGGGGTCGAGTGGACGTATACGACGCCACGCGTTGGCACGGTGACCTCCCGGAGAGCGAGGTGCGTCTTCCCCTACGACCTCGGCCACCCAGGTGGTTACTGCAACACATGATGACTCGTGTGGCGGATGGTGCGCCAGGGAATCGGAAAATTCGCTGGCCGGAATAGCCGGACGGGTGGTCTCGGTTAGCCCTGAGGACACCGCGACGACCAGCCTGATGTCGTGGTCCTGTACAGTTCCATCGGCGGCTTCTGCCGCGTTACACCTTCGCGGGTCGACCCAGTGTCGCCCGCACACAGCCCCCGGACGTCCAGTCCTCCCGTACGTCTTGCAAGGAGTACCTCCGTGGCGAGCAACACCTCTAAGACCGCGCGCGCGTCCGTCCGGGCCGGCCAGGCTGGCCAGGGTGGCGCCCTCAGCGTGCTGGGCGAGTTCAAGTACCTCATCCCGCTCAACGGCGGCAAGCACGCCTACGTGCGCAACCTGACCAACGGCAAGACCGCGCACCTGCGCACCGACTCCGACGCCTTCGTCGAGGAGATCCGCGTGCTGGCCGCCGCCGGCCACGCCACCAAGATCCGGGCGGAGATCAACAACCTGGCCGCCACCCACCCGGGTGACGGCTGGGAGGCCACCGAGAAGCGCCTGGTCGCGGCCGGTGTCTTCGAGGGCTGAGCCCTCCCCCACCGCATCAACGAACCGCCCGTCGGGACTTCCCGGCGGGCGGTTTCGCGTCCGCAGCCCCGCGCGACGGCCGTCGAGTCGGGCGGGGTTCAGGGCGGGTCGAGCAGGGCGACCTCGCCGGTGGCCAGGTCGTAGAGACTGCCGACCACGGCCACCCGGCCGGCGGCGACCGGCCCGCCCAGCACGGCGTCGTGGCGCAGCGTGTGCACCGTACGTAGGACGTGCCGGCGGATCGCCAACGGATGCACCGCCGGATCGTCGAGCCCTGCCTCGATGACCGCCGGGGCGATCTCGTCGACCAGGTGGGCCAGCGACCCGCCGGGCCGCTGGCCGCTGCGCAGCGCGTCCACCGCGGCCCCCACCGCCCCGCACCGCTCGTGGCCGAGCACCATGACCAGCGGTACGCCGAGCTGGCCGACCACGAACTCGATGGAGCCACACACCGCGCGGTCGAGCACGTGCCCGCCAGTGCGGATCACGCAGATCGCGCCGAAGGTCTGGTCGAAGATCGCCTCCAGCGGCACCCGCGAGTCGATGCAGCCGAGCACCACCGCGTACGGCTGCTGGTCACCGGAGGCGGCCGCCGCAGCCGTCACGTCGTGCCCGTGCACCGGCTGGCCGCTGACGAAGCGCCGGTTGCCGGCGAGCAGCTCGGCCAGCGCGGCCCGGGGCGTACCGCCGGCCTGTCTTCCCTGAGCCACCGGTCCGCCCACCGGCGGTCCGGGCGTTGCCTGCGCCGACCCCATGCCGTCCAGCTTGGCCCGCCGACGACGGGCGGGGGCCAGGTCGGGAATGTTCGCCTCGGCGCGATTGGCGTGGTGTCATGGCGGGTAGCCGGTGTTACCGCCGGGTATCCCGGTGCTGGTGGTTCCTGGCGGCCCTGGGAGGTGGCGATGCCGGAGCGGTTCGAGGTCGGTCTGCCCGACGGCGTGCGGCTGCACGTCGAGACCACGGGGCCGGCGGACGCCCCGGTCACCG
This sequence comes from Micromonospora sp. NPDC047527, assembly GCF_040643015.1. Lineage (NCBI taxonomy): Bacteria > Bacillati > Actinomycetota > Actinomycetes > Micromonosporales > Micromonosporaceae > Micromonospora > Micromonospora sp. NPDC047527. The sequence goes on along the minus strand of NZ_JBEYTK010000009.1, from coordinate 106,408 downwards.
CCGTCCTGCTGCACGGCTGGACGCTGGACGGGCGCGCCTGGCACCGGCAACTCGACGCGCTCACCGGGATGCCGGACGGCGCGGTGCGGGTGGTCACCTTTGACGCCCGGGGCCACGGACGGTCCAGCTGCATGGCGTTGCCCACAGCCACCCTGGCTCAGCTCGGGGACGACCTCGCGGCGGTCATCGACGCGGTGGCGCCGGCCGGTCGGGTGGTCCTGGTCGGCCACTCGCTGGGCGGCATGACGATCATGGAGTACGCGCACCGCCATCCCGCCCACTTCGCCGCCCGCACGGCCGGCCTGGTCTTCGTCTCGACCACCGCCGAGGGGCACACGCACACCGCCTACGGACTCTCGCCGCGGATCACCCGGCTGATCCGGCTCGCCGAGACGACCGGGGCCGGCGTACTGGCCCGGTGCGGCTCGTGGCGACCGCCCCGGCCGCTGCTGCGCGCGCTACAACCGAGCATCCGCTGGATGCTCTTCGGCGACCGCTGCGACCCGGCCGACATCCGGCTGGTGACCTCGGCGGTGGCCCACGCCTCGCTGCGCTCGATCGGTGGGTTCCGCGCCTCGATCGGCGCCCAGCGCCGGCTGGACACCCTCGCCACGCTCGCGCACCTGCCCGCCGCCGCCCTGGTCGGCGACCGGGACCGGCTCACCCCGCCGCCGTGCGCCGAGTCGATCGCCGCGGCGCTGCCGGCCACCGAGCTGACCATCTGCTCCGGCGCCGGGCACATGCTGATGATGGAGCGTCCGGACGAGGTGAACGCCGCGCTGACCGGCGTCCTGCGTCGGGTGCTCGCCGAACCGCCGCCGCGGGCCAGCGACGCGAGCGCCGTCAGGACGGGTGCCTGACCACGTTCCCGCACCTCGGGCGCGCCGGACCGGAGCGAGGGCCGTACCCTTCTGCGGTTGGCCCGCGCGGTTCGCGCCGCTCGCCGGCGACATCGAAGGAGCGTGCGTTGACCGACCAGACCGCCCTGGAGCAGGAGATCGCCGTCGAACAACGGCACCTCGACCGGGTGTACGCCCGACTGGCCGAGCTGCGCCAGTCCGCGGTCCGCGCCGAGCGCGACGGCTACCGGATGGCCCGGGTGGGCACGTTCGGCGCGCTCGTCGAACGGGACGCGATGGTCTTCCACGCCGCGCAGCGTCGGCACACCCTCGACGCCGAACACGAGGGACTGGTCTTCGGCCGGCTGGACCTGCGGGACCGTCAGGTGCTGCACGTCGGGCGGCTCGGCATCCGCGACGAGGACGCCACCACGCTGGTCGTCGACTGGCGTGCGCCGGCCGCCGCCGCGTTCTACCAGGCCACCCCGGCGCAGCCGCTGGGCGTGGTGCGGCGCCGGACCATCCAGTCCCGGCGGGAGCGGGTCACCCGCATCGAGGACGACCTGCTCGACCCCACCGCCACGCCGGAGGGGATGACGGTGGTCGGCGACGGCGCGCTGCTGGCTACCCTGTCCCAGGCCACCGGCCGGGGCATGCGGGACATCGTGGCGACGATCCAGCGGGAGCAGGACGAGGCGATCCGGTCGCCCGGTTCCGGGGTGACGATCGTCGCCGGCGGACCGGGCACCGGCAAGACCGCCGTCGCCCTGCACCGGGCGGCCTTCCTGCTGTACTCCGACCGCAGCCGGTACGCCGGTGGCGGCATCATGGTGGTCGGCCCGTCCACCGTCTTCGTCGAGTACATCGCCTCGGTGCTGCCCTCGCTCGGCGAGGACACAGCGACCCTGCACTCGCTGGGCACGCTCTTCCCGGGGATGACGGCCACCCGCACCGATCCGCCGGAGGTGGCGGCGGTGAAGGGCTCGCTGCGGATGCGTCGGGTGCTGGAGCAGGCCGCCCGGGACGCGGTGCCGGGCGGGCCAAGTGAGCTGCGGCTGCTCTACCGGGGCGGGTTGCTGCGGCTGGACCGCGCCGAGTTGGACGCGATCCGGGACCGCGCGCTGCACCGGGGCGCCCGACGCAACGAGGCCCGCCGGGCCGGCTTCGACGGGATCTTCGCCGCGCTCTGGGCGCAGGCCCGTCGTCTGAACACCGGCACCGGCCGGCTGCCGGAGCAGCGGTCCTTCGAGGGCGAGATCGCCGAGCGGCCGGAGTTCCGCGAGTTCCTCAAGGCGTGGTGGCCCCGGCTGCACCCCCGGCACGTACTCGGTTGGCTGGCCCGTCCGGACCGGCTGCGTCGGTACGCCAGCGGGATCCTCTCCGGCGCGGAGATCCGGATGCTCGAGGCGGCGTACCGGAGCCTGGACACCGACGGCCTCACCATCGCCGACATCGCGCTGCTGGACGAGTTGGACGCGCTGCTCGGCAAGCCGGCGCAGCCGGCGCGGGCCCGGCGCGACCCGTTCCAGCTCGCCGGTGGGGTCCGGGAGCTGACCACCCTCGGCGACCGCCAGCGGGCGGCCCGCGCGGCGGCGCGGGAGCGCCCGGCGGACTACCGGGACTACGCGCACGTGGTGGTGGACGAGGCGCAGGACGTTTCGCCGATGCAGTGGCGGATGATCGGCCGGCGCGGCCGGCTGGCCTCGTGGACCGTGGTGGGCGACCCGGCGCAGACCGCGTGGACCGGCGACCCGGAGGAGCTGGCCCGAGCCCGGGACCAGGCGTTGGGCCGCCGCAAGCGGCACGACTTCACGCTGACCACCAACTACCGCAACTCGGCGGAGATCTTCGCGGTGGCGGCGGCCGAGATCCGCCGGCTCTATCCGGACCTGCCGCTGCCGAGGGCCGTCCGCTCCACCGGGGTCGACCCGGTGGAGCTGGTGGTGCCGGCAGCCGGGTTGGAGACCGCGGTCGTGGAGGCGGCCGCCGGCCTGCTGGCCGAGGTGGACGGCACGGTGGGGGTGATCACGCCGGTCCCCCGCCGGGACGAGGTCGCCGGTTGGCTCGGCGCGCTCGGCGCGTCGCGGTTGCAGGTGGTGACCAGCCTGGAGGCCAAGGGCATGGAGTACGACGGCGTGGTGCTTGTCGCACCGAGCGAGATCCGGGCGGATCCGGGGGCGGGCGTACGCACGCTCTACGTCGCGCTGTCCCGTGCCACCCAGCGGCTCACCACCATCGACCCGATCGGCTGAATCCGAATCGGCGCGGCCCGGAGTCGGCACTGGCGGACAGTTGCATACATAGCGATGTGAGCATACATTTGACCCGGTCCCGGACGGCAACGGAGGGTGGGTGTCGTGGGTGCAGGTCATGACCACCACCACGCCTCGGTCGCCAATGCCGCGCACCAGCACCGGGGCCGACTCTGGGCGGCATTCGGGCTGCTCGCCACCCTGATGGTGGTCGAGGCGGTGGCCGCCCTGCACACCGGCTCGCTGGCCCTGCTCTCCGACGCCGGGCACATGTTCACCGACGTGCTCGGCATCGGGATGGCGCTCGCCGCGATCACCGCCACCCAACGGGCCACCGGCGACCCGCAGCGCACCTTCGGGCTCTACCGCCTCGAGGTGCTCGCCGCCCTGGCCAACGCCGTCCTGCTCTCCGGCGTGGCGATCTACGTGGTGGTCGAGGCGATCCGCCGGTTCGGCGACCCGCACGAGGTGGTGGCCGGCCCGATGCTCGCGGTGGCCGTCCTCGGCCTGCTCGCGAACGTGGTCGCGTTCGCCCTGCTCCGCACCGGGGCCCGGGAGAGCATCAACCTCCAGGGCGCCTACCTGGAGGTGCTCGGCGACCTGCTCGGCTCGGTCGGCGTGATCGGGGCGGCACTGCTCATCACGGTCACCGACTGGTGGTGGGCCGACCCACTGGTGGCGGTCGCCATCGGCGTGTTCATCCTGCCGCGCACCTGGCGGCTCGGCCGCGCCGCAGTCCGCATCCTGGTGCAGGCCGCCCCGGAACACCTCCAGGTCACCGCCGTACACGACCGGCTGGCCGCCGTGCCCGGCGTCGTCGAGGTGCACGACCTGCACGTCTGGACGCTCACCTCGGGCATGGAGGTAGCCTCCGCACACCTGACCATGGCCCCCGGCGCGGAGGTCGGCGCCGTGCTCACCGCCGCGCGTGCCGCCCTCCAGGAAGACTTCCGGATCGAGCACGCCACGCTCCAGATCGAGCCCGGGGCCGCACCCGGTGCCTGCGGTGCCGTCACCTGGTGACAATTTGCCGAGATTTCATCGCATTAGTCGACATTCACGGTGACGACGTACGCACCGTCCGTCACATTCGCTGCACCTGCCCCAGCGGCACCGGTAGGCTCTGTCTCGGCCACCACCCGGCGGCGCCCTCCCGGCGCCGGTGGGGGCCGCCGCCTAATCGCCCGAGAGGGCGAACCGGGGAACCACGTTCCTGGGGTGCATCCGCGTCAGCGGTAGGGATCTTCCGTCCCGAACCCGTCAGCTAACCCGGTCGGCGGCTAACGGAAGGACACGAATAGTGGCACCAGCACGACCCCCCGCCGCCCGACTGGCGGCGCTGATCGTCATGATGTTCACCCTCGGCGTCGCGATCCCGGCCGGCGCAGCCTCGGCCGCTCCCCCGGCCGCCCAGCGGGCCGCCGCGGCACCCAGCGACGACGAAGAGGGTGGCACCCCGGCCCTGCGGGCCCAGCTCGAAGCGGCCAGCAAGGGCTACCTCGACGCGAAGCGCGCCCTGGACACCTCCGTACAACGGCAGCAGCAACTCGCCACCAAACTGAAGACCACCGAAGCCGAGATGAACGAGCGCAACGGCAAGGTCGGTCAGATCGCCGGCGTCGCGTACCGCACCGGCCGGCTCAGCACCGTCTCGGCGCTGCTCAGCACCAACACCCCCGAAGGCTTCATGGATCGGGCCGCCGCGCTGGACGTGGTCGCCGCCAACGAGGACCGGGCACTGCGCGACCTCCTCGCCACCAAGGACGAGGCCAACCGCACCCGCGTCGCCCTCGACGGCGAGATCCGCGAGCAGCGCAAGCAGGTCGAGGTGATGGCCAAGCGCAAGGAACAGGCCGAGCGAGCCCTGACCGTGGCCACCACCAAGCCGCAGACCACCACCGCCGACACCAACTCCAACCGGGGCACCTCCAGCGCCAACGCCAAGGCCGCGCCGCGCAACTCCGACGGCTCCTGGCCGTCCGAGTCGTGCAGCGTCAACGACCCCACCCCGGCCAACGGCTGCATCACCCCCCGCACCCTGCACGCCCTCAACCAGGCCAAAGCCGCCGGCTTCACCCGGTACGTCTCCTGCCACCGCTCCGGCGGCTCCGGCGAGCACCCCAAGGGCCGGGCCTGCGACTTCGCCGCGCAGAAGAACGGCTTCGGCGGAGACGCCACCGGCGGCGACAAGACGTACGGCAACAACCTGGCCGCGTACTTCATCCGCAACGCCGACCGGCTCGCCGTGCTGTACGTGATCTGGTACAGGCAGATCTGGCTACCCAGCAGCGGGTGGAAGTCCTACAGCGGAGCGGGCGGCGACCCGTCCAGCGATCACACCAACCACGTGCACCTGTCCGTGTACTGACCCCGACCCGGCCGGCGCCTCTCCGATGTGGGGCGCCGGCCGTCGGCCCTCAGGCCGCTGAGCAGGCTGGTCTGGCACCTGCCGCACCCCGATTGCCCGGCAACGCCAGCCATGATCGCGCTGCAACCAGGATGTAGTGGCCTCGCAAGCGGCCGGAGGCCACTACATCCTGGATCGAGCACGATCATGGCGAGGTCGCCGCGCGCCGGGCGCGGCTCGCGGCGGGACGGGGCGCGGCGCGCGAGGGCAGGGCGGCTCGCGGCGTGGCGGGGCGGCGTGGGCGCGGGTGTGGTCAGGCGGGATTTGGGGGGTTGTCGGTGCGGTCGAGGGCCGCGCCGAGTCGGGTCGCCAGGGCCAGGTGGGCGGCTCTGGCCTGGCGAAACGCGTACCGGAAAAGGGGCGCTGGCGCCCGCAGGGTGATCTCGACGTCGATCCGGACCAGGCCGTCCGGCTCGGTGCGTAGCCGGGTGTGGTTGCGCACCGTGGTGGCCGGCCACTGGCGGGCCACCGTGACGATCTCGTCGTCCTCGCAGACGAGCACGTCCGCCTGGTAGGTGGTTTTGAAGCGCAGCGGGCCGGCGGCCAGCCGGTCGTTGATCGTGTAGCTGGCCCGGGCGCCAGGCCGGGGCGGGACCCGGCGAACCCGGATGATCAGCGGATGCAGCTCGCCCTGGCGGGTCAGGTCGCTCAGCAACGCCGCCGCGTCGGCGAGGGAGCAGCGGGCCTGGACGGTGTAGCTGAACGTATCGCTGCTGAACACACCGTCTCCTGCCGTCGATGGTCGCACGATCGTCCCGTACCCCGGTCAGGCTGGCAACGCCCGGACGGACGCCGGCCGTTGCCCCGGCATTCGCGGTGCGTTATCACTACCGTCGGCTGTGGGGATATCACCGGTCGTGACGGAGGGCGGAGACATGAACGGCGATGCTCGGTGAGCGGGCACGTGATGGTCTTCGCGCCCACTCCGCAGCTGACGGTGACGGTGGACCAGCCGAACGACCATCCCGAGCTGCACCTGCACCCCGGCGGGCAGGGTGTCTGGCAGGCCCGCATGGTGCTGTCGCTCGGGGTCGACGTGGTGCTCTGCGCCGCACTCGGCGGCGAGATCGGCCAGGTGCTGGAGCCACTGCTGGTCAGCGAGGGCGTGGACCTCAAGGTGGTGGTCCGTGACTCCGGTAGCGGCGGGTACGTGCACGACCGTCGGGACGGCTCCCGGCAGGAAGTCGCCGACGTGCCGGGGCAGCCGCTGAGCCGGCACGAGCTCGACGAGTTGTACAACCTGGCGCTCGGCGAGGGCCTCCGCGCCGAGGTGAGCGTCCTCAGTGGGCCCAACGCGCCGTGGCTGGTCCCGGCCGACGTGTACCGGCGCTTCGCCGCCGATCTCGGCGCCAACGGCAGCCGGGTGGTGGTCGACCTCTCCGGTGATCATCTTGGCGCGGCACTGGAGGGCGGGGTGTTCTTCCTCAAGGTGAGCCATGAGGAGCTGATCCGCGACGGCCGCGCCAGCAGCGACGACAGCGCGGAGCTGACCCGGGCGATGTACGACCTGCACGCCGCCGGCGCCGAGACGGTGGTGGTGAGCCGGGCCGACCAGCCGGCGTTGGCGCTGATCGACGGGGAGCTCTTCGAGGTGGAGATGCCCCGGTTGGAGGCCGCCGACCCGCGCGGCGCTGGCGACTCGATGACCGCCGGGGTTGCCGCCGTTGTCGCTCGCGGCGGGGACATCCGGACCGCCATCCGCACCGGTGCCGCAGCCGGGGCGCTGAACGTGACCCGGCACGGCCTGGGCACCGGCCGGTTGGACTCGATAACTGGGCTGGTGGAACGCGTCCGGCTGGTCCCGGCGGACAGCCGGCCGCAGGAGCGGACCACCCCCGACGAGCTGGCCGACCGGGCGGTCGAGAGATGACCCTGCGGGTGCTGGTCACCAACGACGACGGGATCGCCGCGCCGGGCATCCAGGCGCTGGCCTGGGCCGCGGCGCAGCGGGGCCTGGACGTGGTGGTCGCGGCGCCGCTGGAGGAGGCGAGCGGCACCAGCGCCGCGATGAGCGCGGTGGAACGGGACGGCCGGGTGGTGGTGCACGACCATCCGCTCCCGGACCTGCCGGGTGTGCCGGCGTACGGGGTCGGTGGCTCGCCCGGGTTCATCACGCTTATCGCGCTGCACGGCGCGTTCGGCCCACCGCCGTCGGTGGTGCTGTCCGGCATCAACCGGGGCGCGAACGCCGGCCGCGCCGTGCTGCACTCCGGCACGGTTGGTGCCGCGTTCACCGCCGCCACGAACGGCTGTCGGGCGATGGCGGTGTCGCTGGACGTGCTGTCGGCGGGTGAGGCGACGGCCGCCAGCGGTGGCGCGGCGGTGGACGCCGCAGCCCGGGTACGCGACGCCGAGCGGCACTGGAGCACCGCCGCGCGGGTCGCCCTGGACCTGCTGCCCCGGCTGACCGCCGGGCCGCTGGAGAGCGTGCTCAACGTCAACGCCCCCGACCTGCCGCACGGCCGGCTGCGCGGGGTGCGCCGTGGTTCGCTGGCCAGCTTCGGTCAGGTGCAGATGACGGTGGCCGAGTCGGGGCACGGCTTCGTGCGTACCTCGTTGGAGGAGCCGGGGCAGGCCGCGCAGCCCGGCACGGACGTGGCGTTGCTGGCCGGCGGGTACGCCTCGGTGACCGCCATCCGGGCGGTCACCGAGGTGGCCGACGTGGACCTGACCGGCCTGGATGAGCAGCCCTGACGGGCAGGATGGTCGACGCTCAGGCGCCGGGAAGCACCTCGGGTGTGGCGGCGCCGGCGAAGTAGGGCTCCGGAGCGCCGAAGAGGCCGAGCAGGCCGGTTACCCAGAGCTGCCGGTGCACGAACCGGCTCGGCTCGGTGACCACCAGCTTGACGCCGCTGACCTCGGCTGTCTGGAAGCCGGCGACCATGGCGCTGATGCCGACGGAGTCGATGAAGGTGACCAGCCTCATGTTGAGCTCGATGCGGAGCGGACGGCCCTTGGCCAGCACCTCCGCGATCGCTTCTCGCACCTCGTACGCTGTGTCGACGTCGATCTCGCCTCGTGGGGCGATCTCCACGACTCCACCGGACAGAACTGATTGCACGATCGACAGGCTCACGCGAGCACCTCCACCCGCCCGTCCCCCGGGCGCCTCATCAGTACGCGGGCCGCGACCGAGAGTATTCCTCCGACGGCCTCGGTCGCCACCCCTCGGGATGAGCAATTCACGGATCCGGGCTCACAAAGCCGCCCATATCCCTACTTTTCGGTATCTGATCACTCAATACTTTTCGTCATCTGCTCAGTCGACAATCGGTCGGAACCAACGTGCCGCGGACAAGGGTAGCGGTCCCAGCCCGACGCGCCCGACAACCGACCTGACCCGCGCCTCAGCCCCGAGTGGTACCGGCGTGTCGCGCCTGCCCACCGGCAGCAGATCCAGGCCCATGGTTGTCGACGCCGCCTAGCATCGACCCGGGACACCCACCGTGACGGAGAGGACCTTCGATGATCAAGAGACTGGCTGGGCTGGCCGGCGTCGGCGTACTGCTCGCCCTCGTGCTGGCCTGCGGGTTCGGTGGTGGCGGGGACGACGATGACGACGACTTCGCCCGGAGGGCTGCCGTGGTGACGGTGCGCTGAACCGGCCGGTGAGCCGTGCCGGCCGGGTTTGCGCGCGGTCGGCGCGGGGCACTGCGGGGTGAGCGAGCCGTGACGGCTGGACAGACGCCGAAGTCCGAAGTGGTTGGCGGCTTCGGCACCCGAGGAGGTAACCACGATGTTCGGAACCAACCTGCTGGACCGCCGCAGCAAGCCGGAGCGGATCGCGGACCAGGCGTGGGAGCACCTGGTCTCCGCCGTCAGCTCCGCGGGCGACAGCGTCCGGGACACCGCCCGCTCGGCCCGCCGCAGCAGCGGCGACCTCGCCGACGGCGCGGGTGACCTGGTGGGTTCGGCGGCCGAGGAGGCGCGGCGGCGAGCTTCGCGTGCCTTCGACGCGCTCGCCGGCCGCCAGCCGGCGCTGCCCTGGACGCTGCTGATCGGCGCCGCGCTGGTCGGCGCGGCGGTCGGCTGGGCCGTCGGCTCCGCCGCCCGTGCCGCCGGCAGTCGGGATGACCGCGCGGTGGACGACGTCGAGTTCGTCGACGTCGACCGCCCCAACTCCCCCGTCGGCCTGGACGACTGACCACCCACCCACGGGCCCCGCTCGACCTCCGGGTCGGCGGGGCCCGCTCGCTTTCACATTTCGGGCCGGTCCGCCGGGGTGCCGGACCCCTCAGGCAGCCCCGGCGGGCCGGTGTAACGGAGGGTGGTCCGGGCGCACCCCCGGACCACCCAGGTCAGCGACTCGTGCAGGTGACGGTGGCCGGGGGTGAGTTGCTGCCGGTCCACGAGCCGAGGAACCCGACGGTGGTGCTGGCTCCGGCGCCGAGCGCGCCGTTCCAGCCGCTGTCCCGGACCGAGACGACGGCCCCGCTCTGGGTGTACGTGCCGCCCCAGAGTTGGCTGATCCGCTGCCCGTTCGGGAAGGTCCAGCCCAGCGTCCAACCGGCGATGGGCGCGCTGCCGGAATTGCTGACTACCAGTTCGGCCTGGAAACCCCCCGACCAGGAGCCGGTGACCCGGTACGTCGCCGCGCACCCGGCACCCGGAGGCGGCGTGGTCGGAGGCGTCGTCGTCGGAGGGGGCGTGGTCGGCGGCGGGGTGGTCGGAGGGGGCGTCGTGGGAGGCGGGGTAGTCGGGGGCGGGGTAGTCGGGGGCGGCGTGGTGGGACCGCCGGTGCGCTCGCCGACCAGGATGCCCCTGCCGTTGGTGCCGAGGTAGACCCGGCCGTAGACACGGGGGTCGCCGGTCAGCGCCTCGGTCGGGTTGCCGTACTGGTGGCGGTCGTCGTTGACGCGTACCCAGGTCGTCCCGGCGTCGTCGGAGCGGTGCACGCCGGGCTGGCCGTCCACGGTGCCGTAGAGGAAGACCGCGGGGTTGGTGCGCCCGGGCGCCGCCTTGCCGAAGCCGACGTTGCCCGAGGCGCTGACGCCGCTCAGCTTGGCGAAGCTGGCGCCCGAGTCGGTGGAGCGCCACAGCCCGCCCGGCCCGGCCAGCCACAGCTCGCCCGACCGACCGGGCAGGGCCTTGAACCGGACGTCGGAGGTGGGCAGCCCGGTCGCCGCCGTGGCGGTGAAGCTCGCCCCGCCGTTGGTGCTGAGGTAGACCCGCCCGCCGCTGAAGCCGTAGAACCGGTTGGGGTCCACCCGGTCGGACTCGATCGTCGCGTTGGCCGGGATGCCGGTGGACGCCGCCCAGGAGTTGCCGAAGCCGACCGAGTAGACCACCTGTTGACCGGCGTCGCCGGGCGCCCAGACGAACCGGCTGCCGTCGGCCGCGGCGGCGACCGTGCCACCGGTGTTGACCCCGGACGGCTCGGTCCCCTGGAACCAGGTGGCCCCGCCGTCGGTGGAGAAGGCGACGTGACTGTCGCCGGGCCGGTCGGCGTCGGTGAAGTTGCCGGAGCGGACGAGCACGGCCGGCTTGCTCTCGGCGTAGTCCAGGCTGGTGGTGCTGGTGAAGACCGGCTGGGTGAACAGCATGGACGGGATGGTGTCCAGGTCGTTGTGCCGGAAGCCGCCGATGTCGCCGAGCGCGCTGATCAGCGGCGCGCCGCTGGGCGGGCTGATCAGGTCGAGGACGGCGGTCTCCTCCAGGCCGCGCACCATCGGCTTGATGGTGAACTGGCCGCCGGTGTCCCACCTGGTCAGGTCGGTGGTGCCGTAGATGGTGGCGCCGGTGCCGTACATCATCCGGTTGGAGTCGTGTGGGTCGATCTCCACCGACTCGTTCATCCAGCCGAGCTTGGGTGCTTCCTCCGGCGGTGCCGGGTTGACGCCGAAGGTCAGCCAGGGCACCGAACTGACGTCCATCGTGTAGCGACGGGTCTTCTCCGGGTAGTTGCTGAACTCCCAGATCCGGGTCCAGCTCGCCCCGCCGTCGGTGCTGCGGAAGAAGATCGCGTCCGGCCACCAGGAGACCTGGGTGGCGACCAGCAGAGTGTTCGGGCGCTGCCGGTCGATGGTCAGACCGCTGTAGCCGAAGTAGGCGTCCGCGCTGGTGGACGGCACCGGGCTGATCCGCGTCCAGGCGCCGGTCGACCGGGTGAACTTCCAGACGTCGCCCTTGCCACCGTCGTACGGGCCGCCGGTGTCGCTGGTGGCGATGTAGAGGTGACCGCCGACCGGGTCGACGACGCCCTTGTGGGCGAGGTAGCCGGTGGGCTGGCCGGGGATGCGCGCCCAGCTGACGCCCCCGTCGGTGCTGCGGTAGACCGGGTTGTCCTTGTCCGCCACACCCACGTAGATGGTCTGCGTGGTGGAGCCGGCGGTGCCGGTGCTCTTGTCGAAACTCACCCAGGTCAGACCCTGGTTCTGCCCGTTGTAGCCGTTCGGGTCGCTGGGGTCGGCCCGGTAGTTGCCGGCGTTCGGGAAGGCGGTGACCCGGGCCCACGTCGCCCCGTGGTCGGTGCTGCGCCACAGCCCGTTGCCGCCCTCGGCGCCGTAGTAGACGATGTTGTTCCGGTTGGGGTCGACGGCGAGCCGCTCACCCATCCCCCGGCCCGGCATGTTGCCGCCGTTCTTGAACGGCAACTCGGTGATCTGCCAGGTGGCGCCCTTGTCGGCCGAGCGCAGGATCGCGCCGTTGTTCGGGTCCCACCCGTTGGTGTACATGCCGACCGCCGCGTACACCCGGTTGGTCTGCACCGGGTCGGTGGCGATGCTGACCACCCCGTTGTAGCCCCACCGGTCGGCACCGACCCAGTCGAGCAACGGCGTCCACGACTGGCTGGCCTGCTCCCAGCGGTACGCCCCGCCGATGTCGGTGCGGGCGTAGATCAGGTTTTTCTCGGTGGGGTTGAAGACGATGCCGGGTACGAAGCCGCCGCCGCCGACCTGGACGTTGCGCCAGGTGTACGCGTCGGCGGCGGCCAGCGCCGACGCCGAGCCGGCGGCGGTGAACGGGGTCACCACGACGGCCGTGGCGACGACCAGCGCGGACACGGCGGCACCGGCGAGACTCTTCAACAAATGCGCGGTTCCTCTCGGGAGGCACGCCCGGGGGACGGGAGCGGCGGGTGGTGACGCCGTGGCCCGGGGGACGGGCACGCGACGCTGGGGACGGGCCGGAGCTGCCCTGGCTCCAACCACCCGACGCGACGGCTCTCCGCTATCGAGGAACGCGCTTACCCTAACCGATCCGCAGCCGCTTTGGAAGCGCTCCCATCGATGTTCGTGCCCGGGCCGGACCCGTCACCCGCACCGGATGAGGACGGGTCACCCCGGCCGGCGGCAGGATCGGATCCCGGGCGGGCCTTCGGCCGCGGCCGTCACCCGGTCCGCCAGTCACACAGCGGAGGAGGGACCGATGGCCATCGCGACGATCAGCCGCACCGACCAGGACATCCAGTCCGCCGTACTCGACGAGTTGACCTGGGAACCCCGGGTGCAGCCGCACGAGATCGGCGTGACAGTCGCCGAGGGCGTCGTCACGCTGACCGGGCGGGTGGACAGCTACGCCAAGAAATGGGCTGCCGAACGGGCCGCGCACCGCGTGGTCCAGGTCCGGGCGGTCGCCAACGACCTGGCCGTGCGACTGCCGGGCAGCGCCGAGCGCACCGACCCCGACCTGGCCGCCGCGGCCGGCCACGCGCTGGAGTGGGACGCGTTCGTGCCCATCGAGAAGCTCCAGGTCACCGTGTCGGCCGGCTGGGTGACGCTGCACGGCGAGGTCGAGTGGGAGTACCAGCGCCGGGCCGCCGAGCGGGCCGTCTGCCGGCTGACCGGCGTACGCGGGGTCAGCAACGGCGTCACCGTGCGACCGGCCGCCCCGCCGGACGGTGTCAACCTGGCCGAACGGATCGTCGACGCCCTCGCCCGCGCCGGGGCCACCGAGGCCGAGCGGATCAGTGTCCGGGTGCACGGTGACACGGCCGTGCTCGCCGGGCTGGTGCACTCCATGCCCGAACGTGCCGAGGTGGAGCAGGTGGCCTGGTCCGCGCCGGGCATCCGGGAGGTCCAGAACCACATCGCGGTCGCCCCGGTCCTGCGCTGACCGCGAGCGCGGAACCACCCGGGGCGGGTGAGCCCACCTCACCCGCCCCAGGTGCAGGCTGGGGCCATGAGTGATCCGAACGGGCTGATCCAGCCGGGACGCCCCGCGCCCGGTTTCACCCTGGCGAGCACTCCGGACGGGCGCCAGACCGGGCCCGAGCAGTTCCGGGGTCGACCGGTCGTCCTGGCCTTCTACCCCGCCGACTGGAGCCCTGTCTGCGGTGACCAGATGTCGCTCTACCAGGCGGCGGCACCGGTGTTCGACCAGTACCAGGCGGTGGTGCTCGGCATCTCGGTGGACAGCATCTGGTCGCACCGGGCGTTCGCGCAGAGCCAGGGCATCGAGTTTCCGCTGCTCGCCGACTTCGAGCCCAAGGGCGAGGTGGCCCGCCGGTACGGCGCGTACACCGCGCAGGGCGTGACGGCACGGGCGCTCGTGGTGCTGGACCCGTCCGGCACGGTGGCCTGGAGCTACCTGTCCTCGCCGGAGGTCAACCCGGGCGCCGACGGGATCTTCGACGCGCTGGAGCGGATCGCCGCCGATCGGAAGGTGATGGCCGGATGACCACGCCACTTCAGGTGACCGCCCGGCTGCGGGAGCCGATAACCGTCGAGGACCACGTCCGCGGGCCGTCGAACGCGGCGGTCACCATCATCGAGTACGGCGACTTCCAGTGCCGGTTCTGCGGTGCCGCGTACCCGAACCTGCACGAGTTGCTGCGCCAGCGCGCCGACACGGTACGGCTGGTCTACCGCTACTTCCCGATCGCCAACGTGCACCCGTACGCCGAGCGTGCGGCCGAGGCCGCCGAGGCCGCCGCCAGTCGGGGCCGGTTCTGGGAGATGCACGACTGGCTGTACGAGCACCAGGACCAGTTGGACCCGGTGCACCTCTCGCTCGGCGTCGAGCAGCTCGGACTGCCGCCGGACGAGGTGAACGGCGAGGTGGAGCGCGGGGCGTACGCCGACCGGGTGCGCCGGGACTTCGTGGGCGGGATCCGCAGCGGGGTGAACGGCACGCCGACCCTGTTCATCAACGACGTCCGGCACGACGGCGGGTACGACCTGCCCGACCTGCTGGCCGCCGTGGACGCGGCGGCCGACGCCTGACCCGGCACGGCTGATCGGCCGCTCAGATCAGGCGCAGCTCGCGCGCCCGCCGGACCGCCTCGCGCCGGCGGGTCGCGCCGAGTTTGCGGTAGATGTTGCGGACGTGGGTCTTCACCGTGTTGACCGAGAGTGACAGCTCGGCGGCGATCTCCACATTGGACAGGATGCTCTGCAGGTAACGCAGGATGGTCAGCTCCCGTTCGGTGAGCGGCTCGTCGAGCGCTTCCGCTGGCTCGCCGCCGGGTCGGGCCGTGCTCTGCTCGGCCCCCCGCACCAGGTCGCTGACCAGCGGGAAGTGCGCGGTGCCCGCGTCCAGGTGCGCGGCCAGCAGGTCCCGCACCGACGGGTCGGCGCGCGTGAAGACCCGCCGGCAGCCCTGCGCGCCGGCCAGGTCCAACACCTGCTCCAGGGTCCGGCCGACCCGGCGCGCGTCCCCGCCCCGGTCGGCCAGCACCGCCTCCAGCAGGCCGGCGTCCAGGCGTACCGGCAGGGGCCAGGTCGCGGCGGGCGGCGCCTGCCACTCCGGCAGGGCCCGCCCGGCGGCGGAGAGGTCACCGGCTCGCAGCTCCAGCCGGGCCAGGGCCACGGCGAGCGCCGGGCTGTCCGGGTCGCCGCTGACGTCGGCGAGCAGGGCTCGGGCGCCGTCCTGGTCGCCCCTCTCGGCGCGGATCTCGGCCTCGACGGCCCGCAGCAGACCCGACAGCTCGGCGGCGGCCGACTCGTCGGGCAGTGACTCGCGGGCCCGGACGAGCATCCGCTGGCCAGCCGCCGGGTCTCCGGCGTCACGGTGCAGCTGCGCCCCGCACCACGCGGCCAGGGCCGTCGCCACCGGGTCGCCTCCCGAGCTGGACCAGTCGTGCCCGGTACCCGCCTCGACGACGCCGACCGGGCCGGTCGCCGGCACGGCGAGCGCGAGGTTCGCGGCAGCTTCCTCGGGCTGGTCACGGTGCAGCGCCACGACGGCCAACGCCAGGTACGCGTAGGCGCAGTCGAGCCGGCAGGACCACCCCCGGCACGGCGGCATGCCCAGGGCGTCGCGGGCCGCCCGCTCCGCCGCGCGCAGCTCGCCGCGCACCGCGAGCAGCAGGGCGGAGCGACTGGCACAGACCAGCTCGGTGCGGGGCCGGCCCGCATCCCGGGCCGCCACCCGCGCCCGGATGAACCGTGCGGTGGGCAGCCCGCCGCCGGCCAGCTCGACGAGCCCGAGCGCGGTGCCCGTGAAGGCGCGCAGGTCGGCGTCGTCGGCGCTCGACGCGGAACCGGGTGCCGGATGTGCGCTGGCCGGCCCGGTCGGCGGGGTGTCGACCGGACGGGTGCGCAGTAGCCGGGCGGCGGCGGCACGGACCTCGGTCCGGTCACCGGCGAGCCGGGCCATGGTCAGCTCCAGGGCGGTCGCCATCCGCTGGAACCGGTCCCGGCGCGGCACCGGAAGGGTGTTCGCATATCCGACGGCGGTACGCAGGTGACCGGTGGCGGCCGGCAGGTCGCCGACGTACGCCCGCTCGGCGGCGCAGGCCAGGGCCACCTCCGGATCGGCGCGGACCACGTCCGGCGGCGGGGACGGGGGTGCCGGGCCGCGGACCGGTTCGTCGTCGTACCGGGTCAGCTCCGGCCAGTGCGCGACGAACAGGTCCCCGGCCAGATCCCACCGGCCGGCCGCCAGGGCATGCCGCAGCCCGTCGGCCGGACGACCGTCCCCGGCGTACCAGTCGGCCGCCCGTACGTGCAGCTCACGCAGCTCGTCGCTGGGCAGCCGGGCCAGCTCGGCCCGGAGCAGGTCGGCGAGGAGTGGGTCGCAGCGGTACCAGGGTGGGCGGCTGTCCTCCCGGCGCAGGAGGCCACCGGCCCCGGCCAGGTCGGCCAGCGCCTGCCCGGCGTCGGCGCGGCCGGTCAGCGCCTCGGCCAGATCGGCGCAGATGGTCTCGGCGAGGGCGGTGCGGCGCAGCAGGTCCCGGTCGGCCGGGTCGATCGCCGCCAACACCTCCTCGTGCAGGTAACCGGCGATCTCCGGTTGGTCGCCGCCGAACTGCCCCACCCAGCGCTCCGGGTCGGGCTGCCCGCGCAGCGCCAGTACGGCGATCCGCAGCGCGGCCGGCCAGCCCCCGGTGCGCTCCCGCAGTCGGCGTACCGCGGTCGCGGGCAGCGCCGCGCCGTGCGCGGTGAGCAGGTCGGCCACCTCGTCGTCGGTGAAGGCCAACTCGTCCGGGCCGATCTCGGTCAGCTCACCGGCGAGGCGCAGCCGGTGCAGGGCCAGCGGCAGCCCGGCCCGCGCGCCGACGACCAGGTGCAGCCGCTGCTCGCAGTGGCGCAGCAGGAACTCCAGCCCGGTCAGCGCCGCCGGGTCGGTGACCCGGTGCAGGTCGTCCAGGACCAGCAGCACCGGACGTTCCAGGGCGGCCAGCCCGGCCGCGAGCAGTTCCAGTTGGTCGGGGCGCGGCGGCCCGGCGGGCAGCGGGGCCAGCGGGTTGTCGTCCGCCGCCCCGGTCGCGGTCCGCAGCGCCGCCGCCAGGTACGCCCACAGCCGGTCGCCGTCGTCGCCGGCCTCCACCGACACCCACGCCGGCTCCGGCCCGACCTCGGGCACCACCAGCGGCCCGGAGTCGGGCACCAGCGGCCCGGCGTCGGCCTCGGGTGCGGTGCCGGCCAGCCGCACCCAGGTGGCGAGGAGCGTGGTCTTGCCCCAACCGGCGGGCGCGGTGACCAGGGTGACCGGCCCGGCGCTGCCCTCGTCGAGCCGACGCAGCAGGCGGGGCCGGGCCACCACGGGCTCGGGCGGCACGGCCGGGGTCAGCCGGGATGCCAGCAGCGGCGGCTCCCCGGGGAGCCCCGCCGCCGTACCCACCCGCACGCGATCACGCTGTTCCGTCACCCGGCCCCACCCCCCGCCGACGTCCCACCCCCCGGTCGGCGAGCGGTTACCCGACCAGGGCCGGTTCACCCCTTCCGGGCGAGCCCGCTTCACCCGGCCCCGACCGACGATCGGGGGACGTGGACCTGGCAGGACGGGTGGGACCGATGGGACGGCTGAGGCGCGCGGGATCCGCCCTGGGCGGCGCTGCGCTGACCGGGGCGGTGCGGCTGCTGCGCGTACCCCGGTGGCGGGGCCGGCCCGGCGCGGACGGCGACCCGGCCGCGACGGCCCGGTGGGAGGTGGTGACGGTGGATCGCCCCCCGGAGCAGGTGCTTCCGGGCGGCCGGTGGCCCGAGCCGCTGCGCCGCCTGGACGGCGCGGTCGAGGTGCGGGTGCGCCCGGCCCCCGGCGACCGGGGCACCGAGCTGGCCGCCCGCCCGCGGGCCAGCGCCGCACCGACGGTCGGCCTGGCCGCGCACCTGGTCGGTGACGACCCGCGGCTGCTGGTCCGCCGAACGCTGCGCCAGGTCAAGCAGCACGTCGAGGCCGGTGAGGTGCTGCGCGCGGACCGCTCCGCGCTGGACCGCCACGAGGCCCGCGGGTGAGGGCGCTGTGCTGGGTGGCCGCCGACGAGTTGGCGGTACGCGAGGTGCCCGACCCCGAGCTGCGCAACGAGCGGGACGCCATCGTCCGCGTCCGGCGCAGCGCCACCAATGGTGCCGACCTGCCGCTGCTGGCCGGTCGGGACCCGCTCGTGCGTGCCGGTGACGTCCTCGGCACCGAGTTCCTGGGCGAGGTGGTCGAGGCCGGTCCGGCGGTCCGGCGACACCGGATCGGGGACCGGGTGGTGGTCGGCGCGAGCGTCGCCTGCGGTGGATGCTGGTACTGCCGTCAGGGCCGGCACTCCTGCTGCGACAACGGCAGCACCGACCCGGCGACCGCCGATCTTGGCTGGGGTCACCCGGACGCCGGCTGCTTCGGCCGGCCCCGGGCGGCGGGCGGCTTCGCCGGCGGTCACGCCGAGTACGTCCGGGTGCCATACGCCGACGTGGGCGCGTTCCGGGTGCCGGACGCGGTCGGCGACGACCGGGCGCTGTTCGCCGCCGACGCGGCGCCGACCGGCTGGCTGGCGGCCGAGCTGGGCGAGGTGCGGCCCGGCGACGTGGTGGCGGTGTGGGGTGCCGGTGCGGTGGGCCAGTTGACGGCCCGCGCGGCGATGCTGCGCGGTGCCGCCCGGGTGCTCGTCGTGGACCGGCACGAGGAACGGCTGCGGATGGCCGAACGGCACGCCGGCGCGGAGCCGCTCGACTACCGCCGTACCGATGTCGGGTCGGAGCTGCGGGACCGCAGCGGTGGACGCGGCGCGGACGTGTGCGTGCTGGCCGTCGGCGCACCGCCCGCGCGGTCCCTCGCCGAACGTCTCGCCGGCCGGGGCGCCGACCGCCCGGACGCGCTGCACGAGGCGGTGCACGCCTGCCGCAAGGACGGCGTGGTGGTGGTGCTCGGCGGTGCGGACGCGTTCGTCGACGCGTTCCCGCTGGGCGCGGTGACCGACAAGCGGCTCACGCTGCGCGGGGCCCGCCGACCGGACCTGCGGGACGTGCCGATGCTGCTGCACCGGATGGCCCGCGACGAGCTGCGCACCGAGCACCTGGCCACCCACCAGTTGCCGTTGGAGGACGGCCCGCACGGGTACGCGCTGTTCCGGGATCGCGCCGACGGGTGCGTCCGAGCCGTGTTCACGCCGTGAACCGCCCTCGGCGATCGAGGTCGATGGGTGGCAGACTCCGGGGATGGCTGGGGAGCGGACGTACGACGTGGTGCTGTTCGGCGCGACCGGGTTCACCGGCGGATTGACCGCTGAATACCTGGCCCGGCACGCGCCACCCGGGTTGCGCTGGGCGCTGGCCGGGCGTAACCGGGATCGCCTCGACGCCGTACGCGCCCGGCTCACCGCGATCGACCCGGCGCTGGCCGACCTGGCGCTGCTCACCGCCGACGTGACCGACGCCGACTCGCTACGCGCGGTGGCGCGGAGCGCCCGGGTGGTCGCCAGCACCGTCGGCCCGTACATCCACCACGGGGAGCCGCTCGTCGCCGCCTGCGCCGAGGCCGGCACCGACTACCTGGACATCACCGGCGAGCCGGAGTTCGTCGACCTGATGTACGTCCGGCACCACGCCGAGGCGACCCGCACCGGCGCGCGGCTGGTGCACGCCTGCGGGTTCGACTCCATCCCGCACGACCTGGGCGTCTGGTTCACCGTCAAGCAGCTGCCCGCCGACGGTCCAATCTGCGTGGACGGCCACGTGCGCGCGGGTGGCCGATTCTCCGCCGGCACGTACCATTCCGCGCTCACCGCGTTCTCCCGGACCGGGGAGGCGAGCCGGGCCGCCCGCGCCCGCCGGGCCGTCGAGCCGCGCCCCACCGACCGCCGGGTCCGGGCGGTGCCCGGCCGGCTGGCCCGCTCGGCGGAGCTGGGCATCTGGACCGTGCCGCTGCCCACCATCGACCCGCAGGTGATCCGCCGGTCGGCGGCGGCCCGCCCCGAGTACGGCCCGGACTTCCGCTACCGGCACTTCGCCGCCCTGAAGCGGCTGCCGACGGTGCTGGTCAGCGCGGTGGGGCTCGGCGCGCTGGTCGGCCTGGTGAAGCTGCCACCCACCCGACGCTGGCTGCTCGGTCGGCTCGCGTCCGGGCAGGGGCCGACGCCGCAGCAGCGAGCGGCGTCCTGGTTCCGGGTCCGGTTCGTCGGCACCGGCGGCGGTCAACGGGTGGTCACCGAGGTCGCCGGCGGCGACCCGGGCTACGACGAGACGGCGAAGATGCTCGCCGAGTCGGCGCTCTGCCTGGCACTCGACGACCTGCCGCCGACCGCCGGTCAGCTCACCCCGGTCAGCGCGATGGGTGACGCGCTGCTCGACCGGCTGATCCGGGCCGGGCTCACCTTCCGGGTGCTGGAGCGGGGCGAGAGCCCGGCGGAGCGTGGGACCGGGTCGGCGGCTTGACCCTCGACCAGGTCGAGGGGGCAGGATGCCGGATGTGGTGAGCGACCTGCACAGCATCGGCGAGCTGGCCCGGGTCAGTGGCCTGACCGTGAGCGCCCTGCGCTTCTACGACTCGGCGGGGGTGCTGGAGCCGGCCCTGGTCGACCCGGTGACCGGCTACCGCTGGTACACCGACGAGCAGATCGGCCCGGCCCGGCTGGTGGCCGGGCTACGCCGGGTCGGCATGCCGGTGCCGGAGATCGCCGCCGCGGTCCGCGCGAAGCCCGCCGAGGTGCACCGCCTGCTCGACGCGCACCTGCGCCGGCTGGCCGATGGGCTCGCCGACGCCCGCCGCGAGATCGTCCGGCTCCGCGCCCTGGTCGACCCGACGCCGGCCACGGCCACGACGCTGCTGCTCTCCCCCGCCGGGTTGGCCGCCGCGCTGGACGCGGTGCGCTTCGCCGTCGGCGTCGACCCGGAGCTGCCGGTGCTCTGCGGGGTGCTGCTCGACGTGGAGCCGGACGCTGTTCGGCTTGTCGCCACCGACCGGCACCGACTCGCGCTGGCCCGAGCGGCGGCGGACGTCGACGGTCCGCCAGCGCGGATGCTCCTGCCGGTGGACCTCGTCGACCGGCTCCGCCGGCTGCTCGACAACGCCGACGCCGAGCCGGTACGGCTGACCGTGGCCGGCACCGACCTGCGGGCGGTGGTGAGCGGCCGGACGCTGACCGGCACGGCCCTGCCCTACGACTTCCCGGATTACCGTCGGCTGCTGCGCGAGGCGGTCGGCGAGCGGCCCGCCACGTACCGCATCCCGGTGGACGTGGCGGCGCTGCGTGCCGCGCTGACCGACCCGGCCGCCCCCACGGTGGTCCGTGAGCACGCCGGCAGGCCGCTGGCGGTCAGCGTCCTCGGCCTCGACGACCGGGGTGACCTGCGCCTGCTGGACCCCACCGACCTGCCCGAGCCCCACCCGGCCGGCACGGGCCGCGAGCCGCACCGGGCCGGCGGGCTGCGCATCGGGGTGAACGGTGACTACCTGCTCGACGCGCTGGACGCGGCCGGCGGGCCGCAGTTGGTGCTGGAGCTGGACGGGCCGATCGCCCCGCTGGCCGTACGCCGTCCGGACGACGCGGACACCTTCTCCGTGCTGATGCCGATCCGGCTCTGAACCGGGCCGTCACTCCCCGTCCCGGGTCGAAAGGGGCGCGACGGTAGCATCTGGTGGTCCACCTGACCCCGGACGGAGGCGTACGGAGCAGCATGCTCGACATGGAGTTGATCCGGAAGGATCGCGAGGCGGTGGCGACCGCGCTGGCGAAGCGTCTGGATCCCGCCGAGGTCACCCGTGCCCTGGACGAGATCCAGCGGCTCGACCAGGAACGACGCGCACTCATCACGGAGATCGACGCCGATCGGCAGCGCCGCAAGGCGGAGGCGCGGGCGTACGCGGAGGCGAAGCGCGCCGGCCGCGAGCCGGAGGCCGCCGCGCCCGATGCCGGCCGCCGGCAGCTCTCCGAGCTGGAGTCCGAGCTGGACGAGGTGCAGGCCCGGCTGCGCACCGCGATGAGCGAGCTGCCCAACCTGCCCGCCGACGACGTCCTCCCCGGCGGCAAGGAGGCCAACCGGGTCGTCAAGACCTTCGGTGAGGCCCCGGTGATCGAGAAGGTCCGCGATCACGTGGAGCTGTCGCGGATGCTCGGTCTGGTCGACCACGAGCGGGGCGTGAAGCTCGGCGGCTCCGGCTTCTGGATGTACACGGGGATGGGCGCCCGCCTGGAGTGGGCGCTGCTGAACTTCCTCATCGACGAGAACATCAAGGCCGGCTACGAGTTCCTGCTGCCGCCGCACCTGCTGCTCGACACGGCCGGTTTCGCCGCCGGGCAGTTCCCGAAGTTCTACGACGACGTCTACCACCTGGACCGGGAGTCCGCCCCGCGCGGGCAGTTCCTGCTGCCCACCTCGGAGACGGCGATCCTCGGGGCGTACCAGGACGAGATCCTGGAGACGCCGAAGCTGCCGCTGAAGCGGTTCGCGTACACGCCGTGCTACCGCCGGGAGGCGGCCGGCTCACACTCGGACGAGCGCGGCACCGTGCGGGGCCACCAGTTCAACAAGGTGGAGATCTTCCAGTTCACGCTGCCCGAGCAGGCGGACGCGGCGCTGGAGGAGATGGTCACCCACGCCGAGAGCCTGGTCGAGAAGCTGGGGCTGCACTACCAGCGCAGCCTGCTGTCGGCCGGCGACGCCAGCGCGTCCATGCGCAAGACCCTCGACATCGAGGTGTGGATGCCGAGCATGGACAAGTACAAGGAGGTGTCGTCGGTCTCCTGGGGCGGCGACTACCAGGCACGCCGGGCGGCCATCCGCTACCGCGAGCCGGGCGGCAAGCAGACCCGGTTCGTGCACACGCTCAACGGGTCGGCGCTGGCCACGAGCAGGCTCTTCCCGGCCATCCTGGAGCAGTTCCAGCAAACCGACGGCAGCGTGCTGATCCCGAAGGTCCTCCAAGACCGCCTAGGCACCGACCGCCTAACCCCCACCCCGCGCTAACTGCCCCGCCCACCCCGAGCCTCCGCCCCTCCCGTCGATCTTGCAGTTTCGGTCCCCGAAATAGGGTGCTCTGCGGCTTTTGTCGCGGCAGAAACTGCAAGATCGCGGGAGTGAGGGCGGGGGCGGGAGCGGGCTTTTAGGAGCAGTAGGGCTGTCAGGGCCGCTAGGAGGAGTGCTGGGCCTAGTTTGTCCAGGGCGGCGGCCAGGGTTTGTTGGACGTGGGCGGCTGCGCGGATCACCGGGTCGTGTAGGGCTTCTCGGCGGCCGTCGAACAGCCGCAACTCGTACCAGCCGTACCAGGCGACGTACCCGCCGGTGATCAGCAGCACCAGGCCGCTGAGCCGGGGCACCAGGGCGCCGGCAACCCGCAGCCGGGCCACCAGGCCGTCGCGCAACAGCGCCACACCGAGCGCTGCGACCGCGACCACCAGACCCATCCCGAGGGCGTACGCGCCGAACAGCGCCAGCCCTTCGCCGGTCGAGCCGGCCTGGAGGCTGGTCACCACGATGGCCAGGAACGGCGCGATGGCGCAGCCGAGCGAGGCCAGCGCGTACGCCGCGCCGAACAGCGCCATCGACGGCCAGGAGCGGGTCAGTCGGGGTGCCCGCGCGGACCAGCCGGGGGCGGGCAGTCGCCGGCCGGCGAGCAGCCAACAGCCGGCCACCACCAGCAGCACGCCGAGCGTCATGGTCAGCCACGGCAGCCGGGGCCGCAGCCAACCGGCGAGCGGCGCGACCGCCAGGCCGAACGCGCCGAAGACCAGCACGTACCCCAGGGTCAGCCCGGCCGCCGCGGTGAGCGCGCGGCCGACCGCCCCCCGGGTGTCCGACGGCCCGGCGACCAACAGCGAGAGGTACGCGGGCAGCAGCGCGAAGCCGCACGGGTTGACCGCGCCGAGCATGCCGGCGGTCAGCGCGAGCAGCAGCGGGGCGGTCACGCCCCGGCCAGCGCGGCGACCTTGGCGGTGAGCGCCTCACCGTCCAGGAAGCCCTGGTGGACCACCTTGCCGTCCCGGTCGATGATCACGAAGATGCTCTGTTCGGTCACCTTGAACCGACGCCAGAGCGTCCCCTTACGGTCGTCGATCTGCGTGGTGCCGTCCAGGTCGAACTCGGTGACGAAGTCCTTCATGGCCTTCTGTTCGCCGAGCCCGGCGACGCCGACGATCGGCACGGTGTCCCGGTAACGCGGCGCGATCTCAGCCACCGTCCACGCCTGACTGGCGCAGGTGGCGCACCACGGCGCCCAGAACCAGAGCACCACGGGTCGGCCGGCGAGCCGCGTCGCGTCGAACGCGCCGCCGGTGAGGGTGGTGCCGGCGAAGCGCAGCGTGTCCGGGATCGGGGCGGGCGCGGCCGACGGCGAGTCGGCCGGTGTGCCGGTCGGCGCGGCCGGGGCGCTGGTCGGGGCCGGCGCGGCCCCGGCGGCAGCAGCGTCGGGCGGCACCGTGCCGGTGCAGGACGCCGTGGCGAGCAGGGCGGCGACGAGCGCCCCGACGGTGGCGGCGCGGGGCAGAAACCCGACCGTTGTTCGCCCGATCCCCATCGGCATCCGCTTCTCCGTTCGTCGTCAGGACGGAACACCGGCGTTGCGCAGGCGTCCCTACTCGGCCTTGGCCAGGCGCAGGGCGAGTTCCGGGCAGACCTTGACCGCCTTCAGCGCGCCCTCGCGCAGCCAGGTCGGCACCGGCGTGGCCGGGAAGGCCGGATATCCGTTGCCGTCGAGCCGGATGAAGTCCGGCACCACGTGCGCGCAGAGCCCGTGACCGTCGCAGCGCGACCAGTCCAGGGTGAGCTTCTGCGGGTTGGTATCGGGCGCGCCCGGCAGCCCCATCACGCCCTTGACCCGCCGGCCGCAGCCGTCGCCGGTGCTGTGCATCCGCAGGTCGTCGGCGAAGACCTCGATCGCGGAGAGGGCGAACCGGGCGGTGCCGTCCGGGTGGCTGCACGCGCCCCGGCCCTTCACCTCGCCGGCGGCGGCGCGTACCACGTCGGCCGGTTGGCTGCCGGCGACGGCCAGGTCGACGGCGCGGGCCAGGTCCGGCAGGCCCATCTTGCAGGGGCCGCACTGGCCGGCGGACTCGCCGGCCAGGTAGCGCACCACCTGCGCGGCCTCACCGAGCGGACACGTGTCGACACCGAGCGGGACGATGATGCCCGCGCCCAGGGTGCCGCCGACGGCGGCCAGGCCCTTGCGGGAGACCTCGGCCTTCTCCGCCGCCTCAGGGGTGATCCACTTGCCGTGGTAGCCGCCCATCAGGATGCCCTGCACGTCCGGGACCTCGCACAGGTCGAGGACGTCGCGCAGCGGCATGCCCGCGGTGCACTCCACCACGGCCGGTCGGCCCGCCGCGCCGGTCACGGTGAGCAGCACGGTGCCGGGCTCGTCGTCGGTGCCGAGCGCCGCGTACTCGTACGGGCCGAGTCGCGCCCCGACGGCGAGCTGGGCGTACGTCTCGGCGTTGGACAGCAGCGTGGGCAGTCCACCGACACCGGAGTCGCTGGAGCGCTTCTTGGTGCCCGGCGGGATGTGCGGCAACCCGTTGATCCCGTTGACCAGCGCGCCGCCCTCGCCGGAGATGAACCGGTGCGGCACGGTGACGATGGTGGCCGGCACCGGCATCCGGCGCTCGCTCAGCGCCTCCATCAGCGACTCCCGGCCGACCCCGTCGTCAGCCACACCGATCACGATCTCCTCGGCGTCCAGGGCGTACGCGGCCAACGCCGCGCCGTCGAGGATCAGGTGCGGCGCGCGGGTGAGCAGCACCTTGTCCTTCCAACTGGCCGGCTCACCCTCGGTAGCGTTGACCACGACCACGGCGGCGAGGTCCTGCCGCTCACAGGACTCCAGCACGGCGCGCAGTTTGCGGGCGAACGGGAAGCCGGCCCCGCCCTTGCCCTTGAGCTGCATGCCCTCGGCGAGCCGGAGCAGTTGGGCCGGCTCCATCGGGCCGATCGGCCCGTGCACCTCCTCGTGCGCGGCCAGGTCGAGCCGGCCGAACTCGGCGAAGCCGGCGGTCAGTCGGGGCTCGCCCACGCAGGCGACCGGGGGCACGGTCGTCCGCATCACTTGGCCTCACCCCGCAGTCCGGCCCAGTACGCGCCGTCCACGGCGTCCGCGCTGGCCTTGCGGCGCTTGGCGGAGCGGCCCTCGCCGGCGGCCCGACGGGCTCGCCGCGACGCCAGGTCGACCAGGGTCGGGGTGTCGTCGACGGGCGGCGGCACCTCCTCGGGGACGTACCGGGCCGGCGGACGCCAGTAGTCCGGCTCCTCCGGCAGGTCGTCCTCGGCGCTGTGCCGGCCGCTGCCGCTGCGCGGCGCCGCCGAAATCGGGCCGGCGGAGATCGGGCTGCCGGAGATCGGGCCGGCCGAGATCGGCTCGGCGGAGATCGGCTCGGCGGCCTGCCAGCGGCGCGGGCTGTCCCACGGCTCCTCGGCCTCGTCGAGCGTCCGTCGTGGCGGCGCCGAGTACCGGCTGCCCTCGTCCTCGGTACGGGAGCGGCGGCTGGGCCGTTCGGCGACCGGTTCCTCGACCGGCGCGGTGCCGCGTCGCCGGCCGGTGGTGGCCGCCTCGTCCCGGGTCCGGGTCCGGCTGCGCTCACCGCGCCGGCGGGCCACGGGCTCCAACTCCTCCTCGTCGCGCGGACGGGTGGGAATCTCCTGCGCGCTGCGGCGGGCGGACCGGCGGGGTTCCGCCTCGTCGCGGCGCCCGCGCGTCGGCCGGTCGACGTCCTGCCGGGCGGCCGGCTCCTCGTCCCGCCGCCGTCGGCTGGGCCGGGCCGGCTCGGCGAGTGAGCCGGGCTCGGGCACCACCGGGACGGTGAACCGCTCGGGGTCGCGCCGCCTTGAGCTGGCGGGTGGTGCGGTCCAACTGGCGGTGGTGGCCTCCGCCCAGGCGGGACGCTTGTCCTCGCTGGTGTCGCGGCGTCGAGTCAGGCCGGCCAGCAGCGACCGTCCGCGGCTCTCCACGCTGCCCCGGCCGGCCATCACCGCGTTGCGCACGGCGGCCTGGTGCTGCTCGCGGCTGCGCCGGCCGATGGTGACCGAGAGCCGCACCAGCAGCGCCAACACGACCAGCAGGATGCAGGCGAGGTAGCTGAGCACCACCCAGGAGTTCGCGGCCCGGCCGGCGTTGAGGCCGTGCAGCACCGCGAACGGCCAGGCCAGGTACGCGGTGGAGTGCAGGGCGCGCCACAGCCACTTCGGGCCGACGCCGGCGAAGCGGGCCCGGATGATGCCGGTCCAGATCACGCTGACCATCAGCAGGGCGGCCACGGTGCCGAGGCCGACGTAGAGCCCTCGGCCGCCGACGAACGGGATCAGCGAGTCGGTCGCCGCCGCCCGCCCGGTGGCGATCTTGGTAAGCACGTGGAAGCCCAGCCCGGCCACGCCCAGGACGCCGGTTGCCCGGTGCGCCGACTGCATCAACACCCGGTGCGGGATGCTCAGCACCAGCCGGTCGGTGGCGAGCAGGCCGAGCATCACGGTGATGCTCAGCGACACCAGGGCGATCACCCCGGCGAAGAACTCGGTGAAGAAGAAGCCGTACGCGTACGCCGTCTGTCCCGCGCCGGTCAGCATCGTCGCCGCCCAGAGCGCGGCGACCACCGATGCGATCAGCAGCATGGTCGCCGACCGCGACCGAGTTCGTACCCCACGGCTGCTGGCGCTGGTCCGGACCGTGGTGGCCTTCTCGTTCTGCTTTGCCCGGGCCATCTGCTCCTCGATCGTCTCGCGGCGGCGCACCACCGGCCGACCCCTGCTCCCCCATCCAGTACGGACGGACGGGGCGTGCGGATCACCTGGGGATGGAAATTTCTGGGCCGGATCGAACCAACCGGCGGCGGCGCGCGTAGTAGCCGAACCCCTCGTGACGGGACGGACACCGATTGACGCCCATGCATTGACAGCCGTTGCAACGTGCTTGTAATCTTTCGGCAATTTTCAGCATGGGTTGCAAGATTCAAGCAATCCCGGTGTTCCCCCGCAGCACCACCCCACCCCCGCTCCCGTCAGGAGTCCTCGATGCACCGTCGTCGACGCGGCTCGGCGATCCTCGCCCTCGGCCTGATCGCCAGCCTGCTCGTCCCCCTCACCGTGACGGCACCCCCGGCCGCCGCCGCCCCGGCGGGCAACAAGAAGGTCATCGTCCAGCTCTTCGAGTGGAACTGGCCCTCGGTGGCCAGCGAGTGCCAGAGCACGCTCGGCCCGAAGGGCTACGGCTACGTCCAGGTCTCGCCCCCGCAGGAGCACGTACGGGGCAACCAGTGGTGGCTGGCGTACCAGCCGGTCAGCTACCGCATCGAGTCCCGCAAGGGCACCCGCGCCCAGTTCCAGTCGATGGTGAACACCTGCCACTCCGCCGGGGTCAAGGTGCTCGTCGACGCGGTCATCAACCACATGTCCGGGCAGGCCAACGGCGGCACCGGCTGGGCCGGCTCGCCCTACTCGCACTACGACTACCCGGGCATCTACCAAACCCAGGACTTCCACCACTGTGGGCGCAACGGCAGCGACGACATCGTCAACTACAACGACCGGTACGAAGTGCAGAACTGCGAACTGGTCAACCTGTCGGACCTGAAGACCGAGTCGGACTACGTCCGCACGAAGATCGCGTCGTACCTCAACGACCTGCTCTCACTCGGCGTGGACGGCTTCCGGCTCGACGCCAGCAAGCACATGCCGGCCGCCGACATCGCCGCGATCAGGGGCAAGCTCTCCCGCTCCGCGTACATCGTGCAGGAGGTCATCTACGGCGCCGGTGAGCCGATCCAGCCGACCGAGTACACCGGCAACGGCGACGTGCACGAGTTCCGCTACGGCAAGGACCTGGCCCGGGTGTTCCGTTCGGAGCGGCTGGCCTACCTGCGCAACTTCGGTGAGGGCTGGGGGCACCTGCCCACCGGAGTCGCCTCGGTGTTCGTCGACAACCACGACACCCAGCGCGACGTCGGCGGCGTGCTCACCTACCGGGACCGGGGCATCTACGCGCTGGCGAACGCGTTCATGCTGGCCTGGCCGTACGGCTCGCCGACCGTCATGTCCAGCTACACCTTCAGCAACCGGGACGCCGGCCCACCCTCGGACGGCGCCAACAAGACGCTCAACACCACCTGCTACTCGGGTTGGGAGTGCGAGCACCGCTGGCCGGTGATCGCCAACATGGTCGGGTTCCGCAACGCCACCGAGGGCGCGGGAGTGGCCAACTGGTACGACAACGGCAACAACCACATCGCGTTCAGCCGCAGCGGCAAGGGCTACATCACCGTCAACGACGAGGACTCGGCGGTGAACGGCCGCTCGTACTACACCGGACTGCCCGCCGGCCGGTACTGCGACGTCATCCACGGCACGTACGCGGGCGGCATCTGCAGCGGGCCGGTGATCACCGTGGACGGTAGCGGCTGGTTCGCCGCCAACGTTCCTGCCCACGACGCGGTGGCCATCCACATCGGCGCGCGGGTCTGAGAAGGCGGGAAGGGGCCCTTGTCGCCTTTTGTGCGGCACGGGCCCCTTCCTTACGGCCCAGGTCCGATACAGTGCTTTGGTGCAGTTTGACCGAATGGCTCCGTACCGTCGTCGGGGTGTCTGGGTGGTCGCCGCCATCGCCGTGGCCGCGCTGCTGACCGTCGCGTTGCTGGTCGGCCAGGCCCTCACCCCGCGCTCGCCGAACCGCGACCGGCCGGTCGCGGCGGCGCCCGACCCGACGCCGAGCAGCATCGAGCAGAGCCCCGAGGAGTCGGTGCCGGCGGCGGCTCCCGCCCCGGACGGGCTGCCGGTGGTCGACTACGACCCGGCGCCGAAGGGGTTCCCGGCCGATCCGGCCACCATGGACACCACGCCACTGACCGAGGGCGTGCACCCGACCCGGCGGATCGCCGCGTACGACGCGCCGGGCGGACGTCCGCTGGCCTTCCTCGAACCGACACTCGCCGGTGTGGAGCTGACCGTGCCGATCGCCGAGCGGCGGGTCGGCTGGACGGCCGTCCTGCTGCCGTCGGCGAACCGACGCCTCGCGTGGCTGCCACCCGGCGGGTTCGACACCGTGCCGCTGCGCGACCAGATCGTGGTGGAGCGCAAGGTGCACCGGCTCACCTGGTACCGGGCCGGCAAGGCGATGCGGTCCTGGCAGACCAGCCTCGGCCAGGCCGGGCAGGAGACCCCCCTCGGGCGAACGTTCATCCTGGGCCGTACCGAACCGCCCGAGCGGGTCTACGGCGGGGTGGACATCTACGCCCTCGGCTCGGTGCCCGACGACCCCGAGGCGGTGCCGGCCAGCCTGCGCGGCGCCCACATCGGCCTGCACACCTGGCACAACGACGACGACCTGGGCGAGAACACCACCAACGGCTGCATCCGGGTCACCCGCAGCGGCCAGCGTGAGCTGCTCGCCGAGGTCCGCCCCGGCAGCAGCCTGGTCGTGGTCGAGCAGCTACCCACGCCGCCGCCGACCGCCTGAGCGGCGGAGGCACAGAGCCTCAGTCGCCATGCAGCCAGCCGTTCCGCTCGGCATGGACGCCGGCCGGCGGGCCGGCAGGCCGGTGCGATACGGAGCGTGACGTCCGCCGGGAGCGGCACCAGCGGACCGCAGCGCCCCGGTGCCGGGGCTGCGAGCAGCCCTGGCGGCCGGCGGAGGAATTCCGCGCACGGCAGCGGGTAACCGCCGGATCGAATGCCACGACACCGGGGGGAAGACACGATGGGCGCCACGCCGCAGGGCCGAGTCGACACGGTCGTACTGATCCACGGACTCTGGATGACCCCGCGCAGCTGGGAGGGGTGGATCGACCGGTACACGGCGCGGGGCATGCACGTCCTCGCCCCGGCCTGGCCCGGCATGGACCAGTCGGTCGAGCAGTTGCGCGACGATCCCACGCCGATCGCCCAGCAGAGCATCGCCACGATCGTCGCGCACTACGACCGGATCATCCGGGCGCTGCCGCGACCGCCGATCATCATGGGGCACTCCTTCGGTGGGCTGTTCACCCAGATCCTGGTCGACCGGGGCCTCGGCGCTGCCGGGGTGGGCGTGCACCCCGCACCGCCGAAGGGGGTGCTCAAGGTGCCGCTGAGCCAGCTGCGCTCCGCGTTCCCGATCCTGCGCAGTCCGGCCAACCGGCACCGGGCCGTCCCCTTCACCCAGGACGATTTCGCCTACACCTTCGGCAACACCATGAGCCGCGCCGACTCCGACCGGGCGTGGCAGCGCTACGCCGTACCGGGAGCCGGGCGGGTGCTCTTCGAGAGCGTGTTCGCCAACCTCGACCCGCGCTCGCCCGCCCGTATCGACAACGGGCGCAACGACCGCGCGCCGCTGCTGTTGATGGCCGGCGGACAGGACCACGTGGCGCCGGCGAGCGTGGTGCAGTCCAACGCGGCGCTCTACCAGAAGTCCCGAGCGCTGACCGCGTACGAGGAGTTCCCCGACCGGTCACACTTCACCGTCGGGCAGGACGGCTGGGAGCGGATCGCCGACTACGCGCTGGACTGGGCGCTGCGCGCGGCGGCACTGCCCCGGGAAGCGACAATCGCCAGCGAGACCCCGCGCCGCTGAGCCGGCGATACGACGGCGACTTCTCCCTCGGCCGGGCGGGGTTCCATCAGATGTTCACCCGGCAGGGCTGCCCGATCACACCCGTCGGCATGAGAGCGCCATCTGCGGGTATGAGCCGGGGATGAGGGCGAGCTTCCGACTTGGTCGGATCGCGGGTGTGCCGGTCGGTGTCAACTGGAGCGTTCTGGTCATCTTCGCGTTGATCGCTTGGGCGTTGGCCGCCAACCAGTTCCCCCGCTCGTATCCTGACCGCTCCCCGGTGGCGTACGCCATCGCAGGGCTGGCCGCGGCGGTGGTCTTCTTCGTCGGCCTGCTCGCCCACGAGGTGTCGCACGCCGTGGTGGCCAAACGCAACGGCCTGACGGTCGAGGGCATCACGCTCTGGCTGTTCGGCGGGGTGGCCGAGCTGAGGGGCGAGCCGCGCGACCCGGGCGCGGAGCTGCGGATCGCGGGCGTGGGCCCGCTGGTCAGCCTGCTGCTCGGGGCGTTCTTCGGTGCCATCGCGGCGCTGCTCGCGCTGGCCGGGCAGGGCGGGCTGCTGCTCGGGGCGGTGGCGTGGCTGGCCGGCATCAACGTACTGCTGGCGATCTTCAACGTGCTGCCCGCCGCACCCTTGGACGGCGGCCGGCTGCTGCGCGCCGCCGTCTGGAAGGCCACCGGCGACCGGACCCGGGCCTCGGTGGTCGCCGCCCGGGCCGGCTGGGTGCTCGGCGCGCTGCTGATCGGTCTCGGCCTGTGGCGGTTCCTGTCCGGCGTCGGGTTCGGTGGGCTGTGGCTGGCGCTGATCGGCTGGTTCCTGATCGGCGCCGCCGGGATGGAGGAGCGGCAGGCCCGCACCGGCAGCGCGCTGCGCGGAATCCGGGTCGCCGACGTGATGACCCCACAGCCGCAGACCGCCTCGGCGGACATGACGGTCGCCGATTTCGTCGACCACTACCTGTTCGCGTACCGGCATTCGGCGCTGCCTCTGACCGAGGAGGGCCGCCCGACCGGGCTGGTCACTCTGGACCGGGTGCGGGGCGTACCGGCCGACCGGCGGGCGTCGACCACGCTGGCCGAGGTGGCCTGCCGGGCCGACCAACTGGTCCTCGCCCAGCCGGGGGAACAACTCAACGACCTGCTCCCCCGGCTCAGCGAGTGCGCCGACGGCCGGGCTCTGGTGGTGACCGACGACGGCCGCCTCACCGGCATCATCTCCCCCAGCGACATCAGCCGAGCCGTCCAACGAGGCACCCTCCGCACCTCAGCCGCCGCCCAGTAACCCCACCCACCCACACCCCGCCCGCCACGGCGTTGATCATGAAGTTAGCGGCGCGACACGCCGACACCGGCGTCGCTAACTTCATGATCAACGGGGCGAGGCGGGGCAGGGCGGGGGCCAGGAGGGGGCAGGGTGGGAGGCGGGTTAGGAGTGGGGGCAGGTGTTGCGGTATTCCTGGATGGTTGTTGAGGGTTGGGGGGCGGGGCAGAGGAACTGCTCGTAGCGGGTGTCGTCGTCCACGAAGCGCTTCAGCCAGGAGATGCTGTACTTGGCGACCGTGACGTTCGACGACGTGGGCGCGGAGTGGCTGGCGTTGTTGAGTTCCAGGTACGCCTTGTCGAGCGTGGACGGCAGGCTGGTGTAGAAGGGCTCCGAGTGTGAGGTGACCGGTGCCACCGAATCGTTCTCCGCGCCGATGACCAGCGTCGGGACCCGTACCCCCGACCAGCTCTTGACGGTGTGCCAGCCGGTCAACGGGATGGCGGCCTGCAACTGCGGCCGTGTGTTCGCCGCCGAGAGGCTGCCGCCGCCACCCATCGAGTGGCCCATCACGGCGAGCCGGTTACGGTCGATCCGGGTACGCACGCTGCTGGTGTTGGTCAGATAGTCCAGGGCGGCGAGCAGTTGGGTGCCCCGGCTGCCCGGCTGGTCGTACCGGGACAGGGTGTCGATGGTGATCACCACGAAGCCCTGCGAGGCGAGACGCGGCCCGAGCCACGCCACGCTGGATTGGGCGGCGGTGTAGCCGGGTGAGATCGCCACCGCGCCGAAGGTGCCCTCGGCGGTGCTGGTCGGGTAGTAGACCGTGCCGCCGCCAAAGCCGGTGACGCTACTGGCGGTGACGGTGCTCTGGGCGATGGCGAACGCGCCCCGGGTGGCCTCGATGCTGGCCACAGTGGGGGCGGGGCCGCGCTGGTACGGGCTGGCGGCGTGAGCGGCCGGCGCGGCGCCGAGGCCGGCGCCCACCGCGTGAGCGGCCGGCGCGGCACCGAGGCCGGCTCCGACCACGGCCAGCGTGAGCGCCCACCGTAGGACGGGGCGGAAGCGGCGGGGGCGAGGGCGAGGGCGAGGGAGGGCGGACGGAACGGGGGTGATGGCGGGCAAGGGCTGCATGTCTCGCTCCGGGGGGAAGGAGCCGACGACCCCGAGACGGGGCCGGTCGAGGAAATCCATCGACAGTAGCGATTGTCTGGCGCTGTCGGGGAGCGCCCCAATCCCAACCACCCCCCGGCCGGAGGGTTATGCCGGGAAGTACCTGTCCATCAGGTCGGTGCGGAACTTGCCCTTCGGGTCCAGGCGGGTCAGCAGGGCGGTGAAGTCGGCGTACCTCGGGTAGCGGGCGGCCAACTCGGCCGGGTCGGTGACGAAGACCTTGCCCCAGTGCGGACGGGGCGCGAACGGGGCCAGCCGCTCCTCCACCTCGACCAGCACCGGCAGCACCGCGGCGGCGTCGTCGACCCAGGTGAAGTGCACCGCGAGGCTGTCGCGTCGGTGGTTCGGGCTGAGCCACAGCTCGTCCGCCGCGACCGTACGCAGCTCGCACACCTGGAGCACCGGCGCGATCAGGTGCGCCACGTCCCCCAGTGCGGCGAGCGCCTCCATCGCCGCCGCGCGGGGCAGGTGGTACTCGGACTGGAGTTCGTCGCCGCTGCTCGGGGTGAAGCCGAGCTTGAAGTGCGGCAGCCGCTCGTGCCACGGGCCGGGCACGCCGAGCTGGGGGGTGCAGTTCTCCGCCGGCATCCC
The DNA here is from genome assembly GCF_040643015.1 of Micromonospora sp. NPDC047527. Classification (NCBI taxonomy): domain Bacteria; kingdom Bacillati; phylum Actinomycetota; class Actinomycetes; order Micromonosporales; family Micromonosporaceae; genus Micromonospora; species Micromonospora sp. NPDC047527. The sequence goes on along the minus strand of NZ_JBEYTK010000009.1, from coordinate 71,794 downwards.
GAGCACCGGGTGCCGTGGCTCGTCGGCGGCCGTGGTGCCGAGCCAGTCCGCCGGGGGCGGCGGCTGGTCCGCCACCTGCTTACGCCACACCTCCCGCAGGCGCGGCGTACGCCAGTCGGTGAACACGCTCACGCTGTACGCCGAGCCGAGCGCCTCGTCCAACGCCTCGGGGGCCAGGTCGAGGCGCACGTACTGGCGCAGGTCGTAGGTCGGCACCAGGTCCAGGGTGACCCGGGTGACCAGGCCGAGCGCGCCGAGCCCGACCACCATGCCGGCGAACGTGTCGTCGTCGCGGTCCACGTGCAGCAGGTCGCCGTCGGCGGTGACCATTTCCAGTGCGGCGACCGAGGTGGCGAGGTTGCCGTGGGTCTGGCCGGAGCCGTGGGTGGCGGTGGCCACCGCGCCGGCCACCGAGATGTGCGGCAGCGAGGCGAGGTTCGCCAGGGCGTACCCCTTGGTGTGCAGGTGTTGGGCGACGTCGCCGTAGCGCAGCGCGCCGGCGACGGTGACCTGCCCGCGCTCCCGGTCGATCTCGATCGTCGGGGGCAGGCCGGCGAGGGTGACCAGGTCGCCGTCGGTGTCGCCGAGGCGGTTGAAGGAGTGCCCGGTGCCGACCGCGCGAATCCGGCTGCTGCCGGCGACGAGCCGGCGCAGTTCGTCGGTCGTGGCGGGTCGGTGGAACTCCCGCGCGGCGTAGCGCACGTTGCCGGCCCAGTTGCGGCGCGGCACGTCGGCGGCGGCCAGCGGGCCGCCCTGTCCGAGGGCGGTCACTGCGTGGTCCTCCGGTCGGTGGTCGGGTGGTCGGCGAGCGCCGCAGCGAGGGCGTCAAGTGCCGTGTCGGCCTGGAGCCCGCCGTACCCCCGCTGGGCGATCGGCAGGCCGGCCGCGCGGGCGTGTTCGATCTCGTCGCGGGCGGCCTGCCGGGCCTGCGCGTCACCGGACAGCAGCGCGTCCTGGCCGCGTCGGATCAGGTCGTCGACCCGGTTCATCTGGTAGCCGCGCAGGCCGACGGGCAGGTCCGGGTCGGCGAATGCGGCACGGCGCTGCGCGGGCAGGTCCACGAAACGGCCGCCGGCGTAGCGGGCGAGCGCGGCGGCCACCTGCTCGGGCTGCTCCCGGATCTGGTCGAGGACGAGCAGCTCGATCGCGGGCCGACCGTCGATCGGGTGGCGGGCGGTCACCGGCTCGACCGACACGCCCGGCGGGGGCACCAGCAGCAGGCGCGGCGGGTCCGGACGACCGTCCCGCCGGGGTGGCTCGTCGAGGACCAGCGCGTCGACCTCGGCCCAGGCGATCGACCGGCGCAGGCCCGGGCGCCGGATGGTCAGCCCGTCCGCGTTGATCGTGAACCGGAACGGCCGCAGGGCGCTGACCAGCGCCACGACACCGAGCGCGACCGCACCGACCGCGATGATCGTCCGGAGCAGGGCGCCGTCGCTGGGCAGGGCCAACAGCACCACCCCGCCGAGTACGCATACCAGGGCGAGCAGCCGGGACCCCCGGCTCCGGCGCAGCTCCACGCTCGGACCCCCGTTTCTGACCGTGGCGTCGCTCCCAGCATCCTCCGACAGACCGGGCGCCACGGACACCGGACGATCGGACACGGTTGTTCTCGCCATCGTCGGGGAACCCTACGCCCATGAGCAGCTACCGTGACCCTGCCCCACGGGGCGACGTGTTCCCGTCCGAGGAGGAGCTGGACCCGACCGGCAGCGCGGTCGAGCCGGCCAGCGCCCCACCGGACGCCCGGTGGGCGAGCCACCCGTCGCCCACGCCCGGCCCCCGTCCGACACCCGCGCCCGCGCCCGCCCCGACGCCCGTACCAGCGCCCGGGCCGCCGCCGCGCGAGCCCGCCGCCTGATCTACCGGCCAGCGCTCAGAGGTTGGCCATCACCTCGGCGGCGACCAGTTCGAGGTGGTCCAGGTCGGCCAGGTCCAGCACCTGGAGGTAGAGCCGCTGGCTGCCGATCTTGGCGTACCGACCGATGGTGTCCAGGACCTCGTCGGGCGTGCCGGCCAGGCCGTTGGCCCGCAGCTCGTCCGGGTCGCGGCCGATGGCGGCGGCACGCCGGGCCACCTCTGCGTCGTTGCGCCCGCAGCAGAGCACCAGGGCGTTGGACCAGACCATGCCGGCCGGGTCGCGACCGATCTCGGCGCACGCGGCACGGACCCGCTCGAACTGCTCCGCCGTGTCCGCCACCGAGGCGAACGGCAGGTTGAACTCGTCGGCGTAGCGGGCGGCCAGCCGGGGCGTCCGCTTCGGGCCCATGCCGCCCAGCAGGATCGGCGGGCGGGGCTGCTGCACCGGCTTGGGCAGGGCGGGCGAGTCGCTGACCGGGTAGTAGCGGCCGTCGTACCGGAACCGCTCCCCGGCCGGCGTGGCCCAGAGACCCGTGATGACCGCGAGCTGCTCCTCCAGGCGGTCGAACCGCTCCCCCAGCGCCGGGAACGGAATGCCGTACGCGGTGTGCTCCTCGGCGTACCAGCCGGCGCCGATGCCCAACTCCACCCGACCGCCGCTCATCTGGTCGACCTGCGCCACGGTGATCGCCAGCGGGCCGGGCAGCCGGAAGGTGGCGGCGGTCATCAGGGTGCCGAGCCGGATGCGGCTGGTGTCCCGGGCCAGGCCGGCGAGCGTCGTCCACGCGTCGGTGGGGCCGGGGTCGCCGCTCACCCCACCCATCTTGAGGTAGTGGTCGGACCGGAAGAACGCGCCGTAGCCGGCGTCCTCGGCACAGCGGGCCACCGCGAGTAGTTGGTCGTAGGTGGCGCCCTGCTGCGGCTCGGTGAAGATCCTCAGTTCCATGATCCGAGCATAGGTAGCCGATCGGCGGGCCGTGCCCGGACGGGCGGCAACGTCCGGGCACCTCCCCCGACCGGGCCGTCATCGCGGCCGGGTCATCCGGCGCCGACGCCCCTACCGTCCCGCGTGACGCCGTCCACGCTGGACGGGCCGACCTCGACGTCGGGGCGGCTCGGTCAGACGTACGGCCGCTTGGCGTACGCCTCGCGCAACGCGGCCAGCCCGGCCGCTCTCGGCGACAGGGTGCCCCACCCGGAGTTGAAGTAGTTGGTCCGGGCGATCTGCGGCCCACGCTCGGCGTTGAGCTTCGCCACGGCTGCCGGGACGCTGGCGATCCAGGCGGGCTGGTTCGGGATCTCGGCCGCCCGCACCCCCCACTCCGCGATGATCACGGGCCGGGACAGCGCCACCGGGCCGAGGTCCGCCACCACCCAGTCCTTCGTACGGCGGAACCGGGCCAGGGCGGTGTCGTTGGCGTTGGTGGCGTACGCGTTCCACTGGAGGAAGTCCAGCCGGGCCATCAGCGACTCCGGGTGGGTGCGCTGGAAGCAGGCCCGGTCGAAGCCGCCGAGACCGACCGAGAAGGTCGTGCCGGCGGGCAGCGTCCGCGCCTTGAACCAGGTGAGGATGTAGTTGATCGCCTGCACCGCGCGGGCGTCCGACTCGGCCCAGGTGTACGCCTTACCGTTCTCGGTGGTGCCGAACTCGTGGTCGGTGTCCAACTCGGAGGCGAGCTGGATGTTCACCCCGAAGCCGAGTGTCCGGTACTGCGCGAGGGCGCGGTGCAGCAGCCCGTCGCACTGGCCGGTGACGACCTGCGTGTACCCGTACGCCTTCGGCCAGGTGGTGCCGGGGCGTTGCTGGATGGTCATCGACGGCGCCGGCACGGTGTAGGCGGTGCCGTCGACGGTGAGGGTCTGCGGCCCGGTGTCCGGGGCGCCGTAGTGCTTCAGCTCCAGCACCATGTTCATCTGCACCCCGGCCTTGCCGAGGTTGGTCAGCCAGGGCCGGTTGTAGCCGGGGAAGATGTGTCCGTCGGCGAAGCTGCGGTACTGGGTGAGTGAGCGGAAGTTGCCGCCGGCCATGTCGGCGGTCGGGTCCGCGCCTCCGGACAGGTAGTAGCCACCGAGCACCGGCTGGCTCAGGTTGTAGTCCGCGGTGGCCGTCGCGGTGTGTCCGGCGGCGTCGCGCACCTGGACGGTGACCCGGGGCATCACGCCACCGCCCGGTACACGGCCACCGAGCCGTTGTCGGAGACCCGGGTCCAGGTACGCCCGGAGTTGTCGGTGACGGTCACGGTGAGCGGGTCGATGACGGCGCTGACCTTGACCGGCGCGCTGCTGTTGCCCTGCGCGTCGGTGATCACGATGGTGACGGTCAGCGGTTTGGTGTCGGCGTCGGAGTACGTGACGGTCAGCAGCATCTGGTCACCCGGTGCGAAGACGGATGCGTTCAGGGCTGCGGTCGCGGTGGGAGCGGCCATGTCGGGCCCTCTCTGTTTCGGCCGCCAGCGCCGACGCGCGGGTGAGCGACGCCGGAGCGGGCGGGATCCACGGTGCGAACGGCCATGCCGAGAGTGGTCGGGCCGGCGGCTGTGCCGTGCCCGCCGCGGCGGGGCCGGTCTGGGTGAGGGCGGCACCGGCGCGGACGGTGCTGTCCGCAACGGGCCGGGGGAACGGGATGTGGCCCGACACCCGTCCGTCTCCCCACCTGCCCCAAGCGTGCTCTACCAGGGGCTTTACCGTCTTGTCCGGTTTGCGACATGGCTGCTCGCGCGGCTGTCACGTCGTCGGCGCGGGAGGACGCTCGACTCGATGTGGTTCGATGCGGCAATGGTTCTACAGCGGACTCTGGCCGTGCTCCTGCTGCTGATCGCGTTCGCGGCGTTGGTGCTCTCGCACACGTTCCCGTTCCTGGATGACCTCAACGAGGTGGCCGAGACGGCGGTCGTCTTCGGGGGTGTCGTCTGCCTTTGCGCGGGGGTGTCCCTGTGGCTGCGCAAAGCGCCGCAGCGGCCCGCGCCGTGATGGCTCAGAGATAGCTGATGCCGGTCAGCTCTTCGGCGACCGCCCAGAGCCGCTTACCGATGGCCGGGTCGGCGGCGTCCCGGCTGAGCCGGGCCTCGGTGACCCTGCCCCGCGTCTCCCAGAGTCCGGACGGGCCGAAGAACTGGCCGCCGCGCACGGCGGGGTCGGTCGCGGCGCGCAACTGCGGCAGCGCGCCCTGCTCCACCGGCTGGGTTGCCAGCAGCCCGGCCCACGCCATCAGCCGCCCGAACCGGCCGCGGTGCTCCCAGGCACGCGGAGTCAGGTTGGTGCGGGTGAGGCCGGGGTGGGCCAGCGCGCTGACGATCGGCGCTCCGGCGGCGCGCAGGCGACGGTCCAGCTCGACGCCGAAGATCGTGGTGGCGAGCTTGGACCGGCCGTAGGCGGCGGCCGCCCGGTAGTCACGCGCGAACATCAGGTCATCGAAGTCCAGGTGCGCGTTCTTGTGGGTGATCGAGCTGAGACTGACCACGCGGGCTTCCCGCGCCGCGGCCAGGTTGCCGAGCAGCAGGCCGGTGAGCGCGAAGTGGCCCAGCATGTTGGTGGCGAGTTGCAGCTCGAATCCGTCGGCTGAGGTGCGGCGCGGGCCGAGCAGGGACACGCCGGCGTTGTTGACCAGCAGGTCGATCGCCGGGTGATCGGCGGCCAGCTTCGCGGCGAACGCGCGTACCGAGGCGAGGGACGCCAGGTCCAGCTCGCGGACCTCGATGTCGCCGCCGATCCGGCGGGCGGCCTCCTCGCCGGCGGCGGTGTTGCGGACGGCGAGCACGATGTGGGCGCCGTGGCGGGCCAGCTCGGTGGCGGTGACCAGGCCGAGGCCCGAGTTCGCGCCGGTCACGACGGCGATCCGGCCGTGCTGGTCGGGGATGCGGTCGGCGGTCCATCCGGTCATCTGCTGCTCCTGGGGCTGTCGGTGCGTGGACCGACGACGCTAGGAGTGATCCGCGCCGGTTCGGTCGTACCCGGTTGCCTAGGACTGGGGGAACTACCCTGGGCGTCCGGCGAGGCGGCACACTTGCCGTATGACCCATCCGTACGCCCGAGAGCTCGGCGATTTCCTGCGCGCCCGGCGCAGCCGGCTGCGTCCACAGGACGTCGGCCTGGTGCCGGGCGGCCGACGCAAGGTCACCGGGCTGCGACGCGAGGAGCTGGCCCTGCTGGCCGGGCTGAGCACCGACTACTACCAGCGGATGGAGCAGGGCCGGGAGGTCCGCCCGTCCGACGACGTCCTGGACGCGCTCGCCGGCGCGCTCGGCCTCGACGACGAGGAACGCCGACACCTGGTCACCCTTGCCCACGCCGCCCGCCGGCCCATGCCCCGCACGGTGGATCACGGCCCGGAACGCGTACCGGACAGCACCCGTCGACTCCTGCGGGTGATGGACACCCCGGCAGTCGTGCTCGGCCGGCACCTCGACCTGCTCGCCTGGAATCCGATGGCGGAGGCGCTGCTCGGCAACCCGGACGCCTACCCGCCCGACCGCCTCAACATGCTCCTCCTGATGTTCGACGACGCGATGACCGGCGAACGGAGCTGCCCGGACTGGGAGCGGCAGGCCCTGGACTACATCGGCATGATGCGGGCCGCCGTCGCCACCGACCCCACCCACCCGCGGGCCACCGCGATCGTCGGGGAGCTGAGCATCCGCAGCGCCGAGTTCCGACAGCTGTGGGCCCGGTACGACGTCCGCGAGTCGGTCAGCGGCACCAAGACCTTCCGGGTTCCCGAGGTCGGCGACATCGTCCTGGACTGGGACACCTACCCGCTGCCCGGCAACCCCGGCCCGGTCATGCTGGTCTTCACCGCCGAGCCGGGCAGCGCCGACGCCGACCGACTGCAACTGCTGGCCTCGTTGCACGCGACCCGCCCCACCGGTGATCACTCGTGGAACGGGCCGGCGCCACGTGTCGTCAACCGGCGAGCTGGTCGCGGCGGCGGGTGAGGTAGGCCTGTTCCGCCGGGTTACCGGCAAGACCGATGGCCCGGTTGTACGCCGCCCGCGACTCGCCGCTGCGCCCGAGTCGCCGCAGCAGGTCGGCGCGCACGGCGTGGAGGGCGTGGTAGCCGTCCAGGGTCCCGGCGAGCCGGTCGACCTCGGCGAGCCCGACCCCGGGGCCGTCGATCTCGGCGACGGCGACCGCCCGGTTGAGCCGCACGATCGGTGAGGGGTCGAGCAGCGTCAGGCGACCGTAGAGGGCGACGATGGTGGACCAGTCGGTGTCCCGGGCCGACGGGGCATCCGTGTGGACCGAGTTGATCGCGGCCTGCAGCTGGTAGCGCCCGGGTGGGTCACCGCCGGCCGCCACCGCCCTGATCCGCTCGCGAAGCAGGGCGGCGCCCTCGGCGATGAGGGTGCGGTCCCAGGCGCCGCGGTCCTGCTCGTCGAGGGTCACCAGCTCCCCGGTACGGGACACGCGGGCCGACCGCCGGGCGTCGGTGAGGAGCATCAGGGCGAGTAGGCCGGCCACCTCGCCGTCGTCCGGGAGGAGCGTTCGGAGCAGGCGGCCGAGGCGGATCGCCTCGTCGGTGAGGTCGACGCGCACCGGGTCGACCCCCTCGCTGGCCAGATAGCCCTCGTTGAAGACGAGGTAGACGACCGCGAGCACGCCAGCGAGCCGCTCGCGGATGTCGTCGGCCGAGGGCACCCGGTAGGGGATGCGTGCCCCCTTGATCTTCGCCTTGGCGCGGGTGATCCGGCGCGCCATCGTCGTCTCCGGCACCAGGAAGGCGCGGGCGATCTCTCCGACGGTGAGGCCGCCGAGCAGGCGCAGGGTGAGCGCCACCCGGGCCTCCATCGCGAGCGCCGGGTGGCAGCAGGTGAAGATCAGTCGGAGCCGGTCGTCCTCGACCGGGCCGGTCGGCTCGGGAGGGGTGTCGTCGTACACGATCCGGGCCGCCTGGTGCTTGGCGTCGCGCTGCGACTCGCGGCGGAGCCGGTCGATCGCCTTGCGGGCCGCGGTGGTGGCGAGCCAACCGCCGGGATTGGCCGGTACGCCCTCGCGCGGCCACCGCTCCGCAGCCGCCGCGAACGCCTCGGCCGTCGCTTCCTCGGCCACGTCAAGGTCGCCGAAACGGCGCGCGAGGCCGGCGACCACCCGCGCCCACTCGTCGTGGTGGACACGGGTGATCGTCTGCTCGACGGTGGTCGCGGGCTCCAGGCCGTCGGCCTGGGCGCTCACCGCTCCCCGGAGCCGTCACCCCGGGCCTTCCCGGGGCCTCGGAACCGGTGCACCTCCTGCGGCCAGTCGAGCACGGTCGCGAGCCGGCCAGCCCAGTATCGTGCCGCCTCGTCGTCGGGCACGTCCACGACGGCGAAGCCGCCGAGGTGTTCCTTGGTCTCGACGTACGGGCCGTCGGTGAAGACGGGCTTGCCGTCCACCGACACGACACCGCACACCGCGGTGGACCGGTCGAGCCCACCGTTGCTGAAGATCAACACACCCTCGGCCTGCATCTCCGCGATCACGGCATGAGCCGCCGTGGACTTCTCGCGGATCTGCTCCGCCGTGTGCTCGGGCACCCACTCATCGTTGAACGCGATCAGGTATTCCGTCATGGCCGTCTCCTCTCAGCCCCCGCGACGGGGCCGCCCCGACTTCTCGTGTGCGGCCCAGCCGGCCGCACACTGGTTCCACGAGCGGCTGCGCCTCGATACGACACCATCCCGGAAACTCCTCTTCAAGGCGCCCCGGCGTAGCAGCCGAGGAAAGGACGAATGTGGCGGCGATCACATCATCGCGAGACCCGATCACGCGGGAGTCGTCGTCTTACCCCATGTGAGACGAAGTTTGGATGCGGCCGACGAGCAGGAACTCGTGCGCCGCGTGGCCCACGGCGACCGGCGGGCCTTCGACGAGCTGTACCGGCGTACGGCGCCGTGGTTGGAGGTGCGGCTGCGCCGCCGGTGCGCCGACCCGGACGTGGTCGCCGACGTGCTCCAGGAGACCTATCTGGCGGTCTGGCGAGCGGCCGGCAGCTTCGCCGGCGACCACGTCAAGGGCAGCGCCGCCGGTTGGTTGTGGACCATCGCCGCGCACCGCCTGGTCGACGCGTTCCGACGCCGCGCCCGGCAGGCCCAGATTCCGCAGGTGCACCCGACCGACACCGTCGTGCCCGCCGCAGAGGACGAGGTGCTGGCCGGCCGGGTCGGGCAGGAGCTCGAACAGGCCCTCGCCGTCCTGCCGCCCGAGGTCCGCGCGGTGCTGCGCGCCACCGTCCTCGACGGTTTCTCCGTCCGCGAGACGTCCGTGCTGCTCGGCGTACCCGAGAACACCGTCAAGTCCCGGGTCCGCCGCGCCCGGATCGCCCTGCGGGAGGCCCTGTCATGACCACCCATCCCACCCTCAGCGAGATCGACCGCTACGCCGCTGGCGAACCCGGTCTGGACGAGGCGACCGTCTGGTCGATCGAGGTGCACCTGGAGAGCTGCGCCGACTGCCGCGCCCGCCTGGCCGGCAGCACCACGGCCGCGTCGCGCGCCCTGATCGCCGAGGTCGCGGCAGCCGTCGACCGCGAGATCGCCGCCGGCCCCAAACCAAGATCCAAAGCCCTCTTCCGTACGCCGCTGCGGCAACGCTGGTTCGTGGCGGCGCTGCTGCCCTGGGTCGCCATGACCGCCGCCGTCCTCGGCACCGCGGCCCTGCTCACCCACCTCGTGCCCGAGCTGCCGTCGATCGTGTTGCTGCTCGCGCCCCTGGCGCCGCTGCCCGGGGTCGCGGTCGCCTGGAGCAGGCACGCCGACCCGGCCTGGGAGCTGATCGCCGGCACACCCTCGGCCGGTCTGACGATGCTGCTGCGGCGCACCGCCGTGGTGCTGGTCCTCGTCATCCCGGTGCTCGCCGTGTTCGCCGCCTCCGGCGCGAGCCGGGCGAACCCCGCGCTGATGCTGCTGCCGTGCCTCGCCTTCACCGCCGCCACGCTGCTGCTCGGCTCGCTCGTCGGCGTCCGCCGTGCCGCGATCGGCCTGATGGCGGCCTGGGCCGCCGTCGTGGTCGCCCCGAGCCTCGCCACCGCCGAGCTGCCCGTGCTGCTCGAGCCCGCCGCCGCCGGCGCGTGGGCCATCCTCACGGCCGTGCTGGCCGCCCTGACCCTCCTGCGCGCCGGCAGTTTCCGGCGCCTGACCTCGTTCTGAGAGGAATCCCCATGCGAGCGGTGAGCACGGCCGAGACGGCCACCACCACACACCCCTGGGCCATTCACGCCGAAGCGCTGAAGGTGCGCGCCGGACGCCACCTGGCCGTCGACGGGCTCGACCTGAGCCTGACCACCGGCGTCCACGGCCTGCTGGGGCCCAACGGCGCGGGCAAGACGACGCTGATGCGCGCCCTCGCGACGGTGGTCAAGCCGTCCGGCGGCCGGCTGACCCTGCTCGGACGCCCGGTCGACGGCCGCGCCGACCTGCGGCCGGCCCGGCGAGCGCTGGGCTACCTGCCGCAGCACTTCGGCTACTACCCGCGGTTCACGGTGCGCGAGTTCGTGGCGTACATGGCCTGGTTGAAGGAGATGCCGAAGGCCGACATCCCGGCGGCCACGCAGCGCGCGATCGACCGCGTGGGGCTCGCCGCCAAGGCCGACGCCCGACTCCGGACGCTCTCCGGCGGCATGCTGCGCCGAGCCGGTGTCGCCCAGGCCATCGTGAACGACCCGCAGGTGCTGCTGATGGACGAGCCGACCGTCGGCCTCGACCCCGAGCAGCGCCTCGACCTGCGCGAGTTGCTGCGCGACCTGGGTACGGACGCCTGCGTCCTGGTCTCCACCCACCTGGTCGAGGACGTGGTCGCCGCCTGCACCGAGGTGGTGCTGCTTAACGAGGGCCGGCTGGTGTGGCAGGGCACGCCCGACTCGTTGGCCGCGCACGGCGACGACGGCCACGCGGGCGACAGCCCCGCCGAACGCGGCTACTCGGCCCTGCTGCGCCGTCACCGGGCGGAGGCCGCCCGATGAGCATCCTCCGGATCGAACTGCGCCGCTCCGCCGCGGCCGGCGCCGCCCTGCTCACGTTGGCGGTCGGCGTCGCCGCCCTCTACCTGGCCCCGGGACGCTGGTCGGACGGCTGGATGTCCCTCGCGCTGAGCACGAAGGAATACATGCTCCTGCTGTGGCCGCTCGCCCTGGCCGCCGGGGCCTGGCAGGGCCGCCGCGAGCACCGGGCCAAGGTCGGCGAACTGTTCGACACCACACCCCGCTCACCCGCTCGCCGGATGCTGCCGGTCCTCGTCGCGATGGGGGCCACGCTCGGGCTCGCCTACCTGCTCGTGGTCGTCGCGGGCGCCGTACGGATCGCCTCGACCGCCGCCTACTTCCCGCCGGACGTCGTCGCCATCGTGCTGGTCGGCGCGCTCTCCCTGGTCGCGGCGGCCTGGCTCGGCCTGGGCATCGGACGGCTGCTGCCCGCCCTGGTGACCGCTCCCGCGCTCGCCGTGGCCGGCGTCCTGCTGGTGTTCTTCACCGCGATCATGCGGCCGGACTGGATGAGCGCGACGCTGTCCCCCGCCTACGGCAGCAACTCCTTCTATCCGTTCCAGACCATCGACTCCCGCGTCACCGGCGCGCTCGCGATCTGGATGGGCGCGCTCGCCGTGACCGGCGTGCTGCTGCTGGTCACCCGCAGTCCACGCGCCCGAGTCGCGGCCGTGCTGCCGGTGCTGCTCGGCTTCGGCGCCGCGGCGGCGATCGTCCCCCGCGACGAGGCCGCCCTCATCGCGCCGATCGACCCGGTCGCCCGCGAACTCGTCTGCACCGACGACGCGCCGAAGGTCTGCGTCACCCGGGTCAACGCCAACGTGCTGGACACGCTGACCCCCCTCGCCCGCGAAGGGCTCGCCGTTCTCGCGAAACTGCCGGACGCCCCCACGCAGGTCCACGAGGACGCCCGGTTGTTCTTCTCCTCGGGCTTCTCCACGGAGGCGGCCCCACCCGACAGGGACATCGTCACGATCGACGTGCGAATCGACGACCGCGGCGGCCTGGCCCATCCCGCCGCAGTGGTTCCCGCGATCGTCTTCGGGCTGGGCGCCAACACCGGCACCATGGTCTGTCCGCGCAACGGCCCGGTCGAACGGGCCGCCGCCTACTACCTGCTCGACCGCGAGCCGGTCTCCGACGTCGGTGTGGTCCCCGACATGATCTCCGAGGAGCCGGAGTTCAACGCCGAGGCGGTCACGCTGTGGCAGGGCCTGCGGGAGCTGCCCCCGGCGGAAGCGCTGTCCCGCGTGGCGGCGGTGCGCGACGCGATCGTGGCCTGCCGGGACAGCACCGGAGTGCTGTCGCGATGACCCTCCACCTGCGCGCGAGACGCGTACCCATGGCCCTGGCCGCGTCGGTCGGCGCCGCAGCCCTGATCTGGGCCCTGTGGCTGGCCTTCTCCGAGGACCGCGACGCCATCGTCCTCGTCGTCGTGCTGACGATCGTGCTGATGGTGTCGGTCCTGTCGACCACACTGGCCGCCCCGGACGAGGACCTGGAACGCACTGCCTCACTGCGCTGGCCCTGGCGCCGGGCCCTGCACCTGCTGGCCGCGCTGGCGCTCGTCCTCGTCGTGCTCCTCGCCACCCTGCCCACCGACGCCCGGTTCGGCCCGGCGGCGCTGGTGCTCCGCGACGCCGCCGGCGTGCTGGGCCTGACCGCCCTGTGCGCGAGCGTCGTCGGCGCGACCCGCGCCTGGTTCCTCCCGCTGGGCTGGACGGTCGTCGCCGCCATGTTCCCGCAATCGGGCACGTGGGGCGCCCTCGCCACGTGGCAGGGCCAACCCCACACCAGCCGGCCCGCGGCGGTGGTCGCCGCCGTCCTGGCGGTCACGGGCCTGCTGACGTACGCCATCATCGGAGCCGCCCGGCGCGAGTGACCTCGACGCTGGCCGCGCTACGGAAGGGCTAACCCTCCCTTGTGCTCTGGATCTTCGCCAGCGCCGCGGCGAACTCGGCGTCGGTGAGCGCGCCACGCTGGTGCTGCCGGGTCAGCGCGTGGAGGTCCCGCCGCTGGTCAGCGGTTGGGCCACCACGGGTGACGCCCGTTCGGCCGACTCCGGCGGATGGGCGCGTCGTCCCGGCACCGCCGGTGCCGGGCCGCGCTGGCCCACCGGTCTGGCCGGTGTACCGGGGCTGCGCGTCGCGGTGGTGTGCCCGCAGTGTCGCCAGGATCTCGTCGTAGTGCTCCGGCCAGGTGGCCAGCCGGCCCAGTTCCGGCCGGAACGTGAACGGCCGGAGCAGGTCACCGCGCTGGAGCGCGGTCTGGACCGGGGCCCCGTCTGTGCGCTCGATGATGATCGCGGAGCGGCCCATGTCCAGACCCGCGATGGTGGCGATGCCGCTCTGGACGGCCGCCACCGATTCCCAGGGCACCGTGGTCGTGTGGAGAAGGGTTCGGGACCGGATGCCGCACGCGCTGACGTAGACACCGAGCATCGCCTGCCGTAGGGCGACGGCGGCACAGACGACCAACCACGCCCCGAAAAGGATCACAACCGGCGCGGGAACCGGGCGCTCGCGCACGTACACGATCGCGAGGAACGTGGCGAAACCAACCACCCCGACCAGCCCCAGCATCGCGAACCCGGTCGCGGCATCGAGTGAGTACGGACGCTGCCATCTACCCATGCCGTCATGGTGAACGACAGCGTCCAGGTACGACTTCGGCGAGCCGATCGTGTGGCCGCGCACCGCGCCAGGTCAGTGGGGCAGTGTGATGCTGCTGGTGAAGGCCTCCCAGGAGGCTGCCGCGAAACTCAGCGTGGCCGACGGCGGAAGCCTTGGAACAGCAGTTGGGGCGACCTGGCGGTAGGACGTGGCGGTGTCGCCTACCGGACAGGCCGCCGGTGGGTCAGGGGGCGACGCCAGCGCGCCTGCTGCACCATGATCATCCGATGCGTCTTCGCCACGGAGCAGTCATCCTCACCGCCGCAGCAATCCTCGTCGGCGGGTGCGGCACCGACACCACCAACAACCCGGGCAGCGTGCCGCCGCCCGCCCCGGTTACACCCGCCGCAGCACCGGTCACGGCGGCAGCCGCGCCGCTCACCGCTGAGCAGGTGCTCGCGAACCTGACTGCGGCGAAACTCGGCCTCACCGCTGGTGCTGCCCAAGATGAGGACACCGACCCCAACGACCTGCTCGGGCGGCCCAACGGATACCTGTCGCGGGCGTCCGCTGACCTGCCCGGCGGGGACAAAGACGCAGACAAGTACGGCATCGACCGAGGGCTTGTCATCGAGGTCTTCCCCAGCGTTGAGGATGGGGACCGCCGGTCCAAGTACATCCAAGAGTCGCTGAAGAGCCTGCCAATCCTGGGCACCGAGTACCACTACCGCGCTGATGGTGGTCGGGTGTTGGTGCGGGTGTCGGGAAAGGTGAAGCCGTCGCTGGCGAAGAAGGTCCAGGCCGCGGTTGAGGCGATGTGACGAGGCCGACGCCCTGAGGTGACGGCACGGTCGCGAGTAACGGGCACAGGTTTCGGTCAGCGAGGCGGGCTCACCGCCCTCAACGGCGACTACCTGGAGATCCCCTCGGTCGGACAAAAGCACGCTTTCCGGAGTGAGAGCCGCAGATAACTATATTTGACATCGGCACCGCGTCAGCAATTGGGGAATTCCTTCTCTTATGTACGGAATCGCCCGTCGCCGACGTACTCCTGATACAAGTCTTGAAGGATCTTCGCTACGCTTCCTGCCACCCTCCCTATCAGGGATAGCGTCACGCCGAGGAGGCTGAAGACTAGGTGATCCCTAAAATCACCCAGGCTGGGTGGAAATTGCTGATTCCGCTCGGCGCGGGCACTGCCCTCGCTGTTGGAGCGGGGGTGAAAGGTGCTGTGGACCTGGTCAAGGGAAACAACACCCGGAACGACGCCCTGAAGCGCCACGAGGCTGCGGTCGCCGAATGTGAGGCGACCAGGATGAACACTCAACGAGTTTGTCGCGAGTACGGCGAATTTCAGATTCGTGTTCACAAAGAGACGGTCGCCCGCCTGGCCGACTGGCTCGAACGGAACGAGCACCTGGTCAAACGCATCAACTTCAAGAGGATCGACGGCGTACGCATCGAAGTCCCGAGCGCTCCGACCTACGCGGCCGGCGTCGAGGACGTCACCACCGGGATCAGCGGCCTGATCGGTGCGGTCGGCGCCGGCGCCTCGGCCCAGGCTGCGGCGCTGTGGGGCGTTTCCACGTTCGCGTCCGCGAGCACCGGCACGGCGATCTCCTCGCTGTCCGGCGCTGCCGCCCAGAACGCGGTGCTGGCCTGGCTCGGCGGCGGTTCACTGGCGACCGGCGGCGGCGGGGTGGCGGCCGGAAGCGTCGTCCTCGGCGCCGTGACGGTCGTCCCCGGTCTCCTCATCGGCGGCCTGACCGTGGGCATCGTGGGCGCTCGCACCAGGACCAAGCTGGAAGGCTTCGCCGCCACGGTTGACGTCGAGATCAAGCAACTGTTCCTCACCCACGAGTTGCTCCACGCCGTCGAGCGGCGCATCGATGAACTCCGCGACCTGCTCAGCCGCATGACCGAGCGGGCGACTCACACGCTTGAAGCGCTCGAAGCGGTCAATTTCGACCCGGAAGTCCACGCGGCCAAGTTCCTGCGGGCGCTTCAGCTGGTCACCGCGGTCAAGGAAATCCTGAACACACCGGTCCTCGACCCCCAGTCCGGGGAACTCACCGAGGCCTCGATCAAGATCATGGAGAAGTACGCATGAGCGCGTCCAGCAAGGTCGCCACGCTGATCCCCAAGCCGAGCCCGGCCATGGTCGTTGACGCCTTCCGGCTCGTCATGGCCTCGGCCCAGGAGTGGCATACGGTAACGGCGCAGGAGGAGACCCGGCGCGCGGAGACCCTCGCGTGGAAAGAAACCCAGCTCGAGATCATCCAGGTCCAGCGGGACTTCCTTCTCACCGCCCTGGACAAGACCTTCGACGAGCGGCGGGAAAACTTCCGGCGGCTTTTCGATCAGTTGGACAGAGCTCTGGCCTCAGATCGGGAGGACGCCGCTGCCCAGGTGTCCGACCTCCTCGGCACGATCACTGACCTCGCCAAAACTAGCCCGTTCAAGGACCTGAAGAGCCCCGCCCTCGTCGTCCAGGAATTCCTGCAGAGCGGCCGGGTGATCGAACTCTAGGCGCACCCGGCCGCCCCGAGTCTGTCACTGAACGCGGACCGCTAGCGAATCTCCCCAGGTACCCGGCGGGTGCGGCGGAAGGCGCAGGTCCGCGAGCACCCCGAAATGGTCGCTCGCCCACACCCCACCAATCGGTTCGGTAGCCAACTCATCCCGGCGGCGCGCAACTCCTAGCCGCTGGTCAAGGGGCTCGGGTTCAGCTGAGCGCGACGGTGAGCGAGCACGCCGCCAAGACCACGCACGTTGGCGTCATCACCAGGCGTTCGGCGCGGCTTCGCGAGATTGCGTTGAGCGCGATCCCGATTGCGAAGTACCCGAAGAGCACCCACGTCGCGATGCCGACGAACGGCCTGGAAGGCCCGAAGATTTCGGCGCGCGCGAGCAGCACCCAGGCTATGGCGGCGTAGACGACGACCGACACTGCGCTGCCGACTCGGAATCGCCGCGGCAGTGTCTCGTGCTGCCCACCCCATACCAGCCGCCCGTACGGCCGGCCGGCCGCGACGAGCACCTGGAGCACAGCGAGTGCGGCGAGTACGAGGGTGGCCACGATGGCGGCGACGCTCATGCCGTCACCTCCTGACCGGCGAGATAGCGTGCGGCGTTGGCGACAAGCGTGTCCAGCGCGCTCTGCAGCGCTTCGAGATCGATACCGTCCTCGATGCCGTCGTCGCTCTCCGCGAGCCCTTTCCACGCCGCGTCGAGGAGTTCCCGACCCTTTCTCGTGACGGCGACGCGATTCGCGCGCTGGTCGGTGGCATCCGGAGTGACCTCGACGAGCCCGCGCGCGACGAGCTCGACCAGGCGCTGCGTCACAGCCGCTCTGGACACGTCGAGGGCTTGGGCGATCTTGCTCTGTCGCGCAGGGCCGATTTCGTGGATCGTCACCAGCGCGGCGAACATCGAAAGGGTCACGTCGTGCATGTTCCGCAGGTGCGTGTCAGCGACGCGGTCGACGAGCGTGGTGGCGCGGTGAAGCGTGAGTACGAGGCGTTGTGCCGAGAGTGCGGCGACATCCATAATGTTAAGGTCTTACCAAAAATGAGGTGGGGCGTCAACCGGCCCAGGCTGTCGCTTCAGGAAGCGCTTTCACCTGCCCTGGACGGGGTTCTCGATGTGATTCAGGGCCAGGATGGCCTGCACGATCGCGGTGGCGCGGCGTGGGCAGCAGCGCAGTCTGCTCAGCAGCCGCCAGGTCGTGAGGGTGGCGATGGCGCGTTCGCCGAGTGCGCGGATGCGGGCGTGGGACCGGTCCACCGCTCTCTCCCGACGTGAGAGTCGCTGGCGGCGGCGGTGCCGTTGGAAGGGTGTCCGGATAGTGCCGCCGGCGCCTTGGTAGCCGCGGTCGGCGAACGCAGCACTTGCGCGCTGGTCAGTGCGTTGACGATGTCGTGGGTGCGGGCGGCGGTCAGGTCGTGGACGGCGCCGGGCAGGGCCGGTGAGGCCCAGACCAGGCGTCCGGCGGGGTCGGCGATGACCTGCACGTCGACGCCGTGCCGCTTATGTTTCCGGAGTGGTACGGCTTCTGATCGGCGACGCGGTCGATCGGGACCAGGGCGCCGTCGAGGGGTCGCGTAGGCCAGCCGACGGATCCGGGTCATGGCCGTAGTCAGTTGCTGGTAAGTGACGGTGTCGCGGGTCGCCGTCCGCCTGAGGCCCGACCGCCTCGGCCTCGTTCGCCGGGTGGATGTCGCCACCAGGATCGGCCGCGGGGCCGCCCTCCCGACGGCCGGTCCTGGTGGTGCCGCAGGGGTGAGCGCAGGTCGTGCCTCACGACCTCGACCCGTGCGTCTGCTCCGAGGTCGCCGGCCGGCCCGGACGGTGTCGGCCGTCGTTTCCACAGTGGCGCCGTCGGGTGAGAGCACGGTCGGCTCCACCGTGGGCGGTGATCGGATGCTGGCAGGCCGTGGTGCCATCCGACAGATACCACCCTGAAACTACCTCAATCGTCATCAGACTCAGGTGGACGCCAGCTCCCGAGTGACCCGCCCGGACTACATCGTTTCAGGTGCTTGACCTGTCAATTTTCCGCCGGTAGTTTAAATTCGCAACTACAAGCGTCTATCTAAGAGCAGGTGAACCGTGCAGTTGAAATCCATCGCCATCGCCATCGCCATCGCCATCGCCGCGTCCGTCGCAGGCGTGCTGGCCACCGCCCCCGCCGCCTCGGCGGCAGCACCCGGAGTGTCGATACAAGGCTGGGGGTCCGGGAACTGCCCGCAGGGCATGCTCTGCATCTGGCCCAACTGGAATCACCCGCCGCAGGGTCCCGTGGAGACGCCGTCTCTGACGACCAACAGCGAGTGGACCGGCAGCATCCAGGGATTCAACTTCTACAATGGCACAGGCCGCGATGCCGTAATATCCGGTTTCACTTTCGGCTCGTCGATCCCCTTCAAGAACTGCGCTCCTGCCGGCGGGACCGGGGGCGACCTGTATATACCGGTCAACGTGACGAAGGTGACTTGGCAGCTGACCCCCTGCTGATCCTCCGCTGAGCCTTTCCGAGCAAGGGGTAAATGACTCGGAGTAGCTGGCTCGATCGGCGGTCCGGACGCGCCCGGATCAGTTGCGGTGCAACGAGAAGACGCAGAGCCCCGGCATGAAGGTGGCCCTTCCCGGGATCACCGTCATCGAGGTTCTGCGTCGCTATGAGTGTCACGTATGCCGCCATCCTGCCCGTACGCGAGGTGGCCGTGTCGTTTCTGTCCGGCCTCCTACACGCCGAACGGCAACGGCTCGGCACCCGCGCCGGGACCCGGTCGTTGGGCTGCTTCAAACAGGCTGTCCTGGTGATCCGCTGGCTGATCGACGGCACCCGCATCTCGCAACTCGCCAGCGACAACACGATCAGCAGGTCGACGGGGTACGCGTACCATAGCCTGAGATGCCTACGAACAATGTGGGGTCGCTTTCGCAACTCGCTTTCGATTTCGCGCAGTCCGTAGATATCCTGCTCAGAGCGAATATGCGGCGCGAGCGCAAGCCGCAACTTTCGCTTCGACTCCGGCGCAAGGTCTGCAGAAGTTGCAAACAGATATCGCGCTGGCGCAAGCTTGGCGACTTTCGGTGCTTCAACCCGTTCCATGCATTTAATCAGCGACTGGCGTGATGAGCGGATCCAATGCTTACACTGGATGATCACACTTTGACCATCGCCAACAAATCCGCGCAGGCCTATTCCGTCGTCCTTGCCGGGCGCAAACAACTCAAGATCCAACGCCAACGACCCTTGGAAGACGTCCTTGCAAACGGCCGCGAAGTCAAGGTCGGTAAGTCATGCAATATCGAATCCATCCAACGCTAGACTCTCCTAACCCTCGACCCATGACGCAAAATCATACTTCTCTATATCTGCGGACGTCTGCGCCCAGCCCTGAAGAGTCGGCGAGGAACTGAATGCTCCTTCAGCTTCGATCCGGGCGCTTCGGCATGCGCGCAGTTAGGCTCACGGCTGCGCGCTGATCTGACTCCGCAAGCCAAGCAGCGTAGACACGAAGGGTCGTCGCGCCTCCCCACCGTGACCGAGCCGGCCGGCGACTGTACGAACGTCGACGCCCGCCGCTATCAGTTGTGTGGCGGAGTAGTGCCGCAGGGCGTGGAGGTTAGTGACGATGCCGAGTCGCGCAGCCATCCGGCTGCATCGCTGGGTAGCGGTGTCCGGCACCAAGGGCATGCTGCTGTCCGGGTCCGGCGAGAACACATAGCCACCATCGGGCAGCGACAACCCGAGGGCCGACGCGCGTTCCTCACAGCGCGCCAACTGGTCGCGCAGCACTTCTACCGTCTCCGCGTCCAGGGCGACGCGCCGCTGCTGGTGCGTCTTGGTGTCCTTCTCCCGCAACTTCCCCGCGTCGTCCACGTACAAGGCGCTCCGCAGCGTTAGTACGGCCCCGTCCAGGTCGACGGCGGACCATAGGCCACCACGCCGAGGATCAGAAAGCCGTACTCAGTGCGCCGTTGGTGAATCAGAGCTTTGAGGTCCCCACGTATTTACCATCGTGGGAGTCTCATGAGTGGGACCCATGGTGAGGCAACGGTCAGTCGCATGTGGCAGATCATGAAAGTTGCTTAGTTAACAGTCAACCCGTCACGATCGGAGTAGCGCCCCACGCCGAACGGCCGCTCAGCGTGACCGATAGGCCACGCGAGATGGACCGACTGCGGGCCACCCCGGCGGCCACACCCCGCTGACTACCGCCAGCCCTCAGAGCACCGGGACTCGATAGACCAGCTCATACCGCCCGCGCGGCAGCACGATGGTCGCCGTCTCGACCGGCACCCCGTCCGCGTAGTACGTCCGTTCGATCTCGTACACGTCCGCCGGGCGGCCCGGCAGCTCCAGCGCCTCAGCCTCGGCGTCCAGCGCCGGCCGCGAGGTGACGCGCTCCACGAACTCGTCGATACGTACGCCGATCGTGTCCATCCGGGCCACCACGCCGACCGCCGCCCCAGCTTCCGGCCACTCCACCGGCGTGCCGCCGGTGATGCTCAGCGGCTCGTACGACGTCGACAGCTGGATCGGCTCGCCGTCGGACAGGAACCGGTAGCTCGTCTGCATGACCGGCTCACCGGGCTCGATACCGAGCCGGACGGCGATCTGCTCGTCGGCCACGTCGTGGCGGCTGTCGTGCTCCCACGTCCCCCGCTGACCCGCGCGGGCTGCGTCCCGGGCGAACGGCGACGTCGGTCCAGGCGCGGCGCGCAGATCGCGGCCGTGGGCCTGGCGGACCAGATGGCGGGTCGACCGGACGTAGACGCCGGACCCGGCTCTGCCGTCGACGAGTTGCTCGGCCTTCAGGACGCTGATCGCCCACTTCGCGACGGTGCGACTCACGCCGTACTGCTGCATGAGCTTGGTCTCGCTGGGCAGCTTCGCGCCGGCGGGCAGCGTACCCGATTGGATCTGGGCGCGCAGCTCGGCGGCGATCGCCAAATAGGCGGGCGTCTTAGCCATATGGGAACAACCTCCGGTCAGCCCACCCAGTCGATCACAGACAACCTGGTGTGCCAAGTTTCGGCGTCACCCTTGCCCGACCGAACCTAGTGTACTAGCTTTCGGGGGTGGCTCCCCGCTACCGCCAGGCTCCGGTCAGCAACCAACGCCGGCGGTAGCGGGAAGTCTCAGACGCCGCGTCACCGACAACACCCCGCCCCGCCGCGGCCCCATCCATCCGGAAGGGATGTCGATGAGCGAAGAGCCCACCACCGTGCAGGCGGCCCAGGCCGACCGGCACGAGACGGCACTCCGGGAGATCGCCGCTCTGGAGGCACGACTGGCCGACGAGCACGTGCCGCGCCGCCCCGAGTGGGAGTGCCGCACCTGCGAGCCCGGCACCTCCTGGCCGTGCCCGCCGGCACAGGTGCGCCTGGCCGAGCTGTACCGCCGCGACCGGGTCGGACTGTCGATGCACGTCGGCGCGCTCTACTACGTCGCCGTTCAGGAGCGGCCCGACGACGACAAGGCCGAGCTGTACGACCGGATCGTCGGCTGGATCCGATGACACCCCGGCCCGGCGACGTCGTGCACATCGGGCCCGAGTGCAGCGTGCAGTTCAGCGGCGGCCGGCACCTGCGCGTGCGCGTCGTCAGCGTCGACGACCGGCCCACCTACCCCGGATGGATCTGGATCACCGGCTACGTCCTCGGCCCGACCGGCGACGCGATCGCCCGGCGGGAGCTGTACGTCCGGCACACCGGCCTACGCGTCATCGCGCCGCCCCGCGCCACCGTCCCCGGGCCGGCCCGGCCGGCGGCCCGGGCGCGCACGCGCACCTGAACCGCCACCCCCACATTTGGACGGCCCCGGACACGGCGATGGAAGCGCCAGCCCGGGGCCTTGATCAGACACTGGAGGTCTGACCCATGCACCATCCTCACCGAACACGCCACGGCGTCAAGGTCTTCGCGTGCGGCATCGCCCTGGTCGCGGCGCTCGCCTGCGAGGGCGAGGGCGGCGTGAAGAGCGACCGACCCGCCGCCGACCGGCAGGTCGACCCCCGCGCCGAGCGGGTCGTCACGATCGAGGTCACCGAGGCCACCGGGCCCTACGACGTGTGGGTACGCGCCGCGAAGGCCGGCCAGGCCCAGGGCGACCACACCCGCGACAAGCGCGCCGGCGGCACCTACCGGCAAACCCTGGACTACACGTCCGGGCTCCGCATCGAAATCACCATCACCGTGACCGGCCACCGCTCGGACATCTTCAGGTGCGAGATCACCGACGGGGAGCACCGGGTCCGCGAGCGCGCGGCCGGGCAGGTCCAGTGCAGCCTTACGACCCAGCGGTGAGCTGACGCGCCACCCGCGACCAGGCCAGGCGGAGCCGCTGCCACCAGCTGAGCGCCAGCACCGGCTCCGGGGGATTCAATCTCCAGCCACCAGTCATGCGGCCAGTATGAGCCACCCGACCGCACAGCGAAACGCCTCCGCTCACCTCGTGTGCGGAGGCGTTTCCAACCGGTCTGGACAGTCCAGGCCAGATGGCCCGATCAGACGACGTGAGTCGTTGGCCACGGCACGTACGGTGCCGGCATGACCCTTCCCGCGAACCAGCCGCCCGGGTACCCGCAACAGCCGCAGCACCGACCGCCCGACCAATACCCGCCGCACTACCCGCCCGCTCCCGGCGGCTACTACCCACCGCCCACCCCGCCCCCGAAGAAGGGGAGCTTCTGGGGATCATCCGTCGGGATCCTGCTCATCATCTTCGGCTCGATCGCGATCCTCGGGGTGATCTGCGGCGGGCTCGTCCTGGTCGGCCGCATCAGCGACAGCAACGCCGCGAAGCAAATCGACGTCCAGCTCACCTCCTGCGGCGGCACCGGCTCGGTCGCGAAAGTCGGCTATACGGTGACGAACAACGGCAGCCAGGCGCGACGCGTCACCCTCAAACTGGAGTACCGGGACGCGACCGGCGCCCGCCTCGACACCGATACCGCCTACGTGGGCAGCGTGCCCGCCGGCGACACCGTCCGGGGCGAGGAGTCGACCATCCTGAATGCCACGTCCTCGACGATCACGTGCAAGGTCGTCGGGGTGTCCTGACCGGACGACGCAGCGATCCGCCGTCCCTGGACAGCACAACTGCGGCCCCCCACGCGGAGGAGGGGGGCCGCAGTTGTGTAGCCGAGATAGTCAGGCCTGGCGCAGGTCCGGCCGGTTGGTGTGCTTCGCCCAGTAGCCGGCGACGAAAGCGCACACGCCCGTCACGACCAGGCCAACGAGGCCGACGAGCGGCAGCGGCACGTCCGGCGCGGCCGGCCGTTGAACCACAACTCGTCGACGACCCACAGCACGGCCGGAGTGATGATCGCGGCGCTACCGCCGGCGCCGACCGTCGCCGCCTTCACCTTGGACTCGATCGGCCGGGACGACGCCGGCGCGGAGCGGGACTCGAACATGTGTACCTCCCTGGGTACGGTCGATGGGTGGTGCAGGAGTACGTACAAGGTCATGGCCGAGGGCGCGTACGCCGCGCACGACCTGGTGTTCGCCGACCTCGACGGCTCACCTATCGACCCGGCGCGGGACTGGGCAGAGTGGAAGGCCCTGTGCAAGGCCGCCGGGGTGTCGACTGTCCGGGTGCACGATGCCCGGCACACCGCGGCGTCGCTGATGATCGCTCAGGGCGTGCCGATCGAGGTGGTGCAGGAGGTGCTGCGACACTCGGCGATTCAGGTGACCCGCGGCTACGTGCACGTGGCGTCGGAGTTGGCGAAGAAGGCTACGAACCGTATGGGTGCGGCGCTGCTCCGGAGGCCGAGTACACCCTGAAGTACACCCTCGATCTTTGATCGAGCAACGAGAACGAGGCCCCACCCGCGAGTGTTTCCGCAGGTGGGGCCGCATGTTTATCTCGGGTGGGGCGGGCGGGACTCGAACCCGCGACCGAGGGATTATGAGTCCCCTGCTCTAACCGGCTGAGCTACCGCCCCTGACACCGCGCCGGATCTTATCCCGCCCGGTGGATCACGGGCCAGCAGCGATCCGGCCCCACCTCATCGACGCCGCCGTCGCCACAGCTTCACGATGGGCAACGCGAGAATAACAGTGAGCAGCCAGAGCGCCACGACGGCGCCCCAGAGCTGTTCCTCGCCGGGCTCGGTCTCGGTGAGAAGCATGGCGAGGGTCAGCAGCACGCTCAGCCCGCCCACCAACGCGATGCCCATCCCGCTGAGCACCAACGCCGGGATCTCCCACCACGTGCTGGTGGCGGGTTGTGCGGGCTGTCGTACGGCAGCAGGTTGTGGGATCGCGTCTGGCGCGCGGGTCGGCATGGCGACCTGCCGGTCGTCCGGCACTTTGGCGTCGATGGCCGGGAGCACAGCCGGGTGCAGGTCGAACAGGGTGGGTTCGATGTGCAGCACGATGGCGTCCGAGCCGATGAGCTGCCGCGCGCCGTCTGGCCAGACCAGCATGGCGGAGCAGTCGTCGTACCGGACGGTCAGCGGGTTGTCGCTCTGCAGGAGGGTCACTCCGTCGACGCCGACCCGGAGCGCGGCGTTGCCTTCCTTCGACTGGTACGTGGTGCCCTGGAGGATCTCGGTCGAGCGGGTGGGCGCCGCGACGAAGCCGGCCCAGTCGGCGCTGAGACCGCCGGGCACCATGAGCAGCGCCGACGCCATCACCTCCTCGGTCACCTCGTGCAGGTCGTCGAGGTCGACGGCCTTCAGTTCGGCCCGGTGCTCGTCGACGCTGAGGTTCGGCTCCCCGGTGAGGACGTTGAGCGCGTACGACGACAGCCGCGCCGCGTCCACCTCGGCGATGCCGAGGAAGTCTTCCCGCTTGGCGATGGTGGCGTCCAGGTCCGCCTGTTCGATGCGCCCGACCCGCATTTTTGCCAGTACGTCGATGAACCCGCCCAGCACGGCGTCCTGCTTCTCCGGCAGCGCGTCGGCGAGTGCCCGCAGCGTGGCGTACCCGTCGCCGCGCGGCTCGTACCCCGTGGTGGTGGTGTAGGACAGGCCGGTGTCCTGGCGTAGGGAGCGGTACATCTCCCGCTCCAGCACACCGGCGAAGACGGTGGCGGCGACGCGGCGTCGCACCACCGAGTCGAGCACGACGGCCCGGGAGCCGTTGACGAAGTACGCGGGCATCTGCGGCAGCGCCGACGAGGCAACCGGCACGGGCTGGCGGGTCCCGGTGGGCAGGGGCAGCCGCAGTCCGGCGGGCACCCGGTCACCGGCGATCCAGAGCACGGCGTTCTCCCGGGTGAACCAGCGGGCGGCCCACTCGCGCAGGTCGTCGGCGGTGAGCGCGCCGAGGCCCCACTCCGGGTAGCTGGTCAGCCCGTAGTCCCGGGCACCGTGGCGCCACAGCGGGATGTCGTCGACCGCGGCGGCGCCCCGACTGCTCCACTCGGTTCGCAGGATCTCCTTCTCGACGTCGAGTCTCGCCACCGGCAGTTCCCGCAGGTGCCCGGAGACGGCGGTGAGGAAGGCCGCGATGTCCGTCTCGGAGCCCTGGGTGTGGAACGTGGTGAACGCCTGGGCGGTCGCGCCGTTGACGTGGTAGTCGGCCAGGCCGAGTGGCGCGAGCGCGAGGTGCTCGATCAGGTGGGTGATGCCGGACCGGCTGAGCGTCTCGTCGGCGGTGCCGACCCGGAAGGTGAGCCCGGCGTGCATGGGCCCGCCGGTGGCGGCGAGCAGCGTGGGCACTCCGTCCACGTCCAGGTGCTGGATCACGACTGTCCACCCTTCGCGTACGCCTTGGCGCGGTACTTCGTGAAGCCGGGGGGCCCGTCGACGTAGTCCCAGGGGTAGTCGGTGCCCAGACCGCCGAGGGCGGTGAACTGGCTGGCGGCGGGACCCCACTGCTCGGTGAGGCTGAATATCAGCGCGAACGCCGAGCGGACCGAGACCCAGCCGGGCCGGTCGACGAAGTCGGGGTGCAGCACGGACCGCTGGCCGGCCCGCATGATCTCGTCCACCACCGCGCTGCTGCGCAGGTACGTGATGCGCTCCCGGTCGGTGTCGAACTCCAGCCAGCGTTCGAGGTGCGCCTCGGCGATGAGGACGGCGTTCGGTGCGCCGGGCGGCGCGGCCTCGGCGCACTCCCGGGCGAAGCCGAAAGCGCGGTCCCAGTCTCCGCTCCACTTCGGGCAGAACTGTTGGAGCAGGCTCGACTGGGCGGGAACGTGGTGGGGGTGGTGCTGGGCGAGGCGGTCGTAGCGGCGACGCGCTTCGGCCTGTCCCAGTTGGAGGCCGCGGTTGTTGGTGATCCGGTGGGTCCAGGCGGTCGCGTCGTCCGGGTGTCGGGCGGTGACGTCGATGAGCACCCGCTCGGAGCGACGCAGGTGGTCGTGGAACTTGGCGAACTGTTCGCGGCTGACGTGCTCGGCCCGGTAGGAGCTGCGGATCCGCCAGCCGGCCCGGATCAGATACGCGCCGAGCAGGGTGCCGGCGTGCGGATCCTCGGGGTTGTCGTCGTACGCCCGCTGGAGGAACGCCTCGATCCCCGCCCAGTCCGCGACGGCCCCGACCAGCATCGTTCGGGCGTCCGGATCCCGGTCGGCGACGAACGCGCGAACGGCGGGCCAATCGGCGGCGCGGAGCGCCTTACGCAGGTCGTTTACCTCGGGGTACGCGGCACCGGCATCGAAGTTCGGAGCCGGGAGAGGTGCGGGCATGGCGGGAAGCATAGGTGATCAACTACGGCGGCGATGTCCCGCTTTTTCTGGTCCTCCAGCGCCGGGCTACGCCGCGCGCAACTCCTCCAGAACAGCCCCGGCGGCGCGCCATCCGCTGGCGAGCGCACCCTGGATGGACGGGCTGTCGCGGTGGTCGCCGGCCACGAACAGCCCCTCCCCCAGCGCGACCGGTTTACGCAGCCGCCCCTGCGGTGGCGGCGCGGCGGGCAGCGCGTCCGGGACGGCCACGGTGGTGAGGTGGGTCCAGTCGGCGGTGGATCGGCCGTACAGCCGGGTCAGCTCGGCCCGTACGGTCGGCTCGGGCGGGGCCGTCGGGCCGACGACCGAGGTGGCCACCAGGTGCCGGCCGTCCGGCGCGTACGTCGGGGCCGCGTTGCTGAGCACCACCGTGTTGGCGACGATCTCCCGTCGGTCGCCGTCGACGAGCAGGATCGGTTCGGCCAGCGGCGGCTCGGGCGTGCTGTGGTAGTACGTGGTGTAGCTGTGCATGCGTACCCTCGCCAGGGCCGGCAGCAGCGCGGCCGCGGCGGGCGGGTCGACGGCGACCACGACGGCCCGGCAGCGGATCTCGCCGGCCTGTGTGCGGACCAGGCGGGGCGCGACCTGCGCGACCGGGGTGTCCAGGTCGAGCAGGTCGGCGGGCAGCGGGTCGGCGACGGCCCGGGGCAGCGCGGCCATCCCCTCGGCGGGCAGGCCGATCCGGCCGCGGGCGAACGAGCGCAGCACCATCGCCAGCACGTGGCTGGACGTCGCCAGCTCCCGCTCGATGAACACACCGGACAGGAACGGCCGTAGCAGCTCCTCGATGATGGCGTCGGAGAGGCCGGCCCGGCGCAGGGCCGTCTCGGCGCTGGTCTCGGGCGCGGTGAGCAGCCGGGCCACGGGCAGCGTGGCGCAGCCGGTGGCGAGCGCGGCGAAGCGCAGCCGGTCGACCAGCGAGCCGACGCCGGCCAGCGCGGTGCGTGGCCCGCCGGTCGGTTCCCGCACCGGGTTGACCAGCCGCAGCAGGTCGTCGCCCTTGCGCACCAGCACCCCGGAGGTGAAGTAGCCGAGGTTCAGCCGCTCGGTGTCGAGCAGCGTGCCGAGCCGGGGGTAGGCGGTGTTGAGCACCTGGAAACCCCGGTCGATCAGGTATCCGTCGACGAGGTCGGTGGCGACCCGGCCGCCGAGCCGGCTCCCGGCCTCCAGCAGCCGCCAGGGCACGCCGGCACGGTGCAGTCGGCGGGCGGCGGCGAGGCCGGCCAGGCCGCCGCCGACGATGACCACATCGGTCTCAGCCAGCATCGCGCGCCTCCCGCTCACCGTTCGCCCGGGACAACCGGCCCGGCCACCAGACTTTCGGCCCGATGTCGTACGCGAGCGCGGGCACCAGCAGCGACCGGACCACGATCGTGTCGATGAGTACGCCGACCGCGACCGCGGTGCCCAACTCGACCAGCACCACCAGTGGCAGGACGGCCAGGGCGGAGAACGTCGCGGCGAGCACGATGCCGGCGGAGGTGATCACACCGCCGGTGACGGCGAGACCGGCGAGCACACCGGCCCGGGTGCCGCGCTTGACCGACTCCTCGCGGACCCGGCTCATCAGGAAGATGTTGTAGTCGATGCCGAGGGCGACCAGGAAGACGAACGCGAACAGCGGGAACGACGAGTCGACGCCGGGAAAGTCGAAGACGTGGCGGAACAGCAGCGCGCAGAGGCCGAGGGTCGCCCCGAAGCTGAGCAGGACGGTGGCGATCAGCAGCAGCGGGGCGAGCAGGGCGCGGAGCAGCAGGGCCAGGATGACCGCGATGACCACCAGCACCACGGGGATGATGACGCTCTGGTCGCGTTTGGCGGCGTCCGAGGTGTCCACGTTGATCGCGGTGAAGCCGCCGACCACCGCGTCCGCGTCGGGCACCTGGTGTACGGCCACCCGCAGGTCGCGGATGGTCCGCTCGGCGCCGTCGCTGTCCGGCTCGTCGGCCAGCGTCGCCTCCAACTGCACCCGCCCGTCGACGACCTTCGGTGTCGCGTTCGGGTTGGGCATGCCGGTCTGCGGGCCACTGGTGAGGGGGCGGACCGCCGCGACGCCCGGCACACTCTGCGCCACCTGGGCCACCCGCTGGGCGGTCTGCTCGGTGGTGAAGATGGTGGCCGGGCTGCCGGTGCCGGCCGGGTAGTGCCGGGAGATGACCCCCTGGCCGTCCACTGAGTCGGTGCGCTGGGTGAACAGGTCGGACTGGCCGAGGGTGGTGGCGCCGAGCTGTGTGAGGCCGAGCGTGAGGAGGGCCAGCACGACGGCGGTGCTCAGCCAGATCGGTCGGGCGTGCCGGGCCACGAAGCCGGCGATGCGGCTCCAGATGCCGTGCTCGGCGCGCGGATCGGCCTGGTCCTCCTCTGGCCGGCGGGGCCAGAACGCCCAACGGCCGCCGAGCACCAGCAGCGCGGGCAGGAAAGTGAGCATCACCAGCAGGGTGGCGGCGATGCCGATGGCGGCGACCGGGCCGAGTGCACGGTTGGAGTTGAGGCTGGACAGCAGCAGGCAGAGCAGGCTGACGATGACCGTGCCGCCGGAGGCGATGATGGCCGGGGCGGCACCCTTCCACGCCGCCCGCATGGCGTCCCAGGGGCTGTCGTGGCGGTGCAGCTCCTCGCGGTAGCGGGCGATCAGCAGCAGCGCGTAGTCGGTGCCGGCGCCGAAGACCAGCACGGTGAGGATGCCCTGCGCCTGCCCGTTGAGCTTGACGATGTCGGCGTCGGCGAGCAGGTAGACGAAGACCGAGGCGAGGGCGTACGACATGCCGGCGGCCAGCAGCGGAAAGATCCAGAGCACCGGGCTGCGGTAGACGACCAGCAGGATGATCAGCACCACCACGAGGGTGACCAGCAGCAGTGGCCCGTCGATGGCGGAGAAGACCTCGATCAGGTCGGCGAGCAGCCCGGCCGGGCCGGCGACGTCCACGCTGAGCCCGTCCCGGTCGCCGCCGGCGATGTCGCGTAACCGCTCGACGACCGTGCCGATCTCCTCGCCCTCGGCGTCGTCCACCGGCACGACGACCTGGAGTGCCTGCCCATCCTCGCTGGGGATCGGCGGGGGCAACGGGCTGACCACGCCGGGCACCTGGGCGAACCGGGCGACGTCGGCGCTCACCCGCTGCCGGTCCGCGTCGGTGATGCCCGAGGTTCGCTCGTAGACGACAAGCGCCGGGACGGTCTCGCGGTCGACGAAGCCGGCCGCGAGGTCCTGGGCGCGGGTCGCCTCGGCGTCGGTGGGCAGGAAGGCGGCGTTGTCGTTGGTGGAGACCTCGCTCAATCGCCCGGCGTACGGCCCGGCCACGCCACCGACCACCAGCCAGGCCAGCACGACGGCCACCGCGATCAGCGTGGCCCGGCCGAAGCCTCCTCGTCCGGACATCCGCACCCATCCCAAGAATTCGACGCGTCAATCGACGCAGCGAGAAGCCTGGGTCGACATCGACCATCCTGCCGGCCAAGCATGCCCGGGGAGGGGCAAACCACCCATACCGGACCTTCGACGGACGCAGAAACGCCCGTCGGCACCGGGCCGACGGGCGTTGGGTGAAGCGAAGCTCCCCCGATTGGACTCGAACCAATAACCTGCCGGTTAACAGCCGGCTGCTCTGCCAATTGAGCTACAGGGGATCGTGCACCGCCCGGACCCGGATCTCGCCGGTGCCGTGCGACGGGACAAGAGTACAGGACATCCCCCGGTGATGGTCCAGTGGGTTGCACCCGCGCTCGCCATGATCAGATCCGGCAGGTCACGCGACACGGCTCTTTCACAATCAGGGCAAATCGCCATCCCGACACAAGTATGCGTGAGCGGGGAGCAGGATGGGTAGTTAGCTGCGGACAGAGGACGCAGGCGCGAACTGGTCGCTCCCGACAGGGCAACCCGCCGGGGCGACGGCGCGTCAGGTACGGAAGGAGCCGCCATGCGCGGAAAGATCATGTTTCTTGGCGGGCTGGCTGCGGGATTCGTCCTGGGCGCCCGTGCCGGCCGGGAGAAGTACGAAGAGCTCGTGGTCCGGGGCCGCAAGGTGCTCGACCACCCGACCGTCCAGGAGGCGGCCGGGGTGGCGCAGGCTCAGGCCAACAAGCTCTACAGCGAGGGCAAGGACAAGCTCGGCCAGACCAAGCTGGGCGAGAAGCTGGGCACCGGCAACGGCAACGGCAGCCAGGGGCTGACCGCCGCCGACGACGCGTTCGCCGGCACGCCCGCCACGGTGGGCGCCAAGGCGGGCTCCGGCTCGTCGGGCACCAGCAGCACGGTCGGCACGACCTCCGGGTCGCCGTCGGCCACGACCCCCCGCTCCAAGCCGTCCGGCTCGGGCACCAACGGCAGCACGCTCTGACCATCAGCACGTCGACGGGCCGGTCGCCGCAGGGCGACCGGCCCGTGGTCTGTCCGGGGTACGGCTGACCGCGCGTCGGCGCGGATCAGCCCTTCCCGCCGGTCAGTCCTTGCTGCTGAACGCCGCGTCGAAGGCCGCGCTCGGTGCGTCGAAGGCGAGCCGGCGGACGAACTGCAACGCCTCCGGAGCACCCACCAGGCGGTCCATCCCGGCGTCCTCCCACTCGACGGAGATCGGGCCGGTGTAGCCGATCGCGTTCAACGCCCGGAAGCAGTCCTCCCAGGGCACGTCGCCGTGCCCGGTGGAGACGAAGTCCCAGCCACGGCGCAGATCCGCCCAGGGCAGGTGGGAGGCGAGCCGGCCGCGCCGACCATCGCCGGTACGCACCTTCGCGTCCTTGCAGTCGACGTGGTAGATCCGGTCGGCGAAGTCGAAGATGAAGTTCACCGGGTCCAGCTCCTGCCAGACGAAGTGCGACGGGTCCCAGTTCAGCCCGAACGCGGGCCGGTTGCCGATCGCCTCCAACGTCCGCTTCGTCGTCCAGTAGTCGTACGCGATCTCGCTGGGGTGCACCTCGTGCGCGAACCGCACCCCGACCTCGTCGAACACGTCGAGGATCGGGTTCCACCGGTCGGCGAAGTCCTGATAGCCGCGCTCGATCATCGACGGCGGCACCGGCGGGAACATCGCCAGGGTGTGCCAGATCGACGACCCGGTGAAGCCGACGACCGTCTTGACGCCGAGCTTCGCCGCCGCCCGCGCGGTGTCCTTGATCTCCTCGGCGGCCCGCTGGCGGACCCCCTCCGGCTCACCGTCGCCCCAGATCCGGCCGGGCAGGATGTCCTGGTGCCGCTCGTCGATCGGGTGGTCACAGACCGCCTGACCGACCAGGTGGTTGGAGATCGTGAAGACCTGAAGGTTGTGCTTCGCGAGCGTCTCCCGCTTGCGATCGACGTACGAGTCGTCGGCGAGCGCCTTGTCGACCTCGAAGTGGTCGCCCCAGCAGGCGATCTCCAGACCGTCGTAGCCCCACTCGGAGGCGAGCCGGCAGACCTCCTCGAACGGAAGGTCGGCCCACTGGCCGGTGAAGAGCGTGATGGGTCGCGCCATTGTCCTTCTCCCCTGTTGTGATGGGGATTCCGTCGTGCGGACCGAGGCGAGGGTGACCGGTCAGACCGGTACGCGGCACCGAGGCGGAACGCCGGTGGGTGCCGAGCGCACCTGAGCCCGGCGGGTTGCGCCTCCCACCGGGTCACCGGCCACCGTCACGGTCGCCGCCTACAGCCTATTTCCGCCGCACCCATCGCGGAAGCCCCACTGTCGGCCGGGACCATCGGCAGAGCGCCGATCGCACCCCCTGTGGTGACAATCGGGGTCAGATCACTCGGCCAACTCTTCGGGCGCGGGCAGGAACACCCGAACGGCGAAGCCACCGTCCGGGCGCGGGCCAGCGGAGAAGGTGCCGCCGACCCGCTCGGCACGCCGGCGTACGGCGAGCAGGCCACGTCCGGCAGGCCCGGTCTCCCCCACAGGCCCGGTCTCCCCCACAGGTGCGGGTTGCTCTGGCTCGGCGCCCTCGTCGCGTACCTCGATGGTGATGCCCTCGACGTCGTAGCGCAGGCGGACCGCGACCCGCGCGCCCGGCGCGTGCCGGCGCGCGTTGGTCAGCGACTCCTCGATGATCCGGTACGCCGCCGCGTCGACCGCCCCGGACAACGGCCGGGGCGGCCCGGCCAGGCTCCAACGCACCGGCTGGCCGGCGGCGAAGCCCTCCACCAACGCGTCGAGGCGGTTCAGGCTCGGCGCCGGCCCAGCCAACTCGTCAGACCCCGTCAGCTCGGAGGGCTCAGTCAGCTCGGAGGGCTCAGTCAACGGGTCGGGCTTGTCGCCCGGGCGCAGCGCTCCGCGCAGCCGGTGCCCCTGCGCCCGCACCGTCCGGCGCCACCGCGCGAAACGCCCCATGCCGGTCAAGGTACGGCAGCCAACTGTGAGCCCGGCGCCCCGGCGGGGATGGTTGCGAGGGATATACCTGTGAGTCATAGATATGACTCACAGGTATATCGGCTAATTCCAGGTGGTCGTCGCACCGTCTCGGTCAGGAGGCACGCGGGTGGGGGAAGACGTAGCGCGACCCACGGAATACC
Source organism: Micromonospora sp. NPDC047527 (assembly GCF_040643015.1). NCBI lineage: Bacteria > Bacillati > Actinomycetota > Actinomycetes > Micromonosporales > Micromonosporaceae > Micromonospora > Micromonospora sp. NPDC047527. The sequence goes on along the minus strand of NZ_JBEYTK010000009.1, from coordinate 38,690 downwards.
GCGACGCCTGCCAGGGCGGGGCACGAGCAGGAGGGGCCGTCGCCCGTGGCCGACGGCCCCTCCTGGCTCAGTTGGCCGGGTCAGGCGGTCAGGGCAGGGTCCACCTCTGGTTGGCCGCGCCGTTGCAGGTCCAGAGGTGCACGACGGTGCTGTCCGCCGAGTTGTTGCCGGAGACGTCGAGGCACTTGCCCGACGTGGGGTTGCGGAGACTGCCGTTGGTCTGGGCGGCCCAGTTCTGCGCGCCCGTGCCGTTGCAGGTCCAGAGCTGGATCTTGGTGCCATCGGCCGAGGCGCCGCCGGAGACGTCGAGGCACTTACCCAACGCCTTGATCGTCGAGTTCGGCGTCACCGTCCAGCTCTGCGCCGTACTGCCGTTGCAGGTGTAGAGCTGGATCTGCGTGCCGTCGGCGGTCGCCGCGTTGCGCACGTCCAGGCACTTGCCGGCCAGACCCTTGATCGGGCCGACGCCGGGGGTGCCGCTGCCACCGCCCTTGACGAGGGTGAAGTCGTCCACGTCGAAGAGCCCCGTGCCGCTGCCGCCGAACGTGAGATAGAGGTTCTGGGTGCCGGACGGCACGCCGGACAGCGCCGTGCTGACGTTGGCGAACGTCGTCCAACTGCCGGTGTTCGGCACCGCGACCGAGCCAAGTACCGGGCCGGTGGCCGAGCCGGTACGCACCTGGATGGTGCCGCCCGCGCCGCCGGACACGACCCGGGACGTGAACGAGGTGACGCCGGTCAGGTCGACGCCGTTGTACGCGGCCCAGTCGCCCGGGTCGATGTAGCCGATGGTCTGACCGCCGTTGGCGCCCGCCTTGGTGAACGCGGAGACCCCGTTGGCGGAGCTGAACGCCTCGGCCTGGACGGTGACGTTCCCGGGCGTCGGCGTGGTGCCCAACTCCTTGATCCGAATGTTGCGGAACGAGGCGTCGTCGCCGGTGCCGTGGTTTTGGATGCCGATGTGGCCGGCCAGCGACCGTACCGGATTGGTGTTGGTGAAGTCATTGATCTTCACCCCGTTGAGGAAGATCTGGAGCCGTTCGCCCTCGACCAGCAGCTCGTAGGTGTTCCACTCCCCCGGCGCGTTGAGCGCCGCGTCGCGGGCCGCGATGTCCGCGGACTTGAAGGTGTAGACCGATCCGGTGGTGCGGTCGGCCGCGTCGGTGGCGTCGATCTGGATCTCGTAACCGTTGTCCACCGCCGACCACGGGTCACCCGACGGCGGGAAGCCGATGAACACGCCAGAGTTGTCGTCGCCGGCGAGCTTCCAGTCCAGCTTCAACGAGTAGTTGGTGAACTGCTTGGCGTTGTACCAGTACAGCCCCATGCCGCCCACCGAGGTGAGGGTGGCGTCGGAGTTGGTGAAGTTACCCGGGCCGGCCTGCGACCAGCCGGTCGTCGAGCCGTTGTAGAGCGGGGTGTAGCCGGTCTCGGGCCGGCAGTCGGCCTTGCTCCGACCGGCCGCGTACCGGATGCCGCCGAGCAGGTGGTTGCGGAACGCGGGCTCGGCGTACGACGCCTGGGTGTGCCCACCGCCGGTGTAGAAGGACCGGCCGCCGCTGTAGCTCTTGCACCAGGAGTGCGGGTGGTCGGCGCCCATCCCGCCACCGGAGTACGACGACTCGTCCAGGGTGGCCAGCACGTGGGCGGTGGACCGGGCGTTGGTCCGGTAGTTGTACCACTCGTCGGTGCGGGTCCAGGTCTGCGGCAGGTGGCCCGTCGCCGCGTGCCCGCGATCCTCCACCTTGACGTTGGCCTGCTGGATGGCCGGGTGCGAGGCGAACCACGCGCCGACCAGGTTGCCGTAGAACGGCCAGTCGTACTCGGTGTCGGCGGCGGCGTGCACACCCACGTACCCACGGCCGGAGCCGATGTACGACTCGAAAGCCGTCTGCTGGCTGGCGTTGAGCACGTCGCCGGTGGTGTTGAGGAAGACGACCGCCTCGTACTGGGCGAGGTTGCCGGTGGTGAACGCGGCGGCGTCCTCGGTGGCGGTGACGGTGAAGTTGTTCGCCGCGCCCAGGTCACGGATGGTCTGGATGCCGACCGGGATCGCGTCGTGGCGGAAGCCGGCGGTCTTGGAGAACACCAGCACGTCGTACGGGGCGTCGGCGGCGCTGGCCGGGCTGGCCGGGGTGGTGCAGGCGATGACGGCGAGGACGGCGGTGGCCGCGCCGAGGACGGGTCGCAGGAGTCTCATGGCAGGGTCCACTTCTGGTTGGCGGCGGCGTTGCAGGTCCACAGGTGCACGGGGGTGCTGTCCGCGGAGTTGTTGCCGGAGACGTCGAGGCACTTGCCGGACGCCGGGTTGCGTACCGTGCCGTCGGCCTGGGCGGCCCAGTTCTGCGCGCCCGTGCCGTTGCAGGTCCAGAGCTGGATCTTGGTGCCGTCGGCGGTGGCGGCACCGGAGACGTCGAGGCACTTGCCCAACGCCTTGATCGTCGAGTTCGGCGTCACCGTCCAGGTCTGCGCCGCACTGCCGTTGCAGGTGTAGAGCTGGACCTGAGTGCCGTCGGCGGTCGCCGCGTTGCGCACGTCCAGGCACTTGCCGGCCAGACCCTTGACCGGGCCGACCCCGCCGGTGGACGGCGTCCCGGTGGTGAGAGTGAACGCGTCCACGTCGTAGAGCGCCCCGGTGCCCGTCCCCGCGAACGTCAGGTAGAGCGTGGTGGTGGCGGTCGGCGGGTTGGTGATCGCCCCGGTGACCGTGGTGAAGGTTTCCCAGCCGCCGGTCACCGGAACGGTGGCCGAGCCGAGGACCGTTCCCGTGGCCGAGCCTGCCCGGACCTGGAGGGTGCCGCCGGCGCCCGCCGAGGAGACCCGGGCGCTGAACGAGGTCACGTTGCCCAACCGGTACGGCTGGAACGCGATCCAGTCGCCGTTGTTGATGTCGCCGACGGTCTTGCCACCCTCGGCCGGGGTCTTGCTGAACACGTTGACGCCGGACGAGGTGCCGAAGAACTCGGCCTGCCGGTGTCGCGGCGGCAGCGTGTGCTGGGTGTGCGTGGTCAGACCACCGGCGTCGGTGTACTCGGCGTCGAAGATCGCGAAGATGTTCGCCGCGTCGTCGTGCTCACCGTCGACCGGGATCGTGATCGTGCCGGAGCAGCCGGTCGCCGAGGTGATCTGGTGCCCGTGCTGGTCGTGCCCGAGCACGTAGGTCATCTTGACCTTCGTGCAGTCGATCGTGCCGTCCTCCGGGTCGGTGACCGTGATGCTGTAGGGCACCGTGTCTCCGAAGCTGAACAGCTGACCGTTGCCGGGGTTGTTGATGGTCACCGTGGGCGCGGTGTTGCCCACGCTGATCTGCACGCTGCTGCTGCCGGTGGCACCCTGCGGGTCCCGTACCGTCAGGGTGGCGGTGTAGGTGCCGTTGGTGTTGTAGGTCTTCGTCGGGTTGGCCGCCGTGGAGGTGGTGCCGTCGCCGAAGGCCCACGAGTAGGTCAGCGCCCCACCCTCGGGGTCGGACGAGCCGGCCGAGGAGAACACCACCGTCAGCGGCGCCGCGCCGGAGGTCCTGTTCGCGCTGGCCGAGGCGGTGGGCGCCCGGTTGCCACCGCCTACGTAGTCGAAGCGGTAGAGCGCCGAGTTGGCGTCACCGTTGAAGTAGCCGGTGCCGTAGTCGAGCACGTAGTACGCGCCGTCCGGGCCGAACGCCGAGTCCATCACCTGCTTGCCGACCCACGGGAAGGTGTCGATGGTGCCCCGGGAGCCGTCGGCGTTGACGTGGATCGGCTTGATCCAGCCCCGGCCGAACTCGGTGGCGAAGAACTGCCCGTCGAACGACTGCGGGAACTTCGTGGTGGAGGTCGACGAGGCGTTGTAGCGGTAGACCGGGCCACCCATCGGCGACTCGGAGCCGCCGCCGAACTCGGTGGGGGTGCCGGCGTCGCCGGCGTACCGGATCCAGGCCGGTTGTGCGGGCGGCAGGGTGGCCAGGCCGGTGTTGCGGAACGAGTTGTTGGTCGGCCCGCCGGTGCAGTTGAACTTCGCCCCGGTGCTGTTGCTGGCGAAGTCCCACTCGTTGTACGTCTCGGTGGTGGTGTTGGTGCCGGTGCAGTACGGCCAGCCGTAGTTGCCCGGCGCGGCGACCCGGTTGAACTCCACCTGACCGGACGGCCCACGGGTGGAGCTGGTGGAGCCGGCGTCCGGCCCGTAGTCACCGACGTAGACGACGCCGGTGGCCTTGTCGACGCTGATCCGGAACGGGTTGCGGAACCCCATGGCGTAGATCTCCGGCCGGGTCCTGGCCGTGCCGGGCGCGAACAGGTTGCCCGACGGGATGGAGTACGTCCCGTTCGCGTTCACCTTGATCCGCAGGATCTTGCCGCGCAGGTCGTTGGTGTTGCCGGCGCTGCGCTGGGCGTCGTACCCCGGATTGCGGTTGGTCCGCTCGTCCAGCGGCGAGTAGCCGGCGGACTCGAACGGGTTGGTGTCGTCGCCGGTGGACAGGTAGAGGTTGCCGCTGGCGTCGAAGTCGATGTCACCGCCGACGTGGCAGCACAGGCCGCGATCGGCCGGCACGTCGAGCACGTCGACCTTGCTGGCCTGGTTGAGTGTGAAGTCGGCGTTGAGGGTGAACCGGGAGAGGCGGTTCACCCCCTGCCAGGCCGACCAGTTGGTGCCGGTGGCGGGCGCGTCGCCGGTGGGGGTGGACAGCGGCGGGGCGTAGTAGAGGAAGATCTGCCGGTTGCTGGCGAAGCCCGGGTCGACCCCGACGCCCTGCAACCCCTCCTCGTCGTGGGTGTAGACCGACAGGGTCCCGATCACGGTGGTGGTGCCGCCCGCGTCGGTGCGGCGCAGTGTGCCGTTGCGCGCGGTGTGCAGGACGGAGCGGTCCGGCAGCACGGCCAGCGACATCGGCTCGCCCATTTCGGCGACACCGCGGGCCAGCTCGACCTGCTGGAAGTCGGTGGCGTTGATCGTGTGCGCCTGGGCCGGGGTGGGGCCGCCGAGCGCGACGGTGCCGGCCGCGGCCACCAGGAGCAGTGCCGATCCGGCGGAGAACCATCGTCGGGACCGATGTGTGCGAGCGTTCTTCATAGACATCTGTGCCGTCCCTTCCTGACGAGTGACTGCCAGGCCGGGCGCGCGCCGTCGCGCCGGATGCCGTAGCGGTGGTGGTGGGGGTCGTGGGTTACCGCGCCGCCGGTTCACCTCGACGAAACAATGCCGTGTTGGGCACGACACTAAGTTGCAAGTGTCAATGTGTCCATAGCTTCCGGCGATCCACCATCAACTTTCGTCGATCTGATCAAAAGTTGACTGGTCAGGCCCGGCGATCGATCGCCTGCCCGGCCAGCGCGACAAGCGCGACCCGGGCCTCCTCGGTCAGCACCGCGCTGCGCAACGCGGCCAGCGCCGCCGCCGTCCGGACCCGGATCATCTGCTCGATCCGCTCCCGCGCACCCGTGGCCTCGATGATCTCGCGCAGCTCAGCCGCGCCGTCGGCGTCCAGGGAGGGGTTACCGAACAACTCCCGCAGTCGGGCGGTCTGCGACCGGTCGGCGGCGCTGCGCGCCAACGCCATCATCACCGTCGGCTTGCCCTCACGCAGGTCGTCCAGGACCGACTTGCCGGTGACCGCCGGGTCACCGAAGACACCGAGCACGTCGTCGCGCAACTGGAACGCGTCACCCAACGGGTCGCCGAACTCGCCCAGCGCGGCGATCAGCTCCGACCCCGCACCGGCCAGGGCCGCGCCGATCTGCAGCGGCCGGGTCACCGTGTACCGGGCCGCCTTCATCCGGATCACGGTGAGCGCGCTGGCCACCGAGCCGTCGCCCACCCCGGACACCAGATCCAGGTACTCCCCCGCGATCACCTCGGTCCGCATCAACGCGAACACGCCGTACCCCTGGTGCACCTGCTCGGTGTTCAGGCCGCACTCGTGGAACATCTGATCCGACCACGCCGCGCAGAGATCTCCGCAGAGCAGCGCGGTGTTGCGCCCGTACGCCTCGGGGTCGCCGCGCCACGACGAGCGGGCGTGCAGGTCCGCGAAGAGACGGTGCACCGACGGCTCCCCCCGGCGACGGTCACTGCCGTCCAGGATGTCGTCGTGGATCAGCGCGAACGCGTGGAACAGCTCCAGCGCCGCCGCGGCCACCACGATCGGGGTGCCGTCGGCCGCCCCCGCGCCACGCCAACCCCAGTAGCAGAAGAGCGGGCGCAGCCGTTTCCCGCCGGCCAGCACGAACCGTTGCAGCGCGGTGAACACCCCACGCGGTGCGCCGTCCGGCCATTCCAGGCCCTGCCGGTCGAGAAACGCGGCCAACTCCGCGTCGAAGCGCGCCCGCAGCCCACTCGCGTCGGTCGGGGTCACGGTTACCGTCACGACCCCTCCCCCGGCCGCTCCGCTGCCCCGTCGCCGGCGCTCAGCCCGGCGAGTTCCAACAGCAGCGCCTTGACCTCCGTGGCCTCGATCCGGTCCCGGGCGGGCGCCGGGTCGGAGCAGAGCAGCACCGGGGCGTCCGCCGGGTCGGTGGGCAGTCGGCCGTGTGAGCCGCGTACCGCCCGCGCGCCGGCGTCCAGGCCGACGGCGCTCATCAGGTAGCGCATGCCGAGCTTCTTACGGGCCAGGGCCACCCCGGCCCGACGCTTGGCCGCGAGCGGCGCGGCCGGGTCGAAGAACAGCTCCGCCGGGTCGTACCCGGGTTTGCGGTGGATCTCGACCAGCCGGGCGAAGTCCGGCGCACGAGCGTCGTCGAGCCAGTAGTAGTAGGTGAACCAGGAGTCCGGCTCGGCCACCAGCACCAGCTCACCGGCGCGCGGATGGTCCAGCCCGTGCGCGGCCTTGCCGTCGGCGTCGAGCACCTCGGCCACACCGGGCAGCCCGGCGCAGAGCTTCGCCACCGTGGGCACGTCGGCCGGGTCCCGGACGTAGACGTGCGCGACCTGGTGGTCGGCGACCGCGAACGCCCGCGACGTCCACGGGTCGAGGTACTCCATATCGGCCTGGGTGTGCACCCGCAGCAGCCCCTCGGCGCGCAGCAGCCGGTTGACGTCGACCGGCCGGGACACATCGGTGATGCCGTACTCCGACAGCACCACCACCGTGGCGTCGCGGTCGCGGGCGGCGTCCAGCAGTGGCCCGAGCACGGTGTCCAGCTCGGCCGCCGCGGCGGCGGCCTGGACCGACGACGGGCCGAAGCGTTGCAGGTCGTAGTCCAGGTGCGGGACGTAGACCAGGGTGAGGTCGGGTGACACGTCGGCGAGGATCTGCTCGGCCGCCTGGCAGATCCACCGCGACGAGGGCAGCCCGGCCGTCGGCCCCCAGTAGGTGAACAGCGGGAAGGTGCCCAGCCGCCCGGTCAGCGCGTCGTGCAGCTCCGGCGGGTCGGTGTAGCAGTCCGGTTCCTTGCGGCCGTCGGCGTAGTAGACGGGGCGTGGGGTGACCGTCCAGTCGACGTCCGCGCCCATCGCGTACCACCAGCAGACGTTGGCCACGGTGTAGCCCGGCTCGGCCCGGCGGGCCGCCTGCCAGAGCTTGTCCCCGCCGACCAGCGCGTTGTGCTGCCGCCACAGCAGCACCTCGCCCAGCTCCCGGAAATACCACCCGTTGCCGACGATGCCGTGCCCGCTGGGCGGTTCACCGGTGAGGAAGGTGGACTGCACCGAGCAGGTCACGGCGGGCAGCACGGTGCCCAGCTCGGCCCGGAAACCACCGTCGGCGACACCCCGCAGTCGAGGCATGTGGGCCAGTAGTCGGGGCGTCAACCCCACCACGTCGAGGACCACCAGTCGCCGGCTCATCGCGTCACTCCCATGCTCGCGGATCGCTCTGCGGTCAGGCCGAGGCCGACCAGTTCGTCCCGGGCGAAGGCCAGTTCCGCGGCGATGCCGACGGCCAGCTCCGCGTCGGTGCCGGGCCGCCGGGCCGCCGGCAGCACCCCCCAGGTGTACGTCTCGACGTCGAGGTGGTCGCAGCCGGCGGTCGGGCCGTCGAAGAGCGCTCTCAGGGCCGCGCGCAGCACCGGCAGGGTGGAGCCGAGCGGTTCCTCGGGTGGGGCGTGCAGGGGTACGTGGTAGTGCACCCGCCACGGGCCGGGCAGCGCCGCGTCCAGTGCCGCGTCGAGGTCGTCGGCGGCGTACGTCGGGTCGGCCGGGTCGGCCGCGCCCACGCAGCCGGCGCCCCGGGTCTGGTGCAGGAAGCGGGGCTCCACCCAGCGGCGCAGCGCCTCCGCGTCGCCGGCCGGGTCGGCGGCCTCGACGGCGGCGGAGACCTGCACCTTCACCACGGGCAGACCTGCCGAGCGCAGCCGGTCCAGCGCCGCCGCCGGCTCCTCCCACGCGCAGGCGAGGTGGGCGAGGTCCAGGCAGACGCCCAACCGCTCAGTGTCCATACCGGACAGTAGCGCGGCGGCCTGGCCGGTGCTCTCCACCACACAGCCCGGTTCGGGCTCGAAGCCGACCCGCACCTCGCGGCCGGTGTCCCGCTGCACGGCGGCCAGTCCGGCGGCGAGTTGGTCCAGCCGGCGTCGCGCGGCGTCGGCCCGTTCGGTGCCCCAGGGCTGCCGCCAGGCCAGCGGCAGGGTGGAGATCGAGCCCCGGGCGGCGTCGTCGGGCAGCAGGTCGGCGAGCACCCGGGCCAGATTCAGGGTGTACGTCAGCCGCTGCTCGGTGGTCCAGTCGGGGTAGTACACGTCGTGTTTGACCACCGGCGCCTGGAAGGCCGCGTACGGGAAGCCGTTGAGGGTGACCACCTCCAGCCCACGCGCGTCCAGTTCCGCGCGCAGCCGGCGGCGCAGCGCCGGGTCGGCGGCCAACTCGGCGGCGACCGGGGCGGCCAGCCACAGGCCGAGCCCGAGCAGGTCGCTGCCGAGCGCCGCGCGGACCGGCACGGCGTAGGTGTCCAGTTGACCGAGGATGCCGGCGAGATCCTCGGCGGGGTGCACGTTGGTGCAGTAGCCGAGGTGGACGGTGTCGCCGCCGGTGTGTCGCAGCCGCATCAGCTACCACCACGCAGGATCGAGTTGCCGGTCTGCGGGTCCACGGCAGCGGGGTCCTCCAGGTCGGTCAGGTCGAGCCGACCGGACTGCCCGTAGAACTCCACCGGGTTGCGCCACAGCACCCGGTCGACGTCGTCGTCGCCGAACCCGGCGGCCAGCATCGCCTCGCCGGTCGCCCGGGTCAGCAGCGGATCCGAGCGCCCCCAGTCGGCCGCCGAGTTGACCAGCATCCGTTCCGTGCCGTACTCCCGCAGCAGCTCGACCATCCGCAGCGGGGTCATCTTGGTGTCCGGGTAGATCGAGAAGCCCAGCCAGCAGCCGGTGTCCCGGACCAGCTTGACGGTCACCTCGTTGAGGTGGTCGACGACCACCCGACCCGGGTCGATGCCGGATTCGGCGACCACGGCGAGGGTCCGCTCGACGCCGCGCGCCTTGTCCCGGTGCGGGGTGTGCACCAGCGCCGGCAGGTCGTGCGCCACAGCGAGGGCGAGTTGCGCGGTGAACGCCTCGTCCTCCTCCGGCGTCATCGAGTCGTACCCGATCTCCCCGACCGCCACCACCGCGTCCTTGTCCAGGTAGCGGGGCAGTAGATCGAGCACCGGCCGGCAGCGCGGGTCGTTGGCCTCCTTGGGGTTCAACGCGATGGTGGCGTGGTGCCGCACCCCGAACTGCCCGGCCCGGAACGGCTCCCAACCGATCAGCGAGTCGAAGTAGTCGACGAACGAGGCGGCACTGGTGCGCGGTTGACCCATCCAGAACGCCGGCTCCACCACCGCGCGGACGCCGGCGGCGGCCATCCGTTCGTAGTCGTCCGTGGTACGCGAGGTCATGTGGATGTGGGGGTCGAAGATACGCATCACGCCTCCGTGGGGGTGGGCCGGTCGACGGTGCCGGTCCCGCCGCTGTGCGCGGTGAGCCGGTCGAGCAGGGCGGTGGCGTCGGCGGGCAACTCCCGGCCGGCGGCGTGCCGCTCGGCGGCGAGCGCGGCAAGCATCGCGGCGAGTTCCCCGTCGGCGCGGCTGTCCAGGTCGGCGACGACGGCCAGCGGCACCCCGCTGAACACGCACTTGAGCACCGCCTGCCGCCAGGCAGCCGGGTCGAGGTGCCGGGCGTACGGGCCGAGGGCCGCGGCGACCAGCCGGGTGTCGTTGGTGCGGATCGCGTCGTGCAGCAGCGGCACCCCCTCAGCGCCGATCGGCAGCAGTGGCAGGGCCCGCAGCACGGCCCGCCGCTCGGCCGCGTCGCCGTGCTGGTAGAGGGCGTCGGCGTAGGCCGCGTGCTCGCCGGGCAGGGCGGTGAGCAGCAGCACCCGGGCCGCGTCGTCGGCGGTCCAGCCGGGGGCGTCGGGCAGGTCGGCCCGGCCGCAACGCCGGCCGGCAGCCGGGAAGAGCCGGCTGATCGCCGTGGGCTCGGCCGCGACCCGGCGCAGCGCCGCCTCCAGCCATTCGGGATCGGGTACGCCCCGCAGCGCGGCCCGTAATGAATCCGGTGTCATCCCGTCTCCTCCCCTTGTGCTGCTCCCGGTGCCCCGCCAGCCTTTGCTCTGCACCTATATCTGCACCGGGGCCTCTTTGGCGGGTGTCGCCTTGGCGGGTGCAGAGCAAAGGGTGCGGGCAGGGTCGCAATCGGTAGCGGCGGCGGCGCGCAGGAATTCGATGGACCGGGCGGCCACGGCCGGCGCGGCGTGCGAGTCCCGGGGTAGCTCCACGGCCACCAGCCCGCCGTAGCCGGCCTGCGCCAGGGCGGCCAGCACCGGCGGGAAGTCGATCTCACCGGTGCCGAACTCCAGGTGCTCGTGCACGCCCCGGCGCATATCGTCGATCTGCACGTTGACCAGGTGCTCGGCCACCTCGGCGACGCACTGCGGCACCGGCCACGGCTCCAGGCAGCGGCAGTGTCCGATGTCGAGGGTGATGCCGAAGCGGGCCGGTGAGCCGAGCGCGGCGCGGAGGCGACGCCAGTCCGCGATGTCCTGCACCAGCATTCCGGGCTCCGGTTCGAAACCCAGGGTGATGCCGGCGGCGTCGGCGGCGTCGACGACGGTGGCGCACCCGGCGACCAGCCGGTCCCAGGCGCACTGCTGCGACACCGCCTCGGGGCGTACGCCGGCCCAGAAGGAGACCGCCTCCGCGCCGAGATCGGCACCGATCCGGACGGCCCGCCGCAGGAACTCGATCCGCTGGGTCGGGTCGTCGTGCAGCAGCGTCGGGGCGTGCTTGTGCCACGGGTCGAGCAGGTAACGGGCACCGGTCTCGATCACCAGCCCGAGGCCGAGCGCGCTCAGCCTCCGGCCGAGCGCGGCGACGCGGCGGGTCAGCCCCGGCGCGAACGGGTCGAGGTGGTCGTGGTCCAGGGTGAGCGCCACCCCGTCGTACCCGAGGTCGGCGATGACGGCGAGCGCGTCGTCGAGCCGGTGGTTGGCGAAGCCGTTCGTGCCGTACCCGAGGCGCAGGGTCGTCGCGTCGCTCGGTGGAGCGGGTCGGGCCTGGGGAACGGTCATGTCGGGGACACCTTCCGGGCCAACCGGCGACCCAGCGGCGCCGCCGCCGCGACGGCCAACCCGAGCAGACCGGCACCGCCGCGTGCGGTGAGCGCTCCCTGTAGGGCGGGCAGGCCGGTGATCCCGGCGCCAACGGCGGCGCGGACCTTCCCGGCCGACGGGTCCCGGACCACCTCGACCTGGGCCGCGCCGTAGCGGGCCGCGTACCACCCGGCCAGCACGGCGGGCAGCACGGCCGCGATCCCGGGCAACCCGGTCCGGCTCGCGCGCAAACCGGCCTGGTCGGCGGTCCGGTCCTGGTCGGGGGTTCGGGCCCGGTCGGCGGTTCGGGTGGCTGCGCGCCGGATGCCGGGACCGGCGACGGCGGCGCTGGCGGCGACCAGGGCGGTGCCGGCCAGCGTACGCATCGGAAGGGCGGCGTCGGCGCCGGTGACCTCCCGGCGGGACAGCGCGGTGACCGTCCAGGTGTGCGCGGCGACGGTCGCCGCCGCCGGCAACGCCCGGGTCACCCGGCCGCCGGACGCGCCGAGCAGCACGTCCAGCCCTCGGCAGGCGGCCATCACGGCGGGGCCGGCGGCCGTGTTCTTGGCCAGCAGGTCGTACCCCCAGATGGTGGCGGCCAGCGGCACGGCGAGCGCGGCGGCGCGGCGACCGCCCACGGCGGCGGCCAGGCCCACCCCGGCGGCGGTGAGGCCGGCGGCGAGACCGACCGCGGCGGCCGGGGTGACGCGGCCACTGGGGATCGGCCGCTCGGGCCGTTCGACGGCGTCCAGCCGCCGGTCCGCCCAGTCGTTGGCGGCCATGCCGGCCCAGTAGAGCAGCACCGACGCGCCGGCCAGGGCCGGGGTACGCGGGCTCAACGCGCCGGCCGCCGCCGCTCCGGCGACCACATCCCCGGGAACCGAGAGCGCGGCCGGCGCCCGGACCAGTTCGGCCAGATCAGCGAGCGTGGTCATGGGAACCGTCCAGGCCGGCGTGCAGTCGCTGCGTGAAGTCGGTCAGCCGGGCCCACTGCTCGGCCAGCGAGTGGGTGGGCGCACCGAGCGGATCCTTGAAGAAGAAGCCCAGATCGGCCAGCGGCCCGACGTGCCCGGCGGCGTGCGCGGCCGCGGTGAGCCGGGCCAGGTCGAGCACCAGCGGCGCGGCCAGCGCGGAGTCACAGCCGTGCCAGGTGAACTCCATCCGCATCCCGGTGCCGAGGAAACCGGCGAACGTGATCAGATCCCAGGCGGTCTTGAAGTCGCCCAACTCCTCGACGTACTCGATCCGGGTGCCGCCCTGCGGCAGGTAGCCCAGCGTCTCGCCGAGCACCCGCTGCTTGCTCTGCACCTTGGCCGCGTTGGCGGCCGGGTCGGCGAGGGTGGCGCCGTCGCCACCACCCAGCAGATTCATCCCAGACCAGGAGCGCACCGCCAGGTTTCGCATCGCGAACATCGGCGCGAGCACCGACTTGACAAGCGTCTCCCCGGTCTTGCCGTCGTGCCCGGCGTACGGCAGCCGGGCCTGCTCGGCCAGCGCGGTCAGCGCCGGCAGCCGCAGCCCGGTCGACGGGGTGAAGTCGACGTACGGGCAGCCGGCCAGCAGCGCTGCGTACCCGTAGAGGGAACTGGGTGGCAGCACGTCGTCCGGGCCGGCGACGGCGGCGCTCAGCGCGGCCGGGTCGGCGTGCCCGGGGTGCGGTGGGGGTGCCGGCTCGGTGGCCGAGACGTTGACCATCACCACCCGGTCCAGCCGGTGCCGCGCGCGGAAGTCGGTGAGGTCACGGACCACGGCGGCGACCCGGTCTGCCTGGGTGACGCCGGTCGGGGCCGGGCGCAGCTCCTGCTCGACGGCGGCCATCTCGTCGCCGAGCGCCGCGACCAACCGACCCGGTATCACGCCGCTCTCGGCCAGCGCCTCGGCGCGCTTGCACAGCGGCGTGGTCGCCAGGTCGTGCCCGCCGAAGACCAGGTCGGCGAAGGACGGCAGGGCGGGGCCGCGCAGCTCCGGCAGCTCGGTGACGCAGCCGGTGGGCCCGGCCAGGCCGGCCCGCAGCGCGAGCCCTCCGACGATGCTGGTGGTCGCGACCGAACCGCGCGCTCCTACCAGCCAGACACCTGTTCGCATGGTGCTCCTTCCCGTCCAGGAGGAACCGTCGGTGCAATCAAATATAGGAATATCAGAATATTTTTGGAAAAGATACGGCTTGATGGATGGGCCCCGCCCACCCGTCCCGCACCGGAAACGACGCCGGATTCCGGCGTCGGCGTCGGCGGCGACGACGACGGACCGGCTCCCGACACAGGTACGGGCAGACGGGGCTGGCAGGCAGGGTCGGGTCGGCGTCTCGACCCTGCCTCCCCCGCATCCGGCCGGCCGGGGCGTTGGCGCGCCCCGACCGGACGTCTCAGGCCGACGAAGCCGTTCTCCGGCTCGCCGGTGTGGTGGCGGTCCTCCGGTGTGGCCGGGGAATCCCGGTCCGGCCACACCAGACAACCGTCCTGCTCGTGCGCCACCGGGCCGTCAGGCCCGGCCGCACACTCTCCGGTGTCGACCTCGTCCCGGCCGCGGGGCGCAAACCGCGGCCGGTCCCTCGCCGGTCGGCTCCGGAAAGCCGGTAGGGCGACGGCGGCGCGAACACCGCCGTCGCGGATGGTCAGGGGTCAGACGGCCGCCGCGGTCAGCGCCGGCTCCACCTCTGTCCAGGTGGATCCAACCTCCGCCGAACGTGTCACCGCGTCCAGCACCAGCTGAACCTGCAACGCGTCGGCGAAGGACGGAGCCGGGTCGGCGCCCGTGGCGATCGCCTCGATGAAGTCGCGCATCTGGTGGGTGAAGGAGTGCTCGTAGCCGATGATGTGGCCGGGCGGCCACCACGCCGACATGTACGGGTGCTCGCCCTCGGTCACCAGAATCCGGCTGAAGCCCTGCTCCAGGGCGGGCCGGGTGGCGTCGTAGTACTCCAACTCGTTGAGCCGTTCCAGGTCGAAGACCACACTGCCCAGCGAGCCGTTGATCTCGACACGCAGCGCGTTTTTCCGACCGGTGGCGAACCGGCTCGCCTCGTACGTCGCCAGGGCGCCACCGTCGAGCCGGGCCACGAAGATCGCGGCGTCGTCGACGGTGACCGGCCCGGTGGGCGAGCCGTTGGCGTCGGCCGATCCGCTGCCGTCCACTGTGGCCGCCAACCCACTCGACGCGGCCGGCAGCGGTCGCTCCTTGATGAAGGTCTCGGTGACCGCGCTGACGCCGGTGATCCGCTGGCCGGTGACGAACTGCGTCAGGTCGATGATGTGCGCACCGATGTCACCGAGCGCGCCGGAGCCCGCACGGTCCTTCTGCAACCGCCAGACCAGCGGGAACTGCGGGTCCACGATCCAGTCCTGCAGGTACGTCGCTCGGACGTGCCGAATCACCCCGAGTCGTCCGTCGGCGACCATCTGACGCATCATCGTGACCGCCGGCACCCGACGGTAGTTGAACCCGCACATCGACCTCGCCCCCGCGGCCCGGGCTGTGGCCGCCGCAGCGGTCATCGCCCGTGCCTCGGCCACCGTGTTGGCCAACGGCTTCTCGCACAGGACGTGCTTGCCGGCAGCCAACGCGGCGAGGGCGATCTCGGCATGGCTGTCGCCCGGGGTGCAGATATCGACCACGTCGATGTCGTCCCGGTTGATCAGGTCACGCCAGTCTGTCGTGTACGCGTCCCAGCCGAGCCGGTTGGCGGCATCCGCCACCTGCCCGGAGTCCCGGCCGCAGATCAGCGCCATCCTGGCCCGCGCCGGCAGGTCGTACACGCGGTTCACGGTGCGCCACGCCTGTGAGTGCGCGGCGCCCATGAACGCGTAGCCGACCATGCCGACCCGCAGTTCTTTGTCTGTCGTGGACAAGGTGGGTCTCCCCCCGGTATGTCAGAACCCGAGCTTGTCGTAGCTGCTCGCGTTCTCCTTGGTGATCGTCTCGGAGGCGAGGGTCACGTCCTTGGGAACCTGCAGCTCCGTCAGGTCGCCCATACCCCGGCCCTGCGCGATGAGCCGCGCCAGGGAGATCGCCGACGAAGCCATCGACGGGTTGTAGGTGACAGTGGCCTTGAGCACGGTGTTGTCGGCCTTGATGGCGTCGATCGCAAGCTTGGAGCCAGCGCCGCCGACCATGAAAAACTCGGAGCGGTTGGCCTGCTTGATGGCGGCGAGCACACCGATGCCCTGGTCGTCGTCGTGGTTCCAGATCGCGTCGATCTTCGGCAGCGCCTGGAGCAGCTGGGACGCCTCGCGCTGACCGCTGTCCGAGGTGAACTCGGCCGAGCGCCGGTTGCTCACCTTGAACCCGTAGGTCGCCAGGGCCGCCTTGAAGCCCTCGCTGCGCTCGACGGTCAGCGGGATCTCCAGACCGGCGATCTCACCGATGATCGGGTTGGCGACGCCCTTGTCCTTGAGCTGCTTGCCGATGAAGTGCCCGGCCGAGACGCCCATGCCGTAGTTGTCGCCCTTGATCACCAGCCGCGAGGCCAGCGCGTCGGGGAAGGCCCGGTCGAGGTTCACGATCGGGATGCCCGCCTGCATCGCCTGGAGGGCAACGGCGTTGACCTCCTTGCCGTCGTGCGGCAGCACGACGATGATGTCCGGCTTCTGGGCGATCAGCGTGCCGAGCGTGGAGCGCTGGGCCTCGGAGTTCGACCCACCGTCGACCTCCTTGAACTCCACGTCCGAGTAGGCCGCGGCCTGAGCCTTGGCGTTGGCGTGGATCGCGCCCATCCAACCGTGGTCGGCGGCGGGAGCCGAGAAGCCGATGACGACCTTCTTGCCCGGGGCGTTGTTGCCGGCGCCGTCACCGGCGGCCTTGGTCTGGGTGCTGGCCGCCGGGGTCTCGTTGCTGGTGCAGGCGGTGAGCAGTGTGGCGGCGCCGACGGCGGCCCCACCGAAGAGCAGCCGGCGGCGCGACAGGTCGCGGCTGTGCTGGGTCATGACGACCTCCTGGGAGCGGTTTTGAGTGGTGAAGGGTGTGCGGGGCCCGGCCACTGTCGAAATGGATCGACGTCGCCCGGGACAAACGGTGCGGTGCGTCAGGTTGCGGTGGTGACCCTGTTCCGCGCGAGGAGCCGAGTGAAGGACTTGTACTGGAACTGCTGGACCAGGACGGCCGCGACGATGATGCCGCCCTTGACCATGTTCTGCGCCTCGATGGAGAGGCCGTTGATGGCGAAGAGATTCGTGATCGTGGCGAAGATGATGACGCCGAGCAGCGAGCCGACGATCGTGCCCCGGCCACCGCTGAGCAGCGTGCCGCCGATGATCGCGGCGGCGATCGCGTCCAGCTCGTAGAGGTTGGCCATCGCCGCCTGGGCCGAGGTGGCCTGGGAGGTGAGCATGATGGCGGCGATGCCGCAGCAGAGACCGGAGAGCGCGTAGAGCAGCATGGTGTGGCGGCGGACGTTGATGCCGGCGAGCCGGGCCGCCTCCGGGTTGCCGCCGACGGCGATGGTCCGCCGGCCGAAGGTCGTCCGGTTGAGCAGGATCCACCCGGCCAGCACCACCGCGCCGAGGATGTAGACGAGGATCGGGATGCCGAGCACCTTGCGCGCCGCGATGTCGTTGATGAACGTGCTGCTCGACACCTGGGTCTGCTTGTTGGAGATCGACGCCGCGAGCCCACGTGCGGCGACCAGCATCGCGAGCGTCGCGATGAAGGGCACCAACCGCCCGTACGAGATGAGCACGCCGTTGACCAGGCCGACGCAGATGCCGACCACGATGGCGGTGAAGATCATGCCGCCGGCGCCGTAGCTCTGGGTGGCGACCGTGGTGCACCAGACGCCGGCCAGCGCGACGATCGCACCGACCGACAGGTCGATCCCTCCACCGATGATCACGAAGGTCATGCCGACCGTCACCACGCCGACGACCGAGGCGAGCTGGAGGATGGCCAGGATGTTGTTCCAGACCCAGGTCGGATCGCCGTACAGGTCCGGCTTGGTGACCACACCGACCACGATGAGCGCGGCCAGCACCCCGATCAGACCGAGGTTGCGCTTGGCGCCGTCGCCGCCGTCCCCCCGCCACCAGGAGAGCCGACCCGCGGATCCTGCCTTGTCGCTGGCCACCGCCGTCTCCGCCGGGTCCACCGGCGGCGACTGCGCCGGAAGCTGCGGGCGCTCCGGTGTCGCGGTGGGAGTGGGAGTCGCGTCGCTCATGCCGGTGCGCCTTCCATCAGGGACCCCGCCATCACGAGGTCGAGCACAGTGTTCTCGTCGAGTTCGCCGGCCGGGGCCTCGCGGACGACCCGCCCCTCCCGCATAACCAGCACCCGGTCGGCCAGACCGAGCACCTCGGGCACCTCACTGGAGACCAGCAACACCCCGACGCCCTGCGCCGCCAACGCCCGGATGACCTGGTAGAGCTCCGCCCGTGCGCCCACGTCCACGCCCCGGGTGGGCTCGTCGAGCAGCAGCAGCTTGGTGCCGCCGAGCAGCCAGCGCCCGACCACCACCTTCTGCTGGTTGCCGCCGGAGAGCGTCCGCACCGGCCGGTTGACGTCCCGGGGCCGCAGTTCCAGGCTCTCGGCGATCCGATTGGCCTCGGCGCGTTCCCTGCTGGCGTCGGTGAAGCCGAGCCGCGCGTACCGGCTGAAGGTGGCCAGCGTGACGTTGCGGAAGATCGGTTCGCCGAGCAGCAGTGCCTGGCTCTTGCGCTCCTCCGGGGCCATTCCCATGCCGGCCCGGACCGCCGCGCCGACACCGGGACGCAGCGCCCGCCCCTCCATCCGCACCGTGCCGGCCTCCGCGAGGCGGGCACCGTAGATCGTCTCCAACAGCTCCGAACGACCCGAACCCACCAGGCCGGCGACGCCGACGATCTCGCCCGCACGCACGGTCAGCGAGACGTCGGCGAACTCACCGGGACGGGTCAGGCCCTCCACCTGGAGCAACTCCGCGCCGAGCGTGTCGTCCGTCGGCCGGTCCGGGAAGACGTACTCGATGGTGCGGCCGGTCATCCGGCTCACCAGATCGCGGGTCGGTGTGTCGCGCGCCGGCAGGTTCGCCGCCGTGGTCCGACCATCCTTGAGTACGGTGACCCGGTCGCCGATCTCGCGGATCTCCTCCAGCCGGTGGGAGATGTAGATGACCGCGATGCCCTGCGCGGTCAGCTCGCGGATGATCCGGAACAGGTTGCCGACCTCGTCATGGGCCAGCACCGCGCTCGGCTCGTCCATGATGATCAGTCGAGCCTCGTGCGACAGCGCCCGCGCCATGCTGACGATCTGCTTGCCGGCGGCCGGCAACGACCGGACCATCCGCCCCGGCGGGATCTCGCCGTGGCCGAGCCGACCGAGAATCTGCCGGGTGTGCCGGGCCATCCGGCCGCGCCGCACGAAGCCGAAGCTGCGGTGCTCGTGGCCGAGGAAGGCGTTCTCCGCCACCGACAGATCCTCGACCAGGTCGAGCTCCTGATAGATGGTGGCGATGCCGGCGCGCATCGCGGCCTGCGGGTTGGCGAACGTCGCCGGCTCACCGCGCCATTCGACCAACCCCGAATCCGGTCGATGGACTCCGGAGAGAACCTTGATGAGAGTGGACTTGCCGGCGCCGTTCTGGCCGAGCAGGCAGTGCACCTCGCCGGCCCGCACCTCCAACTGCACGCCGTCCAGGGCGCGTACCCCCGGGAAGGTCTTGACCACATCGGTGAGGCGCAGGACCACCTCGCCCACGACGGTGTCGGCGGGTGCCTCCACCAGCGGCGCCTCGGCGTCGGCGTCCGCCGACCCGGTGCCGGCGACGGACTCATCAGGATGGACCACAGGCTCCTCCTCGCTCACCGGCTCGCTCCTCGCGCTCGCTGATCCGCTGCTGCTCGCGACTGCGGGGCTCGCAAACCCGGCTCGCTCCTCGCGCTCACGATGCTTCCCCGAATGCGACATCGCTGGCGAGCACGGCCGCGCCGGCGACACCCGCCCGGCCGCCAAGCTCGGACAGCACGACGGGCAGGTTGCCGGTGGCCAGGGGCAGCGACCGGCGGTAGACCACGCTGCGGATCTCGGCGAGCAGGATGTGCCCGAGCTGGGCCAACCCGCCGCCGATGACGATCATCGACGGGTTGGTGAAGCTGACCAGGCCGGCGAGCACTCCGCCGACCCGCCGCCCGCCGTCACGGATCAGTTGGATGCAGGTCGTGTCCCCCTCGACGGCGCCCTCGGCGACGTCCAGTGCGGTCACCGCACCCCGCAGACCCAGACGCTCGGCCAGCGCCGGCGACGCCCCGCTGCGTGCGGCGGCGGCGGCGTCCTTGGCCAGCGCGGCACCGCTGAACAGGGCTTCCAGGCAACCGACGTTGCCGCAGGAGCACATCGGCCCGTGGGCGTCGACCTGGATGTGGCCGATGTCCCCGGCGCAGCCGTCGGTGCCCCGGTAGACCTCGCCGGTGAGGTAGATGCCGCACCCGATGCCGGTGCCGATCTTCACGAAGAGGAAGTCGTCCACCGAGTGGGCCACCCCGCCGTGACGCTCGCCGATCGCCATGATGTTGACGTCGTTGTCGACCACCGCCGGGCAGCCGTGCTCCCGGCTGAGCAACTCGCGCACCGGGAAGCGGTCCCAGCCGGGCATGATGGGCGGCGAGACCGGTACGCCGTCGCGGAAGCTGACCGGCCCCGGCACCCCGATGCCCACCGCGTCCAGCCGCTCGTACGCGCCGTCGACCCGGGCCTTGTGCAGCAGCTCGTTGACCCGTTGCAGGGTCACCTTGGGTCCGTTGCGGATGTCGGCCGCCTCGGCGTAGTGGGCCACCGGTTCGAGGCGGCCGTTGACCACCTCGATGTCGATCGAGCTGGCGCCCAGGTCGACGCCCGCGAAGCGCAGCTTCGGGTTCAGCTCGACCAGGGTGGATCGACGCCCGCCGCGCGACGCGGCGAGGCCGGCCTCGGCGACGTAACCCAGGGCCACCAGGCGATCCAACTCGGCCAGGAGCCGGGGGCGGGGCATCTGGAGCCGGTCGCCCAACTCGGCGCGGGACACGGCCCCCTCGTCGCGGAGCAACCGCAACAGTCGGACGTGCAGGGGCTCGACGGTCCGCACCGGACTCACCTCTTCGACCTCGTTCACATCGACGCAACGTCGAGGTGTTGTGTCCGACACAGTAGGAGCGTTCCGTACCGCGTGTCCAGAGCTTCGGCCGATCTGGTCCCCAACTTCTGTCCGAAGGAACAAAAGCTACTAGTCGATCAAGGAAAGGATGACCGAAAGTTCTTGTCCGCTCGCGGTCCGCACCCGGCGCCGGGCAGAAAACCGCCCCACCACCCGATCTGCGGGTGGTGGGGCGATAGCGGGCAGGTCAGTGACTGCCGGCCGCGTTCCGCTTCTTGCGAAGCTTGCGGTCGTCGCGCAGCTCGACGTACGGCTCGTCGTCGGCGGGGTGGCCCGCCTCGATGGCCCGACCACGCTCCAACTCGGCATCGAACTCGGCGCCCAGCAGGATCGCGATGTTGCTCAGCCAGAGCCAGACCAAAAAGATGATCACGCCGGCCAGCGCCCCGTACGTCTTGTTGTACGAGCCGAAGTTGCTCACATAGAGCGCGAACAGCCCGGAGATCACCAGCCAGATCACCACGGCCAGCACGCCACCCGGGCTGACCCAGCGGAACCCGCCGTGCCGGGCGTTCGGCGAGGCCCAGTAGAGGATCGCGAATATCAGGCTGACCAGGATCAGCAGCACCGGCCACTTGGCGATGTCCCACACCGTGACCGCTGTCGAGCCGAGGCCGACCACATCCCCGACCGCCTCGGCGAGACGGCCGGTGAAGACCACGATCACCGCGCTGGCCAGCAGCAGCACCCCGATCACCGCGGTCACGCCCAGCCGGATCGGCAGCGTCTTCCAGATCGGCCGCCCCTCGGGCACGTCGTAAATGGTGTTCGAGGCGCGCATGAACGCGCCGATGTAACCGGACGCGGACCAGAACGCGGCCACCAGACCGATGATCGCCGCGAGGCTGGCCAGGCCGCCGTTGTCCTGCGCGGTGCCGATCGCGTCGTTGATGATCTTCTGGATGCTGTCGTTCGGCACCGCCTGGTCGACGGTGTCCCGGACGCCGTCGGTGGCACTTTCGCCGAGCAGACCGAGGAGGGAGATCAGCACCAGCAGCCCCGGGAAGATGGACAGCACGCCGTAGTAGGTCAGCGCCGCCGCCCAGTCGGTCAGGCTGTCGTCCTGGAACTCGCTGACCGTCCGGCGCAGTGCCGCCTTCCAGCCGCTGCCGGGCAGGTCGGTGGGGCTGTCCGGGCCCGCGTCAGGGCCGACCGGCCCGCTGCCGGAATCACGCTCCTGCTCCCGGTGGGCGGAAGACTCGTCCGAGGCCATCGCCCCTCCTCATCGTCGGTGGTGTCGCCTCCGACATGCCCCGTGGACGGCGGCGGATAACCCCTACCGGTAGAGGAACCTGCCCATCCGGCGCGAGGCCACCAGCAGGCCGATCGCCAGCATCACCAGCAGGTAGAGCACGTCGAGCAGCCAGGACCAGCCGCCGACGCCGAGCGTGACACCGCGGATCAGGTGCACCGCCCGGTACAGCGGCGTGATCTCGATCAGCCAGTGCAGCAGGGTCGGGTACGCCTGCGCCGGCACGAACGTGCCCGAGAAGAGAAACAGCGTGAACTGGCCCGAGGCCATCAGGTCGAAATCCTGCCAGCTGCGCATGAACGTGGACAGCGCCATGCCGAGCCCGCCGAACGCGAACCCGACCAGCACCGCGGCCGGAAGGGCGGTCAGCGCACGGGCGACGGTGGTCAGATCCAGCGCGACCATCACCGCGAGGAACGCCGCCGAGTAGGCGCTGCCCCGCAACATCGCCCAGCTCAGCTCACCCAGGGCGATCTCGAACGGCCGTACCGGGGTGGCGATCATCCCGTCGTACAGCTTCATGTACTTCATCTTGCCGAAGAAATTGAAGGTGGTCTCCGCGAGCGCCCCGGTCATCGCGGAGGCGGCCAGCATCGCCGGCGCCACGAACTCGGCGTACGACACCAGCCGCCCGTCGGGCAACGGCAGGTCGCCGACCAGTGACCCGACACCCACCCCGATGGAGAGCAGGTAGAGCAGCGGCTCCAGAAAGCCCGAGAGCAGCAGCAGCCAGTAGACCGACTTCAGCGCCGCCACATTGCGCTCGACCACTGAGCCCGACCGCCGGGACGCGGCCGAGACGTCGACCAGCCGGGGCAGAACCAGCGTGATCACGAAGCCTCCCTAGACGACGAGCTTGCGGCGGAACGCCCGCAGCGCCAGCAGCCAACCGGCGAGCGACCACGCCCCCAGGTAGAGCAGGTGCCCGACGACCGACCACTGTGGGGCGACGCCGAGCGTGGCCGCGCGGCACAGGTCGACGGCGTGCCACAGCGGCGTCACGTACGCCAGCCAGCGCAGCGCGTCGGGCAGCGACTCGACCGGGAAGAACACCCCGGCGAAGAGCGTCATCGGGATGACCGCGAACCGGAACAGCATCGCCAGCCAACTGTCGGTGGACACCGACGCGGTGAACGCGAAGGTCGGCCCGGCCACGGCCAGCGCGAGCAGCGCCACCACCGGCAGGGTCACCACCGCCCACGGCGACCGCAACGCCCCGAACAACCCGGTGACCAGCAGAAACGCCACGATCGTGGTGAGCACCCGGAACAGCACGAAGGCCAGGTGCCCGGCCAGGATGTCGCCCACCCGCAGCGGCGAGGCGCTCTGCGCGAAATAGGTCTTGACCCACTGGAAGTTGCTGAACACCGGCCATGTCGAGTCGCCGACGGTCCCCTGCAACGCGGTCGAGGCGATCAGCCCGGGGACCAGCCAGTCGAGGTAACGCACCCCACCGACGCCCTGGTCGATGTAGGCGCCGACGCCGAGCCCGAACCCGAGCACGGTGAGCACCGGCAGCAGGAACGAGGAGAACACCCCCGCCCGCCAGGTGCGTCGCAGACCCACCAGGTAGTGCTCGAACACGGCGAACGCCGCCACCCGTGGCAACCCCGGCCGAACGCGCTCCCGCGTCGATCCCGCCACGCCCACCACGACCACCCCGCCCCCGCCATGCCGACCGCCACGATCTGTCTACCTCCGGGGTACGACAGACCGCCGGTCACCCTACGACGACCCCGGCGGCGTGTCGCTCGGGTTTCGGGTGGCGGCACCACGTGCTCGCGGCGGGTCAGCGCGATGATCCACTCCACATCGGCGATGTGGCGCCATCCCGCCGCCCGGACACCCCCGTGTCGGCGACCTGGAGTCGATCAGGCCGCGCGGACGGCGGCAGACCCGACGAACGCGCGCCAGGCGTCGGGCGTGAAGACCAGCGCCGGGCCACCCGGGTCCTTCGAGTCGCGGACGGCCACCACGCCCGGGAGGTTGTCGGCCACCTCCACACAGTTGCCGCCATCCGGGCCGCTACGGATGCTCTTGCGCCACCTGGCGCCGGTCAAATCCATGTCTCCGCCACTTCCGCCATTAGATCGAGGGACTGCCTGTGCGATAGTGCCTCACCGCGGATGGACTCCCACACCTCGACCATCTGACGGACGTACTCGGCACGGTCAATGACCTGTCCGTGGCGCTGGCCAGCGAGGTAGACAAGATCATCCCCCTGCGACGAGCTAGCGATCACAAATGGTCCCCCGAGGCCAGCGTAAGCACCGGCAGGGGTTGGCACTACCTGGATTCGAACCCGGGGGAACGCCGAGGCGAGTTTTACGAGGTGCTGAATTTGCTCGCGCATGACCCCCGGCCCGCCGACAGTGCGGCGCAGCACGTACTCGTCGATTACGGCAGTGAGCAGCGGAGGCCGGTCGCGGGTGAGCAGTCCCTGACGGTCCAGTCGGGTTGCCACCTGTTGCTCGACTTCGTCCGGCGCGAACAACCCGCCACCGGTCAGTAGTGCGCGAGCGTACCCCTCGGTCTGCAACAGACCTGGCACACACAGCGGCTCGAACGAGCGCAGGGCCGTCGTTTCCTGCTCGATGCCGGCCCAGTCGCGGAACCAGGGCACCACGGCCTCCCGGCTGATCCGCCGCTGGATGCGCTCGAACCGGCCGTCGGTGGCGAACACGACGTCACACCGACGCGCGAAGTCCAGACTCGGCCGGCGCTCGGACGTCTCCACCTTGGCGACCAACGCACCCGAATAGCTCAACGCCTCGGCCAGCGCCGCCTGTGACATGCCACCTGCGGCCCGCGCCAGCCGCAACTCCTCCGCGAAGTGCTCCAGCATGGACGAACTCTCCACGGACAGCCTCCGTACATCCTCGTACCGCGCCGGGCCGATCGTCGTACGCGCTGGTCGTCGGCGTGCGGAACCTCCCACCGTAGTCGGGTCCTCACCAGACTGTCACGCAGCGGAACCGCTCACGGGATCGGACGGCGGGCGGAACCAGGCCGGGAGCGTCCCGTGACCACATGGTCCGGGGCGCTCCCACTCATCCGATGGAGGTTCCCTCGTGCGACTCCGGTTCTGGCGATGCCACCGCCCGTCCCCACCCGCCGCGCTTCCCCGACGTACGCCCACAGAGCTTCCGAGCTGGGCGACCGCCCCGACCGAGGTCTTCCCGCTCGACGGGCCGGGTCGCCCGGGCCGGCTGACCCGGGCGCAGCAGTGGCGGGCGAACGGAGGTCGTGGGTCGACTCCGGGTCGGGACGCGCACTGATGCCTCGCTACGAGCCGCACGTGGCGGCACGCCCGTCCTGGCGGTGCCGGGTCTGCGGCGCCGCATGGCCCTGCTCGCCCGCTCGTCTGGCGCTGCTCGGCGAGTATCGCGAGAACCGGACCGGCCTGCTCATCTACCTCGCCACGCTGCTCAACGAGGCGACCGGCGACCTCGCGGGACAGGACCGGCTGACCGACCGCTTCCTCACCTGGGCCAGAGCCCGCTGAATCATGGTCGTTGGCAGCTCAGCAGGACGAGACGTCGCGAGGACTCCTGCTGGGCTGCCGACGATCGGCGGGCAGCCCGTCAGTCGACCAGGGTGCGGCCGGTCAGGTGCAGGAAGACGTCTTCCAGGCCGCTGCGGCGCACCAACACGTTGGCCGGGTTGAGCCCCAACGCGGAGACCTCGGTGACCGCCGCGTCGCCGTCGGGCACGTAGAGCAGAACCCGGTCGGGCAGCACCTCGACCCGCTCCCCCAGCCCGGCGAGCTTGCCCGCGAACGGCTCCTGCGACTCGGCGGCGAAGCGCAACTCGACCACCTCACGGGTGGAGTGCTGCTCGATCAACGCCCGGGGTGAGCCCTCGGCGACGATCCGCCCGCCGTCCATCACGACCAGTCGGTCGCAGAGCTGCTCGGCCTCGTCCATGTAGTGCGTGGTGAGCACCAGCGTGACGCCCTGCTGCTTGAGCCGGAACAGCCGCTCCCACACCAGGTGCCGGGCCTGTGGGTCGAGCCCGGTGGTCGGCTCGTCGAGCAGCACGATCGCCGGGTCGTTCACCAGGGCGCGGGCGATGGTGAGCCGGCGTTTCATCCCGCCGGAGAGCGGCTCGACCTTGCTGTCGGCCCGCTCGGTGAGCTGGACGAAATCGAGCAGCTCGGCGGCCCGCTCCCGGGCCGCCCGGCGCGAGATGCCGAAGTAGCGGGCGTAGACGGTGAGGTTTTCCCGGACCGTCAGCTCCGGGTCGAGATTGTCCATCTGTGGGCACACGCCGAGCCGCGCCCGGATCGCCGGCCCGTCGCGGACCGGATCCAGGTCGAGGATGCGCAGGTCACCGCCGCTCGGCGGGGAGGTGCAGCCGATCATCCGCATGGTGGAGGACTTGCCGGCGCCGTTGGGCCCGAGGAAGCCGAACGCCTCACCCGAGCGCACGTCGACGTCGATGCCGTCCACGGCGGTGAAGTCGCCGAACCGCTTCACCAGCCCCCGAGCCTGAATCAGCGATCGCCCCGAAGTCACCGCCCGACCCTAACGCCGAGCTCCGACACCCTCCACGCAAATTCCAGGCCCCCGCCCCAAGCCCCGCCCCCAAGCCCCGCCGATCTTGCACTTTTGGTCGCTGATTCGTGCCGAATTTTCCCTTATGTCGAGACAGGAAGTGCAAGATCGCGGGGCGGGCGGGGGCGGGGGCGCGGGGGGCGCGAGGGCGCGGGGGCGCGGAGGGCTACGCGTCGGTTGGCGCTGTCGCCGCGCGGGCTGCGGTGACCAGGCGGTCCGTCTCGGCGTGCAGGGCCGCGTCGTCGGGTGGGGTGCCCGGGTCGAGGCGGACTGTCCAGGTCAGACCGTCCACGCCGGCCGTGCGCCGGGCCGCGACCCGGACCGCGCCGCCGGGCGCCGGGTGGTGCTCGGTGTACGCGACCGACCGGGTCACCCGGGCCCGCACCTGATGCGGCAGGTCACCCGGGTCGAGCAGCAGGTACGTCTCGGCCGGGCCGTCGACGACCACCGTGTAGCCGTCGCGCTCGACGACCGGCTCGGCGGGCGTGACGGTCAACTGTCGGCCGGACCAGACCGCCTTGAGGATGTCGTGCCAGCCGAGGCGGTGCCCCCGACCGGGCAGCCACAACCCGAGGTTGCTGGCCACCACCACTCCGTCGCCCTCGCCGTTGCCCGCCGCCGCCCACGCGAGCACCCGCTCGTCGCGGGCCAGGGGCGGCCGGTCGGCCGGAGGCAGCTTGGGTTTGCGGCTGAACAGTCCCATCTACAGCCCTCCCGCGGCCTGCTCGCGCAGCGCCCGGGCGTGTTGCTCGAGCGACAGCAGTTCGCCGAAAGCGGCGAAGTACTCGTCCTTGTTGTTGACCGGGTTGATCCGCTGGATCCGTGACTTGAGGTCCCGGATCCGGGCCGTGACCGACCCGAACTGCACCCGGGCCATGGTGATCGACACGTAGCGGGGGTCGGGCTCGCCGTCGATCCGCAGCGGCTCCACCGCCAACTCGCCGACCAGCGCCGCCGACGCCAGGTCGTCGCACGCGTCGCGGACCGACTCGATCCAGACCGCGCCGCCGGTCGCCGACACGACCCCACCGGCCGCCGCGATGGCCGTCCGCACGGCGACGTGCACCGGGTGCCGGTATTCGGTCGCCTCGACCGCGTCGAACATCGGCCCGGCCAGCACGGGCTGCTGGAGGGCGAGCTTCAACGCCTCCCGCTCGACCATCGACTGCGGGCTGTCCATCGCCGGCTCGGGGCGGCCCTGTGCGGGGCGGGCCGGAGGCGCCGAGTCCCGGGCACCGGGCTGCGGGGCGTTGGCGGCGGCCAGCACCGCCCGCTGCACCGGCTCGATCTCCATGCCGAGGTCCATGGCGAGCTTGCGGACGTACTCCGGGCGTTTCTCCCGGTCCTTGAGTTGCGCGACCAGCGGCGCGGCGTGGCGCATCGCCTCGACCCGGCCATCGACGGTGTCCAGGTCGAAGCGGCTGATCACGTGGCGCAGCGCGAAGTCGACGAGCGGCTCGCGGCGGGCGACCAGGTCCCGCACGGCCAGGTCGCCCTTGGCCAGCCGCAGATCGCACGGGTCCATGTTGTCGGGGCTGACCGCGATGAACGTGCGCCCGACGAAGCGCTGGTCATCTTCGAAGGCGCGCAGCGCGGCCTTCTGGCCGGCGGCATCACCGTCGAAGGTGAAGATGATCTCCCCGGCCACCTCGTCGCTGTCGAACAGGAGCCGACGCAGAACAGAGATGTGGTCCGCGGCGAAAGCGGTGCCGCAGGTCGCGACGGCCGTGGTCACCCCGGCGAGGTGGCAGGCCATCACGTCGGTGTAGCCCTCGACGATCACCGCCCGGCCCTGCTTGGCGATCTCCCGCTTGGCCTGGTCGATGCCGTAGAGCACGTGCGACTTCTTGTAGATCGGCGTCTCGGGGGTGTTGAGGTATTTCGGGCCGTCGTCGTCGTCGAAGAGCTTGCGCGCGCCAAAGCCGATCACGTCGCCGGCGAGGTCACGGATCGGCCAGAGCAGCCGGCGGCGGAACCGGTCGATAAGCGTGCCGGAGCGCGACTCGCGGGACAGCCCGGCGGTGACCAACTCCTGGTGCGTGAAGCCCTGCTGACGCAGGTGCTTGGTGAGCAGGTCCCAGCCCTCGGGCGCGAAGCCGCAGCCGTAGCGCTCGGCGGCGGCCCGGTCGAAGCCCCGTTGGGCCAGGAACTCCCGCGCCGGCCGGGCACCGGCGGTGCTGAGCTGCGCCCGGTAGAACTCGACCGCGGCGGCGTGCGCGGCGACCAGACGCTGACGCTGACCCTGCTGGGGGCGGGGGCGCGGCGTGTTCCCGTCGTCCTGGACGTAGCGCAGTTGGATGCCGGCGCGGCCGGCCAGCCGCTCGACGGATTCGACGAAGCTGAGGTGCTCGGCGTCCATCAGGAACTTGATCGCGTCGCCGCCCGCGCCGCAGCCGAAGCAGTACCAGACGTTGCGGGCCGGCGACACGTTGAACGACGGGCTCTTCTCGTCGTGGAACGGGCACAGGCCCTTGAGGTTGCCGCCGCCAGCGGACTTCAGGGTGACGGTCTCGGAGATCACATCCCCGATCGAGGTGCGTTCCCGGACCAGTGCGATGTCCTCGTCCCGGATCCGCCCAGCCATTCGCCACCCCCTCCGCGTACATCCTGCCCTGCGGGACCGACGACGCGCCGGGCGGGGGACGCCGGTGTGGCGGCGGCCGCCATCGGGTCGCCGGTTCCGACCCCGCCGCCGGGCCCGCGCGGGGACCATGACCAGATGCGCAGGGTACGGACCGACCTCGTCTTCCGGCCCGGACGGGTGGCCGGCCGGCTGGGCCTGCGCGACATCGGACCCCAGTCGGACGAGGCGGGCCACCGGCACGCCACCTGGCTGGAACTCTTCCTCGACGTCATCTTCGTGTACGCGCTCGCGGCGGTGACGGCCCGGCTGGGTAACGACCCGACCCCGGCGCCGAGCGCGGTGGCCGCCGTCGGCGGACTCTTCGTGGTCATCCAGTGGGCGTGGGTGGGGCAGGTCTACTACGACACCCGCTTCGACCCGGACGACGCGCCGCACCGGGTGCTGGTGCTGGTCGCCCTGGTCGGTGCCGGCACCATGACGCTCGGCGTGGACGAGGTGCCGGAGAGCGTGCTCCTGCCCGTCGGGTACCTGATCGTCCGGGGTGTGCTGCTCGTGCTCTACCTTCGGGCGCGGCCGACCAGCCCGCAGGCCCGCACGGTGACCACCGTCTATCTGACTGGCTTCGGGGCGGGCTGGCTGATCTGGTCGGCCTCGCTGGTGGTGCCCGCCCGCCACCGGCCCGCGCTGTGGATCGTCGCCATGATCATCGAACTCGCCGCGCCGTGGATCGGCAGGCGTCGGCTCGACAAGTGGCCGGTGGACAACCGGCACCTTCCGGAGCGGATCGGGCAGTTCACCATCATCGTGCTGGGCAGCGCGCTGGCGAGCCTGCTCTTCGCGGTGCCGGACCACCCCCGGCCGCACATGATCCTCACCGCCGGAATCGCTTTCCTGGTGCCGGCCGCGATCTGGTGGATCTACACCACGTTCGTCACCACCCACCTGGTGGCGAGTCGACTGCGGGGCGGGCAGGCGTACAGCTACCTGCACGTCCCGCTCGACGGGGCGCTGCTGGTGCTCGGCTGGGCGCTCGGGCAGGTGGTCCGGCTCGTCGACGACGACGCGGGTCGGGTGCCGCCCGAGTTACGGCTGCTGATGGCTGGTTCGGTGGTCGTCTGGATGCTCTGCGGGCTGGCCCTGTACTGGCTGTGGAGCCCTCCGAACGCCCTCCGGCTGGCGATCACCGGCTACGGGGTGGCCTCGGTCAGCCTGATCGCCGTGACGGTACGCGAGCCACGCCTGCTGCTGTTCCTGCTCGCGGCGGCGATCGTCGGGTACGCCGTCCTGCTCACCCGCCGCCTGAACAGGGCTGGCCGGGAGTCGCAGGACGTGGCCGAGGGCTGACGTGCCCTCAGGCGACGGCCGGCTCCTCGGCCTCGACCTGCCGGTTCCAGTCGGCCTTCGTGGAGCGCCAGCCCTCGTCGTCCATGCCGCGCCGCCAGTAGCCGGAGATGGACAACTGGTCGGCGGTCACCCCGCGCTCGACCCGCAGCAGTCGACGCAACTCCCGGACGAAGGTGGCCTCGCCGTGCACGAAGGCGTGCACCTGACCCGGGGGGAACTCCAGCTCCCGCACCGCCGCCACCAGCGCCTCGCCCACCGGGCGGTCGCCCCGGTGCAGCCAGCTCAGCTCGACCGCGCCGGGGCTGAGCAGCTCCTGCTCGTCGGCCGCGTCGGCGATCTCGACGAAGACCTTCGCCGGGGCGCCCAGCGGCAGCCGCTCCAGCGCCGCGCCGATGGCCGGCAGCGCGCTCTCGTCGCCGACCAGAAGGTGCCAGTCCGCGCTCGGGCTCGGCGCGTACGCCCCGCCGGGGCCGAGGAAGTGCACCGGGTCGCCCGGTCGCAGCGCGGCGACCCACGGGCCCGCCAGCCCCACGTCGCCGTGGTGCACCACGTCGATGGTCATCTCCCCGGCGAGGGCGTCCCAGCGCCGCACGGTGTACGCGCGCTGCCGGGGCCACTGCTGCTGGGGCAGGTCTCGGCGGATCGCGGCGAGGTCCAGCGGCTGCGGGTACGTCACGCCGGGCTGCGGGATGACCAGCTTGACGTAGTGGTCGGTGAACTCGCCGACCGGAAGGCCAGCCAACTCCTCCCCGCCGAGAACGAGCCGGATCAGGTGCGGGGTGGGCCGCTCGGTGCGCAGTACCCGGGCCGAGGTGACGTTCCTGGGGCGTTCCGTCATGTGCTTAGGCTAACCTAAGTCGCCGTGGTGTCCACCGGAGGTATGCGATCGCCGACCAGGCGGGTGTGCCAGGTCACCGCCGCCGGGTCGGTGAGCGAGGCGACCTGGTCGATCACCACGCGCAGCCGGGCGGCGTCGTCGGGGGCGGCCCGCCACAGCGGGGCGAAGACCGGGTCGAGCCCGTCCGGCGCCCGCCGGACCAGCGCGGCCACCAACTCCGCCAGCATCGTCCGCTGCCGCTCGTAGCGGCCCCGGAAGCCGCTACGACGCATCACGTAGCGCAGCGCGATGCCCTTCAGCAGTGCACACTGGGCGCGAACACGCCTCGGCACCACCAGATCGGCGGCGTAGCGACGATGCGGGCCGGGGCCGAACCGCTCCTCGGTGGCGGTCACCGCCGCGGACACGAACCGGCCGGTCAGACCGCTGGTGGTGGTCTTCAGCGCGACCTGTGCACGATGACTGCCGTCATACCCGGCGAGCGGGGCGAGCAGCGGGTCAGCCAGCAGGTCGACCAGCACCCCGGCCAGGTCGTCCGCCGACTCCCCGGAATAGGCGGCGACCACGTCGGCGCAGAGCGCGGCCCGCTCGTCGGCATCGGCGAGCAGCGGGCGCAACGTGACGTAGCCGCCGTGGATGCCGTCCTCCACGTCGTGCACCGAGTACGCGACGTCGTCGGCCCAGTCCATCACCTGCGCCTCCAGGCAACGCCGGTCGCCCGGAGCACCGAGGCGGAGCCACTCGAAGACCACCGCGTCGTCGGCGTACACCCCGAACTTGCGCTGCCCGGGACGGCGCAGCCAGGGGTACTTGCCGATCGCGTCGAGCGACGCCCGGGTCAGGTTCAGCCCGGCGGACGAGCCGTCCGGGGCGAGCACCTTCGCCTCCAACCGGGTCAGCACCCGCAGCGTCTGCGCGTTGCCCTCGAAGCCACCGCAGGGCGTGGCGAGCAGGTCCAGCGCCGCCTCACCGTTGTGCCCGAACGGCGGATGCCCGAGGTCGTGGGCCAGCCCGGCGACATCCACCACGTCCGGGTCACAGCCCAGCCGGGCACCCATCTCCCGGGCGATCTGGGCCACCTCCAGCGAATGGGTCAACCGGGTACGCAGGAAGTCGTCAGTGCCGGCGGTGTGCACCTGGGTCTTGGTGGCCAGACGCCGGAACGCCGCGGAGTGCAGCACCCGGGCACGGTCACGCTCGTACGGCGACCGTCGGTGACCGGTGTCCTTGGGCGGCTCCTCGACCAGTCGAGCGTCCGCCGGAGCGGTCAACCGGTCACTCCGCGCGCTCACTGATTCGCTGATGCTCGCGACTGCGGGGCTCGCAAACCCGGCTCACTCCTCGCGCTCGCGGAGGACGCAGAACTCGTTGCCCTCCGGGTCGGCCAGCACCGTCCAATCGACATCGCCCTGGCCGATGTCGACGTGCCGGGCGCCCATGTCGACCAGGCGCTCGACCTCGGCCTCCCGGTCGGCGGGGCGCAGGTCGAGGTGCAGCCGGTTCTTGCGTTGCTTGCCGTCGGCGTCCGGCACGAAGACCAGGCCGGGGAGACGGTCGGCGGCCTGTCGGATCTCCACCTCGTCCGGTTTCTCGGCGACGACCTGATAGCCGAGGGCCTCCGCCCACCAGCGGGCCAGCCGGGCCGGATCGCGGGCATCGATGGTCAGGCTCTCCCAGACGCTGGTCATGCAGTCACCTTTCCCCGTCGGCGGCGCACGCAATCGGCTGCGCGTGAGCGAGCCAAGATTACGCCCGCCGATGCCGCTCGACGCGCCCACGACGCAGCGACGGCAGGTCCACAACGGCCGATTGGCTGACAGTTGTGACCCGATTGCCCTGGGTTACGCACTCGCGGCCGGAAGTCGCCACCGGTAGCGTTCCCAGCGCGGAACGTGACCAGCCAGAGCCCGACCGGTAAGGGGAGACGTTCGTGGACGCAGACACGGTGGTGGGGACGGAACTTCGCGGACTACGCCGGCGCCGGCCCGACATCGCCGGGACCGTGCTGGCCGGCACCGACGGGCTGCTCATCTCCAGCGACCTGCCCAGCACCGACGCCACCCACCTCGCAGCCCTCGCCGCGGCCAGCTTCGGGCTCGGGAACCGGGTCGCCGACACGGTCCGGCGGGGTGACTTCCGCGAGTCGGTGGTGTGCACCACCGCCGGTTGCGTGGTCACCTATCCGGCCGGGCGCGCCGCCCTGCTGACCCTGGTCACCGTGTCGTCGGCGGAGGATCTCCGGGGGCTGCACGAGGAGGCTCGGGCGGTGGCCCACCGGGCCGGCCGGGTGCTCGACAACTGTGGCGGCGGCGGGATCGGGGCCACGCCGATGCCCGACGCGCACGCGCCGCTGGCCGTACGTACCCCGATGGCCACCCTGCCCACGCAACTACGCCGCTCGGCCCGACCCACCTGGCGTCGCCCACCGATCTGAGTGTCGGGCCGGCGGCGGCCCGGTCCCCCGGGTCGGCCGCCGGCCCTCGCGTCAGCGGCTGTCCGAGCCGTCGGTCTCCACGACCGCCCGGCCGGCTTCCAGTCGCGCCACCGGCACCCGGAACGGCGAGCAGGACACGTAGTCCAGACCGACCTCGTGGAAGAAGTGCACCGAGTCGGGGTCGCCGCCGTGCTCACCGCAGACGCCGAGCTTCAGCCCGGGTCGGGCGGCCCGGCCCTCCTCGGCGGCGATCCGCACCAACCGGCCGACGCCGTCGCGGTCGATCGACTCGAACGGTGAGATGCCGAAGATGCCCAGCTCCAGGTAGCGCCAGAAGAACGCGCCCTCGACGTCGTCGCGGGAGAAGCCCCAGGCCATTTGGGTCAGGTCGTTGGTGCCGAAGGAGAAGAACTCGGCCGCCTCGGCGATCTGGCCGGCGGTCAGCGCCGCCCGGGGCACCTCGATCATCGTGCCGATCAGCACCTCGACGCCGCTGTCGCCGACCACCTCGGCGATGATCTTCTCGGCCTCGGCGCGGACCGTCTCCAGCTCCTGCACGGCCCCGACCAGCGGCACCATGATCTCCGGCTTGGCGACCCTGCCCTCCCGGGCGGAGGTGACGGCCGCCTCGGCGATGGCCCGGACCTGCATCGCGAAGAGCCCGGGAATGACCAGGCCCAGGCGTACGCCCCGCAGCCCGAGCATCGGGTTCTCCTCGTGCATCCGCCGGACGGCGGCGAGCAGCGCCTCCTCCTTGGCGACGTCCTCGCCGCGCTCCTGCGCGACCGCGACGTTCACGGCGAGCTGCTCCAGCGGCGGCAGGAACTCGTGCAGCGGCGGGTCGATCAGCCGGACGGTGACCGGCAGGCCGTCCATCTCGCGGAAGATCTCCTCGAAGTCGGCCCGCTGCAACGGCAGCAGCGCCGCCAGCGCCGCCTCCCGCTCGCCCTCGGCCCGGGCCAGGATCAGCCGCTCGACCAGCTCCCGCCGGTCGCCGAGGAACATGTGCTCGGTGCGGCACAACCCGATGCCCTCGGCGCCGAAGCGCCGGGCACGGGCGGCGTCCGCGCCGGTGTCGGCGTTCGTGCGGACCGCCAGCCGCCGCTTGCCGTCGGCGTGCGTCATGATCCGGTGTACGGCCCGGACCAGCGCGTTGTCGATGTGCTCGGGGTCGAGGCTGCCCTCGAAGTACTGCACCACCTCCGACGGCATGACCGGCACCTCGCCGAGGTACACCTTGCCGGTGGTGCCGTCGATGGAGACGACGTCGCCCTCGTTGACGGTCTGCCCGGCAACGGTGAACCGCTTCGCGGGCACGTTCACGTCGATCTCGTCGGCGCCGGAGACGCAGGTCTTGCCCATCCCCCGGGCCACCACGGCGGCGTGGCTGGTCTTGCCGCCGCGCGAGGTGAGAATGCCCTTGGCGGCGATCATGCCGTTCAGGTCGTCCGGGTTGGTCTCCCGACGGACCAGGATCACCGACACCCCCTCGGCGGCCAGCTCGACGGCCCGCGCGGAGGTGAAGACGACCTTGCCAGAGGCCGCGCCGGGTGAGGCGCCGATGCCCTTGGCGACCGGCTCGAACTCGTGGTCGAGCTGGAAGCGGGGGAACATGAGCTGCGCGAGCTGCGCGCCGTTGACCCGGTGCAGCGCCTCGTCCAGGTCGATCAGGCCCTCGTCGACGAGTTGGCCGGCGATGACGAACGCGGCGGCGGCGGTGCGCTTGCCGACCCGGGTCTGCAACATCCACAGCTTGCCGCGCTCGATGGTGAACTCGATATCGCAGAGGTCCTTGTAGTGCTCCTCCAGCCGCGCCATGATCGAGAGCAGCTCGTCGTAGGACGACTTGTCGAGCTGCTCCAACTCCTGCAACGGCACGGTGTTGCGGATGCCGGCCACGACGTCCTCGCCCTGGGCGTTGGCCAGGTAGTCGCCGTAGATGCCCTGCGCGCCGCTACCGGGGTCGCGGGTGAACGCGACACCGGTGCCGGAGTCGGGGCCGAGATTGCCGAAGACCATGGTCACCACGTTGACCGCGGTGCCGAGGTCGGCCGGGATGCGCTCCTGGCGACGGTAGAGCACCGCGCGCTCGGCGTTCCACGACTCGAAGACCGCCCGGATGGCGAGGTCGAGCTGTTCGCGGGGCTGCTGCGGGAAGTCCCGGCCGGTGTGCTTCAAGAAGATCTTCTTGTACGCGTCGACCAACCCACGCAGGTCGTCGGCGTCCAGGTCCAGGTCGTTCTGCGTACCCTTGGCGTTCTTCGCCTCGTCCAGCGCGTGCTCGAACTCCTCGCCCGGCACCTCGCAGACGGTCTTGCCGAACATCTGGATCAGTCGCCGGTAGGAGTCCCACGCGAACCTGTCGTTGCCCCCCGCCTGGGCGGAGAGACCGACGACGCTCTGGTCGTTGAGGCCGACGTTCAGGACGGTCTCCATCATGCCCGGCATGGAGAACTTGGCGCCGGAGCGGACGGACACCAGCAGCGGGTCCTGCGGGTCGCCGAGGCGCTTGCCCATCGCGCGCTCCAACGACTCCAGGTGCCGCTCGATCTGCCCGGCGAGGCCGTCCGGCTCCTGGCCGGTCGCCAGGTACGCCTGACATGCCTCGGTCGTGATGGTGAAGCCGGGAGGCACCGGCAGCCCGAGGTTCGTCATCTCGGCGAGGTTGGCGCCCTTGCCGCCGAGCAGGTCCTTGAGGTCCTTGTTTCCCTCGGAGAAGTCGTAGACGTACTTGTGATCGACGTTCTCTTGCGCTGCCACCAGAGCCTCCCACGCGCGCCGGAATGGACACTTAACGAAGGTTCAGTTTTCTGATACCCCGGGACGGACCGCCGGTAATCCCGGCGTCGACGTCAATCGGTGGGCGAAGGTTAAGCGAACATCGGGTGGCCTGGGACCGTTCGGTGACAATAGGCACAGCCATCACGACTATCCGCGTTCGTACGGGTTATTGGGAACGCTTCCACGCGCACGATCACGCATCGCACCGGTCCTCGTATTCTTGACGGCACTGGTTCTGTTGAAGTTCACTTTTGCCATATCCGACGCGAATAACCCCCGGAGGCGTCGTCGTGCCGTCCCCCTCATCCGCCGCCACCGGCCCCGAGCCGAGCCCCACGGTCCCCGCCGCCGCCGACCCCGCCGTGCTGCCCACGCACGAGCCGGCCGCCGCCGACCTGGCCATGCTCGCCACACGCGCGGCCAGCAACCTGCTCACCCCGCCGCCGGTACGCCTCGACGCCGTCGTACCGGCACCCGAGCGGGTCGAAGCCGACCCGACGACGACCTTCCTGCTCACCGGGGACACGGCCATCCGGGTCACCGCCCACCCGGGCGCTCGCGCGGTCGCCGAACACCTCGCCGAACTGCTCCGGCCCGTGACCGGGTTCCCCCTGCCGGTCGCCGACAGCGTCGAGGTCGCGTCCGCCGGCGACCTGACGCTCACCCTGGCCCACACGCCCGCCACCCCGGCCCCGGCCCCGGCCCCGGCTCCGGCTCCGGCCACCACTCTCGGGGCGGAGGGCTACCGGCTCGACGTGACCACCACCGAGGTCCGCATCACCGCCGAGACCGCCGCCGGCCTGTTCCACGGCGTGCAGACCCTGCGCCAACTCCTCCCCGCCGCCGTGGAGAGCCCCACGCCGGTCGACGCACGCTGGGCGCTGCCCGGCGGCAGCATCGTGGACCGCCCACGCTTCGCCTACCGGGGCGCGATGCTCGACGTGGCACGGCACTTCTTCGCCGTCGAGGACGTGCTGCGGGTGATCGACCACCTGGCCCGCTACAAGCTCAACCACCTGCACCTGCACCTCACCGACGACCAGGGCTGGCGCATCGCCGTCGGCTCCTGGCCGAAGTTGACCACGCTGGGCGGGACGACCGAGGTGGGCGGCGGCCCCGGCGGGCACTACACGAAGACCGACTACCAAAAGATCGTCGAGTACGCCGCCACCCGGCACATCACCGTCGTGCCGGAGATCGACCTGCCCGGCCACACCAACTCGGCGCTCGTCGCGTACCCCGAACTGGCACCGGACAAGGTCGCGCCACCGCAGTACACCGGCACCGAGGTCGGCTTCAGCTACGTCGACCCCGCCGACGAGCGGACGTACGACTTCGTCGCCGACGTGCTCGGAGAACTCGCCGCCCTCACCCCCGGGCCGTGGCTGCACATCGGCGGTGACGAGGCATTCAAGGTCAAGGGCGAGGTTTACACCGGTTTCGTGGAGCGGGTCCAACGCATCGTCGCCGGCCTCGGCAAGACCGTCGTCGGCTGGCACCAGCTCGCACCGGCCGCCCACGTCGACGGGCGGGTCCTCCAGTGGTGGGGCACGAACGCCGAAGACCCCACCACCGGCGACGCGGTCCGTCGCGGCGCCCGGCTGATCCTCTCCCCCGGCAACCACGCCTACCTGGACATGAAGTACGCGCCGGACACCCCGATCGGGCACGACTGGGCCGGCCTGATCGACGTACGCACCGCCTACGACTGGGATCCGGGCACACACCTCACCGGCGTACCCGCGGAGGCGGTGCTCGGCGTGGAGGCGCCGCTCTGGACCGAATCGGTCACCTCGCTGGCCGAGATCGAGTACCTGCTGCTCCCCCGGCTCCCGGCCATCGCCGAGCTGGGCTGGTCACCCCGGGCGGCGCACGACTGGGCCGGGTTCCGTGAGCGCCTGGCCGGGCACGGGCCACGCTGGGCCACCGCCGGCATCACCTTCCACCGCACGCCCGAGATCCCCTGGCCGGCAGTCCCAGCCATCCCCCGTCAACACGAAGCGACCCAATCTGACCCGACAAGCCCCCGATGAGGTGAATATCCGGTTTCAGCGCGTTCGCAACGTGGTCGGCGGCACGCTGGCGGCGGAATGATGGGCCGGGCCGGCTGGTTGTACAGGGGGTAACCACGACAGCCGCGGCCCCCGGCCCGACCGGCGTTGGCCGCCCGGGAACATCCACCCGACCGGCCCGGTTACATCCCCCTGGACCACCCGAGCAGCCTCCCAGGCAGGCCGGGCAGATCCCCCGGAGTGCGGTGGAATGAGTCGCCGGCCCCGACGGTTACATCCCCTGGACCACCCGAGCAGGCCCCCCGGGCCGCCGGTGAGATCCC
>NZ_JBEYTK010000008.1:0-233788 GCF_040643015.1 Micromonospora sp. NPDC047527 | reverse complement strand
GGGGCGGCCCACCCCCCCCCCCCCCGCCCCCCGCCGGGCGGGGGGGCGGCCGGCCGCGCCCCCCCCCCGGCCGTCAGCCGGCCAGGTGCGACCAGTCACCCTCCAGGTCCCGCCAGGTGCCCTGGGCCGCCACCGTGCCACCGAGCAGCACCACCACGTGATCGGCACGGACCAGCGCCGCCCGCTTCGCGGTCGAGCCGACCACTGTCACCCCGTGCGCCCGCAACGCCTGCCACAGCGCCAGCTCGGTGGTGACGTCCAGCGCCGACGACACGTCGTCGGCGACCAACAGTTCGGTACGCGGTGCCAGCGCCCGAGCCAGCGCCAACCGCTGCAACTGCCCGCCGGAGAGCCGGGTGCCCTTGTGCCCGATGAGCAGCCCCAACCCTCCGCCAGCGGCAGCCAGGTCGTGGTCGAGCTGCGCGGTGCTGACCGCCCCGGCCGCGTCCACCTGGTGCCCGAGCGCGATGTTGTCGGCCACCGTGCCGGAGAGCACCCGGGGCAACTGGCCGACGTAGCCGACCTGGTTGGGGCGCAGGAACAGCTCCGGTTCGGTGACCGGGTCGCCGTTCCAGGTCAGCTCACCGGTGTGGTGCACGATCCCGGCCAGCGCCCGCAACAGCGACGACTTGCCCGAGCCGACCGGCCCGACGACCAGCACCAGTTGACCGCGCCGCACGGTCAGGTCCACGTTGCGGACGGCGACCGTACCGTCGGAGTGCACCACCCCGAAGTCGCGCAGCTCCAGGTGGCGCAGCGGATGCCGGGGCGGCATGCTCGGCGCGGGCGCTGTCCCGGCGGCCAGGTCGACCGCCGGCACCCCCTCGGAGTACACGTTCGCCCCGGTCATCGCCACCGTGCGTCGGGTCCAGACCCGCGCCGACGGCAACTGGGAGATCAACGACGCTGTCGTCCAGGCGAACCAACGGGCCGCGCCCAGGGTGGAGACGGCCACCAGCACCGCCCCGGCGGAGAGCCCACCGCTCAGATAGAGCGCCCACGCGCCGATCGGCAACAGCCCGCTGGCCACCGACGGCGTGGAGCGCGACCACACCTGCACCGAGATCTCCCGCCGCTGCCGGTCGCTGCGCAGCGCGTCCAGGGCCGCCAGGTGGTGTAGCACCGCCGCGGTCGCACCGGCGAGCTTCACCGTCCGCGCCGCCGAGAGCGCGGAGACCAGCGCGGTGGCGAAGGCGGCCCGCGCCGCCACCGTCGCTCGGGCCGCGCGCTCCAGCGTCGGCCCGAACAGCGTCGCGGCCAGCCCGGAGACGACCATCGTGCCGAGGAAGAACAACGCCGGTACGACGCTGCCGGTGACCGCCGTCATGGCGACCACCAGGACCACCGCGACGGCCTGGTCCAGCACGTTGTCGGCGAGCTGCACCACCCGCTCGGTGTCGCCGCCCTGCGCCACCACCTCGGCCGGGGTGTGCGAGCTGACCCGGCGCGGCCCAGTCTGACCGTGCACCAGACGCAGGCCGATCCGCAGCATCTGCCGCACCCACCACTGGGGGAACCAGACATGGGTGTAGAACGGCACCGGCAGGGTGACCAGCAGCCCGGCCACGATCCCCACCGCCGGCAGGTACGGGTCGCCGGTCCCGTCGACCAGGTCGGCCCAGAGCCATGGCAGCACGGGACCGTCCAACCCCAGCAGGGTGACCACGAGGAACAGCCCGACCGCGGCTAGCCCGTACCGGGGATCGTTGGTGCAGAGCCGGGCGATCTCCCGCAGCGTCCGGGCCGGCGGCACCGGCGGCAGCGGCGGCGGATCGGCACGGGTCGGCGCGCCCAGCCCGCCCTGCTCTGCCCGCTCGCTCAGCTCTACCCGCCCGCCCAGGTCTGCCCGTTCGCCCAGGTCTGCCCGCTCGTCCCGATCTCTTCGCTCGCCCAACTCGATCCGCTCGGCCAGCTCGATCCGCTCGGCGGCCTCCACCGACGCGAGCGCCGGCCCGGTCGGCCAGGCGGCGGCCGGGTCGGGGCCGACCAGCAGGTCGATGCCGGCACCGCCGCGGCCGGTCGGCGCCGCTGCCGCGTACGCGGCGGCGTGACTGGTCGCCAGCAGTTCGGCGAAGCGCGTCGACGTCGCCAGCGGGCCGGCCTCGACCACCGCGCCGTCGGCCAGCACCACCACCTCGTCACAGCGGCGCACGGAGGAGAGGCGGTGGGCGATGACGATCCCGATCCGGTCGCGCAGCAGTCGTTCGGTGGCCCGCTGCACCCGTGCCTCGGTGACCGGGTCCAGCCGTGCGGTGGCCTCGTCGAGGATCACCACGTGCGGCTCCCGGACGAGGATCCGGGCGAAGGCCACCAGCTGCTCCTGACCGGCGGAGAGCACGTGCCCACCCTCCCCCAACCGGGTCGCCAGCCCGTCCGGCAGCTCGGCGATCCAGCCGGCGAGGCCCAGCTCGTCCAACGCCCGGGCGGCGGCGTCGAGTAACTCCGGGTCGAAGAGCGCGACGTTCTCGGCGAGCGTGCCGGCAAGGATCTCGGTGCGCTGCGGCACGAGTGCCACCCAGCGGCGCAACTGCTCGACGTCGAGGTCGCACAGGTCGGTGCCGCCGAGGAAGACCGTTCCGGGCGGCACGTCGACGGCCCTGGTGAGCACCTTTGCCAGAGTCGACTTGCCCGAGCCGGTGCGCCCGATCAGCGCGTACGAACGGCCGCGCGCGAAGGTGAGGCTGAGCCCGCGCAGCGCGGCCCCCCGGCCGCCCTCCTCGCCGCTCACCTGGTACCCGAACGTCAGATCACGGATGCGCAGATCACCCTCGGTCGGGCTGGCTCCGCCGACGGGCTCCTGCCGGGACTTCTGAAGCAACTGCACCCGGGCCCACGCGCCGAGGGCCTCCTGGATCTCGGGCACCATCCGGCTGACGTGCTCCGCGGTGGCCCCGAAGGCCAGAGCGAGCAGCCAGATGGCGGTGAGGCGGGCGGCGTCGACCCGGTCGGTGGCCAGCGCCCACGCCCCGCCGAGCACCACCACGCCGATGCCAGCCCGGATCGTCGCGGTGGCGGCCGTGGCCACCCGCGCGGACAACACCCAGACCACGCGGCCCCGGGACAGCACGGCGGCTGCCCGCTGGGCGTACAGGCGCAGCACGTAAGGCCGGGCCAGACTGGTCCGTACGTCATCCTGGCCGTGCACCGCCTCCTCCATCACCGCGGCCAGGTCCGACCAGGCCTCCTCCTCGGCCATCCGGGCCGGGCCGATCCGCGCCGTGGGCCGGCGCAGCCCGACCGCGAGCACCACCGTGAGCAGCAGCATCGCGACCCCCGCCGGCCACCACACGGCCAGCGCGACGACCATCGACAGCAGACCGACGCAGAGGCCCTGCGCGAGCCGGGTGCCCTGGTTACGCACCGCCGACGCCACCTGGTAGACGTCCCCGTCGATGCGGTCGAGCATCTCGCCCACCGGGGTGGTCTCCAGGGTGGGCAGGTCCTGCCCGAGGGCAATCCGGCAGAGCCGGCGGCGCACGTCAGCGGACCAGTCGGCGGTCAGGCCGGCCATCAGCAGGCTCACCGCGAGGTCGCTGAGCACCACGGCGACGAGCGCCGCGGCCAGCACGGTGAAGAAGGCGGCCGAGCGATGCACCAGCACCGCGCCCGCGAGCGCCGACGCGCCGGCCTGGCCGGCCGCGCCGAGCACGATCAGGACCGCCACCAATGTCATACGACGTGAAGAGGTGCCCCACAGATCACGGAGCAGGCGCATGGGTGTCCCCCCGGACGTGGTTGGCGGCGACCCCAGCGTGCCGGTACGGAGCAGGTCCACTCAACCGATTTACCGGCCCTGAGCAGGACCTCCGGTCAGGGCCGCACGACCCGACGGACGATGGCGATATGCCACCGCAGGTCGGAAATCGGCCAGCGGGCCTCTCGTCGGAGATCGCCCGAGGTGATCGACTCCGTATCGCCGACAGTGCGGTATCCCGTGCCGACGATGCCCCCATGTCGGGGACCTGGAGTTGACCATCCCCAAGCGGTCCGGTCCGGACACCGGAACGCCGGCGCATCGCGCGCCCGATGTCCGGTATCTGCCTCTATAAGCCGTGACGGGCGTCACAGGGTTGGTGGAATGGGGGCCGGCCCGGGGTCGTTACATACCCTGACGATCGCAGGACCACGGCCCTGCGCCCCCGCTCGCCGGGGGTTGGCAAGCCGCTCGGGGTTGGAATGCTGGGCCCCGCCCGGTCGTTACATCCCCACGGACGACCGCACCGGTTCGACGGGCCCCCGGAATGGCCCCGGCCCCTCGGTCGTTACAGCCCCCACGATCGAGGTTCGACGTGTGGATGGGCCGCCCCCGGAATGACCCCGGCCCGCCGGTCGTTACATCTGGACCCGGCGCCACGAGGCCCCGCCCGTAGGCCGCCGACGTTAAGACTTTCCCCCGTTTGTGCAGCGCCGGACGAGGTGCTCACACCCGCGCCACCGTCCCCCTGGTGGGTGGGTGTCCTTACCCCCGAAGGAGCTAACCCTCATGAACACGATCATTCGTAAGAGTGTGCTGTCTGTTGCTGGTCTCGCGTTCGCCGGTGGCGTCTTCGCCGGCCCGATCGCCCACGCCGCCACCCCGGTGGATGCCAAGCCGGTCGCGGTCGCCGTGCAGGCTGACAAGCCCGACACCGCCAAGCTGATCCCGCACGGCGTGCAGGGCGCCCAGTCGCACATCACCCTCAACGACGAGCAGACCGCCAACGTGAAGGCGATCATCGCCGCCACCAAGAAGGCCGGCCTGCCCGAGCGCGCCGCGGTCATCTCGATCGCGACGAGCCTGCAGGAGTCGAAGCTGGAGAACCTGGGCCACCTCGGTGACCGTAACGACCACGACTCGCTGGGCCTGTTCCAGCAGCGCCCGAGCTCGGGTTGGGGTACGCCGGAGCAGATCACCGACCCCGACTACTCCACCACCGCGTTCCTCAAGGGTTTGAAGCAGGTTGACGGTTGGCAGGACATGCCGCTGACCGACGCCGCGCAGACCGTGCAGGTCTCGGCCTACCCGGACGCCTACGCCCAGTGGGAGCAGCAGGCCGCCGACCTCGTCGGCCAGTACTGGAACAGCTGACCCCCCGCACGACACCGACCGCTGGCCGGCGCCCCCGAACACGGGGCGCCGGCCAGCGGCATGTCACCTCCAGATCTTGGACAGTTTCCGTTAGCAGGGCCCGCCCGGATAACGGAAACTGTCCAAGATCTGCTGATAGAGCCCAGCCACGGCGGCCAGGCCAGGCCAAGGGCCAGGCCAGGCCGAAGGCAACCCGCGCCCGGAGGGCTGACCCGCCTACGAGAGAGGTCGGCGGTTAGAAGAGGATTGTGGCGAGGGTGCCGATCGGCTGGAAACCGCAGCGCTCGTAGACCCGGCGGGCTGGCAGGTTGAAGTCGTTGACGTACAGGCTGACCGTGGGGGCGACCCGCAGCAGCGCGTCGCGGACCACGGCCGCCATGGCGGCGGCGGCGATGCCCCGGCCCCGCCACTCGGGCGCCACCCAGACTCCCTGGACCTGCGCGGTCCGCTTGGTCACGACGGCCAGTTCGGCCTTGAACACGACCTTGCCGTCGACGAACCGGGCGTACGCGCGGCCGGAGCGGACCAGGTCGTTGACCCTGCGGCGGTAGCTGCGTCCGGCGTCCTCGGCCAGCGGGGAGACGCCGACCTCCTCGGTGTACATCGCCACGGCTGCTGGAAAGAGTCGGTCGACCTCGCCGGAGCGGACCTGACGTACCTCCGGGTCGGCGGGGATGGCCGGCAGTGTCTCGGTGGCCAGCAGCGGCTGGTTGGGGCGGACGTCTCGCGCTGGCCCCCACGTGTCGGAGAGCCGGTCCCAGAGACCGAGGACGGCGTCAGCCCGGCCGACGATCGAGGAGCAGAGCCGCTCCTCCCCCGCGAGCAGGTCGGCGAAGGCCGCAACGGCGGCGTCGTTGGCGAGCACCGGGGTCAGGTTGCCGCCGAGCCAGCAGAGTGATTCGAGGTTGCGCCGCGCACCGTACCCCAGGATTCTGCCCTCGGCCCGCCACCAGGACAGCCCGCGCGCGGTGATCCGCTCAGCGACCTGCGCGCTCGCGAACGGGTCACGGTCAAGCAGGCGCTCGACCGCGCGTCGCTCTGATTCTCCCAGTTGCCGTACCGGCACCGTCAGCACGTGTACCAGCCTGCCAGATCGG
This sequence comes from Micromonospora sp. NPDC047527, assembly GCF_040643015.1. Taxonomy (NCBI): domain Bacteria; kingdom Bacillati; phylum Actinomycetota; class Actinomycetes; order Micromonosporales; family Micromonosporaceae; genus Micromonospora; species Micromonospora sp. NPDC047527. The sequence goes on along the minus strand of NZ_JBEYTK010000008.1, from coordinate 227,623 downwards.
AACCCCGCCCCGCCGGCCGAGTGGCGAGCCCGGCCTCAGACGGGCACGGGCTCGGCAGAAAGGCTGGTCGGCCGGGTACGGTCGGCCCACCGGACGACCGGGGGCACCAGGGCCCCGAGCAGGAGGAACAGCCCACCGAGCAGCAACCAGCCCGGTACACCCCAACCGAGTGCGAGGCTGGTCACGACGACTGGAGCGAGCATCTTGCCCAGCTCGTAGCCCATGCCGTAGGCCCCCTGGTACTGCCCCTGCGCGTCGGCGGGTGCCAGCCCGAAGGAGATTCCCCACCCGGCTGCCGAATGCCACAACTCCCCGATGACGTGCGCCAGTGACCCGCAGCAGAGCAGGGCGACGGCGGCCACTGTGGGCAGCGTCCCGCTGGCGGCGAAGAGTACGCAGGCCAGCGCGATGGCGACCCCGGCTCGGCGGGAGGCGCGGGCGGCTCCCGGCAGGGTGACGGCGCTGCGGGCGGCGCGTACCTGCAGGAGCACCACCAGCAGGGTGTTGACCAGCGTCAACCCGGAGATCATCCAGGCGGGTGCCCGGGTGTGCCCGGCGATCCACAGCGGCAGGGCGATGGTGAGCAGGCTGAAGTGCATGGACATCAGCCCGTCGAGCAGGGTGAAGGCGAGGAACGGGCGGTCCCGCAGGGCGATCAGGCGGGGGCCCTGGGTGGGGGCGGCGACCGGCGCGACGGTGGGCAGTCGGAGGAAGACCAGTGCCGCGCCCAGCGACGCGGCCGCCGCGGTCAGGATCAGCGCGACGTACCCGGTGCGGGTGTCGGCGGCGATGGCGAAGCCGCCGAGGACGGCGCCGACGGAGATGCCGACGTTGGTGGTTGCCCGCAGGTAGGCGCGGGTGTGCACCCGCTGGTCGGCGGGGATCGCGCCGGCGATCAGCGCGCCCCGGGCGCCGCGCTCGATCGCGTCGGCGAGTGCCGTGGCGGCGCCCACCACCAGGAAAGCGGCGAACGAGCGGACGGTGATCAGGCCGGCGGTCAGGGTGCCGGCGGCGATCAGCCCGCCGACCTGCGCGCCGCGCGGCCCGATGCGGTCGGCCAGGTAGCCGCTGGGCGCGCTGGCGAGTACGCCGACGAGCGCCGAGATGGTCAGCCCGACACCCACCTGGGTTGGCGATAGGCCGACCGACCGGGTGAGGAAGAGCGCGCTTGCGACCAGCCAGAGGCCCCGCCCGACGGTCTTGACCAGGGTGCCGAGGGTGAGGGTCCGGGCCGGGCCGGGTGGGGGAAGCAGTCGCATGCCCGGACTTTAACAAGACGTACGTACGGTTTGCAGTCCCTCCCCTGTCGGCGATGCATTGCCGATATATCGTTGATGCATCAGCGATAGTTACAGGAAGGATCGGACATGAGATTCCATCGACAGCACCACCCGATGCACGAGGCCCGGATGCGGGGCTTCGGTTTCCCGCCGGTCCCGCCCGGTCCGCCCGGCCACGGCCACGGCGGCCCGTGGGGCGGCCGCGGCCGTGGACGGGGTCGAGGCCGCCGTCCCAACGTTCGGGGCGCCGTGCTGGCCCTGCTCACTGAGCGGCCGATGCACGGCTACGAGATGATCCAGGAGATCGACTCCCGCACCGGCGGTGCGTGGCGCCCGAGCCCCGGCTCGATCTACCCCACCCTCCAACTCCTGGAGGACGAGGGCGTGATCGTCGCCAGCACCGAGGAGTCCGGCGGCGGGCGGAAGCGGTTCACGGTCACCGAGGCGGGTCAGGCGGAGGCCACCGCGGCCGCGCAGACCCCGCCGTGGGCGGACGTCGCCCAGGGCACGGTGAGCAGTTGGCACGACATCCGCGACTCCGGCGCCCAGGCGATGAACGCCCTGCGTCAGGTGATGATGAACGGCACCGACGACCAGCGTGAGCGGGCCGCCCAGGTGCTCGACGAGACCCGGCGCAAGCTGTACGCGATCCTCGCCGAATCCGAGTGACGCGCGGCAGCACCGCACAGGAAAGCGGCCGTCTCCCCCTCGGGGAAGACGGCCGCTTTTTCCAAATGGAAAATCAGTGCACGGTGACGGTCGGGCCGGTGACCAGCCCGCGCAGCTCCTCGGGAAGCTCGGCGCCCATCTCGTCGGCGATCCGCAGCGCCTCCTCGATCAGCGTCTCCACGATCTGCGCCTCGGGCACCGTCTTGACGACCTTGCCCTTGACGAAGATCTGGCCCTTGCCGTTGCCGGAGGCGACGCCGAGGTCGGCCTCACGGGCTTCGCCCGGGCCGTTGACGACGCAGCCCATGACGGCGACCCGCAGCGGCACCGGCAGCCCTTCCAGGCCGGCGGTGACCTCCTCGGCGAGCTTGTAGACGTCCACCTGGGCCCGCCCGCAGGACGGGCAGGAGACGATCTCCAGGCCGCGTTCGCGCAGGCCCAGCGACTCCAGGATCTGGTTGCCGACCTTGATCTCCTCCACCGGCGGGGCGGAGAGCGACACCCGGATGGTGTCGCCGATGCCCTCGGCGAGCAGCGCGCCGAAGGCGACCGCCGACTTGATGGTGCCCTGGAAGGCCGGGCCGGCCTCGGTGACACCCAGGTGCAGCGGGTAGTCGCACTGCTCGGCCAGCTGCCGGTACGCGCGGATCATCACGACCGGGTCGTTGTGCTTGACCGAGATCTTGATGTCGCGGAACCCGTGCTCCTCGAACAGCGAGCACTCCCACAGCGCCGACTCGACGAGCGCCTCGGCGGTGGCCTTGCCGTACTTGGCCAGCAGCCGCTTGTCCAGTGAGCCCGCGTTGACGCCGATCCGGATCGGCGTACCGGCGGCGGAGGCCGCTGCCGCGATCTCCTTGACCTTGTCGTCGAACTGGCGGATGTTGCCCGGGTTGACCCGGACCGCCGCGCAGCCGGCGTCGATGGCGGCGAAGACGTACTTCGGCTGGAAGTGGATGTCGGCGATCACCGGGATCTGCGACTTCTTGGCGATCGCGGGCAGCGCCTCGACGTCGTCCTGGGACGGCACCGCCACCCGGACGATCTGGCAGCCGGACGCGGTCAGCTCGGCGATCTGCTGGAGGGTCGCGTTGACGTCGGAGGTGAGGGTCGTGGTCATCGACTGCACGGACACCGGCGCACCGCCGCCCACGGGGACCGAACCGACCATGATCTGGCGGCTGGCCCGGCGGGGAGCGAGCGGCGGGGGCGGCGCGGCGGGCATACCGAGACTGATTGCGGTCACTTCAGGCACTCACCTTGAGAAGAGCGTGATCGGGTTGACGACATCCGCGGCGATGGTCAGCAGCGTGAACGCGCCACCGATCAGGATCACCACGTACGTGAAGGGCATCAGTTTGAGGTAGTCGACCCGGCCCGGATCGGCCCGGCCGATCCGAGCGTAGACCCACGAGCGGACCCGTTCGAACCAGGCGACGGCGATGTGGCCGCCGTCCACCGGGAGCAGCGGCAGCAGGTTGAACACACCGATGAAGAAGTTCAGCGACACGAAGAGCATGAAGAAGACCAGCCAGGCGTTGTTCTCCACAGCCTCGCCGCCGAGCCGGCTGGCGCCGACCACGCTGATCGGGGTGTCGATGTCCCGCTCGCCACCGGTGAGGGCGGTCCACAGGGCGGGGACCTTCTGCGGGAGGCGTTGCAGTGCCTGGGCGGTGCCGACGGCCAGCTGGCCGGTGAAGTCGGCGGTGGCTCCGAAGGCGCCGACCGGCCCGTACGTCACGCGGGTCGGGGTGCTGGGGACGAGGCCGACGCCGAGTGCGGCCACCGGCGCGGCGGCGCCGGTCGGGTTGTCCAGCGGCGGGCGCTGGGTCTGCGCGAGCACCGTGCTGGTGTTGCCCGGCTGCCCGTCGCGGACGTACTGGATCTGCGCGGTGTCACCCGGCTTGAGGTTGCGCAGGGTGGTGAGCAGGTCGCCGTAGTTGGCGATCGGCGTCCCGTTGATCGCGGTGATCCGGTCGCCGTCGCGCAGTTGCGCCTGGGCGGCGGGGCTCGCGGCGTCGGCGGGGGTGCACGCCCGCGCGGCGTTCTCCGGCACCACGCACTCGCTGAGCTGGATGACCGCGGGCTCCTGGCGGGCCTGCGCGTCGGTGGTCGGGAAGTCCGGGTTGGGCAGGCCGGCGGAGACGGCGAGGATCCAGATGGTGATCAGGGCGAGCGCGAAGTGCGTGATCGACCCGGCGGCCATCACGATCGTCCGCTTCCAGACCGGGTAGCGCCACATCACCCGCGACTCGTCGCCCGGCTCGACGTCGTCGTCCTGCGGGGTCATCCCGACGATCTTGCAGAAGCCGCCGAGGGGGATGCCCTTGAGGCCGTACTCGGTCTCACCTCGCTTGAACGACCAGATGGTGGGGCCGAAGCCGACGAAGTACTTGGTGACCTTCATCCCGAATGCCTTGGCGGTGAGCAGGTGCCCCGCCTCGTGCAGACTCACCGAGATGAGGATGGCCAGGGCGAAGAGAACCACCCCGAGCAGGTACGACATCAAGCTCCTTCCACCGAACCCGCGATGATCTCCTGCGCGTGCGCGCGTGCCCACGACTCAGCCGCGAGCACGTCCTCGACGGTACCTGGTTCGGCGAAGTCCGGAGCGTCCTCCAACACGCGTTGCAGGGTGTCGACGATGCCGAGGAACGGCAGCCGGCCCGCCACGAACGCCGCCACGCACTCCTCGTTCGCCGCGTTGTAGATCGCCGGGCGGCTGCGCCCGGCCTCCCCCGCGGCCTTCGCGAGGGCGACGGCCGGGAACGCCTCGTCGTCCAGCGGCGCGAACTCCCAGGTGTGCGCGGCCGTCCAGTCGACCGCGGCGGCGGCCTCGGGCACCCGGTCCGGCCAGCCGATGCCGAGGGCGATCGGCAGCCGCATGTCCGGTGGGCTGGCCTGGGCGATCGTCGAGCCGTCGACGAACTCGACCATCGAGTGGATCACCGACTGGGGGTGCACCATGACGGTAATGTCGGCATACGGCACGTCGAACAGCTCGTGCGCCTCGATCACCTCCAGGGCCTTGTTGACCATGGTCGCGGAGTTGATCGTGACGACCGGACCCATGTTCCAGGTCGGGTGCGCGAGGGCCTGCTCGGGTGTGACCTGCATCAACTCGTCGCGGCCCCGACCCCGGAACGGGCCGCCGCTGGCCGTGACGATCAACCGCCGCACCTCACCGCGCGTCCCGGACCGCAGGCACTGGGCCAACGCCGAATGCTCCGAGTCGACCGGGACGACCTGCCCCGGCCGCGTCACCGCGGCCTTGACCAGCGGGCCGCCGGCCACGAGCGACTCCTTGTTGGCCAACGCGAGAGTACGGCCACAGCGCAGCGCGGCCAGCGTAGGAGCGAGGCCCAGCGAGCCGACCACCCCGTTGAGCACGATGTCGCACGGCCACTGGGCCAGCTCGGTCATCGCGTCGGGGCCGGCCACGATCTTGGGAAGCTTGAAGTCGCCGGTGGCCCACCCGCGCCGGCTCGCCTCGGCATAGAACGCGAGCTGGAGATCCTGCGCGGCGGACGCCTTCGCCACCCCGACCGCCTCGACACCCAACTCCAGGGCCTGCGCGGCGAGCAGTTCGACGTTGCCGCCGCCCGCACCGACCGCGACCACCCGGAACCGGTCCGGGTTACGCCGAACGATGTCGATGGCCTGCGTGCCGATCGAACCGGTGGACCCGAGCAGGACGAGGTCGCGGGGGGAAGTCACCCGGCCATTCTTCCCCACCCCCGCTGCACGCCCGCTGGGAGCCTCAGCCCTCCCCGCCCACCTGCGGATCGACGGCCACCTCCGGCCGATGATCGACTCCAGATCGCCGACATGGGGGCATCCCCGGTCGTGGACACCCCCACATCGCCGAAACGGTGTCGATCAAGCGGTCGCCCTCAGCCCTCTCGCTGGGGGATCAACCCTCGGCGGCCGGCTCCTCCGGCAACGCTTCCTCGCCGAGCAGGTCGGCCGGATCGAGGGAGAACTCGAACGGCTCGCGCATGACGAACCGGGTCCCGGCCGCAGCAGCAGCCACCGGCCGGTATTCCCCCTCGGTCAGCTCGTACAACGCGAGGGTTGGCACCCGATTCCGCAGGTCGACACGGAGGAAATAGGGCACGCCCGCGGCGGCGTACTCACGCGGTCGGTCAATGATGTCCTTGCGTCGATTTCCGGGAGAGACGATTTCACCGAGAAGCACGGCATGCCTGATGTCCATCGTTGTTCTGCCGCCGCCCGGAGCATCGAGAATGACGATGTCCGGGATGAAGAGATCCTCGCCCGAGACGACGTTCGCCTCCAGGTAGAGCCACAGCTTGGCGCGGCGGGCTGCCTGCTTGAGGAGATAGGCGAGATCAAGCTCCGCGTCCTGATGGTCATACCCGGCATGTGGTGTCACGATCACGCTTCCGCTCAGGACCTCAACCTTGGGGCCGTTGGTCTCCGGCAACAGGTCGAGGGCGAGCTGCGCGGTCCACGGCTCGTCGCGCCACCGCAGCACGTCGAATGACGGCTCGGTGTGCTGCGGCGCCGGCTCGAACGCTGCCTGGGCCATCCGGGCTCACCCCCTCAGCGGGACATTCTGCTCAGCTCAGCCTAGCCACCGCAGCCCGCACGACGCGTCACCGCACACCGAGTCCGCCACCGAAGACGAATGGACTGCGACAACAGAAATGCTCGCGCGGCTCGCGCAGATCCTGGACAGTTTCCGTCATCGCGAGGCTGGCTGACACCGTGAACTCGACGAAGGCGGTCCAGGGCGAGGGGGTGAAGGTCAGCGCCGTGGCCGTGGCGCTACGCGATTCGCTCGGTCACCTCGCCGTCGTCGACTCCTGCGCGGCGACGCCCGACGATGGTCGACTCCAGATCGCCGATATCGGGGTATCCCCGGCGCTGGGACACCCCGATATCGGCGAAACGGTGTTGATCAAGGGAAAAGCGGGTGACCGAGGGCCGCCGGAGCGGCCCTCGGTCCGGACTAGCCGCCGTTGATGACGAACTGCGAGCCGGGCTGGACGACGATGTTGCCGTCGGCCGAGTTGGTGATGGTCACGTTCGTGAGGTTGGCGTTGCCGCGCGCACCGCCCATCGCGAGGATGCCGGCACCGTTGTTCGACCTGTCGATCCGTACGTTGGTGATGGCGACGTTCGGCATGTTGCCACCACCGTTCTTGAACTGGATCCCGTCGTACGTCGAGTCGACGATCTCGGTGTCCCGGATGGTGACGCCGACGATGTCCCTGGTCGCGGGGAAGAGGGTGATGGCACCGAACTCCTGGTCCTCGTTCCAGAACGCGCCGCCGGTGCGGTAGAGCCCGTTGTTGGCGATCAGCGTCGTCCCGGAGAAGGGCAGCGGGTCGTGGTCGGTCGCCAGCATGATGCCCGGGTAGTTCGCGGTGTCGTAGATCAGGTTGTTCTCGATCGAGTTGTCGTAGCCGCCGTAGATGGCGATGCCGTTCGCCCGCCAGGGCAACTGGATGGTGTTGTTGACGAAGTGGTTGTCGTGCGCGATGTCGACGCTGCGGTCCTTGACGTACGGGTTGGCCCAGACGGCAAGCGCGTCGTCACCGGTGGTCCGGAAGGACGAGTTGAACACCCGCGAGTTGCGCGTGCCGTTGCTGAAGTTGATGCCGTCGGCGTACGTGTTGCGGATCCGCATGCCGTTGAACTCCAGCCCGTCGGCCGGCCCCCACAGGTCGGGGATGTTGTCGTAGTCGCGACCGACCCAGACACCCACGTTGGCGTGCTCGATCCAGACGTTGCTGATCCGGGTGCCGGTGCCGAACCGGCCGTTCAGACCGACGCCGCCCTCGGCGTTGCCGTCACCGCCACGGATCCGACCCGAGCCGAAGATGGCGATGTCGGAGATCTGGGTGTTCTTGTCGATGTCGAAGCCGAAGTTGCCCTCGTGCGGGTGGTTGATGCCGCCCGCGTTCTGCGGCTCGGTGAGCGTGTAGAGCTGCGAGTGCCACATCCCGGCGCCCCGGATGGTGACGTTGCTGATGCCGACCTGGTTGTGCGTACCCCGGTTCAGCGGGTCGTCGGTCAGGATCTTCTGCTCCTGCCGCCACTGCCCGGCGGGGATCCAGACGCAGCTGATGACGCCGTTCTGGTCGTCGGTCACGGCCCGCTGGATGGCGGCGGTGTCGTCGAGCCCGTCGTTCGGGACCGCGCCGTACGCGGTGATCGACGTGCAGCCGGCCGGCTGGCTCGCCGCCGGTGCCACCTGCTCCAGGTCGATCATGTCGATGACGTAGAACGAGGCGGTGTCACCCGAGTCGCGCTGCAACTTGAACCGGGTGCCGGCGGGGTACAACTGCGCCAGCAGCGCGTTCGACTCGTCGAACAACCGCCGGGCGTCGGCCTGTGGCGTGTTGGTCAACGACTCCGGCTGGTCGCTGTTGCCGTAGAGCCAACTGTGGCGCGACGACAGGGTCAGCTTCCGGGAGAAGACGTCGTTGACGTAGAGGCTGATTGTCGCCTCGATGCCGCCGCCACCGGGAGCGTCCGGGATGGAGTTGCGCACCACGATCGAGTTGGCCTGGTTGGTGGAGGTGAACTCGACGAACTGGCCGGTGCTGTTCAGGCGTACCGACTTGCGACCCGAGGACTCGGTGGCGAAGTTGGTGTGCCCGAAGGTGCGCAGCGGGTCGGTCTCCAACAGCGTGCCCTGGTAGCGGGCGGCCTCCGCCTCGTAGGAGACGTACGGGACCGCGGCCCCCCGCCCGACCACGATCGACTGGCTGAGGGTGTTGTTGGTCTCGTTGGTCTCGGTCACCGCGTTGGTGGCGTCGGCGGTGGCGGTGATGGTGGCGCCGCCGCTGGTGGCGGTCCAGCTGCCGGTGACGGCGACGGTGACCGTCGCGCCGGCCGCGATCGAGGCGGTGGTGGTGTTGAGGGTGGTGCCGCCCACCACCAGCCGGGTGACAGTGGTCGCGCCGGTCGCGGTGGTGCCGCGGTTGCGGACCGACACGGTGAAGGTGACGGACGCCCCGACGGCCGGGTTCGGCGGGTTGGAGGCGATGCTCAGCACCTGTAGGTCCGGGCCGGGAGCCTGCGCGACCACCAGCGGCGACGGCGCGGTGAAGCTGTTGTTGCCGTTGTTCTGCTCGACGATCGTGTTCGCCGGGTCGACCACCGCCGCAACGGCGTAGCTGCCCATCGGTCGCGTACCGGCGTTGAACGACACGGTGGTCGACGCGCCCGCGCCGAGCGCGCCCACCGTGGCGCTGCCGACGACCGTGCCGGCCAGGCTGAAGTTCACCGTGGTCGCTCCGGCAGCGGCGGACCCGACGTTCTGCACGACGGCCGAGAGCGTGACCGGGCTGACCTCGCTGGGTGACGTCGGCGACCAGGTCAGCGAGCTGATGACCAGGTCCGGGTTGGGTGCCGGGGTGCCACACACCTCAAGCTCGGCCACCTGGCCGGATGGGGCGCCGGTGTTGCCGGTGAACCGCAACTGCACGTCCGCGGTGGTCGCGGTGACCGGGATGCTCACCACGTTGACGCCCTGGACGAACTGGTAACTCGCCGCCGACACCAGGTTGGTGTACGCGGACGAGGCCTGGTCGCGGCCGAGGACCTGGATGGTCTGGGTACGGGTGCCCCAGGCCGGGTCCGGGTTGAGTTTGACGGTGACGCCGGAGATGGCATGGTTCGCGCCCAGCGCCACGGTCAGGTTCTGCGGGTAGCTGGCCGCGCCCTCCCAGTACGTGCCGAGCTGCCCGTCGTTCGCCTTCTCGGGGGTGAAGGTGAAGGTGGAGCCGCTCGCCGTCATGCTCTTGCCCTGCGCCACGTTGGTGCAGGGCGGCGGGTTGCTACCGGTCCGGGTCACCGTATTGCTGTTACCGGACAGGTTGCCCGCGCCGTCGCGGGCACGGACGTAGTACGACACGGTGGCCGTCGCCGGCTGGGTGTCCTGGTAGGTGAGCACCGTGCCCAGCGTCGCGATCAGGCTGCCGTTGCGGTAGACGTCGTAGCCGGCCAGCCCGCTGCCACCGGAGTCGGTCGAGGCGCCCCAGTTGAGGGTGATCGTGCTGCCCGACGTGCTCTGCGACAGCGTCCCCGGGACACTCGGCGCGGTGGTGTCACCGCTGGTGGCGCCGCCGTACACCTCCAGCTCGGAGAGTTGCCCGGCCGGCCAGCCGCTGTTGGCGGTGATGGTGATCCGCACATAGCGGGTGGCGGCCTGGTTGACGTTGATCGTGACCGTGCTGCCGCTCGCCGGGTTGAACGTGTACGTCTGCGACGCGACCAGGTCGGTGAACGACGACCCGTTGGCGCTGCCCCGCACGCTCAACGTCTGCGTCCGGGTCGCCCAACCGGCGGTCGGCAGCTTCAGCACGACCTGGTTGACGGTCTGCGACGAGCCGAGATCGACCTGCACCCACTGGGGGAAGGAGTTGTTGACGCTCTCCCAGTAGCTGCCCGCGTTGCCGTCGACGACCCTCGACGAGTCGTAGACGTCGGCGTGGCCGCTCTCCTGGGTGGGGCGGCCCTGGGCGAGGTTGGTGGCCGCCAGGGCGAAGCTGGCGCCCGGTGCGGCCGCCACGTCGGCGGGGCGGGCGGCACTGGCCGGGTTCGCGAGGGCGGTGACCCCTGCGGTGGCGATCAGCGTGGCCGCGGCTGTCGCCGCCACCATCCGGAACAGATTCGTTCGTCTCATCACTGTCCTTGTCGTCGGGGACGGGTGCGGTGAGGGGGGCCGGCGCCGAGGGATGCGAGGAAGACGGGGTACGGGTGGCGCGGGGGCGCCACCCGCCCTGGGACACCAGGTGGGTACGACCATCAACGGACCCCTCTCAGGGGTCCGTTGAATCTTCCGGGGTAGTGCGCGGAATCGCGCATGTGTTTGTCGAAATCTTGCGCGACTTTGGCCAAAGGTTACTGACGTGCTACGAGAGCGTCAACACTTCGACCGCCTTGACTATTGATGGCCATGCGCGCCCTGTTGCTGCCGCCGCCGGGCGTCACGGCAACCTCAGCCCGGTCGGGGCTGGTCGCCAAAGGGTGATGCCGGTGAGTCATCACGACTCACCGGCATCACGTTCCTCGGTGCGTTGGGCCCCTCGCGCGGCCGTGCGGGCACCGACCCGCCGGAGTGCTCAGACGCCCGGCGCCGCCAGGACGAAGGTCTCCACCTCCTCACCGCCGTACCAGTCGGTGCGCCGGCCCACGTGCGTCATGCCGAGTCGTCGGCACACCGCCATCGACGGCTCGTTGCCCGGCGACACGACCGCGTAGACCCGCTGCGTGCCGGTGGCGAACTCCCGTGCCACGACCGCGCGTGCCGCCTCGGTGGCGTACCCGTGGCCCCACGAATCCGGGTGCAGGTGCCAGCCCACCTCGATGTCGTCGGTACGCACCGCCTCGTCCCGCCCCGGCAGTGGCTTGAGCAGTATCGTGCCCGCCACCAGGCCGGTGTCGCGCGCCTCGATCGCCCAGGTGCCGTACCGGCCGTGGTCGGCGGCGTGCCGGTCCTGCCACGACCGCAGCCGTTCGGCGGCCTGAGCCGGGTCGGTCATCGGCAGCCCGGACGCCACGCCCAGCCAGCGGGCGATCTCGGGACGGGAGTAGATGTCGTAGATGCGGGCCAGGTCGGCCGGGTCGGCGGTCCAGTCGCGCAGGATCAGGCGTTCGGTGGTGACAATCGTCATGGCGGGCGATCTTAATGAGTGACGTACGCCCCGGCAGGGAAAGAGATCGCGATGGGTAGCGGATGGCAGCGGGCGAAGCGGATCACCAGCGCCGCGTTCCGTCCCCTGCGCGGACGGGACCTGTCGCTGCACGCCGCCGCGATCACCTTCTACGGTGCGATCGCCGTGGTGCCCGTGGCGTTGCTCGCCATCTGGCTCACCTCGCTGATCGCCGGAGCCGACCGGGTACGCCGGCTCACCTCGTACGCCGTGGAGGCCCTGCCCACCGCGATCGGCGCACCCCGGGCGGTGGAGGCGCTCGTCAACGCCGGGGTGGAATTGACCCCGCTGCTGGCGCTGGCCTCACTGCTGCCCGCATCGCTGTACGGCGAGGGGCTCCGTCGGGCGTTCGTCTCGGTGGCAGCGCCCCACACCGACGAGAACCTCGTCGGCTGGCGGGGCCGGTTGCTGTTGCTGCCGCTGCTCGCGCCGGCCCCCGCGCTGCTGCTGTCGATCCTGCTGGCGCTGCCGCTCACCACCCGCCTCGTCCGGCAGGGCGGCTGGGCCGGCGCGCTGGGTGTGGTGCTGTCGTTCCTGGCGGTCTGGCTGGTGCTCACGCCGGTGGTGGTGTGGGTGTTCCGGGTGGTCGGGCCGGCCTCGCCGGACTGGCTCTCCACGCTCGGGATCGGATCGTTCACGGCGGCGAACCTGTCCGGCTTCATGCACGGCTTCGTGCTCTTCGCCTCGCTCCCGCTGGACCTGGGCGTGCCGTTCGGCGGCTTCGACGAGATCGGCGCGGGCGTCGCCGTCCTCCTCTGGCTCTACCTGTTCCACGTGATCGTCCTGGCCGGTTACTCCGCCACCCTGGCCCTCTCGCACTGGCGAGCCAAGCGCACGAGCTGATCAGGCCGGGCGGCTCCGACTAGGCTCCCGCAGCATGAGCAGCGAACTTCCCGGACGCGCCGACGTCGTGATCGTCGGTGCCGGGCACAACGGCCTGGTCTCCGCCATCCTGTTGGCCCGCGCCGGCCTGGACGTGCTGGTGCTGGAGGCGTCCGACGTGATCGGCGGCGCGGCCCGCACCGAGAACCCGTTCCCGAAGGTGCCGGGGCTGCGTCACTCCACCGGGTCGTACCTGCTCGGGTTGATGCCCCCGGAACTGCTCGCCACGCTCGACGTGCGGATCCCGGTGCTGCGCCGCGACCCGCACTACTTCCTGCCCACACCGGGCGGCCTCGGCTCGCCGTACCTGCTGTCCGGCAGCGACACCGCCGCGACCCGGGCGCAGCTCGCCGAGTTCTTCTCCCCGGCCGACGTGGCCGCCGACGACGCCATGCAGGCCGAATTGGCCGCGCTGCGCGAGGATCTCGCCCCGGCGTGGCTCGCCGAGCCGCTGACCGCCGAGGAGACCGCCGAGCGGCACATCCGCCCGGCGCTGCGGCAGGTCTTCGTCGACCTGGTCCGGGGCTCGGTCGCGGACTACCTGGCCCGGTTCGAGTTCCGCTCCGAACTGCTGATCAGCATGTACGCCGTCACCGACGGGCTCTCCGGCCTCAACGCCGGCCCGGACGACCCCGGCACGGGCCACAACTTCCTGGTGCACAACATGTGCAGGCTCCCCGGCTCCGGCGGCACCTGGATGATCGCCGAAGGCGGAATGGGCACCGTCTCCGCGACGTTCGCCGGGGCCGCACGCGCCGCCGGGGCAACAATCCTGACGGGTACGCCGGTGAGCGCCGTGACAGTTGACGGCGGCGCGGTGAGCGGGGTCGTGCTGGCCGACGGTCGGGAGGTGGCGGCCAGCGTGGTGCTCGGCGCGTGTGACCCGTACCGGCTGATGGACCTGGTGCCCGACGGCGCGCTGCCGGCGGCACTCGGCGAACGGATGGCGGCGGTCCGCCGCCCCGGCACCACGTTGAAGCTCAACCTGGCGCTGGCCGGGCTGCCCCGGTTCTCCTGCCTGCCGCCCGACGCGCCGAGCCCGTTCGGCTCGACCATCCACCTGCTGCCCGGCTCCGCGTCGCTGGTCGGCGGGGAGGCCGCCTCACCGATGACCGCGCTGCGGGCCATGTGGGCGGACGTGCAGGCCGGCCGGCTGCCGGCGGAGCCCACCATCGAGTGGTACCTGCACACCACCGTCGACCCGTCGCTCTCCGACGCCGCCGGGCACCACTCGTCGGCGCTCTTCGTGCAGTCGGTCCCCTACGAGCTGGCCGGCACCACCTGGGACGCGGAGCTGCCCGGTTACGTGGACCGTCTCATCGAGATCGTCGAGCGGTACGCCCCCGGCACCGGCGACCTGATCGCCGACGCGGTGCCACTGACCCCGCCCGGCATCGAGGCGCACTTCGGCATCACCGGCGGGCACATCCACCACGTCGACAACACCGTCTCGTTCGCCGACCGGATGCCCTACGCCACCGGCATCGACGGCCTGTACGCCGGCAGCGCCGGCTGCCACCCCGCCGGCAGCGTCATCGGCGCCGCCGGCCACAACGCCGCCCGCCGCATCCTGGCCGACCTACCCCGCTAACAGCCCCGCCCCACTCCCCGCGCGATCTTGCACTTTCGGTCGCACTTCTGGGGCATATACCCTTTTCGCCCCGGCAGGAAGTGCAAGATCGCCGGGGGTGGGGTGCGGGGTTAGCTCTGGGTTTTGGCGGCTGGGGCTGGGGTTTCTGCGTCTACTCGGTGTGCTCGCACCTTGTGGCCGACGCTGGTCAGGCAACGGCCGCTGGGCAGGTCGAAGCGCCAGCCGTGCAGCTGGCAGGTGAGCTGGTCACCCTCGACGATGCCGAACCGGGTCAGGTCGGCCTTCAGGTGCGGGCAGCGGCGCTGCACCACCCAGTCGCCCAACGTGATGTCCTCGGCGTCGGTGCTGCGCTCGTGCTCGTCGTACCAGCCTTCCGCGTACTGGAGCCGCTCCTCGGAGAGGCACTTGAAGAACGCGTAGACGAACTCGTTGTACTGGCCGATCCGGGCCGCCGAGAACCGGCAGGAGAGGAAGAGCGAGTTGACCCAGTCCACCTCGTCGATGAACAGCAGGTGCTCGATCAGCGACCGCTCGGTACGGAACCGGTAGCGGACCTTCTCATCCGCGTACGGCCGGACCTCCTTGCCCGGGAAGTCCACCACGATCGACTCGACGCTCTCCCCGTCGTAGCCGACGAGGTCGAAGCGCACCGGACCGCCGACACCCTTGGCCAGGTAGATCGACTCTTCGAGCAGCGGCTCGATCCGGCTCTTCATCTGGCCGAGGACATCCACCTCGGGGTGCCGCCAGGACGCTTTCTCCGCCTCGATGACGGGCCGCTTGCGCTCCCGCATCTCCTCCAGGTGGGCGACCTTGTTCGCGAAGAACTCGTCGACCGGCACCGGGTGGGTGGTGGTCGCGCCCTCGGTGGTGACCTCGGTGACGCTGCCGGGCAGCAGCACGATGCCGTTGGTACCGCCGACCTTGGCGTACTCGGTCAGGAAGACCGACTGGTCGGGGAAGATGTTGCCCTCGTCGTCGTGGATGTCGTTGAACTGCCACAGCGCGTCATCGAGGAAGCACGGCGGGCCGGCGATCGGGAAGACGTGGTCGGCCTTCAGGTCGTCGATGTAGCGCCAGGTCCGGTCGAACTGCCGGTCGCGCTTCTGCTTGCCGAACGCGGTCTTCGCCGCCTGCGGCAGTTCGTAGACCATCGGGTACCAGATCGCACCGGAGAACTGGAGCATGTGCGCGTGCACGTGCCCCAGCTCGGCGAAGACGCTCAGGTCGGTCGGCCGGGCGTCGTTCTGGTTGAGCAGCCGCACCCCGTCGTACTCCACCCAGAGCGACGAGTCGCCGATCGGGCCGTCGGTGGGGCTGGTGAGCGCCTGAATCATGATCTTGAGGCCGCCGGGCAGCTCGACGACCTGCTCGTTCGGCGCCTTGAGAAACTTCGTGAAGCCCAACTCCCGGAACTCGTCCTCCATCTCGGAGGTGGGGAACTCGGGGAGCAGGACCGTGGCGTCCTTTGAGATGAAGTCCCGCAGGTGCTTGGCGTCGAAGTGGTCCCGGTGCAGGTGGGAGACGTAGAGGTAGTCGACCTGGCCCAGAGTCTCCCAGTCGAGCAGCGAGTTGTCCGGGAAGGGGAACCAGGAGGCGAAGTACGCAGGATTGACCCACGGGTCGCACAGGATGCTGCCCGCAGCCGTGTCGATCCGCATGCTGGCGTGCCCAGTTCCGGTCACTCGCACCGCACAGTCCCCCTCAAACAGACAATCAGGTGTACGCCAAACGCTACCGGAGCAAGTCTGACGCCCGCCCAGTGACGCCCGTAGTGCCATCAGTCCCTGATCGACCGGGCCGGGCGACCAGGAAACCCCCACCGCGTCGCCCCGGGCAGGAGGCGTGCCAGACTAACCAAAGATCCGATCGCGAGGGAAGGACCGACAGTGGCAGGAAGCGAGCCGGTAACGTCGCCAGACCAGCACAAGCCCGGGCACCGGAAGTCCGGGCGAATCGGCGCGGTGCTGACCGCGCTGGTGCTGCTGGCGATGATCTGCGGCAACCACGAGGGCAGGGTCGAGGACATCTGGCTGGTCGGCCTGGCCGCGCTGCTGCTGATCATCGTGATCGGCGACGCCGTACTGCGGCGCAACGGCCTGCGCTCCTGACCCGACCGGCCGCCGGACGACCGGCTGACGACGCCGAGGGCCCGCCCCCACCCGGGGGACGGGCCCTCGTCCGTACGCGTCGTCGGCGTCAGCGCCCGAAGAGGATGTCCTGGACGTCCTTGAGCGCGGCGTCGACCTCGGCCTCGAAGTAGCCGCCGGGCACCAGGCCGAACCGGAGCGTGTCGAGGTCCTTCGGGTTGACCGGCATCGGGTTGCGGCCCTGCATCCCACCGAGCAGGCTGTCGAAGAACCGGTCCACCTGGTCCGGGTCGTACCCGCTGCCGAAGCGGCGCACCTGGAAGCTGCGGCGGATCTGGTCGACCCGGTACAGGTCGCTGCCGGGCGGGCCGGCCATCGGCGGGCCACCCATCGGCGGGCCGGCGACGGCGGGCGGACCGGCCATCGGCGGGCCACCCATGCCCTGCTGCGGCATCGGGGGCGGGCCGGCCGGGCCACGACGCATGTCGCGCAACTCCCGCTCGGGCATCCGGATCTCGGCGGTCATGTCGGCGCGACCGTGCCGACCGGCCTCGAAGCCGTCGAAGCGCGGCTCCTCCGGCGGGTAGCCGCCGGGCGTGCGCTGGTCGTCCGGCGGGCCGTAGCCACCCGGCATCCGCTGGTCATCGGGAGGGCCGTAGCCACCCGGCATCCGCTGGTCGTCCGGCGGGCCGTAGCCACCGGGCATCCGCTGGTCATCGGGAGGGCCGTAGCCACCGGGGCCGGCGGGCAGGCCACGCGGCGGGACACCACCATGCCCACCCATCGGACCGCCAGGACCCATCTGGCCGGGGCCACCCGGGCCGCGCGGCGCGTCGTACCCACCGCGGGGGTTGTCGTAACCGCCAGCGAAGGCGCCCGTCGGCTCGTCGTAGCGGCCGTAGCGATCGGCGGGCGGCCCGGACTGCGCCGGCATCGGCCGGGGAGGCAGGGGCTGCATGCCACGGTCGTCGCGCATCGGCGGACCCATCCGGTCCGGCGGGCCCAACCGGTCAGCCATCCGGGGGTCGCCACCGCGCCCGGCGCTGGTGCGCTCCTCCAACTCGGCCAACTGCCGCTCGACCCGGTCCAGGTGCAGGTCGACCTGCCACTCGTCATAGCCGTTGAAACGGACCCGGAAGACGACGTCGTGGACCTCCTGGGAGGCCACCGGCGCGCCGACCTGACGGCCGTCGAGCGTCGCCTCGACCCGGTCGAGGAAGGCATCCACC
The DNA here is from genome assembly GCF_040643015.1 of Micromonospora sp. NPDC047527. NCBI lineage: Bacteria > Bacillati > Actinomycetota > Actinomycetes > Micromonosporales > Micromonosporaceae > Micromonospora > Micromonospora sp. NPDC047527. Next base: position 210,190 of record NZ_JBEYTK010000008.1, on the reverse strand, counting down.
TCGTCGACCTTGTATCCCCGGCGGAGCGCCTTGCGCCGGAAACGCTGACCCTGACTCGCCACTATGTCTCCTGGTCTCGTTCGCCACGCCCGGTCACGCCGGTGCCTCTCCGGCGCGGTCGGTGTTGGTGTCGGTGTCCTCGGCGGCGGCGAGCTGGCCACACGCGCCGTCGATCTCACGACCTCGGGTGTCCCGCACGGTGGTGGACACCCCGGCATCGCGCAACCGCCGGACGAACTCCCGCTCGACCGGCTTCGAGCTCGCGTCCCAGCGGCTGCCCGGCGTCGGATTGAGCGGAATGAGGTTCACGTGCGCCAACTTGCCGGCCAGCAGCCGCCCGAGCAGATCGGCTCGCCACGGCTGGTCGTTCACGTCCTTGATCATTGCGTACTCGATCGACACGCGGCGGCCCGTCCGCGCGGCGTAGTCCCACGCTGCGTCCAGCACCTCGGCAACCTTCCAGCGCTGGTTTACCGGCACGAGTTCGTCGCGCAGATCATCATCGGGGGCGTGCAACGACAACGCAAGGGTCACAGAGAGGTCTTCGCTGGCCAGTCGGCGGATGGCCGGGACCAGGCCGACCGTGGAAACGGTGATGTGCCGCTGCGACAGGCCCAGACCCTCCGGGGCGGGGCTGACCAGCCGGCGGATCGCCGCGATCACCCGGTTGTAGTTGGCCAGTGGCTCGCCCATGCCCATGAAGACGACGTGCGACAGCCGCGACGGTGAGCCGGCGACCGCACCGGAGGCCGCCACACCGGCCAGGTAGACCGCCTGGTCGACGATCTCGGCCGTGGACAGGTTGCGGGTGAGCCCAGCCTGCCCGGTGGCGCAGAACGGGCAGGCCATGCCGCAACCCGCCTGGCTGGAGATACAGACCGTGACCCGGTCCGGGTAGCCCATCAGCACGCTCTCCACCAGCGCGCCGTCGTGCAGCCGCCAGAGCGCCTTGCGGGTCGCGCCGTCGTCACAGGCCAGCTCGCGCACCGGGTTGAGCAGCGTGGGGAGCAGCTGGCCGGCCAGCCGTTCCCGGCTCGCCGCCGGCAGGTCGGTCATCTCCTGCGGGTCGCGGACCAGCCGCCCGAAGTAGTGGTTGGAGACCTGCCGGGCGCGGAACGCGGGCTCACCCAGCTCGGTGACCAGCGCCTGGCGGCCGGCCAGGTCCAGGTCGGCAAGGTGCTGGGGCGGCATGGAGGCTCGGCGTGCGGCGGAGGCGTCCGAGAGGGCGGGGATCAACGGCAGGCTCGTCATGGCTGGTCCAGTGTGTCACGCCATCGGCCGCGGACACCCGTCCGGAGGTCCCGAAGCCGACCCGGCCGACGGATCGAGAGGGTCGGACCGCCGTGATCCATGCCTCACCCCACCACCGGCACGAAGACCACCAGCAACAGGTACGCGGTGGGCAGCGCGAACAGGATCGAGTCCAGCCGGTCCATCAGGCCACCGTGCCCGGGCAGCAGGTTGCTCATGTCCTTGACGCCGAGGTCCCGCTTGATCATCGACTCGGCGAGGTCACCGAGGACCGCCGCACCGGAGACAGCCACCCCGAACAGGGCACCCCACCAGGGCGCCACGTCGAGCAGCAGCCACAGCAGCAGGGCGCTGCCCAGCGCCGCCGCCGTGACCGAGCCGGCGAACCCCTCCCAGGACTTCTTCGGGCTGATCGACGGCGCCATCGGGTGGCGGCCGAAGGAGACACCGGCCGCGTACCCACCCGTGTCGGACAGGACCACCGCGACCAGCGTCGCCAGGATGCGCAGCGGCCCGTCGTCGGGGGACGCCGCCAGCAGCGCCGCGAACCCACCGAGGAACGGCACGTAGACCGCGATCAGGGTCGCCGCGGTCAGATCCCGTTGGAAGCCGGCCGGACCGTCACCCAACCGCCAGATCATCGTGCCCAGGACGGTGACCAGCAGACCCAGGCTGAGCGCATCGGGGCCGGCGAACCACGCCAGGCCGATGGTCAGCACGCCGCCGGCGACCAACGGCACCAGCGGCGGGTGCGCGCCACTGCGCCGGACCGCCCGGGTCATCTCCCAGATGCCGACAGCGACGGCGGCGGCGACCACCACGAGGAACGCCAGGGGGTAGAAGACCAGCGGCACCACGATCAACGCGCCGAGGCTGAGCCCGACCCCGATGGCCGCCGGCAAATTCCGGCCGGCACGCCCGGTGCCCACCTGCTGGGTGGCCGGTCGGTCGGCGCTGGCCCGCCGTCGGCCCTTCGACCGTCGACCGGCCGGCGGCTCCGGGTCCGGGTCCAGGTCCGGCCCGAGTTCGGCTCCGATCGGCGCGAGCTGGGCGGTCGGATAATCGGCGTCATCGTCGAAGCGGACCGGGCCGTCACGGTCGTCGAAGCGGACCGGGCCGTCACGGTCGTCGAAGCGGACCGGGCCGTCACGGTCGTCGTAGCGAACCGGGCCGTCACGGTCGTCGTAGCGAACCGGACCGTCGGGTTCGTCGTAGCGGACCGGGCCGTCGGCCGTTGGCGGGCGGTCGTCGTACCGGCCGGAGCGGCTCCGGTCGTCGAACCGGTCGGCCTGGTTCCGGTCGCCCTCGTGCCGGTCCCGGTCGTCGAAGCGGCCCCGGTCGTCCGCGCGGGCTGCCCGCCCGCGCTCGTCGTACGGGCCTGCCGGGTGCGGCTCGACGTCGGGGCGGGTGCGGGGCTCGGCGTACAGCTCGGGGCCGGCGGCCGGACCGCGGCTCCACTGGCCCGCCTCAAGCTCCTGCTCGGGCCAGGGCAGGGCCACCCGGCGGTCCGGTCGGTCCCAGCCGCGAGGCTCGCCTGTGTAGGGGTCGGGGTGGGACATCACGCACCGCGACGCGGCACGAGAACCACCACATGACGCAAGACCACAAGCATCCCCTACAAGCGCGATGTTCCTCTGATTGACCGCCCCGACGGTCGGTCGATCCCCGGTGTTCACCGCCCGGTGGCCGGGAATCCTGACGAGCCTACTGCACACGCCGCCGGGGCGAGGCGGACGAGGGCCTCGGCCATTTCACCACGCTCGGCGAGCGGTGCGACACCAGCCCAGGCTCGGCTGTCCGGCGGCCGGCGGCCGATCCACGCCGGCCATCGATCCACCGGCGCCGATCCGACCGGAAGGTCGGGGCCAGGGCCTCTCCCCACATGTCGCTGGACGGCACGAGGCCCGGCCCCGGATCAGGGGTCGGGCCTCGCGTCGACTGCGCAGCGGCGGTGGGTCCTCAGACCTCCAGCAGCTCGGTCTCCTTGTGCTTGACCAGGTCGTCGACGCTGGCGACGTAGCGCTGGGTCAGGTCGTCCAGTTCCTTCTCGGCGCGGCGGCCGTCGTCCTCGCCGGCCTCGCCGTCCTTGACGATCCGGTCCAGCTCCTCCTTGCCACGGCGGCGGACGTTGCGGATCGCCACCTTGGCCTCCTCGCCCTTGTGCCGAGCCACCTTGATCATGTCGCGGCGGCGTTCCTCGGTCATCTGCGGGAGCAGGATGCGCAGCTGGTTGCCCTCGTTGTTCGGGTTCACCCCGAGGTCCGAGTCACGGATCGCCTTCTCCATCGCGTTGATCTGCGAGTTGTCGTACGGCTTGATGATGGCCATCCGCGGCTCGGGGACCGCGATGGACGCCATCTGCGTCAGCGGAGTGGGCGTGCCGTAGTAGTCGATGATGACCTTGGAGAACATGGCGGCGTTGGCGCGACCGGTACGGATGGCGCCGAACTCCTCCTTGGCGTGCTCGACCGCACGCTCCATTTTCTCCTCGGCCTCGAGGAGGGTGTCGTCGATCACCGGTCTCCTCGCCTCCTTCTGTGCTCGTCGTGGGCTGCTGAAAGTCGTCAGACCGCCGTTGCCGGCGCCCCGGGTGGGGCGAGGATCAGGCGGTGATCAGGGTGCCGATCTTGTCGCCACCCACCGCGCGGATGATGGTGTCGTCACCCTGCGCACCGAAGACCAGCATCGGCAGGCCGTTCTCCATGCAGAGGCTGAACGCCGCCGCGTCGGCCACCCGCAGGTTGCGGCGCAGCACCTCGGAGAAGGTGATCGAGTCGAGCTTGCTGGCGGTGGGGTCGATCCGCGGGTCGGCGGTGTAGACGCCGTCCACGCCGTTCTTGCTCATCAGCACCACGTCGGCCCGGATCTCCAGCGCCCGCTGGGCGGCCACGGTGTCGGTGGAGAAGTACGGCATGCCGGCGCCGGCGCCGAAGATGACCACACGGCCCTTCTCCAGGTGCCGGATCGCCCGCAGCGGGATGTACGGCTCGGCGACCTGGGCCATCGTGATGGCACTCTGCACCCGGGTCTCGATGCCCTCCTTCTCCAGGAAGTCCTGGAGGGCGAGGCAGTTCATCACGGTGCCGAGCATGCCCATGTAGTCGGCGCGGGCCCGGTCCATCCCACGCTTCTGCAACTCCGCGCCGCGGAAGAAGTTGCCGCCGCCAACCACCACGGAGACCTGCACACCACGGCGGACCACGGTGGCGATCTGCCGGGCGATCGCCTGGACGACGTCCGGGTCGACGCCGATCGCGCCACCGCCGAACACCTCACCGGAAAGCTTCAGCACCACCCGGCGGGCACGACCGGGCGGCGGCGCCGTCGGATCGTCCATCGCCAGCGTCCGGTCACTCACAACCTGCGTCATCCGCCCCGCCTTCCCCACCGCACGCCCCGTGCGTGCGTTACCGCGAACCTGCCGCTGACGACCCTATGTGACGAGGAGGCCGCGGTGCCTGTCACGTACACCGGCGGCCTCCTCGTCGACGTCTCCTGCCCACGGGCGCCCACGGCGCCCGGTGGCGGCTCAGGCCTGGCCGACCTCGAACCGCACGAAGCTGGTGACCTCGATGCCAGCCTCGGCCAGCATCTGCTTCACCGACTTCTTGTTGTCGGCCACCGACGCCTGATCGATCAGGACGTAGTCCTTGAAGAAGGAGTTCACCCGACCCTCGATGATCTTCGGCAGGGCCGCCTCGGGCTTGTTCTCCTCGCGGGCGGTCTGCTCGGCGATGCGCCGCTCGGACTCGACGACCTCGGCCGGAACCTCGTCCCGGGTGAGGTACTTCGGCCGCATCGCGGCGATCTGCATGGCCACACCACGGGCGTCAGCGTCGCCCGCCTCATCGGTCTTGCCGGTGTACGACACCAGCACACCAACGGCCGGCGGCAGGTCCTGGGCCTTGCGGTGCAGGTAGACGGCGATGGTGCCCTCGACCCGGGCGAACCGGTTGAGCACCAGCTTCTCGCCGATCTTGGCGGACTGCTCCTGGATCAGGTCCGCGACGACCTTGCCGTCGAGCTCGGTGGCGAGCAGCTCCTCGGCGGTGTTCACACCGGCGCGCTCACCGTGCTCGACCAACTGCTGGGCCAGCGCGATGAACGACTCGGTCTTGGCGACGAAGTCGGTCTCGCAGTTGAGCTCGAGCAGCGCCTTGCCGGAGTGGGCGACCAGGCCGTTGGCGGCCGTACGGCCGGCCCGCTTGCCGACGTCCTTGGCGCCCTTGACGCGCAGGATCTCGATGGCCTTGTCGAAGTCGCCCTCGGCCTCGGTCAGCGCCTTCTTGCTGTCCATCATGCCGGCGCCGGTGAGGTCGCGGAGCTTCTTGACGTCCGCGGCGGTGATTTGGGACATGGCTCTCTCTTCGATGTTGAGGCGGCGTGTGGATGGTCAGAGGTGCCGGTTACCCGGATCCGGGCGGTTCGTGCCCGGCGTACCGCCGCTGCCCCGCCGTTTCGGAAAACGGACGGCGGGGCAGCGACGGTGCGGTCACTCCGCGGTCGCGGCCGCCGGCTGCTCGGTGGCGGCCTGCGCCGGCTGCTCGGCCGGGGCGGCGGGCTGCTCGGCGGCGGCAGCGGCGGGCTGCTCGGCCGGGGCGGCCGACTCGTCGGCCTTCTTCGGCTCGAGAAGCTCGCGCTCCCACTCGGTCAGCGGCTCGTCGGTCGCGACACCCTCGGGCTTCTCGTCGGCGCCCCGGCGACGGCCGGAACGGGCGATCAGACCGTCCGCGACGGCGGCGGCGACGACCTTGGTCAGCAGCTCGGCCGAGCGGATCGCGTCGTCGTTACCCGGGATCGGGAAGTCGACCTCGTCCGGGTCACAGTTGGTGTCCAGCACCGCGATCACCGGGATGCCCAGCTTGCGGGCCTCGTCGACGGCGATGTGCTCCTTCTTGGTGTCGACGATCCAGACCGCGGCCGGCAGCTTCTGCATGTCCCGCAGACCACCGAGGGTGCGGGTCAGCTTGATCTTCTCGCGGGAGAGCTGCAGGGTCTCCTTCTTGGTGTAACCGGCGGCGGTGCCGCTGAGGTCACCCAGAGCCTCCAGCTCCTTCATCCGCTGGAGCCGCTTGTACACCGTCTGGAAGTTGGTCAGCATGCCACCGAGCCAGCGGTGGTTGACGTACGGCTGACCGACCCGGGTCGCCTGCTCGGCGATGGCCTCCTGGGCCTGCTTCTTGGTGCCGACGAAGAGGATGCTGCCACCCTCGGCGACGGTTCCACGCACGAACTCGTACGCCTTCTCGATGTACTCGAGGGTCTGGCGCAGGTCGATGATGTAGATGCCGTTGCGCTCGGTCATGATGAAGCGCTTCATCTTCGGGTTCCAGCGCCGGGTCTGGTGCCCGAAGTGGACACCGCTCTCCAGCAGCTGGCGCATGGTCACGACGGCCATGGTTGGGGTACTCCTCAAGGTCCCTGGTTGTCACGCCCGGCCGGTGGCCGGGCGTCCTGGCGCCTGGTCGCCGGCCCATGGTGGACCCGATCAAGATCGGGACCAGGGAGGCCGTCGCCCCACGACGATTCGTGGAGAGGGCGCGCGAGGTCGACCGCACGAGGCGGTCGCCAGTTGGCCAGTGTACGCCCCTCACCCGCTCTGCGGCCCTCGGGTGCTGCACCGCCACTCCCCGCCTGATTGCGCCAGTCACGGGGAAGATCGCGCTAGTTCATGGAAATAGTGGCCTCCGGGTCACCGGAGGCCACTATTTCCTGGTTGTCGCGTGCATCATCGGCCGCGACGGGCGGGCTGCGGGTCAGCCGGCGGCGAGCGCCGCGGCGAGGAAGAGGCCCAGGCCGACCGTCAGATAGGCAGTCGGGGGGCGCAGCCAGCCCCGTCCGCCGTCGGAAAGCGCCAAACCTCCGGTACGCAGCCCGTACAGCCCGATCGCGAAGATCGGCAGCCCGGCGACCAGGGCAATGCCCACCACCACGTTCCCGGAGTCCACCGGATCACCTGTCACGCCCGCCAGCAGCACCCGCAGCGCGGGGACTTCGAAGATCAACACCAGCAGAGCGAAGAGTACGGCCAACACCGGCCGGCGGGTCCGATAGACGCCGTCGGCGGCCGGCGGATACACCGACGGCTCGCCCGCCGGCAGCCCACCCCGAGGGCTGATCGGAGTCATCGGGCCGGTCGGCATCTCCAGCGGGTGCGGCGAGTCGCCGCCCCGGGTCGGCTCGACGATCGGGTACCCGCCAAGGGGGGCCGGACGAGCCTGGTCGGCGAGCACACCCACCGCCGGGTCACCCGCCGGCGGCACCTCGCGTGCGGCCTCGTCGCGACCGGCGGTAAGCGGCGCGCCAGTCGCGGTCGACTCCCGAGCAGCCCGGCGTCCGGGCAGCTCGCCGGAGACCTCCGAGGGGTCCCGGTCCGCCCGCCGTGATCGGGTGGCCCGGTAACCATCCGCGTCCGGCCGGGCGTCACCGAGCGGGTCGACCGCTGCGAAGCGCCCGGACTCCCCCTCGGGTGTGCCGAACCGCCCAGCCTGCGCATCCACGGCTCCAAAGCGTCCGGAGTCGGCCTCGGGCGTACCGAACCGCCCGGCCTGGGCCTCGAAGCGACCGGAGTCAGGTTCCGCCGGGGCGAAGCGAGCGGCATCTACGGCCCCGAAGCGACCCGAGTCGGCCTCGGCCGCGCCGAACCGCCCGGCCTGCGCCTCGACAGCCCCGAAGCGACCGGAGTCAGCCTCCGCGGTGCCGAAGCGAGCGCCGTCCACCGCGCCCAAGCGCCCGGAGCTCGGCTCGCCGAGCCGGTCGGGCACCGCCGCGAACCGGCCGGACTCGCTCTCGCCGGAGCGATCCGTCTCGCTGCCCCGCTGCTCGGGAACCTCGTTGTCGCGGTATCGCGGTTCGCCCGCGCCACGCCACTCCGACTCGCCGTAGCCGCGCCCCCGCTCGTCGGAATACCAGCGCGGCTCCTGGTCTTCGGGGAAACTCCGTCGTCCGTCCACGTCCGGCACCGTATGCGACAGGCTGCGCCGACGCCATTTCAGGCCCACCCGTTGAGTGGTCGCCCACCAGCCCGGACACGTCCTCGACGATGCTCCCGTAGCACGCGACGGCATGATCGTCCGGTTGTCCACAGGACACCCGTCGTCCACAGGCGACAGTCTTCGGGGTCGCGGCGTTCGTGTCTCGGCGGGCACCGTGCCGGCCATGACGAAGCGGAACCAGGCAGTCGGCGCGTACGGCGAGCGTTGCGCCGCCCAGCACCTGACCGAGGCGGGGCTGCGCCCCATCGCCCGGAACTGGCGCTGCCCGGAGGGGGAGATCGACATCATCGCCTGGGACGGGCCGGTGCTCGCCTTCTGCGAGGTGAAGACCCGTCGGGGCGACGCCTTCGGCACCCCGGCGGAGGCCGTCGTACCGGCCAAGGCCCGCCGGCTGCGCGGGCTCGCCGCGCGCTGGCTGGCCGAGACCGGGACGACCGCAGACGAGGTGCGGTTCGACGTGCTCTCGGTGCGGTTGCCCGACGCCGGCCCGGCCCGGGTCGACCACCTGAAGGGTGCGTTCTGAGATGCGCGCCGCGCGGGACCAGGCCGGCGGTGACGTGCCGTGAGCTACGCGAAGGTGCTCTGCGTGGGGCTGGTCGGGGTCACCGGCCACCTCGTCGAGGTCGAGGTCGACCTGGCCGCCGGCCTGCCGGCTGTGGTGATCTCCGGGCTGCCGGACACCGCCCTGCACGAAGCCCGCGACCGGGTTCGCGCCGCTGTGGTCAACTCCGGCCAGCGCTGGCCGAACCGGCGGATCACGCTGAACCTACTGCCGGCCACGCTGCCGAAGTTCGGCTCGGCGTTCGACCTGGCCATCGCCGCCGCTCTGCTGGGCGGCTCGGGTGAGCTGCCACTGCTGCCCCTCGAGGGGGTGGTGGTCCTCGGGGAGTTGGGGCTGGACGGGACGGTCCGGCCGGTGCGCGGGGTCCTGCCGATGGTCGCCGCCGCAGCCCAGGCCGGTGTCGGGCGGGTGATCGTGCCGGCCGGCAACGCCGCCGAGGCTTCGGTCATCCCCGGCGTACGGGTGCGGGCGGTGGACACCCTGCACCGGCTGGTCGCCTTCGTTCGCGACGGCAGTCCGCTGATCGAACCGCCAGCGGCCACCCCGGCACCGGCGGTCGACGGGCCGGACCTCGCCGACGTCGCCGGGCAGCAGATGGGCCGGCGCGCGTTGGAGGTCGCCGCCGCGGGCGGGCACCACGTGGCACTGCTCGGCCCTCCGGGCGCCGGCAAGACCATGCTCGCCGAACGGCTGCCGTCGATCCTGCCCGAGTTGGACGACGACGCGGCGCTGGAGGTCACGGCGCTGCACTCGGTCGCCGGGCTGCTGCCACCGGGCGGCCGGCTGCTGCGCCGCCCGCCGTTCCAGGCACCGCACCACACCGCGACCATCCCGGCGCTGGTCGGTGGCGGCTCGGGGCTGGCCCGACCCGGCGCGGTGTCACTGGCACACCGGGGCGTGCTCTTTCTGGATGAGGCTCCCGAGTTCAGCAAGGGCGCGCTGGAGGCGTTGCGTCAGCCCTTGGAGCAGGGCCGCATCCAACTGAGCCGCAGCGGGGGCGGCACGGTCTACCCGGCCCGGACGCAGTTGGTGCTGGCCGCCAACCCGTGCCCGTGTGCCCAGCCGGCCGGCGACGCGCACTGCGAGTGCAGCCCGCTGGTCCGCCGCCGCTACCTGGGCCGGCTGTCCGGGCCGCTGCTCGACCGCATCGACGTGCAGGTCCGGCTCATGCCGCTGCGGGCCGCGCAGCTGATGGCGTCCGAGAGTGACGCCGAGTCCTCGGCGACGGTCGCCGCCCGGGTGGCGGCGGCCCGGCAGGCGGCGGCCAAACGCTGGGCAGATATCGGGCGGCGCCTCAACGCCGAGGTGGACGGTCCGCATCTGCGCCGACCGCCGTGGCGGCTACCCGCCCGGGTCACCGCCGAACTGCGTGGCCGACTCGACTCCGGCTCGCTGTCGGCGCGCGGCTTCGATCGGGTGATCCGGATGGCCTGGACCATCGCCGATCTGGATGGCAGGGACCGGCCGGACCGCGATGACGTGCGGGAGGCGATCCAACTACGGACGGGGGAGGCGGCGTGAGCGCCGACGATGAGGGCAGGCTGGCCCGGGTCGCACTGACCTGGTTGGCCGAACCGGGCACCCGCGTGGTGTACCAGCTGGTCGAACGGCTCGGCCCGGTGGCGACCCTGGATCTGCTGCTCGACGGCGGCAGCCCCGACGGCTGGTTGCACAGCACGGTGGCGGCCCGGTCGGCGGCAGGCGACGCGCGGGCGGTGGCGGCCGAGGCCCTGGACCGGGCGGACCGCCTCGGCGCCCGGCTGGTCACCCCGGACGACGAGGAGTGGCCGGCCAGGGTGGCCGACCTGGCCAACCTGCGCCTGCCGGAGGCCAGCCGCCGGGTGGATGCCGAGACCGCCCCACCACTCTCCTTCTGGGTACGCGGAAGCTGGCCGTTGGGCGAGGCCCTGGACCGCTCGGTGGCCGTGGTCGGAGCACGCGCCGCCACCGGTTACGGCCAGCACGTCGCCACCGAACTGGGGTACGGGCTGGCGGAGCGGGACTGGACGGTCGTCTCCGGCGGCGCGTTCGGCATCGACGCGGCCGCCCACCGGGGCGCTCTCAACGCCGGCGGGCTGACCGTCGCGGTGCTGGCCTGCGGATTGGATCGGCCGTACCCGGTCGGCAACACCGCGCTCTTCGACCGGATCGCCGACACCGGGCTGCTGGTCAGCGAGTGGCCGCCCGGCGCCGAGCCGCTACGGCCCCGGTTCCTGATCCGCAATCGGGTCATCGCCGGGGGCACCGTCGGCACCGTGGTGGTGGAGGCGTCGGCGCGCAGCGGCGCGACGCAGACCGCCCGACGGGCCATCTACACCGGCCGGGTCGCGATGGTGGTCCCCGGGCCGGTGACCTCGGCGATGTCCGTCGGCGCGCACGAGTTGCTCCGCGAGCAGTCGAAGGCACGGCTGGTCACCGGTGTGGCACACGTACTCGAGGAGGTGGGCCGGATCGGCGCGGATCTCGCCCCGCTCGCCCGAGGCCCGCAGCGACCCGCCGACACCCTCGACGACGACGCCCGAGCGCTACTGGAGGCGCTGCCCCGCCGGGGCGTACGGGATGTGGACGCGCTCGCCGCACGCGCCGGTGTCGACCTGCGGACCGCGCTGCGCAAACTGTCCCTGTTGGAGGAGTTGTCCATGGTGGTCCGTCGCGACGGCGGCTATGCCCTCGTACCGTCCGCCCAGCCCGGGCGTCAAGCTGCGGCGAACACGGCAGAAGCATCCGGAGCAGAGTGAGCGGACGCCGTTGCGACACCGGCGGCAGGAGACCCTCGCCCGTAGGCTGATGGCGTGCCAGCTGCCAACCCCGGTGCACGAGACGACCAACCGGCCCGCTCTGCGACGCCGTTGGCGTGGCGGCGATGAGCCGGTCCGCCCGGGGCACCCGGGTAACCCACCAGGAGCTGCCGCCGGCGCTGCGCGACGCGGTCGACGACTTCGCCGACCACCTGTCCCGGGTCCGCAACCGATCGACGCACACCGTCCGCGCGTACGTCACCGACCTGGTCTCACTGCTCGACCACGCCGTACGGATGGGGTGCGTCGACCTGGCCGAGCTGGACCTGTCGGTGTTGCGCAGCTGGTTGGCCCGCCAGCGCACCACCGGCGCCGCCCGCACCTCGCTGGCCCGTCGGGCGGCGTCGGCGCGGGCGTTCAGCTCCTGGGCGCACCGGGCCGGGTTGCTGAACTCCGACGTCGGCGCCGGGTTGGCCAGCCCTCGCGCGCACCGGGAGCTACCCGCCGTCCTGCGCGCCGACCAGGCCGCGGCCCTGGTCGAGGCACCGGCCCGACGGATGCCACCCGACCCCGCCGCGACAACGGCGGCCGAGGCGGTGCCGCTGCGCGACCGGGTGCTGCTGGAACTGCTCTACGCCACCGGCGTGCGGATCAGCGAGGCCTGCGGCCTGGATGTCGGGGATGTCGACCACGGACGTCGGGTGATCCGGGTGTTCGGCAAGGGCGGGCGGGAGCGCTCGGTGCCGTACGGGGTTCCCGCGCAGCGGGCCCTGGACGACTGGCTGCGCCGGGGTCGCCCGGCACTGGTCGGCGACCACTCGGGCGACGCGCTGCTGCTCGGCGCCCGGGGTGGGCGGCTCAACCCCACCACCGCGCGGCAGATCGTCGGCGCGTACGCCGAAGCCGCCGGCCTCCCCCGGACCAGCCCGCACGGGCTGCGTCACTCCGCCGCCACCCACCTGTTGGAGGGCGGGGCGGACCTCCGGGCCGTGCAGGAGTTGCTCGGTCACTCGTCGCTGGCCAGCACCCAGATCTACACGCACGTCTCGGTGGAGCGGCTGCGGGCCGCGTACCGGCAGGCACATCCCCGCGCCTGATCAAGGAGCGGAGGGCGAGGGACCTCGGCGGTTACGATCATCGGGTGAGCGTCCCGCAGCCTCCCGAGCCGATCCCGGGCGCCCGCCTGCTCTTCTCCCTCGACGCGGCGGTCAGTCACCTCAACCACGGCTCGTTCGGCGCGGTGCCGATCGGCGTACAGCGGGTCCAGCAGCGGCTGCGCGACGAGATGGAGTCCAACCCGCTGCGCTTCTTCACGCAGGGTCTCGTCGACCGGATCGCGCACACCCGCCGGCACCTCGCCGGGTTCCTGGGTGCCGACCCGGACGGCAGCGCCCTGGTCGGCAACACCACCACCGGAGTCGCCGTGGTGCTCCAGTCGCTCGGCCTGCAAGCCGGCGACGAGGTGCTGAGCACCGATCACGGGTACGGCGCGGTGAGCCTGGCCATCCAGCGGGAGTGCCGGCGGACCGGAGCGGTCAGCCGGGTCCTGCCGATCCCGCTGGCCGCCACCGACGAGCAAATCGTGCAGACCATCCGCGCCGGTCTGCGGCCGGGGCGGACCCGGCTGCTCGTCGTCGACCAGCTCACCTCGGCCACCGCCAAGCTCTTCCCGACCGCCGCCATCGTCGGGGTGGCCCGGGAACACGGCGTGCCGGTCCTGGTGGACGCCGCGCACGCGCCGGGCATGCTGTCGACCCCGGTGGCGAGCGTCGGCGCCGACTTCTGGGCGGGCAACCTGCACAAGTGGGGGTACGCCCCGAGGGGCACCGCCGTGCTGGCGGTGGCGCCGCAGTGGCGGGACCGGATCGAACCGCTGGTGGTCTCCTGGGAGCAGGAGGCCGGCTTCCCGGCCCGCGTGGAGTGGCAGGCCACCCTCGACTACACGGCCTGGCTGGCCGCCCCGGCGGGGTTGTTCACACTGCGAAGCCTCGGCGTCGACCGGGTCCGTGAGCACAATGCCGCGCTCGCCGCGTACGGGCAGCGGGTGGTGGGGGACGCGCTCGGGGTGCCCCCCGCCCAACTGCCCGACCCGGGCGGGCCGGGGGTGGCCCTGCGTCTCATTCCGCTGCCGGCCGGCACGGCCACCACCATCGACGCGGCGCGGGCGCTACAGACGCGGATCGGCGAACGCCTCGCCACCGAGGTGGCGGTGATGAACTGGAGCGGACGGGGTTGGCTGCGGCTGACCGGTCAGGTCTACAACACCGCCGACGAGTACGAGCGGTTGGCCGTGCGGCTGCCGGCCCTGCTCGCCCAGCGCTGACCCCGCTCACCCGTCGACCGGGAGCAGGCGCACCGGACCCAGGCCGAGCAGTGCCAGGGGGTCGAGGTACTCGTCGCCTCGCCGCAGCCCCCAGTGCAGGCAGGCGTCGGCCGGGCAGCCCGGATGGCCGGGCAGCAACTCGCCCAGCGGCGTGCCAGCGGTGACCGGCTGGCCGGGGCGTACCGCCGGTTGGACCGGCTCGTGGGTGGTCCGCAGCCCGCCGGCGTGGCCCACGGTGACCACCGGTCGGCCGGCCACCACGCCGGCGAAGAGCACGGTGCCCGCCCCGGCACTGCGGATCACCGCGCCGGGCAGGGCCGCGAGGTCGACGCCCCGGTGCCCGGCCAGCCAGGGTCGGGGTGGCGGGTCGAAGGGACGGACCGGGTGGGGCGGCCCGTCGACCGGCCACCGGAACCGCCCCGACCCGGGGTCGGCGGACGCCAGCACCCCGACCGGAACGGCCGGCATCGACCGCCCCGGCCCAGCGTCGGCGGACGCCAGCACCCCGACCGGAACGGCCGGCATCGACCGCCCCGGCCCGGCGTCGGCGGACGCCAGCACCGCGACCGGGACGGTCAGTGTCGGCGGGCTGCCGGGCACCGCCGCGAGCAGCACCGCCAAGCCGCTGAGCTGGACGGCCAGGGCGAGCGGAAACGCGGCGCAGAGCAGCACGGTGTGGTGGATCGCGCGGGTAGGCGGTGGCAGTCGCATGGCGGCAGCCTCGGGCCGGGCCGGGTTCGTCCGCCACCCCGCGAGACGAAGCTGTGGACAACCGACGGTCCTGTGGACGACCACCCGAAGCGACGAATGATCTGCTACACCAGCCCCAACCGGGCGAGCGTCCCGAAGGGCCTAGGCTGGGCCGGGTACGGCGGGGCGTCGCCGTACGGACCGGGGAGGCCGCATGACCACTGTCGATGACCGGACGCCGGCGGTGGCCGACGTGAGCGGGCCGTCCCGGCTCGCCGAGCCGGATGAGGCGATCAGCGCCGAGGAGTTGCAGCTCGCCACGCGCAACCACGGCATCCCGCTGGAGGCGCTGCGTTACGACGTCACGCCGGCCGGGTTGCACTACCTGCTGATCCACTACGACATCCCGGACGTGGACCCGGCGACACACGCGTTGACCGTCGGTGGCGCGGTCGACCGGCCGCTGACCGTCAGCCTGGCGGAGCTGCGCGAGCGGCCCCGGGTCACCCACCAGGTCGCCATGGAGTGCGCCGGCAACGGTCGGGCCCTGCTGCATCCCCGGCCGGTGAGCCAGCCCTGGCTGGTCGAGGCGGTCGGCAACGCCGAGTGGACCGGGACGCCGCTGGCGCCCCTGCTGCGCGAGGCGGGCCTCGGGCCGGATGCGGTCGACGTGGTCTTCACCGGCGCCGATCACGGGGTCGAGCGCGGGGTGGAGCAGGACTTCCAGCGGGCGCTGCCGGTCGCCGACGCGCTGCGCGAGGAGGTGCTGCTGGCGTACGAGATGAACGGCTCTCCCCTGCTGCCGCAGCACGGCGCGCCGCTACGGCTGATCGTGCCGGGTTGGTACGGCATGGCGCACGTGAAGTGGCTCCGCTCGATCGAGGTCCGGACCGAGCCGTTCGAGGGCTACCAGAACGCGGTGGCCTACCGGGTCCGCCGCGACGCCGACGACCCGGGCGTGCCGGTCACCCGGATCGAGCCTCGCGCGCTGGTCCGCCCGCCCGGTTTCCCCGACTTCATGTCGCGCCGTCGGGTGGTGCGGCCGGGACTGTGCACCGTGGACGGTCGGGCCTGGTCGGGGCACGCGCCGGTGGTGTCGGTGGAGGTGACCGTCGACGGCGGGGCGAGCTGGGTGCCGGCCGAGCTGGACCCGGCGGCGGGCGGGGACTTCGCCTGGCGGCGGTGGCGGCACGAGTGGACGGCGACGCCCGGCCGGTACGTGCTCAGCGCGCGGGCGACCGACGCGTCGGGGCGTACCCAGCCGGTCGAGCAGCCGTGGAACCGTGGCGGTTTCGCCAACAACCTGGTGCAGCGCGTCGAGGTCGTGGTGCCGGCCGAGTGACCGGCTACGGCTGCGCCACGGGTGGGGGCCTGTGGCGCGGCCGGAACCCCGGGCGGGTCAGCCCCCGAAGCCGGAGTCGGCCGGCAGCGAGATGTCGGGCTTCTCCAGCTCTTCGACGTTGACGTCCTTGAAAGTCATCACTCGGACGTTCTTCACGAAGCGGGCAGGACGGTACATGTCCCACACCCAGGCGTCGTGCATCTCGACCTCGAAGTAGACCTCGCCGTCGGAGTTACGCACGTGCAGGTCGACCTGGTTGGCCAGGTAGAACCGGCGTTCCGTCTCCACCACGTAGGAGAATTGGCGGACAATGTCGCGGTACTCCCGGTAGAGCTGCAGCTCCATCTCGGTCTCGTACTTTTCGAGATCTTCCGCGCTCATCGCACTCCGCCTTCCATGGCCACATCTTCCCCCACCGGCGCCGGAGGCCGAGGCTGCTCGCCCAACGCCACGCCGACGGTACCCCCTGACGCCCAGGAGCGCCCCATCGGCTCGTCCGAGGCCGGGCCGACGGGCCGCCGGGCGCGCGGCGGCCGGCCGTCGCGGCCGGAGACGGCGGCGACATTGACGTACGAGAACCGGTGCTCACGGCATGGTCCGTGCTCCCGCAGCGCCGCGCTGTGCTCCGGGGTGATGTAGCCCTTGTGCTCGGCGAAGCCGTACGCCGGGAACACCTCGTCCATCTCCACCATGATCCGGTCCCGGGTGACCTTGGCGAGCACGCTGGCCGCCGCCACACACGCCGCCACCCGGTCGCCCTTCCACACGGCCAGCCCCGGCACGCCCAGACCGTCCACGCCGAAGCCGTCGGTCAGCACGTAGTCGGGGCGGGTCGTGAGCAAGGCCAGCGCCCGGCGCATCGCCGCCAGGTTGCACACGTGCAGCCCTCGGGCGTCGACCTCCTCGGCCGGAATGATCACCACGGCGTACGCCAGGGCTCGGTCCACGACCTCGGCGTACACCCGCTCCCGGCTGGCCGGGGTGAGCAGCTTGGAATCGGCCAGTCCGTCGATCTCGCCGCGTCGCCCCTCGGGCAGCACCGCCGCGGCGGCCACCAGCGGGCCGGCGCAGGCCCCCCGCCCGGCCTCGTCGGCGCCGGCCACCTGCCGGAAGCCGCGCCGTTGCAGCGCCCGCTCCAGGGCGTAGAGGCCGGCCTCGCGGCGCACGACGGTACGCGGCGGGGTCAGCACGGCGTCTCCGCCCCGGAGGTGGAGGGCAGGACCCGGGTCAGCAACGCGGGCAGCTCGGAGGGGTAGAAGCGCTCGCCGCTGGCCGCGAGTTCGTCGGGAAGCCACCAGCGGTGATCGGAGATGCTGCGCTGCTCGATGTCGTCGAAGCCCGCGGTGTCCACCTGCCAGGACGGCACCCGGTGCAGGAAGAAGTCCTGCTGCTGGCGGTACCAGGTGCCGTCGAACGGGAACTCGGTCGTGTCGGACCAGACCGGCTCGCCCAGGTCTGCCGGGGCGAGCCGCAACCCGGTCTCCTCGGCCAACTCCCGGGCCGCGCCGGCCGCCGGGGACTCCTGTGGGGCCAACCCGCCGCCCGGGGTGAACCAGTAGCGGTGCCCGGGGCGGGCCGGGTCGAAGCCGTGAAAGAGCAGCACCCGGCCGGCCGCGTCGACGAGCAGCACGCGGGCCGCGCGTCGAGGGGTGTAGACGGTCACCGCCTCAGCCTGCCAGACGGGCGGCCGATCGCCCACGCCCGGTGCGGTCTACGGCTTGGGGATGCCGTCGTACTGGTCCGGCACCGTCAACCAGGTGGCCCGGTTGACCGGCCAGAACACGGTGAACGCCCGCCCGACCACGTCGTCCTCGGGGATGGTGGCCTCGGTGATGTCCTGCCCGGACTGCTGCCAGTGCTCCAGCGAGTCGCCCGAGGCCGAGCGGTGGTCGCCCATCACCCACAGCCGCCCCTCCGGCACGGTGATGTCGAACTCCTGGTCGGCCGGCTTGTCGCGGACCCCGTCGATCGAGAAAATGTACGGCTCGTCGAGCGCCTTGCCGTTGATGATCAGCCGTTCCTGCGGGTCGCAGCAGACCACGTGGTCGCCGCCGACGCCGATCACCCGCTTGATGAAGTCCTCACCGTCGGGGTTGCCGCTCCACGCGGTGGGGGCCTTGAACACGACAACCTCGCCGCGGTGCGGTGACCGGAAGTCGTAGACCAGCTTGTTGACCAGCACCCGGTCATCGATCTTGAGAGTGTTCTCCATGGACGGGGAGGGGATGAAGAAGGTCTGCAGCACGAAGGCGCGGACCAGCACCGCGACCAGGATCGCCACACCCAGCAGGATCGGCAGCTCCTTCCAGAAGGAGCTGCGGGGCTTGTCGGTCTGCTCGTCAATCACGCCAGGAAGCCTACGTTGCCCGACTGGACGTCATCGTCCGGAACGCGCGGGATCGCCCCAGCGCGGCCGCCAGCGGGAGGATCAGCAGCACACCGCCCTGCGGCGTAGGCCGGACCGGAGGCGCCCCGGTGGAGGCGGCGGAGGGCACGGACACGTCGTCGAAGGTCGACGGCACCGACAGCGCACTCCAACGGGAGGACGGCCAGACCACCATGAAGGCACGGCCGACGACGTTGTCGATCGGCACCGGGCCCTGGCAGCGCGCGTCCTGGGAGACCAGCCGGTGGTCACCCAGCACGAAGATCTGGCCGGGTGGTACGACCACCTCGTCGAAGCGCCGCGAGCGGCACTCCCCCGGGTTGGGTGGCAGATCCAGTGGGGAGTCCCGCAGCACGTACGGCTCGTTCAGCGGGGTGCCGTTGACGGTGACCCGGCCCTGGCTGTCGCAGCACGCGACCCGGTCGCCGGGCAGGCCGATGACGCGCTTGATGAAGTCCTTCTCGCCGGGGCGGCTCACCCCGACCAGGTCGCCGACCGTCCGGCTGATCTTTCCGACGACGCCCGGCGCCGGCTGCTCGTCGACCTGCGGCGCCCAGCGGTCGGTGCCCCGGAACACGACCACCTCGCCGCGCACCGGGTCACGCGTGTCGTAGACGACCTTGTTGACCAACACCCGGTCGCCGATCAGGAGGGTGTCCTCCATCGAGCCGGACGGGATGAAGAACGCCTGGAGCAGGAAGGTACGGATCAGCACCGCGAGGCAGAACGCGACGACCAGCAGCAGCGGAAGCTCCTGCCAGAGGGGCATCTGCCGGCGGCTGCGGCGGGCTCGCCGACGCCACGGATCGACGGCGCCGTCCTCGTCAAGCGTCTGCACCACGCCACTCCCCGGTCCGCAGAAACACCACCGCCCGGGAGCCTCGTCGAGGCTCCACGGGCGGTTGTGGACGGCTGCCCGCCACGTGGGCGGGGCCGCCGCCTGACTGCGCCCGTATGACCAGGGTAGTGCTGTCCGGTCGGTACGGCATACGCGCAGTTCAGGCGGCGTGGTGAGCGGGAAGTCAGCTGGGCTGCTTCTCCCGCTTCTCCTTGATCTTGGCCTTCTTGCCGCGCAGCTCGCGCAGGTAGTAGAGCTTGGCGCGACGCACGGCACCGCGGGTCACGATCTCGATCCGGTCGATGCCCGGGCCGTTGATCGGGTAGGTCCGCTCCACGCCGACACCGAAGCTGATCTTGCGGACCGAGAAGGTCTCGCGCAGACCGTCACCCTGGCGGCGGATCACGACGCCCTGGAAGATCTGGACACGGGACCGGTTGCCCTCGACGACGCGGGCGTGCACCTTGACGGTGTCACCGGCCCGGAAGTCGGGAAGGTCGGTCCGCTTCGACTGGGCGTCAAGGGCGTCCAGGATGTTCATCGCTGCGTCCTCGTAAGGCTCACGGCGCACCGTCACTCGGTGCGCGGGTGGGTGATTCTGATCCCCGGATGGTGGTCGGCGGGCCGACCCCGGTCGGTGATCCTCGTAGCCACCCGCGGGCGCGGACGGCTACGGCAACCCCCCTACTTTGCCACATCTCCTGGCGGGGGCTGAAATCCGGCCCGGTCCAGGGCCGCGATGTCCCGTTTGTCGAGACGATCGGCGGGCAGCGCGGCGAGCAGGTCCGGGCGCTGGGCGGCGGTCCGCAGCAGCCCCTCCTCGCGCCGCCAGCGCGCGATCTTGCCGTGGTCACCGGAGCGGAGGACCTCGGGCACGTCGTGCCCCCGCCAGCTCGGCGGCTTGGTGTAGATCGGCGCTTCCAGCAGCCCGTGGGCGTGCGACTCCTCATCCAGCGAGCCGGCGTTGCCCAGCACCCCGGGCAGCAGCCGGGTGACCGCCTCCAGCATCACCAGGACCGCGACCTCGCCACCGAAGAGCACGTAGTCGCCGAGCGAGACCTCGGTGACCGGCATGCGGGTCGCGGCGTGCGCCAACACCCGCTGGTCGATCCCCTCGTACCGGCCGCAGGCGAAGAGCAGGTGCGACTCGGCGGCCAACTCGTACGCCATGGCCTGGGTGAACGGGACACCGGCCGGCGACGGCACCAGCAGCCGGGGCTGCGGGGCCTCGGCCGGCGCGAGGGTGTCCAGCGCCTCACCCCACGGCTCGGGACGCATCACCATTCCCGGCCCGCCGCCGTAGGGGGTGTCGTCCACCGTGCGGTGCACGTCGTGGGTCCAGGTCCGCAGGTCGTGCACGGCGAGCTGGAGTACGCCGTTGGCGCGGGCCCGCCCGATCAGGGACAGGTCCAGCGGGGCGAAATACTCGGGGAAGATCGACACGACGTCGACGCGCATGCGGGGTGGCCTCTAGAGGTCGAGCAGGCCGGCTGGCGGGTCGACGATGACGCGTCCACCGGTCAGGTCGACCTCCGGCACGATCGCCAGGACGAACGGGATCAGCGCGGTACGCCCGTCGGGGCGCCGCAGCACCAGAAGGTCGGAGGACGGCGCGTGGTCGATGCGGACCACCTCGCCCAGCCGTTCACCGGCCGGAGTGACCGCCGCCAGCCCGACGAGCTGGTGGTCGTGGAACTCCTCCGGATCCTCCGGCGGGGCCACGTCGGCGCTGTCCACCACGAGCAGGGTGCCACGCAGCGCCTCGGCGCCGTCGCGGTCCAGGACGCCGTCGAACGCGACAAGCATCCGACCCTGGTGGAAGCGCGCGGCCTCGATGGTCAACTTGGCGGGAACCCGGAACGGCACCCCGAGCCCGTCCGCCGACTCGGTCGGGGGTGTCGCCCCCGGCTCAGTGTTCATAACTGTGCCGGGGGCGAACCGTGCTTCGGGCTCGTCGGTCCGCACTTCCACGGTGACCTCACCGCGGACGCCGTGCGGCTTGCCGATCCTTCCGACGACGAGCTGCATCAGTACGAGTCGACGATGTCGACGCGTACCCCGCGCCCGCCGATGGAGCCGATCACCTGGCGCAGCGCCTTGGCGGTCCGGCCGGACCGCCCGATCACCGTGCCGAGGTCCTCGGGGTGGACGCGGACTTCGAGCCGCTTGCCCCGACGGGAATCGACCATCCGCACCCGGACGTCGTCCGGGTGCTCGACGATGCCCTTGACCAGGTGCTCCAACGCCGGACGCAGAGGCATGTCAGGCCTGCTCACCGGCGTCGGCAGTGGCAGCCGGGGCCTCGGCCGGAGCCTCGGTCGCCGGAGCCTCGGTTGCCGGAGCCTCGGTTGCCGGAGCCTCGGCAGCAGCCGGAGCCTCGGCCTTCGGGGCCTCAGCAGCCTTGGCGGCCTTCTTGGCCGGCTTGGCCGGGGTCTCCGGGGCCAGCCCGGCGGCGGCCTTGGCCTCAGCCTCGTACGCCGCCTTGCGGTCGGCCTTCTCGGGGGCGACCAGGAGCGGCGGCGGGGCCGGCAGACCCTTGTACTTCTGCCAGTCACCGGTCAGCTCCAGCAGCCGCTGCACCGCCTCGCTCGGCTGGGCGCCGACGGACAGCCAGTACTGGACCCGCTCCGACTTGACCTCGATGATCGAAGGGTCTTCCTTGGGCTGGTAAACCCCGACGAACTCGATCGCCCGACCGTCACGCTTGGTGCGCGAGTCGGCGACGACGATGCGGTACTGCGGGTTGCGGATCTTGCCCATCCGCAGGAGCCGGATCTTTACGGCCACAGTTGTTTCGCTCCTGTTGCGATCTCACCAGCCCGTACGGGCGGTGTGCATGGGTGAGCGCCGACCGGACCCGTGGGGTTGGGCCGGAGACTACTCGGTGGACTAGCGACGTGCCCGGGTTAGAGGGCGCCGGACGCGCGCCGGATACCAGCGACCTATTCTGCCAGATCCGTCGCCGATCTCTCACACCGGACCCGGACACACCGCCCCGGGTCGCCCGACCGGTGACCAGGAACACCACTCAGCGCACCGGCGGGCGATCCCACCCCGGCGGAAGTTCGTCCGGTACGCCCCAGTCTGGCGGGGGTTCGAAGTCGCACCAGGTGCCGTCGAACGGGAACGCGCCAGCCTCGGCGAGCGCGATCACCCGTTCCCCCTCGGCGCGGACCGCCTTCTCGTCGCGTACCCAGTAGTCGTCGCCGAAGGCGAGCCGCTCGACGAACTCGTCCTCGTCCTTCCACTCCCAGCTGAGGTCCGGGCGCACCACCACGTCGAGGTCCTGGTCCACCACGTCGACGCCGGCCACCGAGCCGTCGTCCCAGCGCACGCCGGGCTCCTCCAGGTTGACGTACCAGTTGACGAACCGGCCGTGGGTGTCCCGGAACCACCAGACGGAGTGCGCCGCCCCGGTGGGCAGGAACTTCAGCAGCGGCGGGCCGTTCCAGCGGCCGTGCGCCAACCGGTACGTCGACGAGATCCACTGGGCGAACGGCACCGCCCGCATGTTGAGCCCCGCCTCGGTGACCTCGTGGGCCACCGGGGAGTCCCGGGCGATCCAGACCAGCAGGCCCCGCTCGTCGTCGCTGACCACCCGGCCCGGCCGGACCCATCCGATCCGGCCGTGCCGCACGTTGCGATGCATGATCAGCCGGCCCGGCGCGAACCGGTCGGCTGGGCCGCCCGGGCGCACCTCAGTAGGCGCGGGCGAGGATCGCGACCAGGTCGGGCTCGTCCTCCGAGTCCGGTACCGAGCCGTCGGCGCGCACCAGACAGCGCACCGTGACGCCCTGCCCGTTGGCCTCGGCCTCGCCGGCCACACCGACCGCCGACCACGGCACCCGGGCCCAGCCGTTCGCGGCGGCCTCGATCGCCTCGGCCAGAGTGGCCACCTCGACGGTGCGCGACTCGCGGTTGGCCAGCGCCTGGTCGTGCAGCACCTGCTGGTCGGCCTCCAGCGCGGCCAGCACCGCGCCGACCACATCGGCCACCGGCGTCGGCGACTTCGACCCGTCGGTACGGCGCACCACCGTCGCGTTGCCCACCGCCAGGTCACGAGGGCCGACCTCGACGCGTACCGGATAGCCCCGCAGCTCGGCGTCGACGGCCCGGCGGCCGAACGCGGTGTCGGTCCGGTCGTCGAGCGCGACCCGGACACCGGCGTCGCGCAGGGCGTCGCGCAGCTTGGCCGCCGCCTCGCCGACACCCTCGCCATCCTTGACGATCATGACGTACGCCTGGATCGGGGCCAGCCTCGGAGGCACCCGCAGACCGTTGTCGTCGCCGTGGGCCATGATCAGGCCGCCGAGCATCCGCGTCGACGTGCCCCACGAGGTCGTCCAGACGTGCTCGCGGCCACCCTCCTTGGCGGAGTAGCTGATGTCGAACGCCTTGGCGAAGTTCTGGCCCAGCTCGTGGCTGGTGCCCAACTGAAGCGCCTTGCCGTCGCCCATCATGCCTTCGCAGGTGTACGTCGCCGTCGCGCCGGCAAACCGCTCCCGGGTGGTCTTCAGACCCACCACCACCGGGATGGCGAGCACGTTGACCATCAGGTCCTCGTACGCCTCGTGCAGGATCCGCCGCGCGTACGCCCGAGCGTCCTCGCGGGTGGCGTGCGCGGTGTGCCCCTCCTGCCACAGGAACTCGCTGGTACGCAGGAAGATCCGCGGGCGCAGCTCCCACCGGACCACGTTCGCCCACTGGTTGAGCAGCAGCGGCAGGTCCCGGTACGAGTCGATCCACTTGGCCATGAACTCGCCGATCACCGTCTCGCTGGTGGGGCGCACCACCACCGGCTCGGCGAGCTGCTTGCCGCCACCGTGGGTGACCACGGCCAGCTCCGGCGAGAAGCCCTCGACGTGCTCGGCCTCACGCTTGAGGTAGCTCTCGGGGATGAAGAGCGGGAAGTACGCGTTCTCCGCGCCGGCCGCCTTGATCCGGGCGTCCATCTCGGCCTGCATACGCTCCCAGATGGCGTAGCCGGCCGGTCGGATGACCATGGTGCCCCGAACCGGGCCGTTGTCGGCCAGCTTCGCCTTGGCGATCAGGTCCTGGTACCAGCGGGGGAAGTCCTCCGCACGGGGAGTGAGCACGCGTGCCATGACCACAGATCCTATGCGCCGTGCGGGGCACCACCGCGCCCGGGAGGCACTCCGCCGCGCCGATCAGCGCCGCGCGCCCGCCCGCCACCGCCGCGACGGCGGCCCTGGGCTGATGGGAGGGCGCGATCGTAGACTTCGATCACCATGACTGAATCGACGCACCCGCCGCGGCAGCGACTGCGGGACACGATCGTGGACGCGGCCCGCTCGCGGACCATCGCCTCCGGCTGGGACGCGGTACGGATGGGCGGCGTGGCCACCGCGGCCGGGGTGAGCCGGCAGACCGTCTACAACGAGTTCGGCAGCAAGGCCGGGCTGGCCGAGGCGCTCGCCCGGCGTGAGGTGGACCGGTTCGTCGGCGATGTGCGGGCCGCGCTGGTGGCGCACGGCTCCGACGTCCAGGCCGGCGCGTACGCGGCGATCGCGCACACCCTCGCCACGGCGGCGGACAACCCGCTGGTCAAGGCGATCCTGACCAGTGCCCGGGGCGGCTCGGACGAGCTGCTGCCCTACCTGACCACCCGGGCCGAGGTGGTGCTCAGCGAGGCGTCCGGCGCGCTGATCGAGTGGGCCGACGTCCAACTGCCCGGCGCGGACCGGGCGGCGCTGACCTTCGCCGCCGACACGATCGTCCGGCTCGTGGTGAGCCACATCGTGCTTCCCCGCTCCCCGATCGACCAGACCGCCTCGGCCCTGACCGACCTGGCCGTACGCCTCTTCAGCGCCGCGATCCGCCCGACCCGCTGACCGACGCCCCGCCCGCGTCCGCGCGCCCCAAGATCGCGCTTCTTCGTGGATGTAGTGGCATCCCAACAACAGCGAAGCCACTACATCCAGGATCGAGCACGATCTTGCGGTGGTGGGCGCGCGTCCGCGTGGCGTCAGCGGATGACGCGTCCGCGCAGGATCGTGCGGGACGGTGCCCGGACGACGCGCAGGTCGCGGCGGGGGTCCTCGGGGTAGACGGTCAGGTCGGCGAGGCCGCCCTCGACCAGGCCGGGGAAGCCGAGCCACTCCCGGGCGCCCCAGGAGGCGGCGGCGAGCACATCGGTCGCCGACATTCCGGCCTGCTCGTGCAGCAGCAGCATCTCCTCTGCGGCGAGCCCGTGGTCGATGCCGCCGCCGGCGTCGGTGCCCACGTAGATCGGCACGCCCGCCTCGTGTGCCGCCCGCACCACCTCGGGAAAGCGGTCGCGCAACGCGAGCATGTGCTCGGCGTACCGGGGGAACTTGGCCTGCGCCTGTTCGGCGATGCCCCCGAAGGTGGCAATGTTGATCATCGTCGGGACCAGGGCGGTGCCCTGGCGGGCCATCTCGTCGATCAGGTCGAGGCTCAGCCCGGTGCCGTGCTCGACCGAGTCCACCCCGGCCCGCACCATGATCTCCACAGCGGACTCGGAGAAGGTGTGCACCGCGGCGCGTACCCCGGCGTCGTGCGCGGCCCGCACGGCGGCGGTGAGGGCGTCGGCGTCCCAGGCCGGCGCCAGGTCACCCACGCCACGGTCGATCCAGTCGCCGACCAGCTTGACCCAGCCGTTGCCGGCCCGCGCCTGCGCGGCCACCGTCGCGGCCACCTCGGCCGCGCCGACCTCCACGCCGATGTCGCGCAGGTAGCGCTTGGGGGGCGCGACGTGCCGGCCCGCGCGGGCCAGTCGCGGCAGGTCCGGCTCGTCGTCCAACTCGGCGTACGGGTACGGCGAACCGGCGTCGCGGATCGCCAGCACGCCGGCGTCCCGGTCGGTACGGGCCAGTGTGCGGGCCTGGTCGAGGGAGGTGATCGGGGTGCCGCCACGGGCGATGCCGAGGTGACAGTGCGCGTCGACCAGGCCCGGCAGGACGAAGCCGCCGTCGACGACCGTCTCTGCCCCCGGCACCGGGGTGAAGGTCACCCGGTCGTCGACCAGCCAGAGATCGCGAACCTCGTCGTCGGGGAGCAGGACACCGCGCACATGGAGAGCCATGTGCACAGTCCTACCCGATCACTCGCCGTCGGGGGCGAGCAGGTCGTTCTTGCGCAAGGTCAGGGCCGGCAGATCCACGGAGACCAGCAACGTCGCGCCGTCACCGACACGCGTCAGCGTGGGCCCTTGTCGCCACCCTTGCCGAGCTTGTTGAAGTCGATCTTCGGCAGCTTGAAACCGGGCGGCAGGCCCTGGCCACCAGCGAGATCGTTCGGGTCCATCCCCGGCGGGAGCTGCGGCATGCCACCCGGGAAGCCGCCCGGCATCCCGGCGCCGGCCCCGGTGCGCGGACGACCGCCGCCCTTCGTGCCCTTGCGCTTGTTCTTCGGCGACTTGGTCGCCTTGCGCCGGCCGCCGCCGGGCAGGCCCATCATGCCGCCCATCTGCTTCATCATCTTCTGCGCGTCGGCGAAGCGGTTGAGCAGCTGGTTGACGTCCATCACGGTGACCCCGGAGCCGTTGGCGATGCGCGCCCGGCGGGAGCCGTTGATGATCTTCGGGTTGGTCCGCTCGCCCGGGGTCATCGACCGGATGATCGCGGTGACCCGGTCGAAGTGGCTGTCGTCCAGCTCGGCGAGCTGGTCCTTCATCTGCCCCATGCCCGGCATCATGGCCAGCACGTTGGCGATCGGCCCCATCCGCCGCACCGCGATGAGCTGGTCGAGGAAGTCGTCCAGGGTGAACTGCTCACCGCCCATCAGCTTGGCGGTCATCTTCTCCTTCTGATCGGAGTCGAAGGCCTGCTCGGCCTGCTCGATCAGAGTGAGGACGTCGCCCATGCCAAGGATCCGGCTGGCCATCCGGTCGGGGTGGAAGACGTCGAAGTCCTCCAACTTCTCGCCGGTGGAGGCGAAGAGGATCGGCTGCCCGGTGACCTCGCGCACGGACAGCGCGGCACCACCACGGGCGTCACCGTCGAGCTTGGACAGCACCACGCCGGTGATGCCGACGCCGTCGCGGAAGGCCTCGGCGGTGCGGACGGCATCCTGACCGACCATCGCGTCGATGACGAAGATGACCTCGTCCGGCTGGACCGCGTCACGGATGTCGGCGGCCTGCTGCATCATCTCGGCGTCGATGCCGAGTCGGCCGGCGGTGTCGACGATGACGATGTCGCGGGCCGCCCGCTTCGCGTGCTCGATCGAGGCGCGGGCCACCTGCACGGGGTCACCGGTGCCGTTGCCGGGCTCCGGGGCGTACACCTCGACGCCGGCCCGGCCACCGAGCACCTGGAGCTGCCCGACGGCGTTGGGACGCTGGAGGTCGGCGGCGACGAGCAGCGGCTGGTGCCCCTGGCTCTTGAGCCAGCGGGCCAGCTTGCCGGCCAGGGTGGTCTTACCGGAACCCTGGAGGCCGGCCAGCATGATCACCGTCGGTGGCTGCTTGGCGAACTGGAGCCGTCGCCCCTCGCCGCCGAGCACGTTGATCAGCTCTTCGTTGACGATCTTGATGATCTGCTGGGCCGGGTTCAGCGCCTGGGAGACCTCGGAGCTGCGGGCACGCTCCTTGACGGCCGCGATGAAACCCTTGACCACCGGCAGCGCGACGTCCGCCTCCAGCAGCGCGAGGCGGATCTCGCGGGCGGTGGCGTCGATGTCGGCGTCGGTGAGCCGCCCCTTGCCGCGGAGCTTGGTGAAGATCCCGGACAGGCGGTCACTCAAGGTGTCAAACACGCGAACATCCCGTTTGTCAGTGTTTCGGCGGGCACAACCCGGCCGGCACTGCGGAGTCCGGCCACCGCTAGGGTAACCGGCCCACCGCAGGGCCGCTGTCGCCCGGCCCGGCCCGCGTTTCGGGCCGCAACCCAGAGATCAGACCCAACGGGTACGCGAGGATGACGACCTGGCCCACTACCGGGCTCCCAGTTGCCCAACGGGCGTGCGGGAGCTAGACGGCGGCCAGGACCGCGGCCTCCAGGCGGGCGCGAGTGGCGTCGTCCGGCCAGCCGCCGACCAGGTAGAAGGCGTCCACGACGTCGGCGCCGAGGGTGGAGATGCGGGCGGCGCGGACCAGGGCGCCCGCCTCGTCGAGCGCGCAGGTGACCCGGTAGAGCAGCCCGGCGGCGTCGGCCGCGCGGAGTTCGAGCAGCACGGCGTCGGTGGCCGCCTCGCGGTGCCAGACGACCCGGGGCGCCGCGCCGCCGCCCCGGGCGGTGAGCGCACGGCTGCGCAGCCGCTGGGTGACCGACACGTCGCCGGCGACCGCTCGGCGAAGGTCGGCGCGCAGCGGGACCGGATCGGCCGGCAGTCCGTACCGGGGTTGCACCCGGCACTCGACAAGGGCCCGGCCGTCGACCACGGAGGCGTCCGCGGAGATCACTTCCAGCCGGTGCAGGGCCAGGCAACCGGCCACCGTGGCGAGCAGGCCACGCCGGTCGGCCGCGGCCACCGCCACGCGGTCACCGGTCAGGTGTACGACCGGCAGCGGCCCGGCCAGCAGCGCCGGGTCCGGGGCGGGCGGTTCGGGCAGCACACCGGTGTCCAGTGCGGTGCGGACCCGGGCGACCAGTTCGGCGACCAGCCTGCCCTTCCAGTCCGACCAGGCGGCCGGGCCGGTGGCCGCCGCGTCCGCGCGGACCAGCGCGTGCAGCAGGTCGAGTGTGCCGGTGTCGCCCACCGCCGCGACCACCGACGCGATGGTGACCGGGTCGGCGAGGTCCCGGCGGGTGGCCACGTCGGGCAGCAGCAGATGCAGCCGGACCATCCTGCCGATCAGCTCGACCTCCGGGGCGGGCAGACCGATCCTGGTCGCCACCGCCTCGGCGAGCGGCACGCCGACGGTGCTGTGATCGCCGGGTAGGCCCTTGCCGATGTCGTGCAGCAGGGCGCCCAGCAGCAGCAGGTCGGGGCGCTCCACCTCGCGGGCGTGGCGGCTGGCCTCGTGGGCGGTCTGCACGAGGTGCCGGTCGAGGGTGTAGCGGTGCACCGGGTTGTGCTGGGGCAGGCTGCGCAAGCGGGTCCACTCGGGCAGCCAGCCGTCGACCAACCCGTACCGGTCGCAGGTCTCCCAGGCCGGCACCAGGCCGGGGCCGGCGCCGAGCAGGGTGGTCAGCGCGGCCCGGGCCTCGGCCGGCCACGGCGCGGGCAACGGCGGGCAGTACGCGGCCAGCCACTCGCAGGTCGCCCGGGCGATCGGCAGCCGGGTCGCGGCCGCCGCGGCGGCCACCCGCAGTGACAGGCTCGGGTCGGGGCGTGCGCCGATCGCCGTGCGGGCCAGCACCAACTCGCCGTCGTGCTCGACCACGTCGCGGGCCACCGGGCGGCGGACGGGCCGACCGTTCCCGCTTCGGGACCGGCCGGAGCGCAGCCGGTCGGCGGCACGGAACGCGTCGTCCAGGGCGTGACTGACCGTGCGGGCGTCCCCGGCGACGCGCCGCAGGAGGGCGTCGCCGTCGTCGAGTGCGAGAAGTGCGGCAACGCCGTCGCGTTCCTGGGCGACCAGCCGGTCGACCCGGCGGCCGACCTGCTGGTGCAGGGCGTCCCGGGTGTCCAGCAGGCGCAGGTGGGCGGCGCGTACGGCCGGGCGCAGCGCGTCGGTGATGCCGGCGGCCGAGATGGCCCGCAGCAGCCCCACGTCGCGCAGACCCCCGGCGGCCTCCTTGAGGTCACCCTCAAGGAGGAAGGCCAACTCGCCGTGGGCCTGCCAGCGGGCGGCGGTGACCTCCCGCAGGCCCGCCAGTTGGCGGACGGCGGTGCGCCGCCAGTGGTCGGCGGCGGTGCGGATCAGCGCGTCGGCCAGCGTCGGGTCGCCGGCCACCAGCCGGGCGTCGAGCAGCCCGAGGGCGACCTTGACGTCGTCCTGGGCCACCGAGAGAGCTTCGGAGACGGTACGCACCGAGTGGTCCAGCCGCAGGCCGGCGTCCCAGATCGGGTACCAGACCGAGGCGGCCAACTCGTCCGTGCCGGGCACACCGGCGTGCAGCAGAACCAGGTCGAGGTCGCCGAACGGGGCGCACTGCCGCCGGCCCAGCCCACCCACGGCGATCAACGCGACCCCCTCCCGCGCGGGCAGCAACCCGCGCAGGAAGTCGTCGTAGGCCGCTGCCCGCGCCTGCCGCGCCGGCTCGCCGATTCCCCCCGGCACGCCGACGACCTCGTTGATCAAGAGGTTCGCGTCGCCGGTGTGCCCTGCTGACGCGTTCCCCTTGATCAACGAGGTCATGTCGGTCGCTTCCGGATCAGAGGGCGTCGAGGCCGCGCTCGCCGGTACGCACCCGGACGACCTCCTCGACACCGGTGACCCAGACCTTGCCATCGCCGATCTTGCCCGTACGGGCCGCCCCGACGATCGCGTCCACGATCTTTTCCACGTCGATCTCGTCGGTGAGCACCTCGACCCGGATCTTGGGCAGGAACTCGACCGTGTACTCGGCACCCCGGTAGACCTCGGTGTGCCCCTTCTGCCGTCCGTACCCCTGCACCTCGCTGACGGTCAGCCCGGCCACCCCGAGGGCGTGCAGAGCTTCCTTCACCGCGTCCAGTTGGT
Source organism: Micromonospora sp. NPDC047527 (assembly GCF_040643015.1). NCBI lineage: Bacteria > Bacillati > Actinomycetota > Actinomycetes > Micromonosporales > Micromonosporaceae > Micromonospora > Micromonospora sp. NPDC047527. Next base: position 179,514 of record NZ_JBEYTK010000008.1, on the reverse strand, counting down.
ACGGCTTGATGACCGCGGTCACCAGCTTCATGTCCAACCCCTCCATCCCAGGAACGTTAACCGGCGACCTTCGCGCTGACCGGCTCGGCGGAGTCCGCCTCCGGCGTGGCACCGCTCGTCGCGCCGCCACCAGGGGTACCGATGCCGGCCATCGCGAACGCGCTGCCCGTGCCGCCACCGCTCGGAGACAGGTCGTAACCGCTCTCGGCGTGCTCGGCGATGTCGATGCCGTCGACCTCGGCCTCACCCGTGACGCGGAAGCCGATCGTCTTCTCGATGGCGAAGGCCAGCACCCAGGCGACGGCGAACGACCAGACGGTGACGATCAGACCGGCGAGGGCCTGCCGTCCGAGCTGGGTCACGCCGCCGCCGTAGAACAGGCCGTCGGAGGCACCCACCACGTCGGTGATCGCGGAGTTGACCGAGTTGGTGGCGAACAGGCCCAGCCAGAGCGAGCCGATCCAGCCGCCGACGAAGTGCACGCCGACCACGTCGAGGGAGTCGTCGTAGCCGAGCTTGTACTTGAGGCTGACGGCGACCGCGCACACCGCTCCGGCGACGATGCCGAGCAGGACGGCCGCCCAGGGGGCGATGAAACCACAGGCCGGGGTGATGGCGACCAGGCCGGCCACCGCACCCGAGGAGGCACCGACCATGGTCGGCTTCCGGTCCTTGATCCACTCGACCACGATCCAGCCGAGCACCGCCGCCGCCGTGGCGAGCTGGGTGTTGATGAAGGCGAGCGCGGCGACCGAGTCGACGGTCAGCTCGGAGCCGGCGTTGAACCCGAACCACCCGAACCACAGCAGACCCGCGCCGAGCGCGACCAGCGGGATGTTGTGCGGCTTCATGCCCTCACGCGGCCAGCCGAGCCGCTTGCCGAGCACCAGCGCCACGGCCAGGGCTGCCGCACCGGCGTTGATGTGCACCGCGGTGCCACCCGCGAAGTCCAGCGCGTGGATGTCACCGCCGATGATCCCGCCGCCCCACACCCAGTGGGCGACCGGGAAGTAGACCAGGGTGGCCCAGCCGAAGGCGAACAGCAGCCAGCCGGCGAACTTGGCCCGGTCGGCGATGGCACCGCTGATCAGCGCGACGGTGATCACCGCGAAGACCATCTGGAAGGCCATGAACACGTAGAGCGGAACCCCGATGCCGCTGGGGTTGTCGGCCGTGGCACCCCACAGGTCGGTCTCGGCGAGGAAGGTCTTGGTGCCGAGGTACGCGCTCGGGTCGCCCCAGAAACCGTTCACGTCGGCCCCGAAGGCGACGCTGAAACCGTAGAACCACCACAGAATAGAGATGAGCCCGATGGCGGAGAAGCTCATCATCATCATGTTGAGTACGCCCTTGGCCCGGTTGAGGCCGCCATAGAACAGCGCCAGTCCGGGGGTCATGAGCAGCACGAGCGCGGTCGAAACCAGCAGCCAAACAGTATTGGCGCCGTCGATCGTCGGTGCTTCAGGCACGCTGGCCTCCTAAAGGGTGAAGTCCTCCTTCGCGGCTTTCCGGGGCAGCGTCGCCCGTAGGCCGGTTGCGCGGAAGCTTCGCGGCCGGCTGTTTCGCCCAAGGTCCCGTGCGGGTTTCCGTTTCGTGACGGGTTGTTTCGTACGTGTCACGAAGTCCGCACAGTCGGCTGGATGGACGGTGGTGGATCATCCGGACGACGCACGTCGATGACTGACCGGCCCATACACATCGACCGGCACACCCACCGGGGCCGTCCGGGCATCGACCGGCAGGCGTTCAGCGGAGCGCGTTCTCCAGGGCGTGCCGCTCGTAGTCGAGCAGCCGCAGGTCGCGCATCGGCCGGCGCAGGTGCCCCTTGTGCACGATCCGCACGAACGCCGGCTCACCGGCGGCGGCCATCCGGCGGATGCCCTCGACGTGGTCCACGATCCGCTTGCGGATGGTCCGGATCAGCCGGTGCCGGTCGCGGGGGATCAGCCCGTACGCGTCGGCGAAGAGCCGCAGCCGGCGCGGCCGGTCCGGACGCTTCCAGCCCAGCGTGATCGAGTCCCGGTCCGCGAAGATCGGAACCCAGGTCCACGCCGCGTACGCCACGTCGTAGATCCGGGCGCCGGGTGAGGCGAGGTCGAAGTCGATCAGCCCGAGCGTGCCGTCCGGTCGCCAGATCACGTTGTGCGGCGCGGCGTCGTGGTGACAGATCACCTCGGTGTCCGGCGGTGGGGGGCCGAACGAGCGCCAGACCGCCGTCGGTGGCGGGGTGAAGCCGTACTGCGCGTCGTGGAACATCCGCAGCATGGTGGCGACCGTGACCAGCGCCTCGTCGGTGACCCAGTGCGGGGCCAGCGGATACTCTCCGCACTCCCCCTCCAGGTACGACAGCACCTCGCGGTTGCGTTCGTCCATGCCGAGCGCCCGGGGCGCGCCGGTGAACCCGACGTACTCCAGGTGCCGCAGCAGGGCGTGCACGGACGGGGTCCACGGCCCGGCATTGCGGCGGACCGTGTCCCCGACCCGGACCACGGTGCTCACGTTCCCGCCGTGCAGCGGGATCTCCTGCGAAGTCACGTACGGTCTCCCGAGGCGCTGCGAGGGGTGGCCGGGATCACGCCAGCCCGCGTACGCGCGATCGTCAGTGGTCACCCGAGACTACGCGTCCCGTCCGGCCGGCTCGGTCCCCAGCAACGCGTCGACGAACTGCGCCGGGTCGAACGGCGCGAGATCGTCCTTGCCTTCGCCGAGCCCGACGAGCTTCACCGGGATGCCGAGTTTGCGTTGCACGGCGATCACGATGCCGCCCTTCGCGGTGCCGTCGAGCTTGGTCAGCACCACGCCTGTCACGTTGACCACCTCGGTGAAGACCCGGGCCTGTTCCAGGCCGTTCTGGCCGGTTGTGGCGTCGAGGATGAGCAGTGTCTCGTCGATCGGGCCCTGCTTCTCGACCACCCGCTTGACCTTGCCCAGCTCGTCCATGAGGCCGACCTTGTTCTGTAGCCGGCCGGCGGTGTCGATGAGCACGGTGTCCACGCCGGTGTCGGCGCCCCGGCGGACCGCGTCGAAGGCGACGCTGGCCGGGTCGGCGGCCTCCGGGCCGCGGACGGTCTCCGCGCCGACCCGCTCGCCCCAGGTCTGCAACTGGTCGGCCGCGGCGGCTCGGAAGGTGTCGGCCGCGCCGAGCAGCACGGTTCGGCCGTCGGCGACCAGCACCCGGGCGATCTTGCCGCAGGTGGTGGTCTTGCCGGCGCCGTTGACGCCGACGACCAGCACGACCGCCGGCACGCCGTCCTTCGGGGCGGTCCGCAGCGACCTGTCCATCTCCGGGTCGAGGGCGTTGACCAGCTCGGCGGCGAGCAGTGCGCGCAGCTCGGAGGCCGAACGGGTGCCCAGCACCCGGGTCCGCTCACGCAGCCGGTCGACGATGTCGCGGGTCGCGTCGACGCCGACGTCGGCGGTGATCAGGCTGTCCTCGATCTCCTCCCAGACGTCCTCGTCGAGGTGGTCGCGGGCGAGCAGGCCGAGCAGGCCCTTGCCGAAGACGTTCTGCGACCGGGACAGCCGCGAGCGGAGCCGGACCAGCCGTCCGGCGGTCGGCTCGGGCACCTCCACGGTGGGCGCGGGCGCCTCGATCACCGGCGGCGGCTCGACCAGGACGCCGGTGGACAGATCGGACTCCGGTGCCTCGACCGGCGGGCCGGCGAGATCCTCCTCGGCGCGGGTGTCGACCTCGGTGCGCGGCAGCGGGGGCTCGGGCCGCCGCCGCAACCGGGGCACGACCAGCCCGACTGTGCCGGCGATCAGCACACCGAGCAGGACCAGAGCGAGGACGAGATATTCGGCCATGCCGGAATCCTGTCAGATGCCGGCGGCGGCGTCCCAGCCACCGCACCCGCCCGGTCTCACGAACCGGCGGTAGGCTCGGCCGCATGCCCGCCGCACACCTCCTGATCGGCCCTCTGCTGCGGCGCGTGGTGGACACCCGGGCGACGGTCTGGGTGGAGACGGCGGCGCCCGCCGTGGTCACCGTCCGCACCGCCGACGGCGCCACCGGCACCGCACCCACCTTCTCGGCGTACGACCACCACTACGCGCTCGTGGTCGTGGAGGGGCTCACCCCGGACAGCACGACCACCTACGAGGTGCTGGTCGACGACGAGGTGGTCTGGCCGGTGCCGAGCAGTGGCTTCCCGCCGAGCGTGATCCGCACCCGGGCCGCCGACGACCTGGACCAGCCGGTCAACCTGATCTTCGGTTCGTGCCGGGAGACCACCCAGCACGCCACCACCCGCAAGCTGCCCCCGGACGCGCTGGACGCGTACGCCCGGCGGTTGATGGCCGATCCGGAGTCGAACCCGCCGCCCGACCTGTTGGTGCTGCTCGGTGACCAGGTCTACGCCGATGTGACCTCGCCGACGGTGCGCCGGCTGCTGCGTCGGCGCCGGCGGCGGCCGAAGGGCGCCCCGGCCGACCAGGTGGTGAGCTTCGACGAGTACACCAAGCTCTACCTGGAGTCCTGGCGCGATCCGGAGATCCGCTGGCTGCTCTCCACCGTGCCGAGCGTGATGATCTTCGACGACCACGAGATCATCGACGACTGGAACACCTCCGCGTCGTGGCGGGCCGAGGTGCGCGAGCAGCCGTGGTGGGCCGAGCGGATCGGCAGTGGGCTCGCCTCCTACTGGGTCTACCAGCACCTGGGCAACCTCTCCCCCGACGAGATCGCCGCCGACCCGGTCTTCGCCAAGGTCTCGACCGCCGAGGACGCCACCGGCGTGCTCCGCGAGTTCGGGCACCGGGTCGACAAGGAGTCCGACCTGGCGCACGACACCGAGCGCTGGCGCGCGGTGCAGTACCAGTGGAGCTACGCCCTCGACCTGGGCCGGACCCGGCTGGTCATGCTGGACAACCGGTGCAGCCGGGTGCTCGAACCGGGCAACCGGGCGATGCTGCCGCCGGGTGAGTGGTCCTGGTTCCTCGACCAGGCGCACGGGGTCTACGACCACCTGGTGGTCGGCAGTTCGCTGCCCTGGCTGCTGCCGCAGGGCATCCACCACATCGAGTCGTGGAACGAGAAGCTGACCGACTCGCGCCGGCCGTGGGTGGCGCGCGGTGCCGAGAAGCTGCGCCGGGCACTGGATCTGGAGCACTGGGCGGCCTTCCGGCGCTCCTTCGAGGCGCTCGCGGAGACCTTCGCGCGGATCGGCACCGGCACGCCGAAGCAGTCCGGCGCGCGGGTCGGCGCCGGGCCGGCGTACGCCCCACCGGCGTCGATCAGCGTGCTCTCCGGGGACGTGCACCACTCGTACGTGGCCGGGGCCCGGTTCGCCGACCCCTCGGTGGTCACTCCGGTGCACCAGCTCACCTGCTCGCCGATCCACAACCAGGTGCCGGCCGGAATCCGTCCGCTGATGCGTCTGGGCTGGTCGTCCGGTCCGGCGGGGGCCACCCGGGCGCTGGCCCGCTCGGCCGGCGTCCGACGACCGGGGGTGCGCTGGCGCAAGCTGGCCGGGCCGTACTTCGGCAACGCCGTCGGCACCCTGACGCATCAGGGTCGCCGGGCCGAGGTGACCATCGAGGGCACCACGGGCGAGGGGCACCTACGCCCGGTGATGAACCGCCGCCTCTCCAGCGACGGCTGATGCGGCCCCGCCGTAGTCTCTAGCGCGTGAGCGAGCACCTTCCGGAGCCGATCCGGGCAGTCGAGCACGAGTTGACCGCACTGCTGCGTCGGGGTCGGGCAGTTTCCTGGGAGATCGCCCGGGAGGTACACCCGAATCTCGAACCGAACACGTACGGACTGCTGCTCTGGCTTCGGCGCAGCGGGTCGATCCGGTTGACCGAACTGGCGGCGCGGCTCGGTGTGGGCAAGGGCACGTTGAGCCGGCAGATCAACGGGCTGGAGGCGCTGGGCCTGGTCCACCGCGACCCCGACCCGAGTGACCGGCGGGCCGCGCAGATCAGGTTCACCGAGGAGGGCCAGCGCCGGTTCGACGCCGCTCGGGCCGCCCGGGTGGGAGAGTTCCTGCGCACGCTGGACGACTGGCCGGCCCGGGACGTCGAGGAGTTCGCACGGCTGCTCGGCCGGTTCAACGACTCCTGGAAGTGACTCCGGTGGTGGGGGAATGTCGCGGCCATCCGACAAGTTGTTGCTTCAGGCAACCAAGACACCCCCTCTACTCTCCGCACGGAGGCAGCAACGATGAGCCAGGCGACAGCGTCGGCCCCGGCGCCCGCCGTCGACATGACCCACCGGCAGATCCTGAGAGCCCTCTCCGGCCTGCTGCTGGGCATGTTCGTCGCGATTCTCTCCTCCACGGTCGTCTCGAACGCGCTACCGCGGATCATCACCGAACTGCACGGCGGCCAGTCCGCGTACACCTGGGTGGTCACCTCGGCTTTGCTCGCGACCACCGCAACCACCCCAATCTGGGGCAAACTTGCCGATCTGGTCAGCAAGAAGACATTGGTCCAGTTGTCGCTGGTGATCTACGTGCTCGGCTCGGTACTGGCCGGAGCGGCGCAGGGCACCGGCGAGTTGATCGCCACCCGGGTGTTGCAGGGCATCGGCGCCGGCGGCCTCACCGCGCTGGCCCAGGTGATCATGGCAACGATGATCGCGCCGCGTGAGCGTGGCCGCTACAGCGGATACCTCGGCGCGGTGATGGCGGTCGGCACCATCGGCGGCCCGCTCATCGGTGGCGTGATCGTCGACACCTCGTGGCTCGGCTGGCGCTGGTGCTTCTACGTCGGCGTGCCCTTCGCCATCGCCGCGCTGGTCGTGCTCCAGAAGACCCTGCGCCTGCCAGTGGTCAAGCGCAAGGCCGAGATCGACTGGTGGGGCGCCACGCTGATCACGGCGGCCGTCTCGGTACTGCTGATCTGGGTCTCGCTCGCCGGCAACCAGTTCGCGTGGGGCTCCTGGCAGAGCATCGTCATGGTGATCGGCGCGCTGGTGCTCGCCGCGCTGGCGATCCGGGTGGAGACCCGGGCCGCCGAGCCGATGATCCCGCCACGGCTGTTCCGCAACCGCACCATCGTCCTCGCCGTCGTCGCCAGCATCGCGGTCGGCGTGGGCATGTTCGGCGCCTCGGTCTTCCTGGGCCAGTACTTCCAGATCAGCCGCGGCCAGAGCCCGACCATGTCCGGCCTGATGACCCTGCCCATGATCCTCGGCCTGCTGGTCTCCTCGACCCTCAGCGGCCGGATCATCACCCGTACCGGCCGCTGGAAGCGGTTCCTGGTGATCGGTACGGCGCTGCTCACCATCGGCTTCGCGCTGATGGGCACCCTGCGGGCCGACACCAGCTTCACCCTGCTCAGCATCTACATGGCGCTGATCGGCATCGGCCTGGGCATGTCCATGCAGAACCTGGTCCTCGCCGTGCAGAACACCGTCGACCCGCGAGAGCTCGGCGTGGCCAGCTCGGTGGTGGCGTTCTTCCGCAGCCTCGGCGGCGCGATCGGCGTCTCCGCGCTCGGCGCGGTGCTCGCCCACAAGGTCAACGACTACACGGCCGCCGGCCTGTCCCAGCTCGGCATCCCCGCGTCCAGCTCCGGCAGCGGCGGGAGCCTGCCCGACGTGCACACCCTGCCCGGCCCGATCCGGCTCGTGGTGGAGAGCGCGTACGGCCACGGTGCCGGCGACATCTTCCTGACCGCCGCCCCCTTCGCGCTTATCGCGCTGATCGCGGTGATCTTCATCAAGGAGGTGCCGCTGCGGCAGCACAGCAGCTCCCCGACGACCGGCGGGGTCGAGCGGGAATCGGCCGGCGTGGCCGTGGTCCCAACCGGCGCGCAGAGGTGAGGTGGGCGGCATGAGCGTGGGAGCACCGGACCGTGAGGAATTCGGACCCCGAACCCGTCCGCTTCCCTTCGAGCGGGGGACGGACGGGCCCCGGGTCGTCCTGGTCGGCGTGGACGGCACCCGCACCTCCGAGCGGGCCGGCGCGTACGCCGCCGGCCTGGCCCGGCGGCAGGGTGCCGCCCTGGTGGTGGTCTTCGTCAGCTCGTCGAGCGGGCTGACCGCCCTGGTGCCCGGGATGGACGCCGCCGCGGTCCAGCGCACACACGACGAGTTGGCCGACGAGCTGCGTCGCGAGTGCCGGCGTGGCGCCGAGGAGTACGGGCTGCCGGTGACCTTCCTGTGCCGGCGCGGCGACGCGTACGCCGAGCTGTGCGCGGCAGCCGATGAGTGCCAGGCCGACATGGTCGTGGTGGGTGCGTCCGAGCAGGCCGGTCACCGGCTGGTCGGCTCGGTCGCCACCCGGCTGGTCCGTACCGGCCGCTGGCCCGTCGTCGTGGTGCCCTGAAAACCCGTCGCGACTGTCGTACCCGGACCGCAGGATGACCGGATGACATGGAGAGCACCCGAAATCGACCGCACATCCGAGCCGCTCGTCGCTGACGAGCGCACCATGCTCGAGGGCTGGCTCGACTATCACCGCGAGACCCTGTTGCAGAAGTGCGCCGGCCTGACCGCCGAGCAGTTGCGCACGGCGAGCGTCGAGCCGTCCGGCCTGAGCCTGCTCGGGCTGGTCCTGCACATGACCGACGTGGAGCGGTCCTGGTTCCGCCAGCGCTTCGCGGGCGAGGTCCTGCCCGATCTGTACGACTTCGACACCGACAACGACGCCGACTTCCACGCTGCCGCCGACGCCGACCCGGAGGCGGCCTTCGCCACCTTCCGGGCCGAGGTCGAGGCGGCCCGGGCCGCCACCGCGGGACGATCCCTGGACGAGACGTTCATGCTGACCCGCAGCGACGGGGAACGCACCTTCAGCCTGCGCTGGGTCTACGTGCACATGATCGAGGAGTACGCCCGGCACAACGGGCACGCCGACCTGATCCGCGAGCGGATCGACGGCGTCACCGGCGACTGACGGCGCGCTCAGTACGCCAGGGCCGCCCGCAGATAGCGGAGGTCGGCGTGCCCGCCCCAGCGGTGCGCCGACAGCCCGGCCGCGCGGGCACCCCGGATCGCCCAGTCCTCGTCGTCGACGAACAGCACCTTGGCCGGCGGGGTCTCGACCGCCACGCAGGCGGCCTGGAAATACTCCGGAGCGGGCTTGTGCACACCGACGGTCGAGGAGTTGACCACCACGTCGACCTCGTCGGCGAGGTCGAGGGCGGCCAGGTCGGCGTCGAGCAGATCGGTGGCGTTGGTGGCCAGGCCGACCCGGATGCCTGCGGCGCGCACCTCCCGGACGAAGTCGAGCACCTCGGTGTCCACCTCACCCCGGTAGCGCTGCCACTGCTCCACCGCCGCCCGAGCCTGCTCCGGGCCACCGGCCGGCTCGGTGAGCGCGTCGGCCACGCTGCTCACCCAGTCGGCGTGCGTGACCTGGCCGGTGAGCACCGGCCGCAGCCGCCCCCACTGCATCGCGATCTCGCTGAGCACGCCGTCGGCCAGTCCGTACTCCCGCTCCACCCCGGCGGCGACCGCCGGGTCCCACCGGCGCAGGACGCCATCCAGATCCAGCAGGAGTGCCGTCGCACGTTCCCGAGCCACTACCCGTTCTCCTCGCCGCGGCCGTGCCGCTGGTCGTCCTCGTCGGCCCGGTTGAGCCGTTGACTGATCACCTGGGTGACCCCGCTGCGCATGGTCACGCCGTAGAGCGCGTCAGCGATCTCCATCGTCCGCTTCTGGTGCGTGATGACGATCAACTGGCTCTTCTCCCGCAACTGTGCCAGCAACATGATCAACCGGCCCAGGTTCACGTCGTCGAGGGCCGCCTCCACCTCGTCCATGATGTAGAACGGGCTGGGCCGGGCGCGGAAGATCGCCACCAGCATGGCCACCGCGGTCAGCGACCGCTCGCCACCGGAGAGCAGCGACAACCGCTTGATCTTCTTGCCCGGCGGGCGGGCCTCCACCTCGACGCCGGTGGTGAGCAGGTCGTCGGGGTCGGTGAGGATCAGCCGGCCCTCGCCGCCGGGGAAGAGCACGGTGAACACCTGCTCGAACTCCCGCGCCGTGTCCTCGAACGCGCTGGCGAAAACCTCCAGGATCCGCTCGTCGACGTCCTTGACCACGGTGAGCAGGTCCCGCCGGGTGGCCTTGAGGTCCTCCAGCTGCTCGGAGAGGAACTTGAAGCGCTCCTCCAGCGCGGCGAACTCCTCTAGGGCGAGCGGGTTGACCTTGCCGAGCAGGGCGAGCTCCCGTTCCGCCTTGGCGGCCCGCTTCTCCTGCACCGGCCGCTCGTAGCGGACGGGCTCGGGCACCGGCAGACCGTCGCGTTCGGCCGCCGCGACGTCGACCTGGGTCGGCGGGACGGGCTGAGCCGGGCCGTACTCGGCGACCAGGGTCTCCACGTCCAAGCCGAAGTCCTCGGCCGCCTTCGCCTCCAACTGCTCGATGCGCAGTCGCTGCTCGGCGCGGGCCACCTCGTCGCGGTGCACCTGACTGGTCAGCCGCTCCAGCTCCGCGCCGAGTCGCTTGGCCGCGCCGCGTACCTCCTGAAGCTCCGCCTCGCGAGCAGCCCGTTCCCGGGCGACCTCGTCGCGGTGCTCCTCGGCGGCGGCGATCGACGTGGTGAGCCGGGTGAGCGCCTCCCGGGCGCCACCGGCGACGGCCCGGGCGATGCCCGCGCCCCGGGTGCGCGCGGCCCGCCGGGCAGCGGCGCGTTCCCGGGCGGCCCGCTCCGCGGTGGCCTGCCGAGCCAGCGAATCGGCGCGGCCGGCGATCGAGGAGACCCGCTCCTCGGCGGTACGCACCGCGAGCCGGACCTCCATCTCGTTCTGCCGGGCCTGCGGCACCATCGCGGCGAGCTGGTCCCGTTCCTCGGTGGAGGGCTCGGCGTCGACCGGGGTCTCCTCGGCCAGTCGCAGCCGCTCCTCCAGCTCGGCCAAAGCGGTGAGGTCCCGCTGCCGGGCCGCCTCGGCGCGGGCCCGGGACTCGCCCAGGCGATCGGTCTCCGCCTTCGCCGAGCGGGCCGCCGCGCCCAGCTCGGCCAGCCGGCGGGCGGCGGCGTTGCGGTGGCTCTCCGCCTCGCGCTTCTCGGCGGCGGCGTGCTGCACGGCGTCCTTCGCGGCGGCCACCTCGGCACGCGCCTCGACGAGTTGCTCGCGCAGCTCCGCGCCGGAGCGTTCGGCGGCGAGCCGGTTGGTCCGCGCCTCCTCGACGGCTGCCTGCACCTCGATGTAGCTGGGCGCCTTGGCCGACCCGCCGGCCGCCGCGTACGCCCCGACCACGTCACCCTCGGGGGTGACCGCGCGCAGTTCGGGGTTGCCGGCGACCAGCTCGGCCGCGGCGGCGAGGTCGTCGACCAGCGCCACGTCACGCAACGCCCGGTGCACGGCGGGGCGCAGCTCGGCGGCCGTGCACTCGACCAGGTCGGGGGCCCACCGGGCACCCTCGGGCAGCTTCGGGCGCAGCGCGTCCGGGGAGCCGGTCATGCCGGGCCCCGCCGGGCTGCCGATCAGCAGGCCGGCCCGGCCGGCGTCGGAGATCTTCAGAAGGCGCATCGCCTCGACGGCCTCGTCCACCCCGCTGACGGCGACCGCGTCGGCGAGCCCGTCGAGCGCGGCGGCCAGCGCGGCCTCGTGCCCAGGCGCGACGGTGAGCAGCCCGGCGAGGCTGCCGAGCAGGCCGGGTACGTCCCCGGCCCGGGCGAGCAGTGCTCCCGCGCCGTCCTTGCGCCGCAGGCCCAGGGCGAGCGCCTCCTCGCGGGCCTTCCAGGTGGCGGCGTCCTTCTCCGCCGCCCGCTCGGCGTCAGCCAGCGACCGGACGGTGGCCTGCGCCCGGTCCTGCACGGCGACCGCCTCGGCGTGCCGGGCGTCCAGGTCGGCGTTGTCCCGGTCCGCCTCGGTGGACTGCGCGGCCACCGCGTCCAGGTCGGCCTGCGCCTGCTCGGCGCGGCCAAGCGCGTCGGCGTGCGCCACGGCGAGCCGTTCGATCTCCTCACCGGCGCTGGTGGTCCGGGCTCGGGCCGAGTTGACCTGGCCGGTGAGCCGGGCCATGCCCTCGCGCCGGTCGGCGATGGCCTTGGCGGCGGAGACCAGCTCCCGTTCGGCGGCGGCGAGCTGCCGTTCCAGCTCCTGGCGGTGCTCGACCGCCTCGGCCAGCCGGATCTGGTCGTCGGTGAGCGCCGCGCGCAGCTCCTCCTCCTGCTCGCGGACCCGCTCCGACTCGGCCTCCAGCTGGTCGGGGTCCCGGCCGGGCCGCTCGTCGTCGCCGCTGGCGCTGAGGTGCCGCAGCCGTTCCCGGGCCAGCTGCTCGATCGATCGGAAGCGTTCCTGCAGGGCGGAAAGCTTGTACCAGGTGTCCTGGGCGGCGGCGAGCAGCGGAGCGTCCTCGGCGAGGGCGGCCTCCAGCTCGCCGAGCCGGCCCTGCACCTCGGCGTGCTCGCCCTCGATCTCCTCGCGCCGCTCCCGCAGCGCGGTCTCGTCGGCGATCTCCCGGTCGAGGGTGGTCCGCAGGGTGGCCAGGTCGTCGGCGAGCAGCCGGAGCCGGGCGTCGCGCAGGTTGGCCTGGATGGCGGCGGCACGCCGGGCCACCTCCGCCTGGCGGCCGAGCGGCTTGAGCTGGCGGCGCAGCTCGGCGGTGAGGTCGGTCAGGCGGTTGAGGTTCACCTGCATGGCGTCGAGCTTGCGCAGCGCCTTTTCCTTGCGCTTGCGGTGCTTGAGGACGCCGGCCGCCTCCTCGATGAACGCGCGGCGGTCCTCCGGCTTGGCGTGCAGCATGCCGTCGAGCCGGCCCTGGCCGACGATGATGTGCATCTCCCGGCCGATGCCGGAGTCGGACAGCAGCTCCTGGATGTCGAGCAACCGGCAGGAGTTGCCGTTGATCTCGTACTCGCTCTCGCCGGAGCGGAACATCCGGCGGGTGATGGAGACCTCGGTGTACTCGATGGGCAGCGCGCCATCGGTGTTGTCGATGGTGAGGGTGACCTCGGCGCGGCCCAGCGGCGCCCGGCCGGCGGTGCCGGCGAAGATGACGTCCTCCATCTTGCCGCCGCGCAGCGCCTTGGCGCCCTGCTCGCCGAGCACCCAGGCGATGGCGTCGACGACGTTGGACTTGCCGGAGCCGTTCGGGCCCACCACGCAGGTGATCCCGGGCTCCAGCTTCAACGTCGTGGCGGAGGCGAAGGACTTGAAGCCCCGCACCGTCAGGCTCTTGAGATACACCTTCTCGATCCTCGTCCGGTGGCCGCCGTACCGTCGCCGGCTGCGCGGACCTGGGTGAACCCGCAGACTAACCCGGTGCCGGGAGCGGGCCGGCACGCGACCCGCCCCGGGTCACGCCGACAGTCGGCGCGGGAGGCGACCGCATTGTTGTTCCGAGTGTGGCCGAAAAGACAAACTCGATTCATGATCAGCCAACTGGACGGCACGTTTACGGAAACTGCCCGAGCGGATGACACGGCGCCCACAACAAGATCATGAATCGCCGGCCGTGGAAAAGGGCCCGGACAGCGTTGCGCGCCGGCACAGAGGTGTCGGCGCGCATTTTTGCGGTGGTGCGATTCAGTTTTCCGACCCGGAGATCAGGTCAGCGCCGGCTCGGCGAGACGAAGCAGGTCGTCTGCTTCCGCCGCAGCCGCCGCGAGCCGATCATTGTCGGCACGCAGACGCGTGATCTCGAACTCCAGTGCCTGAACCCTGGCACGCAGTCGGGTGACCTCGTCGAGCAGACGCCGGTCGGGCGCTGCACCTACGTGGCCGTAGAGGGCCTTCGCCATGCTGACTCCTTGATATGCGCTGCCGGAAAGGCCGGCCAACGCGCGCCCATTTATACGCGGCTGTCATTCCAGGTGTATCTGGGCATGACCGGGCGCGACTGGCGACACCTATATATTGAGCCGCAAACCCCTCCTTCGTCAAGTTCTCGCAGGCCGTAGATCATCTCCACGTCGACCTGTCCACTTGTCGGGGGGGCTGCCGCAAGGCACGGACACGCTCTGTCCGGACACCTTTACTGTACGCCCGGATTCTCGGAAGTCCGCCCCTTGGCGTCCGACTTCCCCTTAACTCTTCCTTAGCCACGTTGCCGCAGCTCGTGGGCTGGTCGTAGCGTCACCCCGGCCCACAACCGACCCCGTGGAGGCATCGCGTGCACGGCTGGACCGACCCGATGGACCCGAACGGCGCCCCCCGGCGCGCCGAGCGGCCGACCGACGAGCCGGACTGGCTGAGCGATCGCCCGGAGCCCCGCTCGGCCTACCTGTTCGGCGACGACCCCGACCAACCCGGCGACGAGTGGCACCGCGCGGAGCCCACCGCCCGGTGGCAGCCAGCGCCCTCGGCCAAGGCACCCACCGCCGCCTGGCCGGCCGACCAACCGGCCGACGAGCCGGCCGACTGGCGCGGCAGCACCCCACCGTCGGCGGCGACCGGCGGCTGGCGCACCGAGGCCGACGCGGAGGTCACGGGAGGTTGGGGCACACAGACCAGCGCTCCGGGCACCGAGGGTCGGGAGGTCCGGCCCGGCGAGGGACGACACCGCTCCCCCCGGCGCTGGCGTCGCCCACTGTTGATCGGCGGCGCCGCCGCGGCGGCCACCCTCGTGGTCAGCTTCGGCGCCGGCGCGCTCGGCCTGCCCGGCTCAGGTGGGTCGGCCGGCGAGCCGAGTACGGTCGACGACACCGTCGCCGCCGCACCCGCCGTACCGACCGAGCAGCTGGCCGGCGACAACCTGGTCGCACCCTCCCCCACCGACACGCCCAGCCCGGCACCGCCGAGCCCGTCGCCGAGCAAGGTCGTCAAGCCCACCCCGGCACCGTCGCGGACCACCGCCGCGTCCCGGCGCACCGCCCCGCGCAGCACCGCGCCGAGCACCACCAGCGGCTCCGGCGGCTCCAGTGGCACCGTCAGCGCCCAGGCCCGCGAGGTGGTGGACCTGGTCAACGCCGAGCGGGCCAAGGCCGGCTGCAAGGCGCTGAGCATCGACGACAAGCTGATGACCGCGGCACAGCGGCACAGCCAGGACCAGGCCGACCACCAGAACATGTCGCACACCGGCAGCGACGGCAGCAACCCCGGCGTCCGGCTGGACCGGGTCGGCTACACCTGGCGCACCTACGGCGAGAACGTGGCCTGGAACCAGAAGACGCCGGCCAGCGTGATGGACGCCTGGATGAACAGCTCCGGCCACCGGGCCAACATCCTGAACTGCGCGTTCACCGAGATCGGCATCGGCATCGCCAGCAACAACGGCCCGTACTGGACGCAGGTCTTCGCAGCGCCGCGCTGACCGCGCGTCGTCCGCGCCCCCGCGCTCGTTTGACCCGATGAGGTACGTCGGGCCGGAGCGTGGGGGCGGCGTGCCGGCCGACGGCGGCGACGGGCCGCCCAGGACCCGGGAGCTGCCGATGCGGATCCGGTCACGGCGACGAGCCGCCGTACGCCCGCTGCGCCGGATCGTGTCGGCCGGCGTCGCGCTCGTCCTGGTGGTGCCGGCGTACGGCTGCCGGGCTGAGCTGACCCCGCCCGGCGCGCCCACCCCGTGGCCCACCGGGCAGGCTCGCCACTGGCAGTGGCAGTGGCAGCTCAGCGGCCCGCTCGACCCGGCGGTGGACGCCGACGTGTTCCTGCTCGACCCGGTGGCCACCACCACCGCGCAGACCGCCGAGCTGCGCTCGCGCGACCGCCGGCTGATCTGCCAGGTGTACGTCGGCTCGGTGCGCTCGACCGACCCGGACGCCAGCCGGGTCCCCGCCGCCGTGCAGGGCTCGGTCGGGCGTCGGCCCGACAGCCGGTGGCTGGACGTACGGGGATGGGACGCCCTCGAACCGGTGCTGGCCGACCGGTTCCGGCTCTGCCGGGGCAAGGGCTTCGGTGCGGTGGCGATCGCCGACGCCGACGGGTACGAGCACCGCACCGGGTTCGCCCTCGACTTCGACGACCAACTGCTGTTCAACCGTCGGCTGGCCCAGCTGGCCCGGTCGCTGGACCTCTCCCCCGGGCTGGTCAACGACGTTCCGCAGCTCGCCGCGCTGGCCCCCGACTTCGACTTCGCGGTCAACGAGGAGTGCGTCCGGCTGGACCAGTGCGCCAAGTTGTTGCCGTTCGCCGACGCGGGCAAGCCGGTCTTCCACGTCGAGTACACCGGCTCGACCGGCGACTTCTGCGTCACCACGGTCGGCTACGGCTTCGCGTCGATCCGCAAGGAGCGGACGTTGGACGCCTGGCGGGAAGCCTGCGCGCTGCCCTGACCGGCTGAGGACGCACCGCTGGGCCGGGCCGCGGTCACGGCCCGGCCCAGCGTCTCGGGTCAGGGCACCGGCACCAGCTCCGGCGTGGCGGCCGGCGGATCGGCGGGAACGGGCGCCGGGCGCGGGCGCAGGAAGCGTGGCGCCCACCAGTTGGCGTCGCCGAGCATGGTCATCAGCGCCGGCAGGACCACGCCCCGGATGATCGTGGCGTCCAGCAGGATCGCCGCCGCCAGACCGACGCCGAGCTGCTTCATGTCGATCGTGCTCAACGTGGCGAAGATCGAGAACACGCCGACCATCACGACCGCCGCGCTGGTCACCACCCCCGCCGACGAGGTGATGCCGTACGAGACCGCGTCCCGGGTGGCCATGCCGGCCCGGACCCCCTCGCGGATCCGGCTGACCACGAAGACGTGGTAGTCCATCGAGAGACCGAAGAGCACCACGAAGAGGAACAGCGGCAGCCAGGACACGATCGCGCCCATCGACGTGAAGCCGAGCAGCCCCTCGGCCCACTCCCCCTGGAACACCAGCACCACAAGCCCGTACGCGGCGCCGACGGAGAGCAGGTTCAGCACGATCGAGCTGGCCGCCACCACGACCGACCGGAAGGTGAACACCATGACCAGGAAGGTGAGCACCAGCACGAAGCCCATCACCAGCGGCAGCTTGTCGCGGATGTGCTGCGCGTAGTCCTCGCTGTCGGCCACACTCCCGCCGACCGCGTACTCGATCCCGGGGATGCCCCGCAGTTCGGCCGGGACCAGGTCCTCGCGCAGCTTCTCCAGCGACCGCACCGACCGGTCGTTCCGGCTGGCGTACGGGGTGGCGACGTCCAGCACCGACACCCGCCGGTCGGCCGACACCTCGATCTTCGGGCCGTCCGCCTCGACGGGAGCGAACAACGGGTCACCGGCGGCACGGCCGGCCAGGTCGGTGAGCGCGGCATGGACCCGGTCGGCCTGCTCGGCCGGCGCGCGGACCGCCACCACGTGGTTGGTGCCGGTGCTCGGGAAGGCAGCGGTGAGCCGGTCGTACGCCTGCATCGCCGGCGTGGTGCGCGGCAGGTCCTCCATGCCGGGGAACTTCAGCTTCATGCCCAGCGCCGGCGCGGCCAGCACGAGCAGCAGGCCGACCGAGATGACCAGCGTGACGACCGGGGCGCGCAGCGCCGGCCGGAGCACCGCCGGCCAGAGCCGGGGTGCGCGGGGCGCGCCGTGCCGGTCGGTACGCGGCGCGGTCAACCGCCAGAGCAGCGGCACCCGGGGCCGGTCGACCCAGCGACCGAGCTTGGCCAGCAGGGCCGGCAGCACGGTCAGCGAGCCGGTCACCGCGACGGCGACCACCAGGATCGAGCCGACGGCCAGGGAGGAGAAGACCACGTCGCCGGCGAGCAGCAGCCCGGCCATCGAGATGATCACCGCGAAGCCGGAGACCACCACGGCGTGCCCGGAGGTCTCCGCGGCGATCTCCACCGCGTCCAGGCCGGAGCGGCCCTTGGCCCGTTCCTCCCGTTCCCGGCGGATGTAGAACAGCGAGTAGTCGACCCCGACCGCCATGCCGATCAGCAGGATCACGGGGGCCGTCGTGTCGGTGGCCGGGACCAGGTGCGAGGCGAGGGTGGAGAGCCCCATCGCCGCGGCGACCGAGGAGAGCGCGAGCAGCACGGGCACGCTGGCCGCGATCAACGCGCCGAACGCGATGATCAGGATGGCCAGGGTGACCGGCAGGCTGAGCAGCTCGGCGCGCTTGAAGTCCTTGCCCAGGGTGTCGTCGAGGGCCTGATTGATCGACGGGCCGCCGACCTGCTCGACGCGGAGCTCCGGGTGAGCGTCCTGCACGGTCGCGGTGGCGTCCCGCAGCGACTGCACCCGGTCCGACGCGGTGTCCGGGTCGCCGGACATGGTGATCGGCAGCAACACCGCCGAAGCGTCCCGCGCGGTGACCGGCTGGCCGACCTCGGCAACCCCGGTGACGGTACGCAGCCGGGCCGCGGCGTCGTCGGCCACCGTCTTCGCCGCCACCAGGTCCAGGGCGCCGCCCCGGGAGGTGATCAGCACGTTCTCCACGGCCGGGTTGTCGAAGGCACCTGCGTCCACGATGACGCCGGCCCGCCCCGCCTCGCCGATCGCCTGCTCACTATTGGTCGCCTCGTTGAGGCCGGCGGCGGTGCCACCGACGAAGCACACCGCCACGAACACGGCCCACAGCGCGATCGCCCGCCACGGGTGCTCGGCGCTCCACCGCGCCATCCGCACCGTCACCGGTCTTGCGCCCATCTCGGGTCCCCCTGTCACGTCCATCCCCTGTCAACTGTGCTGACGTTAGGGACGCGACGAGACGATCACATCGGGGATTGGCCCCGGCCCGCCCCGGAGTCCGTCCACGGTGGGCGGCCGGTCCTCTGGACTCGCATCAACCCGCCATTCGGACGGTCATCCGGGGCCAACCCGGGGTGCCCGGCCACGACTCGCCGATGCGACCCGGAGCCCGCTCCGGGTCAACCCCGAAGGGAACCCCTGGGCCGGGGCTGACAGCGCGGGCAGCTGTACGAGGAGCGGTTCATGAACGCCTCGCGGCGGATCGGCGTGCCGCACCGCCGGCACGGCTCGCCCTCGCGGCCGTACACGTTCAGCTCGCGATCGAAGTAGCCGCTCTCGCCGTTGACGTTGACGTACAGGGCGTCGAAGCTGGTGCCGCCCTCCTTGATCGCCTCACCGAGCACGTCGCGGACGTGGCCGAGCAGGCGCTGCGCGGCCGGGCCGGTCAGCGCGTCGGTGGGGCGGACCCCGTGCAGCTGGGCACGCCAGAGCGCCTCGTCGGCGTAGATGTTGCCCACCCCGGAGATCAGCGTCTGGTCGAGCAGGGCCCGCTTCACCTCGGTCCGCCGTCGGCGCAGCGCGGCGACGAACGCCGTGTCGGAGAACTCCGGGTCCATCGGATCGCGGGCGATGTGCGCGATCTCATCGGGCAGCTCGGCGCCGCCCTCGCTGACCGAGAGCCCGCCGAACGTGCGCTGGTCGACGAAGCGCAGCTCCGGCCCGTCGTCGGCGAACCGGAACCGGACCCGCAGGTGGGTCTCGTCCGGGGTGCCGGGAGGTTGGAGCAGCAGTTGCCCGGACATGCCGAGGTGCCCGATCACCGCGTCGCCGCTGTCGAGTGGGAGCCACAGGTACTTGCCACGGCGGCGGACGTCCAGGACGGTCCGGCCGGCGAGCACGTCGGCGAAGTGCGCGCCACCCGGGACGTGCCGTCGGACGGCGCGCGGGTGGCGGACCTCGACCGAGGCGATCCGCCGGCCGATGACCCACTGGGCCAGCCCTTGCCGGACGGTCTCCACCTCGGGCAACTCAGGCACGGCGTACGCCCGTCTCGTGCTCGTCGGACAGGGTCTGTGCCAGGTGGTCGGCCTGCTCGGTCTGGACCGCCTGGTCGGCCCGCTCCAGTGGGTCGAACCCCCGCTGGTCGTCCTGGCCGCTCAGGTCCCGGTGGCCGTTCTGGCTGGTCTGGTCGTCCTGGCTGGTCTGGATGCCCTTGTCGTCCTGCTCGTGCTGGTCGGCGAGCATCCGCCAGGCCGCCTCGGCGGCCCGCTGCTCGGCCTCCTTCTTGCTGCGCCCCTCGGAGCCGCCGTACCGGTTGCCGGCCACCACGACCCAGGCGGTGAACGTCTTGAGATGATCCGGCCCGGTGCCCTCGATCCGGTACTCCGGAACGCCGAGCGCCAACGCCGCGGTCAGCTCCTGGAGGCTGGTCTTCCAGTCCAGGGCGGCGCCCCGGCCGGCCGACTCGGCCATCAACGGGTCGAAGAGCCGGTGGATCACGATCCCGGCGGTGTCCAGCCCGTACTGCAGGTAGATCGCGCCGAGCAGCGCCTCCAGGGTGTCGGCGAGGATGCTCGCCTTGTCCCGGCCGCCGGTGGTCTCCTCGCCCTTGCCGAGCAGCAGGTACGCGCCGAGGCCGTCCGGGCCCAGGCCGCGGGCGACGTCGGCGAGGGCCCGCATGTTGACCACGCTGGCCCGCAGCTTCGCCAACTGCCCCTCGGGCAGGTCGGGGTGGTTGTGGAACAGCGCTGTGGTGATCACGACGCCGAGCACCGAGTCGCCGAGGAACTCCAGCCGCTCGTTGGTGGGCAGGCCGCCGTTCTCGTACGCGTACGAGCGGTGGGTCAGCGCGCGTTGCAGCAGGTCCGGTTCCAGGCTGACGCCGAACGCGGCTTCCAGGTGACCGACGGACGCCCGCCGCCGCTTGTCGTTGCTCATGATGTGCGTACCTCGGTGTCGGTGGAGCGGTCGGTGCGGTCCGTCGCGGCGTCGCCGTCGAGCAACGCCGAGACCAGGTCGGTGGCGCGTCGCCGCCACAGGTGGGCGGCGAGGGCGATGCCGGAGGCGATGTCCTCGGCGTGGGCGGAGCCGTGGCAGATGACCACCGTTCCGGCGACGCCGAGCAGGGCTGCGGCGCGGGGCGCACGGCCGCCGACGGGCGGGCCGCCGGCCATCGCGTACGCGCCCTCGATCGCCTTGAGCAGCACGTTACCGGTGAAGCCGTCGGTGACCACCACATCGGCGCGCGCGCCGAGCGCCACGTCGTACCCCTCGACCAGGCCGACGTAGCGCGCCCCGCTGGGCAGCGGTTCGACGGCGAGCAGGGGGTCGGTGGCCCGGCGTACCCGGTCGCCCTTGCCGGCCTCGGTGCCGACCGAGAGCAGGCCGACCCGTGGCGCGTCGACCGAGTGGGCCACCGCGGCGTACGCGGCACCGAGCACGGCGTGCCGGGCGAGGGTGGCCGGGCGGGGCTCCAGCGAGCCGCCGACGTCGAGCAGCACGACCGGCCCGGCGACCGCGGGCAGGGTGGCGACCAGGGCGGGTTGGCGGATCTCGGGCCAGCGGCCCAGGCCGAGCACGGCGGCGGTGACGGTGGCGCCGGTGGCGCCGGCCGAGACCAGAGCGTCGGCGGTGCCGTCGCGGACGGCGGTGACGGCGGCCCGAACGGTGCTCTCCGAGCGGGCGGCGCTGGGGTGGTCGGTCATACCGACCGCGTCGCGAACCGGCCGCACCGCGATGCGGGCACGTTGGGCCGGATCGAGGGCAGCGATCAGCTCGTCGGCAACCTCACTCGGGCCGACGAGCAGCAGGTGCAGGTCCGGGTCGGCGCGCATGGCCCGCAGAGCGCCGTCAACCACGACGGCGGGAGCGTCGTCCCCGCCGAGGAGGTCAACGGCGATCCGCGCGGTGCCCGGCTCCGCCGGAACATCGGCCGGGTTGGGCCGGCCGGTTTCGGAGGGAGCCGGGGCACCGGGCGAATGCCAGGGTGCGCGCGCCGCCCGACCTGGGGTCGGGGGCGTCACTCGGCGTCCAGGTCAGACCTCGAGAACCTGGCGGCCGTTGTAGGTGCCGCAGACGGAGCAGGCGGCGTGCGGCAGCTTCGGGGACTTGCACTGCGGGCACGCGACGGTCGCGACCACGGTCGCCTTCCAGTTCGCCCGGCGGGACCGGGTGTTGCTGCGCGACATCTTGCGCTTCGGGACGGCCACGGTTCTTACTCCTCTGTACGGGTCAGTTGCGACAGGCCCGCCCAACGCGGGTCGACCTGCTGGTGACTGTGGTCGGCCGGCAGATCGTCCCAGTGCGCCCCACATTCGGGGCACAGTCCTGGGCAGTCCTCCCGGCAGCGCGGGTTGGTCGGCAGCGTGAGCACCAACGCGTCCCGCAGCGCCGGCTCCAGGTCGATCAGATCGCCCTGCATCCGGCCCACCTCGTCCTCGTCGGTCGTGGCGTCCGTGGTGCTGTTCTCGTACGCGTACAGCTCCTGGATCGTCACGGCCATCGAGTTGTTGATTTCGCGCAGGCAACGCCCGCACTCGCCCCGGACGGGACCGGTGATGGTCCCGGAGACGAGCACACCCTCGGACACCGACTGCAACCTCAGATCGAGGTTGAGGTCCGCGCCCTCCGGCACGCCGATCAACTCCACACCGAGGTCCGTCGGTGCCGCCACGACCCGCTGGACCTCACGCAACGCGCCAGGTCGGCGCGGCAGGTCCCTCGTGTCGAGGACCAGCGGCGACCTGGGGTCGAGTGTCGATGGCGAGCGCTTGGGCATAGTTAGACTCCGGCCGGTGAGAGGCCGACAAAAAAGGTTACCTGGGCGACCGCCGGACCGTCGAACCGGGGGCGACGCCCGCCCTAGAGTGTCGGCTGGTGAGGTGCCGCTCAGAAGGGTAGCGGGCGTTCCGCCTCATCCCCACCGAAGGTGCCGATCTCTCGTAGTGCGTGCATCTTGTCCCGGCCACGCTCTATCGAAGCGAGCGCCCGGGTGAGGAACTGCTCGAAGTTGGCGAGCGCCGTGTCGACGTAGTCGTCGACCTCCTCGCGCAGGCGCTGCGCCTCGGCCCGGGCCTCGGCGATGATCCGGGCACCCTCGTGCTCGGCCGACACGGTGATTTCGTTCACGGAGACCAGGCGGGCGTGTTCTGCCTCACCCTCGCTGATGATCCGGTCCGCCTCGCGCTTTCCCGCTTCCATGATCTTGTCGCGCTCGTCGAGGAGCGCGGCGGCGCGACGCAGGTCGGCGGGGAGTTCGGCGCGCATCTCGTCGAGAGCGGCGATCATCTCGCCCCGGTCGACCATGCAGTTGTTGCGCGACATCGGGACGGAGCGGGCCTGCTCCACCATGGCGATCAGTTCGTCGATGCGATCGAGCGGGTCCACCGGTACCTCACTCCTGTCGTTCGTCGGCCGACGTCCATGATGCGGGCTACGGCCGGTTCCCCGCTCCACCAATCATGTCCTGCCCGCCCCACCCACGCCCCATCCACCCCAACCCGGCGCGTCGCGCCGCCATCGCGTTCCGCAACGCCCCCGGCCCCCAATCCCGGCGATCTTGCACTTTCTGCCTCGACAATTGCCGCAAAAATGCACGATCCGACGACCGCAACTGCAAGATCGCGGGGGCGGTGGGGGCGGGTTCGGGGCTAGGGGTGGGGGGTTAGGCGAGTTTGGAGAGCTTCTCGAACCAGGTCGGGGACGTGGGCCGAGATGTCGCCGCCCCACTTGGCCACGTCCTTGACGAGGCTGGAGGAGAGGAAGGAGTAGAGCGGGTTGGTGGGCATGAAGAGCGTCTCGACGCCGGCCAGCCCGATGTTCATCTGGGCCATCTGGAGCTCGTAGTCGAAGTCGCTGACTGCCCGCAGACCCTTGATCAACACGCTTGCCTGCTGGGCCCGACAGAAGTCGACAAGCAGCCCCCGAAACGACTCGACCCGCACGTTGCCGTACGAGGAGGTCACCTCGCGGAGCATCTCGATCCGCTCCTCGACGGTGAACAGGCCGCTCTTCGACTGGTTCACCAGCACGCCGACGATCACCTCGTCGAAGAGCCGACTGGCCCGTCCGACGATGTCGAGGTGACCGTTGGTCACCGGGTCGAACGAGCCAGGACACACCGCGCGTCTCATGATCGGCGACCGTACCAAAGCGTGGTCTCGCCGTAACGACGACTACGCCCGGGGGTGATCCCGTCCACCCAGTCGAACTGCCTGGTGCGACTGGACCGCTCCACCACCACGAGCGCGTCCGGCGCCAACCAGCCGCCGTCGACCAGCGCGGTCAGCAACGCGGTGATCTCCGCATCCGGCACGGCGTACGGCGGGTCGGCGAAGACCACGTCGTACGGGCCGCCGTCCGGACCGGCCGCCAGCACCGTCGCCACCTTGCCGGAGACCAGCCGGACGGCCGGGCCGGCGCGCAGGGTCGCCACGTTCTCCCGGATCACCCGGGCCGCCCGCGCGTCGGACTCGACCAACAGGACATGCCGGGCACCCCGGGAGAGCGCCTCCAGCCCGACCGCGCCGGAACCGGCGTACAGGTCGGCGAAGCGCGCCCCGTCGAGATCGACCTCGGCCTGGACGGCGCTGAAGAGCGCCTCCCGGACGCGGTCCGAAGTGGGTCGGGTGCCGGCGCCGGGGGGCGCGGCGATCCGCCGGCCGCCGAGTGTCCCGGCCACGATCCGGGTCACCGCCTCCTCCTGCTCATGGCCCCGACGCTACGCGACCCGCCGGGACCGGCAACCGACACGGTAGGTATCGACACGACGATCACGTGATCACTTCTCGTATATCAATGATCTCAAATTCATATCATCAGCCTTAGTGAATCCTGAGGCCTGTATCACTCGCGGCGATCTCGCTAGGGTCTGCCGGGTGCCGGCGGCAACCCACCGGCCCACGGCATCGGGAGGACGCTTCACCGTCCGGACGTGCAGCGACCGTCCACAGTCCCTCCCCTGCCACACCCCTGACGCTTCAGCACTCCAGGAGTACCCGTGATCCGTCCCAAGCTGTCGCTACGGCGACCGCTGGCCGTCCTGGGAGCCGCCCTCATCGGCCTCACCGGGGTCGTCGCGGTAGCCACCCCGGCCAGCGCCCACCACACCACCATCAGCGCCACCGCGAGCTGTGACCAGCTCAGCGGCGAGCGCGTGATCACGTGGAAGGTGCAGAACAGCGAGCGCGACAAGGCCGTGACGCTCAAGAGGGTGACCGCGCAGCCGTCGACCGAGGTCACCGTGCCGGTGGAGGGCGCCAAGGCGGTCCCGCTCCAGGGCTTCGTCATCCCCAAGGGTGGCACCGTCCTGGCCGTGCAGCGAGTGCCGGGCGACACCGCCACCGCCAAGCTGACGGTGTTCGGCAAGTGGAAGAAGAACGGCAAGGAAGCCACCAACGAGGGCAGCGTCAACCTCGCCGCCGACAAGTCCTGCACGCCGGCCCCGAAGTGCGTCGACGCCAGCAAGGCCAAGTACAGCCACACCTTCGACGGCCCGAAGGGCACCGCCACCGTCAAGCTCGACGGTGACCTGCCGCTGTGCGGCGAGGGCAAGCAGTGGTTCACGCTGGTGTCGTACTTCGCGCCGCGGCCGCAGTTCGCCACCCCGCAGTACGTGTACGGCACGCCGGACAGCGACTGGATCGGCGGCACCCAGACCGAGATCGAGCTGAACGTCGAGATCCCGGACTGCCACACCCAGGTCGACCTGATCTGGGGTGACGGCGAGCAGGTCATCGACCCGCTGGTCGAGGGCGGCAAGCGGTACGACAACAAGAAGCTCGGCTCGCCGGGCGCGCCGGGCAACCGGTCCAAGGGCGTGCAGGGCTGGTACAACGGCGGCGACAAGAGCTGCACCACTCCGGCGTCGACCTTCGCGTCCAACTGCGACGGATCGGTGGCCGTCTCGCTGAGCAACGACGGCAAGATCAGCAAGTACCCGGTCGAGTTCGAGGTCAAGGGCGAGGACGGCTGGTCCAAGAAGGTCTCCGTCGAGGCCGGCAAGGCCGACAACAGCATCGTGGTGCCGGCTGCCAACGCCGGCAAGATCGAGGTGCTGGTCGACGGCAAGGTGGTCGAGAACGGCACGTACTCGTGGCAGCGCCCCGAGGACTGCCCCCTGCCGGCCGTCACCACCGAGGCCGACTGCAAGAACTTCGCGCTCACCGTGACCAACCCCGAGGGTGGTCTCCCGGTGAAGGCCACCTTCACCTACGGCGACAAGACCGAGACCCGTACGGTGGCCGCCGGCGGCTCGGAGAAGGTGACCTTCAAGGCCGGTAAGGCCGAGTCGGCGCTCGTCACCCTGCCGGACCTGGAGCTGGAGCTGGAAGCCATCTACACGCCGGAGGAAGACTGCGGCGGCGGTGGCGGTGGCGGCGACGAGCCGGGCCTCCCGGTCACCGGTGCGGCGGCCGGCGGCATCGCCGCCGGTGCGATCGCCCTGCTGATCGCGGGCGCGGTGCTCTTCGTCATCGCGCGGCGGCGTCGGGTGACCTTCACCGCCTGACCTGTTCGGCCCCACGGGCGCGCCGGCCACCCGGCCGGCGTGTCCGTGGGGGTCCCGGTCCACTGCGGATCGCCACCACGTGGATCCAGCAGTGACCAGAACAACACCCACCGCTCATCAATGATCACGAATCAGCCAAGTTGCCTAACGGCAATGATCTGAACTCCCCTCATTCATGAGTCGTCAGTACAGTCACCCTCTGTTCCCGTCTCGCACGGGAGCAGAACCACGTCGCGCGACACCCCAGTGAGCAGACGACCCACCCGGTCGTTCGGCCTCCCGGCCTCCCGCACGTGATCCGTACACCCTTACCAGGAGCCTGCGTGAACCCTCCCAAGTCTCCGTTCCGGCGCATCGCGGCCATCGTCGCGGGCGCGCTGATCGGCCTCACCGGTGCAGCGACTTTCGCCACCCCGGCGCTCGCGCACCACACGACCGTCTCCGGCACCGCCTGCAAGACGGACACGAAGGGCGTGTACCGCGTTGAGTGGAAGGTGGTGAACAGCGAGCGCGACCTCCCCGGCACCATCACCAAGGTGTGGTCCCCGTCCGGCACCGCCATCACCGGCATCGCGGCGGGCACCAACCTGCCGAAGCCGTCCGAGGGCAACGTGACCGGCGTGCAGTACACCACCAAGGGTGCGGCGCTCGAGGTGAAGATCACCGCCGAGTGGCTGCGCAACGGGCGGCTGCACACCAACACCGCCATCGGCAAAGCCAATGTGAAGAAGAACTGCACCACGCCGCCGACGGCCACCCCGACGCCGACGACGCCCACGGCGTCGCCGACCGTGACGCCGAGCGCCGAGCCTTCCAGCCCGGCGCCGACGACCCCCGTCCCGACCAGCCCGGTCCCGACCGAGCCGGTTCCGACCAGCCCGGTTCCGACCGAGCCGGTCCCGACCAGCCCGGTGCCGACCCCGCAGCCGAGCGAGCCGACCGGCCCGCTGGTGCCGGAGGAGCCCGACGCCCCGGTGTTCGAGATCGTCTTCGACTGTGACGTGCTGGTCATCACCGCCGACAACCCGGCGGACGGCGTCACCGAGACCGTCCTGCTCACCTCGGAGAAGAACGTCGTCAAGAAGCTCGAACTGATCCCGGGCAAGAAGACCGAGGTCTCCTTCGACGCGTACGAGGGTCTGACCGTCACGCCCAGCATCGAGGGCGAGGAGGGCGACCCGGCCGAGGCCGTGAAGTGGGTCAAGCCGACCGACTGCGGCGGCGAGGGTGGCGGCCTGCCGCTCACCGGCACGAACACCACCCTGATCGCTGGCGGTGCCATCGTGCTCCTGGCCGCCGGTGCGGGCCTGTTCGTGATGGCGCGTCGTCGCCGGCTCCGCTTCACCGTCTGAACCGAACCGCGCTGAACCCGAGGGCGTGTCGACCACCCGGTCGACGCGCCCTCGGGCGTTTCCGGCTCGGCCGCGGTCCCCCGCCTCCAGATCGCGGTCACCGCAGTGACCGGCGGCGACACCGGGGACAGGTCATCACGCGTCCTTTGCTCTGCTTACCCCCACGCAACAGTCGCCGTCCGGCATGCGGACGGCGACTGTTGCGTACGTTGAAGCAGAGCAAAGGACGGGCGGAGGTGCCCGCCGCCCGGCGGCCGTGACGATCGGCCCCCAAGCCGTTCGAGGGGCGCGAAAGGGGCGGCCAGCGGTAGCAGGCGGTCAGCCCTTTTCCAGGTACTCCGCGCGGTCCTCGTCGACCAGGGCCGCGACCGACGCGGCAAGCGCCGGGTTGCGGGTCAGCTCCGGGTCCTCCTCGATGAGGACAATCGCCTCGGCGCGGGCGTCGCGGATCAGGTCGGCGTCGCGTCGCAGGGACAGCAGCCGCAGGTGTGAGCGGTGCCCCGACTGGGTGGCGCCCAGCACGTCACCTTCGCGGCGCTGCTCCAGATCAAGCTCGGCGAGCTTGAAACCGTCGCTGGTGGACGCGACCGCGTCCAGCCGTTCCCGCGCCGACGACCCCTCGGCGGCCTCGCTGACCAGCAGGCAGAGCCCGGCGGCGGAACCCCGGCCGACCCGGCCCCGCAGCTGGTGCAGTTGCGAGACACCGAACCGGTCGGCGTCCAGCACGATCATCACGGTCGCGTTCGGCACGTCCACACCGACCTCGATGACGGTGGTCGCCACCAGCACGTCCAGGTCACCGGCGGCGAAGGAGCGCATCACCGCGTCCTTCTCGTCGGCCGGCAGACGGCCGTGCAGCACGCCGATCCGTAGCCCGTGCAGCGGCCCCTCGGCCAGCAGCGGGGCCACCTCGGTCACGGCGAGGGGCGGGCGGCGCCCGTTGTCGTCGACCGGCGGCGGCTCCTCGTCGCTGACCGGCCCTTCGCCGATCCGCGGGCACACCACGTACGCCTGGTGACCGGCGGCCACCTCCTCGCGCAGCCGGCGCCACGCCCGGTCCAGGAAGGCCGGCTTCTCGGCGGCCGGCACCACGTGCGAGGCGATCGGTGACCGGCCCCGGGGCAGCTGCGAGAGGGTGGACACCTCCAGGTCGCCGTAGACGGTCATCGCGACCGTGCGCGGGATCGGGGTGGCCGTCATCACCAGCACGTGCGGCGGCTGGGCGGCCTTGGCCCGCAACGCGTCGCGCTGCTCCACACCGAACCGGTGCTGCTCGTCGACCACCACCAGACCCAGGTCGGCGAAGTCCACCCCCTCGTAGAGCAGGGCGTGGGTGCCGAGCACGATGCCGGCGTTGCCGCTGGCCACCTCGCCGAGCGCCCGACGCCGGGCCGCCGCGCCCAGCGAGCCGGTCACCAACTCGACCTGGGTGGCGTGCTCGGCGGAATCCAGCTCGCCGGCCCGCCCCAACGGCCCGAGCAGGTCGCGCATGCCCCGGTAGTGCTGCGCGGCCAGCACCTCGGTGGGCGCCAGCAGCGCCGCCTGCCCGCCCGCGTCCACCACCTGAAGCATCGCCCGCAACGCCACCACCGTCTTGCCCGAGCCCACCTCACCCTGCAACAGACGGTGCATCGGATGCGGGGCCGCCAGGTCCGTGGCGATCTCCACGCCGACGTCGCGCTGCCCGCCGGTCAGCTCGTACGGCAGCCGGGCGTCGAACGCGTCCAGCAGCCCACCAGCGCGTGCCGGACGGGGACGGGCCGGCCAGTCGGCGGCGCGGTGCTTGCGCTGCACCAGCGTCAACTGGACGGCGAACGCCTCATCCCACTTGAGCCGCCGCCGCGCCCGGTACAGCTCCTCCTTGCTGGACGGCCGGTGGATCTCCCGCAGGGCGGTGCCCAGGCCGACCAGGTTGCGGCTGGCCCGCACGGTGGCCGGCAGCGGATCCTCCGGCGGGGTGAACGTGTCCAGGACGACGCGCACGCAGCGGGCGATCACCCAGGTCGGGACGGCGGCGGCGGCCGGGTAGACGGGGATCAGCGCACCGGCGAACTCCTCGATCTCGTCGCTGACCGCCGCCTCGCCCTCGCCGCCCTCGCCGAGCAGGACGTACTCCGGGCCGTTGAGCTGCCGTTTCCCCCGGAACTCGGTGACCTTGCCGGCGAACAGCCCCCACCGGCCCGGACGCAACTCCCGCTCGCGCCACGCCTGGTTGCCGAAGAAGGTAAGCGTCAGCAGACCACCGGAGCCGTCGCCGACGGTCACCTCCAGCAGGTTGCCCCGGCGCTGGCGCATCGGGCGGACGGCGGTGCGCTGCACCTGCGCCAGCACGGTGACCTGCTCGCCGACGTCCAGGGAGCGGATGTCGGTGTGCTCGCCGCGCTCGTCGTAGCGACGCGGGAAGTGGTAGACGAGGTCACCCGCGGTGTGCAGGTCGAGCTGGGCGGCCAGGGCCTTGGCCGTCTTGTCGCCGACGAGCTTCTTCAGCGGAGTGTCCACCGTGGCCGGCTCACTCATTCGACCCCCACCAGGAGCGGATAGAACGGCTGGCCGCCCGGGTATGCCTGCACCTCGACGAACGGCCAGCGCCGCGCGACGTGCGCGCGGACGGCGTCGGTGAGCCCGGCGGGCGCGTCCACCCCGGCCAGCAGGGTGACCAGCTCCCCACCGCCGCCGAGCATCTGGTCGACGACCGCCGCGCAGGTGTCGGTCAGGTCGGTGCCGATCAGGTGCACCTCCCCCTCGACGAGCGCCAGCACGTCCCCGGGGCGGCACGGGCCGGCGACGGTCAACGCGTCGCGGCTGGCGTGGCAGATCTCGGCGTAGCGGCAGGCGCCCGCCGCCTCGGCCATCGCGATCACGTCGTCCTCGAAGCGGCGGGTGCCGTCGCGGACCGCGAGGGCCGCGAGGGCCTGCACCGGCGAGCGGGTCGGCACCACGCTCACCTTGATGCCGTAGCGGTCTGCCTCGCGGGCCGCCGCGCTCGCCACCGCCCCGGTGCTCGGGTCGTTGGGCAGCACCACCACCCGGGCCGCACCGGTGCTGCGCACCGCGTCCAGCAGCTCGCCGATGGACGGGTTACCCGGCACCACGGTGGCACCCTCGGTGGCGAACAGGTCGGCGATCCCCACGCCGGTGGCGACCACCACGGCGGCCCGGCCGTCCTCGACCGGGCCGTGGGACGGCCCCGGCTGGTCGGCGAAGCGGGTCACCGAGATCCGGTACGGGCGACCGGCGGTGACACCCGCCTCGACGGCCGCGCCCACATCGTTGACGTGCACGTGCACGTTCCAGGTGGCTTCCGGCTCGCGCCCGTCGCCGACCACCACCAGCGAATCCCCCAGCGCGGCCAGCGCCCGGCGCAGCACGGCCACCGCGTCGGCCCGTGCGTCGAGCAGGTACTGCACCTCGTAGGCGTACTCCTCGGAGCCGGTCTCCCGTGCGACGACGGCGGCCGGGCGGGCGGTGCGCGGTGCCGGCGCGGGCCGGGCGGCGCTCTCCCCGGTGAGCACCTCGACGAGGGCGTCGAGCAGGACGCAGAAGCCCCGGCCGCCCGCGTCGACCACGCCGGCGCGGGCC
This sequence comes from Micromonospora sp. NPDC047527, assembly GCF_040643015.1. Classification (NCBI taxonomy): domain Bacteria; kingdom Bacillati; phylum Actinomycetota; class Actinomycetes; order Micromonosporales; family Micromonosporaceae; genus Micromonospora; species Micromonospora sp. NPDC047527. The sequence goes on along the minus strand of NZ_JBEYTK010000008.1, from coordinate 148,640 downwards.
AGGGCCGGCAACTGCTCCGGGGTGCGTTCCAGCGCCTCGGCCGCCGACCGCGCCGCGAGCCGGGCCACCGTGGGCAGGTCGTCGCTGTCGGACCGTTCGGCTGCGGCGGCTGCCGCGGCGACCACGGTGAGCAGGGTGCCCTCCACGGGCTGACCGACCGCCGCGTACGCGGCGGAGGTCGCGGACCGCAGCGCGACGGCCAGGTCCCGGCCGCGCACCGCCGGCACCGCGGCGACGGCGTCGGCGAAGCCGCGCAGGATCTGCGAGAGGATGACCCCGGAGTTGCCCCGCGCGCCGAGCAGTGCTCCCTGGGCCATCAGCCGCAACGCGTGCCCGTGCGCGGTCGGGCCGCTGTCGGGAAGGGTGTCCAGGTCCATCGAGAGGGCCTGCTGGGCCGAGGTGAGGGTGAGCACCAGGTTGGTGCCGGTGTCACCGTCGGGCACCGGGTAGACGTTGAGCTGGTCGATCTCGCCCTGGTGGCGCTTGAGCGCGGCCAGCCCGCTCGCGCACCAGCGGCGGACCGCGGCGGCGTCGAGGGTGTCCAGCACGGCCCGAAGCCTACTGGCGCGCACCGACACGCGTCGGACTCGCCGGGCGTGTCCGTTCGACCCCGGGCCGGTGGTGCTCCGGGCCGGGGTGACCCCCTCCGGTACGGTTGCCGCCGGGCCGGTCCGCCACCAGGCGGTCGGACCCACCGCCAGGCCAGGCCGCGGACGACCGCCCGGCCGGGCCGGTTGGCCGGGTCGGCGGGTCATCGGGTAACCTGACCAGGTTGCCCGGGCAGCACCTGCCGGCGACCTCATGAACGTTTCAATCCCAGGAGTATCCCGTGGCTAGCGTGTGCGACGTCTGTGGCAAGGGACCGGGCTTCGGCCACAACGTGTCCCACTCGCACCGGCGGACCAACCGCCGCTGGAACCCGAACATCCAGTCGGTGCGTACCCCGGCCGGTGGCGGCAACACCAAGAAGTTGCAGGTCTGCACCTCGTGCATCAAGGCCGGCAAGGTCACCCGCGCCTGACGCGGCGGCACCCACTCTTCTCGTTCGGCTCAGCCGGCGGACCTCTGCGGTCCGCCGGCTCTGTCGTGTCCGCACCCGGGTCGGCACGGGCCGGCTCGGCTGCTCAGAGCACGCGGCCGAAGGACACACAGCCCTCCGCGTCCTTGTAGAAGCCGAAGTTCGGGATCCGGTCGTAGCCGGCTGACGTGTACATGGCGATCGCCTCGGGCTGCCGGTCCCCACACTCCAGGACCATCCGCTTGCGGCCCTGCTCACGGGCCGAACGCTCGACGGCCGCGAGCACCGTCCGCGCGACGCCGCGTCCACGGGCCGCCGGGGCGGTGTACATCCGCTTCAACTCCGCGGTGTCCGGGCCGTGGCTGCGCCAGCCGCCGCAGCCGACCGGCTCGCCGCCCAGGTAGGCGATGAGGAACGCGCCGTCCGGCGGCTCGAACTCGGTGGCGGCCACCGGGGTGTCGTCGCCGGTGCCCCCGTAGCGGGCCCCGAGGTCGGCCAGCGCGTCCCGGATCAACTGCTGCGCCACCGGCGCGTCGAACCGCGCCAGCCGGATCTCGATCTCACTCACGGTGTCCAGCGTACGGCCGGCGCGGGACCTCACCGGAAGTGGTCCCAGCCCCTCGGCCCGTCGTAGGACGCCCCGTCGACCGTGACCCCGGCACCGGCCGTGACCAGGCCGATCGGCCGCCATTCCGGCGGCAACGCCACCGCCGGGGGGAAGGTCGCGGCCAGCGCGTGATCCTCGCCACCGGCCAGGATCCAGGTGTACGGGTCGACGCCGAGCGCCCGCGCGGCATCGGCCATCTGCCGGGGCACCTCGAACGCGTCCCGGCGCACATCGATCGCCACCCCGCTGGCCCTGGCCACGTGCCCCACGTCGGCGAGCAACCCGTCCGACACGTCGATCATCGAGGTGGCGCCGAGCAGGGCGCCCTGCGGCCCGGCCGCGTACGGCACCTGCGGTTGCCGGTACGCCTCGACCAGCAGTCGGGGCGTCCGGAAGCCGCGGGTGAGCACGGTCAGCCCGGCCGCCGCGTACCCGATGCGGCCGGCCAGGGCCAGCACGTCCCCGGGGCGGGCCCCGGAGCGCACCACCGGCGCTCGGCCGCCGAGGTCACCCAGCGCGGTCACCGCGATGGTCAGGGTGGGGCTGGCCGACATGTCCCCGCCGACCACGCTCGCGCCGACCGTGGCCGCCTCGGCGGCCAGCCCGTCGGCCAGGCCCTCCGCCCAACTCGTCTCCAGATCCGCCGGCATGCAGAGGGCGACCAGCAGGGCGGTCGGGGTGGCGCCCATCGCCGCGATGTCGGCCAGGTTGGCCGCCGCCGCCCGATGGCCGACGTCGCGCGCCGAGCACCAGTCCCGCCGGAAGTGCCGGCCGTCGACCAGCACGTCCGTGGAGGCCGCCACCCGGCCGTCCGGTGCGGCCACCACCGCCGCGTCGTCCCCGGGGCCGAGCAGGGTCGTGGGGCCCATCGCCAACCGGGCGGTGACCCGCCCGATCAGCCCGAACTCGCCGATCCCGGCCACACTGGCCCCACCGCCGGCGTTCCGCCCGTTCTGCCCGGCACCGCCGTGCTCGCTCACCGCTGCTCCTTGACCACCGATAGGGATCAGACCTGGTCCGTAAGGTAGTTTCACCCTTCGGGCCGCCCCTGGGCGGCGACGGACGGAGGTCGAGTCGTGGTACAGGCGTACATCCTCATCCAGACCGAGGTCGGCCGCGCACGTGACGTGGCGGGTTTCATCGCGGACATCGCCGGCGTGGTACGCGTCGACGCCGTCACCGGCCCGTACGACGTGGTCGTCCTCACCGAGGCGAACACCGTCGACGAGCTCGGCAAACTCATCGTCAGCAAGGTGCAGATGGTGCCCGGCATCACGCGCACCCTCACGTGTTCGGTGGTGCGGCTGTAAGTGGACGAGATGACGACCTCCTCGGCTGATCTCGACGACGACGGGACGCGCGACGCGGCCGACGGGACGCCCGAGCGGGCTGACGGTAACCGCGGGACCGGCGACCCGACTGCCGACGCGCCGGCCGGGCGTGATCGGACCATCCGGGGCGCCGCTCTGCTGGCCACGGCGATCGCGTTGCCGATCACGCTGCTGGTGGCCGTGCTGGCCTTCACGAAGCTCACCCCGGCCACGCCGGCCGCCGCCCCGAGCCCGTCCCCGACCACCGCCCGGGTGCAGTCCACCACCCCGGTCGAGATGGCCGCCCCGGCGCTGGCCACCCGCCCGGCCACGGTCTGCCGTGCGCTGCTCTCCCAGCTGCCGCAGACCATCCGCGACCTGGCCCAGCGTCCGGTCACCGCCGGCCCGGAGCAGAACGCCGCGTACGGCGACCCGGCGCTCACCGTGGCCTGCGGGGGCGCCGAGCCGACGATCCCGGCCACCGACGAGGTCTGGACGGTCAACGGGGTCTGCTGGCATCCCGTCGAGCAGGCAGACGCGACGGTGCTCACCACCGTCGACCGGGAGACGCCGGTGGCGGTACGCGTCCCGCGCTCCTACGAGCAGCCGCTGCAGTGGGCCGCGCCGATCTCCAGCACGATCGTGGCTACGGTGCCCTCCGGCGGGGCGATCCCGGCCGGCTGCCGGCGCTGACCCTGACCGCGCCGCCGGCTGGGCGATCCGCCCCGGCCGGAGCCGCTCGTGACGCCCACCGGCCGTGGCCGCTCGTGACGCCCGCCGTCCCGGGGCGCTCGTGATGCCCGTTGTCCCGGGCCGCTCGCTCATGACGCCCGCCGGGCGGCGGGGTGGCGTCAGTGCAGACCGACGCCGCGCCGCTGGGCGGTGCGGATCAGGCGGTTGACCAGCTTCGGGTACTCCAGGCCGGAGGCCGCCCACATCCGCGGGAACATCGACGTCGGCGTGAACCCGGGCATCGTGTTGATCTCGTTGAGGTAGACGTCCAGCTCGGGGGTGACGAAGAAGTCGGCCCGGGCCAGGCCGGCGCAGTCCAGGGCGGTGAACGCGCGGACCGCGTACTCCTGCACCTGGCGGGTCACCTTCTCCGGCAGACCAGCCGGGATGTCGTACTCGCAGGAGTCGTCGAGGTACTTCGCCTCGAAGTCGTAGAAGTCGTGGCCAGCGACGACCCGTACCTCGGCCAGCACGGACGCCTCGGGCGCACCGCCGGCCTCACCCTCCAGCACGCCGCACTCGATCTCGCGGCCGACGATCCCGGCCTCGATGATGACCTTCGGGTCGAACTGCCGAGCGGTGGCGACCGCCTCGTCCAGTCGCGCCCAGTCGGTGACCCGGGTGATGCCGAACGACGACCCGGCGCGGGACGGCTTGACGAAGACGGGCAGGCCGAGCCGCTCCTTGTCCTGCTCGCTGAGCGTCATCCCGTTGCGCAGCACCGCGTACGGGCCGACCGGGATGCCCTCGGCCGCGCAGAGCTTCTTGGTGAACTCCTTGTCCATGGCGGCGGCGGAGGCGAACACGTTCGCACCGACGTACGGGATGCCGGCCATCTCCAGCATTCCCTGGATGGTGCCGTCCTCGCCGTACGCGCCGTGCAGCACCGGGAAGACCACGTCCACGTCGGCCAGCGCCCGGGGGCCCTCGGTCGGGTCGAGCACCATCAGCCCGTTGCCGGTGGGGTCGGCTCGCAGCACGATGTCGTCGCCGGAGTCGGCGGTGATCTCCGGCAACTGCCGGGCGCTGATCGCGAGTTGGGCGGGATCTCCGCTGGTCAGAACCCATTGGCCGGCGCGGGTGATGCCCACCGGCACCACCTCGTACTCGTCCGGGTCGAGGGCGGCGAACACGCTGCCGGCGCTGACGCAGGAGATGCCGTGCTCCGGGCTACGGCCGCCGAAGACGATCGCCACGCGGGTCTTGCCTGGGGTGGTCACTCCGGTCACCTCTTCGTACGCGACTGCGGCTGGCCGTGCTCGCCGATGGCGCTCACCCGGTTGACCTTACTGTGCGTGGCGGTAGGGCGAGGCGATACCCGGTGAGCCACGGCGCGACACGGCATTCGGTCAACAGAGGCTATACGGTGCGTGACGGGATGGTCAGTCCCGGGCGTGGCGGCGGCCGACCGCGATCACCTTGACCCGCTGCCGGCCGGCCCGCACCATGCCCAGGGCCATGAACGCCCCGGCGATGCGGTCGGCGGCCTCGCGGCTGCTGGCACCGACCACCTGCCGGCGCCGCTCCGGGACGGTGCGCTCGTTGCGGTCGATGCCCTCGACGGGACGCACGTCGGTGAGCACGACCAGGAATCGGGTCATCGTCGGCCGTCCGGGGGAACGGCGGGGCACTCCGGACCGGTACGCACGTCGTCTCCTTCCGGCGGACCGAAATGGCGGCGGCACGCGGCGATCGGGTACGGGGGAGAAACCCGATCGCCGCGCGCCCTTATCCCCTCCGGTCGCTCACCACCACCGTCGCCACGACAACCGGCGGTGAGGACGTGATGACAGCCTGACACGTACACAGCCATGAATGCAACTCTCATCGGCGATATCTCATGCACACGTTCCCGCAAATGTGTGCGACCATCGATGCATGGCTCCGAAGACCGCTCGCGCCCGCCGGCTCGGCATCGCCCTGCGCCACCACCGGGAAGCCGCCGGGCTGACCCTGGAGACAGCCGCGGATGAAATCAACAGCACCCGCAGCACCCTCTCCCGATACGAGAACGCCCAGACACTGATCAGCCCGGCCACCGTGCGCGCCCTGCTCACCTCGTACGGGGTGGGCGCCGACGAGGTGGCCGCGGCGGTGCAGCTCGCCAAGGACGCCCGCAAACCGGGCTGGTGGGTGTCGTACTCGTACGTGCTGGACCCGCGCACCATCGACTTCATCGCCCTGGAGGCGGAGGCCACCGCCATCGCCAACTTCGAGCCGTCGGTGGTGCCCGGCCTGCTGCAGACGGCCGACTATGTCCGCGGGGTGATGCGCGGCGGGCCGCACACCCTCGGCGACGACATGGTGGAGCAGCGGGTCAAGGCCCGGCTCGACCGCCAGCAGCGCCTCACCGCCGACGACCCACCCATCTTCGACGCCATCATCGACGAGGGCGCGCTGCTGCGCCCGGTCGGCGACCAGTCAGTGATGGACGGACAACTGCGGCACCTGGTCAAGATGGCCGAGCTGCCCAACATCACCGTCCAGGTGATCCCGCTCTCCGCCGGCTACCACCGGGGCACCCGGGGCTCGCTGCACATCCTGGAGTTCGCCGACCCGGAGGACCCGATCATTGCCTCGGTGGAGACCGTCGCCGGTCAGATGATCCTCGACCGGGCAGGCGAGACTCGTACCTGCACCAAGATCATGGAGCATCTGCGGAGCGTGGCGCTCAGCCCCGCCGACAGCCGCGAACAGCTCCTGTCACTCCTGAAGGGACGGTAGGAACCATGACACCGACAATCCACGCGGCGCTGGCCGCGGCGACATGGCACAAGAGCAGCCGCAGCGGCGACGAGGGCGCCTGCGTGGAGGTCGCCTCGATCCCACGACTGGTGGCCGTTCGCGACTCCAAGGACCCGGCCGGCCCGGCCCTGCTGTTCCCGCCGACGGCCTGGGCCGCCTTCTCCCAGGCCCCACCCCGCCGCTGACCACTCTCTCGACCTCGGGCCCGGCGCGCCACTGACCCCGCCGGGCCCACGGCGTGTCCACAGCCGACCGCCGGCAACAGCCAGCGGCCCGGGCGACAGCGGCGGGCGAGCCGCAGCGGCGGGCCGGGCAGCGGCGGGGCGGCGGGCGGGCCGGGCAGCGGCAGCCGACCAGCGTCAGGCGACCAGCGGGCGGGGCTCCGGCACGGCGCGCAGCGCCTCCAGCGCGGCGATCGCCACGCCACGGGCGCCTGCCATGTCCCGGTCCGGCACCAGGGCGAACGTGGTCAGCGCCGCCTGCTCCTGCCGGAGCACGGTGTGCTCGCGGACCGTCGCCAGGAACCAGTCCCGGAACTCCGGCGCCGCCTCCACCACGCCGCCGCCCACGAAGTAGGCGTGCGGGTCGGTGAAGTTGGCCGCCACGGTGAACAGGCGGCCCAGCGCCATCGCCTGCTGGGTGAACAGGTCCCGGGCCAGCGCGTCGCCCCGCTCGCCGTAGCCCCGGACCAGCTTCGCCGCCCGGGCCACCGGCTCGGCGGCGAGCGGGTGGTCGGGATAACGGGTCAGCCAGTACGGCAGGAGGTTGCGCTCGATGCCGGTCAGCGACGCGACGCTCTCGACGTCGCCGGTGAAGCCGCAGGCGCAGGTCGGCTCGGGCTGCTCCGGGCCGAGCAGCCCGTTCAACGGGATGTGCACGTGGCCCAGTTCGCCGGCCATCCCAGCGGCGCCGGCGATCACCCGACCGGCCTCGACCACTCCACCGCCGAGCCCGGTGCCGACGATCGCGGCGACCGACGACCTGGTCATCGCCTCGTCGCCGAAGTACACGTGGTGGGCGTAGAGCGCGGCGGCGTTGCCGTCGTTGTGGTAGATCACCGGCAGGCCGAGCCGCCGCTCCAGCGCGCCCCGCACGTCGAAGCCGCGCCACGCGGGCTGGGAGAAGTTGGTCGAGCCCCGCGACGAGATGACCCCGGTGGCGCTCGCCGGACCGGGGGTGTCCAGGCCGACGGCGCGGACCAGCTCGCGCGGCACACCCGTGTGGGCCAGCGCACCGTCCAGCGCGCGGGCCAGCGCCTCGATCGCCGCCTCCGGCCCGGCGCGCACCTCGCTGGGGATCTCCAGCAGCCCGTCCACCAGGAACCGGCCGTCCACCGTCAGCACGGTGGCGTTGTTGCTGGTGCCTCCGTTGTCCAGGCCGACGACCACCGGCATCCCTGCGCTGCCCACCGAAACCGCCTCCCGCTGTCCTGGGTGTGAGCCGAGGCTAGTGCCAACCCCGCTTCCCCCGCCATGCCGGCCACCTCAGGAGACGTGCAAGCCCCGACATTCGCGGGCAGCGGGCGTTATGTCACGGCGCCTTCGCGGGTGCCCAGGTCGCTGTCGCGCCCCCTTTGCTCTGCTTCACCCCACGCAACACAAACGGTCCCAGAGTGTTGCGCCGGTTGAAGCAGAGCAAAGGGGGCGAGACATGGGGTACGGGCGGCCCCGGTGTCCGGCGAGGCGAGGCCAGGCCAAGCCAGGCCAAGCCAGGCCAAGCCAGTGCGGGCCAGGCCGGTGCGATGGGCTGCGGGACGGCAGGCCCGGGCGCGCAGGGTGGTGGTGAGCGATCAGGCGGGCGGGCTCAACCGGGACGGCGGGCGGTCAACGCGGTGGCGTCCAGGTCCTCGTCGTGCCGCACGTTCGGCTCCAGCCCGACCGCGCCGAGGGCCGCGCAGAGCGCGTCCACCTGACCGAGGCTGACCTCCACCACCAGGTGCCCGCCGGGTGCCAGCCATCCGGCTGCGCCGGCGGCCACCCGGCGCAGCACGGCGAGCCCGTCCGGCCCGCCGTCGAGCGCCACCGGCGCCTCGTGCAGCCGCGCCTCGGCGGGCATCAGCGCCACCGCGTCGGTCGGCACGTACGGGGCGTTGGCGACCACCAGGTCCAGCTGGCCCCGCCAGCGCGGCGGCAACGGCGCGAACAGGTCGCCCTCGAACACCTCGGCGGCCAGCCCGGCGAGGTTGCGTCGGGCGCACGCCACGGCGGCCGGGTCGATGTCGGCGGCGGCCAGCCAACGCGGCGCGAGCCGGCGCGCCAGCGCGACAGTGGTGGCCCCGGAGCCGCAGCACAGATCGACCACGGCCGGCGCCGCGCCGGTCACGGTGGCCGCCGCCTCGACCAGCAGGGCTGTCCGGCCACGCGGCACGAAGACGCCCGCGTCGACGGCGATCCGCAGACCGCAGAACTCCGCCCAGCCGAGCAGGTGTTCCAGTGGTTCGCCGGCCACCCGGCGGTCGGTCAGTTCCGCCAACACGGCGGGGGACTCGGCGGCGGCGAGCAGCAGTTCGGCCTCGTCCTCGGCGTAGACGCAGCCGGCGGCGCGCAACCGGCTCACGAGGGCGGACCGGTCGGCGGGAAGTGCTGGTGTCATGGGAGATCCTCCGGGAAACGTCCGGCGCTCCCACTCAGCCCAGCGCGGCGGCGATGTCGGCCACCAGGTCGGCCGTGTCCTCCACACCGCAGGAGAGCCGGACGAAGCCGGGCGAGGTGTCGTCGCCCCACTGCGCCCGCCGGTCGGCGGTGGTGTGCAGGCCACCGAAGGAGGTGGCAGCCGCCACCAGCCGGGCGGCGGCGATGAAGCGACCCACCCGGTCGGCGTCGCCCAGGTCGAACGAGACCACGCCGGGCATGCGGCGCATCTGCGCCGACGCCACCGGATACGCGGGGTCCTCCGGCCGCCCCGGCCAGCGCAGGCCTGTCACGTCCGGCCGGCCGGCCAGCAGCTCGGTGACCGCTGCGGCGTTCGCGCTCTGCCGGGCCAGCCGCAGGTCGAGGGTGCCCAGCGACCGGTGTGCCAGCCAGGCGTCGAACGCCCCCGGCACCGCGCCGGTGACCGTACGCCAGGCCGTCACCGCCTCCACCAGCTCGGCGGACCGGCTGGCCAGGTAGCCCAGCAGCAGGTCGGAGTGGCCGGTGAGCGCCTTGGTGCCGGACGCGACCACCAGGTCGGCGCCGAGGTCCAGCGGGCGCTGACCGAGCGGGGTGGCGGTGGTGTTGTCCACCGCGAGCAGCGCGCCGGCGGCGTGTGCACGCTCGGCCAGGGCGGTCACGTCGACCACGTCCAGGCCGGGGTTGGCCGGGGTCTCCACCAGCACCAGGCGGACGCCCTGAAGCGACGGGTACGGCCCGACGGTCGGCACGAAGAGCACCCGGACACCGATCGTCTCCAGGACGTCGGTGGCGAACGCCCGGACGGGGAAGTATCCGTCGGCGGGCAGCACGACGGTGTCCCCCGGGCGCAGCAGGGTGAGCAGCAGGCCGGTGATGGCGGCCTGGCCGGTGGCGAAGACCCGGCAGTCACCGCCCTCCAACTCGCCCACCGCGGCTTCCAGCAGTCGCCGGGTCGGATTGTCGGGGCGGCCGTAGCCGTTCGGTGACGAGCCCTGGCCCTGCCACGGGTCGAGGTGGTACGGCGCGGCGAAGACCGGCCCCGGCAGGAACGGATCCCCCGGTGTCGGCTCGGGCAACCCCGCGCGTACGGAGCGGGTGCCGTCTCCCAGATCGGTCATCGGATCCTCACTCGTACGATTCGGGCTTGGCGGTCCGGCTCATCAGGGCCTCCACGGCCACCCGCGGGTCCATCCCCTCGTGGCAGATCCGCTCGACGTGCTCGGTGATCGGCATCTCCACGCCGTGCGCGCGGGCCAGGTCGCGGATCGCCAGGCAGCTCTTCACGCCCTCGGCGGTCTGCCGGGTCGCGGCCTGCGCCTGCTCCAGGGTCTCACCCCGGCCCAGGTGCTCGCCGAAGGTGCGGTTGCGGGCCAGCGGGGACGAGCAGGAGGCGACCAGGTCGCCCATGCCCGCCAGGCCGGCGAAGGTGATCGGGTCCGCGCCGAGCGCCACGCCCAGGCGGGCCGTCTCGGCCAGCCCGCGGGTCATCAACATGGCCCGGGTGTTGTCGCCGAAGCCCATCGCGGTGGCGATGCCGTACGACAGCGCGATGACGTTCTTGACCGCGCCGCCCAGCTCGCAGCCGATCACGTCGTCGTTGGTGTACGGACGCAGGTAGGGCGTCCGGATCGACGACTGCACGAGGGTGGTGCGGTGGGTGTTCGTCCCGGCGACCACCGTGGCGGCCGGCTGTTCGGCGGCGATCTCCGGGGCCAGGTTCGGGCCGGAGACCACCACCACCCGGTCTGCGGCGACCCCGGCGGTCTCGACGATGACCTCGCTCATCCGCTTGGTGGTGCCGAGTTCGATGCCCTTCATCAGCGACACCAGGGTGGCGTCCGGGTGCAGGTGCCCGGACCACTCGGCGAGGTTGCCGCGCAGTGTCTGCGCCGGCACGGCCAGCACCACCAGTTCGGCGCCGGTGATCGCCTCGACGGCGTCTGCGGTGGCGGTGACCCGGGCCGGCAGCAGCAGGTCCGGCAGGTACTCCGGGTTGCGACGCTCGGTGCGGATGCTCTGCGCCACCGGTGCGCGTCGTGCCCACACCGTGACGTCCCGCCCCGCGTCGGCGAGGATCTTGGCGAACGCGGTGCCCCAGGAGCCGGCACCGAGAACCGCGACGTGGCCGCTCACGCGACACCCCCCTGCTGCTGGCGCTCGGCGGAGGGCCGGACGGGTCGTTCCCACAACGGCGGCGGTGTTCCGCCCCGTATCTCGGCGAGCATGTCCCGCAGCCGCAACATGATGGCGTCCGTCATCTCTTCGAGGGTGGCCCGGTTCGGCTCGGCGCCCGCCCACCGGGCCAGGTCGACCGGTTCGCCGGCGACCACGGTAACCGGGATCCGGGGGCGGGGGTTCAGCCGGTTGGTCCGCGGGTCGAAGATCCGCTCCGGCCCCCACATCACCAGCGGCACCACGGGCGCACCGGTGGCCAGCGCCAGCCGGGCCGCGCCGGTCTTGGCCTTCATGGGCCACAGGTCGGGCTGTTTGGTGGTGGTGCCCTCCGGGTAGATCACGACCGCGCCGCCGTCGTCCAGTGCGGCGACCAGCGCGTCCAGCGAGCGCACCGCGTCCACGCTGCCCCGCTCGACCGGGATCTGCCGGCACCGGCGCAGGATCCAACCGACCAGCGGCACCCGGAACACGCTGGCCTTGCCCAGGTACTGCGGCCACCGGCCCGAGTCGTAGATGAAGTGCGCGGAGACCAGTGGGTCGGCGTGCGAGATGTGGTTCGCCACGATGATCACGCCGTCGCCGTCCCGGCCGAGGTGCTCGCCGCCCCGCCACGTCCGTCGGGTCCACACGAGCATCACCGGTTTGACCAGCACCACGGCGAACCGTTGCCAGAACCCCAGCCTCCGCCGTGACACTGTGCCTCCTCGTCGCGCCCCGAACCGCCACGGGTCCGGCCCACGACACCCGCAGCCGAAATCATGCCTGCTCGCCCCCGGTACGGCCAGGGAGGGTCCCGCCGCCCTGCTGGCAGGATTGCGGGCGTGAGTCAGCCGAGGTGGGCCGTGGTGGTGCCGGTGAAGCGTCTGTCGGCGGCCAAGAGCCGGCTGCGGGGCGCGCTGTCCGGCGTACCCCATGAGGAGCTGGCACTGGCGCTGGCGGCCGACACGCTCCGCGCGGTGCTGGCCTGCCCGGCGGTCGCCGAGGCCCTGGTGGTCACCGACGACGCCCGCGTGGCGGCGGCGGCCCGCGCCGCCGGGGCGCGGGTGCTTCCCGACCAGCCGGACGCCGGCCTGAACGCCGCCTTCCGGCACGGCGCGGCACACACCGGCAGCGGGTGGGTGGCCGGGCTCACCGCCGACCTGCCGGCGCTGCGCCCGGCTGAACTGGCCGGCGCGCTGCTCGCGGCCCGGACCGGCCACGACGGGGTACGCCGGTTCGTGGCGGACGCGCCCGGCACCGGCACGGTGCTGCTCGCCGCGCCACCTGGCGTTGATCTTGACCCACGGTTCGGAGTGGGCTCGGCGGTGGCGCACACGGCGAGCGGCGCCCTGCCGCTGACCGGCGACTGGCCCAGCCTGCGCCGGGACGTGGACACCGCCGACGACCTGGCCACCGCCGCACGGCTCGGCCTGGGGCCGCGCACCGCCGCGCTGCTGGCGGGCGGCTGCCGGGCGCGCTCCGCGAGCTGACCCCTGGGTGTACGGTGCCAGCATGCAGGGCACGGTGGCCAGCTATGACGCGGCGACACGCAGTGGGGTGCTGCTGCTCGACGACGGCACCGAGCTGCGTTTCCCCGCTCGGGCCTTCGACGCCTCCGGGCTGCGGCTGCTCCGGCTCGGTCAGCGCCTGCACATCGACACCGATCCCGACGGCGAGGTTGTCCGGGTGACATTGCCGACGATGATCTGAGCCGGCGAGGCCAAGTTCATTTTGCGTTAACCGGAATCGGGTGATTATGAGCGGGTGAGCACCCCTCGCGAGCACCCGACCAGCCCGTCCACCACCGATCCCCGCAACGGCACCCGCATCCGTGGCACCGACGGCCGCTTCGGCCCGTCGCGGGCCGAGCGGGCCGGCGCCGCCCGCGCGGACACTCTCGCCGACGATCCGGGCGCGGCCTCCTCCGGGCTCGACGAGGTCCTCGAATCCGCCGCCCCGCCCACCGAGACGGATGGCCCGGCGGCCGGCGCCGCCCTGACCGCCACCGGCGGGGAGGACGAACCCCCCGCTCCCCCGCTGCCGGAGGACCGGTTCCTCAACCGGGAGCTCTCCTGGCTCGACTTCAACGCCCGGGTGCTCACCCTCGGCGAGGACCCGCGCACCCCGCTGCTGGAGCGGGCCAAGTTCCTCGCCATCTTCGCCAGCAACCTCGACGAGTTCTACATGGTGCGGGTCGCCGGGCTGAAGCGGCGACTCTCCGCCGGTCTGCCGGTCCGTGGTGGGGACCGGCTGCCCCTGCGTACGCAGCTGGACCTGATCGCCGAGCGGGCCGCCGAGCTGGTCGCCCGGCACGCCGCCTGCTTCGTCGACGACGTGCTGCCCAAGCTGGCCGACGAGGGCATCCGCATCCTGCGCTGGGGCGAGCTGGGCGACCCGGAGCGGGAACGGCTGCGCACCTACTTCCGGGAGCACATCTTCCCGGTGCTGACCCCTCTCGCGGTCGACCCGGCACACCCGTTCCCGTACATCTCCGGGCGTTCGCTGAACCTCGCCGTCGCGGTCCGCGACCCGGACGGCGGTTCCGAGCTGTTCGCCCGGGTGAAGGTGCCCAACAACGTGCCCCGCTTCGTCCGGGTGGACCGGGACCAGCCGGGCGTACGGATGCTGCCGGTGGAGGACCTGATCTCGGTGCACCTGGGTCAGCTGTTCAGCGGCATGCAGGTGGTCGAGTGCCACCTGTTCCGGGTCACCCGCAACGCCGAGGTGGAGGTCGACGAGGACCGCGACGAGGACCTGCTCCAGGCGCTGGAACGGGAGCTGGCCCGTCGGCGTTTCGGCCCGCCCGTCCGATTGGAGGTCGCCGCGTCGATCTCCGACCACATGCTGGAGCTGCTCGTCCGTGAGCTGGACATGGACGACCAGGACGTGTTGCGGGTGCCCGGCCTGCTGGACCTCTCGGCGCTGTGGCAGGTGTACGGCGAGGCCGACCGCCCGGATCTGAAGGACCCGCCGTTCGTGCCGGCCACCCATCCGCGGCTCGCCGAGGGCGAGGTGCCGCGCAGCGTCTTCTCCACCCTGCGCGACGGGGACATCCTGGTGCACCACCCGTACCACTCGTTCGCGACAAGCGTGCAGCGCTTCATCGAGCAGGCCGCCGCCGATGAGAACGTGCTGGCCATCAAGCAGACCCTCTACCGCACCAGCGGTGACTCGCCGATCGTCGACGCGCTGGTTGACGCGGCGGCCGCCGGCAAGCAGGTGGTGGTGCTGGTGGAGGTGAAGGCCCGCTTCGACGAGGTGGCCAACATCGGTTGGGCGCGCACCCTGGAACGCGCCGGCTGCCACGTGGTGTACGGCCTGGTCGGCCTGAAGACGCACTGCAAGACGGCGCTGGTGGTCCGGCAGGAGGGCAACCAGATCCGTCGGTACTGCCACATCGGCACCGGCAACTACCACCCGAAGACCGCCCGGTTGTACGAGGACTTCGGCATGCTCACCGCCGACCCGGAGATCGGCGCGGACCTCACCGACCTGTTCAACGTGCTCACCGGGTACAGCCGGCAGACCGCGTACCGGCGGCTGCTGGTCGCCCCGCAGGGCATCCGCAGCGGCCTCATCGAGCGGATCGAGCGGGAGATCGCCCACGTCCGACTCGGCATGCCCGGCCTGGTCCAGTTCAAGGTCAACTCCTTGGTCGACGAGGGCATCACCGACGCGCTCTACCGGGCCTCCCGGGCCGGCGTCCACGTCGACCTGCTCATCCGGGGCATGTGCACGCTGCGTCCGGGGGTGCCGGGGCTGTCGGAGAACATCCGGGTCCGCTCGATCCTCGGCCGGTTCCTGGAGCACTCCCGGGTCTTCCGCTTCGGCAACAACGGCGAGGCCGAGTTCTGGATGGGCTCGGCGGACCTGATGCACCGCAACCTGGACCGTCGGGTGGAGGCGCTGGTGCAGGTGAGCGACCCGATCGCCCGCGCCGAACTGGACCACGTGCTGACCGCCGCGATGAGCCCGGACGTGGACGCGTTCGAACTGGCCGGCGACGGCACCTGGACCCGGCGCGCGGCCGACGACGAGGGGGCCCGGGTGCATCTACAGGAACTGTTGCTGCGACGCGTCGGTGGCACCGCCGGCTGACCGATCGCGGCATAGGCTGAGCTGATGGTCGAGGAGGAGCTGAAGTACGAGGTGGACGACACCTACGTGCTGCCGGACCTGTCCGCCGTGGCCCCGGCCGGTGGTCGGGTCCGGGCGCTGCCACCGGCGACGCTCGTCGCCCGCTACCTCGACACGGTCGACCTGCGGCTGGCCCGCGCCGGTGCCTCACTGCGGCACCGCGAGGGCGACGAACTGCCGTGGACGGTGAAGCTGCCCACCGGCACCCCGGGCGTCCGGCACGAGATTTCCCGCCCCGGGCCGGTCGGGCAGCCGCCGCCGGAGCTGGTGGAGCTGGTCACCGCGCTGCACCGGGGCGCGCCACTGGCGCCGGTGACGGTGGTGCGGACGATCCGGCACGCCCACGAGGTGTGCGACAGGGCCGGCGCGGTGCTCGCCGAGGTGGTGGACGACCGGGTGACCGTGGGCGACGACGCCGGTGCGGCAACCGGCGCGTTCCGCGAGCTGGAGGTGGAGCTCAAGGCCGGCGACCGGGAGCTGCTGGACCGGATCGGCGGCGTGCTGGTCGAGGCAGGCGCCCGGGGCGGCTCCTTCACCCCGAAACACGTACGGGCGCTGGGCTCGGCGGCCCAGGCCGAGCCCGACCTGGTCGCGCCGGGCGAGCTGACGACCGACCCGAGCGCCGGCGAGGTGGTCACCGAGGTGGTCCGCAAGGAGGTACGCCGCCTGCTGACGCACGACCCGCTGGTGCGACTGCGCGCGTCGGCCGGTGGCGGTGACACCGCCGTGCACCAGATGCGGGTGGCCTCCCGACGGCTCCGCAGCGACCTGCGTACCTTCACGCCGCTGGTCCGCAGGTCGTGGTCCCGTCCGCTGCGCGCGGAGCTGCGCTGGCTGGCCGGCGTGCTCGGCGCGGCCCGCGACGCCGAGGTGCTGCGCGACCGACTGCGACGCACCGCGGCCGCCGACCCGCTCAGCTCGCTCGACCAGGGCGCGGTGGGCCGGCTGGACGACGCGCTCGCCGAACGGCAGCGGCAGGCGCTCGCCGCCATCGACGAGGCGCTGCGCTCCCCGCGTTACCTGGCCCTGGTGGACGCCCTGGTGCTGGCCGCCCGCGCGCCCCGGCTCACCCGCCGGGCGTCCGAGCCGGCAGCGCGGACGCTGCCCGCGCTGGTGGCCCGCCCGTGGAAACGGCTCACCGGCCCGGACGGCGTCGACGGGCTCGACCCGCTGGCGCCCGACGACCGCTGGCACGGGGTGCGCAAGGAAGCCAAGCAGGCCCGGTACGCGGTAAACGCGGTCCTCCCGGCGGTCAGCGGGGGCGCGCGCCGGCTGTCCCGCGCGCTGGCCCGGGTGCAGGACGTGCTCGGCGAGCACCAGGACGCGGCGGTGGCCGCGGAAACCTGGCTCGCCCTCGCCGCCGACCGACCGGACGACCACGAGTTGGCGGTCACCGCCGGGCGGCTTGCCGAGCGGGAACGCGAGACGGTCCACCGGATGCGGGCCCGGTTCCCCGCCGCGTGGCACCGGGCCACCCGGCGACGGCGGACCAGATGGCTGCCGTGACGGGCATCCGAGCCGCCGGCGGGGTCTGCTGGCGTCCCACCGCCGACGGCGTACGGGTGTGCGTCGTGCACCGCCCCCGCCACGGGGACTGGACGCTGCCCAAGGGCAAGCTGGAGCCGGGCGAGCATCCGATGGTCGCGGCCGTCCGCGAGGTGGCCGAGGAGGCCGACGTACGCGGCGTGCCGCAGGTACGGCTGCCGTCGGTGCGCTACCGCAGCGAGGGGCAGGACAAGCTGGTCGACTACTGGTCGATGCGTACGGTCGCCAGCGGCGGTTTCCAGCCCGACACCGAGGTGGACGACGTGCGGTGGCTCGCCGTGGACGACGCGATCCGGCTGGTCAGCTACCCGCACGACGCCGAGGTGCTGGCCGCGTTCGCCGCGCTGCCACCGGTGACGGCCACCGTCGCGCTGGTCCGGCACGCGCACGCCGGCAAGCGGGCCACCTGGACCGGCCCGGACACCGCCCGCCCGCTCGACGACGAGGGGTGGACCCAGGCGTACGCCCTCGCCGCGCTGATCGCCCTGGTCCGGCCGGCCCGGTTGGTGTCGGCGTCGCCGCGTCGCTGCGTACAGACCCTGGACCCGGCCGCCGCACTACTCGACCTACCGATCGAGATCTGCGGCGATCTGGACGAGCCTCAGCCGGGCCAACAGCACGACGAGCGGGTGCTCGCCACCGCCGCCCAGTTGCTGGCGCTCGCCTGCGCGGGCGGGCAGGTGGCGGTGTGCGGCCAGGGCAAGGTGCTGCCGGGCGCGTTGGAGCAGCTCACCGGCCGCGCCGACGACGATTTCACCACTCCTAAGGGCGGCGGCTGGCTGCTCGCCTTCAGCGGTGACCGGCTGCTCGCCACCGACCGCCTGTAACCCGCGCCCCGCCCGGGTGGCCTGGATGCGCCGAGGCCGCCGATCCGGTGTGGATCAACGTCTGTCGGGCGGTCAGCGGGGCGGCAGGGTGAGGGTCACCGCGACCGGCAGGTGATCGCTGGCCGTGCCGCGCGGCGCGACCGGGTCGGTCGGGGTCACGCCGGGCGAGACGAAGACGTGGTCGATCTGCTGGCGCGGATCGTCGGCCGGGCTGGTCGCCAGCGGTCGGGCGGCCGCCATCGCGTCGACGAGACCGGCCGAGGTGAACTGCCCGAACGCCTCGTCGCCCGGCTCGGTGTTCAGGTCACCGGCCACCACCAGCGGTCGGCCGGCCGCGTACCCGGTGGCGAAGTCGGCGACCGCGCGGGCCTGGACCACCGGGCCCGTGTCGGGCGGCGGTTGCAGGTGCGTGCTGACCACGGCGAGACGGACGCCGTCGCTGAGGTCCAGGGTGACGGCGAGGGCCTGCGCGCCGGTGGGCGCACCGACGGCCGGCAGTGGGAGGGACCGCGGATCCGTGAGCGGCCAACGGCTGAGCACCGCGTCGCCCCAGACGGGGTCGGCGGCCGGCCCGAACACGTACGGCATGTCGAGGCGGTCGGAGAGCAGGTCCAGGGTGTCGTGGCCGCCGTTGAGCAGCCAGCCCCGGTCCACCTCGCTGAGCAGCACCACGTCGGGCCGCTGCCGGTCGATTGCGGCGGTCAGCCCGGCCAGGTCGAACCGGCCGTCCAGGCCGAAACCCATCCGGATGTTGTACGCCACCACCCTCAGCCGGTCCGGCGGCCCATCCCGGTTGCTGGCCACCGCCACCCGGTCGGCGAACAGCGGTGCCAGCAGAGCCAGCGCGGTGACCAGGGCCGTGGTCGGCAGTGGTGCCAGCGACCCGGCGGGCCGGTGGTCGCTCGGGGGCCGCCCCGCGACGGGACGGGCCGCGAGTGCCACGACGGCGACCAGCCCGGCGACCAGCACCGGCACCGCGCCGTTGGGGTAGCCGAGGTCGTAGGCGGAGTAGTAACCGACCGCCGCCAGCACGAAGACGAGCATTCCGGCGACGACCGCGTACCCCCGGCGGGCCGCCGCCCGTAGGGCATCCGCCGCGCCCGCACCGACGGCCGTGTCGGGTCGGCTCACCGCGTCGGTGAGAGCGAGGCAGGCACCGAGGCCGACGGCGGTGAGCAGGATGGCCGGAACGAGCAGATCACCCCGGTCGAGGGCGAAGAGCACCGCGCCCGACAGCAGGGCCGCCGGCCCGAGCGGTCGCCCCCACCGCCGTCGGGGCGGACCGGTCAGCGCCGCCAGCAGGAAACCGGCGACGGCCACCGGCACCGGCGCCAGGCCGAACAGCGGCGAGCGGGCGACGCCGTCACCGGCCACCAGGTACGACATCCCGGTCTGGGCGAGTGCCGGGGAGAGGGCCACCATGCCGGCCAGCAGCAGCACCGGCCCGGCCAGCAGCCAGGACCGGGCGCCGTCGGGGCCGGGTGGCGCGCCCTTCAACGCCGTACCGGCCAGGAACAGCGTGACCGCGACGGCGCTGAGCAGCCAGGCCACCCAGCCACCCCGCCAGGTGAGGTCGTAGGTGTCCAGCAGCGCGTGTACGGCCGCGTTGACCGCCAGCCCCAGGGCCAGCCCCGGCACCGGTCGGTCGGTGTCGCCGGCGACGCCCACCAACCAGACCAGCCCGGCGAGCAGCCCGGCGGTAGCCAACCAGAGCTGTGGACGCCCGCCGGGAGTGCTGGTGAGCGCGAGCCGGGCGGCGGCCAGCAGGACGGCCGCCGTGATGGTGACGGGACGGGCGCCCACCCGGCGGACCAGCGCCGGTGCGGCCGCCGCCAGGACGAACCAGCCGAGGGCGAACGCGCCCATCAGCTCGGCCGGGGTGGACGCGGCCTGACCGAAGATGGTGATGATGCCGGGCAGCCAGACGCGCAGCACGTCGATGAGCAGAATGACGCCCAGCGCGAGCGATCCGGTGGTGAGCTGGCGGTAGCGCACCGGCGCTCCATTTCCGTCGGCGGGCCGGCAGAGGGGGCCGGCACGGCGATTCTGCGCGTCCACGGCGGGCGGGTCAACGGCCCCGGTACGCCCAAAGGGCGCCCACCGCGCGGGTGGACGCCCTGTGGATCGAGGGTCGGTCAGCGCTTGCTGGCCGCCTTCTTGGCCGGAGCCTTCTTCGCGGGAGCCTTCTTGGCCGCCGTGGTCTTGCTCGCCGCCGCGGTGGTCTTCTTCGCCGTGGTGGACTTGGCCGCCGCGGCGCTCTTCTTCGTCGGCGCGGCCTTCTTGCTGGCGACCGTCTTGGTCGCCGTGGTGCTCTTGCTCGCCTTGGCCGGGGCGGTCTTCTTGCTGGCCGCCGTCTTGGTCGCCGTGGCGGTCTTGCTCGCCTTGGCCGGGGCGGTCTTCTTGCTGGCCGCCGTCTTGGTCGCCGTGGCGGTCTTGCTCGCCTTGGCCGGAGCGGTCTTCTTACTGGCCGCCTTGGTGGCGGTGGCCTTGGTGCCAGCGGCCTTGGCCGTCGTGGTGGCGGTCTTCTTGGCCGCCACCGTGGCCTTCGGCACCTTGCCGCTGGCCACCATCTCCTTGAACCCGGCGCCCGCACGGAAGGTCGGGACGGATGTCTTCTTGACCTTCACCGCCTCGCCGGTACGCGGGTTGCGCGCTGTTCGTGCGCCACGCACACGCTTTTCGAATGCTCCGAATCCGGTGATCGCCACCTTCTCGCCCTTGGTGACCGCCGCCTGGACCTCAGTGAGGACCGCGTCGAGCGCGGCCGTCGCCGTCTTCCGGTCCCCCAGGCGAACGGCGAGCGCCTCGATGAGCTCGGCTTTGTTCACGACTTCCTCCCGATTGTGCAACTGACTCGACGCGAGCCATTCTGCGCGCACGGTATGCCCTGTGCTGCCTGGACACAAACATTCGGTAGAAAAAAGCCCTTGTGTCGTAACGGATTCGCCCCCACCGGTTGGACCGGTGAGGGCGAATCCGATGTGCGGATGGGCGTACGGGCTATGCCACCGAGGGCAGGAACGGCAGTCGACCCGCCTCGTACGAGTCGATGTCGGCGGCGTGCCGGAGGGTGAGTCCAATGTCGTCCAGACCCTCCAACAGGCGCCACCGGCTGAAGTCGTCCAGCGGGAACGACCACGTGGCGTCCCCTGCCCGGAGCTGTCGGGCGGTCAGGTCGACCGTCACCGGAGTGGTCGGATCGGCCTCGACCAGATCCCACAACTCCTCGACGGCTTTCAATTCCAACTCGACCGGCAGCAGGCCCTCCTTGAGGGCATTGCCGCGGAAGATGTCACCGAAACGCGGCGACACCACGGCGCGGAAGCCCCAGTCCCGCAGCGCCCAGACGGCATGCTCCCGGGAGGAGCCGGTGCCGAACTCCGGGCCGGCGATGAGGATCGACGCACCGGAATAGGATTCATCGTTGAGCACGAATGTCGGATCTTCCCGCCAGGCGTTGAACAGCCCGTCGGCGAACCCGGTGCGGGTCACCCTCTTGAGGTACACGGCCGGGATGATCTGATCCGTGTCCACGTTGGACCGCCGCAACGGCACGGCGGTGCCGGTGTGGGTGGTGAACTTGTCCATCTCCTCGGTCCCTTCTACAGATCGGCGGGGGCGGCCAGCCGGCCGACCACGGCGGTGGCGGCGGCGACCGGCGGGGAGACCAGGTGGGTACGCCCACCCCGGCCCTGCCGGCCCTCGAAGTTGCGGTTCGAGGTGGAGGCGGAGCGCTCGCCCGGCTTCAGCGTGTCGGGGTTCATTCCCAGACACATGGAGCAGCCGGCGAACCGCCACTCGGCGCCAGCGTCGGCGAAGACCTTGTCCAGCCCTTCGGCCTCGGCGGCCTCCCGCACGGCGGCGGAGCCGGGCACCACGAGCATCCGGACCCCGTCGGCGACCCGGTGGCCGCGCAGCACGTCGGCGGCGGCCCGCAGGTCCTCCAGGCGACCGTTGGTGCAGGAGCCCACGAAGACCACGTCGATGGGGAGTTCCCGCAGCGGGGTGCCGGGGCGCAGGTCCATGTACTCCAGCGCGCGACGGGCGGCGACCCGCTCCGAGTCGGTGGCGAACTCCTCCGGGTCCGGCACGGGCGCACTGAGCGGCGCGCCCTGCCCGGGGTTGGTGCCCCAGGTGACGAACGGGGTGACCTGGCTGGCGTCCAGGGTCACCTCGGCGTCGAAGCGGGCGTCCTCGTCGGTGGGCAGCGTCCGCCACCAGGCCAGCGCCGCGTCCCAGTCCGCGCCCTGCGGCGCGTTCGGGCGACCCTTGAGGTACGCGAAGGTCGTCTCGTCCGGCGCGATCATGCCGGCCTTGGCGCCCCACTCGATGGACATGTTGGCGATGGTCATCCGCCCCTCCATGGAGAGGGAGCGGATCGCCTCGCCGCGGTACTCGACGATGTGACCACGACCACCGCCGGTGCCGACCTGGGTGATCAGCGCCAACACCAGGTCCTTGGCGGTGACGCCGGGGGCGAGCTGGCCGGTGACGTTCACGGCCATGGTCTTCGGGCGGCTCTGCGGCAGCGTCTGGGTGGCGAGGACGTGCTCGACCTCACTGGTGCCGATGCCGAAGGCGAGCGCGCCGAACGCGCCGTGGGTGGCGGTGTGCGAGTCGCCACAGACGATGGTCATGCCCGGCTGGGTCACCCCGAGCTGCGGGCCGATGACGTGCACGATGCCCTGGTTCTCGTCACCGAGCGGGTGCAGTCGCACGCCGAACTCGGCGCAGTTGCGGCGCAGCGTCTCGATCTGCGTCCGCGACGTCGGGTCCGCGATGGTGAGCAGGTCACCACGGCGGAGCCGGAAGGCCGGGTCGTCGTACCCGGTCGGGGTGTTGTGGTCCTCGGTCGCGAGCGTCAGGTCGGTTCGGCGCACCCGGCGACCGGCGAGCCGCAGCCCGTCGAACGCCTGCGGGCTGGTCACCTCGTGCAGCAGGTGCAGGTCGATGAAGAGCAGGTCCGGCTCACCAGCGGCGGACCGAACGACGTGCGCGTCCCAAACCTTTTCGGCCAGGGTCCTCGGCTCAGGAGTGACTCCCACCATCTGGACATCCTAAATTCTGGGAGGTATGTTTCGGCTTGTGGGACACAGTATGAGCGGTGTTGGCGTTCTCGACAAGGCGGTGGTCATCCTGGCCGCCTGTGTCGACGGCGCCAGCCTGGCCGAACTCGTTGAACGCACGAAGCTGCCGCGGGCCACCGCGCACCGGCTGGCGCAGGCGTTGGAGATCCATCGGATGCTGGTCCGGGACACCCAGGGGCGCTGGCGCCCCGGCCCGCGGTTGGGCGAGTTGGCCAACGCGGCACCCGACGTTCTGCTGACCGCTGCCGAGCCGCTACTGGCCGCGCTGCGCGACGCCACAGGTGAGAGCGCGCAGCTCTACCTACGCCGCGCCGACGAGCGGATCTGCGTGGCGGCGGCGGAGCGCGCCAGTGGCCTCCGGGACACCGTTCCGGTCGGCTCGGTGCTGCCGATGACCGCCGGCTCCGCCGCCCAGATCCTGCTCGCCTGGGAGCCGCCGGAGGCGGTGATGCCGCTGCTGCCGCGCAGCAAGTTCACCGGCCGCACCCTCGCCGAGGTACGCCGCCGAGGCTGGGCGCAGAGCGTCGCCGAGCGCGAGGCGGGTGTGGCGAGCGTCTCCGCACCGATCCGGGACCGCACCGGCCGTGTGATCGCCTCAGTCAGCATCTCCGGCCCCATAGAGCGCCTGGGCCGCCGCCCCGGCGAGCGCCACGCCATGGCGGTGGTGAGAGCCGGCCAACGCCTCTCCGGCCTCTGACCCGGCGCGGTGATCATGAAGTTGGCGTCACCGACACCGGCGTGTCGCGCCGCCAACTTCATGATCACCGCCAGGTGGGTGGGTACGGAGAAAGGCTCGTCTCGCTTCGCGAGACGAGCCTTTCTGGTTGTAGCCCCGACCGGATTCGAACCGGCGCTACCGCCTTGAGAGGGCGGCGTCCTGGGCCACTAGACGACGGGGCCAGAACTTTCCTGTTCACCGCCCTCTCGGGCGGTGCGGCTTGTAGTCTAGCGGCACCATCACCGGGTTCGAGCACGGGGTGCACGCCCATCGGCAGGCTCTGCGGGTGGACACGAAACAGCCCGCCTCACCAGGTGAGACGGGCTGTGCACAGATGTAGCCCCGACCGGATTCGAACCGGCGCTACCGCCTTGAGAGGGCGGCGTCCTGGGCCACTAGACGACGGGGCCAGAACATGCTTTCGCTCCTCGACCCTCGCGGGCAGAGGAGCTGCACTCTACCGGAGATCACTCTCCGCCCCCGCTAAGGGGCGGAGTCGAACTCCGTCAGAATCCAGCGTCCGGGATTCTCGCGAATCCCAGCTGCGCTGGGGTACCAGGACTCGAACCTAGACTAACTGAACCAGAATCAGTCGGGCTGCCAATTACCCCATACCCCATTGGCACCTTGCGGCGCCGGGAGTGAACATTACCCTCCCGGTGCCGGCAGGCCAAATCCGATCCCCCCGAAACACCTGTGAGCTGCGGAAACGGGGGCATCGGACGGATCAGGCGACGGGGACCACCGGGTTGCTGAGCTCACCGATGCCCTCGATCCGCACGGTGACGGTATCCCCCTCCACGAGCGGGCTAACCCCCGCCGGCGTGCCGGTGAGAACCACGTCGCCGGGCAGCAGCGTCATCACGTGCGAGATGTACGACACCAGGCCGGCCACGTCGAAGACCATGTCCTTCGTCCGGCCGAGCTGGCGCACCTCCATCTCGTCGGGGTTGCGACCCACCTCACACCGGATCTCCAGGTCGGAGACGTCCAGCCCGGTGGTGATCCACGGACCGATGGGGCAGAACGAGTCGAAGCCCTTGGCCCGGGTCCACTGCCCGTCGGAGCGTTGGAGGTCCCGTGCGGTGACGTCGTTGGCGCAGGTGTAGCCGAAGATGGCACGTTCGGCGGCGGCCCGGTCGGCGCGGCGGGCACCCGGCGCGCCGATCACGACCGCCAGTTCCGCCTCGTGCTCGACCTGCTTGGAGAAGATCGGCAGCCGGATGGCGTCCCGGGGGCCGATCACCGAGGTGGACGGCTTGAGAAAGAGCAACGGCTCCTTGGGTACGTCGTTGCCGAGTTCGGCGGCGTGGTCGGCGTAGTTGCGGCCCACGCAGACCACCTTGCTGGGCAGGATCGGCGAGAGAAGCCGGACGTCGGAGAGGGCCCAGCGGGCCCCACTGAAGGACAGTTTGCCGAACGGGTGACCTTCGATCTCGGCGATGGTCAGGCCCTGCGGCCCGGCCTCCGGTTCGCCCTCGACGGCACCGAACGACATTCCCTTGGCATGAGCGAAACGAGCGATACGCACCTGGCCAATCTAGCCCCGCCGACGGGTCCACCGGCCACGACCGGCTGCGGGGTGTGCGCAACCCGTCAACGCGGCGGCACCCTACCGGCCGCCAGGGTGACCGGGGCGAGATTCCTGACTTCGTACCCGCACGGAGGGAGCACGCCCTTAGCGTCGGCTCCGGAGGTTCGTTCGTATGCCTGCATCGACACGACACCACAGAGCCCTCGCAGTGTTCGTCCACTGCCTCGGCATCCTCGCCGCCGTGCCGGCCCTGCCCGCGGTGGCCCCGGAGGCGGCGGCCGTGCCACGACCACCGGCCGTCACGCCACAACCAACGGCACCCACGCCAGGACCGACGGCGGTCACACCGCCCGCGCCCGTCAGCCCGCCGCCCGCGGTGGCGGTGGTCGCCCGGCCACCCGCGGCGGCGAGCGCGGAGCCCACCCCGCCGTCGGCGCCACCGGCGATGGCGCCGCCGTCGCGGACACCGGCGTCGGTGCCCGCGCCGCCGGTCACGGTGGCGGTCGCGCCGGAGAGCAGCCCAGCGCCGCGGTACCGGATCCACGTGCGCAACGTGGGCGACTCGCCGGTCGAGACGACGGTGCGCCAGGAGTTGCCCTCCGGGTCGTCGCCCACCTCGATCAGCGCCGGCGGCCGGTCCACCCGTTCCGGCGGGTCCGCCACCGAGGTGACGTGGCGGCTGCGGCTGCCCGCGCACAGCACGACCACGCTGGGCACCGCGCTGGCCGCGACCGCGCCGGGCCAGGCACTGACCGCGCCGGCCTGTGCCTTCACCAGCGACGGCAGCCGGCCGTACGACTGCGCGTCGGCCACCTGGCAGGCGGCGGGGACACCTGCGGCAGCGGAGGTCACGGGGGCGCAGCCGCTCTGGCGGCAGACCCCGGTGCTGCTGGCCGGCCTGGCGGTTCTGCTGCTGCTCGGTGCCGCCCTGTTCTGGGTGTGGCGTCGTCGGCGCGGCCGGCGGGTGACCGCGGCCGCCCTGTCCAGCGGCGGCGGATCAGACGACAGGCGCGGAACGATCTATCCGCGTCCGGCCACCCCGAGCCCGGTGCGGCGTCGGCGCACCCCACCGGTCGCCCTGCTGGTCGGCGCGGCCGTGGTGGTGCTGGCCGCCGTGGTCGGCACGGCCGGCTGGACGGCGACCCGGCGGGTCTCCGAGATCGACACCCAGAAACAGCCGACCAGCGGCGCGTGGATGGGCACCGGGGTGTCCGGGCCGGTGGGCGTGCCGCTGCGCGAGTCGGCGTTCGAGTTCACCGTCTACCGGATGTCCTGCGGCGCGCACGGCAGCGCGGGCGCGGTCGACGGGGGCACTGCGGCTCCGGCCTCCGGCCGGCGGTGTCAGGCCACCGTGGGGGTGCGCAACGTCACCGGCGACCAGCAGCCCTGGCACGGCCAGATGCAACGGGTCTACCTGCCCGGCGGTCGCTGGGTGAGCACCGACGAGCCGGCCACCCGGGCGGCCAACCTGGGCCGGGACGTCTTCGCCAACCCGGTGGCCGCCGGCAGTCGGGTGGTGCTGCCGCTGGTCTTCACCGTCGACGGGCGGGACCCGCCCCGACAGTTGGAGCTGCGCAGCGGCGTCTTCTCCGCCGGTGTGCGGGTGCAGATGCCCTGACCGGTGGTCGGGCGGCGGTCGTACCCTGGGGTCCGTGACCGCCGCCCTCGCCCCCGCCGTGCTCGACGTGGCGACCTGGCAGGCCCGTCGCCGGGCCCACGAGGAGCGGGTGGACGTCTGGCTGACCCCGCACCTGGCCCGTCGGCGTCGGGGCGAGCGGCATCCGGTGGCCGACTTCCTGTTCACCTACTACTCGCACCGGCCGGCCCAGCTGCGCCGTTGGCATCCGGGCGCGGGGGTCGAGCTGCGCGACGCGGATCCGGCCGACTTCGGCCGGGACTACCGCGCCACCGCCGCCGGGGTCACCCTCGACACCGATGCGGTACGCGAGCGGCGTGGCGAGTCGATCGGGTGGATCCGCTCCCTGCTCGTGGCCACCGCGGGGCGGGCGCCACACTTCGGCTGCTTCGGGATGCACGAGTGGGCGATGGTCTACCGGCAGACCCGCGAGGAGTTGCGGCACAACGCCTGGCCGTTGCGGCTGGATCCGGAGCGGACCGCCACGGTCGTCGAGGAGCGCGGGGTGCGGTGCAGCCACTTCGACGCGTACCGGTTCTTCACCCCGCCGGCCCGCCCGTTGAACCTGCTCACACCGACCCGGGACACCCAGCACGAGCACGAGCAGCCGGGCTGTCTACACGCCAACATGGACGTCTACAAATGGGCGTACAAGCTGTCGCCGCTGGTGCCCTCGGAGCTGGTGGCGGACTGTTTCGAGCTGGCCCGGGAGATCCGCGCCCTCGACATGCGGGCCAGCCCGTACGACCTGGCGGAGCTCGGCTACCCGCCGGTGCGGGTGGAGACGCCGGAGGGCCGGGCGGAGTACGCCGCCGCGCAGCGCGGCTTCGCCGACCGGGCCGGCGTGCTGCGCGATCGGCTGCTCGCGGCCGTCCCGGCCTGAGCGATGGGCGATCGGCTGCTCGCGGCCGTCCCGGCCTGAGCGAAGGGCGACCGGCTGCTCGCAGGGCCGTCCCGGCCTGACCGGGGCGGGCGCGGTCAGCTCGCCGGCCGGGTCCGCAGGCCGTCGATGAGCAGCGCGATGACCGCCGCCAGGTCGTCGTCGAGGCCGGGCTCGCTCCACTCGGCCCGGTGTGCGGGGTGGTGGAAGCGGGCGGTGGCCTGCAACAGCGCCCGGCCGGCCACCGCCGGGTCGGGGACGCTGAACTCGCCAGCCGCCATCCCGTCGGCGACGATCAGGCTGAGCTGACCGGCGAGGACCTCCAGGTGTTTGGCGACCGCTCCCTCGGAGAGGGTGGCGAGCTGGTGGAAGTTGTCGAACAGCTCCGGGTCCTCCCGGGCCATCCGGCGCTTGGTGCCGCTCAGCTCGGCCAGCCACCGACGCAGCCGCTGCGGGGCGGGGCCGGCGCCGGTGGCCACCTCGACGAGCGGGGTGGAGACCCGGGCCAGCCAGCGTTCGGCGACCGCGTCGCGTAGCGCGGCCTTGCTGGCGAAGTGCCGGTAGACGCTGCCGTGGCTGACGCCCAGCGCGCGGGCGACGTCCAGCACGGTGGCCTTGGCCGGCCCGTACCGGCGTAGCGCCTCCTCGGCGGTGTCGAGGATGCGGTCGGCCGTCAGGGCGGTGGCGTCGCTCATCACACCAGCCTCCCTGACCGCGTCCACGGCCGTGGCGCGACCCCCGGGTGGCGGTCGCGCCACGGCCGGGCGGTCACGCCCGCTCGCTGTCCAGGAACGCCATCTGCGCCTCGGCGTAGCGGCTGCCGGCTGCCGCGTCGGCCGGGATGGCGGCCTCGATGGCGGCCAGGTCCGCGTCGGTCAGGACGACTGCGGTCGCGCCCAGTGCCTCGGTGAGCCGGTCCCGGCGGCGGGCGCCGACCAGGGGCACGATGGTCTCGCCACGGGCGAGCACCCAGGCGATGGCGATCTGCGCCACGGTGACGCCGCGGGCCTCGGCGATGGCGCGCAGGGCGTCCACCAGGGCCAGGTTGCGGTCCAGGTTCGCGCCGGAGAACCGGGGCAGGTGGCTGCGGAAGTCGGTGGCGACGGTGTCCCGCCGCGCCGTCCAGTGGCCGCTGATCAGGCCACGGGACAGCACCCCGTACGCGGTGACCCCCACGCCCAGCTCGCGGGCCGTCGGCAGGATGTCGGTCTCCGGGTTGCGGGAGATCAGCGAGTATTCGATCTGGAGGTCGGTGATCGGGTGCACGGCGTGTGCCCGGCGCAGCGTCTCCGCGCTCACCTCGGACAGGCCGATGTGCCGGATGTGGCCGGCCTTGACGAGCTCGGCCAGGGTGCCCACCACCTCCTCCACCGGAACATCGGACGCGAGGCGGGACGGGCGGTAGATGTCGACGTGGTCGGTGCCGAGCCGGCGCAGCGTGTACGCGAGGAAGTTCTTGATCGCGGCGGGCCGGAGGTCGTAGCCGTTCCAGCCACCGTCGGCGTCGCGCAGGGCGCCGAACTTGACGCTGATCACGGCGTCGTCCCGGTCGCGACCGCGCAGCGCCTCGCGCAGCAGCAGCTCGTTGTGGCCCATCCCGTAGAAGTCGCCGGTGTCCAGCAGGGTGATGCCGGCGTCCAGGGCGGCGTGGATGGTGGCGATGCTCTCGGCCTCGTCGGCGTCGCCGTAGAGGTCGGACATGCCCATCAGGCCGAGGCCGAGGGCGGAGACGGTCGGACCGGTGGTGCCGAGGGTGCGGGTGTCCATGGGGTGTTCCTCTCCTGGATGACTCACTCACCATACATACTTCGGCTGACAGATTCCAGATTCTGTCACTCGATAGTCCGATGATCTCCCGCAGGAGCGGTTCTCGATGATGGTTCGACTACTCGCCGTCGACGCGGCGGTCGCGCTTGCGCTGCGACTGGCGCTTCTTCTCGGCCAGCCGGCGCTCCTTGGCGCCTCGCGACGGCCGGGTGGCGCGTCGAGGTGGCGGCGGGGGTGCCGCGGCTTCACGCAGCAGCGCCACCATCCGCTCACGGGCCGCCTCCCGGTTGGCGAGCTGCGCCCGGTGCTCGCTGGCCGCGATCGTCAGCACCCCGTCCACCAGACGGTTGGCGAGCCGCTCCAACGCCCGCGTCCGCACCCAGTCGGGCACGGACGGGGAGTTGGCCAGGTCGTAGCTCAGCTCGACCCGGGAGTCGGCGGTGTTCACGCCCTGCCCACCCGGCCCGGACGAGCGGGAGAAGCGCTCCCGCAGCTCCCCGGCGGGGACGACCCACCGGTCGGTCACCCGCAGTCCGTCGTCCACGCCCCGAGGCTAACCCGCACCGGCGCGCCGAGGATCACCGGTGCGGAGGCTCACTCAGCGTCGAGGACGGGCTGGGCGTCGGGCCGGCCGTCTCGTCGTCGGAGCCGACCGCCGCGTACGCCACCGCGCCGAACAGCAGCAACCCGATCACCGCGGCTTTCACGGCGACCCCCCGGATCAGCAACCAGGCGCCACGGCGTGCAGTTGGCACCGTTTTCTTGACCGTCTGGTAGTCGGTCCACCCGCGTCGCGCCCGCGCGTACGCCGACCCCACCGCACATCCGATGACCAGGCCCACCAGCAGGAGGACCGTGAGAAGAGGACGCTCCACCTCCGCCAGTATCCATACGGAGCGTCATATTTCCATGATTTGATGCCGTCCGGCCGGATATCCGACACTGCCGGCGGCCGAACCGGCCGCCGGCAGCTGTCCGGGCAGCTCAGCCGCCCTTGCCGATGATCGTGTCGGCGGTCTGCTGCACCTGGTCGATCGGGATGGCGAAGCCGATGCCGATCGACCCGTTGCCGTCGATGGTGGCGATCGCGGTGTTCACCCCGACCACCTCCCCACGGGCGTTGACCAGCGGCCCGCCCGAGTTGCCGGGATTGATCGACGCGTCGGTCTGCACGGCGCTGTGCCGGTTGTTGCCCAGCCGCACCTGACGGTCCAACGCGCTCACGATGCCCGCGGTGACCGTGCCGGACAGGCCGAGCGGCGAGCCCACCGCCAGCACCGGCTCACCGACCCGGGTGGCACCCGGCTTGGCCAGCGGCAACGGGGCGAGCCCGGCCGACGGCGGCACCTTCAGCACCGCCAGGTCGCTGCGCGGCTCCCGGCCGACCACCTCGGCTTCGTACCGGCGGCCGTCGGGCAGCTCCACGGTCACCGGCCCACCGCCCCCCTTGGCCAGGATGTGGTCGTTGGTGACGAGGTGCTGCTGGTCGTCGATGGCGAACCCCGAGCCGGTCGCGGACGCGCCGTTCGCGCCGCCGGCGAGCACCGAGACCACGCCGGGCACGGTCCGCTCGGCGGCGGTGACCAGCTCCGCCGGCACCGGGGCGGCCGACGCCGCCGCCGGACCGGCGGCACCGTCCCGGCTGGCCACCACGCCGCCGGCCAGAGCGCCCGAGACGGCGGAGACGGCCACCACTCCCAGCACGGCGAGCAGCCGGCCCGAACGCCGCCCGCCGGGATCCCGCCCCGAGCCGGGCGCGTCCCACCACCCGCGCCCGTCCGGGTCGAGTTCGGGCGAGATGAACCAGGGACCGCGCGGTTCACCCAGTCCGGTCTGCACAGCCATGCGTACTCCTCACGGTCGACGTCGGCGCGGCGGATCAGGGCAGTCGGGAGAACCAGCGCATCGAGCCGGCTGCCGCACCCATCGCGAAGACGAGGCCGAGGCCGATGAACCGGGCCGAGACGTCCTGGCGTTCGGTGCGGTAGCCGACCGAGCTGCCGATGTCGTCGTAGACGGCGCGCAGCTCGTCGATGGTGCTGGCCTCGTGGAACATCCCGCCGGTCTCGTCGGCGACCGCTCGCAGCGTCTGCCCGTCGACCGGCACCTGGATGGGCCGTCCGCCCCGGTCCACGAATCCGGACGGGGTGCCGAAGGAGATCGCGTGCACCGGCACCTTCGCCGTCACCGCCTCCGCCGCCGCCTCCATCGGGTCCATTCCCGAGGTGTTCGCCCCGTCGGAGAGCAGGATGATCCGGGCAGGCGGCGGCTCCTTCGCGGCCTCGCTGTCCAGGCTCTTGACCGCGCCCAGCGAGGTGTTGATGGCCTCGCCGATCGCAGTGCCCTGCACCCCGGTCACACCCTCGGCGAGCCGGCCGATGCCCTCGTCCAGGGCATCTCGGTCGGTGCCGGGCGGCACCAGGACGGCGGCGCTGCCGGCGAACGCGACAAGCCCCACGTTGAACTCGTCCGGCAGGCCCTCGACGAACCGCCGGGCCGCCTGTTTGGCCGCCGCCAGCCGGTCCGGTTCCACGTCGGTGGCGAGCATCGAGGTGGACACATCCACCGCCACCATCACGGTGGCGCGTTCCCGGGGCACCCGAACCTCGGCGCTGGGCCGGGCGAACCCGACCACGAGCAGCGCCAGCATGGCCAGGAACAGCCCGGCCGGGACATGTCGGCGCCAGGCCGGCCGCTCGGGCGCCACCCGGTCGAGCAGCCGCAGGTTGGTGAAGCGGACCGCGTACCGGCTGCGTCCGCGCTGGATCACCAGGTACGCGACGATCAGGGCGAGCACACCGAGCAGCAGCCAGAGCCGCAGCGGGGACTCCCAGTTCACGCGGCACCTCCCCGGGCGACCCCGGCCGGCGCGGCGGCCAACCGTCGCTGGGCGTGCACGTGCCGGACGATGTCCGCGCCCCAGTCCCGGTCGGTGCGTAGCGCCAGGTGGGTTGCCGCGCTGCGGCGCAGGGCCTGGCGGACCTGCTCACGCTGGGCGACGGCGGCCGCGGCGTACCGCTCGCGCAGCCGACGGTCCGATGTGCACACCTCACGACAGCGGCCGGATTCCGGATCGACCAGTGTGATCAGGCCGACGTCGGGCAACTCCAGCTCGCGCGGGTCGGTCACCTCGATCGCCAGCACCTGGTGGCGGACGGACAGCCGGCGCAGGGTCGCCTCCCAGGGCGGCGGGTGGTCGGGGTCGTCGGGCAGCCCGTCGAGGAAGTCCGAGACCACCACGACCAGGCCGCGCTGGTTGGCGACCCGGTGCAGCGCGTCGAGCCCGTCCGCCAACTCCGGCGATCCGACCGACGACTGGTCGCTGGGACCGGACGTGCGCGGGGCGGTCAGCAGCATGCGGAGCAGACCAAGCAGATGGGTACGCCCGCTGCGGGCGGGGAAACGGCGTACCCCGTCGGCACGCAGCACCTGCGCACCCAGTCGGTTGCCGACGCCGGCGGTCAGGAAGCCCACCGCCGCCACCGCGGCCACCGCCAACTCCCGCTTGTCCAACTCGGCGGTGCCGAACTCCATGCTGGCACTGCCGTCGACCAGTAACCAGGTGGTCAGTTCCCGGTCGGCGTCGACCTGCCGGACATGCGGCACGGCGGTCCGGGCGGTCACCGCCCAGTCCATCCGGCGGACCTCGTCCTCCCCCGGCCGGTATTCGCGGCTGCCCGCGGGCTCGCTGCCCGGCCCGGGAAGCAGGCCACGGTACTGGCCGTGCAGCAGACCGTTGAGCCGCCGGGTGACTGTCAACTCCAGACGCCGCAGTCGCTGATCCGGGCTCAGCTCGGCCAGGCCGGGATCCGGCGGCACGGCCACCGGCGCGAGGCTGGCGCGCCTCATGCCGCCGCCAGGTCCGGCGTCTGCTGCGGATGCCCGGTCGCCACCCGGGGCGGCGGAACCGCCTCCACCAACCGGCGCACCAGGCTCTCGGCCGAGACCCCGTCGGCGACCGCGTCGAAGGAGAGCACCAGCCGGTGGGCGAGGACGTCGACCGCCAACTCCCGGACGTCCTCGGGCAGCACGTACTCCCGTCCACGCAGGAGCGCCTGCGCCCGGGCGGCCGCGACCAGCCCGAGGGTGGCGCGGGGGCTGGCACCGTACGCCAGCAGTGGCGCGATCTCCGGCAGCCCGAACCGGCCCGGGTCACGGGTGGCGAGGATGAGCCGGACGACGTACTCGGCCAGCGCGTGGTGGACGAAGACCTGCTCGGCGCGGCTCTGCAGGTCCTGCAACCGTTGCGCGTCGAGCACCTGACGTGGGCTGGGCCGGTCGGTGCTCATCCGGTAGAGGATGGCCAGTTCGTCGGCGTCGCTGGGGTAGTCGACCACCACCTTCATCAGGAACCGGTCGCGCTGCGCCTCGGGAAGCTGATAGACGCCCTCCGACTCGATCGGGTTCTGGGTGGCCAGCACCAGGAACGGCGACGGCACCGGCCAACTGCGGCCGCCGATGGAGACCTGCCGTTCCGCCATCGCCTCCAACAGCGCCGACTGGACCTTGGCCGGGGCGCGGTTGATTTCGTCGGCCAGCACCAGGTTGGCCATGATCGGGCCCAGTTCGATGTCGAAGGTCTCCTTGGAGGCCCGGTAGATCCGCGTGCCGACGATGTCGGAGGGAACCAGGTCCGGGGTGAACTGGATCCGGGAGAAGGTGCCACCGACCACGGTGGCGAGGGTCTGCGCGGCAAGCGTCTTGGCCACGCCGGGGACCCCCTCCAGGAGGCAGTGCCCGTTGGCGATCAAAGCGGTGAGCAGGCGTTCGACGAGTCGATCCTGCCCGACGATCACGCGTTTGACCTCGAAGAGCGTCTGTTCCAGCTCGACGCCGGTCGGCTCGGGATCGACCGGGCTGGGCATGCTGGCCAGGGTGTCCGAGATGTCCGTCACGGTGCTTGCTTCCCGGGCGGAGGGGGCGGCAAACGTCGGATTGTGAGCACCGGACCGGCCCGTTGTGCCCCGGATGAGGACGAGCCGCCCGAACGGGGGACGACCGGGATGAGCCGGCCGCAAGAGTGCGTCGACCCCGAGCCGGCAGGGCGAGGGTCGACGGTGACGAGGTGCGCCGGGCGGACACGGCGCGGCCCCCGCACACCGGTGCGGGGGCCGGACGTCGGTCGGTCAGGAAAGGTGGACAACCAGGTGGAAGCCCAGGTCGGTCGGGGTGCCGGCCGAGTTGCGGGTCTGCACGAAGACCGCGTTCGGCGTGCTGAGCCGGGGCGCGACCGAGACCTCGCCGCCCGGCGGGATGCAGCAGGAGTCGGCCCGGCCGACCGAGGCCACGAAGACGCCGGCCGTGACGACGTGGCTGAACTGCACCTCGTACTGCCCGGCGCCGTACTTGATGACGGTGCCGGTGCCACGCGCCTTGGTGCCGTTGGAGTTGACGACGACGATGGTGGTCGAGGCGACGAGCGTGCTCGCCTTGGCGTTCAGCGCGGCCTTTGCCTTGCGGGCGGACTCCGCCGTCACCGGCGGTTGGGTGTTCGTGCTGCGTGCAGCCGGCTGGGCTGCCTCGACCGGGGCCTTCGCCGTCGGTTGGGCGACGGCGATCCCACCTCCGGCGAGGGTGAGCCCCAGGACGGCGAACGTGACCGCCGCCGCCTTACGTCGGAAGGATGTGCTCATGACAGGTCCCCCTTGTGTGACCGTGCGAATTCGGCCGACCCGCGGGGCGGGACGGATAACTGCCAGAAAATAGGGTTGAGGACGACGCGTAACCGATTGAAGCTCTGACCTACACCTGGTCCGAGCTGGCATTACTACTCAGAGTTGCGTCGCTTTGACCAGGTGAAACGTAGCACCGCAAAAAGCTGAGCGTCAATAGTTGATCTCGCTTTATCGGGTTGGCGACCGACCTTCATATAATTGCGAAATGTGAGCGGCCCGCCATTCACGAATGGGACGGAACAGAAGACCGTTAGGCTGTTCGCCATGATCGTCGATGCCCTGCCCACGCCTACCCGCCGCCGCGCGGCACCGGTCGGCACGGCGCTCTGCTGGCTGGCGATCGGGCCGACGGCTGTCTGGGCCGCCCTACGGCTGGGCGGGCTGGACCGGGGGCCACTGGTGCAGGCGCTCGCCTTCACCCCGTACGTCGCGGGATGGAGCGTGCTCGCCCTCGCACTCGCCATCGCCCTGCGGCGCTGGTGGCCGGCGGCGGTCGCGGCCCTGGCCGCGGTGGCGCTGCTCGGCGCGGTCGCGCCCCGTGCGCTGGCCGCCTCGCAGCCGGCGACGACCGGCCCCACCATCCGGGTGCTCA
This sequence comes from Micromonospora sp. NPDC047527, assembly GCF_040643015.1. NCBI lineage: Bacteria > Bacillati > Actinomycetota > Actinomycetes > Micromonosporales > Micromonosporaceae > Micromonospora > Micromonospora sp. NPDC047527. Next base: position 113,064 of record NZ_JBEYTK010000008.1, on the reverse strand, counting down.
CCGCCAACCTGCTCGCCGGCTCCGCCGACGCGGCCACGCTCGTCGAGTTGGTCCGGCGGCACCGGGTCGACGTGCTCACCGTGCAGGAGTTCACCCCGGACGCGCAGGCCGCCCTGGACCGGCTCGGCCTCGACCAACTGCTGCCCCACCGGCAGCTCAACCCGCACATCGGCACGCCCGGCTCCGGGCTCTACTCGCGGTGGCCGCTCAGCGACGTCGGCATTCGGCACAATCGCGGCGGCTGGGGGTTCAGCCAGGCGTACGGCACGGTGGCCGTCCCCGGCGCTCCCCCGGTCCGTGTCGAGTCGGCCCACCCCTCGGCGCCGTCCGCGCTGGACCAGGTCGGCGCCTGGCGTGCCGACCTCGCCGCCCAGCCACCGGCCACGCCGGACGGTGAGCTGCGGATCCTTGCCGGGGACTTCAACGCCACCCTCGACCACAGCCCGCTGCGGGCGCTGCTGGGCACCGGTTACGTGGACGCGGCCGACGCCGTCGGGGAGGGGTTGACCGGCACCTGGGGTCCGTACGACGGCGACCTGATCCCGCCGGTCACCATCGACCATGTGTTTGTCGACCGGCGCATCGCGGTCCGCTCGCTGACAGTGCTGGCCCTACCCGGCAGCGACCACCGCCCCGTCCTGACCACCCTCCGCCTCCCCACCCCCTAACCCGCTCCCCGCTCCCCGCTCCCCGCTCCCCGCTCCCCGCTCCCCGCTCCCCGCTCCCCGCTCCCCGCTCCCCGCTCCCGCGATCTTGCACTTGATGTCGCGACAATGGTGCACAAAAGCCGCATAACGGCGACACAAAGTGCAAGATCGCGGGGGCGAGGGGCGGGCGAGGGCGCGGAGGGGCGGGGCGGGGCGGGCGAGGGGGCGGGTTAGACGGAGGCGGGGGCCAGGCCGTAGGTGAGGGCGTCGACCAGGGCGTGCCAGCTCGCCTCGACCACGTTGTGGTGCACGCCCACGGTGGTCCAGTCCCGGCCATCACCGTCGGAGGTCTTCAGCAGCACCCGGGTGACCGCGCCGGTGCCGTGGCTGCCCTCCAGGATCCGCACCTTGTAGTCGGCCAGTTCGAAGTCGCGCAGCTGCGGATAGTGCCGGGTCAGCCCCACCCGGAGCGCCTCGTCCAGCGCGTTGACCGGGCCGTTGCCCTCGGCGGTGGCGATCACCCGCTCGCCGCGTACCCGGATCTTCACCGTCGCCTCGGAGACGACGGCGCCGTCCTCCCGGTGCTCGACCAGCACCCGGTACGACTCCAGGGTGAACGGACGGGCCGGACTGCCCTCCGGCAGTTCGGAGCGGACCAGCAGCTCGAAGGAGGCGTCCGCGGCCTCGAAGGACCAGCCGTCGGCCTCCAACTCCTTGACCCGCTTGGTGACCCGGGTCAGCGTCTCCGGACGGCCGGCCAGGTCCAGGCCGAGCTCACGGCTCTTGAGCTCGATGCTGGCCCGGCCGGCCATCTCGGTCACCAGGATCCGCATGTCGTTGCCCACCACCGACGGGTCCACGTGGTTGTAGAGCAACGGGTCGACCTTGATCGCGCTCGCGTGCAGCCCCGCCTTGTGGGCGAAGGCGGCGGCCCCGGCGTACGCCTGGTGGGTGTCGGGGGCGATGTTGGCGATCTCGGCGATGGCGTGCGAGACCCGCACCATCTGCGCCAGGCAGCCGTCCGGTAGGACGGGCATGCCCAGCTTGAGTTGAAGGTTGGCGACGACCGCGAAGATGTCGGCGTTGCCGGGGCGCTCGCCGTACCCGTTGGCGGTGCCCTGGACGTGGCGGACGCCGGCCTCCACGGCGGCGATCGTGTTGGCGACCGCGCAGGAGGTGTCGTTCTGCGCGTGCATGCCGAGCAGCCCGGCGTCGACCCCGAGCCGGCTGGTGAGGTCGACGATCGCGGCGGTCACCTGGGACGGCAGCATGCCGCCGTTGGTGTCGCAGAGCACCATGCGCTCGGCGCCGGCGGCGAGCGCGGTCTGCACCACGGCCGCGCCGTACGTCGGGTCGTGCCGGTAGCCGTCGAAGAAGTGCTCGCCGTCGACGAAGACCCGGCGGCCCTCGCGCACGAGGTGGGTGACGGTGTCGTGGATCATCGCCAGGTTCTCGGCGCCGGTGGTGCGCAGCGCTCGCTCGACGTGGCGGATGTCGGCCTTGGCGACCAGCGCGACCGCCGGGGTCTGCGCGTCCAGCAGGCCGCGCACCTGGGGGTCGTCGGCGACCGCGACACCGGCCTTGCGGGTGGCGCCGAACGCGACCAGCACGGCGTGCCGCAGGTCGAGTTCGGTGCGCGCTCGGCGGAAGAACTCGGTGTCCTTGGGCACCGCGCCCGGCCAGCCGCCCTCGATGAAGCCGACGCCGAACTCGTCGAGCAGCCGGGCCACCGCCAGCTTGTCGACCACCGAGTAGGTGAGCCCTTCGCGCTGGGCACCATCACGCAACGTCGTGTCGTAGACCTGGAACGTCATCAGGGTCCTTTCTCGGAGCAAACAAAAAGACCTCCCGCGGATGCGGGAGGTCTGCGCGCTCGGCGGAGGGGGATGCCGGCGCGCTAGGTCGCAATAATCAGGGCGGTGCTGGTCACGTCCACTACTCTGCCACCGCTTCCCCGTTTCTGGGAGGAGCAATCCACATCGCGGGACGCGCCGAGCGGCGCGGCGGCACGCGTCGCCGTTTCCGGCCCCCGGCCGCCGGGTAGCTCGTGGGGGGACACACCACCGACGCCGAGACGATCGGCGACAGTCAGGAGTGAACGGCATGGACAGGATCGATCCGCACGCCACCCACGCCGGCCGGACCCGCTGCGCGGCGGCGACCAGGGCACCATTCCCGGCGGTGCACCGGCCGGCACCTTCGGCCCCTGGCGCTACCGGGACCAGGCCGAGGTGGCCGACGCCGACCTGGTCGGATACAAGGTCGAGGCCACCGACGGTGGCATCGGCAAGATCGACAGTGCCAGCCACGAGGTGGACGGCAGCTACCTGGTGGTGGACACCGGCCCGTGGATCTTCGGGAAGAAGGTGATGCTGCCGGCCGGAACGGTCAACCAGGTCGACCACGACCAGCGCACCGTCTCGGTCGACCGCACCCGCGACCAGATCAAGGCCGCCCCCGAGTACGACGAGACCAGCCACAGCGACCCGGCGTACCGGGACCAGCTAGGTGGCTACTACGACGAGACGTACGGCGCACTCCCGCCCGGCACCGCTCGGTAGCCGATCGAACCCCGACGGCCGGTGGGACGCGGCCCCACCGGCCGCTACGGTGTGAGCGTGGACGCCATCGACGACAACCGACGCATCCCACTGCCCGCGACCTTCAACTTCCGCGACGTCGGCGGCTACCTCGGCCACGACGGCCGCGCCGTACGCCGGGGCCGGCTCTTCCGCTCCGACTCCCTGCACCGCCTCGACGAGCAGGACCGGGACGCGTTCGCCGCGATCGGCATCCGCACCGTCATCGACCTGCGCCGGCCGACCGAGGTGGAACGTGACGGCCGGGTGCCGGCCTACCAGGGGCTGACCTACCGGAACATCCACCCGGAGCACGAGGACTGGGCCGCCACGCCGCACGAGGAGGGCGCCGACCTCGCCCGCTACCTCGCGGACCGTTACGCCGACCTGGCCCAGACCGGCACCGCCGGCCTGGCCGAGGCGATCGGGCTCATCGCCGACTCCTCGAACGCCCCGGCGGTGGTGCACTGCGTCGCCGGCAAGGACCGCACCGGCATCGTCTGCGCGCTGACCCTCGCCGTGCTGGGCGTCGACGACGCCGACATCGTCGCCGACTACGCGCTCAGCACGGAGGCGTCGGCCCGGTTCAGCGCCTGGCTCACGGCCACCCTGCCGCACGTGGTGGACGTGCCAGCGCCGTTCCTGGCGTCACCCGCCGAGGCGATGCAGATCTTCCTGGACGAGCTGCGCGAAGGGTACGGCTCGGTCGAGGCGTACCTGCGTCACGCCGGGGTGACCGACGAACAACTCGCCGCGCTCCGCGACCACCTGCTCGACGCATAGGCCGTCGAGGTCTGTGCCGGCCCGACCGTTCGGACGGGCCGGCGCGTGACGGAGGTCAGAGGACCCGCTGCACCCAGCCCTGCTCGTCGGGGGCCTTGCCCCGCTGGATGTCGACCAACTGCTGACGCAGTGCCATGGTGACCTGGCCGGGCTCGCCGCCGCCGATCAGGAACTCGCCGTCCGGGAAGCGGACCCCGCCGATCGGGGTGATGACCGCGGCGGTGCCGCAGGCGAACACCTCGCGGAGCCGGCCGCTGGCCGCGTCGGCCTGCCAGTCGGCGAACGCGACAGGCCGCTCCTCGACCCGGTGACCGGCAGCCCCTGCCAGCGTCAAGACCGCGTCGCGGGTGATGCCGGGCAGGATCGTGCCGGTCAGCGGCGGGGTGACCACCGTGTCGTCGTCGTAGACGAAGAAGACGTTCATGCCGCCCAACTCGTCGACGAACCGGCGCTCCACCGCGTCCAGGAAGACGACCTGGTCGCAACCCGCCTCGATGGCCTCGGCCTGGGCCGCCAGCGACGCGGCGTAGTTGCCGCCACACTTGGCCGCGCCGGTGCCGCCGGGCGCGGCGCGGGTGTAGTCCGGTGAGACCCAGACGGTGACCGGCTTGACCCCGCCGGTGAAGTAGGCCCCGACCGGCGACGCGATCACCATGTAGAGATATTCGTTGGCCGGGCGGACGCCGAGGAAGACCTCACTGGCGAACATGAACGGCCGCAGGTAGAGGCTGCCGTCCTCGCCGGTCGGGATCCACTCCCGGTCGATCTCGATGAGCTTGTGCAGCGAGTCGACGAAGACCTCGGGCGGCAGCACCGGCATCGCCATCCGCTGCGCCGAGGTGGCGAAGCGGGCGGCGTTGGCGTCCGGCCGGAACATGGTCACGCCACCGTCGGCCGTCCGGTAGGCCTTGAGCCCTTCGAAGATCTCCTGCGCGTAGTGCAGCACGGCACTGGCCGGGTCCATCGGGATCGGCGCACGCGCCTCCACCCGGGCGTCGTACCAACCCTTGCCGTCGGCGTAGCGGACGGTGACCATGTGGTCGGTGAAGACCCGGCCGAACCCGGGGTTGGCCAGCAGAGCGGCCCGATCGGCGGCGGATACCGGCGCGGGATTCGGACGGATCTCGAAGTCGAGCATGTCACCACCGCTCATCGCGCTGACCTCCCTGCGGGACAACGGCGTGCGGGATCGCACGCCGACATGGCTGTGCCAGAAACTTACCCCGAACGGTCGTTCAGCGGAAAGCGCCGCTCGGGGCGGGCGGAGTGCCCGGACAGGCGGGGATACCGCCCCGGCGTTGGGAGGCCGGGGCGGTCAGGCTACGGCGTGTGCGGCGAGGCGGTCGCCGACCTCGGCGGTACGCAGGGCGACGCCCGGGGTGCGACCGGCCAGCTCGGCGGCGACCGCCGCGTTGACCCGGGAGGCCGCCTCGGCGTGCCCGAGCTGCTCCAGCAGCAGCGCGGCGGAGAGCACCGCGGCGACCGGGTCGGCGACGCCCTGCCCGGCGATGTCCGGAGCGGAGCCGTGCACCGGCTCGAACATCGAGGGGTACGCCCCCTCGGGGTTGATGCAGCCGCTGGCGGCCAGGCCGATACCACCGGTGACCGCGGCGGCGATGTCGGTGAGGATGTCGCCGAACAGGTTGTCGGTGACCACCACGTCGTAGCGCTGCGGCTGGGTGACCAGGAACATCGCGGCCGCGTCGACGTGCTGGTATTCGGTGTCGATGTCCGGGTGCTCGGCGGCGACCGCGTCGAAGGTGCGCGCCCACAGCGACCCGGCGTGGGTCAGCACGTTGGTCTTGTGCACCAGGGTGACCTTGCGCCGTTCCCGGCGGCCGGCCCGCGCGAACGCGTCACGGATGACCCGCTCCACGCCGTGCCGGGTGTTGAGGCTCTCCTCCGTGGCGACCTCGGCCGGGGTGTCGCGGTGCAGCGACCCACCGGCGCCGGCGTAGAGACCCTCGGTGCCCTCGCGCACCACCACCAGGTCCACCTCGCCGGGCTTCACGTTGCCCAGCGGGCCGGCGACACCAGGCCAGAGCCGGGAGGGGCGCAGGTTGACGTACTGGTCGAAGGCGAACCGGAGCTTGAGCAGCAGCCCGCGCTCCAGGACCCCCGGCGGGACCGTCGGGTCGCCCACCGCGCCGAGCAGGATGGCGTCGTGCCCGGCCAGCTCGGTCAGCACCGAGTCGGGCAACACCTCTCCGGTACGGTGCCAGCGGGCGGCACCGAGGTCGTACTCGGTGGCCTGGACACCGCCGGGCAGCACCGCGTCGAGGACCTTGCGGGCCTGGGTGACCACCTCGGGTCCGATGCCGTCCCCGGCCACCACCGCGATCCGCGCCACGACCGCACTCCCTACGTCGACTGCCCTTGTCCGGGCAACGGTACGTCCCCGTCCCGATTCCCGGTACGCAGCTTCCACAATATGGGAATGCTGATCCACAGCATCCTCTCAGCCAGGACCCATGTGGGAGTCATCTCCGCTGCCTACGGTCGACGTCAGCGGGTCAGGAGACCCGCGAACGGCGACTCGCCAACTGCGAGGGGGCAGATGCCATGCGGATCGACGAGCAGCCACGGACCCGCTGGCCGGACCCGTCCGCATTCCGCAACCGCCGGCCCGACCTCCGGCTCGGCAGTCGCCGACACCGGATCGACGCGGCCGGCGCCGCGCAGGGCCGGATCGCCGTTCAACACACCGTGCAGACCGCGACCGCCGAATACACCCTGCTGCTCAACGCCCCCGAGTGGCTCGGCCGCCGGGGCGTCGGCGAGGCGCTGCGGGACAGCGTCGCGGAGTTGCGCGCCATCGACCTGACCTATGGCCCGAACCGACCGGAGAGCCTGGTCTCCAAACTGCGCCGGGGCGAGATCAGCCCCGAGTCGTACCCCCCGCTGGCCGACCTGGTAGACCGCTGCACCGCCATGCGCGCCGCCACCGACGGTTGGTTCGACGCCTGGGCGGTGCCCGGCGGCTTCGACCCGGGCGGCCTGCTCGGCGGCTGGGCCGTGGAACGCGCCGCCGCCCGGCTGCGTGCCGCCGGCATTCACGACTACGCGGTGCTGACCGGCGCCGACCTGGTGGTCCGGGGCCGGGCGCCGCACGGCGGGCCGTGGCGGGTGGCGGTGCACCACCCGACGGCGCCCGACCGCGCGCCGCTGGTGCTGGAGATGACCGCCGGCGCCGTCGGCACCTCCGGGGTGACCGGTCGACAGGGGCATGTGGTGGACCCGCACACCGGCGAGCCGGCCACTCAGCTCGCCGCCGCCACCGTCGTCGGCCCGGACCTGACGGTCGCTGACGCCTACGCCACCGCGCTCTACGCCGCCGGCCCCACCGGCCTGGCCTGGTTTCGTGGTGGCTCCGACTATCGCGCGCTCTTCGCCCACCGGCACTGAACTCGCCGCACGAGCCCCGTCTCCCCGCGGGTGCTCCGGCCCGATTCGCACCTCGGCCGCCCACGCGGTCGGCCGGTCGGGCTGCGATCGGCCCCCACCGCCTCGGCAACGGCTGTGGGGGCCGGTCAGCGACGAGTGCGCGTGGCTTGCGCAATCGAGGGGTGCGGACCGGTCGGACCGGACGTCGGCCGCGCCACCCGAAGACGGGCCGGCGCCACGACCTCGGCCAGTGAACGCAGTCGTACGCTAGCGAATCGACGCAACTCGACGCAAGAGTCTCCACAGCGGACTGTCACGAACGGCACGTCACCGGGTCGGCGATCAGCCTGCGGCGAGGCAGTTTCGACATGGTGAACGGCGGATGGCACGCTGTCCGCCGTGAGTTTCGATCTGAGTGTGTGGGCCCTGGAGGACGGGGCGACGCCCGAGGACGTGCGGGCAGCGGTCGATGGTTGCCGGCAGGGGCAGCACGTGGACCGTTACCCGGACCCGCGAGTTGTCGGCTTCTACCGGGCGATCACCGCCTCCTATCCGGACCGGCACCCCGGCCCGGACAGCCCGTGGGCCGTCGCGCCCCTGCACGCCGCCCACGACCATGTCGAGTTGAAGCTGCACCCGACCTGCGCGGACCAGGTGCTGCTGGACATCGAGCGGCTGGCCGGCGCGCACGGGCTGATGCTCTTCGACCCACAGGACGGCTCGGTCTACCCGCCTCCGGCCCGGCTGACCAACTGACCCGACCGGGGTCGGGCCGTAACCCACCCCGGGTACGACAGAGGGGCCCGGCGTGACGCCAGGCCCCCCGTGGTGTTGCCGTCGACTACTCGTCGCGCAGGTCCGCCGCGCTGGCAGCCGTCGCGCCGATCGAGTCTGCCGCGGAGGTGAGCAGGTCGGCGCCGAGCGCCTGGTCGACGGTGAGCGTCATCAGCGTCTCGCCGCCCGCCTCACGCCGGGCAACCTGCATCGCGGCGATGTTGATGCCCGCCTCGCCGAGCAGGGTGCCGACAACGCCGACGACGCCCGGCCGGTCGGCGTAGCGCAGGAAGAGCAGGATGCCCTCCGCGCTGATCTCCACGTCGAAGCCGTCCACCTCGGTGAGCTTGATGATGTCCCGGGCACCCGAGTGGGTCACCGTCCCGGAGACGCTGACCGTCCGGCCGTCCGGCAGCGCGCCGCGTACCGTGACCAGGGTGGGCTGCTCGGCCGTCTCGGCCAGGCTCGCGAGGGTGACCTCGACGCCCCGCTCGGCGGCCAGGTGCGGGGCGTTGACGTAGGTGACCTGATCCTCGACCACGGAGCTGAACAGCCCCTTCGTGGCGGCCAGCTTGAGCACCGACACGTCGTGGCCGACGATCTCGCCGCGAACCTCCACCGTGACGCTGGCGGCCACCCCGCCGGCGACCGCGGTGAACGCCCGGCCCAGCTTCTCGGCCAGCGGCAGCAGCGGCCGGACGTCCTCCGCGACCAGACCGCCGGCCTGCACGTTGACGGCGTCCGGAACGAACTCGCCCTGCAACGCCAGCTTCACGCTCTTGGCCACGGCCAGGCCGGCCTTGTCCTGCGCCTCGTGCGTGGAGGCGCCCAGGTGCGGGGTGGCCACCACGTTGTCGAAGGCGAACAGCGGCGACGAGGTGCAGGGCTCCTTGGAGTACACGTCCACGCCGGCCCCGGCGACCCGGCCCTCGGCGATGGCGTTCGCGAGCGCCTGCTCGTCGACCAGACCACCACGGGCGGCGTTCACGATTCGCACGCCCGGCTTGACGATCGCCAGTTCCTTCTCACCGATCAGCCCCATCGTCTCCGGGGTCTTCGGCAGGTGGATGGAGATGAAGTCACTCTCGCGCAGCAGCTCGTCGAGCCCGACCAGGCGTACGCCGAGCTGCGCCGCGCGAGCCGGCTGGATGTACGGGTCGTACGCGATCAGCCGGGTGCCGAACGCGGCGATGCGAGACGCGAAGAGCACTCCGATGCGGCCGAGCCCGACCACGCCGACGGTCTTGCCCTGCACCTCGACGCCGGTGTACTTCGACCGCTTCCACTCCCCCGCCTTGAGCGCCGCGCTGGCGCTCGCGGTGTTGCGGGCCACGGCGAGCAGCAGGGCGACTGCCTGCTCGGCGGCGGAGACGATGTTCGAGGTGGGCGCGTTGACGACCATCACGCCACGCGCGGTGGCCGCCGGCACCTCGACGTTGTCCAGTCCGATGCCCGCGCGGGCGACCACCTTGAGTCGCGGCGCGGCGGCGATCGCCTCGGCGTCGATCTGGGTCGCGCTGCGCACGATGACGGCGTCGGCCTCGGAGAGCGCCGAGAGCAGGGCCGGACGGTCGGTGCCGTCGACGTGACGGACGTCGAAGTCGTGGGCGAGCACCTCGATGGCGGCGGGGGCGAGTTCTTCGGCGATCAGTACGACAGGAGTCATCGGTCCTCGTAGAGGTCTTGTATGCGATCGGCCCGGGCGGCAGGGCGCCGCAATGCGTCCTGCGCTGACCGTGCCGTGGCTGTCAGGTGCCGGCTACGAGCACCTACCCGCGATCGTAGGGCCCCGTTGGCCGGCATGTTCCGGTCTGTGAGGTGAGGGCCCTCACACGCCCGCTCGGGCGACGGACGGGGCCCGTTAACGGGACCGACATCAGGTTGTCGCACGGTCGACCGCTGCCGGGGCCAGCACCGGTTCCGGAGGGAGCGGTCCCGCGGCGGGTCGGCCCGCGCCGATCGGGCGCGTTCGCCGCGGTCCGGCAGAGGCGTTGATCACCCGGTCTCAGCAAGTGAGCATCGGCAGCGGCCACGTGCACGGCCGACGGCCGGTGACCCGCGCTGGGGAGAGCGCCCGGTCACCGGCCGTCGGTGGACCATCCGCCGCTCGGGACGGCTGGACGGTGCTGCGGAACCCGTCAGGCGGTTTCGGTGATCGGGCGGTCGACCCAGCTCATCATGCCGCGCAGCTTCGCGCCGGTCTCCTCGATCGGGTGCGCCGCGCCCTCGGCCTGCCACTTGGTGAAGTTGGGCCGGCCCGCCTCGTCCTCGGCGACCCACTCGCGGGCGAACTCGCCGGACTGGATCTCACCGAGGATCTTGCGCATCTCCTCCTTGACCCGGGCGTCGATGATGCGCGGGCCACGGGAGAGGTCGCCGTACTCGGCGGTGTCGGAGATGCTGTACCGCATCTTCGCGATGCCGCCCTCGTACATGAGGTCGACGATCAGCTTCAGCTCGTGCAGGCACTCGAAGTAGGCCACCTCCGGCGCGTAGCCGGCCTCGGTGAGCACCTCGAAACCGGTCTGCACCAGCGCCGCCGCACCGCCGCAGAGCACCGCCTGCTCACCGAAGAGGTCGGTCTCGGTCTCCTCGGTGAAGGTGGTCTTGATCGCACCGGCGCGGGTGCCGCCGATCCCCTTGGCGTACGCCAACGCGAGCGCGAGCGCGTTGCCGCTGGCGTCCTGCTCGACGGCGACCAGACAGGGCACGCCCTTGCCGTCGGAGTACTGGCGACGAACCAGGTGGCCGGGGCCCTTCGGCGCGACCATGGCGACGTCCACCTCGGCCGGCGGCTTGATCAGGCCGTACCGGATGTTGAAGCCGTGGCCGAAGAAGAGGGCCTTGCCCGGGGCGAGGTGCGGGGCGATCGACTCGGTGTAGAGCGAGCGCTGGGCGGTGTCCGGCGCGAGCACCATGATCACGTCAGCCTCGGCCGCGGCCTGCGCCGGCGTGAGCACCCGCAGGCCCTGCTCCTCGGCCTTGGGACGGCTCTTCGAGCCCTCCGGCAGACCGATCACCACGTCGACGCCGGAGTCGCGCAGCGACAGCGCGTGGGCGTGGCCCTGGCTGCCGTAGCCGATCACCGCGACCTTCTTGGCCTGGATCAGGCCGAGGTCGGCATCGTCGTCGTAGTAAACCTCAACGCTCATGAGACTTCCCTTTCGTACGACGGCCCGGGCGGCCCGTCGTGGTGTGTGCGGATGGGTTCGGAGGACGGCCCTTCGCCAGGGCCGACCGGCGGCGGGTCAGGCGGCCCGCAGGGCGGGACCGGCGGTGATCGAACGCGAGCCGCGCCCGATCGCCACCAGCCCGGACTGGACCATTTCCTTGATGCCGAAGGGCTCGAGGTCGCGCAGCAGCGCGTCGAGCTTGTCGGGGGTGCCGGTGGCCTCGATGGTCAGCGTGTCCGGTGCCACGTCGACCACCCGGGCGCGGAACAGGTTGACCGTCTCCAGCACCTGGGTCCGTGCGGACCGGTCGGCGCGGACCTTCACCAGCAGCAACTCCCGGGCGACCGAGACCTGCGGGTCCAGCTCAACGATCTTGAGCACGTTGACCAGCTTGTTGAGCTGCTTGGTGACCTGCTCCAGTGGGGACGACTCGGCGTTGACCACGATCGTGATCCGGGAGACGTCCGGGTTCTCGGTCTCGCCGACGGCGAGGCTGTCGATGTTGAACCCGCGCCGCGAGAACAGGCCGGAGACGCGGGCGAGCACGCCAGGCTTGTTCTCCACGAGCACGGACAGGGTGTGCATGGTCACTGCGTCTCCTTTGTCATGCCCTCATGGCCCTCGCTTCGCTCGGTGCATTCGGTCATGACTAGATGTCGTCCTCGTCGAAGGCCGGGCGAACGCCGCGGGCGAACATGATCTCGTCGTTGCTGGTGCCGGCGGCGACCATCGGCCAGACCATGGCGTCCTTGCCGACCACGAAGTCGATCACCACCGGAGCGTCGTTGATCGCCATGGCCGCGGCGATGGTCTTGTCCACGTCGTCGGCGTTCTCACAGCGCAGCCCGACGCAGCCCAGGGCCTCGGCGAGCTTGACGAAGTCGGGAATGCGGTGCTTGTGGGTGCCGAGCTCGGTGTTGGAGTAGCGCTCGTTGTAGAACAGCGTCTGCCACTGCCGGACCATGCCGAGGTTGCCGTTGTTGATCACGGCGATCTTGACCGGGATGCCCTCCAGCGCGCAGGTGGCCAACTCCTGGTTGGTCATCTGGAAGCAGCCGTCGCCGTCCACCGCCCACACCACCGTGTCCGGCTTGCCGACCTTCGCGCCCATCGCGGCCGGCACCGCGTAGCCCATCGTGCCGAGCCCGCCGGAGTTCAACCAGGTGTACGGCTTCTCGTACGAGATGAACTGGGACGCCCACATCTGGTGCTGCCCCACGCCGGCCACGAAGATCGCGTCCGGACCGACGATCTCGCCCAGCCGCTTGATCACGTACTGCGGGGAGAGCGTGCCGTCGGACGGCTCGTCGTAGCCCAGCGGGTAGCGGTTGCGCAGGTCGTCCAGCTGGGTCCACCAGTCGCCCAGGTCGGTGGTGTGCCCCGCCGACCGCTCGACGGTCACCGCGGCGATCAGCTCGTCGATGACGTGCCGGGCGTCGCCGACGATCGGGACGTCCGCGTGCCGGTTCTTGCCGATCTCGGCCGGGTCGATGTCGGCGTGCACCACCGTCGCGTCCGGAGCGAACGAGTCCAGCTTGCCGGTGACGCGGTCGTCGAAGCGGGCGCCGAGCGCGACGATCAGATCGGCCTTCTGCAGGCCGTACACGGCGGCGACGGTGCCGTGCATGCCGGGCATCCCCAGATGCTGCGGATGCGAGTCGGGGAAGGCGCCGAGCGCCATCAGGGTGGTGACCACCGGGACGCCGGTCAGCTCGGCGAGCCGGCGCAGCCCGTCGGTGGCGCCGGCCTTGAGCACACCGCCACCGACGTAGAGCACCGGCCGGCGGGCGGCGGCGATCAGGCGGGCCGCCTCCCGGATCTGCTTGCCGTGCGGGTTCAGGGTGGGCCGGTAGCCGGGCAGGTCCAGCGTGGGCGGCCAGACGAAGGTCGTCGGCGCCTGGAGCACGTCCTTGGGGATGTCGACCAGCACCGGGCCGGGGCGGCCGGTGCTGGCCAGGTGGAACGCCTCCGCCAGCACCTGCGGGATCTCCTCGGGGCTCTGCACGAGGAAGTTGTGCTTGGTGATCGGCAGGGTGATGCCCTGGATGTCCGCCTCCTGGAAGGCGTCGGTGCCGATCGACGGGCGGGCCACCTGGCCGGTGATCGCCACCATCGGCACCGAGTCCATGTACGCGTCGGCGATCGGCGTGACCAGGTTTGTCGCACCCGGGCCGGAGGTCGCGATGCAGACGCCGACCTTGCCGGTGGCCTGCGCGTACCCGGTCGCCGCGTGACCGGCGCCCTGCTCGTGGCGGACCAGGATGTGCCGGACGCTGGAGTCGTAGAGCGGGTCGTACGCCGGCAGGATCGCGCCGCCCGGGATACCGAAGACGACGTCGACGCCGAGCGCTTCCAGGGACCGCACCAGCGAACCGGCGCCGGAGACCTCGGTCGGGGCGGATGGCCGTACCGCCGGGGTGGCCGGGACGGCGGCGGCGCGTGCGGCGGGGTCGACGGTGCCGGCCGGCTCGGCCGCGCGGGCCCGCCGGGCGGTGTGGGCGAGTGTCTCGGGCGTGGGTCTCGTCATGGCGGTTCTGGCCTTCGGCTGGAATGGCTGGGGCTTGTTCAGCGATGCGGCGACGGGCGGGGCCCGTCGCGACAGGTTCCGACGGCAATAAAAACGGCCCTCGTGCAGATGCACGGGGCCAGCGCACTCTCAGTGAGGGAGAGTGCGCTCAGGTAAGTACTCGCGACCGGTACGACGACATGCGGCTAAGCCTGACGCATCTCACGCGATGAGTCAACTGATCTCACATGTTGGTCAACGGACGACGGCGCGTCGGCCGACGACGCGCCACCACCAGAGGGGATGACCTGCTCGGAACCGCCCGGAACCCGGCGCGGAGCGGGCAGCGGGCCGGGCCGGGCACCCGGCGAGGTGGCCGCCTCCAGCATCGCCTCCAGGTGCTCGGCCGGCACTCCCCAGCCGAAGAGCGCGCCCTGGCCGAACCGGCAGCCGGCGGCCACCACCGCGGCCAACTCGGTGGGCGTGGTCACACCCTCGGCGATGACCTCCAGCCCCAACTGGTGGCCCAGCCGCATCACGATGTCGACCATGGGCGCGAACGCCGGGCCCTCCCTGCCCACCGGGCGGACCGGCTCGTGCTCGGCCACCAGACTGTGGTCGATCTTGAGAATGTCGATCGGCAGCCGGCGCAGCTGCCCCAGCGAGGAGTAGCCGGCGCCGAAGTCGTCCAGTGCGATCCGCACACCGGTCAGCCGCAGGGCGGTCAGCCGCCGGATCAGCTCGTCCAGGTCGGTGGCGACCGCGTGTTCGGTGACCTCCAGCACAAGCCGCTGCGGCGGCACGTGGTGGGCGCGCAGCGCCTCGGCGACCTGGACCACGTACTCCGGGGCGTGCAGCTCGCGGGGGGAGACATTCACCGAGACCCAGACGTCGTGCCCGTCGGCCAGCCACCGGGAGAGCTGGTAGCAGGCCTGGTGCAGCACCCAGGCGCCGAGTGTGCCGATCATGCCGCACTCCTCGGCGAGCGGGATGAACTCGTCCGGACGGACGTTGCCCAGCTCGGGGTGGCGCCAGCGGAGCAGCGCCTCGGCGCCGACCGGCCGCACCGACGGCAGCGACGCCACCGGCTGGAAGGCCAGCCGCAGCTCGTCGCGCTCGATGGCGCCACGCAGCTCGTGCTCCAGCGTCGTGCGCCGGCGCAGCAACTGGTCGTACGCGGCGTCGTAGCGCTCGATCCGGTTCTTTCCGCGCTGCTTGGCGTAGCGCAGCGCCAGGTCGGCGTGGCGCAGCAGCAGGTCCACGTCCGGCTCGCCCGCCCACCCGGCCACCCCGATGCTCACCGACAGGAAGACCGGCCCCTCCTCCTGGTCGTACGGCCGGTTGAGCACCCCCAGCAGCCGCTCGGCGACCCGGTCCGCCTCGGCCGGCCGGGCCGGCATGAGCACGGCGAACTCGTCGCCGCCGAGCCGGGCCGCGACGTCGTCGGGGCGCAGGTTGCCGCGCAGTCGGCTGCCCACCTCGGCCAGGACGGTGTCGCCCACGTCGTGGCCGCGCATGTCGTTGACGTGCTTGAAGCCGTCCAGGTCGAGGCTGAGCAGGACGCACGGGGTGCCGGCCGCCGCGCTGTCGTGCAACGCGCGCAGCAGACCCCGCCGGTTGGCCAGCGACGTCAACGGGTCGGTGTGCGCCAGCTCACGAAAGTGCGCCTCCCGCTCGGCCAGCCGGCCGGCGTAGTCCCGGACGTCCTTGAGGGTGAGGTACTGCCGGGCCACCAGCGCGAAGCCCTCCACGGTGCCGGCCACGATGCCCGGCGCGGTGAACCGGCCGTCCTGCAGGAGGTGGTACATCGCCGACGCCGCCATCGCCACCATCGGGGCCACCGCGTACTCGCCGTCACGCCCGATCAGGTCCAACTCGATTTGCCCGAGCCGGTCGTCCCGGTACACCGCGAGCGCGACGGCCAGCAGACCGGCGGCGAGCACCACCGCACCGGTCAACGCCATGGTCGGCCCGGACTGGCAGAGCCCGGCGCTGAGGCCCAGCCCACCGCAGCTCACCGCGCCGATCCCGGCGGCGAGCACGGCCAGCCGCCAGCGCGGGGCGGCGGCCCGGAAGACCACGATCACGGCGAGCCCGGCACCGAGTGCGGCGCTCACCGTGGCCACCAGGATCGCCGGGCAGGCCATCGGGGTGGCGGCGCCCAGCAGCCGGGTCGGCTCGGAGAAGAGCACCCAGCCGACGAACCACAGCGCCGCCGCCATGGTCACGCCGTCCAGGGCGAGCCGGGCGGTGCCCGCCGCGGTGGCGGCCACCCCCGGCAGCCGGAGCAGACCGGCCGCGAAGGCCAGCCCGCTCAGTGCGGTGCCGATCGCCGCCGCGGTGGCCCAGGCGGTGCGCAGACCCTGCTCGTGTGCCCAGTGGTCGCTCGCGGAGAGCACGGCCACCACACCGGCCAACATGCTGAGCAGGGACGTCCCGGCGGCCACCGCGAGCAGCACGTGCGCTGGCCGACGCGGCCCCGTGCGCTGCCGGGCGACCACGGTCAGCAGCACGGTGGCAGTGACGGCGACCAGCCCGCTCAGCGCCGCGACCGCGACCATGCCCGGGGGGAGATGCACGTCTCAAGAGTGCCGGATGGCCGCGCGTCGTGGGGGACTGGATGTGCATCTGTTGGGACACGGCACATTCGCCGGACGGCCAGTGCGCCAACGGTGTCATGCTGGTACGCATGCCTGAGCTGCGGTCGAGGACCTCCACACACGGTCGGACGATGGCCGGCGCCCGGGCCCTCTGGCGGGCCACCGGGATGACCGACGACGATTTCGGCAAGCCGATCGTCGCCATCGCCAACAGTTTCACCCAGTTCGTGCCTGGTCACGTACACCTGAAGGACATGGGTGGCCTGGTCGCGGACGCGGTCGCCGAGGCCGGCGGGGTGGGGCGTGAGTTCAACACCATCGCGGTCGACGACGGCATCGCGATGGGCCACGGCGGCATGCTCTACTCGCTGCCCAGCCGGGAGTTGATCGCCGACGCGGTGGAGTACATGGTCAACGCGCACTGCGCCGACGCCCTGGTCTGCATCTCGAACTGCGACAAGATCACCCCAGGCATGCTGCTGGCCGCGTTGCGCCTCAACATCCCGACCGTCTTCGTCTCCGGCGGTCCGATGGAGGCCGGCAAGACGACGGCGATCGAGGGCGTCGTGCACAGCAAGATCGACCTGATCGACGCGATGATCGCCTCCTCCAACGAGGCGGTCACCGATGAGCAGCTCGGCGAGATCGAGCGCTCCGCCTGCCCCACCTGCGGCTCCTGTTCCGGCATGTTCACCGCAAACTCGATGAACTGCCTCACCGAGGCGATCGGCCTGGCGCTGCCCGGCAACGGCTCGACGCTTGCCACCCACGCCGCGCGCCGGTCGCTCTTCGTCGAGGCCGGCCGCACCATCGTGGAGATCTCCAAGCGGTGGTACGACGGTGACGACGACTCCGTCCTGCCCCGCATCGTCGCCTCCAAGGCCGCCTTCGAGAACGCGGTCGCCCTGGATGTGGCGATGGGCGGCTCCACCAACACGGTGCTGCACCTGCTCGCCGCCGCCCGCGAGGCGGAGATGGACTTCGGCGTCGCCGACATCGACGCCATCTCCCGGCGGGTGCCCTGCCTGGCAAAGGTCGCGCCGAACTCGCCCAAGTACCACATGGAGGACGTGCACCGGGCCGGCGGCATTCCGGCGATCCTCGGCGAGCTGGACCGGGCCGGGCAGCTCAACCGGGACGTGCACGCCGTGCACTCCCCCTCGCTGGCGCAGTGGCTCACCGACTGGGACGTCCGCAGCGGCTCGCCCACGCCGACGGCGGTCGAGCTGTTCCACGCCGCGCCCGGCGGGGTGCGTACCACCGAACCGTTCTCCACCACCAACCGCTGGTCGTCGCTGGACACCGACGCGGCCGAGGGCTGCATCCGCGACCGCGAGCACGCCTACTCCGCCGACGGCGGCCTGGCCATCCTGCGCGGCAACCTGGCCCCGGACGGCTGCGTGGTGAAGACCGCCGGCGTGCCGGATGACTGCCTGACCTTCCGCGGGCCGGCGAAGGTCTACGAGTCCCAGGACGACGCGGTGACCGCGATCCTCGCCAAGGAGATCGTCGCCGGTGACGTGGTGGTGATCCGGTACGAGGGCCCGAAGGGCGGCCCCGGCATGCAGGAGATGCTCTACCCCACCTCGTTCCTCAAGGGTCGGGGGCTGGGCCGCGCCTGCGCGCTGCTCACCGACGGCCGCTTCTCCGGCGGCACCTCCGGGCTCTCCATCGGGCACGCTTCCCCCGAGGCGGCCTCCGGTGGGCTGATCGCCCTGGTCCGCGAGGGCGACGAGATCGTCATCGACATCCCCGGCCGTTCCATCGAGCTCAACGTGCCCTCCGAGGAGTTGGAGGCGCGACGGGTGGCCGAGGAGAAGCGCGACAAGCCGTACACCCCGACCAACCGGCAGCGGCCGGTGTCGGCGGCACTGCGCGCGTACGCCTCGATGGCCACCTCGGCCAGCGACGGCGCGTACCGCCGCGTCCCGGAGTAGCCACCGCGGCCCGAGGCCGCTAGATCACCACGAGATCGCCGATGTTGGGGTATCCGGTCGACGGGATACCGCGATATCGGCGATCTCGTGGTGATCAGCGCTGCCTGAGGAGCGGTCAGTTGACCGTTACGACGTGGTCGATCACCAGGTGGGCGGCACCGGTGATGCCGACGTCCTGGCCGGTGGTGACCCGCTCGATGAGCAGGGTCTGGGTGGCCAGCGGTAGGCACCGCTCGTAGAGGGTGGCCCGCATGCTGGCCATCAGCGGTTCGCAGTCGGCCAGTCGGCCGCCGATGGCCACCACCTGCGGGTTGAAGAAGTTGACCACCACGGCCAGGATCTCGCCGATGGCCCGGCCGGCCTGCCGGGCGAGCGCGGTGGCGTGCAGGTCGCCGTCGTCGATCAGGCGGATCACGCCGGTCAGGTCGTCGACCGGCACGCCCTGCTCACGGAGCGCGGTGACCAGGGCCGCGCCGCTGGCCACCGCCTCCAGGCAGCCGGAATTGCCGCAACTGCACGCGGGCGCCGGGTCGGCGACCACCCGGCAGTGGCTGATGTCCCCGGCCGAGCCCTGAGCGCCCCGGTGCAGCTGTCCACTGGAGATCACTCCGGAGCCGATCCCGGTGCCGGCCTTGATGTAGACAGCGTGGTCCAGTTCGGAATGCGCCGTGCGATGCGCGCCCAGCGCCATCAGGTTGGCGTCGTTGTCCACAATGATCGGCGCCTCGATCCGGTCGGCGCAGAACGCGGCGACGTCGAAGCCGTTCCAGCCGGGCATCCGCGACGGGCTGACGATCCGTCCGGTGGCGTGCTGCACCGGGCCGGGGATGCCGACGCCGACGCCGCGCAGCACGCCCGCCGACGGCGCGTCACCGGTAGCCGCTGACGTGCCACCGGCCACCAGCGCGGAGACCTCGGCCAGCAGCGCGCCGAGCACCTCCTCCGGGCCGTCCTCGATGCGTACCGGCAGGGTGCGGGCCCGCACCACCCGCCCGGAGAGATCCAGTGTGCCGACACGGGCGTGGTGCGCGCCGAGGTCGATCGCGCCGACCACAGCACCGCCGGTGGGTACAGCGAGCTGGCGCGGTCGCCGGCCGCCACGGGACCGCCCAGCGCCGGTCTCCTCCAGCAGCCCCTGGCTGATCAACGCCTCGACCCGTTGGGAAACCGTCGAGGGGGACAGCCCGGAGAGCCGGGACAGGTCGGCACGACTGACGGCCGCCCCGGTAGCGACCCAACGCAGCAAATCCCGGGGGCTGCTGCGGAGGGCTTCGCGTGGCGCCTCGTCAATCGTCACGTCAGCTTCTTAGCACCCCCAGTTAATTCAGGCAACCAGTTGACTTAGTTTGCGCGCTACCTTTAACTGTCGCTGTTGGTTCGATATGAAGCCGACTTAGTTCGGTGGCCGAAGAAAGTGGGGTCGGGTGGTGGCACCGGGGACGACGGGTGCGGACCGACCGATGGTGTCGGTACGCGGCCTGCACAAGTGGTTCGGTCCGCTGCACGTGCTCAAGGACATCGACCTCACGGTGGCGGCCGGCGAGGTGGTCGTCGTGGTGGGGCCGTCCGGCTCCGGCAAGTCGACCCTGTGCCGCTGCCTCAACCGGCTGGAGACGATCGGGCAGGGCACCATCGAGATCGACGGTGAGCCTCTGCCGGCCGAAGGTCGCGCGCTGGCCCGACTGCGCGCCGACGTCGGCATGGTCTTCCAGTCCTTCAACCTCTTCGGGCACAAGACGGTGCTGGACAACGTCACCCTCGGCCCTACCCGGGTCCGCAGGATCGCCCGGCCCGAGGCGCGTCAGCAGGCCATGAACCTGCTGGAACGCGTCGGCATCGCCGACAAGGCGAACCACCACCCCGCCCAACTCTCCGGCGGGCAGCAGCAGCGGGCCGCGATCGCCCGCGCACTGGCGATGCAGCCGAAGGTGCTGCTCTTCGACGAGCCGACCTCGGCCCTCGACCCCGAGATGGTCAACGAGGTGCTCGACGTGATGGTCTCCCTCGCCGCCGAGGGGATGACCATGATCGTGGTCACCCACGAGATGGGCTTCGCCCGCCGCGCCGCCGACCGGGTCGTCTTCATGGACGACGGTCGCATCGTCGAATCCGGCGCCCCCGACGAATTCTTCGCAGCTCCGCGCTCCGAGCGGGCCCGCGATTTCCTTTCCAAGATCCTCCAGCACTAGCCCCCAACGGGAGGGTGTCATGTCAATTTTCCAGAAGAGCCTCACCCGGCGGCGCTCGCTCGCCCTCACCGCAACGGCGGTGGCGGTGGCCCTCGTCGCCACCGGCTGCGGCGGTGACGGCGACAGCAGCGCGCCGAAGCTGCCCGGCGACTCCGGCCTGGGCGGCGACGGTGTGGTCGCCCAGTCGGTGTACGACGCAGCCCCCGTGGCCACCGACGCCGAGATCCCGGCCGGTTCCACCATGGATGCGATCCGCAAGCGCGGCTACCTGAACATCGGCGGATCTCTCGACGCGCCGCTACTCGCCCAGCAGAACCCGGTGAGCGGCACCATCGAAGGCTTCGACGCCGACATGGCCAAGCTGCTGGCGAAGTACATCATCGGCAAGCCCGAGGTGAAGACGACGACCATCGGCACCCAGACCCGGGAGGCCATGCTCCAGGCCAAGTCGGTCGACGCGGTCTTCCAGACGTACACCATCACCCCGCAGCGGGCCACCCAGGTCGCCTTCGCCGGGCCGTACCTCACCTCCGGCCTGGCGGTCGGGGTCCGCAAGGACGACACCTCGATCAAGAGCGTCAAGGACCTCGCCGGCAAGACCGTCATCGTCGGGGCGAACACCCCTGCGGTCACCGCGCTGCCGTCGGCCGCCCCCGGCTCGAAGCAGATCGCCTTCGGCACCGACCCGCAGGCGTTGCAGGCCCTGCTCCAGAAGCGCGGCGACGCGTACGTGCAGGACTTCACGCTGCTCGCCTCGGGCGCCCAGGCGAACCCGGGGATGAAGGTGGTCGGCGAGCCGTTCACCACGGAGGCGTACGGCATCGGCCTCAACCGGGAGGACACGCAGTTCAAGGAGTTCGTCAACAACTGGCTGAAGAAGATCCAGGCCGACGGCACGTGGGCGAAGGTCTGGGAGGGCACCCTCGGTTCAGTCGTCGAGGGTGGGGCGCCCACCCCGCCGGCCCTCGGTTCCGCCGACGGCTCCTGAGCATCCTCTCGTACCGATGGACGCCCTCACCGCCCACCTGAGCGAGCTCGGCCACGGCCTGGTCACGACGGTCGAACTGACCGTCGTGACCACCATCGGCGCGATGCTGCTGGGCATCGTCGTAGCGACCCTGCGGATCGCTCCCGTCCCACTGCTGCGCGCCATCGGCACGGCGTACGTCGAGGTGTTCCAGAACCTGCCGCTGCTGGCTCTCCTGGTGCTCTTCGTCTTCGCGCTGCCGGCCATCGGAATCACGTTCCCGCTGTTCACCTCGGCCGCGATCGTCATCGCCGTGTACGAGGGGGCGTACCTGGCGGAGGCGATCCGGGCCGGGATCAACACGGTCGGCGTCGGCCAGGCTGAGGCCGCCCGGGCCATCGGGCTCACCTTCGGCCAGTCCCTGCGGCACGTGATCCTGCCGCAGGGACTGCGGGCGGTGATCCAGCCGATCGGCAACATCTGCATCGCGCTGCTGATGAACACCTCACTGGCCGCCGTCGTCGGAATCGTCGAGCTGACCCAGGCGGCCAACACTGTAAACCTCGTCGAGGCTCAGCCGATCGCCGTCTTCACCGGCGCGGGTCTCGCCTACATGCTGCTGGCGTTGATCATCGGTCAGGTCACCGGCTTGCTCGAACGAAGGCTGGCGATCGTCCGATGAACCAGGCCCAACAGATTCTCTTCGACGAGCCCGGCCCCCGTGCCCGGCGACGGATCCGGATCGCCACGGTGCTGGGCGCCGTCGTCCTGGCCGGGGCGATCGTCGCGGCCGTGTACCAGTTCGCCAGCCACGGCGAGCTGGCCGCCGAGCGGTGGGAGCCGTTCACCACCTGGCCGATCTGGCGGTACCTGCTCAACGGGCTGTGGGCCACCGTGCGCGCGGCCGCCGCGACGGCCGTGCTCAGCGCCGCGCTCGGGTTGCTGCTGGCGCTCGGCCGGCTGTCGGTGCATCGACCGCTGCGGTGGCTGTCCGGCGCGTACGTGGAGATCTTCCGAACCGTCCCCACCCTGCTGCTGATCTACGTGACGCTGTTCGCCCTGCCGCAGTACGGCATGAACTTCCCGCTGTTCTGGAAGCTCGTGGTGCCGCTGGTGGTCTCCAACTCGGCGGCGTTCGCCGAGATCTTCCGCGCCGGCATCCTGGCCCTGGACCGTGGGCAGACCGAGGCCGGCCTCGCCGTCGGGCTGCGTCGTGGGCAGGTGATGGCGCTGGTGGTGCTGCCCCAGGCGCTGGTCCAGCTCGCCCCGTCCCTGGTCAGCCAGCTGGTCGGGCTGCTCAAGGACACCTCGCTCGGCTTCGTGGTCAGCTACACCGAGTTGCTCTACAGCGGTCAGGTGCTCTCCTCCTACACCCACCTGCTGATCCAGACGTTCATGGTGGTGGCGCTGATCTACCTGGTGGTCAACGCCTCGCTGTCGAAGTTCGCCCGCGTGCTCCAGGCCCGCAACGGCCGCTTCGGCGGCCGGCGTGGACGACGGAGCGCGGACCTGCCCCCGCCGCTCATCGAAGGGAACAGCCCCCGGTGACCACCTTCCGCTACGCCGAACTGGCCCGGGTCGTCCGGAACGGCTTCGTCGAGAGCAGGCACTACGGCAGCGCCGTGGTGCTCGCCCCGAACGGCGAGATCGTCCTCGCCGCCGGCGTGCCCGACGAGCCGGTGCTCCCCCGCTCCACCCTGAAGCCGGTGCAGGCGTTGGCCTGTCGGGTCGCGGCCACCGGGCCGGACGGCGTCGACCCGCTGACCGGCCCGGCGCTGGCCCTGGCCGCCGGCAGCCACACCGGCGACGACCGGCACGTCGAGGTGGTCCGGGTGATGCTCGCCGGCGCCGGCCTGACCGAGGACGCGCTCGGCTGCCCGGCGGACTGGCCGGAGGACGAGCAGACCCGGGACCGGCTGATCCGCGCCGGTGGGCAGCGCGAACGGATCCGGATGAACTGCTCCGGCAAGCACGCCGCGATGCTCGTCGCCTGCGTCGCCCGGTCCTGGAGCACGCACGACTATCTCGACCCGAATCACCCGTTGCAGCGGGAGACCGCCGCGACGGTCGCCCGGCTGGCCGGCACGCCGATCGCGCACCACGCGGTCGACGGCTGCGGCGCGCCGCTGTTCGGTCTGCCGCTGACCGGCCTGGCCCGCACGTTCCAGGCGTTGGTCGCCGCGCCGGCCGGGAGCGACGAGGCGCTGGTGGCGCAGGCCATGCGCCAACACCCGGAGTACGTGGGCGGTTGGCACGGGCACCCGAACACCGACCTGATGCGGGCACTGCCCGGTGTGCTCGCCAAGGGCGGGGCCGAGGGCGTGCTCGCGGTGGCGGCCCCGGACGGTCACGCCGTGGCGGTGAAGGTCATCGACGGCTCACCCCGAGCCACCACCGCCATCGCGCTCGCCGCGCTCGACACCGTGGGCGTACCGGTGGGCGGAGCCGACGCGCTGCGCCGGGTGCCGGTGCTCGGTGGCGGCGAACCCGTCGGCGCGGTCACCGCCGTCATCGAATAAGCGCGTCTCGCACCCGAATCGGCCCCGTCCCGCACCGAAAAGGAACAGTCATGAGCACATTCGAGATCTGCATCGACAGCGTCGAGGGGGCGGTCGCCGCCGAGGAGGCCGGCGCCGCCCGGGTGGAGCTGTGCTCCGCGCTCTTCGATGGCGGGCTGACCCCCAGCCTGGGCACCATCGAGACGACTCTGCGCGCCGTCACCCGGATCCGGGTGCACGTGATCGTCCGGCCACGGGCCGGCGACTTCATCTACTCGCCGTTGGAGATCGAGGCGATGGAGCGGGACGTACGGGCGGCGGTCGAGGCCGGCGCGCACGGCATCGTGATCGGCGCGCTGACCGCCGAGGGTGACATCGACGTGCCGACCACCCGTCGGCTGATCGCCGCCGCCGGTGACGTCCCCATCACCTTCCACCGTGCGTTCGACATGACCCGCGACCCGCACGCCGCGCTGGAGCAGCTGATCGAGCTGGGCGTGCACCGGGTGCTCACCTCGGGCCAGGAGGTCAGCGTGCTGGAGGGTGCTCCGCTCATCGCCGACCTGGTCCGCCGGGCCGCCGGGCGGATCATCGTGATGCCGGGTGGTGGCATCACGCCGCGCAACATCACCCGGATCATCGAGGCGACCGGTGCCGACGAGTTCCACTTCGCCGCCCTGGTCAGCTCGGACAGCCCTGCCGTGCACCGCAACCCCGCACCGCTGATGGGCGGCAGCCTGCACCGGCCCGAGTACGAGCGGTCCGGCACGTCCGGGTCGCTGGTCGGCCAGGTGCTCGCCGCCGCCCGCGCCTGAGTAGCAACACGTTCGACGAGCGGCGGGTCTCCTTCGGACCCGCCGCTCGTCGGGTCAGCGGACAGGGCCGGCCCCAGCCCGTCACATCCCGTCGGCCGGGTCGGCTGTCGCAGTGAGCGCGGCACCCCGGGCGTAGCGGATCGCGGCCGGGGTGTCGGGGAAGACCAGCCCCTCGCGACGTAGGTCGTCAGCCACTCCGAGAGTCGCGAGGACCTGGTCATGGGCGGGCGTGATGCCGGAGAGCAGGACGACGATCCCGCGTCCGCGTAGTCGTCCGATCGCGTCACCGAGGACGTGTGCACCGGTGGCGTCCATCGTGGTCACCCGGGACATCCGCAGGATGACGACACGGACGTCGGCGATCTCGGAGAGCTGGAGCAGGAACGTGTGCGCCCCAGCGAAGAAGAGCGGCCCGTCCAGCCGGTACGCGACGATGTGCTCGGTGAGCAGCGCGTACTCCTCGGCGCTGTGTTCCCCGGGGTCGAGGGTCACCTGTTCCAGCCGGGCGCTGCGGGCCACCGCGCGCAGGGCGAGCACCACGGCGACGCCGACACCGACCGCGACGGCGGTGACGAGGTCCCAGATCACGGTGACGGCGAAGGTGAGCACCAGCACGACGGCGTCGCCCCGGGTCGCCCGGGCCAACGCCCACAACGAGCCGGCCTCCACCATGCGGACCGTGGTGGCCAGCAGCACCCCGGCCAGGGCGGCGAGCGGGATCCGGCCGACCAACGGCGCGGCGGCCAGCACGATCGCCGCGAGGGCGACCGCGTGGGTGAGGGCGGCGAGCTTCGAGGCCGCCCCGGCGCGGACGTTGACCGCAGTACGGGCGATGGCGGCGGTCGCCGGGATGCCGCCGAAGAGCGGGGCGGCGATGTTGGCCAGCCCCTGACCGAACAACTCCCGGTCCGGGTCGTGCCGTTCACCGACGGTCATGCCGTCGGCGACGGTGGCGGAGAGCAGGCTCTCCAGGGCGGCGAGCGCGGCGACCGCGAGCGCGCTGGGCAGCAGCACGCCGAGCGCGCCGAGGTCGAGGAAGCCGAGCGAAGGCACGGGCAGGTTCTGCGGCAGCGCGCCGATCCGGATCAGGTCGACCGGCAGGGCCTCGGCGAGGAGGGTGGCAGCCCCCACGCCGAGCAGCGAGAACGGCAGGCCGGGGCGCCACCGGGCGCCCAGCAGCATCAGCGCCGCGACGGCGAGTGCCACCGCGAGCGCCGCCGGCTGCGGGTGTGCAACAAACCGGGCGACCGCGCTGGCGGCGACGGCCCAGACCTTCTCCCCGTGCACATCGGTGACGCCGAGCGCGGCGGGCACCTGTTGCAGGGCGATGACCACGGCGATGCCGGCGGTGAAGCCCTCCAGCACCGGGGTGGGTAGGTAGCGGACGTACCTGCCCAGGCGGGCCACGGCGAGCGCGATCAGCACTAGGCCGGCCATCGCCCCGACCATGAGCACGCCGGTGGCTCCGAACTGCTGCACCACCGGCACCAACACCACGGTCATCGCCCCGGTCGGCCCGGAGACCTGGAGGTTGGAGCCGCCGAAGACGGCGGCCACCGCGCCCGCGACCACGGCGGTGATCAGCCCGGCCTGGGCCCCCAGCCCGGAGGTGACCCCGAACGCCAGGGCCAGCGGCAGTGCCACCACCGCCACGGTGAGCCCGGCCAGCACGTCCCGACGCGGCGAGCGGCGGACAGCCACCCAGTCGGCTCGGCCCGGCAGCAGCCCGAGGAGCCGCTCACGGACCACAGGGAGGGCGCCGCTCACCTGTTCCCGCCGGTGGCCCGCAGCTCGTCGAGGAGGCCGTCCCGGTCGGTGAGGACCGCGCCGAGGATTCGCCGACCGGCGGCCAACAGGTCGGCCACGTCCGGGGTGCTGAGGGCGTACATGACGAGGGGACCGTCGCGGTATGAGGTGACCATTCCCGCGCGGCGCAGCACGGCGAGCTGCTGGGAGAGGTTGGAGGCCTCGACCTCGATCACGGCGAGCAGGTCGCGAACCGGCTTGGGGCCGTCCTGGAGCAGTTCGAGGACCCGGATACGCACCGGGTGCCCGAGGGTGCGGAAGAGTTCCGCCTTCGCCTGGTACAGCGGGACCGACATGACCATCCTCCCGATCGATACGAAGACTTTAGCACTTGAAGAAGTCTTCAATCGGTGGATCGCGATGGCGCGGCGGTCCGCCCAGGTTGCCCGGGTTGCCCAGGACGGGCCCCTCCTGGACCGGAGAGGTCGAGGAAGGGCCCGTCCGGTCAGATGTCGTTGACGCAGCGAAGCACCGGACGGCTGGTCAGCGCCGCCGGGTCCAACGCGGTGTCGGCGCGCACGGTGAAGGCGACCGACTCACCCGGCAGCAGGGTGACCAGGGCGTTGTCCACCTCGGCCGAGGCGTCCAACCGGTCCGCGAAGATGCTCAGATCGCGCAGCACCGTCCGCGCGGTGACCAGGACCCGCTGGCCGCCATCGGCCGGCTCGACCGTCGCGTCCCACTGCGCCGCCGGCCACTCGACGTCGCGGTCCTCGGCGAAGAACCACAGCGCCCGCTCCGCGGTGTCGCCGGCTTCCGCGACCAACAGCTCACGCCGGCCTTCGTTCGGCCGTGCCAGTTCCGCCGGCAGCGCCAGCACCACCGAGGAGTACGCCGGGACGTCGAGGTTGACCGACGTCTTCGCCCTCGGCTCCCCGGTGAGGGTGAGTCGGGTGATGGTGGCCGGCCCGGCCCATGCCTGCGCGGTCTCGTTCACCGCGACCAGCGCCAGCCCGCCGTCGCGCGGCTGCACGGTGAGCAGCCGGTCGGCGTAGGCGCGGCGGAGCGCGTACCACAGGGGTTTGCGCCGGCCGTCGCCGTCGACGGCCGACCAGGAGGTGACCGGCCAGCAGTCGTTGAGCTGCCAGACGATGGTGCCCATGCACACCGGCCGGTACGAGCGGAAGTGCTCGACGCCGAGTTGGATGGCGCGGGCCTGGTTGAGCTGGGTGAGGTAGTGCCAGTCGTCGAAGTCGGCCGGCGCGGGCAGATGGGCGTCCAACCCGCGCTGGAGCTTGCCGTCCCCGCCGGCCGCCTTCTGGTGGTGGGCCATGCCCGGCGAGTCGTGAGCGAGGGGCTCGTCGGAGATGGACCGGCGCAGCGTGGCGTACGCCGGTGGGGCCTGGTAGCCGAACTCGGCGACGAAGCGCGGCACGTACTCCCGGTACTTGGTGTAGTCGTCGGTGTTCCACACGTCCCAGATGTGGGTGGTGCCGTGCGCCGGGTCGTTGGGGTGGATCTCCTCGCTGCCCGACCAGGGGCTGCCCGGCCAGTACGGACGGGTCGGGTCGAGCGCGCCGACGATGCGGGGCAGCACGTCCAGGTAGTAGCCGCGCCCCCAGGTGCGCCCGTCGAGGGCCTGCTGCCAGTCCCAGTCGTGCCAGCCCCAGATGTTCTCGTTGTTGCCGGTCCAGAGCACCAACGACGGGTACGGCGCCAGCCGGGTCACCTGCTCGGCGGCCTCGGCGGCCACCTCGCTGCGCAACGGCTCCTCCTCCGGGTACGCGGCGCAGGCGAAGAGGAAGTCCTGCTGGACGAGCAGGCCGCGCTCGTCGGCGAGGTCGTAGAAGTCGGCCGACTCGTACCGGCCGCCGCCCCAGACCCGCAGCAGGTTGATGTTGGCCGCGGTGGCCTGGTCGAACCGCTGCGCCAGCCGGTCCCGGGTGATCCGGGTGGGGAACACGTCGTCGGGGATCCAGTTGACCCCGCGTACGAAGACCGGGACGTCGTTGACCGACAACGCGAACGGGGTGCCGTGCTCGTCGGGTGTGGTGTCCAGTCGCACCGAGCGGAAGCCGATCCGGTGGGACCAGGTGTCCAGGGTGTCGCCGTCCGGCGCGTGCAGGGTCACCTCCAGCGGGTGGCGCGTCTGCTCGCCGTACCCCCGGGGCCACCACAGTGCGGGCTCGCGGACGGCGAGGGTCAGCACGGCCGTACGTTGCCCGACCGGGACGACGACCTCGGCGTGGGCGTCGGCGACGGTGGCGCGGACGGTCAGCGGGACGTCCGCGGCCCGCTCGACCTCGACGTGCAGCTCGACCCGCCCGTCCCGACCGTCCAGTGTGACAAGCGGGCGGACGGTGGCCAGCCGGGCGGTGGACCAGGCGTGCAGGCCGATGTCCTGCCAGATGCCGGCGGTGACCAGGGTCGGCCCCCAGTCCCAGCCGAAGTTGCAGGCCATCTTGCGGATGAAGTGGAACGGCTCCGGATAGGCGTTGGGCCGGTCACCGAGTCGCTCCTGCTGCCCCTCGGCGTAGCGGTACGCGGAGTCGAACGCCACAACCAGGTCGTTGTCACCGTCGCGCAGCAGCGAGCCGACGTCGAAGCGGTAGCCGCGGTGCATGTTCTCGGTGCGGCCGACCTCGACGCCGTTGAGGGTGAGGGTGGCGACGGTGTCCAGGCCGGCGCAGACCAGGTCGACGCGCTCGTCGTCGCCCGGCTGGTGGACGAACGTGGCCTGGTAGACCCAGTCGGTGCGGCCGATCCAGGCCAGCGCCAGTTCGTTGTCGTCGAGGTACGGGTCGGGGATCAGGCCGGCGTCGAGCAGGTCGGTGTGGACGCAACCGGGCACGGTCGCCGACACCACCCGGCCGGCGATCTCGGTCGGCACCTGCGCTCCGGGTGCCGCTCGCAGGGTCCAGCCGTCGTGGAGTGCCTGTCGGCTCAAGACTTCACCGCACCTTCCATGATTCCGCGGACGATCTGACGTCCACCGATGAACAGCATGATCAGCAAGGGGATGGTAGCCACGAACGCACCCGCGAGGACCCGGCGGTAGATGACGTAGTTGCCGCTGGCCAGGTCGGAGATGGCCACCATCGAGGTCGGATAGTCGGTGCCGCCCAGGGTGATCAGCGGCCACTGGAAGTCGTTCCAGGTCGCCACGAAGGTGAGCAGGCCGAGCACCGCGAGGGCCGGCCGGATCGCCGGCAGGACGATGGACCGGTAGACGCGCATGGTGGTCGCGCCGTCCATCCGGGCCGACTCGACCAGCTCGTCGGGCACGGTGTTGAGGATGAACTGCCGCATGTAGAAGACCCCGAACGCGGTGACCAGGCCGGGCACGATGACCGCCAGCAGGGTGCCGTTCCAGCCGAGCTTGCCCATCACGATGTAGAGCGCCACCACGCCGAGCTGGTTGGGCACGGTGAGGGTGAGCACCACGAACAGCATCAGCCAGCGGCTGCCGGCGAAGCGCAGCTTGGCGAAGGCGAACCCGGCCAGCGAGCAGAAGAACAGCATCGAGGCTGTCACCACGGTCGAGACGATGACGCTGTTG
Source organism: Micromonospora sp. NPDC047527 (assembly GCF_040643015.1). Classification (NCBI taxonomy): domain Bacteria; kingdom Bacillati; phylum Actinomycetota; class Actinomycetes; order Micromonosporales; family Micromonosporaceae; genus Micromonospora; species Micromonospora sp. NPDC047527. The sequence continues at coordinate 82,907 of NZ_JBEYTK010000008.1, read as the reverse complement.
ACCAGCGAGGCGGCGAAGTAGACGTCCTGGAGGGAGAAGACCTCGTCCAGGTTGACCAGGAACCGGTCGCCGGGGATCACGGCCGGCGGGATCCGGGCCAGGGCCTCGTCGTTGCTGGTGGCGATGACGAACATCCAGTACAGCGGGAACGCCGCGAAGAGCATGGTGGTGGCCAGCAGCAGGTACGTCCCGATGCCGGCCGGGGTGTCCTGCGGCGCGCGGCCCATCAGGGCGGCCCGTCGGCGGGTCCTGGTGGCCGGCGGTGCGGTGTCGACGGCGCTCACCTGGATCGCCCTCCGGAGAGTCGGTTGGTCAGCAGGGTGTTGATCCCGGCCACGACCAGGATGATCAGGAAGAGTGCCCAGCTCATCGCGGCGGCGTACCCGAGGTTGAGGTCCTTCCAGCCGACCTTGTAGATCAGCTGCGCGATGGTCTGCCACTCGCCGTTGGGTCCGCCAGTGGCGGCCTGGGCGTTGAGGTCGAAGAGCATCGGCTCGATGAAGAGCTGGAACCCGCCGATGGTGGAGAGGATGACGGTGAACACGATCACCGGCTGGATCATCGGCACAGTGATCCGCCAGAGCTGACGCCACGGGCCGGCGCCGTCGACCGCGGCGGCCTCGTAGACGTCGCGCGGGATGGACTGCATGGCGGCCAGGTAGAGCAGCGCGTTGTAGCCGATCCACTTCCAGTTGACCATCGTGGCGATGGCAATCCAGGAATGCAGCTTGTCGGCCCGCCAGTTGATCGGCTCGGCACCGCCGATGCCGAACAGGCCGAGCACCCAGTTGGCCATCCCGAAGTCGCGGGAGAAGAAGACGCTGAACACCATCGTCGACGCGACGATCGGGGTGACGTACGGCAGCAGCACGCCGACCCGCCACCAGGTCTGCGCCCGCAGCCGGCGGTTGAGCAACGACGCCACGATCAGCGCGAGCAGGAGCTGTGGCACCGAGGAGAGCAGGAAGATGCCGAAGGTGTTGTAGAGCGCGTTCCAGAAGTCCTCGTCGCCGAAGAGTTGGCGGAAGTTGGCCAGCCCGGCCCAGCCGGTCAGCGTCGGGTCGTCCAGCCGGTAGTTGCGCAGCGCGACGATGCCGTTGAAGACCAGCGGGAACAGGCCGAACACCAGGAAGATCAGGAAGAAGGGCGCGATCAGCACGTACGGCATGTAGCGCATGTCGAACCGGTACAGCCGGTCGCGCCAACTGGGCCGGCGGTGGTCCGGGTCGGTGCCGTGGCCGTGCCGCCCGTCGGCGGCTCGGCGGCCCGGCGACGCGGGCGCGGCGCGGGTGGTGGACATCGGGACACTCCAGGGCCGAAGAGACGGGGGTACGCGCGGGTGGCGCGGGGGCGGCCCGGTGCCCGGACCACCCCCGCGCCGACGGGCTCAGGAGGTGCTGGCCTTCTCGGCCTCCTTGACCGCCTCGGCCCAGGCGGCCTCGGGCTTGAGGGTCTTGTTCTGCACCCGGATCAGCACGTTCTCCACGGCCACCCGGGTCGGGCCGTTCTTCTTGCCCAGGTACTGCGGGGTCAGGCCCTGCGCCATCTTGGGGAAGATCTGCCCGACGGGTGCGTTGGTGAAGAACGGGTTCTTGAAGTCGGCGATGGCCGGGTCGCTGTAGAGGGCCGGCTGCGAGGGCAGGTTGCCGACCTTCTTGAAGATCTCGATCTGCTGCTCCGGCTGGACCAGCCACTCGACCAGCTTGTACGCCTCGTCGACGTTCTTGCCCTGCTTGGGGATCGTCAGGAACGAGCCACCCCAGTTGCCGCCGCCACCGGGGACCGCGGCGATGTCCCACTTGCCCTCGGTGCCGGGGGCGGTGTCCTTGATGTGCCCGAGCATCCAGGCAGGGCAGGCGAGCACCGCGAAGGAGCCGCTGGTGAAGCCCTTGTCCCAGTCGGCCTGGAAGCTGGCCAGGTTGGCGGAGAGCCCGGCCTGGATCGCCCTGATGGTGTAGTCGAAGGCGATCTTCGGACCTTGCTCCATCTGGAGCTGGTCCTGTTCGTTGTAGAAGCCGACCGGCTGCTGGCCGAGGATCGGGTTGAACAGGTTGCTGCCGGCGTCGATGAACTTCTTGTTGCTCTTGGCGGTGTAGTCCTGGCCGACCTCGATGAACCTGTCCCAGGTGGGCCAGAGGGCGGAGACCTGGTCGCGCTCGGTGGGCAGCCCGGCGGCCTTGAATAGGTCGGTGCGGTAGCACATCGCCAGGCCACCGGTGTCGGTGCCGAGACCGATCTGGGTCTTGCCGTCGGCGGAGAGCGACTGCTTCCACTTCCACGGCAGGTACTTGCTCTCGTACCCCCCGGCGCCCTTGTCGAGCAGGTTGACGAACTTGTCCGACTGGCTGCGGAACTGCACCATGAAGCCCTCGTCGACGGCGGCGATGTCCGCCGCGCCGGAGCCGGCGACCAGCTTCTTCTGCAGGTCCTCGTGCTGGGCGTTGTACTCCCCGGAGTTCAGCTGGATCTTGACGTTGGGGTTGGCCGCCTCGTACTTCGTCTTGAGATCCTGGAGGCCGAAGTCGCCCCAAAAGTTGATCTTCAAGGTGACCTGCCCGCCCGCCGCATCGGAGTCCTGCCCGCTCTTGCCGCTGCACGCGGCGATCAGGGCGAGGCCGACGACGCCTGCGGCGACCGCGCGGGCCCACCGGGTCCCGGACCGTTCCATGTCATCCTCCGTACGCGCGCTCCCGAACATCGAGAGACGTTGACTGAACCGGATAAGTTACGCCACCGTACGGTCCGGTTCCAGGAGTGTCAACGGCCGGTTAACGCCCGGCCCGATCGATCCATGAAATGACATCACCCAGCGTGGAAATGCGTGGTGAGGGCCCTTTCGTGGCAGCTTCACGCAGCAGCGCCCACCCCACCTCCGAGACTTCCCGATGTGCTGAACCGGGCAAGTTCAGCGCTTCGCCGACCGTGCACGTCCGGCCGCGACCGGTTGCGCTACGTTGGGGCCGCCGACACGCCACCCACGGGCTGGCCCGGTCATGGCAAGGTCAGCAACCCCGGCGACCCCCGGGGCGAGAGTGGAGGAGCACGCCGGTGAAGCGGCCGACCATCGCCGACGTCGCCCGACGCGCCGGGGTGTCCAAGGGCGCCGTGTCGTACGCGCTGAACGGGCAGCCCGGCGTCTCCGAGGCCACCCGGCAGCGCATCCTCGCCATCGCCACCGAGATCGGGTTCAGCCCGAGCAGCGCCGCCCGGGCGCTCTCCGCCGCCACCGCCGAGGCCGTCGGCCTGGCCCTCTGCCGGCCGGCCCGGATCCTGGGCATCGAGCCGTTCTTCATGGAGCTGATCAGCGGCGTCGAGGCGGAGCTGTCCGCCCGCTCGTACGCCCTGACCCTCCAGGTGGTGGCCGACCACGACGCCGAGATCGCGGTCTATCGGCGCTGGTGGGGTGAGCGCCGGGTCGACGGTGTGCTCGTCTGCGACCTGCGCACCGACGACCGACGCATCCCCGCACTGGAACAACTCCAGCTGCCGGCGGTGGTGATCGGCGGGCCGGGCGGCACGGGCGAGCTGGCCAGCCTCTGGTCCGACGACGCGGCGGCGCTGACCGAGACGGTGGAATACCTGGTCGCCCTCGGGCACCGGCGGATCGCCCGGGTCGGCGGTCTGCCCGACCTGCGCCACACCGAGATCCGCACCGACGCCTTCACGGCGGTGTGCCAGCGGCTAGGCCTGGTCGACGCGGTCACCGTCTGGTCCGACTACACCGGCGAGGAGGGTGGCCGGGCCACCCGTCGGCTGCTCAGCTCCGGGCAGCGACCCACCGCCGTCATCTACGACAACGACGTGATGGCGATCGCCGGGCTCTCCGTCGCCCAGGAGATGGGGCTCACCGTGCCGGCCGACCTGTCCATCGTGGCCTGGGACGACTCACCGCTGTGCCGGCTCGTGCACCCGCCCCTGACGGCCCTCGGCCGCGACATCCCGGCGTACGGCGCGCACGCCGCCCGCCAACTGCTCGCCGTCATCGCCGGGCAGCCCGCGACCCGTGTTCAGGACGAGACGCCGCACCTCACCCCGCGCGGCAGCACCGCTCCGCCGCGGGTGAGGTGAACCGGTTCAGCGCTCGGGCTCAACGGGACGCCGAGGGGAACTCCTCGAAGTACGCCTCGACCCGCTCGGCGGTGGCCGGACGGGCCAACGCGAAACCCTGCCCGTAGTGGCAGCCGGCGCGATGTGCCCCCTCCACCTGGGCCGGTAGCTCCAACTCCTCGGCGACGATCTCCACGCCCAGCCGCTCGCCCACGCTGACCACCACGTCGATCAGCGGCGGCTGCCCGGTCGGCCGGGAACCCACCAGCTCCGGGCCGATCTTCAGCAGGTCGATCGGCAGCCGGCGCAGGTGGGCCAGCGAGGCGTGCTCCGCCCGGAAGTCGTCCAACGCGGTGCGGACGCCCAGGGACCGCAACCCGGCCAGCCGGGCCACCACTGTCGACAGGTCCCCGCCGATCCTCGGCTCCGCCACCTCCACCACCAGCCGCTCCGGCGCCACCCCGTACGCGGCAAGCACCGCCGCGACCCGCTGCACGAAGTCGGGAGTGGTCAGCTCCCGGGTGGTGACGTTGACGGCCATCCACAGCTCCCGGGTGCCCGCCGACCAGTCGGCCAACTGCCGGCAGGCCCGGTCCAACACCCACCACTCCAGCTCCCCCACCAGGTCCAGATCCTCGGCGACCGGCAGCAGCTCGCCCGGAAGCACCGTGCCGAGCACCGGGCTTCGCCAGCGCAGCAACGCTTCGGCGCCCACCGGCTGCCGGTCGGCCAGGTCGAGCACCGGCTGGTAGACCAGATCCAGCTCGCCACGCGCGACCGCACCCGGCAACTCGCGTTCCAGGTCGAGCCGGCGCACCAACTGCTCCTCCAGGAACGCGTCATACCACTCGACCCGGTCCCGGCCCAGCTGCACCGCACGCCGCCGGGCCAGCTCGGCCTGCCGGAGCACGTCCGCCGGCCCCGCACCAGCCACCTCGGCCAGCCCGATGCTCGTCTGGACCCGCAGCACCGACCCGGCCAACCGGTAGGGCGGGGCGAGCGCGGTCAGCAGCCGGGTGCCCAGCGCGTACGCCAGCACCGGGCCGGCAGCGGTGACCACGGCGAAGCCGGTGCCCGTGCAGCCGGTGACCAGGTCGCCGGGCGCGACGACCGCGCGGGCGCGCAGGGCCGCCTCGGCCAGGACGTCCTCCCGGGCCACCGGACCGAGCCCGTCGGCGCCGTGCAAATCCACCAGCAGCAGCGCGCCGGCCGGCGCCGGCACGTCGCCGATCGCGACCAGCGCGTCCAGCAGAGCCGCCCGGTCTCCCGGACCGCCGACGCCCGCAACGGACCCGGAGCCGAGCGGCGACCAGGCGACGCCATCGTCGGGCCAGGCCGTGCCGCCGGTCGAGGTGCCGGCGCCACCGTCGGACAGCCAGGCCCCGCCGCCACCGGTCGACGTGCCGGCGTCGTTGTCGGACAGCCAGGCCCCGCCGCTGCCGGTAGAGGTGGCCGGGACGCGCTCGGACGGCTCGTCCGGTGCTCCCGGCCAGAAGGGTCGCACCGCGCGGCGGTGCCGGACGGCGCGGCGCGTACGGCGGCGGTGCGCGGCACGCCGTTCGCCGGTGGCCGCGTCGCCGCCCCGCAGCAGCTCCCGCAGCACGAGCGGCGGCACGGCCGCCAGGGCCAGCAGCACGCTCGTCCGATCCGGTGTCCGGCCGGCAGCCGCGTGCAGGCCCGCCGCCAGCAGCAACACCGCCGCCGGAAGTACCACCCGGGGCCAGGTCGGCGCGGCGCGCCCGGCCGTCGGCGCCGCGCCGCCCGTCGCCACCGCGGCGTCCGCTCCGAGCGCGGTCAGCAGCATCCCGAGCACCAGCGGCGGCACCGCCAGCAGCGCCGCCCGACCTGCGGGCGCGGGCGGCAGGGTGGTCAGCAGCGCCAGCCCGAGCAGGGTGAGCAGGACGCCACCTCGACAGATGGCGGCACCCGAGCGCCGGCCCGGGCCGGTGAACACGCTGAGCGCGGCCATGCCCAGCCCACCGAGCGCCAGAGCGGCGACCAGCCGGGCCGGCCCCGACAGGGTGTCGCTGGGAAACAGCAGCCAGCCGGCGAGGGCCAACCCCACCGCCGGACCGGCCGCCGCCACGAGCCCCCGCAGCCGGACGGGGGACCACGGTGGTGTCCCGCCCGGCAACCGGAGCAGCCCGGCCACCGACAGGACAGCCACGATCAGTGACCCGACCAGCGCGGCGAAGCGGTGCCCGGTGTCGATCAGCGGCAGCGTGGCGGCGGTGAGGCCGGACGCCACCACCGCCGCGTCGAGCAGCACGCCCAGCGCCAGCGGGGACGGCTCGGTGGGCGACGGGCCAGCGCGGGACGCGTCGACCGGGCGGCGGCTGGCCAGACGGGACAGTCGCACCCCGGCGAGCGTGGCACCCGCGCCGCCGGCCAGCGCGATCACCACCGAGGTCGGCACCAGGTCGACGGTGCCGGCGAGGACGAGCAGCGCGACAGCCGTGAGCACGGCGGCCTCCGGTGCCGCCCGGCGGGGGACGAGGACACGGAACGGGTACGCGAGGGGCACGGCGGTCGCCTTCGTGAGGGGGCACGGGGCGGTGCGGCGGTGCGGGACGGCGGACGTTGCGGGTCCGCTGCCCAACAGTCGAGAACGATCGGCGACCAAATCGGTTACGCGTCGGCCACCGGCGCAGGCCAGTGACCCGTGTCACTGTACGGGGTGCCGGGCCGGCGCGGCATTGCCCGCCGCGAGCCGGATCGGCCCGGGGTGGGATCATCGCAGGGTGAGTACGCCCGACACGGTCCGCTTCCGGTACAACCAAGCCATCCTGGCCGCCGCGATCATCGCCTTCGTCGGTGCCCTGCCGCTGGCCAACGCCCAGGCGTACCTGCTGCCGGTGCTGCTCGTCCCGCTCGCCGTCGGGGTGTGGGCCTGGCGGGCCGGCACCGACGCCAACCCCCGGGAGCTGCGCCTGCGCGCCCTGGCGGGGCAGCGCCGGATCGACTGGGACCAGGTCGTCGAGCTGTCCACCGATCCGCGCGGGCGGGCGGTCGCCCGGCTCGACGACGGCCAGCAGGTCGTCCTGCCGGCGGTACGCGGCAGGGACCTGCCCCGGCTTGTCGCGGCCACCGGTCAGACGCTGCCGGCCGGGGCGGACGAGACCCCCGGCCAGTAGCGACGCCGACCGTCAGTAGCCGTCGACCACCGTGTTGATCAGCGGCTGACCGGCGGCGAACCGACGCACCTGCTCACCGACGAGCCGGTACGCACGCGGCAGCAGCCCGCGCACCGAGCCGGCCACGTGGGGCGTGAGCAGGACGTTCGGCATCGTCCAGAGCGGGGAGTCGGCGGGTAGCGGCTCCGGGTCGGTGACGTCCAGCGCGGCCGAGATGCGGCCGGTGCCCAGCTCCGCGACGAGCGCCTCGGTGCGGGCCACCGGACCCCGGGACCCGTTGACCAGCAGCGACCCGTCCGGCATCGCGGCCAGGAACTCCTTGTCGATCAGACCACGGGTCTGGTCGGTGAGCGGCACCAGCACGACCACCACGTCGGCCTCGGGCAGCAGCCGGGGCAGCTCCGCCACAGCGTGCACCTCCTGCTCGGGCCGGGCTGTCCGGGCGACCAGGGTGAAGCTCACCTCGAACGGGGCGAGCCGGTCCCGCACCGCCGTACCGATCGAACCGGCGCCGACGATGAGCACCCGCTTGCCGGTCAGCTCGTCGGTCGGGGTGTTCCCGTCGAACGCCCACCGCCGGTCGGCCTGCGCCCGGACGAAGGCGGGGAACGCCCGCAGCTGGGTGAGGATCGCGGTGACGACCCATTCGGCGGTGGACGGGTCGTGCACGCCCCGGGCGTCGCAGAGGGTGACCCCCTCCGGCATCCGGCCGGCCCAGGCGTCCGCCCCCGCCGAGAGCAGCTGCACCACGGCCAGGTCGGGCAGCTCACGCAGCAGCGCGGTCGCGTCCGACCCGCTCAGGAACGGCGGCACCCAGAAGCGGACGTCGGCCACGTCGGAGGGCAGCCGCTCGGGATGCTCGGCGACCTCCACCGTCACGGTCTCGGGCAGCTCGCCGACGAGATTCAGACCAGCCTGATGCGGAATCCATACCTTCACGTCCGCCGACGATAGTCCCCGGCTCGGCGGCCGGGACGAGCACGGCGGCGAACCGGCGTCCCGGGGGATGGCGCGCGGAGGCGGTGCGGGCGAGACTCGGCACACCGAGGTTCGGTCCAGGCCCGAACGAGGTATAACCAAGGCCGGAGGGCCGGTCGGCCTCCACCCCCGCAGACAGGTGTTCGATGACCGACGGCTCCCCCGCCAGCCCGCGACGCGCGACTCCCCCGCCCCCGGGGCTCGCCGACGCGGCGCGGCTGCGCGCACTCGCCGACACCGGTCTGGACGCCGCCCCGGACGAGGCGTTCGACCGGTTCGCCCGGCTGGTCAGTGATCTGCTGGAGGTCCCGGTCGCGCTGGTCTCCCTGGTCTCCGCCGACCGGCAGTTCTTTCCGGGCGCGGTGGGGTTGCCCGAGCCGTGGTCCGAGCAGCGGCAGACCCCGCTGACCCACTCGTTCTGCCAGCACGTGGTGGACATCGAGGTGCCGATGGTGCTGCCGGACGCCCGGCTCTACCCCCGCGTACGGGACAACCTGGCCGTCGAGGACCTCGGCGTGGTCGCGTACGCCGGGATGCCGTTGACCGACCTCTCCGGCCGGGTGCTCGGCGCGCTCTGCGCCATCGACAACAAGCCGCGGGCTTGGACCGCCGGGCAGCTGCGGACGCTGGCCGACCTGGCCGCCGCCTGCTCGTCGGAGCTGCGGCTACGGATCGCGCTGGACGGGGCCCAGGAGGCGCGCCGGCGGGTCGTGCAGGCGCACGAGCGGCTGGAGCTGCTGGCCGGGGTGAGCGAGACGCTCGCCGGCACCCTGGACGTGGGCACCGCGCTGCGCCGTCTCGCCGCCACCATGGTGCCGCTGCTCGCCGACTGGTGCCTGCTCACCCTGGTCGGGCCGTCGGGTCTGCCCCGCGAGGTGGTCGCGGTGCACCGCGACCCGGCCCGGACGGCGGACGTCGACGACTTCGCCGCGCTGCTGGGCACCGGGCTGAGCCAGGAGTCGACCATCCGCGCGGTCCTGCGCACCGGCCAACCCCGCCTCGGCGCCGTGGCATCGCTGACCGACGTCGCGCGGGGCACCACCGACCCGGAGATGGTGGCGATCGCCGAGCGCCTCGGCATCGCCTCCTACCTCAGCGTGCCGGTGCGGGCCGCCAGTGGCACCGTGCTGGGCGCGATCACCCTGGTCAACGCTGCCGGGCGTCAGCAGTTCGACGACCGCGACGTGCTCACCGCGGTGGACATCGGCCGCCGGGCCGGGCAGGCCATCGGCAACAGCTCGATGTACGGCGAGCAGCGGCACGTCGCCGAGGTCCTGCAACACAGCATGCTGCCGCGGCTGCCCGTCGTGCCGGAGCTGGAGCTGACGGCCCGCTACCAGCCGGCGGCCGACCGGGTGGAGGTCGGCGGCGACTGGTACGACGCCTTCGTCCAGCCCGACGGCGACCTGATCGCGGCGATCGGGGACGTGGCCGGGCACGACATCGAAGCGGCGGCGACCATGGGCCAGCTGCGCAACCTGGTGCGCGGCAACGCCTTCGGTCGGCCGGACGCGGTTGCGGCGCTGATGACCCATCTGGACGGCGCGATCCGCGGGCTGCGGCTGCCGATCGCGGCCACCGCGACGCTGGTCCGGGTCTGCCGCCGGTGCTCCGGCGTGCGGGAGGTGACCTGGTGCAACGCCGGGCACCCGCCGGCCCTGGTGGTCCGCGTCGGCGGTGCCGTCGAGGTCCTCGAAGCGACGCCGGAGCCGTTGCTCGGCCTGGCCCGGCCGTCGCCACGGACCAGCCAGTCGACCAGCCTGGCCACCGGCGACACGCTGCTGCTCTACACCGACGGGCTGATCGAGCGCCGGGACCGGTCCATCGACGACGGGCTCGCCGAGCTGGTGGGCCGGTTGACCGGCACCGACACGGTGCCCCTCGACGACCTGTGCGACCTGCTGCTCGCCTCGATCCAGCACCGTGAGGACGACACGGCACTGCTGGCCGTACGGGCCCGTTGAGCGGCCCATCGGCTCGGCCGCTCGGCGCCGTCCGCCCTGGCGGGCCCGGCTGGGTCGTTCGGCGGGCTACCCTGGGCCGGGTGAGAGCCCGTCCCCCGTACCCTCGCACTCGCCGCCTCCGGGCGGTCCTCGCGGCGTCCTGCGCGGCGCTGCTGTTCGTCACGGGTTGCAGCTTCGGCGAGCCGGAGCCCGACCCGGCTGGCGAGCCGCCCAACCTGCCGACCCCGTCGACCTCGGCCAGCCCCGGCGGCGCCGGCCAACAGGCGGTGGCGACCGTGCTCGCCAAGGGGCTGCGGGTGCCGTGGGCCATCGCCTTCCTGCCCGACGGCGGCGCGCTGGTCACCGAACGGGACAGCGGCCGGATCCTCCAGGTCGGCCCGGAGTCCGGGCCGGACGGGCTGCGGGTCCGTGTCGTGCAGACGATCACCGACGTGGCGGCGGCGGGCGAGGGCGGCCTGCTCGGCATCGCCGTCTCCCCCGACTACGCCCGGGACCGGTCGGTCTTCGTCTACTACACGACCGAGCAGGACAACCGGGTCGCCCGCCTACAGGTCGGTGGCCAGCCCACCCCGATCCTCACCGGCATCCCCAAGGCCAACGTGCACAACGGCGGCGGCCTGGGCTTCGGCCCGGACGGCCAGCTCTACGTCAGCACGGGTGACGCCGGGGAACGCCCCGCCGCACAGGACGTGAAGAGCCTCGGCGGCAAGATCCTGCGGGTCACCGCCGACGGCAAGCCCTCGGCGGGCAACCCGTACCCCGGCTCCCCGGTCTGGTCGCTGGGGCACCGCAACGTGCAGGGCTTCGCCTGGGACGACGCCAAGCGGATGTACGCCGTCGAGTTCGGCCAGAACACCTGGGACGAGATCAACCAGATCACCAAGGGCGGCAACTACGGCTGGCCGCAGGTCGAGGGGCGGGCCGGCGACAAGCGGTACACCGACCCGCTCACCCAGTGGGCGACCTCCGACGCGTCCTGCTCGGGGCTGGCCGCCACGGACCGGCTGCTGGTCACCGGCTGCCTGCGCGGTAAGCGACTCTGGGTGATGGAGCTGACCGACACCGGCACCCTGCTCGGTCAGCCCAGCGAGCTGCTCACCAACCGGTACGGTCGACTACGCGCGGTGGCCGCCGCGCCGGACGGGTCGCTCTGGGTGAGCACCTCCAACCACGACGGGCGGGGCACCCCGGCAGGCGACGACGACCGGCTGCTGCGGGTCGTCTTCGCCGGCGGCGACGGCGGTCGCAGCTGACCTGCGTCACCATCCACGCGGGTTTGCCAAGATCCTCCGACGGGCAGGTCAGAATCTCAGCATGGACGGGCAGCGCGACGAGCAGCACGACGACGACGCCGAGGGCCGGGACGACCCGGTGACCGGCGGCGAGCCGGCACGCCCACAGAGCCGGCGGATCGGCCGGCCGGGTGGGCCGGTACGCCGCGTCGGCGTGATCCTCGCCGTGCTCGCCGTGGGCCTGGCCGGGGCGGTGCTGGGGGTGCTGGCCGGCGGCCGGGTGGACACCGACATCGGGCCGTTCCGGGCCAGCCTCACCCTCTCCCCTGCCAGCGAGGGCGGGACGACCATCGACGTGCCGCCGCTCGGCGCGCTGCTGCTGGACAGCCATGACGGGCCCACCCACCTCACCGTGCGGCTGGGCGCCCTGGACCAGGGGCGCACCGAGGCGCTGCTCGACGATCCGGCGAGCATCAGCCGGGCCAGCCAGAGCGCGGTGGAGGACGTCCGCAGCGGGGTGATGCGGCTCGGCCTGCGGACCCTCGCCACGGCGGTGCTGGTCACCCTGATCCTGGCCGGGTTGATCTTCCGGGATGTGCGGCGGACCGCCTGGGCGGGCGGGCTGGCTCTTCTGGTCACCGCCGGCAGCCTCGGAACGGCCGCGGCGACCCTGCGCCCGCAGGCGATCGAGGAGCCGCGCTACGAGGGCCTGCTCGTCAACGCGCCGGCCATCGTCGGCGACGCCCGCCGCATCGCCAACGACTACACCAAGTACGCCGAGCAGTTGCAGCGCCTCGTCGGCAACGTCAGCCAGCTCTACACCACCGTGTCGGCGCTGCCGGTGTTCGAGCCGGCGCCCGGCACCACCCGGGTCCTGCACGTCTCCGACATGCACCTCAACCCGACCGGCTGGCAGCTCATCCGGACGGTGGTGGAGCAGTTCGGCATCGACGTGGTCGTCGACACCGGCGACATCACCGACTGGGGCAGCGAGCCCGAGGAGTCCTTCGTCGGCTCGATCGGGCTGCTCAAGAAGCCGTACGTGTTCATCCGGGGCAACCACGACTCGGGCCGTACGGGAGCGGCGGTGGCCCGCCAACCGAACGCGATCGTGCTGAACAACTCGACCACCACGGTCGGCGGGCTGACCATCGCCGGCATCGGTGACCCGCGCTTCACACCCGACAAGAACACCTCCCCGGCGGGCAGCGGGCTGACCCAGCAGGTGGCCGACCAGGTGATCGGCGCCGGTGAGCAGCTCGCCGCCACGGTGCGCAGCTCGCCGCGCCCGGTCAACATCGCGCTGGTCCACGACCCGGCGTCGGCCGGGCCGCTGGCCGGCACCTGCCCGCTGGTGCTGGCCGGGCACACCCACGCCCGACAGGTCTCCAAGCTGCCCGAGGCGCCCGGTCAGCAGCCCACCACGCTGATGGTGGAGGGCTCCACCGGCGGGGCCGGGCTGCGCGGCCTGGAGGGCGAGAAGCCGACCCCGCTGTCGATGAGCGTGCTCTACTTCGACCAGCAGAAGATGCTCCAGGCGTACGACGACATCACCGTCGGCGGCACCGGGCAGGCCCAGGTCAACCTGGAACGCCACCTGGTGGAGACCCCGTCCGCCGGGCCGTCCGCAACCCCCACCCCCACCCCGACGCGCTGAGCGCGGGGCGGGGGCGGGCAGCGGGTCAGCGGAGGGCGAGGGCGGCCAGGGCGGCGTTGACGATGCTGCCGGGCAGCAGGTCGTGCAACTCGTACAGGTCGGCCACACTGCCGGACTGGCCGAACTCGTCCACGCCGAGCGGCACCGCCGGAGCGCCGAGCGCCGAACCGAGCCAGGCCATCGCGTGCGACGCGGCGTCGTGCACGGTCACCACCGGCACCCGGTCGACGAACGCGGACCGCAGGGCACCCGGGACGCTGGGCACGGTGGCGGTGCGGACGCCCTGACGCAGGGTGCGCTGCCACGCCCGGTAGAGCCGGTCCAGCGAGGTCACGTCCACCACGTGCGCGGCGACACCCTCCTCGGCCAGCTCCGCCGCGGCGGCCAGCACCTCGGGCAGCACCGCGCCGGAGGCGGCCAGTTGCACCACCGGGGCGTCGGCCAGGTGCGGGTACGCCTGGTGCGCGTCGACCAGCCGGTACGCCCCGGCGACCACCTGCCGGCGCAGCACCGCGTCGCCGAGCCGGGCGCGGGCCGCCTCGAACGGCGCCTGGTCCAGCGGTCGGGTGCTCAACCGGAAGTAGTACGCCCCGTCCTCGGTCGGCGCGGCGGTCGCGGCCGGCGACGACCCGCCGGCGATCTGCCCGAGCGCGTCGCAGAGCAGCCAGTCCAGGCTGCCCGCGTACGCCGGTTCGAGGAACGTCACCCCGGGCAGCTCCAGGCCGACCGAGGCGGTGATCGTGGACTGGTGTGCGCCGCCCTCCGGGGCCAGGGTGATGCCCGACGGGGTGCCGGCCACCACGAACCGGGAACCGGAGTACGTGCCGTACAGGAACGCGTCCAGGCCGCGCAGCACGAACGGGTCGTAGACCGTGCCCACCGGCAGCAGCGGCTGCCCGGACAGGTCCCAGGAGAGGCCGAGCTGCCCGAGCAGCAGGAACAGGTTCATCTCCGAGATGCCCAGCTCGATGTGCTGCCCAGCGGGGCTCTCGGTCCAGCGCAGCATCCGGTCCTCGGTCCAGGAACGCTGCTCGGTGGGGGCGAACACCCCGGTCTTGTTGATGAACCCGGCGAGGTTGGTGGAGGTGGCCACGTCCGGCGCGGTGGTCACCAGGTAGCGGCCCACCTCCCGGTCCCGCGCCAGGTCCACCAGCACCCGACCGAAGACCTCCTGCGTGGAGATCGGCTTGTTGGCGCGTACTCCCGTGCTCTCCGGAACGGTGACCCCCAACGCGCGCTCGCGCGGCGCGCGGGACAGCGACTCCCGGCGGGCGCCGGCCCGGATGCCGGCCGGTGACGCCGGGTCGAGACGGTCCCACTCGGTCTCCGCGGTCAGACCCTGCGCGGCCCGCAGCGTGTCCACCTGCTCGGTGCTGAGCAGCGCCGAGTGGTTGCGCGGATTGCCGGCGATGGGCAACCCCCAACCCTTGACGGTGTACGCGAAGACGACGCTGGGCCGGTCGGTGACCGCGTCGCACTGTGCGTAGGCGTCGAGCATCGCCGACAGGTCGTGCCCGCCCAGGTCGGTGACGAGCGGGCGCAGCTCCTCGTCGTCGATACCCGCCACGAAGGCACCCACCTCGGCCGGTGCGCCGTCCAGGAACTGCGTGCGCAGCGCCGGGCCGGTCAGCCCGAACAGCGACTGGTACTGCTCGTTGGGCATCGCGTCGATCCAGTCGCGCAGCGCCTCGCCACCCGGCCGGGCGTACGCCTCGGCGAGCCGACGGCCGTACTTGACCTCCACGACGTGCCAGCCGGCCGCCTCGAACTGACCCCGCCACTGGTTGATCCGGATGCCCGGCACCACGCGGTCCAGCGACTGCCGGTTGAAGTCGACAAGCCACATGACGTTGCCCAGCCCGGTGGTCGCCGGGTCGGCGACCGCCTCCCAGATGTTGCCCTCGTCGAGCTCGGCGTCGCCGATCAGCGCCACGAACCGGGAGTGCGGGCGTGCCCCGAAGTGCGCGTCGACGTAGCGCCGGGTGGCGGCGGCGAAGAGCGGCGCCGCCGCGCCGAGCCCGACCGAGCCGGTGGAGAAGTCCACCTCGTCCGGGTCCTTGGTGCGCGACGGGTACGACTGGAGGCCACCCCGGGCCCGCAGCCGGGGCAGGTACGAGCGGTCCAGGTTGCCCAGCAGGTACTGGATGGCGTGGAACACCGGGGAGGCGTGCGGCTTGACCGCGACCCGGTCCTCGGCGTCCAGGTGCTGGAACCACAGCGCGGTCATCGCCGTGACGAGGGACGCGCTGGAGGCCTGGTGGCCGCCGACCTTCACCCCGTCGCCGGTGGCCCGGTCGTGGTTGGCGGCGTCCACGATCCGGGTGGCGAGCCAGAGCACCCGCCGCTGGATCTCGTCGAGGACATCGAGGTCGTGTTGGTTCACGGTGGCTCCATCCGGGCGTCGCCGTTGACGCCCTCGCGAGGGGTGTGCGTTCACGCCGCCCGGGGTGCCCGGCGCGCGTCGAGACGTCAGTAAGGGCCCCTTCGCGATGCCTGACGCATCAGAAGGGGCCCTTACCGACCGATCAGCCCTGGACGCCGAGGCGCTCCAGGATCAGCTCACGGACGGTCTTCGCGTCGGCCTGACCACGGGTGGTCTTCATGACCGCGCCGACCAGGGCGCCGGCCGCGGCGACCTTGCCGCTACGGATCTTGTCGGCGATGCCGGGGTTGGCCGCGATGGCCTCGTCCACGGCGGCGGTGAGGGCGCCGGTGTCCGAGACGACCTCAAGCCCTCGGTTGGTCATGATCTCGGTGGGCGAGCCCTCGCCGTCGACCACGCCCTCCAGGACCGTCCGGGCCATCTTGTCGTTGAGCTTGCCGGCGTCGACCAGACCCTGCAACTCGGCGACCTGCCTCGGGGTGGCACCGATGTCGGCCAGCTCCACGCCGCTCTCGTTGGCCCGGCGGGACAGCTCGCCCAGCCACCACTTGCGGGCCGCGGCCGGCGTGGTGCCGGCGGCCACGGTCGCCTCGATCAGCTCGACCGCACCGGCGTTCAACACCGACTGCATGTCCAGGTCGGAGAGCCCCCACTGCTCCTGCAACCGACGCCGGTGCACCCGGGGCAGCTCCGGCAGGGCGGCCTTCAGCTCGGCGACCCACGCCGGGTCCGGGGCGATCGGCACCAGGTCCGGCTCCGGGAAGTACCGGTAGTCGGTGGCCGTCTCCTTCGAGCGACCCGAGGTGGTGTCGCCGGTGTCCTCGTGGAAGTGCCGGGTCTCCTGGGTGATCCGGCCGCCCGCGTCCAGCACCGACGCCTGGCGCAGCATCTCCGAGCGCACCGCCCGCTCGACCGACCGCAGCGAGTTGACGTTCTTGGTCTCGGTGCGGGTGCCCCACTCCTGACCCGGAAGGTTGAGCGACGTGTTGACGTCGCAGCGCAGCGAGCCCTCCTCCATCCGCACGTCGGAGACACCGAGGGTGCGGATCACGTCCCGCAGCTCGGCGACGTACGCCTTCGCCACGTCGGGGGCGAGCGCGCCGGTGCCGGTGATCGGCTTGGTGACGATCTCGACGAGCGGAATGCCGGCCCGGTTGTAGTCGACAAGCGACTCGGTCGCGCCGTGGATGCGGCCGGTCGCGCCACCGACGTGCAGGGTCTTGCCGGTGTCCTCCTCGAGGTGCACCCGCTCGATCTCGATGCGTACCGTCTCGCCGCCCACCTCGACGTCCAGGTAACCGTCGACGCAGATCGGCTCGTCGTACTGGCTGATCTGGAAGTTCTTCGGCATGTCCGGGTAGAAGTAGTTCTTCCGGGCGAACCGGCACCATTCGGCGATCGAGCAGTTCAACGCAAGGCCGATCCGGATGATCGCCTCGATGGCCGCCTTGTTGGCCACCGGCAGCGAGCCGGGCAGCCCCAGGCAGACCGGGCAGACCCGGGTGTTCGGCTCGCCACCGAAGTCGGTCGGGCAGCCGCACCACATCTTGGTGTTCGTGCCCAGCTCGACGTGGGTCTCCAGGCCGATCACCGGTTCGTAGCGCGCGACGACCTCGTCGTACGCGGGCAGCGTCGTCGTCATCTGGGCTCCTGCCTCACAGTGCCGGTGGGGTGAACGTGCCGACCGCGGACTCCAACGCGGCGGCGACCCGGTACATCCGGTCGTCCGCCATGGTCGGCGCCATGATCTGGAAGCCGACCGGGAGCCCGTCGGACAGGCCGCACGGCACCGAGATGCCCGGCCCGCCGTACAGGTTGGTCGGAATCGTGTACAGGTCGGCCAGGTACATCTGGTACGGGTCGGCGGTCCGCGCGCCCATCGGGAACGCCACCGACGGGGTGGTCGGCGAGATCAGCGCGTCGACCCGCTCGAACGCGGCGGTGAAGTCCCGGGTGATCAGCGTACGGACCTTCTGCGCCTGCCCGTAGTACGCGTCGTAGTAACCCGACGACAGCGCGTACGTGCCGATCATGATGCGGCGCTTGACCTCCGGGCCGAAGCCGGCCTCCCGGGTCAGCGACATGACCTCCTCCAGCGACCGGTTGCCGTCGTCGCCGACCCGCAGGCCGAACCGGACGCCGTCGAACCGGGCCAGGTTGGAGGAGCACTCGCTCGGGGCGATCAGGTAGTACGCCGGCAGCGCGTACGCGAACGTCGGGCAGGACACCTCGACGATCTCCGCACCCAGCTTCGCCAGGGCGTCCACCGACTCGCGGAACGCGGCCATCACACCGGGCTCGGCGCCCTCGCCGACGAACTCGCTGACGATGCCGAGCCGCACACCGGCCAGGTCGCCGGTCGCGCCGAGCTTCGCCGCCGCCACCACGTCCGGCACCGGCTGCGGGATCGACGTGGAGTCACGCGGGTCGTGCCCGCCGATCACCTGGTGCAGCAGGGCCGCGTCGAGCACGTTCCGGGCGCACGGGCCGGGAGTGTCCAGCGACGAGGAGAAAGCCACCAGCCCGTAGCGGGAGGTGCCGCCGTAGGTGGGCTTCGCGCCGACGGTGCCGGTGACCGCGCCGGGCTGGCGGATCGAGCCGCCGGTGTCCGAGCCGATCGCCAGTGGCGCCTCGTACGCGGCCAGCGCGGCGGCGCTGCCACCGCCCGAGCCACCCGGGATCCGGCCGAGGTCCCACGGGTTGTGCGTCGGGCCGTACGCCGAGTATTCGGTGGAGGAGCCCATCGCGAACTCGTCCATGTTCGTCTTGCCGAGCATCACCGTGCCGGCCTCGCGCAGCCGCTGCACGATCGTCGCGTCGTACGGCGGGCGCCAGCCCTCAAGGATCTTCGAGCCGACGGTGGTGGGTACGCCCCGGGTGGCGAGCACGTCCTTGACCGCGACCGGCACACCCGCGAGGGGGCCCAACTCCTCGCCGGCCGCCCGGCGCTCGTCCACCGCGCGGGCGGCGGCGAGCGCGCCGTCGGTGTCCACGTGCAGGAAGGCGTGCACCCGGTCGTCGACCGCGGCGATCCGGTCCAGGTGCGCCTGGGTCACCTCGACGGCGGAGGTCTCGCCACCGGCGACGAGAGTGGCGATCTCCGTCGCGGTCATCCTGGTGAGATCACTCATGCCGTCACTCCGCTTCGCTCCGTGACGCCACGAGGCACCACCGCGCTGCACTGCTGATTCGCTCGCTGACGCTCGCTCATGAGGCCACATCCTCGCTCAGGATCCGCGGGACGCGGAACCGCTGGTCCTCGGCGTCGGGCGCGCCCGACAGCGCCTCCTGCGGGGTCAGGCACGGCGTGACCACGTCCTCGCGGAAGACGTTGGTCAACGGCACCGAGTGCGAGGTCGGCGGGATGTCCGCGGCGGCGACCTCGCCAACCTGGGCGACCGCCTGGAGGATCACGTCGAGCTGGCCGGCGAACGTGTCCAGCTCCTCCTCGGTGACGGCGAGCCGCGACAGGCGCGCCAGGTGCGCGACCTCCTCGCGGGAGATGGCGGCCATCCGTGCCCCCTTCTGATGTCCTGCTGGTCGGGCGGTGTGCCGGCCGCGCGGCGGGTGCAGCGTGACGCGCGGTGACCGGAGCGAGTCTATTGTTCCGCTCCGGCGGCGCGTCCCCCACTCCCCCTCCGTCAGCCGGCGTGCCGTGCCGGCGGGCGAGTCAGCGGGTCGGGCGGCGACCGGCGTCCGGTTCGGTGGGACCGCTGCTCGGACGGACCGGCCGGTACCGGGCCAGCCAGGTGACCAACTCCTCGGCGGGCATCGGGCGGGCGTAGAACCAGCCCTGCGCGGCGTCGCAGCCGGCGGCGTGCAGCATCCGCCAGGTCCGCTCGTCCTCCACGCCCTCGGCGACGACCCGCAGCCCCAGCGCGCCGGCCAGCTCGATCATCGACCGGACGATCGCCGCGTCGTCGGCGTCATCGGCCATGCCGAGCACGAACGACCGGTCCACCTTCACCTCCGACAGCGGCAACCGGCGCAGGTGTTGCAGAGACGAATACCCGGTGCCGAAGTCGTCCAGCGCGATGGCCACCCCGATCTTGTGCAGCCTGGAGATGGTGGCCAGCACCCGGCGCGGGTCGGCCATCAGGGCACCCTCGGTGATCTCCAGTTGCAGCCGCTCGGCCGGCACCCCGTAGCGGGTCAGCCGGTCGGCGATCTGGTCGGCGATCTCCCCGGTGTGCAGGTCCCGCACGCTCACGTTCAGCGCCGCGCGCAGCCCGATGCCGGCCGCCGACCACTTGGCGAGCTGCTCCACCACGTCGTCCACCACCCGCCGGGTGAGCAGCCGCATCACCGCGCTCTGCTCGGCGACCCGGATCAGCTCCTCCGGGTCGACCATCCCCCGGCGCGGGTGCCGCCAGCGCAGCAGCGCCTCGACACCGACCACCTCGCCGGTCGCGATGGCGATCTGGGGCTGGTAGTACATCGTGATCTCACCGGCGTCGTCGGCCGGCTCGCCGTCGTGCGCCCACCCGGTCGACCCGAGCGGCTGGTCGGCGGGGCCGGACCCGCCGCCGTGCCCCGCACGGCCGCCACGCGGCGTCGGCCCCGCGCCGCCGCTCGGTGACCGTCGCCCCTGCCCGCTGACACGTCGGTCCCGAGATAAACCGGGGCGCGTGCCGGGGACCGTGGCGCGGGCGTTCCGGCCGCGGATCGGGTCGGCGCCGGTGGCGATCTGCTTGATCAGCTCGTCAGCGTGCGCCAACTCAGCGCCCGAGCGCCGGCGGCGACCCCACCAGCGCCCGCCGGTCGTCGGCGTCGCGGCAATCGCCGGCGCCGGGTGCGGCGCGGCCTCCGCACCGGTGGGCAGCGCCGCGCCGTCACCGCCGCGCACCTCGGCCGGGGCGACGATGGGTACGTCAGTCGCCCGCTCGGAGCCGACCGACTCGGTCGACCCGCCCGGCCCGGCCTCCCGGTCGACCTGTCCCGCCGACGCGACCTGTCCCTCCGACGCGGCGTGCCCCGACGACGCGGTATGGCCCGACGACGCGACCTGCCCCGCCGACGCGGTATGGCCCGCGGACGCGGCATCGATGGGGTCGCGCTGCTCCGGTGCGGCGGCGTCGAGAGTCTCGTCGGCCGGCGGGCCGGATTCCAGCACCCGACGCAGGTCGGCGAGGAGGCCGAGACGCTCGGCCGAGTTGTGGTCGGACTCCGGTGCGTAGACGGCCACCGTGTCGTTGCGGTGCTTGGCGTCGTACATCGCCACGTCGGCGTGCCGCATCAGGGTGGCGAAGTCCTCGCCGTGCTCGGGGAAGAGGGCGATCCCGATCGAGCCGCCCACGTCCAACGGCAGCCCGTCCAGCGGCACCGGCTCGGCCAGGGCCCGGACCACCCGGTCGGCCAGGTCACGCGCCTGACTGACGTCGGTCAGCCCGGTCATCACGATGGCGAACTCGTCCCCACCCAGTCGGGCGATCATCTGCGGGCGGGGGTCGACGTCGGTGAGCCGGGCGCTGACCTCTACCAACAGCCGGTCACCCACCGCGTGCCCGAGCGCGTCGTTGACGTTCTTGAAACGGTCCAGGTCGATGAGCAGCAGCGCCAGATGCCCGCCGGGTTCGCCCCGGGCGGTCCGCTCGGCGTGCAGGTGCACCTGCTCGGCCACCTCGGCCAGCAGCGCCTTGCGATTGGGCAGCCCGGTGAGCGGGTCGGAGGCGGCGAGGTGCTGCTGCTCGACGGTCAACCGGGCCATCCGGTACACGGCGAAGAGCGGCACCAGCACCAGCGGGATCAGCGCCGCGCTGAGGCGGGCCGCCGCGACCAGCACCGGGGCAAGCAGCAGCAGCGAGCCGGTGGAGAGCAGTTCGAAACCGAGGCCCTGCCGGACGGTGGGCCACCACCGGTCGCCGAAGCGCAGCCGCACCGCCCAGCTGACCAGCCCGTAGTTGACCAGGAACCAGGCCACCGTGGCGCCGCCGACAGCGGCCATGTCGGGCCAGTGCAGGTGCCCGCCCGCGAAGATCGGGCCCGGACCGAGCTGGATGATCCCGTACGCGGCGGCGAGGGCGCAGGCGTACTGGCCGACGTTGAACGCCGTCCGCCACGGTGCGTGGCGCATCCGCCAGCCCGAGACGACCACGCCCAGCGCCTGCACCGCCACCGCCGGGCCGAGCCCCCAGCCGAGCAGGATCGCGAAGGTGAAGCAGGTGGACGGGAAGACCGCGGAGGACTGCCGGCGCCCCGGAGGGACGAACGGGCGCGCGTCGCACACCACGGCGAGCGCGGCCATCGTCCAGAACGCCACCGGCAGTCGGGACAGCTCGTCGGAGAGCGTCGTGAGTGGACCGGCGGCGGTCAGCGCCGCGACCGTCAGGATGCCGACGACGAAGGCGGCGAACGGCGCCACCCGCCCAGGCGGGAGGGAGTTACGGGGGTCGGCGACCTCCATCACACCTCCCGACCGACGGTCGACGCGCCGGTGAGCACGCCGTGACCCAATGAAACGCCCTCAGCCCCGGGTTTCCCGGTATGACAGTCACGAATCGGTCGTAGTCGTAATTAAGTTGGTATGCGCGGCCACCCGTCGCGTCGAGGTCAGCCCTGCACCTGGGCGACCTCTCGCGCGGCATCCGGCCCCGCGTCCAGCAGCACCCGGAACCCGTCCTCGTCGAGCACCGGCACCTTGAGACTGGCCGCCTTGTCGGCCTTGGACCCGGGGTTGTCCCCCACGACGACGAAGCCCGTCTTCTTGGAGACCGACCCGCTGACCTTGCCGCCCCGGCTCTGCACGGCCTCGGCTGCCTGGTCGCGGGAGAAGCCGGCGAGCGTGCCGGTCACCACGACCGTCAAGCCCTCCAGCGGGCGCGGCCCCTCGTCGACGGCCTCCTCGGCCATCCGTACGCCCGCGTCGGCCCACTTGCGGACCACCTCGCGGTGCCAGTCCACCGCGAACCACTCGCGGATGCTGGCCGCGATGGTCGGCCCGACCCCGTCGACCGAGGACAGCTCCTCCTCGGTGGCGGCGTCGATGGCGTCCATCGAGCGGAAGTGCCGGGCCAGCGCCTGGGCCGCGGTGGGGCCGACGTGCCGGATGGACAGCGCCACCAGCACCCGCCACAGGTCGCGTTCCCGGGCGACGGCCAGATTGTCGAGCAGCTTGACCGCGTTGGAGCCGAGGCTGCCGTCCTTGTTGACGAAGAACGGGGACCGGGACAGCTGGTCGGCGTCGAGCTGGAAGAGGTCGCCCTCGTCGGCGATGATCTCCGCGTCCAGTAGCGCCGCCGCGCCCTTGTAGCCGAGCACCTCGATGTCGAACCCGCCGCGCCCGGCGAGGTGGAAGACCCGCTCCCGGAGCTGGGCCGGGCAGCTGCGGGTGTTGGGGCACCGGATGTCGATGTCGCCCTCCTTGGCCGGCGCCAGCGGGGTGCCGCAGGCCGGGCAGGTGGTCGGCATGACGAACGGCCGGGCGTCGGACGGCCGCAGGTCGACCACCGGGCCGAGCACCTCGGGAATCACGTCGCCGGCCTTGCGCAGCACCACCGTGTCGCCGATCAGCACAC
This sequence comes from Micromonospora sp. NPDC047527, assembly GCF_040643015.1. Taxonomy (NCBI): domain Bacteria; kingdom Bacillati; phylum Actinomycetota; class Actinomycetes; order Micromonosporales; family Micromonosporaceae; genus Micromonospora; species Micromonospora sp. NPDC047527. The sequence continues at coordinate 59,998 of NZ_JBEYTK010000008.1, read as the reverse complement.
CCTTGCGCTCGACCTCGCGGGCGTTGTGCAGGGTGGCGAGCGCCACGGTGGAGCCGGCCACCCGCACCGGCTCTAGAACGGCGAACGGTGTGACCCGGCCGGTGCGGCCCACGTTGACGTCGATGTCGAGCAGCTTGGTGGTGACCTCCTCCGGCGGGTACTTGAAGGCGATCGCCCAGCGGGGGGCGCGGCTGGTCGAGCCGAGCCGGCCCTGGATGGAGACCGGGTCGACCTTGACCACCACGCCGTCGATCTCGTGCTCGACGTCGTGCCGGTGCGCCGCGTAGTAGGCGATGTATTCCGCCACGCCAGCCAGATCCGGCACGACCCGCCACCGGTCGCTGGTGGGCAGCCCCCACGCCTTGAGCGCCGCGTACGACTCGGACTGGGCCGTGGGCTGGAAGCCCCGGCGGGCGCCGATGCCGTGCACCACCAGGCGCAGCGGACGGGAGGCGGTGACCCGAGGGTCCTTCTGCCGCAGGCTGCCTGCGGCGGCGTTGCGCGGGTTGGCGAACGGGGCCCGGCCCTGCTCGACCAGGCCGGCGTTGAGATCGGCGAACGCGGCGATCGGGAAGTAGATCTCGCCCCGGACCTCCAGCAGCTCGGGAATGGCCGGGAACTCGGCGGACGGCGTGAGCTGGCTGGGCACGTCCCGGATGCTCCGCACGTTGGCGGTGACGTCCTCGCCGGTGCGACCGTCACCCCGGGTGGCCGCCCGGACCAGCCGGCCGGCCTCGTAGGTCAGGTTGATCGCCAGCCCGTCGACCTTCAACTCGCAGAGGTAGGGCACCGGCCCGCCCGCGTCCCGCTCGACCCGCTCGGCCCAGGCCGCCAACTCCTCGTCGGCGAAGGCATTGTCCAGCGAGAGCATCCGCTCGGCGTGCGAGACCGGGGTGAAGTCGGTGGAGAACGTGCCGCCCACCCGCTGGGTCGGCGAGTCGGGCGTGCGCAGCGCCGGGAACTCCCCCTCCAACGCCTCCAGCTCGCGCAACTGCTTGTCGAACTCGGCGTCGGCAACGATCGGCGCGTCCAGCACGTAGTAGCGGTACTGGTGCTCGGTCAGCTCGCGGCTGAGGGTGGCGTGCCGCTCCCGCGCCTGCGGCGTGGGCTCGGCGCCGGCCGCCGCCTCCTGCGCCGCGCTGACCTGCTGGCCGATCTGCTCCTCGGACACTCCACCACCTTCGGACACGCCGCCACCTCCCTGGTCACGCTACTAAGGCACGGTATCCGGCGGGTGAGACAGTCCGTCGCCCACCGCCACCGCCCACCGGCCGGGTGGTTGACGGGCGACGTGCTGGTCGGCGTGCGAGGATCGCCGGACGAAGCGGCCGGCGTGCCGCCCTGAGGCGGAGGTGGCGATGCCCGAGGCACTGCTCTGGGCGGCGGCAATCCTGCTGGCCGTGGCGGCCGGCTGGGCGTGGAACAGCTGGCGACACCGCGTGGCCAACCGGCGCCCGGGGACCCGGCCGGGCAAGGGCGCCACATCGCGTACCGGTGGCCGTCGGCCCGCGCCGCCCCGGCCGCGCGGCGACCGTCCGGCTACCAGGCCCCGGTCCCGCGACGCCGACCGTGCGGTGGGCACGCCGGCGCCGGGTGAGATCTGGTGGGCCGACGTGCCGTACGCCGATGGCACCGGGTCGAAGGTCCGGCCGTGCCTGGTGCTGCGGGCCGACTCCCGGGGCGCCGACGTCCTGAAGATCACCAGCCAGGACAAGAGTGACCGCGACGACCATGTGCGGATCCCCACCCGGGACTGGGATCCCGGTGCCGAGCACGACAGCTACCTGAGCCTCACCGAGCCGACCCGGATCAGCGCTGCCGCCTTCGCCGACCGCGCCGGCACCTGCGACGCCGGCCTGTGGCGCAAGGTTCGCGGCCTTCGCCACCTGCCCACCGGCTGACCACGCTCGTGGGACGACCCCCTGGCCGTGATCGACTCCGGTTCCCGGAAGTCGGGGTGTCCGCGATCCAGGAACACCCCGACTTCCAGGAAAGCGAGTGGATCACGCCGGGCGCCGCTGCGGGGTCGGCCGCAAAGGGTCAGTCCCAGGCCGCGCCAAGCGTGGCGAGCTGGTCGGCGTACTCGATCCGGTCGGCCCACCCCGACGGCCAGGCGCTCATCCCGGCGACCGCACCCACGAAGGCGCCGGCCAGGGCGGCGATCGAATCGGAGTCACCGGCGGTGGTGGCACCCCGGGCCAGGGCCGCCACCGGGTCGTCGGCGTGGCGGACGGCGCAGAGCAGCGCGGTGGCCAGCGCCTCCTCGGCCACCCAGCCCTCCCCCGTGGCCCGGCACGGGTCGCCGCCGTCATCCGGCTCGCCCAGGGCGGTCGTCAGCCGGCCCAGCACCGCCAGGCACTCGTCCCAACCCTGGGCGATGAACTCCTGCGGCGTGCCCACCCCCGCGCGCTGCCAGAGGTCACCCAGCCACTCCTCCCGGTACACCCGGCGCTGCGACCGCGCCCGCTCGGTGAGCAGCACCGGAAGCTCGGCCAGCGCGGCGCCGTCGCGCAGCACGTAGACCGCGTACGCGGTCAGCTCACTGGCCGCCAACCCGGTCGGGTGGCCGTGGGTCAGCCCGGCCTGCAACTGGGCCAACCCGGCAAGCGTGTCCAGGTCGACGTCGAGCAGCCCGACCGGGGTGACCCGCATGTTGGCCCCGCACCCCTTCGACCCGGCGACGGTCGCCTCCTGCCAGCGCAGCCCGCGACCCAGCTCGGCGCACGCCCGTAGGCAGGTCATCCCCGGGGCACGGTTGTTGTCGGGGCTGACCGACCAGGCCACGAAACGCTCTCGCAGCAGCGGCTCCACCGCCTCGGGGTGAAGCGACGGTGACTCGTGCAGCGCCCAGCCCACCGCCAGTGCCATCTGGGTGTCGTCGGTGACCAGCGCCGGCTCGCCGGTCAGCTCACGCGGGCCGGCGGGGCCGTAGCGGTGCTCGATCTCCGCGACGGTGAGGAACTCGGTCGGCTTGCCCAACGCGTCACCGTAGGCGAGGCCGAAGAGCGAACCAGAGGCGCGCAGCGCGGGGGTAGGGGTCACGGCGGCCAATGATGCCCGACTGCCGCAACCCCCGCGCGGGTCAGTCCCAGCAGAGGCAGAACGGGTGGCCGGCCGGGTCGGCGTAGACCCGGAAGCCCTCACCCTCGCCCGGCAGCCGGCGGGCACCGAGCGCGAGCGCCGCCTTCTCGGCGGCCTCGACGTCGTCGACCGTCACATCCAGGTGGAACTGCTGTGGACGCTCCGGATCCGGCCAGGCCGGCGGGCGCAGGTTGAGCGCCCGCTGGAACGCCAGTCGGGGCTGGTGCCCAGGCGGGCCGCCCAGCACCACCCATTCGTCGTCATCGGTGTCGCCCTCGACCAGGGGCAGGCCGAGCAGCTCCGCGTAGAACGCGGCCAGCGCCCGCGGATCGGGGCAGTCGATCACCACTGAACGTAGCTGTCCAATCATGACAATCATCCTGCCCACTGGGTACGACAGGAAACGTCAGCTCTCGGCGAGTCGCCGGCCCGCGTCCCGGCAGGCGGCGAGCACCGTCCGGGCGTACCTGTCACTGGCACCGGCGAGGCCGCAGGCCGGCGTGATGACCACCTGCTCAGCGAGCTGCCGACGGGGAAAGCCGAGACGGTCCCAGAGCTGGCGTACCCGATCGGCGACCTGTGCGGAGGTCGGCGCCGGGCCGGCCGACGGCGGCAGCGTCGGCACGGCCCCGGCCAGCAGCCCGAGGCCAGCGTCGATCGCCTCGCCCAGCGGGTCCAGCTCGGTGATCAGGCCCAGGTCCAGGGCGACCGCGACGGCGCCGGTGGAGCGGATCAGCTCCAGCGGCACCTCCGGTGCGCAGCAGTGCACCACGGTCGGCACGCCGACCGTCTCGATGATCGTGCGCAGCAGCGCGGCCGCGTCCGCCGAATCCACCGCCCGGTACGCGCCCAGCCCGCTCTCGGTCGGCACCCGCCCGGCCAGCACAGTCGGCAGCGACGGCTCGTCGAGTTGCAGGAGGACCGACGCGCGGGGCAGCCGTCGGGCGACCGCCGCGACGTGGGCGCGCAGCCCCTCGGCGAGGGAGCCGGCGAGGTCACGCACAGCGCCGGGGTCACGCAGCAACCGACCGCCGATCGGCAGTTCCAGCGCGGCGGCCAGGGTGAGCGGGCCGCCGGCCTGCACCTTGACCGGGCCGGCGTACGCCTCGGCCTGCTCGCCGAGCTGGTCCAGGTCACGTTCCATCAGGTCCCGGGCCCGGCGCAGGTCGCGGCCGGAGCGCGGGGCGACGCGCCAACGCCCGGCGTACAGCTCGACGGGCAACTCCACCAGCAGCCCGGCGGTGCGGCCGATCAGGTCGGCGCCGGGCCCGCGCGCTGGCAGCTCGGGAAGGTGGGGCAGTGCGGGAAGCTCACCGAGGACCACCCGTTGGGCCTCGGCGATGTCGGTGCCGGGCAGCGAACCGATGCCGGTCGCCGCGCCAGCCGGCCAGGGCCACGCCTGATCTGTCACGGCCGAAGGCTATCCCGGTGTACGCGCCGACCACGCGGCGACCGTGCGACAGGTCAGCCGCTGATGGTGGCGGAGCCCAGGACCACGTCGCCAGCCGGATCCGGCCGGTACGCCACCACGGCCTGACCGGCGGCGACACCGCGCACCGGCCGGCGCAGCTCGGCGTGGAACGTGTCACCGTCGAGGTCGACGGTCGCGGGCACCACGTCCCCGTGCGCGCGCAGCTGCACCTCGCACTCGACCGGCGAGTCCGGACGGGGGCCGCCGGTCCAGACCGGGCGGGTGGCCCGCACCCGGGACACCTCCAGCGCCTCGGCGGGGCCGACCGTCACCGTGTTGGTCTTCGGCGTGATGGAGAGCACGTAACGCGGCCGGCCGTCCGGCGCCGGCCGGTCCAGGTGCAGCCCGCGCCGCTGACCCACCGTGTACGCGTACGCGCCGGTGTGGCTGCCCACGACCGCGCCGGTGCTCGCGTCCACCACGTCGCCGGGTGCCTCGCCGAGCCTGCCGGCCAGGAAACCGCGGGTGTCGCCGTCCGCGATGAAGCAGATGTCGTGCGAGTCCGGCTTGTCGGCGACCGCCAGACCACGCTCGGCGGCCTCCGCCCGGACCTGCGCCTTCGTCGAGTCGCCGAGCGGGAACATCGACCGGTCCAGCTGCTCGCGGGTCAGAACCGCCAGCACGTACGACTGGTCCTTCGCCACGTCGACGCTGCGTCGCAGCAGCCCGTCCGGGCCGAGCCGGGCGTGATGGCCGGTGACCACCGCGTCGAAGCCCAGGGCCACCGCCCGGTCCAGCACCGCGGCAAACTTGATCTTCTCGTTGCAGCGCAGACAAGGGTTCGGCGTACGACCAGCGGCGTACTCGGCCACGAAGTCGTCCACCACGTCCTCGTGGAACCGGTCGGCCATGTCCCAGACGTAGAACGGGATGCCGATCACGTCGGCGGCCCGCCGGGCGTCCCGGGAATCCTCCAGGGTGCAGCAACCGCGCGCCCCGGTCCGGTAGGTCTGTGGATTGCGAGCCAGCGCCAGATGCACGCCGGTCACGTCGTGCCCGGCCGCCGCCGCCCGCGCCGCCGCCACGGCAGAGTCAACCCCGCCCGACATAGCCGCCAACACCCTCACCAGCAACCCCCTCCCAAACCCCCACGACAACCCTATCCACCAACCCATTCCAACCCCCACCCCCGCCCCCGTCCCGCCACCCAGGGCGCCGCACCCCGCCCCACCCGAGGCGCGCGCCCGCCCCACCCGAGGCGCGCGCCCGCCCTCACCCAGGGCTCGACCCCGACCCCGACCCGAGGCTCGCGCCCCGCCCCGGGCTCGCACCCCACCCCGAGCTCGCGCCTCACCCCGGGCTCGCACCCCACCCCGGGCTCGCACCCCACCCCGGGCTCGCGCCTCGCCCCACCCAGTGCTCGCGTCGATCATGGAGTTGTGGTGCCTGAAAAGCGACGATGGGCACCTTCTGCCCCCCACCACAACTCCATGATCGACGCGCCCCACCGCGTCCCCACGCCCCTGACCCGCGCGATCTTGCAGTTTCTGCCCGGACATAAGCCGCGAAGGTCACGAACGGGCGACCGAAAGCGCAAGATCACGCGGAAGGGCGGCGCGGGGCGGGCAGCGCGAGCGCGAGGCGGGGCGGGCAGCGCAGGCAGCGCCAAGCGGGGCAGCGCGGCGCGGGGCAGGGCAGGGCAGGGTGGACAGCGCGGGGCAGGGCAGCGCAGCCCAGGGTGGACAGCGCAGGACAGCGCGGGGCGGGACAACGCGAAGCAGCGCGGGGCAACGCGAAGCGGGGCGGGGCAGCGCGGGGCGGGGCAGCGCGAGGCGGGACAGCGCAGCGCGAGGCAGCGCAGCGCGGGGCGGGGCTAGCGGGGGGTTCGGGGGGAGGCTGCTCGGCGGGCTCGGTCTACCGCTGCCGGGAGGGCTGCGATGAGGGCGTCCACGTCGGCCTGGGTGCTGGTGTGGCCGAGCGTGAAGCGCAACGAGGAGCGGGCACGGTCGTCGTCTGCGCCCATGGCCAGCAGTACGTGCGAGGGCTGCGCCACCCCCGCCGAGCAGGCCGAACCCGTTGAGCAGGCGATGCCCTGCGCGTCGAGCAGGAGCAGCAGTGCGTCGCCCTCGCAGCCCGGGAAGGAGAAGTGCGCGTTGCCGGGCAGCCGGTCGGTCGGGTCACCGTTGTAGATCACCTCGGGCACCGCCCGGCGGACCCGCTCGATCAGGTCGTCGCGGAGCGCGGCCACTCGGGCCGCGTACTCCTGCTGGCCCTTCACCGCCGTCTCGACGGCGACCGCGAAGGCGACGATGCCGGCGGTGTCCAGCGTGCCGGACCGGACGTCGCGTTCCTGACCACCGCCGTGCAGCAGCGGAGTGGCCGCGACGTCCCGGCCGAGCAGCAGCGCGCCCACCCCGGTCGGCCCGCCCAGCTTGTGGCCGGTGACGGTCAGCGCGGCGGCGCCACTGGCGGCGAAGTCGACCGGCACCTGGCCGACCGCCTGGATGGCGTCGGTGTGGAACGGTACGCCGTGCTCGGCGGCGACGGCGGCCAGCTCGGCGACCGGCTGCACGGTGCCGACCTCGTTGTTGGCCCACATGGCGGTGACCACGGCCACCCGGTCGGCGTGGGCGGTCAGCTCGGCGCGCAGATCCTCCGGATCGAGCCGGCCGGCGGAGTCCGGTGGCAGCCATCCGACCTCGGCGCCCTCGTGCTCGGCCAGCCAGTCGACCGAGTCGAGGACCGCGTGGTGTTCGACAGCGCTGGAGACCACTCGCCGACGGTCGGAGCCGGTGCCCCGGCGGGCCCAGAAGATGCCCTTGACGGCGAGGTTGTCGCTCTCCGTGCCGCCACCGGTGAAGATCACCTCAGACGGCCTGGCGCCCAGCACCGCGGCGACCCGCTCGCGCGACTCCTCGACCCGGCGACGGGCACGACGACCCTCCGCGTGCAGTGAGGACGCGTTGCCGACCTCGCGGGCGGTAGCGACGTACGCCTCCAGTGCCTCATCGAGCATCGGAGTGGTCGCCGCGTGATCCAGGTAAGCCATCACCGCCCAGCCTACGGCCGACATGGCGGCGACCGGATGCCGGTCGGCCGGCGAAGCATCACGGCCGGGGCGGGAAGATGCTCCCGCCCCGGCACGACGCCGGTCGGGCCAGGTCAGGCCGGTACCGCCGTGACGACGATGTTGTCGCGGTACTTGCGGGCCTTTGCGTCGAACGGCCCACCGCAGGTGATCAGGGTCAGTCGTGCTTCGCCGTCGCGGGCGAAGTACCGGTCCAACGGGATCTTGGTCTTGGCGTACTCCTCCCGGGCGACGACCCGGTACTGCCGTGCCGTGCCGTCGCTGCCGGTCGCGGTGAGGGTGTCGCCCTGGTCCAGCTCGCGGAGCCGGAAGAACGCCCCCTTGCCCTGCTTGGCGCTGTCCACGTGACCGGCGATGACCACCGAGCCGGCGTCCGCCTCCAGGCCAGGGCCGTAGCGGTACCAGCCGATCTGGTCGACGCTGGGCGGCACCTCGAACTCGTTGGTCCGCTCGTTGATGCCGACCGCGTTGACAGTGGCGGTGACGTTGATGTCCGGGATCACCAGCCGGACCGGCGGGACGACCTCCGCGCCGGCCGGTAGGTCACCGGCGGCTACCGGGATGCCCCCGGTGGCCGGCGGGGTTGCGGTGGCGGTGGCCAACGCGCTCGCCTCCTGCGCGCCGACGTCCTCGGCCGGCTGGGAGTCGCAGGCCACCAGCGTGGCGACGGTGAGCGCGGCAACGCCGGCGGCCATGGCCGCCAACGCGCCGCGGTTGCGCACCGTCACTGGCGACCGGTCCGCGCGGTCGCCATCCGCACCCCACCACCGAGCAGCAGGAGTACGCCGGCACCGGTGAGCACGTACCACCAGGTGTCCACGCCCGTGCTGGCCTGACCACCGTCACCGCTCGGTACGCCGCCCGGGGCGGAGTGCAGGCCGGTGATGGTCTGGGCCACCACGTCGAGGGTCTTGCCCTCGGCGGAGCCGATCGCGTAGACGATGGTCGCGGTGCCCTCCTTGAGGTTGAGGTCCGCCGGGCCGATGGCCACGGTGTCGGTGCCGGCCAGCACCACGTCCGCCTTCACGCTGCCCGCGTCGACGTCGCCCTTGGCCTCGTTCGGGTTGGTCAGGTCCTCGAAGACCGGGGTCCCGCCGGCCCGGACGTCCACCGCCGGGGCGGCGGCGGTGTGCCGGACGATCAGCCGGGCCTTGCCGGCGCCGACCTTCGAGACGTCGTTCACGAAGGGGGTGATCTTCGGCTGGCCGGCGGCGTCGAGGTGCGCGGCGATGCTGATGTTCGCCCCGCCCGGCACCGCCGCGTTGTCGACCTTGAGAATCGCGCTGCCGACCGGCTCACCCGGCTTGGTGAGGGCGATGTCGTACTCGCCCTCCTCCAGGTTCAACGGTCCGGCCACGTCACCGGGCTTGAAGTTGTCCAGCGTCTTCTCGCCGTTGACGTAGACGTCGACGGGGGTGTCCGGGATGCCGTGCACGACGGAGACCTTCGACGTGGCGGCGTACGCCGGGGTGGCGGTGAACGCGCCGACACCGGCGAAGGCCAGCGCGGCGACCGCGCCGCCCGCGGCGAACCGACGGAAGTACGAGAGCTGCATCTGTCTGCCTCCTGGTGATTACTGCTGATTCGTCAGGCTTGGCTTGCAGAACGGGTTACGCCGGGTACGCGACGGGTGGATGCGCGCCGGACGCACTTTTTTTCGTGGCCCTCGCCCGCATCCGAATCGGGCCCGCGGAACGAAGAGCTGGTGAGATGACATCGACCGGGAGAGTGGGGCGCAGGCTGTGGCAGCTACAGTCGGGTATGCCCCATCGAAGGCGAGCTGCCCGATGACGGCGCCACCTGAGAATCCAGATCCCCACGTGGATGACGTGGCCCTCCGGTTCCGCGCTGGTGACGAGGTGGCGCTCCGCGAGACGTACGACCGCTATGGCCGCGCCGTGCTCCACCTGGCCACCTCCATGCTGGCCAACCGTGCCGACGCCGAGGACGTGACCCAGGCGACGTTCGTCGCCGCCTGGCTGGGGCGGGACACCTTCGACCCGGCCAAGGGTTCGTTGGTCGGCTGGTTGCTCGGCATCGGTCGACGCAAGGTGATCGACCGGATGCGAGCGTCGGCCCGGGAGACCCGGGTGGTGGAGACGGTCCGGCAGCTGCCCGAGCCGACACAGACCGGCCCCGACCCGGATCGGGTGGTGGACCGGCTGGTGATCGCCGACGAGCTGGCCCGTCTCCCGGATGACCAGCGACGCATGCTGGAGCTGGCCTTCTACGACGACCTGACACACCAGCAGATAGCGACGGTGACCGGCGTGCCGTTGGGCACCGTGAAGAGTCACATTCGACGCGGCATGGCGAGCTTGAAACGCAGATGGGAGGTGGACGGTGCAGCACCTGGACCACGACCGGCTGGTCTTTCTGGCGCTCGGTGAGATCGAGGCGGACAACGGGGACAGCACCCACCTCGACACCTGCGAGGACTGCCGGGTGGAGATGGCCGCCCTTCAGCAGGTGGCCGGGCTCGGTGCGGAGACGCAGGGCCTGTCTGCTCTGCCCGACCCGCCGGAGCACATCTGGCAGGGCATCGCGGCCGAGATCAGCGCGGCGCAGGCTCTGCCGTCGCTGACGACGGCCCCCCGCCAGCAAAGCGTTGACCAGCCGATCAGCGGCCCGACCCCGGAGCAGCCGATCAGCGACCCAGTGCCCGAGCGTACGGCGCAAGGCCCCGGCAGCCTCCGGTCGAACGGCAGGTCACGGGCCGGTCGGCGCGGCTGGTCGCGCTGGGCGGCCACCGCGGTGACCGCGGCCGCCGCCGCGGCGGTCGGGGTGGTGGGCACGGTGTCCGTGCTGCGGCCGGACGATCCGGCGCCCGCGCCGACACCGGCTGTGGTGGCCAGTGCGCCGCTGGCGGCGTACGGGTCGACGCCGCCGGCCGCCACCGGTGATGCCCGGGTTCTCGATGGCGGCCAACTACATCTGCACGTGGCGAATCTCCCGAGCGTGCCGGGGTACTACGAGGTCTGGCTCATCAACCCGACGACGATGCAGATGTTCTCGGTCGGCACCCTGGGTGGGAGTTCGGACGCGCTGCTCCCGCTGCCACCCAACGTCGACCTGAGTGCCTACTCGGTGGTGGACGTCTCCGCCGAGCAGTACGACAACAAGCCCGCCCACTCCGGCGACAGTCTGCTGAGGGGCACCCTGACGGGCTGATCGGCGGGCCGGCTCAGCTCCCCGGCCCGCCGATCAGCTCCCCACGACAAGGTGGCCGCCCGGAGACGGGCGGCCACTTTGTCGTTGACAGAAACGTCACTTGCGCTTGCGGATCTCCTCAGCGGCCTGCGGGACGATCTTGAACAGGTCGCCCACCACGCCGAAGTCGGCCAGCTCGAAGATCGGCGCCTCGCCGTCCTTGTTGACCGCGACGATGGTCTTCGAGGTCTGCATGCCGGCCCGGTGCTGGATGGCACCGGAGATGCCGAGCGCGACATACAGCTGCGGGGAGACCGTCTTGCCGGTCTGCCCCACCTGGAACTGGTGCGGGTAGAACCCGGAGTCGACGGCCGCGCGGGACGCGCCGACGGCGCCGCCCAGCAGGTCGGCCAACTCCTCGACCAGCTTGAAGTTGTCGGCGTTGCCGACACCACGGCCGCCGGAGACGACGACGCCGGCCTCGGTCAGCTCGGGGCGGGAGCCCTTCTGCTCGGCGACCCGCTCGACGACCTTGGCCAGCTTGTCGGTGTCGGTGACCGACACGGTGAGCTGCTCGATCGCCGGGGTGGCCGCGGCCGGGCTCGGGGTGACCGAGTTGGGCCGGACGGTGACCAGCGGCAGGCCCTTGGTGACCTTGGACTTCACGATGGCGGAACCGGCGAAGGCGACCTGGGTGGCGGTGCCGTCGGCGGCCAGGCCGACCACGTCGGTCAGGATGCCGTTGTCCAGCTTGACGGCGAGGCGGGCGGCGATCTCCTTGCCCTCCTGCGCCGATGCCAGCAGCACGGCGGCCGGCTGTACCCGCTGGACGAGTTCGGCCAGCACGGTGGCCTTGGGGGCCACCAGGTAGCCGTCGATCTCGTCACCCTCGGCGGCGTAGATCTTCTCCGCGCCGTACTCGCCCAGCTTGGCGCTCAGCGCCTCGGCCGCGCCAGCGCCGCCGAGCACGACCGCGCTGGGCGTGCCCAGCTCGCGGGCGATGGTGAGCATCTCCAGGGTGACCTTCTTGACGCCGAATTCCTTGGTGGCTTCGACGACGACGAGAACCTCAGACATGTCCAGACCCGCTCTCACACGAACTTTTCGGTGGCGAGGAACTCGACCAGCTTGACGCCGCCCTCGCCCTCATCGGTGATCTTGGCGCCGCCGGAGCGCGGCGGACGCTTGCTGTGCTCGACGACGGCGCTTGTCGCGCCGTCGAAGCCCACCTCGTTGGGCGCGACGCCGAGGTCGGCCAGCGAGAGCGTCTGCACCGGCTTCTTCTTGGCGGCCATGATGCCCTTGAACGACGGGTAGCGCGGCTCGTTGATGGTGTCCCAGACGGAGACCACGGCCGGGGTGGAGGCGGTGACCACCTCGTAGCCCTCCTCGGTCTGCCGCTCGACGGTCAGCGTGGCGCCGTCGACGGTGAGCTTGCGGGCGCCGGTGAGGGCCGCGACGCCGAGTCGCTCGGCGATCATGTGCGGCATGACCTGGACCCGGCCGTCGGTGGACTCCGCACCGCAGATCACGAGGTCGGCGTTGAGCTGACCCAGCGCGGCGGCGAGCACCTTCGAGGTGGCCACGGCGCAGGAACCGTGCAGGGCGTCGTCCACCACGTGCACGGCCTTGTCCGGGCCCATGGAGAGCGCCTTGCGGATCGACTCGGTCGCCCGGTCCGGACCCATGGTCAGGATCGTGACCTCGCCACCGTGCGCCTCCTTGATCTTCAGCGCCTCCTCGATGGCGTACTCGTCCATCTCATTGATCACGTTGTTCGCCGAACCGCGGTCGACGGTGTTGTCGTCACTGCGCAGGTTGCGGTCCGCGCCCGAATCAGGCACCTGCTTGACGAGTACGACGATATTCATCGCGCTTCGACGACCCTCCTGTGTGGTGTTGCCATTGGCTCGCCCGGTCTGGGCCGCAGCCTCGCGCGTCTACTGACGCCCGGTCAACCGCGGACTGTTGTGCAGTTGCCCACGGCGCAATGTTACCTGCCAGTAAGTTGCGGCTCTCGGGCACTCAGAGTGACACAGCTCACCGACAGCCGCGCGGTCAGGCCGGCTCGGCCAGCGCGCCGCGGATCTGGTCGATGACGGCGGCCTCCGCCGGGGCGACCCCGTCGTGCGCCCGGGCCACCCGGTCCGCTGCGGTCAACACCACCGTCCGGTACGCCCCGACATCCGCCGGTGACTTCTCCCGCAGGATCCGCATCGCCCGGCCGAGCGCCGGCAGCACCACCGACTCGATCTCCAACTGGGACGTACGGGGCAGCCGGGGCAGCGGACCGGTGGTCAGCGCCTCCTTCACCACCCCGCTGGCGCCGGCCAGCGCGCCGGACGCGGCGAAGCTCTCCCGGAACACCGCCAGCATCCCGGGGTCGGCGTTGGCGACCAGGGCGACGGCACCGAAGGCACCTGTCTTGAGGGTCAGCCGTTCCTCGTCCGTCAACCGCTGCTCCATGATCACGGAGTGTAGACGTACGGCGTGGTGGTCGTGACCGGGACGAGGCCGAGCCGCTGCAGAATCGGCCGGCTGTCCTCGGACGCGTCCACCTGCAGCAGGGCCCGGCCCCGCTGGTCGGCCAGCCGCGCCCGGTACGTGACAAGCGCCCGGTAGATGCCCTTACGGCGCCACTGCGGCAGGGTGGAGCCGCCCCAGAGCGTGCCGAACCCGGTGTTCGGTGGAAAGCGCACCCAGCCGGCGCTCACGACCGTCCCGCCCGCCTCGGCCACCAGCACGGTGATCGAGTGCGGGTCGGCGTCGATCTCCTTGGCCAGCCCTGTCACCAGGTGCGAGCGGTCCTCCTGCCACACCTCCTCCTCCATGGCGGCGATCCGCTCCAGGTCCTCCCGGGACGTCACCTCACGCAGGCGTACCCCCTCGGGGATGACCGGCAGCGCGGCGGCCAGCGGCGCGACCGGCCCGATCACGACGGTCTCCCGCTCCTGCGCGACGAACCCGGCGGCGCGCAGGCGGTCCGCCAGGTCCGCCGGCTCGTCGTGCTCGTTGAGCTTCCACTCCACCGACTGGCCCCGCTGCCGGAACAACTCGACCTGCCGGGCGATCAACTCGTCCAGCGTCTCGCCGGTCAGGCCGCCGAGGTCGCGGTAGGTGAGGAACCCGCCCGCGTCGAGCCCGATGATCTGGACCAGCGGGCCGTCCCGCTCGACCGTCACGCCGGCCGGAACCGGGTCGGGGATCTCCGGACGGAGTTGGTTGTCGTAGGCGGCACGCAGCGTCAGCACGTCGATATCGGTCACCGGCCCAGGCTAAGGCGGATGGGAAGCGGATAATCGACGGCGTGTGGCAGGCGATCAGGCGTTGGTTCGACCCGGCGGAGTTGCGCGCCGTCGGCGAGACACCGGACTACCGGTTCTCGCTGGCCAACGAGCGGACGTTCCTGGCCTGGTTGCGCACCAGCCTGGCGCTGGTCGGTGGCGGGTTGGCCGCAGCGCAGTTCCTGCCACCGCTGGCGGTGAACCACCTGCGAGAGGCCATCGCGGTCACGCTGCTGCTGCTCGGCGCCGCCGTCGCGGTCCGCGCGGTCGACCACTGGGCACGTACCGAACGGGCCATCCGGCTCGGCGAGGAGTTGCCCGCCTCCCGCTTTCCCGCCGTCCTCGCCCTCGCCGTCGGCGCTGGCGCGGTGCTGCTGGTGATCGCGGTGCTGCTCCGGGCGATCGGCGGGCGGTGAGCGTCATCCGCGACCCGGGGCTGCAACCGGAACGGACCCGCCTGGCCTGGCGGCGCACCCTGCTGACCCTGACCGTGGTGACCGCGCTCGCCGTCCGGCTGGCGTCCGAGGACGGCCCGGTCGGGGCGCTGCTCGCCGGTGTGGCCGTCCTGCTCTGGGGAGCCGTGCTCACGCTCTGTTGGCCCCGGAGCATCGGCACCGGGGCGGCGCGCACCGGCGGTCGCACCCTGCCCCTGGTCGCGCTGGGCACGGTCGGGCTCGCACTGCTGGGGGTGGTGCTGACGACGCACGGAGTGGGGTGATGCGACGCGGTGCGCCATGATAGGTGCATGGCCCGGCTGTTCATACTCCTTTTCCTGGTACAGGTTGTCCTCGCCGCCTGCGCGCTGATCAGTTGTCTCTCCGCCGAGGAGGACCAGATCCGCACCCTCCCCCGGATCGCCTGGGTGCTGATCATCTTGTTCTTCCCGCTGGTCGGGTCGATCGCCTGGTTCGTCGCCGGGCGGGCGCGCCGCCCCGGTGCTGCCGACGGCATCGGCAAGATCTGGCCGGGCGGCAGCGGCACGGCCCAGCGCCGACCGCTGGCCCCCGACGACGACCCGGAGTTCCTGCGCTCCGTGCAGGAGCGCGCCAAGAAGCAGGACGAGGAGCTCTTCCGCCGCTGGGAGGAAGATCTGCGCCGAAGAGAGGGCGACCTGCGCCGCCGCGACGGTGACCCGCCGCGCGAGGGCGACCGACCCGAGGTCTAAGAGCGGGCCGCCGTCGCCCCTGCTGAGGGGCGACGGCGGCGGGTGCGACTCAGGCCAGGTTCGACGACCGGGGGTACGCGTCGGTCGGGTCGGTGAGCACGTTGACCAGGTACGGGACGCCGGCGTCGAACGCCCGCTGGAGGGCCGGCCCCAGGTCGGCGGCCTTGGCGACGGTCTCCCCCGCCCCGCCGAGCGCGCTGACCACCGTGTCGTAGCGCAACTCCGGCTGCAGGTCGGCCGCCACGTCGTAGCCGTACATGGCCCGCATCGGGTGCTTCTCCAGACCCCAGATGCCGTTGTTGCCGACCACGATCACCACCGGCAGCTTCTGGCGGACCAGCGACTCGACGTCCATCAGCGAGAAGCCGGCTGCGCCGTCGCCCATCAGCACGCAGATCTGCCGGTCCGGGTGGCTGACCCGGGCGCCCATCGCGTAGCCCATGCCGGTGCCCAGGCAGCCGTACGGACCCGGGTCCAGCCAGGTGCCGGGCTGCGCCGGCTCCAGGTACCGACCGGCGTACGAGACGAAGTCACCGCCGTCGCCGATGGTGATCGCGTCCCGGGCCAGCACCCGACGCAGCTCGCCGTAGATCCGGGCCGGGCGGATCGGGTCGGTCTCGGCGGCCATCTCGGCGGCGTCCCGCGCCCTGGCCGCGTCCTCGGCGGCACGCAGGTCGGCGATCCAACCGGTGTGGTCGGCCCGGTCGCCGGCGTGGTCGGCCAGCGCGGAGAGGATCAGGCGCAGGTCACCGACGGGGGCGACGGCCGGCTGCACGTGCGTCGCCCGCTGGGTGGGCGCGTCGACGATGTGCACCACCTTGGCGTCGCCGAAGTCACCGAAGCTGAGCCGGAAGTCCAGCGGGGTGCCGACCACCACGACGACGTCGGCGCCGGAGAGCGCGGCCCGCCGGGCCTTGGCGAAGGCTAGCGGGTGCTCCGGCGGCAGCGAGCCGCGGCCCATGCCGTTGGTGAAGACCGGCACCTGCAACGCCTCGGCGGCCTCACGCAGCGCCGCCACCGCGTCGCCGGCGTACACGTCCGAGCCGGCGATGATGACCGGTCGCTGCGCGCTGGCGATCAGCGTCGCGGCCCGGCCGACCTCCTCGGGGTCCGGCTCGACCGGGTCGACGCCGACCGGCGCGGGCACGTCCGCCTCGGAGACCGAGAAGACCGTCTCCAGCGGAAAGTCGAGGAACGCCGGGCCGCGGTGCGGGGTGAGCGCGGCCGTGAGCGCCGCGCCGATCGCACGCGGAATGTCGTCGGTGCTGAACACCGTCTCGGCGTGCTTGGTGACCGGGGCGACCAGCGGGAGATGGTCCATCTCCTGGAGGCTGCCCGAGCCCCAGCGGAACGCGGGTGCCCGGCCTCCGAGCACCAGCACCGGGGAGGCGTTGAAGAAGGCGCTGGTCATGCCAGAGATGCCGTTGGTGACGCCCGGACCGGCGGTGAGCACGGCGAGGCCCGGTCGGCGCTGGAGCTTGGCCACCGCCTCGGCGGCGAAGACCGCGGACTGCTCGTGCCGGACGTCGTAGATCGGGAAGTCGCTCTTGTGCGCGGCATCGTAGAGCGGGAAGACGTGCCCGCCGGACAGCGTGAACATCTCCCGTACGCCGTGCGCGCGTAGTGCCGCCAGCGCCAACTCCCCGCCGTGACCCTCGATCCGCTCCGTCATGTCGCTCCCATCGTCCGTGGCCGGGATCACAGGTTACCGACCAGTCACCTGGCTCGCCGACCGTGGCCCCGGCGGGTGGAAGCGACCCCGGTCAGCGGCCCGTGAAGTCGGGCTTGCGCTTCTCCACGAAGGCCGCCATGCCCTCACGTCGGTCGTCGGTCGCGAACAGCGCCGCGAAGAGCTGGCTCTCCCACGCCAGGCCCGAGTTCAGGTCCATGTCCAGGCCGCCGTCGACCGCCAGCTTCGCCGCGCGCAGCGCCTGCACAGGCCCGGTGAGGTACGGCGTGACAAGCGTTACCGCCGCGTCGTACACCTCGGCGGCCGGGACGACCCGGTCGGCCAGGCCGATCCGCAGCGCCTCCTGCGCGTCCACCATCCGCCCGGACATGATCAGATCCTTGGCACGGGCCGGGCCGACCAGGCGGGCCAGTCGCTGGGTGCCGCCGGCACCGGGGATGATGCCGAGCTTGATCTCCGGCTGGCCGAGCTTCGCGTCCTCGGCCACCACCCGCCAGTCGCAGGCCAGCGCCAGCTCGCAGCCGCCGCCGAGGGCGTACCCGGTGATCGCCGCGACCACCGGCTTGGGGATCCGGGCGATCGCGCCGAGCGCGCTGGACAGGGCTGCCGCCCGGTCGGCCATGTCCACGTAGGACATCTCGGCCATCTGCTTGATGTCCGCACCCGCGGCGAAGACCTTCTCACCGCCGTACACGATGACGGCGCGGACCTCGGGGTCGGCGGTGGCCGCCGTCGCGGCGGCCCGCAACTCCTCCTGCACCTGGGTGTTGAGCGCGTTCATCGGCGGCCGCTCCAGCCGGATGGTGCCGATGCCGTCCCTGGTCTCCAGCCGAACGAACTCGCCCACGCTGCCCTCACTTCCTCGTCGAAGTCGCGTGCCAACCTTACGACCCGGCTCGTTTGGGCAAGTAGTGTGGTGTCAGCCCCGCAGGCGGGAGGCCAGCCATGGTCACGTATTACGACGACAAGTCGGTAGAGGTAACGTCCACCGCCGTCCGGGTCGACGGCCGCAGCTACCCCCTGGCCGAAATCACCATGGTCTGGCATCGCCGGGGCAGCCGTTCCTGGCGGGTGCTCGTCGGTCGGGGGGCGATCGGCGCGGCGCTGGCCGGCCCACTGGTCGCGGCCGTGCTCGGCATCGGCGTGGCCGTCTGGCTGCACCGCTCACCCACCGTGACGATCGCGATCGTCGGCGCCTCGGTGCTGGTCGGCCTCGCCGTGGGCCCGGTCGCCGACTTCCTCTTCGAACACCTGGACCGCTCGTACGCCAGGGGCAGCCGGCAGCTGGAGATCTGGGCCCGCTGGCGGGGCCACCCGGTGCGGTTGCTGCGCACCGGCGACGCGCTGCGCTTCGGTCAGATCTACCGTGCGTTGCAGCGCGCCGTCGAGCAGAGCCAACCCGCCGCCCGACCCGCCGCCCGCCGCTAGCCCGGAGGGAACCCGGTCGGAACCCGGTCGGAGCCCGGCTCGACCGGCAGCAGGCCGCGGCCAGGCGCGCTCGCATCCGAGCCGTAGATCCACACATTGCCTCGGCTACGGCCTTACGGGCCCGACCGTGTGCCGTTGGCCGCGCACCCCTGAGCCCGGGTGTGTCAGCGCGGGGCGGAGGTGGTGCCCCTCAGCACCTTTGGAGCTGATGTCGTAGACGAATCACGCCGGAGGCCCGCCACGTGTCAGGCGGGAGGCCGCCCCCCGTCGGCGCCATCCTGACGCACAACGGACGGTGCGGGTTTGACCACCGGCGGTTAGGCTTAGTGATGACCCTCTATTACCGGGACGACGCGGTGCAGGTGACCTCCGAGTCGATCCGGGCCGGTGGCCATGTGATCGCCCTGTCCGACGTGACGTTCGTCTGGCACGCGCGGGGGGCCAAGACCCTCGCGGTGCGCGGCCGGGTGCTGGGTCGCGGTGTGCTGGTCCTGCTGCTGTCGCTGCCGCCGTTGGTCGCGGTGGTGTGCGTGCTCTCGCTGGCCTGGTCCGCACAGGACAGGGGCAACTGGCAGTTGGCGCTGATCATCCTCGCCGCCTGCGCGGTGGGGGCGCTGGCGCTGACCCCGTTCCTGGAGATCCCCCTCGGCTGGCTGGACCGCTCCTACGAGCGCGGCAGCCACGTACACGAGCTGTGGGTGCAGCACCACGGTCAGGAGCAGTTGCTGCTGCGCACTCCGGACGCCCTACGGTTCGGGCAGATCTACCGGGCGGTGCAGCGCGCCGTCGAACAGCAGGGTGACCACCGATGACCGCTCGCCACGTGGGTCAGCTCAGCGGCAGGGTGGTGGCGATCGGCCAGCTCACCAGGGCGGCACCCAGCAGGGCCGACAGCCAGCGCGGGGCGGCGTAGCGGCGCAGCACGGCCGCCCAGACGGCGTGCCAGCCGAGCAGCAGCGCGAACAGCGGCACCACCAGCAGCACGAACCCGGGTGCCAGCCCGACCACCGCCGACGTGGCCAGCACGAGCACGGCGACGGCGACGGCGAGCAGGTGTCGCCAGGTGCGGTCGGCGGCGGCCAGCTCGACACCGAGCAGGAACAGCAGGCAACCGGCGAGCACCAGCGGGAGCAGCCACCAGCGGGCACCGACCGGCAGCGCCGACGTCAGGCCCAGGTGGATCGGCAGCGCGACGGCGAGGACGGCGTACGCGGTCAGGGTCAGCGCCGCGACGCCGGTCCGTGCCGTCGCGCGACGCGCCGGCGCCTCGACGGCCGGGCCGGGTGGTGGCACCGGGCCATCGTGCGCGGGGGTCGGCTGTGGCGCGGGCCGACGGCTCGGTGTCGCCCGTGTCGGCAGGAGCAGCGCCGCCAGCGGGACCACCCCGACGCCGAACGCGAGCACCAGCAGCGCCGCCCCGGCGAGCCGGGCGAGCGGCCGTGGCGCGGCGTTCCCGTCCGCGCTGGGCAGCCAATGCGCGATCTCCCGGTGGGTACGCGGGGCGAAGAGCACCGAGATGTGCTCCACACCGGGCACCACCACCGCTGGCCGACGCCCCATCGACGCGCCCCGCCCGACGGCGTCGTCGGCCGCGCGCCGAAACGCCGGGAACTCCGCACCGCCGACGATGAGCAGCAGCTCCGCCGGGCGGCCCGGGGGCAGCTCGCCGGCGCTGGGCAGCGAGATCGCCACGGTCCGGGCGATCTCCGGGTGGTCGGCGGCGTACCGGGTGACCGCACCCGCGCCCATGGAGTGCCCGACCAGCATGATCTGGTGCTCGTCCACATCGGGCAGGGAGCGCAGGTGACCGACTGCGGCGTCCATGTCGGCGGCGAGCCGCGCGGAGGGCACGTCAGCGCCGAGCCGGGCCGGGTTGGCGCCGTGACCGGCGAAGTCGATCAGCAGCGCGACCGCACCTCGACGGGCCACGGTGTCGGCGATCGGGCGCATCAACCGGCCCGAGCCGGCGAATCCGTGTGCGATCACCACGCCGGGCCGCCGCACGTCGGGTGTCGGCGCGCCCGCGCGTACCTCGGTCATCGGCACCCCGCCGACGGTGACCTGCCGGACGGTGAGACCGTGGTCGGCCCGGACCAGCACCAGCGTGCCGAGCGCGGCGGTGACCGCCGCGAGCACGGCGAGCAGAACGGCGGTCCGGGTGCTCGGCGGGCGGTGCGGCGAGGAGGCCGACATGCCGGCACCCTACCGGGGGCCGGACCATCGGGGACTCCACCGGACGAGCGGTTGTGGCACGACCGGCGCACACTTGATCCCATGGCGATTCCCCTCCCCACACCGGCCGCGATGGTCGGCCTGACCCGTTCCGCCCTCGACCAGGCGATCGGGTCGGCCGCCTCGTTCGCCGCCGTGCCTGCCCGCGCGTTCGCGGTCCTGGACGGGGTGGAGACGCTGCTCGCCCGGATCAACGGCGTGGTGGACCGGATCGAGGCGACCCTGGACCGGACCGACCAGGTGCTCACCGACGCCGAGGGGGCCGTCCGCGAGGTGGCCGTCATCAGCGCCGCCGCGACCACCGCCATCGACACGGCCACCGAGGTCGCGGCGGCCGCCGCCGTGGTCGTCGGGGAGGCCGAGCAGGTCTCCAGGGCCGCCGGCACGGTCGTCGCCGAGGCCGGGACGGTCGCCGGCACCGCAGCGGTCACGGTGGGCAGCGCGGCGCAGGCCGCGACCACGGCAGCCGAACTGCTGGCGGCGTACGAGCCAGCGCTGCGGCGGGCCGCCCCGATGGCCGGGAGGTTCGTGGAGGAGCTGAGCCACGAGGAGATCACCGCGGCGATCCACCTGATCGACGAGCTGCCCAAGCTCAAGGAGCACCTGACCGCCGACATCCTGCCGATCCTGTCCACCCTGGACCGGGTCGGACCCGACCTGCACGATCTGCTGGACGTCACCCGCGATCTCAAGCTCGCCGTGGCCGGCATCCCCGGCCTGGGCATGCTGCGTCGGCGCGGCGAGAAGCTCAGCGACGAACCCGCCGGCTGAGCGCCCGGTCAGGCCGGGACGTACAGCTCGTCGATCTCGGCGCGTCGCGGCAGCGCCACCGAGGCGCCGAGCTTGCGGACGCAGGCCGCCCCGGCCGCCGCCGCCCAGCGCACCGCGTCGACCACGTCGCGACCCTCGCCCCAGCCGACGGCCAGCGCGGCCGTGAACGCGTCGCCGGCCGCCGTGGAGTCGACCACGTCGACAGCGACCGCGGGTACGTGCACCTCGGTGCCGTCCCGGTCGACGTACCAGGCGCCGTCGCCGCCGAGGGTGAGCACGGCGCGGGGCACCAGGTCGAGCAGCGCCCGTGGGTCCTCCCGGCCCCGACCGGTGAACGCCTGCGCCTCGCCCTCGTTGACGACCAGCAGGTCCACGGCCGCGAGCAGTTCCGGCGGCAGGTCCCGGGCCGGTGCGGCGTTCAGGATGACCCGGGTGCCGGCCGCGCGGGCCACCAGGGCGGCGGTGGCCACCGTCTGCACCGGGATCTCCAGTTGGGCGACGAGGACGTCCGCCGCGCGTACGGTGGCCAGTTCCTCTTCGGTGAGGCCGACCAGCGCGTCGTTCGCGCCGGGGGTGACCACGATGGCGTTCTCCCCCTGCGCGTTGACCATCACCACCGCCACGCCGGAGGCGCCGTAGACCACCCGCAGTTGGTCGGTGTCCACACCGGCCGCGGTGATCCGGGCCCGGAGGGTGACACCGAACGCGTCGGAGCCGATGGCGCCGAGGAAGGCGCAGGAGGCCCCGGCCCGGACGGCGGCGATGGCCTGGTTGGCGCCCTTGCCGCCGGGCACCATCACGAAGTCGGTGCCGAGCATGGTCTCACCCGGCCGGGGCAGCGAGGGCGCCATCGCGACCAGGTCCATGTTGGCGCTGCCCACCACGACCACGCGGGTCTGCGACACGGTCACCTCCCCCGGTCGGCTGATCAGGCGGCGCGGGCGGTGTAGCGGTCGCCGGACCGCTCGACCACCAGCGGCAGGCCGAAGGTCTTGGAGAGGTTGTCGCCGGTCAGCGTCTCGGCGAGCAGGCCCTGGGCGACCGCCGCCCCCTCGCGCAGCAGCAGCGCGTGGGTGAACCCGGGCGGGATCTCCTCCACGTGGTGGGTGACGAGCACCAGGGCCGGGGCGTCCGGGTCGTACGCCAGCTCGGCCAGCCGGCCGACCAGGTCCTCACGTCCACCCAGGTCGAGTCCGGCGGTGGGCTCGTCGAGCAGCAGCAACTCCGGGTCGGTCATCAGTGCCCGGGCGATCTGCACCCGCTTGCGTTCGCCCTCGGAGAGCGTGCCGTAGCGGCGCTCGGCGAGGCCGCCGACGCCGAGCTGGCTGAGCAGCGCCCGCGCCCGCGCCTCGTCGCCGCGGTCGTAGCTCTCCCGCCAGCGGCCGACCACCGACCAGGCGGCGGTCACCACCACGTCAGTGACCAGTTCCTCGGCGGGCACCCGCTCGGCGAGCGCGGCGGTGGAGAGCCCGATCCGGGTACGTAGCTCGTTGACGTCGGTGCGGCCGATCCGCTCACCCAGGACGTGCGCGACGCCGGTGGTGGGGTGCAGTCGGCCGGCGGCGAGGTTGAGAAGGGTGGTCTTGCCCGCGCCGTTGGGGCCGAGCACCACCCAGCGCTCGTCCAGCTCGACCCGCCAGGTCAGGTCCTGCAGCAGTGCGGTGCCGGAGCGGCGTACGCCGACACTGTCGAGGCTGACCACCAGATCCGGGTCCACGGGGGTGGCGGCGGGCGCGGCGCCCGCGGCGCCGGGGATCAGGTCACCAGTCACCCGCCCATCCAACCACGCAGCGTCGACGTACCCCCCATGGGCGGCGTGCCGGTCATAGGGTGAACGCCGTGTCTTTGATCACCACCCCCGGAGGGCGGCTCATGCCAGGTCGAGGTTCGGAGCCGCGCGGATGAGCGCGGTCATCGAGATCGAGGGTCTGCGCAAGACCTTCCACAGCGTGCGCAACGGCCGACGGGTGGCGGTGGACGGTTTCGATCTGCTGGTCGAGGCGGGTCAGATCCACGGTTTCCTGGGCCCGAACGGCTCCGGCAAGACGACGACCCTGCGTGCGCTGCTCGGGCTGATTCGCGCCGACGGCGGGCGGATGAGGGTGTTCGGCGAGCCGTCGCCGGAGCTGCTGCCCCGGGTGGCGGGCCGGGTCGGCGCCATCGTGGAGAGCCCGCAGTTCTTCGGCAACTTCACCGGGTACCGCACGCTGCGGCTGCTGGCCCGTGCGGGTGGGGTGCCGGTCTCGCGGGTGGACGAGGCTCTGGACCTGGTGGGCCTGCGCGACCGGGGTGACGAGCGGGTCAAGGGCTACTCGCTGGGCATGAAGCAGCGTCTCGCGGTGGCGTCGGCACTGCTGAAGGACCCGCGGTTGCTCATCCTGGACGAGCCGGCGAACGGGCTGGACCCGGCGGGCATCCGGGAGATGCGCGACCTGATGCGGTCGCTGGCGGCGGCCGGGGTGACCGTGCTGGTGTCCAGTCACATCCTGGGCGAGATCCAGCTGATCTGTGACCACGTCACGATCATCTCGCGGGGGCGGCAGGTGGCGACCGGCCGCGTGGACGAGGTGCTTGCGGGCTTCGACCGGCACGAGTTCCTGGTGCGGGTGGCCGAGCCGGAACGCGCCGTCGAGGTGTTGCGGGCGGCGGAGCTGGCGGCGGTCGTGGACGGCGAGGCGCTGGTGGTGAGCGGGGTGACCGACCCGACGATGGTCAGCCGGGTGCTCGGCGAGCAGGGGCTGTGGGTGGGCGAGCTGACGCCGCTGCGGCCGGATCTGGAGAGCGTCTTCCTGGAGCTGACCGGCGCCGGGCATCCGTGGTT
The DNA here is from genome assembly GCF_040643015.1 of Micromonospora sp. NPDC047527. NCBI lineage: Bacteria > Bacillati > Actinomycetota > Actinomycetes > Micromonosporales > Micromonosporaceae > Micromonospora > Micromonospora sp. NPDC047527. The sequence continues at coordinate 35,877 of NZ_JBEYTK010000008.1, read as the reverse complement.
GCCCCGGCAGGTCGACGGCTCGGAGCTGCCGGCCGGCGCCGAGGACGACGTGGTGATGGATCTCGACGTACGGGGAGTGGACTCGTGAACCTGGTCCGGGCCGAATTGGAGCGGCTGTCCGCGCGTCGCTTCGTGCAACTCATGGTCGTGCTGCTGGCGCTGGCGTTCGCCGTCACCGCGGCGACCACCCTGGCCGGCTCACACAAGCCGAGCGCCAGTGAGCTCGCCTCGGCGCGACAGCAGGCCAGCGAAGCGCGGCAGGGCCTGGAGACAACGTTCCAGGAGTGCCTGGCCCGGAAGAACGGCACGGCACCACCGCGCGACACGGGCGGCTATTTTCCCGCCGACTGCTCGGAGATCGACCCGACTCGGCAGGAACGGTTGCCGATCGTGGCGGACTACCTGCCGGGGGTGTTCAGCTTCGCCCAGCAGGCCCGCCCGCTGCTGTACTTCCTCATCGCGTTCCTGGTGCTGTTCGGGTTCCTGGTCGGCGCCTCGTACATCGGCGCGGACCTGAACTCGGGTGGAGTGGTGAACCTGCTGCTGTGGCGACCGCGCCGGCTGACGGTGCTCGGCGCGAAACTCGGCACCCTGCTCGGCATGGTGCTGGCGTTGTCGGTGGTGGCCTCGCTGTTCTATCTCGCCACGTTCTGGGTGATCGGGCAGACCGCTGGGCTTGCTGGCCAGTTGGACGGGGAATTCTGGGGTTCGCTGGGCGCCATCCACGGTCGCGGCCTGGTGCTGGTGTTGCTGGCCAGCGCCCTGGGCTTCGCCATCGCGACGCTGGGTCGGCACACGTCGGCGGCGCTCGGCGCGGTCGCCGCGTACGCGGTGGTGTGGGAGTTGGGCGCCCGGGTGGTGCTGGAGATCGTGGACGCCCGGCGGCCGGATCAGCTGATGGTCTCCAGCCACATCGGGGCGTGGCTCACCGGCGAGGCGCGGTTCTGGGATCCGCAGCTCTGTGCCAGCGACTCGACCGGCGCCTTCTGCGACGGCCTCTACACCCTGACCTGGCGGCCGGCGCTGGTGGTGCTGCTCGTGATCACCGGTGGGTTGACCGCGGCGGCGTTCGCCGTGTTCCGTCGCCGCGACCTGATCTGAGGGCCTGCCCCGGGCCGCTCGCGCTGACGCGGGCGGCCCGGCGGGTTATCGGCAAGAGCTTGCAGCCTGTCGCCCAGCGGTGAAATATTCCTTCACATGACCGTGCCAGCGGGCTCAGCCGACGGTGGAGCCGAACACCTCGTCGCGGACGGCGTCCAGCGCGGTGCGCAGCGCGCCGCGCAGGATCGGCTCCTCGGTGAGCCCGGTGGGCACCACTCGCGGCCGGACCAGGGTGATCGCCGCGACCTCACGCTGCACCCGGTCGGCGAGCGCATCTCCGCCGGCCTGGCCCACCTCGCCGGCGAGCACCACCAGCGGGGGGTCGAGCACCACGCAGGTGCTGGCCACACCGAGCGCGAGCCGCCGAGCCAACTCGTCAAGCATCGGGCCGCCGGCAGCGCCGTCGGCGACTGCCGCGCGCACCGCCTCGGCCGCGTCCGCGCTCGGGTAGCCGTGCTCGCGGGCCACCGCGCGCACCGAGTCCGCGCCGATCACCTGCTGGAAGGCCGGCTTGGCACGGCGGGACACGTCACGCGGGATCGGCGCCCCGGGCACCGGCAGGTAGCCGATCTCGCCTGCGGCGCCGCTGCTGCCGTGGTGCAGCCGGCCACCCAGCATGATCGCGAGCCCGACACCCGCGCCCACCCAGACCAGCACGAAGTCGGTCATCCCCTGCGCGGCACCGGACTGCGCCTCGGCCACCGCGGCCAGGTTGACGTCGTTCTCGAAGACGACCGGGGTGTGCAGGTCGTCGCGCAGCGCGGCGAGCAGACCGCTGTGCCAGCGCGGCAGGTTGAAGGCGAAGGTGATGTCGCCGGTGTGCGGGTCGACCAGGCCCGGGGTGCCGAGCACGACCCGCCGGACGCTGCTGAGCTGCGCCTGCGCGCTGCTCGCGGCCTGCACCACGGCGTTGTGCACCACGCCCACCGGGTCGTCGGTGTCCCGTGTCGACTGCTCGACCCGGCCGATGACCGCGCCGGTGATGTCGGCGCAGGCGGCCACCACCCGGTCCGGCCCGACGTCCACCCCGACCACGTGTGCGCTGCCCGGACGGACCGCGTAGAGCTGGGCGTTCGGCCCCCGACCGCCGGCCTGCTCGCCGACCCGGGCGACCAGGCCGCGCTCCTCCAGCCGCTCGACCAACTGGGAGGCGGTGACCTTGGACAGCCCGGTCAGTTCGCCGAGTCGGGCCCGGGTGAGTGGCCCGCGTTCGAGGAGCAGTTCGAGCGCCGCGCGGTCGTTGAGCGCCCGCAACAGGCGGGGGGTGCCGGGCAGCCGGGTCGCACTCATGCCACGTCCTCTAGTTTTAGTAAACTTTGCTAACTGTAAACCGACCTGCGAGCGGGTAGTCGTAGCGTATCGGCCACCCGCAGGTGGAGCGCTCGGCCGACTCGGCAGGGAGATGACCACCGCCGGTACGACTTTTCGTACTCGTGGGGACCGAAGGGGGAAGATCACGTGGGGCTGGATCCAGGACTGCGCAGGCTCGCGTTGGGCACCCTGCTCGCCGCGTACCCGGGGCCGGTCCCGCCGGACTGGGCGGTCGAGTTGCTGGCCGACGGGCTGGCCGGGCACACCCTGTTCGGCACCAACGTGCACGATCCGGCTCAGGTGGCGGCCAGCACCGCCGCACTGCGCACCGGCCGACCGGACGCGCTGATCGCCATCGACGAGGAGGGCGGCGACGTGACCCGGCTGGCGCACGCCACCGGCAGCCCGTACCCCGGAAACGCCGCCCTCGGCGCGATCGGCGACGTGGCGCTCACCCGGCGGGTCTACCAGGCAATCGGCGCCGAGCTGGCCGCGCTCGGCATCACCGTCAACCTCGCACCGACCGTGGACGTCAACAGCGCCGACGACAACCCGGTGATCGGCACGAGGTCGTTCGGGGCGGACCCGGTGCGGGTGGCCGCCCACTCGGCCGCTGCCGTCTCCGGGCTCCAGTCCGCCGGTGTCGCCGCCTGCGCCAAACACTTCCCCGGCCACGGCGCCACAGTGACCGACTCGCACCACGAGCTGCCCACCGTGGACGTTCCGGTGGAGCTGCTGCGCCAGCGGGACCTGCCGCCGTTCGCCGCGGTCGTCGCCGCCGGGGCGCACGCCGTGATGACCGCGCACATCCGGGTGCCGGCGCTGACCGGCGACGGCCCGGCCACCTTCAGCCGGGCCGTCCTTGTCGACCTGCTCCGCGGCGAATACGGCTTCACTGGCGCCGTGATCACCGACGCGCTGGAGATGAAGGGCGCGGCGGTGGCCGCCGGTGGCGTCGGTCCGGCCGCGGTCCGGGCCCTGGCGGCCGGCGCCGACCTGCTCTGCATCGGCGCGAAGGTCGACGCCGCACTTGTCGAGCGGGTGGCCGCCGAGATCGTCGAGGCGCTCACCGACGGCAGGCTGACGACGGCACGGGTCGAGGAGGCGGCCGGCCGCGCCGCCGCGCTCGCCGCCTGGACCCGGGCCGCCGGCGTCGCACCTGCGACGATCGACCCCGATCTGGGGTACGCGGCGGCGCGCCGGGCCGTCCGGGTGGACGGGGTGCTCACCGGGCTGGACCGGCCGCTGGTGGTGCAGTTGCACACCGAGTCGACGATCGCCGAGGGACGGGTGCCGTGGGGCCTCGGCCCGCACCTGGACGGCGTGCGGGAGATCAAGGTGATCGCCGCCGAGACCGAGCCGGCGACGTTGCGCGGGCTGGCCGATGGTCGGGCGATCGTGCTGGTCGGGCGGCATCTGCACCGGCTGACCGGCGGCGCGGAGCTGATCGCCGCCCTGGCCGCCGAGCACCCGGTGACGGTGGTGGAGATGGGCTGGCCGGCGCAGTGGCGTCCGTCCGGCGTACGCGCCTTCGTCACCACGTACGGCGCGAGCCACGCCAACGGCCGGGCGGCGGCGGAGGTGCTCGGCCTGGCCGGCTGAGCCGGTACGGGCTGATGAAGTCCTGCACGCTACGTCACTGAGCGGGCCGACAGCCCTTCTCGGCTCCGCCGCAGGTCAAGTCCACAATTCGACACTCCGACCCGACCGCTTACGCCTTGCACGACGCCATTCCTATACGTAGCGTGATCGACACGGACCGGCCCGCAAACGGCCGGTCGCCCGATACGGGGACCTGGGGGGAGGTTGCGGACCGTGGATCCGGCCCGGGATCCACGGTCCGCGCCCGGCACCGCCCACGATCCTGATCAGCGCGGATAGACCCCGTACGCCCGCCAACCCCGGTCCGGGAAACCCGCCGCCTCCGCGACCCGCGCCGAGGCGGGGTTGTCCTTCTCGTGCAGGTACGTGGGCACCGCTCCCTCGTCGAGCACCCGCCGCGCCGCCTGCGCCACCAGTCGACGCGCGAGGCCACGGCCCTGGGCGGCCGGCACGGTGCCGACGGCCAACTCCTGCCCGTACGCGTCGTGCCGTTTGATCCCGGCCCCGGCCAGGTAGGCGCCGTCCGCGTCCCGAACCACCAGCACCGGCCTGTCGAACAGTCGCAGCCAGGGCGGCAGCCCGGGGGCGGTCGATTCGGTCCACTCCCCCACGTCGGGCAGCGGCGCGGGGTTGAGGCTCCAGCGGAACGGGCCGTCGTGGAGGCACCAGGCGGGCAGGCCGACGGCTTCCGGCAGGGCCGCGAGCAGCCGGTCCGGCGTGCGCCCGAGCAGCGCTCGGATCGTCGCCACCCGGTCCGGCGCGACGGACAGCACCCCGCTGCGCCCGGTGTCCACGGCCAGTGCCGGACGCAGCCGACCGTCCCAGGCCGGTCGGGTCCGGCGGTGCGAGGCGACCACGTGCAGCCCCGGAGCGGCAGGCCACTGGCCGAGCCAGGACGCCAGGTGCAGGTGGAGTCGCCGGTCGAGCATGCGTACCTCCCCGTCACCCGGCCGTCGTGATCACCGTACGCCGGGCGGCGCGACCGGGCGGATGATCCGCGAAGCAGCCTGCGGCGTGGTGGACGAACCCCGGGAACCGATCACATCAATCGAACGTCATAGGTATTTCCATATCTGGACACCTTTGTTTGGGACGGTAGGGTCATGCCGATTCAGCCGAACGACCGCCACCAGCAGGACCCCGCGCGACAGTGGCGGGCAACGGGGGCCGCCGGGCGCTTCCCGGCCCAGCCGCGGCACCGGGCGCGCCGCACGTCGGGCGCCCTGTCCTGGGCGGAGTTGGACGCGCTGCCGGCCGGCACCTCCAGCCTGCGCCACCTCAACGCCCACTGACCGGTTCCACACCCGGGCACGACACACCCGGGCCCTCCAGCGGCGGCTTTCGCACACCTGTCGGGTAATTTCTTGTGGTCCGTCATCCCGGCTACGACAGGAGAAGCTCCGCGCATGGGCAAGAAGACGATTCACGTCTCCGACTTCACCGGCACCGTTCTGCAGCAGGATGACGAGGTGGTTCGCATCGTCGTCCTGGAGCACCCGGACCTGGTCGCCGGGCCCGTGCAGTTGGACGCCACCCCGGGCGAGGTGGAGAACATCGACGACGCTGCCCTCGACGTGGCCGTGGTCGAGATCCACGACCGGCACGGCGGCGGCGAGCCCCGTCGGGTGGTGCTCACCGCCAGCGAATTCGACGCGATGGCCACCGACGTGCCGATGGCGCAGTTGCTGAAGACCGCCGAACGGGTCCGCCCGCCCAAGGCCCGCAAGAGCGCCGAGAAGATCGACTACGGCACGCTGGAGCACGCCGGCAAGCCACACCGGGGCCGGGTCACCGAGGACGAGGCCCGGCTGGTACGCGAGCAGCTCGACGAGGTCAACAAGCGGCTCGCCGACGCGGGCGTACGCCAGATCGACCCGGCGGACCCGGAGCACGCCCTGCGGTACGGCTTCCCCGACGTCTCCTGAGCAGTACGTCTCGCGCGAGAACCAACGCTTCGCCGAGGGCGAACAGCACGACCACCGAGCAGGAACGCCGTCCACGCGGGCGATGCGGGACGGCGTTCCTGGGTGGCACTACTGGGTGACGTCGCCACCCGCCGCCTTCACCACGGCGGCGAGGGCGGCGACCAGGTCGGCCTCAACGGCCGCCTTCTCCAGACCGAGGTCGGTGAGGACGCCCGTGCCGTCCTCCTGCTCCAGCAGCGCCAGCAGGATGTGCTCGGTGCCGACGTAGTTGTGCCCGAGACGCAGCGCCTCCCGAAAGGTCAGCTCCAGTGCCTTCTTTCCGCGTGCGTCGTACGGGATGAGGTCCGGGACCTGCTCGGCCGGCGGCGGGAGGACGGCAGCGACCGCCTCGCGGACCGCCTCGGGAGTGGCCCCCCGACCAGCCATCACCCTCGCGGCCAGCGCCTCCGGCTCGGCCAGCAGGCCCAGCACCAGGTGCTCGGGGCCGATCTCGGCGCTTCCGCTGGCACGGGCCTCCTCCTGCGAGGCCATCACCACGTTGCGGGCACGAGGGGTGAACCGGCCGAAGCCGGCGTTCGGATCGAGCGCCGCCTCGGTCGCCTTCGGCACGAAGCGCTTCTGGGCAGCCTGCTTCGTGACCCCCATGCTGCGGCCGATGTCGGTCCAGGAGGCGCCCGAGCGTCGGGCCTGGTCGACGAAGTGCCCGATCAGGTGGTCGGCGATCTCACCGAGGTGGTCGGCGGCGATCACGGCGTCGGTCAGTTGGTCGAGCGCGTCGGGGTGCGCTTTCTTGATCGCCTGGATCAGGTCGTCGAGCTTGACCGGGTTGCTCATCTGGAAAGGTTCCGTCATGCGTCAACCATAGGTTGACGACCCCTCTCCGTCAACCTCAAGTTGACGATCGGCCAAGAGTGCTCGCCGTCGGGGTGTCACGGCCCGGTCAGCCCCACGTCTGCGGGGCCGGCTGGCGGGTGGTGGCGTTGATCCGGTTGAAGAAGTTGGTGGTGGCCACCCAGAGCACGATCGCGGCAAGCTCCTCCTCACCGAAGTGCCGGGCCGCCTCCGCCCAGATGTCGTCGGGCACAGCGTCGGCCCGGTCGGCGAGCCGGGTGGCGGCCTCCGCGAGCGCGAGCGCCGCCCGCTCGGCCTCGGTGAAGTACGGGGTCTCCCGCCAGGCGGCTACCGCGAACAACCGCTCCTCGGTCTCACCGGCCTTGCGGGCACCCCGGGCACCCGCGTCGACGCAGGCGCTGCATCCGTTGATCTGGCTGGCCCGCAGGTGCACCAGGTCGAGGGTGGTGTTCGGCACCCCGGCCGAGTGCGCGGCCCGGTAGAGCAGGTTGATCGCCTTCACGGCGTCCGGCAGCAGGCTGGCGGGGTTCTGGATGCGTGGTTCGATGACCATTTCCTGTCGGTCCGTCCTGTTAGGCTGCCCGGCGATCGTCGCGGCGCGACGTCCGGTTGCTGTTCACTGGGATGTCGCAGGGCGAGCCGACGGTGTGACAGATGTGCCGGCGGTCACAGAACGATCAGCCTGCGTCCGGGGGTGGAGAGGTCATGAGCGAGGCCGACCAGATGGCCCGACGCTTCGAGGAGAACCGGCCACGGCTGCGGGCGGTGGCCCAGCGGATGCTGGGCTCCGTCGCCGAGGCCGAGGACGCCGTCCAGGACACCTGGCTACGGCTCAGCCGAGCGGACGCCACCGCCATCGACAACCTGCCCGGCTGGCTGACGACCACAGTCGGCCGGGTCTGCCTGGACCGGCTACGCACGCGAACCGCACGGCCGGAGCAGCAGTGGGACACCGCCGGCCCGGAGCCCGACCCGACGGACGGCGGTCCGGTCGACCCGGAACGGGAGGCCCTGCTGGCCGAGTCGGTCGGACGAGCGCTCCTGGTCGTCCTCGACACCCTCGCGCCGACCGAGCGGTTCGTGTTCGTGCTGCACGACATGTTCGCGGTCTCGTTCGAGGAGATCGCCACCGTGGTCGACCGCACCCCGAGCGCCGTCCGCCAGATCGCCAGCCGGGCTCGACGCAGGGTGCACCAGGACGGGACGGTCCGGGAGGCCGACCCGGCCCGCCAGCGGCGGGTGGTCGAGGCGTTTCTCGCCGCCTCCCGCGAGGGCCGGTTCGACGACCTGGTCAGCCTGCTGGACCCGCACGTCGTCATGCGCGCCGACTCGGTCGCCTCGGCTCTGGGGCCGGCCGGTGAGACGCGCGGCTCGGCCGCCATCGCCGACTTCTTCAGCGGCCGGGCCGAGGCGGCTGTGCCGGCGTACGTCGATGGGCTGCCCGGAGCGATCGTGGCACTCGGCGGCAGCGTCCGGATCGCGATCAGCTTCATCGTGACCGACCGGATCATCGGCATCGAGGTGGTGGCCGATCCGGCGCAGCTCGCGACACTGCTGTTCGCGGACTGAGGTTCGAGCGGTCCCGGCGCACTCCGGTAGTCGGCGGCCTGGTGCGGGCAGGTGGTCGATCTCCTCAGCGAGCGCGCGGGTCGGCGCATGGTGTCGGAACCTGCCTGCCGCACCGGCGGTCCGGTCGCGGCCGGCGCGCGTATACCGTGGGCTCGGGCGAGGCGCGGTTCACTGGAGGGAGGCTGTCGTGCGGCTTTCCGTGGGATGCGCGATGTGGACCCACCGGTCGTGGCAGGGCCGGCTGCTGCCGCCCACCGAGCGCCTGCGGCACTACGCGAGTTGGTGCGACGCCGTGGAGGGGAACACGACGTTCTACGCGACGCCCGCCCGGGACACGGTAGCGTCGTGGGCCGCGCAGACCGACCCCGACTTCCGGTTCGTCCTGAAACTCCCCAAGGTCATCACGCACGAACGCCGGCTCACCGACGTCGGCGACCCACTGTGTGCCTTCCTGGACGCCATCGAGCCGCTCGGCCCGCGCGCACACGCCCTCTGGGTTCAACTGCCCGGCTCGTTCGCTCCCGCCGACGTGCCGACCCTGAACCGTTTCCTGGGTCGACTCCCGCAGTCGCACCGGTACGCGGTGGAGGTCCGCCACCCCGCGTTCTTCACCGAGTCCCGGGCGGCCCGGCTTCTCGAACAGACCCTCGCCAGCGCGAACGCCGAGTGGATCCCGTTCGACACCACCGCGTTCTTCACGAGCCCGCCGACCAGCGACGCGGAGCGGGACGCCTGGACCAAGAAGCCCCGCCTTCCGCTCCGGTCGGTGGCGCTGACCGACCGGCCGATCGTCCGCTACCTCGGCCGCGACGATTCGGCCCGCACCGTCGAGGGGTGGCAGCGCTGGATCGACGTCACCGCCGACTGGCTACGCGAGGGCCGCTCCCCCACGGTGTTCGTCCACACCCCGGACAACGCCGACGCGCCGGTGCTCGCCCGCCGATTCCACGACGAGGTACGGGCGCGCGTACCCGAGCTGGACGCGCTGCCCGAGCCGATACCGGTCGAGCCCTTGACGCTGTTCTGACGCGGCGGGTCAACGCTGCTGGTCGAGGAGCTCGTCGAGGTGGGCCGCCGTGCTGATCAGCGAGAGGTGGCTGAACGCCTGTGGGAAGTTGCCGATCTGCTGACCGGTCGGGGCGATCTCCTCGGAGTAGAGGCCGAGTGGGCTGCTGTAGGTGAGCATCTTCTCGAACGTCAGCCGAGCGTCGTCGAGCCGACCGGCCTGTGCGAGGGCCTGGACGTACCAGAAGGTGCACATGTTGAAGGTGCCCTCGGTGCCGGCGAGGCCGTCCGGCGAGGCGTTCGGGTCGTAGCGGTAGACCAGGCTGTCGGAGACCAGCTCGGCGTCCATCGCCCGCAGCGTCGACTCCCACATCGGGTCGGTCGCCGAGATGAAGCCGACCCCGGGCATGGCGAGGAGCGAGGCGTCCAGGATGTCCGTGCGGTAGTGCTGCACGAACGCGCCACGGCCAGGGTGGAACCCCCGCGTCATGACCTGCTCGTAGATGGCGTCGCGTGCGGTGGTCCAGCGCGCGATGTCGCCGGGGCGACCACGGCGGCGCGCGAGGCGGATGGCACGGTCGAGCGCCACCCAGGACATCACTCGCCCGTAGGTGAAGTCCTGCCGACCGGACCGGGTCTCCCAGATGCCGTCCTCGGGTTGGTCCCAGTGCTCGCAGAGCCAGTCCATCAGCCCCGCCGTCTTCCGCCAGCCCTGGTACGGCGCGATCAACCCGTGCCGGTCGGCCAGCTCCAACGAGTTGAGCGCCTCGCCGTAGATGTCGAGTTGCAGCTGGCCCGCCGCGCCGTTCCCGATACGCACCGGCGCTGAACCGCGATACCCCTCCAGGTGGTCCAGCACCTCCTCGGGAAGGTCCGGTGCGCCGTCGATCCGATACATGATCTGTAGCGGCAGGTCGCCGTCGCGGGAGTCCCGGATGCGCGCGTCGAGCCAGTACAGGTACTTCTCGGCCTCGTCGGTGAAGCCCAGGCGCAGCAGCGCGTGCACGGAGAACGACGCGTCCCGGATCCAGGTGTAGCGGTAGTCCCAGTTCCGCTGACCGCCGATCTGCTCCGGCAGCCCCGCCGTGGGCGCGGCGACCAGGGCTCCGGTCGGCGCGTACGTCATCAGCTTGAGCGTCATCGCCGAGCGCTCGACCATCTCCCGCCAGCGGCCGGTGTAGTGGGACCGACCCACCCACCGCCGCCAGTAGTCGCGGGTCTCGGCCAGCAGCTCGCAGGCCTCCTCGGTGCTGATCGCCCGGGGCGCGTGCGGGCAGTCCGTCTCCAGGACCACCCCGCCGATCTCACCCGCGTGCAGCTCGTACACCACGGAGACGCCGTCCGGACCGCGGCGGATGTCGCGGGCGTCGACGAGCCGCTTCGCGTTCTTGAAGGGGGTGAGGGTGAGGCTCAGGGTCGCGCTGCGGAAGACGTCACCCTCCGGGTGGACCTCCAGCTCGTACGGGTCACGCCCGTAGTTGAAGCGGGGCTGGCAGTCGAAGCGGAACCGCATGCTCCCGCGCACCATGCGGACCAACCGGATCAGCCGGTGCCGGTCGGTGGCGCGTTCACCGGTGACCGGCATGAAGTCGAGCACCTCTCCCACGCCGTCGGCGCTGTGGAAGCGGGTGATCAGGACCGGCGTACCGGGGAGGTAGAGCTGTTTGCTCGCGTAGTCGATTCCGTCGGGCGAGAGCTGGAAGTGGCCACCCTTGCGGCGGTCCAGCAGTGCCGCGAAGACGCTCGGCGAGTCGAAGCGGGGCGCGCAGAACCAGTCGATGGTGCCGTCCTTGCTGATCAGCGCCGCGGTCTGGAGGTCACCGATCAGGCCATGATCCTCCACTCCCGGGTACGTCGTCTCCACGCCGGCTCCCGCCCCTCGTCGGCTGATGGCCGCGACTACCCGGGAAGCCGCCCGCTACACGACGGCCATTGAGGAAGGATTTGTTCCGCAATCGCCGATAGCGTGCTCCATGACGACATCGACGGAGGGGCACCGATGAGCCTGCGAGGATTCGCCACACTCAACGTCTGGGCCGACGACGTGGCAGCGGCCACCGAGTGGTACGCGGAGTTCCTGGGCCAGGAGGCGTACTTCCTGCGGCCGGGCCCCGACGGACGCCCCGCCTACACCGAGTTCCGCATCGGCGACTACCAGGGCGAGTTGGGGATCATCGACCGCAGGTGGGCGCCGCCCGGTGCGGCGACCGGGCCCGGCGGCGCCGTCATGCACTGGCACGTCGACGACCTTGAGGCCACCGTGTCGCGGCTCCTGGCGATGGGCGCGACGGAGTACCAGCCGATCACGGCGCACGGGGACCAGGGCTTCGTCACCGCCGCGGTGGTCGACCCGTTCGGCAACGTGCTCGGCGTGATGACGAACCCGCACTACCTCGAGGTGCTCGCGTCCCGCCCGACGGCCTGACGGGGGCGGCCCGGCGGGCTCATTCGTGCTCCTCCCAACCCACCGCCTGCCGCACCATGCTGGCCGCGCGTTCGGTATCCAACCCGCTGGAGATGAGCAGATCGTGCGCGGCGGTCCGGTACTCCCCCACCGCGATCAACCCCGAATAGCCCAACCGGTGCACGTGCGGGCCGCTGGTGATCCGTTTGCTTCCGCCCTGCGCCCGCCCGACCAACTCGACGCCCTTCAGGATCTGCGCACGTGCCTCACGCGGTTCGCAACCGGCACGGATCGACCAGCGCAGGGTCAGCAGAGCGGCGGCCAGCAGGTCGACGGCAGCGGCGAACTCCTCGGGTATCGGCTCGTCGTCCTTGAGGGCTGTGGCGATTCGCCGCGCCAGGGACCGGGTGCTGTAAATGGAGCGTTCCAGATGCCGGATCGACTCCGCGTAGAAGGCCTGGTCCCGGCGTTGGCTCCACCGCAGGGGCGCCAACCGCACCACCTCGTCGGCAGCGGCGATGCCTTCGTTGAGCGCGACGACCGCGGGCCCGAGTTTGCGTAACTCGCGCAGCCCGCGCTCGGCCTCGCCGAGATCGCGGGTGCGCAGCGCGGCGGACACCGTGTGCAAGGCGGCGGCCGCCGGTTCGACCACGGGCTCGGTCAATCGCAGCAGCGTCCGCTGCGGGTGGATGGGCACCAGCAGCAGCCCCACCCCGAGCCCGACCAACCCGCCGACCGCGGCGTCGACGAAACGGGGAACGGACAGCTCCTGCACGGGGGGCTCCAGGGTGGCGATGAGCACCGCGGTGCCGCCGGCCTGGGTGATCAGGGAACCACCACCCTTGAGCAGTACGGCCACGACGATCGCCAGCACGACGACCACACCGGTCTGCCAGGGCCCGATGCCGAAGAACGGCATGAGCGCGTCGCCGACGGCGAGTCCCAGGGTCACCCCGGCCAGCAGCTCGACGGTGCGGCGCAGGCGTGACCCCATGGAGGCGGCCACGATGCCGACCGCGGTGGTGGGCGCGACGATAGGAGATGAGTCACCCAGGAAGTGGTACGACACGAACCAGGCGATCGACGCCGCGAAGCCCGCCTGGAGGGCGAGCAGCCCGTACAGGCGCAGCCGATAGAACCGGGCGTTCGCCGAACTCTTTCCCCGCTCTCGCAGGTCGGCAAGCGTTCGGTGCGCCCGGTCCGGTAGGTGCGGTGCCGGGTGGTGTTCGGCTGCCGGCTCCTCGTTGGCGGGCACGCGGGGCGCTTACCACCGCGCGCAAAACTATCCGGTAGGGCCGCAGCGGGTGGAAAAGGACGTGGGGGGCACCCGCCGCCGGATTCGACGGCAGGTGCCCCCACAACCGGGGCGGAGATCAGTTCAGGGAGCTGTTCCCCCCGGGCTGCACGACACCGTTCACGGTGAGCTGGTACGGCGCGTACTGCGTGACCTGCTCGGTCGGGTCGTCGTACGCGATCACGGCGACGACCTTGGGGAACGCGTCAAGCACGGCCAGCTCCAGCGGGCCGATCGTGACCTCGGCCTTGCCGTTGCGCTCGAACTGCCAGGCGATCGAGTGCTTCTCGTCGATGCCGATGAGCCGCAGGTTCCAGTTCTTGACCTGGGTCGGCCGGATCTCGGTGGGCGAGTCGAACGGCGCCAGGCTGGAGCCGTCGCTGAGCGTCTTTCCGCCGACGGTGATGTCGTCGAGCAGCAGCCCACCCTCGTTGACACCGCCGTCGCTGACGTAACGGAAGCCGAGCAGCACGGTCTTGCCGGCGTACGCCGACAGATCGTACGAGCGCGCCTCGAAGCCGTTCGTCGTGCCGTTGAGCGCCGGCCCCAGCGGCCCAGCGACCGTGTGGTCACCGGGGATCGCCGTGTACGTGGCGCCGCCGTCGGTCGACACGGTCACGTAGCCGTAGTCGAAGCCGAACTCGGCGCCGTACTTGGCGAGGAACCGCAGCGTCGGGTCGGCGGTCGGCACCTGGACGGAGGTGACAGCCGCCGAGTCGAGGCTGTTGGCGTTGCCGGAGAACAGGACGGCGTTGCCCGGACGGTCCGGGTCCTGGGTGGTGCTCGTCCACGCGAGCGGGAGCGCCGGCAGGGTCTTCGCGCCCTTGAACTTCACCGACCGCAGGTCACGGCCGCTGAACAGCTTGCCCTTCGCCGCGCCCAGTTGCACGTAGTCGGCCCCGTTCGGCGCGACGCCCGGCGTGCCGTTGGCCGTCGTGCTGGCCAGGTTGACGGTGGAGCGCAGGCTCGGCGTGGTGACCCGGCTCTTGGCGACGCCGAGAGTGATCCCGAGCCGCGAGTCACCGACGATCTTGTCGAGCAGCGTCATCGACTGGAACTCGTGGATGACCTGGTAGACGTCGTGGACGCCGACCGTCTCCAGCTCGGCGTCGAGGCTCGCGATGCCCTGCCGCTCGCCGTCGCGGTGCAGCCGGGACATGAAGGCGGCGCCGTAGCGGTCGTACAGGAACATCATCATCGAGTACGCGTTGCCGTAGTCGGCGAGCACCGCGTTCGGGTTGGGGCTCTCGTCCCACAGGGTCAGGGAGTTCTCCGGCCCGCCGCAGTCGCGCGGGTTCGTGTTGTACGGCGTCTGAACGGTGCCGAAGCCCTGGTAGCAGTAGAGGTGGCTCTCCGCGCCCCGGTCGAAGACCGTCGCCTTCGAGTCGCTGTAACCGGTCAGCGACATGGCGAAGTCGGAGAGACCCTCGTTGATCCAGTTACCCTCGAACGGGTCGGCGTAGTAGTGCGCGAGGTGCTGCCACTCGTGAGCGAAGGTGCCCTCGTAGCTGTTCGGCCGCGCGCCCCGACTGGTGCACAGGTCGTTGGTCGGCTCGTCCGGCGGGTTCGGCGTCATCCGGTGCAGCCAGTCGAACGCGTCGACGGTCATCACGTTCCGGTCGAGCAGCTCGTTGAACTGCGCCGAGAAGAAGCCGGCGATGTAGGTCGGCGCCTCCGGGAACGTGTAGTAGTTGTCGTCGCGCACGTTGTCCACCAGGGTGACGGTCTTGTTGCCCGCACCGGTGTAGACCCCGCCCTTACCGTCGGCGTCCGGCCCGATCTGGGCGTTCGTTCCGTCGCGGTCCGGCGGGGTGCTGAAGGCGTTGGTCTCCTTCGGGTACATGTTGGTGTCGAACTCGTCGACGAGGTGCTGCACCTGCGCGTCGGTGACCTGCGTCGAGGACGGCACCTGGGCGCGGCAGTCGCCGGCCGGGAACGCCAGGTCGTTGGCGACCCAGACCTCGATGTGCTCACCGACGGCCCGCAGCGTGTAGTCCTTGCGGTAGACGCTGCCCTGGACGTCGTCGAGGCCGAGCCACTGGCGAACCGTGCCGACCGCCGGCGTCTCGGCGGCCTTCTGGGCCTGCCTGCGCGCGTCGGCGCGCGGCTGGTAGCGGGACGGCGTCTGGATCGGCTGTCCGTCCAGCGTGAAGTCCTTACGGGTGAGTTCACGCATGTCGCTCGGCTGGCTGACCTTCGCCGTGCTGGTTTCCGCCGCCGCCGGGGACGTCGTGGCCACGACGGACAGGGCCGGTAGGACGAGGGTAGCGGCGATCACCCCAGCGATGCGGGTGCGTGCCATGGAGCCTCCTTCGGGTGTCTGACCCGGTTTCCGCGAGATCGGCCGGGGTGCCAGCCGCTCACGTTGATCATTGGGACCGACGACACGGTAGCCCCGGGCAACGAACCTACTGACGGGTCAGAAAGTGATACATGCCACTACTCCGAGGTCTTCCCTGCGGGAGATATAAATGCATAGCGACCCATTCATCCACAGTGGATGGATCAATGCGGCGACAGCGCCTCGGCTCTGCGTGCGGCGGGCGGGCTCGGTGTCGTACCGAGCCCGCCCGCTGCGGGTCGAGTCGCTCATCCGGTGCGGTGTGCCCCGCGCCGGGGTGTGGTGCTGCTGTCTAGCGTTGCAGGGTGAGCAGGCCGGGGCGGTAGGGCAGCAGGCCGTAGTCGCCGCCGGAGTTGGGCGAACGCCCCTGGTAGAGCAGTTGCAGGTTGCAGGGGTCCACCGTCATCGTCTGATCGGCGTTGGTACGCAGCAACTCGCCGTGGCTAATGTCGTTGGTCCACGTCGCGCCACTGTTGGCCTTACCCGCGAACGGGTTGCTCTCGGTCGCGGCCTGCGGGGTCCAGGACCCACCCAGGCTGGTGGCCGTGAACGACCGGAAGTAGCGGCCCTGCGACCCGATCGCCTCGACGATCATCAGATACCGACTCTGACCCTGAAGCTTGTAGACCTGCACCGCCTCGAACAGATTGTTCGTCGAGTCACTCATGATCGTCGTGTAGTTGCTGCCGAAGCTGCCCGGGAAGTTCCCGATCGGCATGCTCGCCCGGTAGATCTTGCCGTTGTCCCCGGCGAAGAACAGGTACATGTTCGTGCCGTCACCGATGACCGCCTGATCGATCGGCCCGGTGCCCGAGCCGGAGATGCTCCCGGTGAACAGCGGCTGCGCCGATGACCAACCATTCGGGTTCGTCGGGTCACTGGAGGTCCGGTAGGAGAACGCGGTCGGACCCCACTGGTAGGCGAGCACCCAGATGTTGCGCGGCGCGAAGTAGAACAACGACGGCGCCACCGTCGCCGACGACATCGCGTTCTGCGACGCCGACGCCATCTCCGAATAGTTCGTGAAGAGGCTGAAGTTCATCGAACCCCAACTCGACCCGAAATCGTGCGTGGTGGCGTAGACCAACTGCCGCCCGTTGTATGGAGCGACCGTGAAGTCCTTCAACGACGCCCACCCCGACCGCGGGTTCGCCAACACACCCGTCGACGACCACCGGTACGTCGACGGAAGGTTGCACGTACCTGGCGGCGGAGTCGTCGGCGGCGGCGTAGTGGGCGGCGGAGTCGTCGGGGGCGCAGTGGTCGGCGGCGGAGTCGTCGGGGCCGGGGTCGTCGGCGTCGTGCCGCCGGTGCACGTCACGCCGTTCAGGGCGAAACTCGTCGGCGTCGGGTTGCTGCTCGTCCACGACCCGTTGAAACCGAACGACACCGCACCGTTGGTCGGGATCGACCCGTTGTAGCTCACGTTGCTCGCGGTCACCGCCGAGCCGCTCTGCGTCAGCGACGTGTTCCACGACTGCGTCACCGTCTGCCCGGCACCGAACGACCACGTCAACGTCCAACTGCTCAACGGGTCACCCAGGTTCGTTATCGACACGTTGGCACCGAACCCGCCCTGCCACTGAGACGACACGGCGTAGTTCACCGAACAGCCGGCAGCCGCGGCGCCAGCCGGCATCGCCGCGACGACCGTCGCCGATGCCAGCAACGCGACACCGGCCGACACCAGGCCGACATTTGCCGCTCTAGACCTTTTCATAAAGCACCCTCCTAACGGGTGGGGCGGCCGGGGGCATTCGTGGGGGTGATTGTTTTGTGAACGTTAACAGCCGCGTCAGGTATGTTACGGGAGCGCTCCCATACACTCAACGCCATCGATCGAAAGTTTTTCGGTCCCGACCGCCCGCGCTCTCGCTGGCCTCCGACAGACTGTTGCCTTGATCAACCGGTACGCTCGGCACTGCTGCAGAGTGCGCTGCCAGGCGTCGACGGGCGTCACCGACCGGATACGACCAGCCGCCCAGGCCGCGAGCCGGCAGCTGACCGACCAGACCCGCGCCTCGCGCCGTTCCAGGGGGAAGCCACCAGGTGAGCACCCACTCGATGCTGTTGTTCGTGCTCGCAGCCGTCGCGGTCATCGTCGCCGTGCGGTGGATAGCGACTCACACCGGCCTACCCGCAGCGGCGCTCCTGCCGCTCATCGGCATCGCGTACGCGCTGCTCCCCGGCCCCAACGTCGGCCTGGATCCCGACCTTGTGCTCATGATCGTGCTGCCACCGCTGCTCTACAGCGCCGCACTGGATTCCTCGCTGCTGGACATCCGCCGGAACCTGCGCATCGTGGTCAGCCTGTCCGTGCTGCTAGTGCTGCTCACCGGGCTTCTCGTAGGCATCGGGTTCCACCTGTTCGTCGCCGGGGCGACGCTGGCTGCCGGAATCGCGGTCGGCGCCGCCATCGCGCCACCCGACCCGGTGGCCGCCCTGGCGGTGGGCCGCCGGGTCAACCTGCCGCCGAAGATGGTCACGATCATTCAGGGCGAGGGGCTGCTGAACGACGCCACCGCCCTGACGATGCTCAGCGTCGCGGTGGCCGCCGCCGTGGGCGGTGAGTTCTCGTTCCCGTCGGCCGTCGGGAAGTTCGTGCTGGCGGCGGCCGGTGGGGTGGCCGTCGGAGCGGTCGTCGCCAGGCTGGTCCGGCTGGCCCGACCGATCACCGCGGACCCGCTGCTGTCCAACGCCATCTCGCTCGCGACACCGTTCGTGGCCTACCTGCTGGGCGAGGCACTGCACGTCTCCGGGGTGCTCGCCGTGGTGGTCGCCGGGCTCATCGTCGGCCACCAGACGCCCCAGTTCGGCTCCGGCGCGGCCCGGTTGCAGACCAACGCGGTCTGGCGGCTGGTCGACTTCCTCCTCGAAGGCTTCGTCTTCCTGCTCATCGGCCAGCAGCTCCCCGAGGTCATCAAGGGCCTGCGCGAGTACGACACGTCGACGATCGTCATCGCCGTCGCGGTGTCGGTGGGCGTGGTGCTGCTGCTGCGCCCCGCGTGGCTCGTGTTGACGCAGTCCCTGCCCCGGTCGCTGCACACCCGCCTGGGTGGCATCTCCGAGCAGGACGACACCGACGAGCCCGGCACCGCCCGGCAGATCGCCCGCGCCGACCGCAACGCCCGCCGACTCACCCCCAGCGAGGTGACGGCGCTGAGCTGGTCCGGCACGCGCGGTGTCATCAGCCTGGCCGCGATCTTCACCCTGCCGCTGACCACCAACAGCGGCGCGGCCTTCCCCGACCGGAACCTCCTGCTGTTCTGCACCTTCGTGGTCGTCCTCGTGACCCTCGTCGGGCAGGGCCTGACGTTCGCGCCGCTCGTGCGGATGCTCGGCCTGCGCGCCAACGAAACCGACCAGGCTCGCGTACGCAACGAGGCGCGCTCGGCGGCGGTCGAAGCCGCCCTGGCCCGCCTCGACGAGGTCGTCGCCGAGGAGCCGGACAGCGCCGAGGCCGTCAACGCCATCCGTACGAAACTGCTCGCCCGGCTGAAGCGCTACCGGGGACGGCTCGACCTGCTCCAGCAGAGCGGGTCCGCCGAGATCCCCACCTCACCGGAGTACGAGACGGCGCTTCGCATCCGCCGGACGGCCATCGACGCGCAGCGGGAGGAACTGGTGCGCTGGCGTGACTCCGGCCGACTGCCCGACGAGGGACTCCGCGTCCTGGAACGGGAACTCGACCACGAAGAGCTGCTGCTGCCGAAGCGGGGTTCATGACGCTGAGCGTCTGACGGACGCGGCGGCCTCTCGCCTGCGGTGAGCACGCCCGCGCGCCGACGTCGGCGGTACCGTCGTACTCGATCTGCGTACCACGAGGGCGTGGGGAGGCAGGCGAATGTTCGGCGACCGGTGGGGTGTGACCGACGAGGACGTCGCGCGCTCCTACCCGTGTGACGACTTCGTTGCCGCGCCCACGTTGCGCGCATGGCGAGGGGTACGGGTCGGCGCTCCCACCACGGTGGTGTGGCGGTGGGTCGCCCAGGTGCGGTTGGCGCCCTACGCGTACGACTGGATCGACAACTTCGGCCGCACCTCACCTCGGGAGCTGCTGGGCCTCCCCGAACCGAGGGTGGGCGAGCCGTTCACCAGCGTCGGCGGGCGCGGGCAGGGCCGGATCCTCTCGGTCGACCCGGGGCACCAGCTCACCGGGACGATCATCAATGCCGTCCTGTCCTACGTTCTGGTCCCCGACGGGGACGAGGCCACGCGCTTGCTACTCAAGGTCGTCATGCGGACCAACCCGGTGGTCGCGCTCGGGCTGTGCGTCGGAGACCTGGTGATGGCCCGCCGGCAACTGTTGAACCTCAAGCAGCTCGCCGAACGCACACCGGAGTGACAGCAGCGGGGACGTCAGCGTCTGCGGGGCTTGGACGACCATCGCCTCGCCAGTGTGATGGAACCACTGGCGAGGCAATGATCAGCCGATGTGCGCTACTTCTTCTTCGTCTCGATCTTGATCGTCGCGGTGCGGTAGTTGTTGCGCTTGTCGTTCTTCGTCGGGTCGTAGCCCTTCTCGATGTTGCCGGCGCTGTCCACCGAGAACCAGTTGAAGGTCGTCGTCTCGGTCACGTGGAACACCTGCCCCGGCTCACGGAACTCGGTCGCCGCGTAGCGGGGCGACTCGAGCGTGGGCCGGCTGCCGTCCGTCGTGTAGTAGATGGTGGCCGGCTCGCTGGTCTCGAAGTGCACGTTGACCGGCCCCTGGTACTTCCCGTTGCCGGGAACGAGGTCGGACGTCGGCTTCTTCTTGTCCTTGCCCCAGTCCGCCGCGACCCGGAACATCTCCATGATGCCGTTGGCGTACTCCATGGTCTCGGCGTGGCCGCTGACCAGCGCGGGGTTGCCCTCCCACGCCGGCTGGAACGAACCGCCCTGCCAGTTGCCGGTAGCCGGGTTGTAGATGGAGCCACCGACCTCCCAGCCGAAGGCGTAGATCCCGTAGGTGTGGTACAGGTCCTCGCGGACGTTGCCCGCCGAGGAGTAGAGGACGTCGGACGAACCGCCGACGTTCTCCGGCGTCACGACGGTCTCCCGGTGCGCCTTGACCTGCCCCAGGATCCGGGAAGCCGACTGCCAGTAGAACGCCTCGTCACCGAGCGGCGGACGCGGGGTGGTGATGCGCCCGTCGGCGATGTAGGCGCCGGGCTGCCAGAACAGCTGACCGCCGTTGGAGTGCACCGACATCATGAACTTGATGTTGTTGTACTTCTCGACCAGCCAGACAATGTTCTTCGCCTCGGGCTCGGACAGCTTCTCCGGGCCCTGGTAGGTGCCGCTGGTGCACACCGACGAGCCGCCGGAGTAGCCGTCCTGGGCGGACCCGACCCGGTAGTTCCGGTTCAGGTCGACACCCCAGGAGTTACGGTTCGCCGGGTCGGCGGCCGAGTCCGCGCAGTGGTTCGTCATGTTCTTCCGCTGCGAGGCGAAGTTGTAGAAGCTGTAGTTCGCCCCGTCGGGGTTGTTGGAGAGGATGAAGAAGACGTCGGTGTTGTCGACGATGTTCTTCGTCTCCTTGTCGGTCTTGTAGTTGTGCACCAGCCGCTCGGCCGACTCCAGGCTCGTCGTCGCCGGCACCCACTCGCGGGCGTGGTCCTGCGCCTGGATCAGCACGCCGGGCTTCTTGCCGTCACGGTGCTTGCCGATCCGCAGAACGGGGATGGTGACCGGGCCGCGCGGCACCTCGCCCTCGGGCGCGCCGACGCGCTTCTCGTCGAGGAAGTCGGTCAGGGCGACCGGGCCCTCCGTCGGCGCGACGATGCCGGTGCCCGCGTTGTTGCGGTACGGGTGCGACCGGTCGATGAGGCCCTGGGACTGGGTCCGCAGTGCCTCCGCCACCTGCGCGGCCGTGCTCGACAGCGCACCGGAGGCGTCCTTCGCGAGCAGGACGCGGACGGCCTTGCCCGTGACCTCCACCGCGAGCGGGAGGTTGGCCCCCGACCGGTTCACGAACTCGACGGTGACGTCGTTGCCGCCCTCGTGGCCCCACGCCGCCGTGGTGGCGACGACCGCCGACTGACCCGTGCCACCGATGGTGGCCTGCGCCTTGCGCTGGTAGCCGTTCGTCTGGTTCGGGAGGTAGACGATCTCGGCGATGCCCGGGTACTGCTGGGCGATCTCCTTGGCGCGAGCGAAGAGCTGCTGCGGGTGCTTGTAGCCGTCAATGAAGTCGGACTTGTAGCCGGGCTTCTCCGTCAGCGGCTCGGGGGCGTTCTCCAGCCAGTCGGAGACGACGCCGGTGGTGACACCGCCGGTGGAGCTCGTGACCCGGATCTCGCTCGGGCGCGCGTCGAGCTTGAACAGGTTCCGGTGGAACATGTACTGCCCGGAGTCCACGAACCGGCTCATCGTCCGCGCGAACTCGAACGGCGTGCCCTTGCCCGAGTTGTTCTCCAGCTGCATCCCGACGATCGGGGTGGTCTGCTGCCCCTCGGTGGTGCGGGCCTCGACGTAGAGGAAGCCCTGGCCCTTGGTGGTGAACCAGTCGGCGCGGGCGATGCGTACCGTCGCCAGCGCCGGGTCGGTCGCCGGCGGCTGCGTCGGGCGGGCGGCGGGACCCTTGGGGCCCTTGAGGCCGCCGTCGGCCTTCTCGCTCCACTCGAAGCGCGCGTTCTCCTCGAGGAGCTGCACGCCCATGGACTGCAGCTTGGTGAGCTCGTCGGCGGTGACCACCGCTTCGCCCTCGATGCCGTCCGGCACGCGCTTGAGGCCGTGCTCAAGGTCGAACCCGGCGGCGACGACCTTGTCCAGCATGTCGGCGCCGGCCAGCTTGATGTCTACGTGACGTGCCTGCTTGATGTTCTCGAGCGCGGAATGCCCGGAACCGGCCGAGGCCCTCGGCCCGGCGGGGTCCGCACCAGCGGGCCCGGTCGAGACGAGGACGCCCGCCACCAGGGCGGGAACGGCGAGAAGTGCGATGCGTCGTTGTCTGCGTCGCATTTGCCCCTCCTTCTACTTGCGACGATATGTGCTCTGCTGGCCGACCCCCGCACGGTCGTTCCTCCACTGAGGACTGCCGTACCGAACTCGCGTGCCGTGTGCCTGGGTACGACGAAGGTGGTGTTGCCGTTGCGGAAGGGGGTGGGGGTCATCCGCGCGCTGAGTTCGGGAGAGCGTATGTGCGATCCACGGCTTCGCTAGCTGGCATGATCCGAATTTGAGCATTACTTGAGGCACCGGGTGACGCCCTGGACGCACACCGCAACCGGCACGCATAGAAGCACATCAGCGCAGGTGAGGGCTGACGGAGGGGTGCGCCGCGCACCGCCGGACGGCCGCACGGAGGCGGCTGGCACCTTCTTGGCGGCACCTGAAAAGCCTCAAGGGCCGGTCGATCAACCGGCCCTTGAGGCGTGGTCCGTCGGTCAGCCCAGGCGGGCGGTCACCGCGGCGACCACCTGCTCCTGCTCCGGCACGAGATAGAAATGGTCACCGGGGAACGTGGCCAACTCGAAGCCGCCGGTGGTCAGCTCCTCCCAGGCCCGCACCGTCGACGTGGTGCACGTCGGGTCCTCGGTCCCCAGGTAGGCGGCGATCGGGGCCTTGACCTTCGCCGGTTCGCGCGGCAGGTGGCGGTAGAGCATCCGCAGGTCCCCCCGGAGCGAGGGCATGATCAGCTCGCGGAGCTTCGGTGACCGCAGCAGCACCGGATCGACCTCGCCCAGGGCGCCGATCCGACCGAGCAGATATTCGTCGTCGGCGAGATCCGGGTCGAGTTCGACCCGGGAGATGTGCGGCGCGCCGTGTCCCGAGACGAAGAGCACGCTCGGCGTGAACCCGTACCGGGACTCCAGGACCAGGGTGACCTCGTACGCCACCGACGCGCCCATGCTGTGGCCGAAGAACGCGATCGGCCGGTCCAGGTACGGCACGAGCACGTCACTGATCCGCTCGGCGAGCACGCCCATCTGGTCCACGCACGGCTCCAGCAGCCGGTCCTGCCGACCCGGATAGCAGACCGCCAGCAGGTCGGTGCCGCCGTTCAGCAGGCCCGCCCAGGGTTGGAACACGTTGGCGTTCCCACCGGCGTGCGGGAAGCAGACCAGCCGCAGGTCGGACCGCTCAGCACGGCGGTAGGTCCGAAGCCACCGGCCGCGTACCTCGGCCTCGTTCATCTCCACGTCTCTCCTCCCGCCGGCTGATGCCCCGGTCAGTCCGACATCGCCACCAGGATGCGGCGGTTGCCGGTGTAGGGCCGCCGACCGTGCGCCACCAGCACGTTGTCGATCAGCAGCAGGTCACCCACCCTCCAGTCCACGTCGATCGCCGCGTCCAGCCCCCGGTCGCGGATCTGGAACACGTACTCGTCGGGGATCGGGCTGCCGTCGGCGAAGGTGACCGACTGGGGCAGCTCGTCCTGCGTCATCACCTGGGTCATCACCCGAGCGACCTCGTCGTCCAGAGCGGCCGGGTGCCACTGGTCGCTCTGGTTGAACCACACCTCCACGCCGGTCACCGGGTGCCGGGTGGTGGACGGGCGGACCTGGCTCACCCGCAGCCCGTCGGCGGTCCACGTCCAGGTCGCCCCGGCGCCCTTGAGGAACGCCTCGACCTCCGCCCGGTCCTCGGTCTCGAAGGTCTGCTGCCAGCTCTTGCCCAGCCCCAGGCCGTCGTGCAGGTTCTGCTGGTAGCACACGCCACCCGCGAAGGCGGCGCGGATCTCCGGGTCGAGGGACTCCAGCCAGAGGTGGGCGTCGACCACCGGGGTGGCGCCACCGGTCGGCGCGGCGACCTGGCAGTAGAACAGCAGGCGGGCCGGCCAGTGCGCGGCGTACGACAGCTCGTTGTGCATGGAGATGGTGTACGGCGCCGGGTACTCCGTCGACGTGTAGACGTTGCGGCCGACCTTGGTGCGGGGCGAGTTGCCGTGCACGTAGGCGAGCCGGTTGGGCAGCAACTGGTCCATCACCGGGTCCAGCGCGCCCGGCTCGACGCCGAAGCCCCGGAACACCAGCGCCTTCTCGGCGGTGAGTAACGCCGTCAGGTCCAGCTCCCCCAGATGGCCGATCAGCCCGTCGACGGTGGCTGCGCATCCGGCGCTGCCCGGTGTGATCTCGTGTGGCTGCCACGTGCCGTGCTCGCTCATCGGTCGGTCTCCTCCACGCCAGGGTCGGTCCACTGGGGCAGCCTGACGTGGGCAGCCATATTTCCTCGATATCGTCGCCGGGCTCAACCGTGCGGGTCGCGGCCGGCTGCCGTCGCGGCCAGCTCGGCGTCCGCCCGCTCGGCGTCCGCCCGCTCGGCGTCCGCCCGCTCGGCGTCCGCCTCGGCCCGTTCCGCCTCGGCGGCGGTACGGGTGCCGAAGGCCAGTACCGCGAACACCGCGATCACCACCATCGTCGCGCCCACGACGGCCAACGCCACCTCGATGCGTGCGGCATCCAGCAGGAAGCCCGCGAACAGCGCGCCGATCGAGTTGGCCCCCGAGGAGAGCAGCGTGAAGATCGAGCCGGCCCGGCCGCGCAGCTCGTCGGGAGTCGTCCTGAGCAGGTACAGCATCCCGGCCACGTTGCCGATCCCGGCGCCGTAGTTGATCAACGCCAGGATCACACTGACCGCCACCAGCCCGGGTGCCACAACCAGCAGCGGCATCAGCACCGCCCACGCCACGTGGATGCCGACCATCATTCGGCGGATGCCCCACCGGCGCAGGAAGGCGTTGCTGGTCATCGCGCCCGCCATGCCGAAGATGCTGTTGACCGCCAACAGCAGACCGACCGTCGCGGGCGTCCCCTCACGGTCCTTGACCAGCACCACCAGACCGAGGCTGAGGATCTGGAAGAGGATGTTGCTGGCCGCGAAGAGACACAGCGCCCGACGCAGGTAGAGCTTGCCCCAGATGAAGACGACACCTTCCCTGATCTGGGCGATCAGCCCGCCCGCCCCGCCGTGCGACGACCGGGGCGCCCGCAGGTCCCGTCGGACGAACAGCAGGGTCACCAACGAGATCAGGTGCACCACGGTGGCGAACAGGAACGGTGCGAACCGGGCCACGGCATAGAGCACCGTGCCGGTCGGCTGGCCGAGGATGCTGGCGGCGTTGCCCCGCGACTCGTTGGCCGCCATCGCCGCGCCCAGTTGGGCCCTGGGCACCACGGCACACACCGCGGCCCGTTCCGCCAAGGCGTAGCAGATGCCCAGCGTGGCCTCCAGGAACGCGACCACCATCAGGTGCGGCAACCACACCGCGTCGAGCAGCACCACCGCCGCCACGCTGCCGGCTCCGAGGACCCGGCCGGCGGTGCAGACCAGCATCGTCGTACGCCGGTTCCACCTGTCGACCAGCGCGCCGGCCGGCAGCTGGGCGACCAGGTTCGGCAGCAGCGCGGCGAAGGTGACGAGGCTGGCCGCGGTGGCCGAGCCGGTCGACCAGAAGACCAGCAGGGTGTAGCCGATGGAGGTGGCCCGGGCGCCGAGCGCGGAGAGCCCCGAGCCGGTCCAGAGCAACAGGAAGTCCCTGTTGCGGGTGAGCCTCGCCCCGCTGCGGGCCGGTCTGTCCGCCTGCTCGGTGTCCGTCACCACGTCGCCCCAACCGCAGGCGACCGGCACCACTCGAGCACCGCCATCGCGCTGTAGAGCTTGTTCTCCGCCTGACCGAACGCGATGCTCGCCGGCCCGTCGAGCACCTCCGAGGTCACCTCCTCGCCGCGATGTGCCGGCAGGTCGTGCAGGAAGACCGCGTTCGGGCTGTGCCGCCAGAGGTCCTGCTCGACCCGGAACGGGGCGAAGACCTGACGCCAGTCCGGGTCCGGCTTCATGGTGCCGGTGGTCTGCCAGCGGGTCGTGTAGATGGCGTCGAGATCGCCCGGCAGGTCGGCCATGTGGCACCGCTCGACGATGCTCGCCCCACTGATCTCGGCCTGCCGGGTGGCGTCGGCCAGGATCTGGGCGGGCAGGCCGTAGCCGGGCGGGGTGCGCAGTTCCAGTTCCACGCCCGGAAACCGGGTGAGCGCCAGGGCGAGCGCGGTGGCCGTGTTGTTGGCCTCCCCCAGGTAGAGCAGGCGCAGCCCCTCGATCCGGCCGAACTGCCGCAGCAACGTGGTCAGGTCCGTCAGCGCCTGGGTGGGGTGCTCCTCGGCGCTCATCGCGTTGAGCACCGACATCCGACTCTGGGCAGCCCACGCCCGCAGCTCGGTTGGGTCACCGGCGGTGCGGGCGACCAGCACGTCGAGCATGCCGGACAGCACCCGGCCGGTGTCCGCGCTGGTCTCTCCGGTGTTGGTCTGCAAATCCTGCGGGCCGTACTGGATCACGCCGGCACCGAGCCGCAGTGCGGCACTGGTGAAAGCGGTCCGCGTACGCGTCGAGGTCTTGAGGAAGTAGACCCCGGCCACCTGCCCGGCGAGCGGGCTGCCGCACTCCCCGGCGGCGAACGCGGCGCCCCGCGCGACGATCGAGTAGAGGTCCCCGTCGGTCAGGTCGCGGATCGACACCAGGTGCCGTACCTGCCGGACGGTGGGGTCGGTGACCGGCGGGGAGACGCTCGGCATGGTCGTCATCGCATGTCCTCCGTCCGTGCGGTGTTCGACATCAGCTGCGACATGACCTCGTCGCCGGCCTCGCCGTTGGTCAGCAGCACCAGCCCGGACCCGTCTGGAACCCGGCCGGTGACGAGCGCCCGGTAGCCGGCTAGGTGGCCCCGGTGGGTGAACTCCACGTGCGTTTCGGCGCCCCCCTCGATGCGGTCCACCATGCAGCCGAGCCCAAAGACGCCGCCCGGACCGGCGGTCAGTTGCGCCAGCACCAGTTCCTGGCTGAGCAGGGCCGACCCGCCCCGGTAGGCGACCTGGATCTCCCTGGTCAGCGTGGCCAGGTCGGTGGCGGTGCTCCAGAGACCGGCCGCCGCCAGGTCCGCACGCACCTCCCACCCGTGTGGGTGTGGCTCGCCCCGTTCGTCGTGCCCGGCGGCCACCGGCCGGCCGGACGTCTCCGGGAAGCTCTGGTCGAAGCTGCTGCCGGTCATCCCCAGCGGCGCGAAGACCAGCTCGGCCATCAGGTCGGCGAAGGGTGTCGCGGTGACGTCCTCCATGAGCTGCTGGAACACCACGAAGTGGCTGTTGCGCTCCACCGCGACCGGGTCGGGCGCGTCGAGCGCCCGCACCGGGCCGGTGGGCACGCCACGGCCGAGCAGCAGGTCCGACAGCGGCGGCACCGGGCCGCCGCGCGGGTGGCCGGTGCTGCCCGTCGACGTCAGCCCGGCGACGTGGCCGAGCAGTTGCCGCAGGCTCACCGGCCGGTCGGCGGGCAACTGCCATTCCTTGAGGTACGCGTTGACGTCCGCGTCGAGCTGGAGCGCTCCCCTGTCGACCAGGGCCAGCGCACCCACCGCCGCGACCAGCTTGCTGACCGAGCCCACCGGGAAGATGGTGGCCGGAGTCACCGGGGCGTCACCGCCCGACGTGCCGTGCCCCACCGCGAGGACCTGCACCAACTCGCCGTCCGCGAGCACGGCCAGCGACGCACCGGGCACCCGCGCCTCGGCGAGGAGCGGAGCGATCTGGGGCAACGGCGCGTTCCGGGGCACCGCCACGGCTCGCGGAGCCGGACCGGCCGGGGTGAACGCGGCGGCGAGGTCGGCCAGCGGACGGTCCAGCATCGCCTGTTGCAGCGTGAGCGGGAGGCCGGCCTGCCGGGCCGCGGTGACCATGGGCACCACCAGCAGGGAGTGCCCGCCCAGGGCGAAGAACCGGTCCTCACGACCGATCCTCGGCACGTCCAGCAGCTCGGCCCAGATCCCGGCGAGAGTGGTCTCGGCCGGACCCTGCGGCGGGGCGACCTCCGCCTCCGTCCGCAGCGGTGCCGCCGGCAACGCCCGCAGGTCCACCTTGCCGTTGGGGTTGAGCGCAATGGCGTCGACCGGCACGAAGGCGGCCGGGACCAGAGCGGCGGGCAGCCGCCGGGCACAGTGCCCGGCCAGGTCGTCAGAACCACCCACGTGGTACGCGATCAACTGGTTGCCGCCGCCGGCCGCCGGGCGGGCCACCACCGCCGCGTCGCGTACGGCGGGATGGTCGAGGAGCACCGCGCGGATCTCGCCCGGCTCCACCCGGTGCCCACGGATCTTCACCTGGTCGTCGACCCGGCCGAGCAGGTCGAGCTGCCCCTCCGGCAACCAGCGGCCACGGTCACCGGTGCGGTACAACCGGGAGCCCGCCGGCCCGTACGGGTCGGGCACGAACCGGTCGGCGGTGTGGTCGGGCCGTCCGGCGTACCCCCGGGCCAGTTGCGGCCCACCGAGGTAGACCTCGCCGACCGCGCCGACCGGCACCGGATTCAGCCGGGCGTCCAGCACATAGGCACGCATCCCGCCGAGCGGACGGCCGATCGGGGCGACCTGGCCGGTGAGCGCGCCGGTCACCGGGTAACGGCTGACGGCGACTGTCGCCTCGGTCGGGCCGTACTCGTTGAGCAGCACGGTCCGTGGTGCGAGTTCCTGCCACCGCGCGCAGGTCCGCGCGGTGAGCGCCTCGCCGCCGAGCACCAGCATCGGGGTCAGCGCGGCTGCCTGCTCGGCCGACAACTGCCCGGCGAGCAGGTCCAGATGACTCGGGGTCAGCTTGACGAAGCTGAACGGCCCCGCCGCGGCCAGCCGCGGGCCGAGCTCGTCCAGCCCGGCGTCGGCCGGCAACAGCCACAGCCGCTGCCCGGCGACCAGCGGCGCCCAGATGGTGGTCACCACCATGTCGAAGGCGACCGAGGAGAACAGGGCCGCGCCACCCGCCCGGTCGGCGACCAGTTCGTGCACCGCCCAGTTCAGGTAGCCGGCCAGGCTGCGATGGCTGACCTGCACGCCGTTGGGCTGGCCCGTCGACCCCGACGTGAAGATCACGTACGCGAGCTGGTCCGGGTCGGTGCGGCCCGGCGGATGCTCGTCGAGGTGGGCCGCGATCAGCCCCGCGTCGACGTCCAGCAGCACCCGGTCGACGTCGGTGAACCGGTCGGCGTAGGCGGTGCTGGTGACCACGACGGTGGCCCCGGCCTGGGTGAGCATGGACGCGATCCGGGCCGCCGGGTACGACGGGTCGATCGGCAGGTACGCCCCGCCCGCCCGCCAGATGCCCAGCAGGGTCGTGACGAGGTCGGTGCCCCGGTCGAGCAGCACCCCCACCACCCGCTCCGGTCCGACGCCCCGCTCCCGCAGATGCCAGCCGAGCCGGTTCGCCGCCGCGTCGAGGTCGGCGTAGCTCAACTCGCCGACCGCCGCCGCGTCGCCCGCGATGGCAGCCCTCTCCCGCACCAGGTCCGGCACCAGGCCGGGCTCCGGCACGATCTCGTCGGCCGACTCGGCCCAGGCCACCAGCACGTTGTGCCGCTCCGCCTCGGGCAGCCGGACCGCGCGGGCGTCGCCGTCCGGGTCCGCCACCATCGCGGCGAGCACGAGCCGGTACATCGCGGCCATCCGTTCGACCTCGGCCCGCTCCAGGTGATCGCTGTCGCTGCTCAGCTCCAGGTGCCCGGCGACCGCGGAGACGGCCAGGGCGAACTCCGAGCTGGCGGCGGCGTACCGGGGGCCTGCCTCGACGTGCTCACCGACCACCTCGTCGAAGTCGAGGTAGCTGAAGTAGACGTCGAGCAGGCGGGTACCGGCGACCGCCGGCCGGATCGCCGGCGCGGGGTAGCGCCGGTGCGGCCACATCTCGACCTCCGTCGCATGCACCCGGCGGACCAGTTCGGTCCAGGTGGCGGAGTCGCGTTCGTACGGGAACGGCAGCGTGTTCAACGACATGGCGTACACCCGCTCGCTGCCCAGCATGTCCGGACGGGTGTGACAGACCAGACCGCTGTAGAACCGGGGCTCGTCGGTGAGCTGGCCGAGCACCGTCAGGTGCGCGGCGTGCAGCACCGCCTTGAGCGAGACCCGCGCGGCGGAGGCCAGCGCGCGAAGGCCCGGCTCCAGGTCGCGGAACGGCACCCGGACGGTGTGGGCGGTACGCGCCCGCGGCGGCGACGTGGGCCGCCAGCCGGACGGGAAGGTGAACTTCGCGCAGCGGTCCATCAGGTCCTGCCAGTACCGCCGGTCCGCCGGGGATTCCAGGGCACGACGTTCCTCGGCGATGAAGTCGGCGAACCGCACCTCCGGCAGCGGCTCCGGCTCGGTTCGGGCGCCGACGCGCATCGTGCGGTAGCGGTCGAGGATCTCCGCGACCAGCGCGTGCAGGCTCCAGCCCTCGACGACCACGTGGCAGATCGTCAGCACCAGACGCCAACTCCGGTCGGTCTCCCGGCAGACGGCGATCCGCAGCAGCGGCGCCCGCTCGACGTCGAACGGCGACCCGTACTCCACGGCGACCAGGCGGCGCAGCTCGGCCTGCCGGTCGTCCTCGGACAGCCCGCGCAGGTCGTGCGGCACGACCGGGACCCGCACGGCGGGGTGCACCAGTTGCATCGGCACCGAATAGCCGGTCGGGTCCACCGAGGAGCGCAGCACCTCGTGCCGGTTCACCACGAGGTTCACCGCCTCGCGCAGCGTCGGCAGGTCCAGCGGGTCGTCCTCGCGGACGAGGAAGGACGCCACGTTGTGGTAGTGGTTCCAGCCGTTGTCGGCCAGCATCTCCAGCAGCATGCCGAGCTGCACCTGGGACAGCGGGTACGCGTCGGTGAGGCCGTCCGGCAGCAGGGCCCGGTCCGGCGCGGACACCAGCTCGAACGGCTCCACCGGGCGGTCGACGTGCACCGGGCCGGTGCGGTCGACAAGCGCGGCGCAGAGCCGGGAAACGGTCTGCAGGTCCATCACGTCCGCGACCGAGACCTCGAAACCGGCCGTCCGCAGCGTGCTGGCCAGCACCAGCGCCTTGATCGAGTGGCCGCCCAGCTCGAAGAAGCCGTCCTCGACGCCCACCGCCGGCAGGCCCAGCACCTGCGCCCAGATCCCGGCGACCCGTTCCTCCAGCTCGGTACGCGGACCGACCCTGGCCCGCCCATCGCCGGGATCGCCGTCGCGCGGCGCGGGCAGTGCCCGCCGGTCGAGCTTGCCGCTGTTGTTGCGGGGCAACTGGTCCAGCGTCACGAAGGCCGACGGGATCATGTAGTCCGGCAGCGTGCGGGCCAGCGCCACGCGCAGCTCGCCAATGCTCGGCCGCTGCCCGGGCGCGCCGGCCAGGTACCCGACCAGTCGCGGGTCACCAGCGGTGTCCTCGCGCAGGACGACCGCCGCCTCGGCGACCTCCGGCAGCGCGGCCAGCGCCGACTCCACCTCGCCCAGCTCGATCCGGTAACCACGCAGCTTGACCTGGTCGTCGAGCCGGCCGAGGAACTCCACGCTGCCGTCGGGCAGCCGGATCCCCTGGTCGCCGGTGCGATACATCCGACTGCCGGCGGGGCCGTAGGGGTCGGGCAGGAACCGCTGGGCGGTCAGCGCCGGTTGGTTCAGGTAACCCCGGGCCACACCGTGCCCGGCCAGGTGGATCTCGCCGGGCACACCGAGCGGCGTCGGGTGCCCCTGCTGGTCGAGCACGTACATGCGAACACCGGCCAGCGGACGCCCGATCCGGCTGCCCACCCCGGCCGCGAGGTCGGCGCGGGTGATCCGGTGATAGGTGGAGTAGACCGTGGTCTCGGTGATCCCGTACATGTTGACCAGGGCGATCCGGGCCAGCCCGAGCCGGTCGACCCACGGGGTGAGGTCGGCGAAGTCCAGCCGCTCGCCGGCCAGCACGACCGCCCGCAGCACCAGCCGCCGCAGCCGCTTGTCACCGTCGGCGGCCAGCCGGACCAGACCGCGGAAGGCCGTGGGGGTCTGGGCCAACAGGGTCACCTCCTGCTCCACCAGCAGGTCGAGCAGGTCCTCCGGCACCCGGGCCACGGCCGGGGGCACCACCACGAGCCGGCTGCCGTGCAGCAGCGCGCCCCACAACTCCCAGACCGAGACGTCGAAGGCGTACGAGTGGAACAGCGCGACGACATCGGTTTCGTCGGTGGCGTAGTGCTCCTGCGCGCTGTCGAGCAGCCGCAGCACGTTGGCGTGGCTGACGCAGACACCCTTCGGGCGGCCTGTCGAGCCGGAGGTGTAGATGACGTAGAGCGGGTCGTCGGCGTCGTTCACCGGGGCCGGGTCGGTCTCCGGCTGGCCGGTCAGGTCGGTGCGGTCGAGCAGCACCAGGTGCCCGTCGTAACCGGCCAGCGCGTCGACGTGGGCACTCGTGGCGACCACCGTCCCGGCGCCCGCGTCGGCGAGCAGGTACGCGATGCGCTCGGCCGGCTGCGTCGGGTCGAGCGGCAGGTAGGCGGCACCGGCCTTGAGCACGCCGAGCAGGGCGGGCACCAGGTCCACGCCCCGGTCCAGGCAGACACCGACCACCGCGCCCCTGCCCACACCGGCGGCCCGCAGGTGCCCGGCGAGCCGGTTGGCCTCTGCGTTGACCTGCGCGTACGTCAGTCGGGTCGGGCCGGCGACCACCGCCACCGCGTCGGGTGCGGCTGCCGCACGGGCCTCGAACAGTGCGGCCACGGTGCCGGTTACCGGCTCCTCGACGCCGGTGTCGACCACGCCGAGCAGCCGCTCCCGCTCACCACCGGGCAGGTGGACCGCCTGCGCGTCGCCGTCCGGGTCGGCGACCATCGCCGCCAGCACGGCCCGGTACATGCCGGCCAGCCGTTCCAGGTTGGCTCGGGAGAGCACGTTGCTACGGCTGGAGAGCTGGTAGTTGCCCCGGTGCGCGAAGACCGACAGCTCGAACTCGGTGGCACCGTCGCCAGCGCTGCCGATGACGACCGGCTGGGTGCCGGTCGCGGTCGCCTGCTGACCGGCGCGGGAGAAGTCCTGGTAGTTGAAGAGCACCCGCAGCAGCCGCTGACCAGCGCCGCGCTGGATCTCCGCCAGCGGGAACCGCCGGTGGGGCCAGAGGTCGACCTCCCGGTCGAAGACCGCGGTCACCAGATCGCGCCACGTGCGGGCGGTGCGCTCGTAGCCGAACGGCAGGGTGTTGAGATACATGCCCTGCACCCGGTCGGCCCCGAGGACCTCGGGCCGGGCGTCGCAGACCAGCCCGGCGTGGAAGCTCTGCTCGGTGCTGAGTTGACTGAGCACCTTCAGGTGCGCCGCGTGCAGCACCGCCTTGACCGAGACGCCGGCCTCGGAGGCAAATCGCGCGACGGCCTCGTCCAGGTCCGCGACGTCGACGGTGGTCGAGATGGCAGTCGGATCGCCGGGCTCACCCCAGCCGGCGGGCAGCACGAACGGACTGCAGCCGTCGACCACCGCACGCCAGTAGTCCCGGTCCTCGTCGGATGTCAGCGCGGACAGCTCGGCGGCGATGAAGTCGGCGTACCGCACCGCCGGCTGTTCGGCCTCGGTCGGGCTCTGCCCGTCGGCCAGGTCGACGTAGACGGCCAACAGTTCGGCGAGCAGCTGTGCGGTGCTCCAGCCCTCGGTGACCGCGTGGCAGATGGTGAAGCTCAGCCACCAACTCGCGTCGCCGTCCTGGTGCGCGGCGACGCGCAGCAGTGGCGCGACGGCCAGGTCGAAGGGGGTGGCCCGCTCGGCCGCGACGAACTCCTCGAAGAGTCGCACCTGCTGATCCGCCGGCACGTCCCGGCCGTCCACCACGGTCACCTGCGGGGTCACCTCGGCGTGCACGAGTTGCATCGGCACCGAGTAGCCGGTCAGGTCGAACGAGGTGCGCAGGATCTCGTGCCGTGCGACGACCATCGCGACGGCGGCCCGCAGCGCGTCGGCCGAGAACGGCCGCCCGTCGCGGACGTGGTGGGCGATCACGCTGTGGTAGGCCGCCCGGTCCCCGCTGGTGGCCAGCTCGACGAGCATGCCGAGTTGGGTCTGCGCGGCGGGGTAGGCGTCGGTCAGGCCGGTCGGCAGAGCAGCCCGGTCGGCGTCGCTCAGCAGCGCGAACGGCTCCACCGGAACCCACTCGTCCCCGCCATCGCCCAGACTCGCAGCCAGCCCTCGCACCGTCCGATACGCGAAAACATCCCGCACACTCGTGGAATAACCCGCCGCCCGTAACGACCCGACCAACGTCACCGCCAACATCGAGTCACCACCCAGGTCGAAGAAACTCGCCTCGACACTGACCTCATCCCGACCCAACACCCGCGCCCACACCCCGGCCACCGCCCGCTCCACCACCGACGCAGGCTCGACCACCACACCCACCGGCTCATCCGCCACCGACGGCACCGGCAACTGCCGCCGATCCACCTTCCCATTCGGATCCACCGGCACCCCGCCGATCACCACGAACGCCGACGGCACCATCGCCTCCGGCAACATCCGCCGCAACGACTCCCGCAGCCCGCTCGAATCTGGGCGTGCATCACCCACCGGCACCACGTAACCGGCCAACACCCGCCGACCATCAACCTCCGCCACCGACGCCACCGCATCCCGCACCCCCGCGCAGGACCGCAACGCCGACTCCACCTCACCCAACTCCACCCGCACACCACGCAACTTCACCTGCGCATCCAACCGACCCAGGAACTCCACCGTCCCGTCCGACCGCCACGCCACCGCATCCCCAGTCCGATACAACCGCGACCCCACCAACCCAAACGGATCCGGCACAAACCGATCCGCCGTCAACCCCGCAGCCCCCAAATAACCCCGACCCACACCCACACCACCGAGGTACAGCTCCCCCGGCACGCCGATGGGGACCATCGCGAGGTTTTCGTCGAGGACGTAGAGCCGCAGATTGGGGTGCGGTCCGCCGAGGGGCACCCGGGTCAGCTCGGCCAGGGCCTCGGGGTCGCACTGCCAACTGGTGACGTCGACCGCCGCCTCGGCGGGACCGTAGGTGTTGTGCAGTTCGCAGTCGGGCAGCGCCGCCAGGAACGCCCGCGCCACGTCGACCGGCAACTCCTCGCCGCCGACGCCGACGGAACGCAGCGAGGTGCACTGCTCAAGGCCCTCGGCGAGGAGCGCCGACAGCATCGCCGGGACGAAGTGGGCGGTCGTCACCTGCTCCGCGATGATCAGATCACGGAGGTACGCGGGGTCGCGGTGACCACCAGGTCGGGCCACGACGATCCGCGCGCCGGCCGACAGGGCGGCGTAGACCTCTGCCGGTGAGACGTCGAAGCCGATCTCGGTCTTCTGAAGGACGACGCCGTCCGGGCCGAGGCGGTAGACCTCCGGCAGGACGTACTGGGTGCGGTTGACGAGGCCGGCGTGTGTGACGACCGCGCCCTTGGGACGGCCCGTCGAGCCCGACGTGAAGATCACATAGCAGGCGTTGTCCGGACCCACCACCGGCGGCACATCCTCAGCAGACTCACCAGCCCACAACCCCGGCCGATCAACCAACACCACCTCAGCCGACAACCCCGGCAACCCCGCCACCAACCCCGACGACGTCACCACCACCGACGCCCCCGCATCAGCAACCATCAAACCCAGACGCTCAGACGGATAACCGGGATCCAACGGCACATACACACCACCGGCCTTATGCACCGCCAACATCGCCACAACCTGATCCACCGAACGATGCAGACACACACCCACCAACAC